>NZ_JAUCGS010000001.1:0-1093492 GCF_059916605.1 Chromobacterium sp. CCUG 30098 | reverse complement strand
TTCCCGTGCTCAGAAAGCTCAAGCCGCTAAAGCCGACGCTTCCGCTCCGGCCAAAAAAGCCGCTAAAAAGCACAAAAAGCACGCTGCTAAGAAAGAAGCTTCCGCTGCTCAGAAAGCTCAAGCCGCTAAAGCCGACGCTTCCGCTCCGGCCAAAAAAGCCGCTAAAAAGCACAAAAAGCACGTAGCCAAGAAAGAGGCTTCCGCTGCTCAGAAAGCCCAAGCCGCTAAGAAAGAAGCTTCCGCTCCGGCCAAGAAAGCCGAGAAGAAAGCTTCCAAAAAAGCTGCTTCCGCTGCCAAGTAATCAGGCGGCGAGCATTGCCGGAACCTCCGGCAATCGCACATAATTCGGGGCGCTTCGGCGCCCCGTTTTCATTTGCAAGGCCAAACTCGATGAAACTCCCGCTGCTTGTCCTCAGTGTTCTGCTTGCCCTGCCGGCGTCCGCCGCCCCCACCGTCTCCGCGGAACACAAGATCCTGTTCTTCGGCCAGGACGATCGCGTCCGCACTCGCCCCGACCATCAACCCTGGCTCGCCGTCGGGCAATTGCAAACCCGCTCCCGCACCATTTGCACCGGCGCGCTGGTGGCGCGCGACGTGGTGCTGACCGCCGGCCATTGCTTCGTCGACGAGAAAGGCCGTTTCGATCCGGCGGTCAGCTTCACCGTCGGCCTGTGGGGCGATGAATTCACCGCGCGCAGCAAGATTTTGGAAGTGCAGGTGGACAAAAGCTTCCTCAAAGGCCTGGACCGCCGCGCCGACGGCCTCTACATCCCGCCGCGCATCGCGCCGCGCGACTTCGCCTTCGTCCGCCTGGCCACCCCCTTGGGCGACACCCAGGGCGTGCTGCCCGTCTTCAGCGGCAACGCCAAGCAGTTGCGCGAATTGCTGAACCAGCGGAGCTGGACGCTGACCCAGGGCGGCTACCCCATCGACGATCAAAAACACCTGCTGGTGCACAACGCCTGCAAGGCGACCAAGCTGCGCCCGGACGGCCGCCTGACCCACCGCTGCGACACGCTGGAAGGCAATAGCGGCTCGCCGGTGTTCGTGATGGGGCCGGGACAGCCGGTCATCGTCGCGGTGCAAAGCTCCGCCCCCACCGCCGCGCGGCGCAAGCAAGAAGACAATATGAGCGTCAGCGCGCCGATGTTCTACGATGCGCTGCAGCAGTTCATCAGCAAGAGCGCCAAGCCATGAAAAAAGCCCCGGCGACGGGGCTTTTTACTATTCAGGGCTTGCGCCCTCACTCCGCCAGCGCCTGGCGCTGCAACGCCACCAGCTCGCGGATGCCGGAACGGGCCAGGCCCAACATCGCCTGCAGCTCTTGGTCGCCAAACGGCTCGCCCTCGGCGGTGCCCTGCACCTCAACGAAGCGGCCGTCTCCCGTCATCACCACATTCATATCGGTGTCGCAGTTGGAGTCTTCCGCGTAATCCAGATCCAGCACCGGCATGCCCTGGTACAGGCCCACCGAAATGGCGGCCACCTGGTCGCGCAGCGGGTTCTCGCTCAGCTTGCCCTCGCGCAGCAGCAGGCCGATCGCGTCGGCCAAGGCCACGTAGGCGCCGGTGATGCTGGCGGTGCGAGTGCCGCCGTCGGCCTGGATCACATCGCAATCGATCTGGATCTGGCGCTCGCCCAGCTTCTCCAGATCCACCACCGCGCGCAGCGAGCGGCCGATCAGGCGCTGAATCTCCTGGGTGCGGCCGGACTGCTTGCCGGCGGAGGATTCGCGGCGCATGCGGGAGCCGGTGGAGCGCGGCAGCATGCCGTACTCGGCGGTCACCCAGCCGCGGCCCTTGCCCTTCAGGAAGCCCGGCACGCCGTCGTCCACGCTGGCGGTGCAAATCACCTTGGTGTCGCCGAACTCGATCAACACCGAACCTTCGGCGTGCTTGAGGTAATGGCGGCTGATCCGCACCGTGCGCAGGGCATCGGCCGGGCGTTGGGAAGGTCGCATCATGTCATCGTCCAGAACGGTAAATGCCGACGATTATATCAGTCGCCACCGACGACGGCGCTTAGTCGCGCTTGCCCGCCACCCGGCTGGCCAGAATCTCCTGATGCATGGTTTCCAGATTGGAGTCCAGAATCATCCGTCCCATCTGACGCGGCGTCGCCGTTTCCGTGTCCAGCACGTCCTCGCGCTCGCCGTAGTCCTGCGTCTCGTCCAGCAGGGTGACCGCCGCCGCGGACAGATTGTCCCCGCCGGCGCCGGCGCGGCGCTCCGCCACATTCATCAGCGCCGGCAAGACCTGGCTGACATTGCGGCGGACGAAGACCTTTTCCAGCTCCGGGTCCATCACCTGCGACCACAGGCCGTCGGAACACAGCAGGATGGAGCAGCCCGCGCCCACGCTTTGTTTCTCGCCGACGTCGATGTCCGGATCGCTGGCCGCGCCCAGACAGTTGTAAATCTTGTGGCGTTCCGGATGCACCTTGGCGGCGTCCTCGCTCAACTGGCCTTGATCGATCAGGCGCTGCACCTGGGAATGATCGCGCGAACGCAGACGCAAGCCCTTCTCGTCCAGCAGATAGAGGCGGGAATCGCCGACATGACACCAGTACAACTGCCCCTGCTGGATGATGGCCGCCACCACCGTGGTGCTCGGCACCTCCGGCAGCCGGTGGTCGGCGGCGTAATCGAGAATGACTTGATGCGCGGTGCTGACCGCGTTGACGAGAAAGCGGTTGGGATGCGTCAGCGTCGGCGTGGCTTGCTGGTAGAACAGCTCGCTGAGCAGGTCCACCGTGATTTGCGCCGCCACTTCGCCGCGCATATGCCCTCCCATGCCGTCGGCCACCGCCAGCATCACAGTGTCGCGCGAGTGGGCGATCACCAGCCTGTCCTGGTTGTACGCTCGCCCGCCGATGCGGCTTTCCTGATAGATGGATAGTTTCATGCCGATCCCCTCATCACGAGCGTCCGCCAGTCAGGTTTTTTATCCATCCCACCCACTTGCTGCCCGCCAGTTCTTCCGGCGGACTGTACTCCTCCGCCATCAGGCGCTTTTGCAGCCCCGGCACGGTGGCCGGCCTCTCCTCCGGAGACAGCGCCAGGCACTGATCGGTCAGCTCCAGCAACTCGCGGGAGTACAAATGACGGAAGGCCTTGCTCGCCGGCGTCAGCCGATCGCTTTCCTTGCGCTCCTTGGAAATCTGCGGCGTGCCGCCGCCCATGCAAGCGTAAAGACAGGCGCCCAGCGCGTAGATGTCGGTCCACGGCCCTAGCGGCGCGTCTTTTTCATATTGCTCGGGCGCGGCGAAGCCCGGGGTGTACATCGAGGCGAAGTGCTTGTCGCGGCGCGACAAGGTCTGCCTGGCCGCGCCGAAATCCAGCAGCAGCGGCGCGCCGTTGCGGCGCAGATAGATATTGGCGGGCTTGATGTCCAGATGCAGCAGACGCTGCAGATGGACCTCCCGCAGCCCGGACAAGAGCGCGGCGAACCATTTGCGCAGGCGGCGCTCGTCCAGCCGTCCGCCGGCCAGTTCCAATTCCCGCACCAGCGAGCGGCCGTCGGCGTACTCCATCACCATATAGACCGTCTGATTGGCGCGGAAGAAATTGATCACTCGCACCACGGTGGGGTGGGAAATGCCGGAGAGAATGCGCCCTTCCTCGAAAAAACACTTCAGGCCCAGATTGAAGGCCTCGCGGTCCAACTCATGCGGCACCGTCACGTGGCCGTCCTCGTCGCGCAGCGCCAGATTGCGCGGCAAGTACTCCTTGATCGCGAACTTATTGTCCTGATCGTCCAGCGCCAGATAGACAACACTGAAGCCGCCCACGGAGAGTTGGCGGACAATCGTGTACTCGCCCAGCCGGGAGCCGGCCGGCAAAGCGGTCTGCTGGTTCGATTGAGTCATGGGGTGTCAGTTGTTATAGTGTCCACAGGCCTTGGATTGAGCTTAGCAAAGCAATTCGGGCCCAGCCTTGAGAAAGTAAACAATCCGCTCATCTAAGGGGGTGTCTGATGATTTTAAGTATGACAGGCTTTGCCGCAAGCAGCAGGGAATTTCCCGGCGGTTTGCTGAGCCTAGAAATTCGCTCGGTCAACCACCGTTACCTTGATTTGCAAATGCGCTTGCCGGAAGAATTGCGCGTGATCGAGCCGCAATTGCGCGAGCTGATTTCCGCCAAGGTCAGCCGCGGCAAGCTGGAATGCCGTGTCGGCATCAATCAGGTGGACAGCGCCGTGCCGACACTGGAATTGAACCAGGCCGTGCTGCAGCGCCTGATCGAGGTCTCGCAGCAGGTGCGCGAGCAGGCCGGCGAAAACCGCGGCCTGTCGGTAGGCGAGCTGATGCGCTGGCCCGGCGTGATGAAAACCAACGAGTTGCCGCCGGAAGTGCTGCAGCAGCTGTGCACGGAAAGCCTGGCGGTGGCGCTGAAGGACTTCAACGCCTCGCGCGGCCGCGAAGGCGAAAAACTCAAGGTGGTGCTGGAAGAACGCATCACCGGCATGGAAGCCATCGTCGTCGCCATCAAGCCCAAGCTGCCGGCCATTCTGGACGCTCATATGTCCAAACTGTCCAGCCGCCTGCAAGAGGCGCTGGGCAATGTCGACGAAGACCGGCTGAAGCAGGAATTCGCGCTGTTCGCTCAGAAAATAGACGTCGATGAAGAACTGGCCCGCCTCAGCACCCATCTCAGCGAAGTGCGCCGCATCCTGAAAGCCGGCGGTCAGTCCGGCAAGCGTCTGGACTTCCTGATGCAGGAGTTGAATCGCGAAGCCAACACGCTGGGGTCCAAATCGGTCTCCACGGAAACCACGCAGGCCTCGGTGGAGTTGAAAGTACTGATTGAACAGATGCGCGAGCAGATCCAGAATATCGAGTAAGCGCGGCGCCGGCGGCCAGAGCCGCCGCGGCAAGCCCTCCTAGACCTTAGGGAAAGACCAAAACATGACCAAAGCAGAACTGATCGCGGCCTTGGCCGAGACATCCGGCCTGAGCAAGGCCGACGTGCTCCGGGTGTTGGGCGCTTTTGACGAAGTGCTGCAAAACGCGCTGGCCAACGGCGACGAAATCACCACCGTGGTGGGCAAATACAAAGTCAAGGAAAGCGCCGCCCGCACCGGCCGCAATCCCAAGACCGGCGAGACCATCGAGATCGCCGCCAAACGCAAAGTGGTGTTTCTGCCCAGCAAGCAGCTGAAGGACAAGGTCGCCTGAGGCGCCCTCCGGCGCTTCTGCTAAAACGGCGAGGCCCGGCCTCGCCGTTTTTTTGTCCGCCGCCTCAGTTCTGCCGCCAGATCAGCCGCGCGATCGCCGACGAATCCAGCTCGCCCTCGCCCTCGGCCACCAACTGATCGATCAGGCCCGACACCCGTTCCGCCTCCGGCAAGCGGATGCCCTGCTCGCGCGCCGTCTCCAGCACGATGCGCATGTCCTTGGCGTGCAGCTTGGCCTTGAAGCCCGGCGCGTAGTTGTCGTCTATCATCCGCTGGCCGTGGACATCCAACACCTTGCTCTGCGCGAAACCGCCCAGCAGCGCGGCGCGCACCGGCGCGGGATCGACATTGCAGGCCTGGGCCAGCTTCATGATTTCCGCCACCGCGGCGACGCCGACGCCGACCGCGATCTGGTTGCAGGCCTTGGCCACCTGGCCGGCGCCGCTGGCGCCGATATGGGTGATGGTCTGCCCCATGGCCTGCAAGGCCGGACGCGCGCGCTCCAGGGCCTCGGCCTTGCCGCCGACCATGATGGTCAACGTGCCGTTGACGGCGCCCACCTCTCCGCCGGACACCGGACAGTCCAGAAAGTCCACGCCGTAAGCCGCCAGTCTCTCCGCGATGCGGCGCGCGCCGTTGGGCGCGATGGTGCTCATATCCGCGCAGACCAGGCCCGCGTCGGCGCCGTGAACCGCGCCTTGCTCGCCCAGCAGCACTTGTTCCACGTCCGCGGTGTCCGACACATTGGTGATCAGCAGCTCGACCTGGCCGGCCAGCTCGGCCGGGCTATCCGCCCAGCTTGCGCCCGCCTGCAACAAGGGCTCGGCCCGTTCGCGGCTGCGCGCCCACACCGTCACCTGGTGGCCCGCCTTCAGCAGGTTCAATACGCAGGGACGGCCCATGATGCCCAGACCGATATAAGCGACTTTCATTTGCGACTCCACGATGAAAACGACGAGATTCATCGAGGATAAGGGGAAGCGCGCCGCAACGCCAGCGCGCGGCGGGGAGAATCAGGGCTCGGGCAAAGGCGCGGGCTTGCGCCCGCCCAGCCAGGCCTCGAATTCATAATCCTTGCCGGAGGCGTGATGCTCCAGAAAGTAGACGAAGGCCAGGACCTCGGCCACCGCGCGGTAGAGCTCCGGCGGAATGTTCTTGTCCAGGTCCACCTGCATCAGCAAAGACACCAGCTCCGGCGAGTCGTGCACGAACACGCCAGCCTCCCGCGCACGGTCTATGATGCGCTCGGCCAGCTCGCCATAACCTTTGGCGACGACCTTGGGCGAACGGTGCCCCTCCTGGTAAGACAAAGCCACCGCGGAGCGGCGCTTGTCCTCACTCGGCGGCCGCGCCATCGTCCTTCACCACCAGACTGGCCAAGGCCAGGCCGGCCGAGGCCAGGCCCGCCTCCAGCCGGCCGGCATTCTGGGTGATCAACTGCCCGGCCTGTTCGTCCTCGGCGGAGAACGACACCTGCACCGACTGGCCCACCAGACGGATGCGCGCGGCCATGCCGCCCAGGGCAGGCAGATTCAAGGACAGATTGGTGGACCAGGCCTGCATCTCCTGCTGGCCGTTGCCTTCGCGGTCGGCCTCGGTCTTTTCCTGTTCGATCACCATCTGCATGGGCTGGCCGGGCCAGGCCATGCCTTGAAACTGTAGTTGCTGGTTTTCCAGGCCGTTGAGCTGCCTTTGCACCAGATTGCCCAACTCCTGGGCTTGAGCCTGCGCCTGCGGCCGCGCGCTGGCCGCCGCGTGCTCGGTATTGGCCAAGGCTTGGCTCATCTTGGCCTGCGGCTCCTGCTTGATCTCGGCCAGGCTGGTGCGGCCGTCGGCGAAATCCTTCAGGTGGGATTCGTAAAACAGACCGCTCTTGGCCACGCCCTGCTGCAAATCCTCCGCCACCTTGGGCGGCGGCTGCTGCGCCGCGTTGACCAGCACCGGCTTGCCGGCGTCGCTGGTCTGGGTGGACAGCAGATGGGTCAGATAACGGGAAGCCGGGCTCAGGGCCACTTGCACCGAACTGCCCTTGGTCTGCTCCGCGCTCTCCTTGCCGCCGTCCTGCAATAAAAAGGTCAGCGCCGGTTGCAGCGACGCCACCTTCAGCTGCAGCGTATCGCCGCTTACCGTCGCCCCTTGGGGCAGGTTAAGCGTGAACAGCGAATTCTTGATCAATACCGCCAGCTGATTATTGTCGAGGCGATCCGCCACGCGCGCCGTCACCTGCTCGCCCAGCAGCAGCGTCGGCAAGCGGCTGGGAAGGGTCGCGGTTTCCAGCAGCAGCTTGGCGCCCTCGCCCAATAGCTGCGAGGGGTTGATCTGCTGCGCCGGCAAGACGCCGGTATTGATCGACGGAATCATGAGGTGGGACTATTTCGGTACAGGGAAACGATCAACTCGGCCTCGCTGCGGGAGATGCCGCAGCGGGAGGCCACTTCGGAAGCCGTCAAGCCCTGGCGTATCATCTCGATCGCCTGATTGTAAGGGCTGAGTCCGACATCCCCGTGCGCCTGCTGCTCCACCCGGGACAACAGGCGCGACATATCCCGCTGCATAGCGCTGATCTGCTGTTGCTGCTGGTCGAGATACATGGTGGTCAAGCTGTCGCGTTTGGTTTCCAGACGCAGCACGCGCCAGTAGACATACGCCACCGCCATGGCCAGCATCAGCCAGAGCACGACCATCAGGTATGGGAAAAAGGTGCCGGACATCTTGGTTCCCCATGGAAGAGTTTCCGCCGTGACTTAATTTTATGGCGAAACCTCCAACAACCCAAGGCCAACCCGCCATCAAATCGACTCCGCCGTCCTGGCCGGGCCGTCGCGGCGATTTGCGGTCAACGATAGTGTTTCAGCACCCGGGAACTCTGATTGATCAGCACCAGCTCCGAGCGCAACGCTTCCGACCACTGGACCAGATCCGCCTGGATTTCCTCGCGTCGCCGCACCAACTCGCGCAGTCTGTCGCGCTGAGCCTCCTCCAGGCCAGACAACGTTTCCTGGGTCAGCGAAGCCAACAGCCGCGACATCAGCTTTTCCTGCTGCGCCTGCAAGGCGTTGAAACGCTCGTAATCCTTGGCGGACACTGCGGCGGACACCTGAGGCGTCAAGGCCTCCAGTTCCGCCACCAGCTGCCCCAAGGTCGTCGCGCGCGCCGTCGCCGTCATGCGCCCGCCGCCGCGCTGGCCGCGGGCTGACTGCGGTCTACTTGCTGCCAGGCGGGGAGAATCGTTTCCAGCAACCCCCTCACCTCAGCCAAAATCTCCAAATCGTTCTTTAGGCTGGCCCGTCCCAGACGCGTCTTCATATAGAGGTACAGCTCGTTCAGGTTGACAGCCGCCTCGCTGCCGGCCTCCACGTCCAGCGCGATGCGCAGACCTTCGATGATGTCCATCGCCTTCGAGATCATGCGCGCTTTTTCATCGAAGCGCTGAGCCTCGATCGCAATACTGGCGGTCATGATCGCCTTGATCGCGCCTTCGTACAGCATGACCACGATCCCGATGGGACTGGCGCCATACACCGCAGCCTTCAAGGCGTCGTTTTCATAGGCCTTGTTGAACTGCTTCAACATTCTGGAATTCAGCATATTGTAACCACCCGCTGTGCTGGATCGGCGCGCTGTTTTTCATCCGGCGCCGAATCTCAGCTAAAAATCATGACTGGACGACTCAAAGCTTATACTTGGGACATCAAACCGCTCAAATTATTGGTGCTGGCCGCCATCTTGCTCAGCGTCGAGTTCAGCGCGGTATATTGCTGAATGTATTGCTTCTGCCGTGCCGTCAAACGGGCAGTAAGCGCATCCTGCGATGCCTTCTCCGTGCTGATGCGCGAATTGATCGAGGTCTTGCTGCTTTCCACCACGCCAGTCGGTCCCAACAGACCGTTGATCTCCTTGTTCAGCAGCTGAGCTATCCCATTATTGCTGCTGTTGCCAAACAGATTCTTGACCGCGGTCGGATCTTTCTTCAGAGCGTCGTTGAATTTGGTCGAGTCCAGCTTAA
Organism: Chromobacterium sp. CCUG 30098; assembly: GCF_059916605.1. Lineage (NCBI taxonomy): Bacteria > Pseudomonadati > Pseudomonadota > Betaproteobacteria > Neisseriales > Chromobacteriaceae > Chromobacterium > Chromobacterium sp. CCUG 30098. Next base: position 1,084,312 of record NZ_JAUCGS010000001.1, on the reverse strand, counting down.
TGGTGCCGTCCTTCTGGATGGCAATGCCAATCTGGGACAGATAAGCGTAGGAATTGACCGGGTCGACGCCGGGAATGGATTTGGTCAGTACACTCTGCAGCTGCTGCTGAATTGACAAGACGGAGGCATTGCCCTTCATGCTGCCGGTACGGGCGTCTTTGATGCTGCTCAGTACTTGGTTGTAGGCGTCGACGAAGCTCTGCAAATTCTTGCTGATGCCGGCCGCATCCTGATTCATGGTCACCGTGGTGTTGGCGTTTTCCTTGTACAGGTCCAGATCCACCCCGGGAATCGCGCCGCTGACCTTGTTGCTGCCGGAAGTCACTTTGACTCCGTTAACGGTCAGCTCCGCATTGGCCGCAAGCTTGGACTCGCTGGCCGCGTCCGTGCTCTGCGACAAGCCGCCCATGACGTTGCCGTCCACCCTGCCGGTGTCCGTGCTGCCGGTACCGGTGATCGCGAAGGCGTTGTCGGTGCCGGAAGCGGTCGAGGCCAGAACCAGCTTGTAATTACCACCGTTCTTGACCACGGAGGCGTTGACGCCCATGCCCTCGGCGTTGATCTTGTCAGAGATGGACTGCAGGCTGACCTTGTCGCCCGGCTTGTCGCGCAGCTTGACCGTCTGTTCCTTGCCATTAACCGTGAACTTCAATTCGTCAGGCGCGCTGGGAATGTCCGCCTGGGCGTCGGTGATCTTGTTGCTGCCGATCTGATCGAACACCAGCTGTCGCGAAGTGGCCAACTTGGATACATTGACGACATAGGTGCCGCTGACCCCGCCGGAGGTGGTACTGACCCCGGCGACGGAGGTATCGCTGGAAGATACCTTGAACGCTTGCAAGAACGATCCCGACGACAAGCTGGTGATCGCGCTTTGCAGCGCGGACAGCGCGGAACCGATCTTGCCAAGATCGCTCAACTGGGTGTTGTAGCCGTCCAGCTTCTTCTGACTGGCGAGCAATGGCCGGGAATCGATCGCCATCAACTGGCTTACGATGGTTTGAACGTCGATCGTGCCGACTGATGTGGTTATCCCTGCCATGTTCATCACCCTTTAATGTGTATTTGTTGAGCCGCTCCCGGGACTCAAGCCTTGTCCTTCAGCAGCATGCCCTTGAAGTCGCCAATCGCCTTGGCGATCCGGATCGCGTCCTCGGAAGGTATCTGCCGGATGACCTTCTGAGTTTCCTTGTCCACGACTTTCACCACCTGCAGGTCGGTGTCCTTGTCCACCGAGAACTCCAGCTGGTTATTGTACAGCGAGGCCACGCTGTTCAGTTGCTTCAGCGAAGACTGCAACTGCTCGGTAACCGATGGTTTTTCCTTGGCCGCGGTATTCTGCGCCTGCTGCTGCTGCGCCTGCCCGGCGGCAGCCACTGCCTGGGCATTGTCCGGTAAAGCGGAAGCGGCCTTATCGGCTCCCTGCCCGCTTTGTGCCAGCTCCACCGTTTGCTGCCGCGGCGCGGATGCGCCTGCATTGGCAATCGGCAGCGATTGTAAAGAAGGTATTTGCATGACAACTCTCCTGACGCGCGCAGCTCCGGTTGCCCAACCAACCGGAGCCGCCGCTGGCTCATACCATCATTCTAGACTTATTGCAGCAGGGTCAGTGCCGACTGCGGCAGCGAGTTGGCGTTCTTCAGAATCGAAGTACCGGCCTGTTGCAGAATCTGGTTTTTGGTCAGGTTAGCAGTTTCCGCTGCGAAGTCCACATCCACGATGCGGCTGTTGGCTGCGGTCAGGTTTTCCACGTAGTTCTGCAGGTTGGCCACCACCGCATCGAAACGGTTCTGTACCGCACCGAAAGTGGACCGGATATTCGAGATCGAGGCGATGTCCGCATCCAGCGACGACAGCGCGCCCGATGCCGCGCCCTGAGTGGTCACGCTCACGGTACCGGTGTTGGTCAAGCTCGAGTTGTAGCTGTTCAAAACACTGGCGGACGTCAGGTCGGTCGACGAAATGGAAACCTGGTTATTGGTTGCGCCGGACGAGCCCACCTGGAAAGTCAGTACCGAACCGCCGGACAACAGGCTGGTGCCGTTAAACTGGGTGGTTTGAACGATACGCGAAATTTCCTGGGTCAGTTGGTCCACTTCACTTTGCAGCTGCGAACGGTTGGTATTGCTGACCGAACCGTTGGACGCTTGCACCGCGATTTCACGGATACGCTGCAGGTTGTTGGCGATCTGGCCCAAGGCGCCTTCCGCCGTCTGACCGACGGAGATGCCATCGTTGGCGTTCTTGATCGACTGATTGTTACCACGGATGGCGGCAGTAAGGGTCTGGGAAATCGCCAGACCGGCGGCATCATCCTTGGCGCTGTTGACTCGCAGACCGGAAGACAGACGCTGCAGAGAGACTTGCAACGCGTTGTTCGAGTTGCCGAGGTTACGCTGCGCATTCAGCGAAGCAATGTTGGTGTTGACGGTAATAGCCATGTTAGTTCTCCTGATCTACACAGTTGGGCAAAGCGACTTGCTTACTCACCATATCGTCAGAGGCACAATAAACTTTATAGCTGCAATGTGAATTTTACCGTAAAACCACTCTCTACCGTTTTCCGTATCAGGCCCGAAACCCAACGAAGCAGGGCGTCCTGGCCAAACAGACGCCCTGCTCTTGCACCCTCAACTTACTGCAGCAGAGTCAGCGCCGATTGCGGCAGCGAGTTGGCGTTCTTCAGAATCGAAGTGCCGGCCTGTTGCAGAATCTGGTTCTTAGTCAGGTTGGCGGTTTCCGCGGCAAAGTCTACGTCGATGATGCGGCTGTTGGCCGCAGTCAGGTTCTCAGTATAGTTCTGCAGGTTGGAAACCACCGCATCAAAGCGGTTCTGCACCGCGCCGAAAGTCGAGCGGATGTTCGAGATCTGGGCAATATCCGCATCCAGCGAAGACAAGGCGGCGGAGGCACCCCCTTGGGTGGTCACACTAATCGTGCCAGTATTGCTCAAACTGGAGCTATAAGTGTTCAGCGTGCCGGCCGAGGTCAAGTCGGTGGACGAAATCGACACTTGGTTGGTGGCTGCGCCGGACGATCCCACCTGGAAAGTCAGTACCGAACCGCCGGACAACAGGCTGGTGCCGTTGAACTGGGTGGTCTGCACAATACGCGAGATTTCCTGGGTCAGCTGATCCACTTCGCTTTGCAGCTGCGAACGGTTGGTATTGCTGACCGAACCGTTGGATGCTTGTACCGCGATTTCACGGATACGCTGCATATTGTTGGCAAGCTGGCCCAAGGCGCCTTCAGCGGTCTGGCCAACAGAGATACCATCGTTGGCATTCTTGATCGCCTGGTTATTGCCTCGAATCGCCGAAGTCAGTGTTTGCGAAATTGCCAGACCAGCCGCATCGTCCTTAGCGCTGTTGACGCGCAGACCGGAAGACAGACGCTGCAAGGACACTTGCAGGGAGTTGTTGGAACTGCCGAGGTTGCGCTGCGCGTTCAGCGACGCAATATTGGTGTTTACGGTAATAGCCATGTGATTCCCCTAGAGATCAAGACTGCGTCAAGCGGAACGCCGTGATTTGCGCAGCATGCTTACTAGATCGTCTAAAGGTTAATAAACTTGACCAAAATGGTATTTTTACCAAACAACCATCCAAACGGATGCCTCCTTCCCTCGCCCGATGGCGAACACCCAAACTGCGCGGCAAAGTGAAAAACAAACTGCCCCGCGGCTTGCGCCGCAGGGCGATTCTCTACCAGACGCTTGACTCAACGCTCAACCATGCAGCACATGGAACCAGTCTTCATGGTGATCCTCCAGCCAGTAGTGCCTCTCAACCCAGTCACGTAGCTGCTCGCCCTCCCGCTCACTGGCGTCTCGGTCATACACCTTACTTCTTATCGCCTCAATCCAGGCCTCCGCTACATTGGGTACTCGGCACACTGGCGCCGCATTGGTCTGATAAGGATAAATATCGGTGCAGACTACCGGCCACCCCAAAGCGCCATACTCCAGCAAACGCAGATTGCTCTTGGCCTCGTTGAAAGCGTTAAGCTCCAACGGCGCCACCGCCAAATCCAGATTCAACTTGGCAATCGCCTCAGGATATTGATCAAATGGCACGGAATGATGCACCTCAGCTACATAAGGACGGAACTGCGGCAGGCACATACCCATGAAGACCCAGTCCACCTCCGCTGCAGTTTGCTTGATGACCTCAAACAACAGTTCCAAATCTCCCCGATGTTGAGAGGCACCAACCCAACCAACTCGAGGCTTCGCACCAACCCGTCTTTGCGGCCTCAGTTGCCCCCAAACACTTTTCCGCAGCCTGTTGGGCACTACGACGATTTCGTCCACCATTCCTTGAGTGAATGCGGCCAACGGTTCTGTCGACACAACAAGAGCATCACTCAACTTCAGCACTCTACGAAGCCTCTGCTTCGCATCTGGATACAGGCGTTTCCAGTGGTCGTATAGATTACTCTTCACCGGCGTGCCGCCCACCAAGTCGTCAATCCCGAACACCACTCGCATTTGCGGAATGAACTCGCGATAAGCCGTCAGCGCGTCATAGATTCCGTCATTGATACCGGTATGCAAGAGCAGGGTGTCCGGCGCATGCCGCGCCATTTCAACAACCGACAACGCGCCCTGAGTCGGCTGGTGAATCTCCCCGTCAAGCCGTCCCTGCTCTTGCAGAATGGACAGCGGCTGGCTCAGCCGATACTCGCCGCTCCCCCCCGGAACCGGCATCCCCAGAACACGTTTACGTCCCGGCAACTCAGGATCCCAGGCAACGCAACGCTGCCACTCCACTTCCATCTTTCTTCCACGCAGAGACAAGTGGCGGTTAAAAAATGGATCACGTCGCATCAACGGCAGCCATTGCCTCAGCATCGCATCCATTTCATCGCGCTCCCTCACCGCCGCCTGCAACGCGACGCGAGGGTCTGACGTGGTTCGTCCAATACTTTTGGCATGATGGTGGTACAACACCACAAAAGGGTTGTACACATTACGATAGCCCGCAGCTTGAACCTTCAGGCAAAAGTCTACATCGTTGAAGCAGACTTTAAATTTGTCTTCGTCCAAACCGCTGACTTGCAGGTAAATTTCTTTACTCACCAAAAGGCAAGCACCCGTCACAGCGGAATAGTTCTGCCCGGTCAGAATCCGATTCTGATATCCGGACTCGGAGATATCCATCGGCTCAAATACATGATCGGCGACAGACCTCATTCCGCCCGGCAAGCCAAGAATAATGCCCGCATGCTGAATTTGCCCCACCTCGGGGTACAATAAGCGGGCGCCGACAGCCCCTACCCCAGATTGCTGCCCCACCGCCAGCAAACGCTCAAGCCAGGACTCCAAAATGACTTCCGTATCGTTGTTCAACAACAAAACGAACTCGCCGGCCGCTACACTAACGCCTAAATTGCACTGCGCGGAGAAATTAAAAGGAGCATCGTATTCGACAACCTTGATCCGCCCAGGGAATCTCCCAGCCATATCCTCATAAAACTCGCGGGTCTCAGGCTGCTCCGAACGGTTGTCAACAATAATGACTTCAAACGACTGATACCTGGTTTTCTCGAACAGGCTTTCGAGGCATGGTTCTAAAAACTCCAATTTATCCCGGGTAGGGATAATGATGGAAACCAAGGGACTCCCCTGCACTTTGATATCAAAATGATGGGTGCCCGGCACATAACCGTCGCCCACATCGGCGGCTAGCCCCAGTCTGATGGCATGGTTCTCCAGAGCCACCTTCCGCGCCGCCGTCGCCAAAGGACCAATAACACTTTTGTCATATGGAAGGGAAAGCAGCACATCATCCACATGCCCTATCGCATCCCTTCCCTTCAACTCGAACAAGCGCAACAGGCATTCATAAACATAAGCCCCCGGGTACGGCTGCAAGCCATTCAATGCCACTAGGGCTCTAGTCGAAATCGCAACTCCCGCCCCGATATAGTCCATGGAGCGCAAATACTCCGGGGAGAAATCCGGTTTGAACGAGGGCAAAAAATATTCCCCCATAGGGGAAACGACATCGCTATCGCAATAAATAGCCATCCATTCAGGGTGAGCATGGGCCGCCTCGGCCAATCTAACCAGCGCGCGAGACTCCAAGCGGAAGCCCGCCGGCAACAGCATGGCCCAATCCGCATAGCAGTCTGCAACGATATCGTTAAAAACTTGGGTCAAGCGCTCAGGATCGTCCAGCGTAGGCAGCCTCACCCACCCCAGCTGCGGGCTATTCTGAAACACGGGATCCGGCATCTCCCAATCCGCTAAGACCAGTAAACGCCAATTCGGATACAGCTGCTTCTCCATTGCCGCCAACGACTCTACCAAGCGTCGTTTTTCGGCGGCGGGTACCACGGTTACCAGATTGAACGTCGGCCGTACCGACCACGCTTTCACCATTCTCTCGGCAAACTGTTCTGCGTGAACTTCCCGCAATTGGTGATTGTTCTTCCAAATCTTGTAACGCTGCTCCTCAATCGCATCTTCCGGACATGACGATTGCAAGATGGGCCTGCCGATTTTGCTGGGACTGCGGATTTGGACAGCCTTCGGCAAAACACTATTCCAGACCGCGATATGCTGGCTTATCGTCCCTTCCAACGTTCGTTGCTGCAAGATGTAATTGCGTGCCCTGGAAGCCAGCGACTTTCTTGCCGCGTGGTCTTCAACCAAGGAAACGATGGCATTGAACCAAGCGTCCTCATTGTTTTCAACAGCCAGCGCCAGCCCCTTTTCCTTGGGCTCGGCATAAGGAGGGAGGTCCGACACGATACTGGCGGCCCCCACTACCGCGTAATCAATCCACTTGATATCCGACTTACACAGATTGAACCCGTCTTCCTCCAATGGAGCCAGTCCAATATCTATTTTCAAATCAGCAAGATAAGAAAAATAGTCGTGATACATCACACCTTTGGGACCTTGCTTCACCCCTTTCAAGCCAATCATGGTCTTGGGAACATTTCCCCAAAACACGAACTTTACCGCGTCCGCATACTCATGATAAACCCGTAACAGAGCACCAGAAATCAAGTCCAAATCTCGCCCATGAGTGCTGGTACCTGCAAACCCAATAACAACCTGATCATCCCGCTCTCTTGGCTCTACAAAACGAAACTGGCTCAAGGAGTTTGGAATTACTACGACATTCTGATTATAAGCAACAAATTTTTTAGCCAACTCTGGCGTACTGACAGTCACAACAGAACAATATGGCAATATCCACTTTATATGCTCAGTGGATTTAAAGAAATCATCATACATCGGGTTACTGCTTGGCAAACCCAGCAACCAATCATCAATATCAAAGACAATGGGCTTCTTGGATTCGATAATAATCTTCATCAAATCCATATAGCACTTATCTATAAACCATCGCTGTACAATAAATGCGTCCATGGACTCAACAAAATGGGCATCTGAATCGAACCCATAATCGCCCACCAGGCGATGAGCCTCTAGGTTTTTATAAAAATAAGTATCAACCACGCCTGCGAGCAAAGACAGAGGATCACCCAATCTAAGCTTGAAACAAGCATGATCAAAGTGGTCTCTAGACAAGATGCCGATACGGGGATTTCTTTTTTCCATGAGATGAGGTCCGCCTGCAGAGAAGACGCCAAGCCGAACATAGTCAAACCATCATTGCAACGGTTTTGATCACCGCCATTATCCTTGGCATGACTACTTCGGCACAGTCCGATACAACCACACACAAAAGCTTGCCGACACCGCTGCATCATTCAGGGTGGCGCAAGCACACCGTTAACAAACAAGAAGCGACCCCTCTGAGGCCGCTTCTCGCTCAACAAGCAGTCGATCCTATGCCTTTTCCAGCAGAAGATAAAACTGTAACGAGCACATTTCCAACATTTCCTCATGGGTGACATTTTTAATCACCATGCGCTCAGTTTCGATATTGCACGGCAATGAGCCTTGGGCTCGATTGAAAATATCCTGCAGCCGGCCATCAAGCGCATTCATCTTATTTACGACTTTGTAGCCGGTTTCCTGACAAAATTTAAGCAGCTCTCGAAGGGTAAAGAAGCGAATATGCGTGATATCCAACAATCCTTCTTTGGCATAAGTCCAATTTCCTTTGGCCAAATCATCCATCAATGCGAGGTTACGCACATTCGGCACGCTGAGCAGCACTTGCCCTTGCGAAGATAGATAACGGTGGATTTTCACCATCACATCCCATGGGTTGTACATATGCTCAAGCACATCAGCCAGCACCACGGCATCCAGGCTGCCCAACGCCATGCCTTCCACCTCTAGGTCGAAGTCCTCAAATTTTCCCAACAGAACTTTATCCAGTTGACGGCTGGCCATCTCCGCAGCGGCATGGTTCATTTCAATCCCCCATACCTGGCAAGATGGAAAACGCTGCTTAATCAAAGCGCCATTACCGCCCCCCGCGCACCCAATGTCCAGCGCCAGGTGAGGCTGGTTGCTGAACAAGCTGATTAAATCCTTGCGCCCCGTTGTATGGTAGCCAGCGGTCAAATCCGTATGTTCGTTATCCAGGTATTGCTGCCACACCAGCCGTTGCGGGCGCACCCGCAAGCCTTGCGCCATATCTGCCATCAACTGGGCCACTCGCGATGCCGCCAAACCATCCGCTCCGCCATGATGGTAATAAACCAGTCGCTGACGAGCCTGATGCAACTGGGCATTGCGCTCTTCCTTATCCTCCAACAGCTGCAGAATGCATGCAGCCAACTCGTGGGCCTCCACTTCCTTGATCCCGGTCTCAGCCTCAAAGCAAGGCCCCATCAGCATACCCGAGCTATTCATCAAGTTGACGACGGGGGTATCCGCCATCATGCCCTCCACCAAATAATTGGAATCAACCGCTACCAATACATCCGCGGCAGCGGCAAAGGCGGGAGTATCCTCCATCACGTAATAATACTGACGGCCATCGGATCCCAAGGCCGCCAATAATTCGGAGCAACAATGCTCGCCTATCGCCTGGTTGGCTGGCCTATCCTTGATCACCGCGTTGATCTTGCAACCATGCTGCGACAAAGCTTCGCAAGCGCTCAAAAATGCCAGCATCGTGTCCGCATAAGCATGCTCATTGCAATGCGCGCTAAGATTGGCTGCCCAAGTTGTACCGAAAACCACGATCGGCAAATTGGGATCCATCTCATACTTTTCGATTAAAGCTTGACGATACGCCGCCTTTTGGACTCTAAGTTGCGCATAGCAGTCCCATGCGGGGTTGCCCGTTAACTCCAGACGTTCCGGCTCAATGCCCAAATCCAAGAAGCCTTCCTTGCCGCGCTCCCCGTAAACAGCCATCTTATCCGCAATCAATTCTGCATGAACGGTGTAAGGATCGGCCAAGGCAATGCCATGGGAAAGATGCAAGCTTGGAACACCATGCGCCCTCGCCCAGGCCGTGGCGACTTTTCCCAAACGCGTGACGTCTTCGCTAGTGACGAACAGCGACACGTCGAACTCCTCAGCCGCCGCAGCCAAACCATCCAGCAATTGCACCGACATTGGCAATTCAAAGCTCAAACGCTCTTTGATCACCTCAACCAATGACGCGGTATTTTCCTCGTCGGCGAACTCTTCGCCCCAGTTAAGGACGGCCAAATGCTCGTTCAACGCCGCTAGGGACGGACTGGCTTCTCCAACAGCGTTATATCCGTCAGGCAACAGACTTTCCAAGCCCACTACCGCGCAGCCGCACTCCGCCGCAAGGTTTAACAGCGCCGGCGTCATGCCCGCTGATGTCGTCACAATGACCATGGGATCAAACATCGCCAGGAACTGGCGCAAGGCGCCCAGCTGGTTATCCCACAGCAGGCTTATAATTGCTTTTGGTTTCATCCTTGGTTCCCGCCAAAAATGCCATAGTGTTTTGCCAATAAGGTATCCACCAAGTGGTAATCCGCGCCCAAGGTAAGATCAACGCCATGCCTGAACTTCTCCCGACTGCCGGCGGACCACCCCTTGACCAGACCCATCACCCGCTGATCCAGGCCTTCCGCCGCCAGCCAGGCGGAAAATTGTTGGACGCGCTCTTCGGAAAGCAGCCCGGCAAAGTCATAAGCAGGGCTACGTTGCACCAAGGTTTTCAACAGGCAGTAGAAGAAATGCCGCGCGCGCAAGGGCTGCAGCAGACGGTCCAACTCCTGGGAAAGGTCCTCGCTGGGCAATAGCATCCACGGCATCAACGCCCGAAACGACTGTTGCCCCAACGCGGCGTCTTTTTGCCTCTGTTCTTCGGCCCAGGCCTTATTGCCAGCCTCGTCCGCACGGTTCTCCAAGACCACAAACATGCGCCCTGCGACCTTCGGCGTCAACCGCGCCACCAAGAGTTCCTCAAGGAACAAGCCCAACTCCAACAGATGCGGGTCTCGAGCAAACCATGACAACACCCGTGTCCATCGCTTGGTCTTTTCCAGCGGCTCGTACAGGAAGGCATTGATATTCCCCCCACCGAGAAACGCGCCATGCGGAACCGCATCCATGATGGCGAAGCCCTCTTGATCGGCAAACGCCACCAGCTCATCGACTCGGATCCTGGACATGTAGCGACCAAAATTAGAGGGGTCTTCCGCCTCACGCATAACAGCTGGCCACTGATTGGTATCCGCGCCGTAGGCCGCCTCGAAATGGTCTCGCGAGTGAATATCGAACACGATGCGCCCTCCCGGCCTCACAACTCGCTTCCACTCCAGCAAAGCTTCCCGCCAGTTGGGAAAATGCACCATCACGTTCAAGGCGATCGCACTATCAAAGCTCTTTTCATCAAACGGCAACTTAGTGATGTCACCCAGTTGCAATGTAATGGGCATGTTGCCGGCCAAGCGACGCGTTTCGTTCAACATGGCTTGGGAGCTATCAATACCCGTTACGTGAAAACCTTGCTCTATCAAAGGCAAACTGGCCCGTCCGGTACCGATACCGATATCGAGTATCTCCTTGCCCCAGACATGCCGCTTAATGGTGCCTACCTCCAAAGCATTCTTCAGATAGTTAGTGCTGGTGTTTTCCACCATCCTCCCGGAGTACCAGCTAACCATGCCAGCATCCTGCCACGCCTGGGTTTTCCAGTTGATCAGACTGTCGTCTTCGTAACTCGCAACCGTAGTCGCGGCTTGTTTACTCATTTCAACGCTTCCCATGTGAACGGCATGCCCCGTTTCAGGGCTCTCGTGGCAGGCATACCATGACAATATCAAAAAACTTCGGCGGAAAACCAAACCTCAACTCATTCAGAACCAGCCATCCAGCCTATCTCGCACTCTAGCATCCAGTCTGCTGGCTGACTCAATATGAAGGAAAGCTTCTTAAATTCACCGAGCTACAAGTTGAAACTCTATTAATCACTATCAGGGCGTTGCTTGATCCAAGATCTGTAGCTCGGGAATACTCAAAAACGTGGGATTGCTTTCAGAGGAGTACTGAAACCCTTCCTGTACCAATACTCCGATCTCGCCTAGCTGATTGGAGTTATAGTCATGATGAATAGTGAAGCGAATCGACGGGGCGATCACATAATGATCGGTAAACTCATAGGTGTGCAGACTATCGTCTGCAGAAATCATCAACTCATGCAACTTCTCTCCCGGCCTAATACCGATATGGAGCAGTGGGAGCTGCGGAGCCATGGCGGTAGCCAAGTCCACAATGCGTACTGAAGGTATCTTCGGCACAAAAAGCTCTCCACCCTGCATACGTTCAAAATTACTGAGCACAAAGTCCACTCCTTGCTGCAAAGTAATCCAAAAACGAGTCATACGTACATCGGTAATGGGCAAGCTGCCTGCGCCGCTGGCCACAAGCTTTCGGAAAAAAGGTACGACCGAGCCGCGCGACCCCACCACGTTGCCATAGCGTACAACCGCAAATCGCGTTTTATGGCTGCCTACGATATTATTTGCGGCCACAAACAGCTTATCCGACAACAGCTTGGTTGCCCCATAAAGGTTGATTGGACTGGCCGCTTTATCGGTAGACAACGCAATCACCTTCTCCACCCCGCACTCCAACGCCGCGCCAATCACGTTTTCTGCGCCATTGACATTAGTGCGAATGCATTCTGTCGGATTGTACTCTGCCGCTGGCACCTGCTTGAGCGCCGCAGCATGCACAACTAGGTCGATGCCGCTCATCGCTAACCTCAGGCGCTCCTTATCACGGACATCCCCGAGGAAAAACCGCATGCAGGGGTCGAAAAACTCCTGTTGCATTTCAAACTGCTTCAACTCATCACGAGAGAACACTACCACACGCGCTGGTTTAAATCGCGCCAAGAGCGTGGTGATAAATTTACGGCCAAACGAGCCCGTCCCTCCGGTAATTAAAATGGACTTGTTGTCAAACATCGCTGTGCTACTCCGATCTCTTGAACAAAGACGGGAATCAAGCGCAGCGACAAACCGCCAGCATCATGCTGCGCTGTATGCGTACAGGTAAAACGCCCTTTCGGCGTTTTGATCCCCTGTACGCGACAACACTCCCACTGCGTATTGACCATGCAAACGAAAGCAATGTCCAGAAGCAGAAATTGCCGCACTAAACATACTATCTTGACAATAGCTCAGCCAGCACCGACATCACCACCTCCACCCCCATCGCCCCGGTGGTGGCGTCGAACTCCACCGTCGCCGCGCCGCCCTTGCCGGCCGCCCAGTTGCTGACCAAGCACAGATGCGCATAAGGCAGATTCATCTCCCGCGCCAATGCCGCTTCCGGCATGCCGGTCATGCCGACTATATCGGCGCCATCTCGCTCCAACTTCAATATTTCCGCGGCGCTTTCCAAACGCGGCCCCTGAGTGCAGGCGTAAACGCCGCCCACCACGCCGCTGTGGCCGCTGTCCGCCATCGCGCGGATCAGGCGCTCTCGCAACGCCTCGTCATAAGGCGAGGAGAATTCGGCGTGCACCACCGGGCGGTCCAGCCCCTCGAAGAAGGTATGCTTGCGGCCCCAGCTGTAGTCGATGATGTTGTCCGGCACCACCAGGCGGCCCGGCGGCATGTCGGGGCGGATGCCGCCCACAGTGCCGATGGCGATCACGCCTTTGACGCCTTGATCGTGCAGCGCCCAGATATTGGCGCGGTAATTGATTTCATGCGGCGCCAGCGAATGGCCGTAGCCGTGGCGCGCGATGAACACCACGTTCTGCCCGTTCAATAGGCCGAAGGTCAGCGCGCAGGAGGGATCGCCGTACGGGGTGCGCACAACTTGACGGTGGGTGACTTCCAATACGGGCAGCTGGGCCAGGCCGCTGCCGCCGATGATGGCCAACATGATGTGTCCCCTTGTAATGGCGCGACGAATCGCTGTTTTTGCCGCGGCCTGAGCTGGGCGGCTGTGGGATTCTTGCTTGCGGCGAAGCGCCGACGCTCCAATTATGGCCGATTATTTTCCGCCGGCACATGCCGCCGCGCGGTGAATTTACCCGCGGCCGCAGGGCTGACGACGGCCGCTTTTGAAAACAAGCACTTGGCGAGCCGGCTGGAATTCCCGATGATTTATACAGATGTACAAATTCGGCTTGCATGAACTTATACGTTCGTATAAGAATAGATGTATGAAACCGAACAACGCGACTCGACAGCAATTGCTGGACTGCGGACTGGCCATGGCCAAGGAGGCCGGCCTGCGCGCACTCACCGTGCGCGGCCTGTGCCAGCGCGCAGGGGTCAATCCGGGCAGCTTCGTCTACCACTTCGGCAGCCGCGACCGCTACTTGGCCGAACTGCTGGAAAACTGGTACGCGCCGCTGCTCCGACACATGCAATCGCAGTTGCAGCAGCAAGCGTCGGCCTTGCCGCGGCTGCAGACCCTGCTGCGCCAGCTGCTGGCCTTCGTCGCCGAACACGGCGAGCTGATCGCCCACATGCTGCTGGACGCGGCCGCCGGCGAAACCGCCGCGCAGGGCTTTCTGTCCACGCTGGCGCCCCGCCATCCCAAGCTGCTGCTGCAAAGCATTGCCGACGCGCAACAGGCCGGCGAACTGGAACGCGGCGATCCGCTGCACCAGGCGCTGTTCCTGATGTCGGCGCTGGGTCTGCCGGCGCTGGCCCAGCACATCATCGCCGGCAAGCCGCTGCTGCCCGGCCTGATCCAGCAAGCTTTCAACACCTACGCCATCGATCCGCGCCATATCGAGCAACGCCTGCAATGGGCGCTGCGCGGTTTGCGCCCATTGGAGCCACAGCCATGAAGCGTCCCCCTCTGCTCATCGGCCTCGTCGTCGTCGCCCTGATCGCCGGAGGCGGCTACGCCTGGCGGCAACGGCAGCTCGCCCAAGAACGCCTGAGCCTGTCCGGCAACGTCGACATCCGCGAAGTCAGTCTGTCCTTCCGGGTGGCCGGCCGCTTGCGGAGCCTGAACGTGGACGAAGGCGCCAGCGTACGCGCCGGCGAGCTGCTGGGCGAACTGGACGCGCGGCCTTATCAGAACGCCTTGCGCGACGCCGACGCCGGCCTGGCCGCCGCGCAGGCGCGCAGGGCGCTGTACCGCGCCGGCCCGCGCAGCGAGGACATCGAACAGGCGCAGGCCAATCTGGACGCGCGTCGCGCCGCGCGGCTCAACGCCGAGCAGACCTACCAGCGCCAGCGCCAACTGGCCGACACCGGCGCCTCCGCCCAACGCGCGCTGGACGAGGCCCGCGCGCAACGCGACCAGGCGGCGGCGCAGGCCGAGGCGGCGCGCCAGCAATGGCAGGCGCTCAAGCGCGGCTACCGCAAGGAGGAGATCGCCGAGGCCGACGCCAACGCCGAACGCGCGGTGGCGCAACAGGCCCAGGCCCAGCTGCAATTGGCCGACACCCGGCTGCTGGCCCCGGCCGACGGCGTCATCCTCACCCGCGCGGTCGAACCCGGCAGCATGCTGAGCGCCGGCGGCCCGGTGTTCACCCTGTCGCTGACCCGGCCGGTGTGGGTGCGCGCCTACGTCGCCGAGCCCGAGCTGGGCAAGGTGGCCCCCGGAACCAAGGTCAAGGTCCGCAGCGACGGCCGCGCCCAGCCTTACGACGGCGTGGTCGGCTTCGTCTCCCCCAGCGCTGAATTCACTCCCAAGAACGTGGAGACCCAGGACCTGCGCACCGCCCTGGTCTACCGGCTGCGCGTGGTGGTGCAAAACCCGGACGCCGCGCTGCGCCAAGGCATGCCGGTGACGGTGACGCTGGCGGACGGCCGCTGAGATGGACGCGCAAAACGCCATTGTCCTGTGCGGCTTGCGCCAGCGCTTCGACGCGCACGAGGCGCTGGCCGGCATAGACGCGACGATACGCCGCGGCGCGGTCACCGGCCTGGCCGGGCCGGACGGCGCCGGCAAGACCACCTTGCTGCGGCTGCTGGCCGGCCTGCTGCAAGCCAGCGACGGCGCCGTCCGCGTCGAAGGGCTGGACCCCATCGCCGACGGCGACGCGCTGCGCGCGCTGATCGGCTATATGCCGCAGCAATTCGGCCTGTACGAAGACCTGACGGTGCTGGAAAACCTGGAGCTGTACGCCGATCTGCGCGGCGTCGCCGGCGAGCGCCGCCAACGCAGCTTCGAACGCCTGCTGGCCTTCACCGACCTGGCCCGCTTCACCGCGCGGCCGGCCGGCAAGCTGTCCGGCGGCATGAAGCAGAAGCTGGGCCTGGCCTGCGCGCTGCTGGGCGAGCCGAGGGTCTTGCTGCTGGACGAGCCCAGCGTCGGCGTCGACCCGATTTCCCGGCGCGAACTGTGGAAGATGGTGGGCGAACTGGCCGCCGACGGCATGACCGTGCTGTGGAGCACCTCCTATCTGGACGAGGCCGAACGCTGCGACGAAGTGCTGCTGATCAACGCCGGCCAGCTGAGCTACGCCGGCGCGCCCGGCGAGCTGATCCGACGCATGGAGGGCCGCAGCGTGCAGCTGCGCGGCATCGCCGGCAACCCTCGTCAGATACTGCGGCGCGCACTGCGTCAGCCGCAAGTGCTGGACGGCGTGATCCAGGGCCAGGCGCTGCGCCTGGTGCTGCGCCAGGCCGGCCGGCCGCCTGAGCTGAGCGCCTTGCAGGCCGGGCCGGACGCCTGTTTCGTCGTGGTTCCGCCGCGGCTGGAGGACGCCTTCATCGAACTGCTGGGCGGCGGCCCCGGCGGCGACTCGGGCCTGGCCGAGCAGATGCCGCCGGCGCAACTGCCGGCCGGCGTGGACCCGGACGCAGTGATCCGCGCCGAACAGCTCACGCGCCGTTTCGGCGATTTCGTCGCCGCCGACAATATCGACTTCCAGGTGCGGCGCGGCGAGATCTACGGCCTGCTCGGCCCCAACGGCGCCGGCAAGTCCACCACCTTCAAAATGCTGTGCGGCCTGCTGCGGCCCAGCGCCGGCCAGGCCAGCGTGATGGGCATAGACCTGAAACGCAGCGCCAGCCGCGCGCGCCGGCAGCTGGGCTATATGGCGCAGAAATTCGCGCTCTACGGCAATCTCAGCGTCGCCCACAATCTGGACTTCTTCTCCGGCATCTACGGCCTGAGCGGCCAGACGCAACGCGACACCGTCGCCGAAATGGTCCGTGTGTTCGCGCTCGCGCCCTATCTGGACATGCTCGCCGGCGCGCTTCCCCTGGGCTTCAAACAGCGGCTGGCGCTGGCCTGCGCGCTGATGCACCGGCCGCCGCTGCTGTTTCTGGACGAACCCACCTCCGGCGTCGACCCCATCACCCGCCGCGAATTCTGGACCCATATCAACGGCCTGGTGGACAAGGGCGTCACCGTGATGGTCACCACCCATTTCATGGACGAGGCCGAATACTGCGACCGCATCGGCCTGGTCTACCGCGGCCGGCTGATCGCCAGCGGCACCCCGGACCAGCTCAAGCGCCAGGCCGCCGGCGTCGATGAAGACGTCACCATGGAGGAAGCCTTCATCCGCCTGGTGGCGGCCGACGACCGCGCCGGAGTCCCCGCATGAGCGCCGCCGTCAAACCCGCCCGCCTGCTGGCCTTGTGCCGCAAGGAAGCCATGCAGATCGTGCGCGACCCCAGCAGCATCCTGATCGCCTTCGTGCTGCCGATGGTGCTGCTGTTCATCTTCGGCTACGGCATCAATCTGGACGCCAACAAGGTGCGCATCGGCGTGGTGCTGGAAGACAGCGGCGTCGAAGCCCGCCGCTTCGCCGACGCGTTGGCGGGCTCGCCCTATCTGGAAGTCCATCCCGGACATGACCGCGCCGAGATGCGCGCGCGGCTGGCCGCCGGCGAAGTGCGCGGCATGGTGGTGATTCCCGCCGACTTCTCCGCCAAAACCCTCCAGGGACGCGGCGCGGCCGCGGCGCAGCTGCTCACCGACGGCGCCGAGCCCAATACCGCCAACTTCCTGGCCAGCTATCTGCAAGGCGCCTGGCAGATCTGGCAGACCCAGCGCGCGCAGGATCGCGGCCTGCCGCCGCCGGCCCCGCTGCGGCTGGAGCCGCGCTACTGGTTCAATCCCGACACCGTCAGCCGCAACTATCTGGTGCCCGGCTCCATCTCGGTGATCATGACCATCATCGGCGCGCTGCTCACCTCGCTGGTGGTGGCGCGCGAATGGGAGCGCGGCACCATGGAGGCGCTGCTGTCCACCCCGGTGACCCGCGCCGAACTGCTGCTGTCCAAAATCCTGCCCTATTACCTGCTGGGCATCGCCGCGATGCTGGTCTGCGTGCTGGCGGCCACCCTGTTGATGGACGTGCCGCTGCGCGGCTCCTGGTGGCTATTGTTCATCGTCAGCAGCCTCTTCCTGGGCAGCGCCCTCGGCCTGGGCCTGCTGCTCTCCACCGTCACCCGCAACCAGTTCGTCGCCGCCCAGGGCGCGCTCACCGCCGCCTTCCTGCCGGCCACCATGCTGTCCGGCTTCGTGTTCGAGATCAACAGCATGCCGCCGCCGGTGCAGGCCGCCACCTATCTGGTGCCGGCGCGCTATTTCGTCAACGCGCTGCAAACCCTGTTCCAGGCCGGCGACATCTGGCCGGTGTTGTTGCTCAACACCGTCTGGCTGCTGCTGTCCGCGGCCTTCTGGCTGGGGCTTACCGCGCTTAAATTCCGCCGTCGGCTGGATGATTAGAGCCTGTTCAAAATCTCGCGAGCAAGAGCGAGACAAGGCGAAAACGGCTGAAGAAGCGGAATGTACATAAAGTACATGAGCATTCTGAGGAGGTTTTCAACGCGGTATCGCCGCAGCACAGCAGATTATGAACAGGCTCTTAGAAAGGTCTACCATGTGGCACGCACTGCTCACCCTGATCCACAAAGAACTGCGGGCCCTGCTGTCCAACCCGCAAAGCCGCCGGCTGCTGATCATGCCGGTGCTGTTGCAACTGCTGCTGTTCCCCTTCGCCGCCACGCTGGAAGTCAAGAACAGCACCCTGGCCATCTACAACCAGGACGGCGGCGCCGCCTCCATCGAACTGTCCCAGCGCCTGGCCGCGGCCCAGGCTTTTCCGCAGCTGCTCAATATCCGCAGCGAAGCCCAGTTGCGCGACGCCATAGACCGCCAGCAAGCGCTGCTGGCCATCCGCATTCCGCCGGATTTCTCCCGGCGGCTGGCTCAAGGCAGCGCGCCGCCGCTGCAAGCCGTCATCGACGGCCGCCGCTCCAATAGCGCGCAAATCGCCTTCGGCTACGCCCAGCAAATCGTCGCCCAGTACACGCGCGAACTCAGCTCCGCGCCGCCGCCGGCCCAGTTGCTGGTTCGCCATCTGTACAACCCCAATCTGGAATACCGCTGGTTCGTGCTGCCCAGCCTGGTGGCCATCATCACCACCATAGGCTGTCTGATGGTCACCGCGCTGTCATTGGCGCGCGAACGCGAGGAAGGCACGTTCGACCAATTGCTGGTCACCCCGCTGACCCCCGGCTACATCATGGCCGGCAAGGCCGTGCCCGGCATGCTGGTGGCCGCGCTGCAAGGCAGCGTCATTTCCGCCGCCGCGGTATGGATCTACCAAGTACCCTTCGGCGGCGGCGTCGCCCTGCTCTATCTTTCCATGCTGTGCTACGGCCTGGCCCTGTCCGGCTGCGGCCTGCTGATCTCGGCGCTGTGCGCCAACCAGCAGCAGGCCTTTCTCGGCGTGTTCGGCTTCATGGCCCCGGCGGTGATTCTGTCCGGTTATATGGCGCCGGTGGAAAACATGCCCTGGCCGCTGCGCGCGCTCAGCGCCGCGGACCCGCTCAGCCATTTCATCATCGTGATCAAGGGCCTGTTTCTCAAAGGCTACGGCGCGGCCGAGGCCTGGCCGCACTTGTGGCCGCTGCTGCTCATCGCCGCCGCCACCCTTGGCCTGGCCTACCTGATCTTCCGTCACCGGAGCGGACAATGAATCCATCTCGCCTCGCCATCTGCGTCTTGCTAGCCCTGCTCGCCGGCTGCGTCGTCGGCCCCGACTACCGGCCGCCGACGCCGGCGCAACTGCTGCCCGCCGTCAGCGCGGAAACCGAGCCGGAAGCCGCCGGCTGGTGGCAGGCCTTCCAGGACCCGGCGCTGAACCGCCTGGTCGGCGCCGCGCTGCGCCATAGCCCGGACCTGGCCAGCGCCGACGCCAACATCCGTCAGGCGCGCGCCGCGCTGGAGATCAACACCGGCGCACAATGGCCTCAACTCAACGCCGGCGGCCGCGTCAGCCGCGACCAACTAAGCCGCCGCGGCGAAGCGCTGGCCAATATCCCCTTCGCCAACCCGCAGACCCTATTTACCGACTACCGCGCCGGCTTCGACGCCAGTTGGGAAATCGATCTGTTCGGCCATACCGCCCGCAGCGTGGAAGCCGGCCGCGCCCGGCTGGACGCCAGCCGAGAGCAAGCCGCCGACGCCGCCTTGCGCGTGGCCGCCGAAACCGCGCGGCTGGCGCTGGACTACCGCTACTGGGGCTTGCGCGCCGACAACGCCGCCGCCCAGGTCCGCTGGCGCGCGGAACTGGCGCGGCTGAGCCGGCTGCAAGTCCAGGCCGGCCTCGCCGGCGCCGGCGAACTGGATCAGGCGGAAACCGAAAGGCTGCGCGCCGACGCGCAGCTGCAACCGCTGCTCGCCGCCCGCCAGGCCGCGCTCGCCGCGCTGGGCCCGCTGACCGCGCTGCCGACGGAACAGCTGCGCGCGCTGCTGGACGCCGCCGCGCCCGCCCCGCGGCTGCCCGCCGCGCCCGCCGCCGGCCTGCCGTCGGAACTGCTGCTGCGCCGGCCGGACCTGCGCTCCGCGGAACGGCAGTTGGCGGCCGCCAGCGCCGACATCGGCGTAGCCGCGGCCGAGCAATACCCGCGCTTCAGCCTGCTGGCCAGCGGCGGCTGGGACAGCGTCCGCCCCGGCGACTTCGCCTCCCAGGCCAGCCGCTACTGGAGTTTGGGGCCGCAGCTCAGCCTGCCGTTGTTCGCCGGCGGCCGGCTGCAAGCCCAGGTCCGGGCGCGCGAGGCAGGCTACGACGCCGCGCTGGCGCAATACCGCAAGGCGGTGCTGCAAGCGCTGGCCGATGTGGAAACCGCGCTGCTGCGCAGCCAGGCCGGCCGCGTCCAGGACACGCGGCTGGCCGAGGGAGAAGCCGCGCTGCAACGCCAGCTTGGCTACGCCCGCCAGCGCGTCGCCGTCGGCGAGGCCGCGCAAAGCCACGTGCTGGAAGCGCAATTGCAGCTTGCCGCGCTGCGCGAACAGCGGCTGGCCGCGCGGCAAACGCTGTCCGCCGACCTGATCGCGCTGTACAAGGCGCTGGGCGGCGACACCCAGGCCGGCAAGCCGCCACGCTAAACCGGCCCCCGCGCCGCGTTTAAGCTGCGCTTAAGTTTGCGGTGTTCCAATCGCCTTAATCCCCTATCGCAAGAAAGGACATGGCGATGAACCGTAGACTCCCCCTGCTCAGCCTGCTGCTGCTCGCCAGCGGCGCCTTGTACGCCGCCGCCAGCCTGTGGCAAAACGGCCTGCCGGCCAACTACTGGCAATGGCGACACGAACTGGTGCTGCTCAGCGGCGTGCAATTGATGGCCGTGATGAGCGCCGCCATGCTGCTGGCCGTGCGCCCGCGCTGGCTGGAACCGCTGCTGGGCGGCCTGGACCGCCTCTACGCGCTGCACAAGCAGCTGGGCATCGCCGCCGGCCTGCTGCTGGCGGCTCACTGGCTGGTCAAGCTGTCGCCCAAGCTGATGCTGGCGCTGGACTGGGTCGCTCCCCGCATCAGAAGCGGCGGCGGCGGCAAAGACCCGCTGGTCTCGCTGGCCAAGGACATGGGCGAATGGGCGGCCTGGGCGGTGCTGGCCATGGTGATCCTGGCGCTGCTGCGCGCCGTGCCCTATCGCTTCTGGCGCAAGCTGCACAAGCTGTTCGCCCCGCTCTACCTGATGGGCGCCTTCCACGGCCTGATCCTGATGCCGGCCGAGATGTGGGCGCAGCCGGTGGGCTGGCTGCTGGCCGCGCTGATGCTGATCGGCTCCGGCTGCGCGCTCTACTCGCTGGCCGGCCGCATCGGCAAGCGACAACAATACGCCGGCCAGGTGCATAGCATCGAAGCGCTGCCGGCCGGACAGTTGGAAGTGATCTGCCAGATAGACGCCTGGCCCGGCCACCGCGCCGGACAATTCGCCCTGGTCAGCTTCGACGCCGCGGAAGGCGCCCACCCCTTCACCATCGCCAGCGCCGACCATGACGACGGCCGGCTGCGTTTCATCATCAAGGCGCTGGGCGATTACACCCGCCGCCTGCCAACCGAACTCCAGATCGGCCAGACCGTCACCGTGGAAGGCCCTTACGGCCGCTTCCAGCCGCGCGGCGGCGCGCGCCAAGCCTGGGTAGCCGGCGGCATCGGCGTCACCCCCTTCCTGGCCTGGCTGCAAAGCCGGGAACTGAAGGAGAAGCAGCTGGACGTGGATTTCTATTATTGCGTGCGCAACCGCGGCGAAGCGGCGCGGCTGGAAGAAATGCGCCAGGCCTGTCGTCAGCGCGGCGTGCGGCTGCATCTGATCGAAAGCGAAGCCGGGGCACAGTTGAACGCCGGCATGCTGCCGGAAGTGGACGAGGTCTGGTTCTGCGGCCCGCAAGGCTTGGGCGAGGCGCTGCGGCGCGGCCTGAAACAACGCGGCGCGCAGGCCCCGGCTTTCCACCACGAGGCGTTCTCAATGCGCTGACGCAAGACGGGCGTTCCGACCTGCCGGAACGCCCGTCATACACTCAAGCAAGCCGCTGCAAGGCGGCTGGCGCATCACCAACTTTAGCGCGTGGCGTAGACGCTGCGCCTCCCCTGCCCATCAAAACTCAACACCTGATAGGCCTGCTTGCTCGGCCCTTCCATCCCCGGGCTGCCCATCGGCATGCCCGGCACCGCCAGGCCGACGATCTTGGGCTTGTCCTTCAGCACCTTCTTCACCAGATCCGCCGGCACATGGCCTTCGAACACATAGCCGCCGATCTCGGCGGTATGGCAGGAACGCAGATCCGCCGGCACCTTCAAGCGGGCCTTCAACGCTGACATATCCGCCTCGTTGCGGCTTTGCAGCGCCACGCCGTTCTTTTGCATATGCTCGGCCCAGGCGGTGCAGCAACCACAATACGGGTCCTTGTGCATCACGCCGCCGGCGGCGGCCACCACGGGGGACATCAAGGAAACGGCCAGCGCGGCGGCGGCCCAATACATGCGTTTATTCATGAGATGAAATCCAATGCTATTTGAATGAAAAAGCGAACCAGCCCGCAAAACCGCGGTTGGCGCAAAAAAAGGATCATTCAACAGATTGGGGAGGCCGCTCCGGCGGCGCGGGGATGAAACCGGACCACACTATTTCAGCCTTGGCCTGCAGCACCGGGCGGATCGCCTGCAAGGGCAGGCTGGGCGCCGCCGGCCATGGAGCGGCCGGCAACTGGCAGCAAGCGGCGGCCTGAGCGGCGCTGGCCGGCTGGGTATGGCAAGCCGCGCCGTCGTCGGCCATCCAGACGCAGGGCGCGCTGGCGTCCACGCGTCCGCCCATGCTCCAACCCGCCTGCGGCAAGAGCAGCAGACACGTTAGCAACAGTAGCAAGGGCAGACGAATAGGCATCGATTCAGGTAGGGCGCTGAGTCCGGAACAGGCTTGAGACTGACGGATAGCGCCTTGGTTCCCAAGCCATTTCGCCATTTCTCCCACCCCGCGCAAAGTTTGAGCCAGGTCATATCCGCGCCAGATTTGTGGCGACCGAGTACAATCACACCCTCAATCAATAACGATTCGCATTTGCGTTCGCATTAATTCGGTGGGATACTTATGGTCCCATTTGACATTCCTTGCGCAAACTAAACGCCAACGGCATGCACACAGCGCCGGCCTTGCCGGGACGCGGATCAAATGGGCTTCGTTCATGTGATGATTTCCAGGTATCCACGATAATGAAAACCTTTGACTCCGCCGCCCGTCACGGCGTGCGCCTTGCCCTGTTGTCCGCGGCGGTTTCCGCCCTCTACCTGCCCGCCGCCCACGCGGCGGAAGTCGAAGCCACGCTGCCCTCGGTCGTGGTCACCGCCTCCGGCTACGAGCAAAAAATCAAACAAGCCCCGGCCAGCATCTCGGTGATCACCCGTGAAGACTTGGCGAAGAAACCGTTCACCAATCTGACCGACGCGCTGACCGATCTGGAAGGCATCAACATCAACGGCTCCGCGCCCAGCGACAAAGACATCTCCATTCGCGGCATGCCCGGCGAATACTCGCTGATCCTGGTGGATGGTCGCCGCCAAGGCACCCGTGAAGTGCGTAGCCGCGGCACCGGCGGTTTCCAGCAATACCAGATCCCGCCGATGGAGGCGATTGAGCGCATCGAAGTGGTGCGCGGCCCGATGTCCTCGCTATACGGCTCCGACGCCATGGGCGGCGTGATCAACATCATCACCCGCAAAGCCCCCAAGGAATGGCATGGTTCGATGACGCTGGGCGGCACCATCACCGAACATTCGAACGAAGGCAATACCGGCCAGAGCAGCTTCTGGCTGGGCGGCCCGCTGATGAAGGACCTGCTGTCGCTGCAAGTCTATGGCTCGCTGAACAACCAGGCTGAAGACAATATCTTCTACAGCAAGAGCGGCGACGGCGGCAAAGACGCCAATCACATGTCCGACATCAACGCCAAGTTGAGCTTCACCCCGAACCAGGACCACGAGATCACCTTCGAAGCCGGCCATAACGAACTGCGCAAGACCACCACGGGCGGCAAGAGTTTGTCCCCGACTCTCGGCAAATACGATCAATACGATACCCGTGATCACTGGAGCCTGAGCCACAACGGCAAATACGGCAATATCCGCTCCAATGTCGCGCTGTATCAGGAAATGGCCAAGTCCAGCTCGGACGAAAACAACGTCAGCGACGGCAAAGGCGTGAAGTTGACCAACACCACGCTGGACGGCCAACTGACTTTCCTGCTGGATCGTCACACCGTGAAAGTCGGCACCCAGCTTGGCCGGCAAGTCGGCTCCGATCTGCAAGCGCAAGAAGCTTTTGATCCGAGCAGATTCAAATACTCCGGCGCGGCCAACCCGGATAAAGTCACTGTCAATACTTGGGCACTATTCGCCGAGGACAGCTTTGAAGCCACGGACAGCCTGACCATCACCGCAGGCGGCCGTGTCGACCACCACAGCGTGTTCGGCACCCACTTCACCCCGCGCGCTTACCTGGTCCAGCACCTGGGCTCGCAGTGGACGCTGAAAGGCGGCGTCGGCAAGGGCTTCAAGGCGCCGACCATCCGCCAGAGCACAGACGGCTATTGCATGCGTACCGGCAGTCGCGTGGAAACCGGCTTGTTGTGCGGCAACTCCAAGTTGAAGCCGGAAGAAAGCACCTCTTACGAAGTGAGTCTGCACTTCGACAATGAGCAAGGCCTGAGCGCCAACGCCACCCTGTTCAACAACGACTTCAAGAACAAGGTAGTCAGCTACGGCACCGATCAATTCACCAACGCATTGATCTCTAAGGGCAAGCCGGCCCGCGTCTACATTTACGACAATGTGGACTCGGTCAATATCCGCGGCCTGGAATTGTCCAGCAGCTGGACCTTCATGCCGAAATGGACGCTGTCCGGCAACTACACCTACACCAAGTCCAAGCGTGAAGGCGGCAGGGAAACCTCGTTGTCCGGTCAATCTCTGAACGGCCTGCCGCTGGACAAGACGCCGGAACACGCCGGCAATGTGAAGCTGGCCTGGGCCCCGATGGAAAAGCTGGACCTGTACACTCGCCTGAACTTTGAAGGCAAGCAGTACTACACCGGCTTCCGCAACGGCGCTTACGATGCGCGCACCCGCGGCGGCTCCAGCACCTGGGACTTTGGCGGCAGCTACAAGCTGAGCAAGAGCTTCGATGTCAACTTCGCCGTCTTCAATCTGGCCGACCGCAAGGTGGCGATTGATGACCGCGTGGGTAATGCCGAACCGGATCGCAGCAAAGCGCCGCTTAACGGCAACTGGATGGTCGACGAGGGCCGCCGCTATTGGCTGACCTTGACCGGCAAGTTCTAAGAAGGTGTTCACAATCTCGCGAGCTAGAGCGAGACAAGGCGCAAACGGTTGAGGAAGCGGAATGTACAAGTGGTACATGAGCATTCCGAAGCCGTTGGCAACGCGGTATCGCCGACGCGCAGCAGATTGTGAACAGCTTCTAAGCCGCACCCTGACGGCCCGTCCCCGGACGGGCCGGAAACACCGCACGGCAGTTGCCGAATCCGCCGGATTCGCCAACTGCCTGTTCCCGTTTTTACGATTGGAGAATTGATGATGTTGAGCAGCCGCGCCCAATTGACCACGCCCAATGCCGACAAGGTGCTGTACAAGCTGTGCAAGCACTACGCGCTGAAAGTCCCGGTGGAGTTCGACAGCCACCAGGCTCATGTGCACTTCCCCATCGGCGAATGCCGGATTCAGCGCCAGGACGACACCCTGGACATGATCTGTGCCGCCGACGCGGCCGACAAGCTGGCCAAGATCGAATTCATCATGGACGAGCACCTGGGCCTGATGGCCAAGACGCCGGACTTGAAACTGGATTGGGCCAAGACCGAGTAAGACCCCCAGCCCAGCCGCGTTTTCCGAGCGCGCCAGGCCTGCCCGGCGGCTCCCGTTTCTGTATGATGCTTGCCACCCGCTCCACGGCTAAAGCCCGTCCACCCGCCCTCTCCACCGCGGCGGGCTTTGGCAGCGGAGCCGTATCGCTCAAGGAATCACAATGAAAACACTGTTCTCCCGTCTGCTGCTGGCCGGCGCGCTGGCCGCGGCCACGCTGGCGGCCCAAGCCGCCACCGTCACCGACATCGCCGGCCGTAAAGTGGAAGTGCCGGCCAAGGTCAACCGCATCCTCCTGGGCGAAGGCCGGCTGTTCTACGCGCTGGCCCTGCTGGAAGGCAAGCAGCCCATCGCCCGCATCGCCGGCTGGCAGGGCGACTTCCGCCAACTGGACCCGCAAACCTACGCCCAGTACAAGCAGCGCTTCCCGGCCATCGACCAGATTCCGCTGATCGGCAAGACCAGCGAAAACTCGGTCAGCGCGGAAAAAGTCTTGACGCTGCGCCCCGACATCGCCGTGTTCAGCATCTCCGGCCACGGCCCGGGCCTGAACAACCCCATCGTGCAGCAATTGCAAGCAGCCAAGGTGCCGGTGGTCTTCGTCGATTTCCGCAACGCGCCGCTGGAACACACCGTGCCCAGCCTGCGCATCATGGGCAAGGCGCTGCAGCGCGAGGCCGAGGCTGAGCGCTTCATCCGCTTCTACCAGGGCAAGATGGAGGCCATCCGCAAAGTCGTCGCCGCCATCCCGGCGCAGCAAAAGCCCAAGGCCTTCCTGGACCTGCGCGCCGGCGCCTTCAGCAACGTCACCAGCGCCGGCCGCGGCAGCCTGGGCGAGCTGGTGGACGCCGCCGGCGGCGTCAATATCGCCGACAAGCTGATTCCCGGCGCGGTGGGCGAAGTGAATATGGAGCATGTGCTGGCCAGCAATCCGGATCTTTACATCGGCACCGGCACCGCGGACGCCGCCGACAAGACCGGCATCCAGTTCGGCGCCAACATCAGCGCGGCGCAGGCGCAGGCCTCGCTCAAGCGCACCGCCGCGCGCAGCCCGGTGGGCGCCTTGCGCGCGGTGCGCGAAGGCCGCACCTTCGGCGCCTGGCACCACTTCTACAACACGCCTTACCACATCGTGCTGCTGGAAGCCTTCGCCAAGGAACTGCAGCCGGCGCGCTTCGCCAAGCTGGACCCGGACGCCAGCTGGAAGCAGCTGCACCGCGACTTCCTGGCCATAGAGCCGCAAGGCACTTACTGGGTCAAGGGCGTTAAATGAGCGGCGAAACCCTAACGCTTTCCGCCGCCATGGTGGCGGCGGACTACCGCCGCACCCTGCTGCGCCGGCTGCTGCTGGTGGCCGTGCTGCTGAGCCTGCTCGCCGTCTCGCTGACGCTGGACGTCACCACCGGCGCCAGCGGCATGCCGCTGGCCGAGTTCTGGCAGACGCTGTGGCACCCGGCCGCCGCCGATCCGGCCACCGAGGTGATCGTTTGGCAGATCCGCCTGCCCTATGCGCTGATCGCCATCGCCGCCGGCCTGGCGCTGGGTCTGGCCGGCGCCGAAATGCAAACCGTGCTGCACAACCCGCTGGCGGACCCGTTCACCCTGGGCCTGCAGCCGGCGGCCGCCTTCGGCGCGGCGCTGGCCATCCTGCTGGATGTCAGCATCCCCGGCGTCCCCGGCCCGTGGATGCTGCCGGTCAACGCCTTCGTGTTCGCGCTCGGTTCCGCGCTGCTGCTGGACGTGGTGGCGCGCTGGAGCAATATGCCCACCAGCGGCGTGGTGCTGTTCGGCATCGCGCTGTTCTTCAGCTTCAACGCCCTGGTGTCCCTGCTGCAATTCGTCTCCACCGCGGACTCGCTGCAAGACTTGGTGTTCTGGCTGATGGGCAGCCTGTCGCGCGCGGACTGGCCCAAGATCGCTTTGCTGTTCGGCGCTTTCGCGCTGATCCTGCCCTGGTCGCTGAGCCAGTCCTGGCGGCTGACCGCGCTGCGCCTGGGTGAGGACCGCGCCGCCAGCTTCGGCATCAATGTGCGCCGGCTGCGGCTCAGCTCGCTGCTGCGCGCCAGCCTGCTCACCGCGCTGGCGGTGGCCTTCGTCGGCACCATAGGCTTCATCGGCCTGATCGCGCCGCATATCGCGCGCCGGCTGGTGGGCGAGGATCACCGCTTCTACCTGCCGGTGAGCGCGCTGACCGGCGCCGCCATCCTGTCCATGGCCTCGGTGGTGACCAAGAATCTGGTGCCCGGCGTCATCGTGCCGGTGGGCATCGTCACCTCGCTGGTGGGCATCCCCTTCTTCATCGCCATCGTGCTGCGCAACGGAGGCCGCCAATGAGCTCCGCTCTGTCCATCCATCAACTCTCGGTCAGCTACGGCAAGCGTCAGGTGATACGCGGGCTGGACGTGCCCTGTCTGCGGGCGGGCGACATCACGGCCTTGCTCGGCCCCAACGGCAGCGGCAAGTCCACCTTGCTGCGCGCCTTGGCCGGCCTGCAGCACAGCAGTGGCGACGTCCGCCTGGACCAGCGCGCGCTCAGCCGCCAGCGCGGCGAAGTGGCCTACCTGCCGCAAACCCTGCCGCCCAGCGTGCATCTGTCGGTGTTCGAATCGCTGATGGTGGCCGGCCAGGCCACCGCCGCCGGCCTGTCGCGCCGCCATGACGACCAACAGGTGTTCGCGCTGCTGCAATCGCTGGGCATCGAGCAACTGGCGCTGCGCTATCTGGACCAGTTGTCCGGCGGCCAGCGCCAGCTGGTGGGCATCGCCCAGGCGCTGATCCGCGAACCGGCGGTGCTGCTGCTG
Source organism: Chromobacterium sp. CCUG 30098 (assembly GCF_059916605.1). Classification (NCBI taxonomy): domain Bacteria; kingdom Pseudomonadati; phylum Pseudomonadota; class Betaproteobacteria; order Neisseriales; family Chromobacteriaceae; genus Chromobacterium; species Chromobacterium sp. CCUG 30098. Next base: position 1,055,544 of record NZ_JAUCGS010000001.1, on the reverse strand, counting down.
GATGAGCCTCTGTCGGCGCTGGACCTCAACTACCAGTTCCACGTGATGGACCTGCTGCGCCGCGAAACCCGCCGCCGCGGCATGGTCACCGTCATCGTGCTGCACGACCTCAATGTGGCGCTGCGCCACTGCGACCGGGTGCTGATGCTAAAGGACGGTGCGCTGCAAGCCAACGGCGCGCCGGACGAGGTGATAGACAGCCAAAGCCTGCGCCGCGTCTACGGCGTCAGCGGCCGGGTGGAGCGCTGCTCCCAGGGCGTGGCGCATGTGCTGGTGGACGGGCTGCACAGCGGTTTGCGCTGAGCCCCCACACGGCCGAGGCCCCCGGCGATACGCTCGCCGCCTCGGCCGTTTTCATTGCTGGCGCGCCTCAAGCCTTGCAAAACCCCAGCGCCGGATGGAAGCGCCAGCCATTGTCCGACTGCGGCAAGCTCAGCCCGCCAAAGCGCCGCGCGCAGGCGTCCAGCTCCATGCCCAGTTCCGCCGCCAGCTCGGCCAAGGCCGCCGGATAATCGCTGACGCCCCAGGGCCGGATATTCGGCTGCGTCAACGCCGCGTCCGGCACCCGCTGGTTCAGGCTGGCCTCCACCGGCGTGAAATGCGGAGGCTCCGGCCACGGCCGGCTTTCCACCCGGTGCAGCGCGTAATCGTCCCCGTCCTCGGTGGGCAATAACAGCAAGTCCAGCTCCGGCTCCCCGCCGGCGCGGAAAGGCTGCTGCTGCGCCAGCACTCCGCTGAGCAGCGCCTGCGGCTGCTGCCAGCAGCTATACGCGCCCAAGGGCGCGATGGCCTGGCCCTCGCGCCCCGGCCGGCTGCTGGCGACTTTGGCCTGGCCGGCCGGCGACATCATCTGCGCCAGCCGCGCATGCTCCAGATGCGACAAGCGCCGCGTCGACTGCAAGGGCTCCGGCTGCACGATGCGCGGCCGCGCGTCCAGATGCCGGTACTCGTCCTCCTCCAGCAGTTCGCTCAGTAGATAGCTGTCCAAGACAAACTCATCGCTCTCAAAGCCTGGCTGGTAGAAAGCCAGTGATTTTCCTGATGACCTCTTCGGCTGTTCCACGCTGCGCAGATTGCGCTCGGCAATCAGCACATTCACCTTGTCCCACGGATCCGGACGGTGGCGGCGCAGCCGGCCGGCCAGCTGGATCAGCGAACGCATCGACGAGGGCTCGACGATCGCCCAGTCGTAATCGTGATCCCGACCCACCTCGGTCACCGGCGAACCCAGCACAATGAACACATGCTCGCGCTCCGGCTCAGCGTCCAGCTCGCGACGGATGGCCGGCAGCGTGAACACCGCTTGCGGATTGGAACGATTCAGCGCCTGGTCCAGCTGGCGTTCGATGGCGGAACGCAACATCAACGGGTATTGCGAGTGGTAGACGCATAAATGCAGCTGCCAGTGCGCCGGCCACGGCAGCGCGTACAAGGCCAGCGCCACCTCGAACAAGGGCTGGATATTGGCCATGCGCACCAGGCCGAAACTGACCGCCTGGCCGCTGATCGGGTCCCGCTGCTGATTGAGCCGGTGCAAGCGCTCGATGGCCGGCTGCAACTGGGCGGCGAACTCCCGACGCAAGGCCGGCGCCTGCCCCTGGCCAAAACTCAACGGCAATAGTTCAGCGTTGCGCCGCGCCGGCTGTGTGGCCAGCCAATCGGCGCGCCGGCCGGCAAACTGACCTTGCCGCCGACGGAAAGCGTCGACATCGGCGCAGTCTTCCTGGGCCCGGTCCTGTTCATCCACCCAGGCGCAGCACACCGCCAGCGGCCGTCCCGGCTGGCCGCGATTGGCCTGGAACTGACGGCGGCCGGCCAGATAAGCCTCGAACAAACCCTCGATCAGCGCCGGCGGCAAGGTGGCGGACGACAGCAGCAGCCGGCTGCCCAGCAAGCCGGCCCAATGCGCCAGCCGGGTCAGCGCCGGCAAATCCGCTAGGTCGAAATCGTCCGGCTCGTCCAGCACCAGGTCCCCGCTCATCAGCCGCAGCATGGGCGCGATCTGCCGCCCGCCGCGCTGGTTTTCCGTCGCCGGCGTCAGATGGTCTATGGTGCACACCAGCAGCGGCGCCTGCAGTAGCTTGGCCGTTTGCGGATCGCGCAGCGCGCGCGACAGCAGCGGGTGTTCGCCGCCGGCCTCGTAACGCACCTCGCCGCCCTCGTCCCACAAAGCCTGGCGCGAGGCCGAGCCGCTGGCCTCCGCCTGCCGTTGATAGTGTTTGAACAACTGGGTGTTGGCGCTGCCGCCCACGCAGATGGCTAGATCCTCCTCGTTCAGGCGCAGCCGCTGGCGGAAGGCCTGGCCGGTTTGCAGCGTCAGCGCGCGCAAGCCCAGCGCAAACGCGCAACGCAGGCCCAGCGCCGGGTCCGCCAAGGCGTACATGATCCGCGCATTGCCCAGCGTCTTGCCGCAGCCGGTGGACGCCATGTTGACGATGAAAGCGCCCTGCTCCGCCGCCCGCGCGCGCATTCCCGCGGCCAGGTCCGCGGCGCGGTCCTGCCAGCGGAAGCGCCCATCGGCGCTGCGCTGCAGCAAGCGCTTGCGCCGCGACAGCCGCGGCAGCTCGCGCTCAAAACCGGGCAAGGCGCGGCATACCAAAGCGCTCTGCTCCGCCACGCCCAGCAAATGCTCGTCCAGCGGCTGATTGAAATCGCCGGACCGGCCATGAGTATTCGCCCACAGCGGATAGCCGGCCTGGCCGCGCTTGTGCCGCAGTTGGGCGTAATCCAGGCTGGAAAAATGGTGATCCGCCAGCATCAGGCTCAGCCGCGCCACATGCATCGCGTAAAGATTGTCCAGCCAGCGCGTCTCGCCGCGCGCGGTCAGGCGCGCGGCCAGCTTGTCCGCCAGCCGCGCGGCGCGGCGGCTCCAGGCCGGCGTATTCACCGGCAGGCCCAGCGGGAAACGCCAATACGGCGCCAGCTGCGCCGGCTCGGCCTCCGTCTCCCGCCATTCGTTCCAGCGCGCGTCGATATGGGCCGGAATATTCAACAGCATGCGGCTTTGAAAGCCCTGCAGCTTGCCGCCCAAGCGGCATTGCCGCTCCTGCTTGAACTCCGGCATCAGCGGCAGCCGGTGATGAGTCAGCACCAGCCAGCCCACCGCGGCGGCCAGCGGCGGCAAACGGGCAAACGGCGGCTCGCACGCCTCCCCCATGCCGTCCGCCTGCAAACGCGCCAGCCAGCTGGCGTGATCCTGCTCCGTCGGCTGCCGCAAGCGCGCCAGCCAGCCGGCGTCGTCGTCATCGCCGACAAAGGCCTGGAACAAGCGCAGCGACACCCACTCGTGGCGGTAGAGATTGCGCTCGGTCCGTTCGCCGCGCAGCCGTTGCTGAAACGCCTGGCTAGCCTTGCCCAGGTCATGCAGCAAGGCCGCCAGGCCGGCCAGCAGCTGGATGTCCTCGCCGCTGTGCCAATCGTTCTCGTCCGCGCTGCGCAGCACATTGCGGCGGGTGCTGTGCGTGGGCGTGGCGCCGTCGGCGTTGAAGCGGCTGGCGTCGCCGACTATCCACAGCAGCTCGCTATGATCCTGGCCGCGTATCCAGTGGCAGGCCACCGCGGTGTTCTTGCGCGCGCTCTGGCGCAGCAAGCGCCGCAGCGTGTCCAGCCCGGCCTGGGTGATGGGCGTTTGCCAGACGCGGTCGCCGCGGCGCTCGGCGAACTGGTCCAGAATCTGCCGGCTGCGCGTCAGCGCCCTCTTGTCGCATTGCGAAATCAGCAGGATATTCATGCCGCCCGCCCCCGCCGCTCGGCAATGTCCTTCAAGGTGTCGATGATGAAGTCCAGCGCCTCGCCGCGGGTCAGCGCCTCGATGCAAGCCTGGCGGAAAGTCTGCTCATCGTCGCCGCGCATCGCGGAAACAAAGGCCTGCGGCAGAATCAGCGCGTCCTTGACCAGATCCGCCGCGTCGAACACCAGCCCGCCGCGCCGGGTCTTGCCGTGCAACACCGCCAGGCCGTGCGGCAAACCCAGCACCCAGGCCGCGGTGGCGCCCAAGCCGTAAGCCAGGTAATTGCCGTGATCCAGAAAAGCATTGGCCGGGTCCGTGCCGGCGCCGCGCTTGGCGCGGCTGAAATCGCCATAACCGGTGGCCTGCGCCGCCAGGCGGAACAGCAGCTTGGTCAGCCGCGCCTCCACGGTCAGCAAATGCGCATGGTCCGGCGCCTGGGCGATCGCCTGGCGCGAAGCCTGCAAGGCCGCCTCCAGGCCGGCCTCCTCCACCACAAAACCGGCTTCGCGCAAGGCGCGGCTGCCCAGCCAATGCCGCTGCAAGCAGCCCAGCCGCGCCAGCTGCACATCCTTGGCCGCAGCCAGCCGCTGCGCGTCGTCAAACCAGAAACGCACCCAGTACTGCAGATATTCCGTGGGCCGGTACTCGCTTTGCGGCGCAAACCACGCCGCCTCCTGCTCCAGCTCATTGGCGCTGAATAAGGGCGTGCCGCCCCCGCCGCAAAACCCCACCATCACCCCGGCCTTGGCCAGCTCCCGCATCGCCGCCTGCGTCACCGAGGTGCCGGTGCCCAGCAGGATGCAACTAGTGTTGGCGATGGGGATATTCCAGTACAGCGAAGCCTTGCCCGCGTCGGTGACGTATTCCACCCGCCCGCCATTGACCAGCACCCGGCAGTGCTGCAGGTAGTAAAGATTGGCGCGCTTGGAATGCAGAATGGTCTTGAGATCGGACGGGGAAAAATCGGACACGGCGAATCCTTCGGAATGGAACGCGACAGCGCATCTTGCCATGGGCATGAGCGCAGGGACAGCCAGCGCGGTCTACCCTTTTTTTCTGCCCCCTGGAGCTGACATTTAAAAACAATGACTTAGCGATAAGCTGAAAATTTGGGTCAAAGCCGAAAGAATCGCTGCAAATGCCCACGCCATAAGGACTGTGGGCGGTGTAGACTCTAGTTCACTGCCGGATAGGCAGCTTAGAAAAGCCTGGAGATCGCTTCGTGCCGAGTGTCATGGTTCACTGCCGGATAGGCAGCTTAGAAAAAAACTGAGCCTTTGACGCCTCAGCAGTATGTGTTCACTGCCGGATAGGCAGCTTAGAAAGACAACGCCATACGGCGCTGGTGGTCCCAATAGTTCACTGCCGGATAGGCAGCTTAGAAATGAAAAAAAGACATGATCAAATTCACACAATTGTTCACTGCCGGATAGGCAGCTTAGAAAAACCAGATGAGCGGCAATATACCTGCCCCCATGTTCACTGCCGGATAGGCAGCTTAGAAACACAAGCTCCCGCATCATCCCGTAGTACTGTTTGTTCACTGCCGGATAGGCAGCTTAGAAATTCACGGTCGTAGCCGTAGATGTAAACCGTCTGTTCACTGCCGGATAGGCAGCTTAGAAATAAAAAGCGTGGCCGTCCGGCCTCTGGTAAGGGTTCACTGCCGGATAGGCAGCTTAGAAAACGATACGAGTTTGAGTTTTGCCGGCCAAAGCGTTCACTGCCGGATAGGCAGCTTAGAAACTTCATGATGTCACTCATTTTGTGTGGGTCTATGTTCACTGCCGGATAGGCAGCTTAGAAATTTTTCGTAGAGCCTTGCCATGTGAACGTGGCGTTCACTGCCGGATAGGCAGCTTAGAAACTAGGGGCCCCACTGTGGCGGTTTGTGCCACAGTTCACTGCCGGATAGGCAGCTTAGAAATTTTCCAGAATCTTTGCAGGGTGGCTTGAATTGTTCACTGCCGGATAGGCAGCTTAGAAAAAAGGCGTACGCAACCAAATAACACAGCATGATGTTCACTGCCGGATAGGCAGCTTAGAAAATCCGGCGAAGGAAGGCAGGCAGGATTAACCGGTTCACTGCCGGATAGGCAGCTTAGAAAACTACGGCTCATTCGTCGATATCGCCCGTTATGTTCACTGCCGGATAGGCAGCTTAGAAATTCACTTCACTGGAGATTGACATGAAATTCCTGTTCACTGCCGGATAGGCAGCTTAGAAACGCCGGGGTGAAATTGCAAATAATTATGAGAAGTTCACTGCCGGATAGGCAGCTTAGAAAAACGCCGGCCGTAGCGAGCAAAACGCGAGAACGTTCACTGCCGGATAGGCAGCTTAGAAATGAAGGGGCCGCGCCTTTGCCTGACAGTCGGCGTTCACTGCCGGATAGGCAGCTTAGAAATTGATGTGAACATCTTGTCCGATGTCGCCCAGGTTCACTGCCGGATAGGCAGCTTAGAAAAGGTCGGCCTCGTTATGCGCCAGCCGCCATTCGTTCACTGCCGGATAGGCAGCTTAGAAAGCCCATAAAAAAAGCGCCGCCGCCGTTGGTGTGTTCACTGCCGGATAGGCAGCTTAGAAAGTCTTCGTGCGGGGCGCAAGAGGTGACACATGGTTCACTGCCGGATAGGCAGCTTAGAAATTGATGACCGATGCGAACTTGTGCAGCGACGGGTTCACTGCCGGATAGGCAGCTTAGAAATCAGGCGGCAGTGTCGGCCAAGACTGCGGATCGTTCACTGCCGGATAGGCAGCTTAGAAACTACGGAAGATGATGAACGCGGCCACGACAAGGTTCACTGCCGGATAGGCAGCTTAGAAATGCTCGGCCAGGGCCAGCCGCTGACTCAACTCGTTCACTGCCGGATAGGCAGCTTAGAAAAGGATCTGCGCTCGCCCTGCTACTCGACTCGGGTTCACTGCCGGATAGGCAGCTTAGAAAAGTACCAGTGCCTGACCCAGTATTAGCCGTATGTTCACTGCCGGATAGGCAGCTTAGAAAAAGAACATCGACGGGCGCCGCGCTGACTCGTCGTTCACTGCCGGATAGGCAGCTTAGAAAGGATTGCCAGGCCGAGGCACAACCCGCCCTTGGTTCACTGCCGGATAGGCCGCTTAGAAAAGCACGGCAGCTATAGCGGCGCTGATACGCTGGTTCACTGCCGGATAGGCAGCTTAGAAATATCCGGCTGTGAAAACTAGCATCGTCTGACTGTTCACTGCCGGATAGGCAGCTTAGAAATGGATGACATCGCCAGCGCGGGCGCCTCCGCAGTTCACTGCCGGGTAGGCAGCTTAGAAACTGAAGCCTACGGCCGCGGCCCGATGTGGAAGGTTCACTGCCGGGTAGGCAGCTTAGAAATTCAGGCCGGTGCGCCGGCTGTAACGCTGGGCGTTCACTGCCGGGTAGGCAGCTTAGAAATGCCAGGTGTCGGCGCGCCACTCCAGTCCGGAGTTCACTGCCGGGTAGGCAGCTTAGAAACTGTCGCGGCGGGTGGCCATCAAGACCCTGCTGTTCACTGCCGGGTAGGCAGCTTAGAAAAATCTACGGTGAAGGGGAATCGGCGCGGGAAAGTTCACTGCCGGGTAGGCAGCTTAGAAATATCGGATGCGATGGTGTTCCGCAGTCAAGTTGTTCACTGCCGGGTAGGCAGCTTAGAAATCAATCCGAAGGTGGCCAGCCGCAACGCCAAGGTTCACTGCCGGATAGGCAGCTTAGAAACAGCTCCAGCGCCTTGGCCGGGAAACGGCCCAGTTCACTGCCGGGTAGGCAGCTTAGAAAAGTCACCGAGGAAATGCACCGCGCGGCGGTGAGTTCGAAAACGGAGACGGGGCAATTCCACTTGCCATACACAGCGATTGCCTGAAAACGAGCACAGCAAGAATCGGGTCGCCCGCAGGGGTACGCCGCCATAGACTTCGGACCTCTCAATGATACGAAGGAGCGCGGCATGGCTTGGCAACTGGAAACCTTGGATCCGGTTTTCGTCGAACGGGCACGACACAAAGGGATTGATGCGCTCGGCCAGCCCGTGCGGCGGATGGCTGCCGCCGGCGGCGAACCGTTCCGCGATGCGCTGCGACGCGCCATCTGTGGAGAGGAGCTGATTCTGGCGAGCTACAGCCCATTCCACCAAGTCGGTCCATACCGCGAGTATGGCCCGGTTTTCCTGGCGGCTGAATCACAGCCGGAGCCTCTGCCCGAGCTGTCAGCGCTACTGCACCGCGTCGGCGAGAATGCCTACCTCGGCGACAGCGTGGCGCTGCGCGCTTACGACAAAGAACAGACCATGCAGGAAGCCGCACTGCTGCCAACGCATGAGGTGGAGGCGACTCTGACACGCTGGGAGGCACGGCCCGAGATCGCTTTCGCGATGCTGCGTTTCCCCGCCCATGGATGCTATGCGCTGCGACTGAACCGGCACGAATAAATGGAGCCCATGCGATGCGTGATCGGCCACCTGAAAATCAGTCCTTAGAACCTGTTTACGATCTGCTGCGCGTACACGGTAAACAGCCCTTCGAAATGCTCATGTACCGGATGTACACTCCGCTTTCTCAGCCGCAACGCCTTGTCTCACTCTTGCTCGCGAGATCGTAAACAGACTCTTACGGAGCAAGCCGCGCTCAAAAAGCAAAAACGCCGCTCACCCAAGGTGAACGGCGTTTTTCCTCAAACCGGCGCGGCTCAAGTCAAACGCCGCGCCAACTCCTCGCCTATCCTTCGCATCGGCTCCGGATCGCTCATGCCGAAGCGGTTAAAGTCCTGCTCCACTTTTTAGCTTACCGCAAAGACAAGGGTCGAATCTTCAGCCGCTATCTGTCCTCGTTCGTGAACCTTTGAACCACTTTTTAGAAAACATCCACCGCGTCGGCGGATTACTACGCCACATTCACCGCCAGATCAGTGTCTTAGAAAACTCATCGAGCTTGCCGAACCCACTCTAGATAGCCCTCATCGCTTTTGCCCGCTGCACCTCGTTCCAGCAAAGATCTTGTTGCCAGCACTCGTAAGAACTAACTCACGCTCAAACATGACATGCGCTTATTGCATAATATAATGATTGGCATTAGAATATTTCATTGAATAATCATGTAATAAATTAAACAATCATTATAAAGAGTTCAACCCGTGATCCGATTCAATTTAATTAAAAAAACGATTGTCATTCTCATGTGCGCAATACTAGCAGCCTGCGGAGGAGGAGGTGGTGGAGGGGGAGGCTCTGGGGGAGGCGCTCCATCGACAACGCCAAGCGCGCATATCAATATAAATGCCCCGAAAGGAGTTTTTGCGGGTGAGCTATTAAGCTTTATTGGTGAAAGCAATCAGGGTCCTCATACTTACGAGTGGGATTTTGGCGATGGGAAAAAATCAACTGATGCAGCGCCTTCGCACTCCTACGCGTCGGAAGGCAGCTATACGGTAACTCTGGCAATCACTAATCAAGCTGGGCTTAGGGCGCAGTCAAGCTCGAAGATCTCCATTCTTCCGGCAAAAGTCACCGCCACGATCACCGGATTAAGTACCAATGCGCTGACAATTGGGGATTCAATTGAATTGGAGGCAATAGGCACAGGTAGCCTTCCCATAAATTATGAGTGGGATTTTGGTGATGGCAGCATCATCCAAGGGAAAAAAGTAATTCATGCTTACTCTAAGGCTGGCAGCTATCAAATAACGCTAAAAGCTAAAGACAAGAATGGAAACACATCAACATCGCAAGCAAGCGTTAACGTTGCCACTTCCAAACCAACCGCGCAATTGGTCATTCAAAATACCGGCCAAATCACCTCAGGCCAAGCGGTAAGCCTTAAAGCCTATGGTAGCGGCTATAGAAGTGTGCGATTTTCATGGGAATTTGGAGACGGAGAAAAGGGCGATGGAGATTTTCAAACCCATACCTATAAAAAGGCAGGAACGTATCTCGCCAGAGTCACAGTAACCGATGAAGCCGGTGAGATAGCAACAGCCGCCACGACAATACAAGTTGTCTCTCCTCCCTCTCCAATCATTTACTCCATGAACCCCAGTAATTTATCCATCTTGGCGGGAGAGTTCATCCGGTTTGATATGATAGTGACAGGAGAGGGCAATCTTGACTATGCGTGGGATTTTGGAGATGGTTCGAGTTTGGTAAAAGAAAAAAGCCCAACCCATCACTTTCCCTCTTCCGGAACATTCACCGTCACCGCCTATGCCTACAGCAGCAATGGGCAACAAACCCAGGCAACCGCGACAATTTCAGTGGCGCGCTCAGGCATGCGTGTTCTAGCAGGCAGCATCTTTGGTCCAGGCAACCTAGATGGCAATGGCACGAATGCCCGATTTACTTCGCCAGGCAAAGTGTCAAGCAGTATCGATGGCTACTTGTTCTTAATTGACACTGTAACTACCGTTAATGATCTGGGAGGGCGAGTTGAACAAAAGTCTATAAGACGAATAGACAAAATGGGCAATGTCGTCACGATACTTTCCGGAGAGAACTTTGCCAGCGTCTCTGCGGGGGAAAATGGCGGCTTCTATTATTTAAATGGTGATTATATTCCAGGGGGAAGAGTAACCATCTATAAAGTATCCCCAGCAAATGTAAAGTCGGTCATTCTATCACCCGACAATGGGGATATTTATCAGATCTTGTCCAATGGCAATGGCAAGCTCTACGCCTTGCTTGATATAGGCCTATATGAATACACCGAGCGGAATGGCTGGAGCAAAACACCCACGACCAGTGCTTACCCTCGTGACTTGGAGCAAATAGATAGTCTAGGTCGACTCTATTTTGGTTCTTCCGACAGCTACTACCGGATTGACTCAAATAAAAAGCTAGAGTTATTAAGAAAGAAAAATACTTTCAGTGCAGGTATCGATAGCGATGGCAATATTTACGACGTTCACTACTACACTCATGACATCGAGAAAGTTACTCCTAGTGGGGAGTCATCTACCATCATTAGAGGGGAGGCTGACTTAAACCTTACTGATCCATTGGATGCGGATCCTCTTCTCACCATGGAGAGTGATGGCAGTGTCTATATTGTAAATAGCAAAAATGCGACCATTCAAAAAAGAGATCTGCAAGGGCATCTCAGTATCGTGGCAGGCGGCTATAGAATTGAAAACAGAATGCAAGACAGCTGTGGCGATGCGATATTAGCCAAGCCATTCATGCTATCTGCTGGGCTGGATGGTGAAAAGATATTTGTGGATCACAGCTTCATAAGATCCATTGAAAGCAATGGTTGCGTTAAAAGCCTGTACACCCCATCAGATTATGACAAAATAACCGGCTTGCTAAAGAGTCAATCTGGAGCGATTTACTTCACAACCACTAATAAAAATGGGGTATTCAAGCTTGTAAATGGCAAAGCTGAGGTTTTCTATCAAGATGTCTACCGGTATGGTGATGTACAGGGCTTAACGGAAGATGCCGCAGGAAATATTTACCTCATCGACACCACCGGCATTCACAAGCTAAGCGCCAGCGGTGCTAAAACCACTATCTTTAGTCAAAGATCCTTCCCTATTCCAGACAATGACATCATTGGAGCTGACATCGCCATATCTCCCGCTGGTGAGATTTTCATGGCCAGTAATGCGGTGTTCCGCCTTAACACCTCCACACAACAAATGGAGGCAATTTCCTCGCAAGCTCAATTCAAAAAAGCAAGAGGCATTGCGATAGATAAAGCGGGCAATATCTTTGTCGCGGATACCGGAAATGCGGTCATCCGAAAAATATCGCCGGATGGGAGTGTATCGATTGTCGCCGGGCAACTCGGCAAAAAGGGAACGCTTGCCGGAGCACTGCCAGCGACGCTAACCGCGCCAAGAGATGTCGCCATTGACCCTCGTAATGGCCATTTACTCGTCAGCGATACCGGAGCCATACTTGAAATTAGCATAGATTGATAGCACGCGTTCACCCAGCCTCCATTTCCGTACCTAATCAGTGGTGATTATTGATATTGTATTTTTCATCCACTATTAGATTAAGCATAGAAAAACGCCGCGCTTCACTCAGGAATGCGCGGCGTTGTTTTTTGCTCAACGAACCATTCTTAACACCCTTGGTGCCTTGAAGTCGCTCACAATTCAGTTTTACGGCAAAGGCAAGGCGTGCCGACCTAGGCAGTACTTGGGTACGGTAAGCCTCTGGCAGCTTGATCGCCGCTCCTAGCCCATTAGATGGACTTTCCACCCAGCCGCCGCGCCAACTCCTCGCCTATCCTTCGCATCGGCTCCGGATCGCTCATGCCGAAGTGATCGCAATCCAGCTCCACGCACTCCAGCGTGCCGCCGAGGAAGGGCCGCCAGTCTTCCGGCTTAGGCGCGTCTTCCGGGTGGACGCCGGCGCGGAACAGCAGCACGTCGCCGTCGTAACGCGGGGTCTGGCTGTCGCGGAACAATTGCATGCCGTGCAGCGAGGCCGCGCCCAGCCGTTCCAGCGCGGCGCGGCCCAGCGGCGCCAGCGGGCTGCCGGGGCGCAGCAGGCGCTGGTAGATCGCCTCATTGTCCAGCGGCTGGCCGTTCTCGTCGGCGTCCACTTCGCCGTTGACGCTGAGCACCGTCACCAGCGCGTCGTGCAATGTCGGTTGCGGCCGGCCCTGCCAGCTGGCGGTCGGATAGCTGTCCATCAGCGCCGTCAGTTCCACGGTTTCGCCGGCGGCGCGCAACTGCGCCGCCATCGCCTGCGCCAACCCGCCGCCCAGGGACCAGCCCAGTAGCCGGTACGGCCCTTGCGGCTGGACTTCGCGCACGCGGGCCACGTAGTCCGCCACCATGGCGTCGAAGCTGGCCGGCTTGTCGCCGGTGATGCCGGTGGCCTGCAAGCCGTAGATGGCCACGCCGGGCAGGTGTTTGGCCAGGCCCAGATAGCACCAGGACAGGCCTTCCGCCGGGTGCAGGCAGAACAGCGCCGGCAGCGCGCCGGGCTGGATGGTCAGCAGCGGCGCGAATTCCTGGCCTTCGCTGGCGGACGGCGGCCGGTGCGCGGCGGGCGCGCTCAGCGCCTGCGCCAGCGCCGCCACCGTGCTGTGGCTGAACAGCGCGGACACTGCCACTTCGCGGTTCAGGCGCTGCGCCAGCCGGTTGGCCACCTGGATGGCTTGCAGCGATTTGCCGCCCAGTTCGAAGAAGTTGGCGTAGCGGCTGGGCGGGGTGACGCCCAACACTTGCTGCCATACCTCCATCACCTGGCGTTCCAGCGGGCTGGCGTCTTCCGCCGCGGCCGGCGCTTGCGCCTCCATGCCGGCGGCCAACTGCTTGCGGTCTATCTTGCCGTTGACGTTGCGCGGCAGGCTGTCCAGCCAGCGCCAGTGATCCGGGATCGCCGCCGCCGGCAGCACCTCGGCCAAGCGCGAGCGCATCGTCGCCGGCTCGGTCTCGCCGCCGCTGAGGAAGGCGGCCAGGGTATAGCCGCCGCCGACCAGCGGCAGGCCCACCACCGCCGCCTCGCGCACCTCCGGGCAGGCCAGCAGCGCGTTTTCGATTTCGGCCGGGTCGATGCGCAGGCCGCTGATTTTCATTTCATGATCCAGCCGGCCCAGGAAGCGCAGCTGGCCGTCGCTCAGCCGTGCGCGGTCGCCGGTACGGTAGGCGCGCGGCGCGCCGGGCAGCGCGTCCAAGGTGACGAAGCGGCGCGCGGTCAGTTCTTCGCGGCCTAAGTAGCCGATGGCCAGCGCCTCGCCCAGCAGGCACAGTTCGCCGTCCTCGCCCTGCGCCACCGGCTGCAGGCGCTCGTCCACGATGGCGGCGCGCACGCCGGGGCGCGGCAGGCCGATGGGCACGCTGTCGCCGCCGTCCCATACCGCGCCGGGACCGGACAGAATGGCGCTGGTGGCGATGATGGAGGCCTCGGTGGGACCATAGCTGTTGAGCAGCACGCTGCTGGGCAACAGCGCCTGCCAACGGCCGGCGCGTTCCGGCAGCGCGGCTTCGCCGCCGATGATGGTCAGCCGCACGCTGGCCAGCTGCGCGGCCAGTTCCGGCTGCAAGGCGAAGGCCAGTTCGTGCCAGAAGGCGGTGGGCAGGTCCAGCACGCTGATGCGCTGGCGCGCCACCGCGGCGGCGAAGGCCGGCATGGATTCCAGCATCGCGTCGGTGCGCAGCACCAGGGTGCCGCCATGGCACAGCGCCAGGAAGATTTCCTCGATGCTGGCGTCAAAGTGCAGCGGCGCGAATTGCAGAATGCGTTCGTCGGCGCCGATGCGGTACAGCTGGCCGGCGCTGCTGACGAACTGGGCCAGCGCGCCGTGGCTGACCAGCACGCCGTTGGGCTTGCCGGTGGAACCGGAGGTGTAGAGCAGATAAGCGGCTTGGCCGGCTTCCGGCGCCGGGTCCGCGGCGGCCAGCGCGTCCTGTTGCGGCGGCAGGTCCAGGCATAGCGCCGGCACGGCGCCCAAGAGCGGACGCCAGGCGTTCAGGGTGACGGCCAGCCGCGGCTGCGCGTCGTCCAGCACCATGGCCAGCCGCGTGGGCGGGCCGTGCGGGTCCAGCGGCACATAGCAACCGCCGGCCCACAGCGTGGCCAGGATGGCGACGATGGCTTCCGGGCTGCGCGGCAGCACGATAGCCACCCGCTCCTCCGCCTGCAGGCCGGCGGCTTGCAGGCGGCCGGCCAGTTGCAGCACGCGCTGCAACAGCTCGCGGTAGGACAGGCGCTCGCCGTCCTGCTCCAGCGCCGTCGCGTCCGGCCGCGCGGCGGCGGCGGCGCGGATCAGGCTCAGCACCTCCCGCGGCTCGCGCTCCAGCGCCGGGCCGTCCAGCACGCTCAGCGGCGGCAGCTCCGGCAACAGCTCGCTCAGCGCGGCTTCCGGCGCGCGGCCGGCCCAGGCGTCCAGCCAGGCCAGCAAATCGTCGCGGAAACCGTCCAGCTCCGCCTGCGGGTAGGCGTTGGGATTGGCTTCCAGGCACAGCCGCCATTCGGTGTTCAACAGACTGAAATTGATCGACACATCCTCCACCGGGCCGGAGCCCAGCGGCAACACCCGGCTGTCCAGGCCGGCGAACGGCGCGCGGCGGTCGAAAGGCATCAGGTTCACCACCGCGCCAAACAAGCGCTGCTGGCCGCCGACGCGCGCCAGATCGCCGCGCAGCTGCTCGTAGCGGTAGCGTTGATGCGGCCGGATCGCGCGCAGGCTGTCCGCCAGCTGGCGGCTCAAGTCCGCCGCGCCCAGCTCTTCGTCCAGCCGCAGGCTCAGCGGCGCGATATTCATCGCCATGCACGGCACCGCCAGCGCCGGCGTGCCCAGGCGGTTCATCACCGGCAGGCCCAGGGTCAGCGCGCGGCGGCCGCTGCGCTTGGCCAGCCAGGCACCCACCGCCGCCAGCAGCCAGGCGCCCCAGTCCACGCCGTGCTGTTTGGCCGAAGCCTGCCAGGCGGCGATCTGCGCCGGGCTCAGCCATTGCTCGGCCTTGTTCACGCCATCCGCCAGCAAGGCGGTGGGCGCCAGCGTGCTGGCCGCCGGCTGCCGGCCCTGGCGCTGTAGCCAGAAGTCGCGGTCCTGCGCGCAGGCCTCGCTGGCCTGGTAGGCGTGATCGGCGGCGACGATCTTGTCCAGCGACCAATCCGCCAGCGGCGGCAAGGCCTGCTGTTTGACGCGGGCGCTGTAGCGCGCCGCCAGCGCCTGGCTCAGCAGGCCGTAGGCGAAACCGTCCAGCGCGATATGGTGGGTTTGCAGATACCACCAGTGCCGCTCCGACCCCAGCTTCAGCACCGCGCCCAGATAGAGCGCGTCCCGCGCCGGATCGCATGGCCGCGTCAGCGTCTGGGCCACCCAGGCCCGCGCCGCCGCTTCCGGCTCCGCCTCCGCGCTGAAGTCCAGGCAGGGAATCTCCGCCTGCGCGGCCACCGGCTGCTGCCACAGCTGGCTGCCGTCAAACTCGAAGCGCATGTTCAGCGCCGCGCAATTGGCCAGCACCTCGGCGGCGCTGTCGCGCAAGGCGTCCAGGTCCAGCGCGCCGCGCAGCTCGGTGGCTTCGGCGGTGAGGTAACTCGGGTTGTCCGGGGAGAGTTGCTGCCCCATCCAGATGCCGTGCTGCGCGGCGCTGACGGGGAGGCGAGAAGCGGTCAAAGTCATAAGAAGGCGTGCCGTTGCGGTTCCATGCCAGCGCGTATGATGCGTGGGCAGATCAAATGAGAGCAGCAATCTTACACTATAAATAGGAATGATTATCAATATTGGTTTGATTAGGCCTATCCCATCTCCAGCCTCAGCCCCGCTCGGCAAAGCCGCCGCCCTTGCAGGCTATCCCCCAGCCGCATGCCTCCTCCAAAACACCAACCCTCCCCCGCCTGATTCAAATCAAGTAAATCCGGACCACTGTCCATTCCAATACGATCCCGCCGCAGGCACACTGGCAGACGGCATGCCAAGCGGATGGACGTAAAAAAAGGCCAGTCGCTTGCGCGCTGGCCTGTTCGAATCTGCCTATCCGGCAGAGAACTGAAAAGAAAATTCGACTTCGTCTATTTCTAAGCTGCCTTATGCCGACAGTGGCGCCGATGTTACAAGTCGCCACCATCAATTAACGATAAAAGTGAAATTGACTTTGTCTAGGTAAAAAAATGGCGTATGGTCGGTGTTGCGTAAGCACGTGACAAAGTTGGAAGACCGGACCCACACCCATCCTAATCCCTTGCATAACAGGAGGATGCGCATGCGATGAAGCACCGAACCAAGGCCCCGGCAGCCTAATAGCGCCGGGGCCGCGTTGCTGTTTGTTCCTGACTTTGTGATCCAAGGACAGCCATGCCCCCTACCCTCACGCCCCGCGCCACCGCACTACGCGCCTTGATGGCCGGCTTCATCCGGCAACGGCGCGACGACAAGCTGGACAAGCTCGCGCCCGACGACGACGCCAAACGCGAAGCGCTGCTGGCCCAGCATCAACCGGCCGCCTGGCTGGCGGACGCCGCCCGCCGCGCCGGCCAGCTGCAAGCCGCCACCCACACCCTTAAAGCCGTTCACCCGGACGCCCGCGGCAGCAATCTGTACGCGCCGCCCTCCACCCTGCCGGCGCGCCGCGAAGTGGGCAGCCACTGCCTGGACGCGGATTTTGCCGACGACGTGGTGGGCAACGCCGCCGCGCTGGATGTGTACAAGTTTCTGAAGCAGCAACACGACGGCCAAAGCCTGCTGGCACTGGCCTTGGCGCAGGACGCCGACCTGGCCGCCGCGCTCAGCGACGACGCCGAGCAGGCTCAGGCCTGGATCGCCGCCTTCGCCGCGCTGACCGACGCCGGCGCGGCGGCCGCCAGCCATAGCCGCGCCAAGCAAGTGTATTGGCTGGTGGGTTACGAGCCGGTCGAGGACAAGGACTACCACCTGCTGGCTCCGCTCTACCCCAGCGCGCTGGCGCAGCGGCTGTACCAAACCATCCAGGAGCACCGCTTCGGCGAAGCCGCCAAGGCCGCGCGCCAGGCCCGCCGCGAGCAACGCGATCACCCGCACGGCTATTGCGATTATCCGCAGCTGGCGGTGCAGAAGCTGGGCGGCACCAAGCCGCAGAATATTTCCCAGCTCAATAGCGAGCGCAAGGGCAATAACTATCTGCTGGCTTCCCTGCCGCCGCAGTGGCGGAGCCTGAGCCTGAAACCGCCGCTCAATAGCGAGGACGCGCTGCTGCGCTTTGGCCGCCGCAACGATGTGCGCCGGCTGGTCCGCCAACTGCGCGTCTTTCTGGAAAGCCAGCCGCCTCAAAACAAAGATGCCCAAGATCGTCGTGACGATCTGGGCAATGCGCTGCTGGAGGAACTGCTGCTGTTCGGCAAGGAAATGCACGAAGGCCTGCCGCCCGGCTGGAGCGCGGACACGCGCTGCCGGCTGCCGGAATACCAGCAGCTGTGGCTGGACCCTTGGCGCGCCGATACCGACGCGGACTTTGCCGCGCGCTGGCACGGCGAGGACTGGCCGCTGGAAGTGGCCAAGCGCTTCGGCCGCTGGCTGAACCAGCAATTCGACGCCAGCCCGCTGGAGATGGGCGACGCGGAATTCCGCCACTGGGCGCGCGAGCTGGCCGGGGATCTGGGCTGGCAGGCCCAGCACGATCAAACCCGCCGCCAGCTGGCGGCCATGGCCAAGGAGCAAGCATGAGCACTCTGCCCGTGATCACCGGCCTGCTGAGCGTGCCCCGGCTGCGGGTGCAAAACGCCAACGCCATTTCCAGCCCCTTCACCTGGGGCTTTCCGGCCATTACCGCCTTCACCGGCCTGGCCCAGGCGCTGGAGCGCAAGCTGGCCGGCAGCCTGGATTTGCAGTTCGAGGCGGTGGGCGTGGTCTGCCACCATTACCAGGCGCAGACCAGCGGCGCGTACACCCAGGGTTTCCACCTCAGCCGCAATCCGGTGGACAAGGACGGCGCCACCGCCGCCATCGTGGAGGAAGGCCGCATCCACCTGGACATCAGCCTGCTGTTCGGCCTCACCGGCGAAGCGCTGGCCGCGCCCGGCGAGCAACTGTCGGAACTGGCGCGGCAGGTGGCGGACACCCTGCACGGCATGCGCATTGCCGGCGGCAGCGTGATGCCGCCGCTGCCCGGCCGTCGCCGTCCCGCGCCGCAGTTGATGACCTTGAACGAGGACGAGGCGACGCGGCGCGAAGAATTCCGCCAGCTGCGGCGCAGCCTGCTGCCCGGCTTTGCGCTGGTATCGCGCGACGACTTGCTGCAAAGCCATCTGGCCACGCTACGCGCCAGCCAGCCGCAAACAGACCTCTTCGACGCCTGGCTGGATCTGTCCCGCATCAACCACGCGCCTCACTGGCAGGAACAAGCGGACCCGACCGGCGGCGAGCCGCGCCGCACGCTGGAATGGCGCAGCCAACGCGGCCACAGCCAGGGCTGGACGGTGCCGATGCCGGTGGGCTACGGCGCGCTGTCCCCGCTCTACCCGGCCGGCAGCGTGGCCAACGCCCGCGACGCGCAGACGCCGTTCCGCTTTGTGGAAAGCCTGTATTCGCTGGGCGAATGGCTCAGCCCGCACCGGCTGCACGATGTCGGCCAGTTGCTGTGGTACGCCGACGACGACACCGCCAGCGGCCTGTACCGCTGCCGCAATGATTACGCCGCCACCTTGGAAATAGAAGACTAGAAAGGAAGCCTCATGAGCACCGCACCGCTGAAAACCGCTACCGTATTGGCCTTTGAACGCAAGCTGGACCCGTCCGACGCCTTGTTCCACGCCGGCGACTGGCAACAGCGCGAGCAGCACGCCGGCTGGGAGCCGGTCAGGGTCATCGAAAAATCCGTGCGCGGCACCATTTCCAACCGCCTGAAAACCAAGGACCAGGACCCGGCCAAGCTGGACGCGCAGATTGAAAACCCCAATCTGCAAACCGTGGACGTGGCCGCGCTGCCGCACCACGCGGACACCTTGAAAATCAGCTTCACGCTACGGGTGCTGGGCAATGTCGGCGCGCCGTCCGCCTGCAACGACAGCGCCTATCAGGCCAAGCTGCGCGCCACCGTGGCCGGCTATGTGCAGGCTCACGGCTTTGCCGAGCTGGCGCGCCGCTATGCCTGCAACCTGGCCAACGGCCGCTTCCTGTGGCGCAACCGCGTGGGCGCGGAGCAGGTGGAAGTGCGGGTGGCGCTGCTGGAGCAAGGCCAGCCGGCGCAGCAATGGCAGTTCGACGCGCTGGCGCTGTCCCTGCGCCACTTCGACCCCGGCAGCCAGGCCGCCGCGCTGGAACAACTGGCCGCCGCCATCGCCGCCGGCCTGGCCGGTCAGCGCCATCTGCTGCTGCAAATCACCGCCTTTGCGCGGCTGGGCGCCGGCCAGGAGGTGTTCCCGTCGCAGGAACTGGTACTGGAGCGCGGCCGCGGCGACAAGAGCAAAACCCTGTACGCCATCGAGCAAGGCACGCTGAGGATCGCCGCCATCCACTCGCAGAAGCTGGGCAACGCCATCCGCACCATAGACGACTGGCACCCGGAAGCCGAACAGCTCGGCCCCATCGCGGTGGAGCCCTACGGCTCGGTCACCACGCTGGGCAAGGCTTGCCGCCCCCCCAGCAAAACCAAAGACCAGCCTAAAACAGACTTTTACACATTACTGGACAACTGGGTACTGAAAGACCAGGCCACGGCGCCGCATGATCAGCACTTTGTGCTGGCCACGCTGATCCGCGGCGGCGTGTTCGGCGCGGCGGAGTAAGCCATGGATCATTACCTGGACATCCGGCTGCGCCCGGACCCGGAGTTTGCGCCCACGCTGCTGATGAACGCGCTGTTCGCCAAGCTGCACCGCGCGCTGAGCGAGCAAGGCCGCGACGACATCGGCCTCAGCTTCCCGCGCGCGGCCCCGGCCGCCGCGCTGGGCGACACCCTGCGCCTGCACGGCGGCCACGCTGCCTTGCAGCGGCTGATGGCCGGCGACTGGCTCAGCGGCATGCGCGACCACATCGCGCTGGCCGCCATCCAGCCGGTGCCGCCGCAGGCGGAAGCCTGGCAGGTGCGGCGCAAGCAGGCCAAGACCAACCCGGACAAGGAACGCCGCCGGCTGGTGCGGCGGCTGGGCATCAGCGCGGAAGAGGCCGCGCAGCGTTTCCCGGACAGCGCCGCCCGCCGTCTAACCCTGCCCTTCCTCACCCTCAACAGTGCCAGCACCGGCCAGCGTTACCAGATGCACATCGAGCAACGCCCAGCCCCGGCCACCCACAGCGGCCGCTTCAACGCCTTCGGCCTCAGCCCCGACGCCACCGTGCCGTGGTTCTAACCCTTTTTTTCCTGCCCCGCCGCCAAGCCTGTTAAATCAGGGGCTTGGCGCGGGGTGGGATAAAAGGGGTTTTATTGGGGAAAGCGATGCTTTCCCCCGCTGACGCGGGTTTGCGGGGGAAAGGCTCTAGTTCTCTGCCGGATAGGCAGCTTAGAAATTGATTAATGTACAGTTGCCAGTCGACTCTGAGTTCTCTGCCGGATAGGCAGCTTAGAAATCGTTACTCAAATCAACGGCTCCAATGCCAAGGTTCTCTGCCGGATAGGCAGCTTAGAAAGAAACGCGCAAGCAGTTCGTTGCAACGCTGAAGTTCTCTGCCGGATAGGCAGCTTAGAAAGCAGAAGAAAACTTCAGCGCTTCGGCGGCGGCGTTCTCTGCCGGATAGGCAGCTTAGAAAATGCGGCTTTCTTGATGGTTTTGCGGATGAAGGTTCTCTGCCGGATAGGCAGCTTAGAAATGACGGAAAGCCGTCGCAAATCATGGCTTGGAGTTCTCTGCCGGATAGGCAGCTTAGAAAATGCCCGCCATTCCGTTACGGTAACGCCAATCGTTCTCTGCCGGATAGGCAGCTTAGAAAACCGAGAGCTAATCGCTTTACTTGCGAATCATGTTCTCTGCCGGATAGGCAGCTTAGAAAGGTCAAAAATGAAGACAGTAGAGATGACCAATGTTCTCTGCCGGATAGGCAGCTTAGAAAAAAATCTGGCTTGTAGCGGCAAGCGGCGATTTGTTCTCTGCCGGATAGGCAGCTTAGAAAGTATAAGCGTTTGAATCGCTCGCGCCGCCTAGGTTCTCTGCCGGATAGGCAGCTTAGAAACAGCGGCCGCGTCGACCTGTTCATGAGCGGCAGTTCTCTGCCGGATAGGCAGCTTAGAAATTGCACCGAGGAAAAGGCGGACTTCAACCCGGGTTCTCTGCCGGATAGGCAGCTTAGAAAATGACCATCAAATCCAAGAAGAACACGATTTAGTTCTCTGCCGGATAGGCAGCTTAGAAATGTCGGACTGCGGCTCCGCTTGCGAAAGGGATGTTCTCTGCCGGATAGGCAGCTTAGAAACTACGGTGTGGTTGATATCGTTTCCGGCGCCGGTTCTCTGCCGGATAGGCAGCTTAGAAAAAAGGGAAAAAAGGCGGCAAGAAGGGGCGCAAGTTTTCTGCCGGATAGGCAGCTTAGAAACGAATGTGTGTTTCAGATCGTGGACCCTGAACGTTCTCTGCCGGATAGGCAGCTTAGAAACATTCCACCAGCCCGCTATCCGTCCCCACGGCGTTCTCTGCCGGATAGGTAGCTTAGAAACACTCAAACACCTCCGCCATGTCTACCCCTTCGTTCTCTGCCGGATGGGCAGCCTAGAAAGCCCCCCCCCAACCCCTCCCCCGCAATCCTTCCAATCACGTTATTCTCAATTTGAATAACAATCTAATTTTCCAGATTTTTAACATATATGCAATCGTGCTAGATTTTGTTTTCCAAAATCAATAAAGGGCCGGCACAGCCGGCGTTCCACGATGGCATATCCCCATTTCACTCTCTCCGCGCTGGCGCTGGCCTTGGCAGGGCAAGCCTTGCCGACGCTGGCCGCCGACGGCAACACGCTGGACAGCGTCACCATCACCGGGTCGCGCATTGCGCGCGCCGGCAAGGAAGGCCCCACCGGGGTCACGGTGCTGAGCGGCGCCGATATCGAAAAACAGGGTTACACCAATGTTTACGACGCGCTGAACAATCTGGCGCAGAACACCGGCTTCACCCAGGGCGCGGATTTCGGCAATACCTTCACCCCGGCCGCCAACGCCATCAGCCTGCGCGGGCTGGGGCCCAACCATACGCTGACCTTGCTCAACGGCCGCCGCATCGCCGATTACCCGGTGGCTTACGAGGGCTCGGTCAACTTCGTCAATCTGGCCAATATCCCGGCGGCGATGATTGAGCGCATCGAGGTGCTCAACGGCGGCGCGTCGGCGATTTACGGCTCGGACGCCATCGCCGGCGTGGTCAATGTGATCCTGAAGAAGAAGGCCGACGGCACCACGGTCAACGTCAAGGCCGGCGGCAGCGAGCATCACGGCGGCGAAAACCTGCGCCTGCAGCTGAGCGGCGGCAAGAGCTGGGACAAGCTGAACCTGGTCTATGCGCTGGAGTTGAGCCAGCGCAACCCGATCTGGTCGCGCCAGCGCGGCTTCATGGCGGACAACACCGTCAACGGCGCGGCGCCCACCACGGTGTGGTCGCAGAAGGATGTGAGCAGCGGCAAGTTCATCGACCCCGGCGCGGCTTGCGGCGCGCTGGGCGGCCTGTACGCCGGCAGCGTGCGCGCTTACCGCAGCAGCAAGAGCAATGTCTGCGCCAGCCCGCTGGCCAAGGCCTCCTACTGGACGGTGCAGACCGCCAACCAGAGCCAGAACGGTTATCTGAGCCTGAATTACGCGCTCAACGATCACCTGGAGTTGTTCAGCGACGCGCTGCTAGCCTTCAACCACAGCGAGAACAACACCCGCGGCCCCAGCTGGACCTCGGCCGCCGGCAACGGCGGCTATTTCCTGAACCAGAACAGCGGCCGCTACGAGGTCTGGAGCCGCTTGCTGTCGCCGGAGGAGATGGGCGGCGCCAGCCGCTACAACCGCAAGTGGGACGATGTGGCAGCCAACCTGACTTTCGGCCTGCGCGGCACGGTGCCGGGCAGCAGCTGGAGTTACGAAGCCGCTTACAACGCGTCCATCTACACCAGCCAGAACATCGCGCCGCGGCTGCTGGCCAATGCGGACAGTTTCTTCCTGGGCCAGCAGCAGGGAGTGGACGCCAAGGGGGTGCCGATTTACGCGCCGTCGGCCGGGCCGTTCAACCGCCGGCTGACGCAGGCGGAGTTCGACAGCATCGCCGGGCGCTCGGTGAGCCAGAACAAGTCCTGGCTGCAGGCGCTGAGCCTGAGCGGCAGCGGCGAGTTGTTCAAGCTGCCGGCCGGCGCGGTGAAGCTGGCCGGCACGCTGGAATGGGGCAGCCAGGGCTTCAGCAATGATCCGGACCCGCTGATCAATCAGGGCGCGTTCTATAACACCTCGCCGGCCGTGCACGCCGGCGGCACCCGCTCGCGCCAGGCGCTGGGCGGCGAGTTGTTCATCCCGGTGTTGAAGCGGCTGGACCTGACGCTATCCGGCCGTTACGACCGCTACCAGTTGCCAGACAGCAGCGCCGGCAAGTTCACTTACGGCGCCGGCCTGGCCTTCCGTCCGCTAAACAGCCTGCTGCTGCGCGGCAGTTACGCCACCAGCTTCCGCGCGCCGGACATGAATTATCTGTTCCTAACTCAGAGCCGCGGCTATTACTCGTCCAGCACTGACTACTGGCGTTGCGCCCAGGCCGGCCAGCCCTTGGCCAGCTGCGACTACAAAAGCATGTCGCCGGGCGCGGACTACGTGAAGAACGGCAACGCCGAACTGAAGCCGGAAAACGGCAAGTCCTACGGCTTCGGCTTTGTGTGGTCGCCCAGCAGCAGCGCGGATATTTCGGTGGATTACTGGGACATCGCCATCAATGATCTGGTCACCGACCTGAGCGGCGACAAGCTGTTGCGCGACGAGGCGCAGTGCCGCGCCGGCATGCTGGACGCGTCGTCCCAGCTGTGCCAGGACACGCTGCGCCGAGTGCAGCGCAATCCGGCCAATGCCTTGATCAATCCGGGCGCGATCAAGCAGATCGTGGTCAACCCGATCAACGCCGCCAGCGAGCGCACCAGCGGTTTCGACATCGCCGGCAAGCTGCGCTGGAAAACCGCCAACTGGGGCAGCTTCCTGCTGAAAGCCAATTACACCAAGGTGCTGAAGCACACTTACCAGCAGTTTGCCGGCGATGTGGAAAAGAATATGTTGAACGACCCGGAAAACACCGATTGGCCGGACAAGCTGGACACCAGCCTGAGCTGGGACATCGGCCCCTGGTCGTCCACCGTGCTGCTGACCCGTTACGGCAAAATTCCCAAAGCCGACGGCTCCGGCAATCTGACGCCCACGGTACTGGCCAATTTCAGCACTCAGTATCAATGGAGCAAGCAGACTTCGGTGGGGCTCATCATCAACAATGTGCTGGACACCATCAAGCGCGACGACACCAGCAACTGGCCCTACTACCCGGTGGGCAGTTATCTGCCCTATGGCCGCCAGTGGTGGGTGGAGGTGAATCACAAGTTCTGAACGGCTGGCGCGCTCACGATTTATTGTAATAAGCAACTATTTAGTTGTATGTTACAACCATTACCACAGGAGAGCGCGCATGAACCCTACACAGCCGCAGCAGCTTGTCATCGACCAGATCCGCTCCGCCTCGCGGCGCATCGTGCGCGAGCTGGGTTTCATGCGCAGCACCCTGGCCATGAGCCGGCACTCCGCTTCCGCCGTGCATGCGGTGGTGGAGATCGGCCTGGCCGGCAGCTTGTCCGCCAGCCAGTTGGCGGACAAGCTGCAGCTGGAAAAATCCACGGTGAGCCGGCTGGTGCGCAAACTGACGCAGGGCGGCGAGCTGCTGGAGCAGGCCAGCCCCAGCGACGGCCGGACCAAGCTGCTGGCCTTGAGCCCATCCGGCCAGCAGCTGTTCGCGCAGTTGCAGGATTATGGCCGCGGCCAGGTGGGCGGCGCCCTCGTCCACCTGTCGGCGGAGCAGCAGCGGCAGGTGGAACAAGGCCTGAATTGCTATGCGGCGGCGCTGGAAGCCAGGCACGCCGAGCACACGCCGCCGGCCGCGGCACCCATCGCCGTTGAAACCGGTTACCGTTGCGGCGCGCTGGGCAGCATTGTCGCCATGCATGCGCGCTATTACCACGCCCACGCCGGCTTCGGCGCTTTTTTCGAACGGCAGGTGGCCACCGGCCTGGCCGATTTCCTCGGCCGCCTGAGCCAGCCCGGCAATCAGCTGTGGCTGGCCTTTCGCGACGGCCGCATCATCGGTTCATTGGTGATTGCGGCGGAGCCGGACGCGCCGGGGCAGGCGCAGCTGCGCTGGTTCATTCTGGACGAGGAGGCGCGCGGCAGCGGCCTTGGCCGCCGCATGATGGAACAGGCGATGGCGTTTTGCGATCAGCAGCGCCTCGCCGTCCGGCTGTGGACCTTCCAGGGCTTGCTGGCGGCGCGGCATTTGTACGAGGCCTTCGGCTTTGTCTTGAGCGAGGAGCGCCCAGGAGCGCGCTGGGGCGAACAGGTGGTGGAGCAGTGTTTTACACGGCCCGCCAAAAGCTAGCCGCGCGCCGTGCTTCTGCCGGATGGGCCGCTTAGAAACAGCGGTCCCGTATGGTGATGGTGCCAATGGGGTTCGCTGCCGGATAGGCAGCTTAGAAATGCAAAAAACCCACCGCTTGCGCGATGGGTTTTTCTAAATTTGGCGTCCCCACGGGGAATCGAACCCCGGCTACCGCCGTGAAAGGGCGGTGTTCTAACCGCTAAACTATAGGGACAGCAAGTGGCGCACCCGGAGCGATTCGAACGCCCGACCCTCTGGTTCGTAGCCAGATACTCTATCCAACTGAGCTACGGGTGCGCTGATTGGCGTAGAAAGAGGGATTCGTGAAAATGCCTGCTCTCAAACAACCAAACCCTTGAATTTTCTAGCAGCAGCGCTTGCTGTGCTGTCGATCAAGAGGCGCACAGTATGTGTCCTTTGCTGGACCTTGTCAACAGCTTGCTCTGAAATTTTTCCAAACCCGCAAAATGGAGAAAATTTTCGCAAAGCCATGCCTGACTCAACAAAACTCGCAATTTTCCCCGCCCGGCCTAGAGCAAGCGCTACCCGCCGATTCTCATTTGTACGGTTCATTTTGGGTATGGCGTGTGGGCATCCTTCCGGTTCACCGATGGCGATGGCAGGTATGAGGATAGCGGCGGCTATTCGCTGCTCGACGAAGTGCCCTGGCGGGCTCGACCAAAAGTATTCAATTTGGATGTTTTCGGCTGATTCAAACGTCCAACCAAGGTACAAGTTTCATCAGCTTTAACCCCTCAATCGAATCCAGCTGATGGCCTTTGATGGCCTTGTTAATGAAAGGCTTTCAGCGGCTTTTGATGGCGGTTCACTCCGTTCACCCTGGGAGAAAATGAACGCATGGCCAAATTGGCCAGACTGCAGAAGCGGCGCCTGCGGGATGCGGATGATCCCCATGCCCTGTTCGGCAAAGAAAGGCAGTACCCGGTCATCCAGTACCCGGTCATTGAGCAAGTTGGCCCCCGTTCGACGGGTCGCCGCAGCGACCTAGACCGGAGCCGTTCCCTCCTTATTGTTCCCTGGTTGCGACAAGCTCAAGCAAGATTATCGAACAACGATAAATTTCTTGCGGAATACCAATGTCCTATTTATCGTTTAACAATAAACCCAGGAGGAGGAAATGATACCTAGCCGTCCGAACCTTTTGTCTACGACCCGCCTGGTCTTGCGCGCCCTGCTCAGCCTGAACTTCATATTGGGCATGGGAATTGGGGCACTTTTGCTTGCCAGCTTTTTCGCGCCGCAATGGCTGCAAGCCGCGCTGGGCGCGCGACCGGAGGCTCCGCCCGCGCTAATGACAGGCATGCGCCTGATCATGCTGATCGGGCTCGCTGGCGTGCCGCTGGCGAATCTTGTCTTGGCGCGCTTGCTGGCGATGGTGACAACGGTACGCGATGGCGACCCCTTCATTCCGGCCAACGCCGCCCGGCTGCAAGCCATTGCTTGGGCGCTGCTCGCCATACAAATTCTCAACCTTGCCGTCGGCGCGGTTTGCGCAAGCGTATCCATGATCTACCCGTTGGACATTGGGTGGAGCCCTTCGGTCGATGGATGGCTATCCGTATTGCTGCTGTTTATTCTGGCGCGAGTATTTGATGCAGGAACGAAAATGCGTATCGATTTGGAAGGAACCGTATAAGCCATGGCTATTCTGGTAAAGCTCGATGACCTGTTGCATGACCGAAGAATGACTTTGAGCGAGCTTGCGGACCGTGTAGACATCACCCTGGCGAATCTTTCCATCCTCAAAACCGGAAAAGCCCGCGCCATCAGGTTCTCGACCTTGGAGGCAATTTGTGAAGCCTTGCAATGTCAGCCGGGCGATTTGCTGGACTATGCGGCCAGCGCTAAGGAAGACCAAGCCGTCCCCAAATAAAGCTTAAGCCATCTGTTTACGCGCCGGGCCTTGGCCAATTCCATCTGGCGGGCCAGTAGCAAGCGCCCGCCAAATCGAACGGCGTCCGAAGCAAGCTGTATCCACTCGCCCAAATGGGTCATTTTCATGGAGAAAGATAAAATGCAAGACATTTCACTATTTCGCCTGAACTGCTTGAGAGGCCTGTATCTGTTTATCGCCGTCGGATTTGGAGTCTCCCTGCTGCCTAATATCTTGAGTCCCCATACCCCGGCGGTTCCCACTAGAACCGTGGTGGACCACATGCTCTTGGCCTTTTGGCTGTTAACCCTATTTGGCGTGCGCTACCCGCTGCAAATGCTCCCGGTGCTGCTATGGGAAATGATCTGGAAAACCCTGTGGGTGGTGTTGGTAGCCATTCCCCAGTGGCGCAGCGGGCGCATAGAGCCCTTTACCGAAGCCAATCTGGGCTGGATTCCCTTGCTGATCGTCTTCTATGCAGTCGTGCCCTGGCGCTACGTATACGCCAACTACCTGCTCAAGCCATCCGAGCCATGGAGAAAGAAGACCAGCGCACCGCGCGGCGCGTCGCTGGCGGATTAGCGGGTCGGGCGTCTGCTCTAGCGCCATTACGCTAACGGACAGGAAGTGGCGGTGAATGAAACAGAGGCAACTATTCAGCTCCCCTGACGGTTTGAATAGCAGCGTGAGCAAGCGACAAAATGGCCGGAGCGGATCACCCACCTGCTTCCGGCCATCAATCGAATTCATCCGCCACCATCCTCCAGCCGATGGAAGACTCCCCTTTTCCCAATACACAAAGGCAATCGGGCATTGCCGCGCAAACCGCTCGAGGGCGTGTCTCGACTACGTTTTATCTCGGTCAAACGGATTGATCGCGTTTTCGCAGAGACGGTTACGCTTCTAGGAAGCTCTTGGTCTTGTTGATCCGCTTCAGGAATCTAACGATGAGGTTCGGACCGCTAGGACGCAAAAAAGCCCTCGACTGTTTCCAATCAAGGGCTTAATGCGAACTGGCGGAGAAAGAGGGATTCGAACCCTCGATACAGGTTTAAGCCCGTATGCTTCCTTAGCAGGGAAGTGCCTTCGACCACTCGGCCATTTCTCCGTTCAGAGAGCGCCATATTAATTAGCGCTGCGCCCCCTGTCAAGCGTGTATCCGAAATTATTTACGCCGGCTGGTCCAGCCCGAAAACTTTATGCAAAACGCGAACCGCCAGTTCCAGATACTTCTCGTCCAACAGCACCGACACCTTGATTTCCGAGGTGGAGATCATCTGGATATTGATGCCCTCTTCCGCCAGGGTGCGGAACATGGTGGAGGCGATGCCGCAGTGCGAACGCATGCCCACGCCCACGATGGAGATCTTGGCCACCTTGTCGTCGGCGTCGATCTTGGCGGCGCCGATATGGGTCTGCACTTCGCGCAGGATGGTCAGCGCGCGCTGGAATTCGCCGCGCGGCACGGTGAAGGAGAAATCGGTCGCGCCGTTTTCGCCCACGTTCTGGATGATCATGTCCACTTCGATATTGGCATCGGCGATCGGCCCCAGAATCTGGTAGGCGATGCCAGGCTTGTCCGGCACGCCCTTGACGTTGATGCGCGCTTCGTTACGGTCAAATGCGATGCCTGCGACAACGGCCTTTTCCATGCTTTCATCTTCCTCATACGTAATCAGGGTGCCTTCGCCTTCGTCTTCGAAGCTGGAGAGCACGCGCAAACGAACCTTGTACTTGCCGGCGAACTCCACCGAGCGGATCTGCAGCACCTTGGAGCCCAGCGACGCCATTTCGATCATTTCCTCGAACGTGACGGTCTTCAGGCGGCGCGCTTCCGGCACCACGCGCGGATCGGTGGTGTAAACGCCGTCCACATCAGTGTAGATCTGGCATTCGTCGGCCTTCAGCGCGGCGGCCAGCGCCACGGCGGAGGTGTCCGAGCCGCCGCGGCCCAGCGTGGTGATGTCGCCGTCCTCGTCCACGCCCTGGAAGCCGGCGACGATGACGACGCGGCCTTCATTGAGGTCGGAGCGCATCGCGGCGTCGTCTATCTCCTGGATGCGGGCCTTGGTGTGGGCGTTGTCGGTGACCAGCTTCACCTGCCAGCCACAGTAGCTCTTGGCCGGCACGCCGATTTCCTTCAGCGCCATGGCCAGCAGGCCGATGGTGACTTGCTCGCCGGTGGATATCACCACGTCCAGCTCGCGCGGGTCCGGATAGTCCTGAATCTCCTTTGCCAGGGCGATGAGGCGGTTGGTTTCGCCGCTCATGGCGGACACCACCACCACGACATCATGTCCCTGCGACTTCCACTTGGCGACACGGCGGGCAACGTTCTTGATCCGTTCGGTGGTTCCAACCGAAGTGCCGCCGTACTTTTGTACGATGAGTGCCATGCTTGTTTCTTATATTCGAAAGGGTTGAAATGTCGAGCTTCGATTCTGACCCTATCCTGGCCAGAATTGCAAGGCGGAATTCTCCGCGGATGCTGCAACGCAAAACCCGCGGCCAGCCCCAGCCGGCACTGCGCGGCGCAAGCTGCCGACGCTGCGACGCTTGCCGGCATCAATCCACGGCTGCCATGCCGTTTACTGGCAGAATATTTCTGTTGGATTACATGCGCAAACGTTCGGGGCAGCTGTACAGATTGGCGCGGCCGTGGCCGGCGAAGCCGATCAGGGTCAGGCCGTAGCGCGCGGCCATCTCCACCGCCAGCGAGGTGGGCGCGGACAGCGCGATCAGGATCTCGATGCCGGCGGCGGCGGCCTTCTGCGCCATTTCATAGCTGGCGCGGCTGGTGACGATGGCCGCGCCGTCCCGCCAGCCCTGGCGCGCGCGCGCGCCGATCAGCTTGTCCAGCGCCACGTGGCGACCCACATCCTCGCTAAGGTGCAGAAGTTCGCCCTGCGGCGTCACCCAGCCGGCGGCGTGGGCGCAAGCGGTGGCCTGGGACAGGCTTTGCGCCTGCTGCAGCGCCGGCAAGGCGCGCGCCAGCGCGTCCAGGCTGAAGCTTTGGGTCTGCGGCAGCGGCGGCAGCGGCCGGTGGATTTCGGCCAGCTGTTCCACGCCGCACAGGCCGCAACCGGTGCGGCCGGCCAGCTGGCGGCGGCGCTCCTTCAAGGCCATGAAGCGGGCCGAGGCCAGATCGATGCGCGCTTCCACGCCGCGTTCGCCCGGAACGATGTCGATGCCGTAGATCTCGCCCGGATGGGAGACGATGCCTTCGGCCAGACTGAAGCCCAGCGCAAAGTCTTCCAGCTCCCGCGGGCTGGCCATCATCACCACGTGGGAGAGGCCGTTGTACACCAGCGCCACCGGGGTTTCCACCGCCACCCAGTCCTGCCTGGCCTGGGCGCCGCCGTGACGGCAATCGACAATGCCGAGCTCAAGCGCCGCCTGCTCCAGCGCTTCGGTTTTTTTCATAAAATGTGGCCTGCCATTCACTGCAATAGTTTGTACTAATTGATACCTAGGGCGATAATAGATTTTCCGCTGTGAGTGAGCAACGCGTCCTTGGTGGGTCAGGGACGCGCCCAGTTCAACCCCAAGGAGACAAACCCATGCAAGTCAGCAGACGGCAGTTTTTCAAGCTCTGCGCCGGCGGCATGGCAGGCACCACCATCGCGACCCTGGGCTTCATGCCCGAGACCGCGCTGGCCGACACCCGCAGCTATAAATTGCTGCGCGCGACGGAAACCCGGAATACCTGTCCATACTGTTCGGTGGGCTGTGGCATCTTGATGTACAGCCTGGGCGACGGCGCCAAGAACGCCAAAGCCGATATTTTCCACATTGAAGGCGATCCGGACCATCCGGTCAATCGCGGCGCGCTCTGTCCCAAGGGCGCCGGCCTGATCGACTTCATCCACAGCCCCAACCGCCTGCGCTACCCGGAAGTGCGCGAAGCGGGCTCCAACGAATACAAACGCATCAGCTGGGACGAGGCCTTCGAGCGCATCGCCGCCCATATGAAGCGCGACCGCGACGCCAACTTCGTCGAGAAGAACGCGGACGGCGTCACCGTCAACCGCTGGCTGACCACGGGTTTCCTGGCCGCTTCCGCGTCCAGCAACGAGGCCGGCTGGCTGACCCACAAATTCACCCGCAGCCTGGGGCTGCTGGCGGTCGACAACCAGGCGCGTGTATGACACGGACCAACGGTGGCAAGTCTTGCCCCAACATTTGGTCGCGGTGCCATGACGAACCATTGGGTCGACATCAAGAACGCCAACCTCATTGTCGTCATGGGCGGCAATGCGGCCGAGGCGCACCCGGTGGGTTTCCGCTGGGCGATTGAAGCCAAGACCCGCAACAAGGCGAAGCTGATCGTCATTGATCCGCGCTTCACCCGCACGGCCTCGGTGGCGGATTATTACGCCCCCATCCGCACCGGCACGGACATTGCGTTCCTGTCCGGCGTGATCCGCTACCTGCTGCAAACCGGCAAGTACAATAAGGAATACACGCTGGCCTACACCAATGCCGCACTATTGGTGAACCCGGACTTCCAGTTCGACGACGGCCTGTTCTCCGGCTACAACGCGGAAAAGCACAGCTACGACAAATCCACCTGGACTTACCAGCTGGACGACAAGGGTATGGCCAAGCGCGACGACAGCCTGTCCGACCCGCGCTGCGTGATCAATCTGATGCGCGAGCACGTGGCCCGCTACACGCCGGAAATGGTGGAAACCATTTGCGGCACGCCCAAGGACGCCTTCCTCAAGGTCTGCGAATACCTGGCGGAAACCGGCGTCCACGACAAGACCACCTCCTTCCTGTACGCGCTGGGCTGGACCCAGCACTCCATCGGTTCGCAGAACATCCGCACCATGGCGATGATCCAGCTGCTGCTGGGCAATATGGGCATGGCCGGCGGCGGGGTCAACGCGCTGCGCGGCCACTCCAACATCCAGGGTCTGACCGATATCGGCCTGCTGTCCACCAGCTTGCCGGGCTATCTGAACATGCCCTCGGAGAAGGAGCCCACGCTGGACGCCTATCTGGCCAAGTACACCAGCAAACCGCTGGCCGACGGGCAGATGAACTACTGGCAGAACTATCCCAAGTTCTTCATCTCGCTGATGAAGGCGATGTGGGGCGACAAGGCCACCGCCGACAATCAGTGGGGCTATGACTGGCTGCCCAAGTGGGACAAGAGCTACGACGTGCTGCAGTACTTCGAGCTGATGCACCAGGGCAAGATCAACGGCTATTTCTGCCAAGGCTTCAACCCCATCCTGGCCTTCCCGGACAAGAACAAGGTGGTGGCCTCGCTTTCCAAACTGAAATACCTGGTGATCATGGACCCGCTAGCCACCGACACTTCCACTTTCTGGAAGAATCACGGCGAGCAGAACGATGTCAACAGCGCGGAAATCCAGACCGAGGTGTTCCGCCTGCCCACCACCTGTTTCGCCGAGGAAGACGGCGCGGTGGTCAATTCCGGGCGCTGGCTGCAATGGCACTGGAAAGGCGCGGACGCGCCGGGCGAAGCGATCACCGACGCGGAAATCCTGGCCGGCATCTTCACCCGTCTGAAAGCGCAGTACGCCAAGGACGGCGGCAAGAACGCCGAGGCCGTCATGAGCCTGTCCTGGGCTTACGGCGACCCGCACGAGCCCAAGCCGGAAGAACTGGCTAAAGAGCTCAACGGCAAGGCGCTGGCGGACATCCCGGATCCAAAGAACCCCGGCCAGTTCCTGGCCAAAAAAGGCGAGCTGCTGTCCGGCTTCGCCCTGATGCAGGCGGACGGCAGCACCGCGTCCGGCTGTTGGATCTTCGCCGGCAGCTGGACCCAGGCCGGCAACCAGATGGCGCGCCGCGACAACAGCGACCCGTCCGGGCTGGGCAACACTCTGGGCTGGGCCTGGGCGTGGCCGGCCAACCGCCGCGTGCTGTACAACCGCGCTTCCTGTAAGCCGGACGGCACGCCGTGGGACAAGAAACGGACGCTGATCAAGTGGAACGGCGAAAAATGGGTGGGCGTGGACGTGCCCGACTTCAAGGCCGACGAGCCGCCCGGCAGCGCCATGGGCCCCTTCATCATGCAGGCCGAGGGCCTGGGGCGGCTGTTCGCGCTCGACAAGATGGCGGAAGGCCCCTTCCCCGAGCACTACGAGCCGTTCGAAACGCCGCTGGGCACCAACCCGCTGCATCCCAAGGTGGTGTCCAATCCGGCTGCGCGGGTGTTCCCGGCGGACCGCGAACAGATGGGCAAGCACGACGCCTTCCCGTATGCGGCCACCACTTACCGGCTGACCGAGCACTTCCACGGCTGGACCAAGCACGCGCGCCTGAACGCGATCGCCCAGCCGGAGCAGTTCGTGGAAATCGGCGAGGCGCTGGCCAAGGAGAAAGGCATCGCCCACGGCGACACGGTGAAAGTGTCGTCCAAGCGCGGCTACATCAAGGCCAAGGCGGTGGTGACCAAGCGCATCCGCGCGCTGCAGGTCAACGGTAAGACGGTGCACCAGATCGGGATTCCGATTCACTGGGGTTATGAAGGGGTGGCCAAGAAAGGCTTCAGCGCCAACACGCTGACGCCGTTTGTAGGCGACGCCAACACCCAGACCCCGGAATTCAAGTCCTTCCTGGTCAACGTCGAGAAAGTATAAGGAGCGACCATGTCACTGCAATCGCAAGATATCCAGCGCCGCTCCGCCAGCCCAACCCAGCCCCCGGTGGTGCGCGATTACAAGGCCGAGGTGGCCAAGCTGATCGACGTGTCCACCTGCATAGGCTGCAAGGCCTGTCAGGTGGCCTGCTCGGAGTGGAACGACATCCGCGACGAAGTGGGCAGCAACGTCGGCGTCTACGACAACCCGGCCGATCTCACCGCCCACAGCTGGACGGTGATGCGCTACAGCGAGGTGGAGGAAAGCGGCAAGCTGGAGTGGCTGATCCGCAAGGACGGCTGCATGCACTGCGCCGACCCGGGCTGTCTGAAGGCCTGTCCGTCGCCGGGGGCCATCATCCAGTACGCCAACGGCATCGTGGACTTCCAGTCCGAGCACTGCATCGGCTGCGGCTATTGCATCTCCGGCTGTCCGTTCAATGTGCCGCGCATCAACCAGAAGGACAACAAGGCGTATAAATGCACCTTGTGTTCCGACCGGGTGATGGTGGGCCAGGAGCCGGCCTGCGTGAAGACCTGTCCCACCGGAGCCATTCGCTTCGGCACCAAGTCCGATATGCAGGCCTACGCCCATGACCGGGTGGAAGAGCTGAAGACCCGCGGCTACGCCAACGCCGGGCTGTACGATCCGGAAGGCGTGGGCGGCACCCACGTGATGTACGTGCTGCACCACGCCGACAAGCCGGAGCTGTATTCCGGCCTGGCCAAGGATCCCAAGATCAGCCCGGTGGTCAGCCTGTGGAAGGGCATCCTCAAGCCGCTGTCCACCATCGGCCTGGCGGCTTCGGTCTTGTTCGGCTTCTTCCACTACATCGGCGTCGGCCCCAATAAGGCGGAAGAGGAAGAGGAGGAAAAGGCATGAGCAAGGAAAAGCTGATCAAGCGCTACAGCGCGGCGGAACGCGTCAACCACTGGATCGTGGCGGTGTGCTTCGTGCTGTTGGCGATTTCCGGCCTGGCCTTCTTCTACCCGGCCTTCTTCTGGCTGACCGGCGTATTCGGCACGCCGCAGCTGGCGCGCATCATCCACCCCTTCGTCGGGGTGCTGATGTTCGTCGGCTTCGCGCGCCAATTCCTGCGCTACTGGCATCACAACTTCCTGGACAAGGAAGACGTGAAGTGGATGATGGCGGTGAAGTCGGTGCTGTCCGGCCACGAGGTCGGCGACATCGGCAAGTACAACGGCGGCCAGAAAGGCATGTTCTGGCTGATGACCGGCTGCATGCTGGTGCTGGTGTGCACCGGCTTCATCATGTGGCGGCCGTACTTCGCGCTGTACTTCCCCATCCCGGTGATCCGCGTGGCCCTGCTCCTGCACGCCTGGAGCGCGCTGATCCTGATCGCCGGCATCATCGTCCACGTCTACGCCGCCATCTGGGTGCGCGGCACGATACGGGCGATGGTGGAAGGCGTGGTCACCCATGCCTGGGCCAAGAAACATCATCCGCGCTGGTACCGTGAAATGACCGGAGACAAGAACAAGCCATGAGCATACGCATCGTCCCCCTGGACGAGGCTGGCCGGCTGCAAACCGCGGCGGGAGAGATCCCGCCGTTATTGCTGCCCCAGCCCGCCGAACGCTATCTGGCCCGCAGCCGGCGCCTGACGGCGCTGGCCGACGGCCACCCGATGGCGGCCTATCTTGCCTTCGCCGCCCGCATCGCCGCGGCTCAGCACCGCCTGGTGCGCGAACAGCCGGTGACGCTGCCGCCGCGCGGCAATTACTTCCATCATTGCGCCGAACACGGCCTGCCGCCGCTGGGCGCCGCCGCCTGGCCGCGCGATCCGGTCTGGCGCGATCTGCTGCGCGCGCTGTGCGCGGAGCTCGCCGCCCTGCCCGGCCCCGCCGGCCAGATGGCGCGCGAGCTGGAACAGACGGACGACGCCGCGCTGGAAAGCGCCGCCCGCGCGCTGCTGGACGGCGACTTCGCCGCCGTCGGCTCGGCGCGCGCGCCCTTGCTGTGGGCGGCGCTGTCGGTCTACTTCAGCCAGCTGGCCGCGCAACTGCAGGTGACGGCGGTGGCCGAGCCCGACGACGCCCGCCACCTGTGCCCGGTGTGCGCGATGCCGCCGGTGGCCAGCGTGGTGCGCCTCGGCAACGAGTCCGGCCTGCGCTATCTGCATTGCAGCCTGTGCGAGAGCGAATGGCATCTGGTGCGCGCCAAGTGCAGCAATTGCGAGGCGACCCGCGACATCGGCTACTGGTCGCTGGAGCAAGGCGACAGCCAGCAGGCCGCGGTGCGCGGCGAAAGCTGCGGCGACTGCGGCAGCTATCTGAAGATCCTGGCGCTGGACAAGGACCTGGACGCCGAGCCGGCGGCCGACGATCTGGCCACGCTGGCGCTGGACCAGCAGCTGGAACAGCGCGGCTTCGCCCGCAGCGGGGTCAATCCGCTGCTGTTTCCCGGCTAAGCCCCCGCTCCCAACGTCCCCCAAGCCTCCTACACGGAGGCTTTTTTCATGGCGTCGGCGAGCGCTTTGGCCGCGCCGTCCGTTTGCATAAGAAAAAACCAACAACTACAAAAAAGGTATGACTTTTTTCCATCCCGGTTGATCGACATGGTCCTGCTCCCGCCTCTGACGCCAAGAAACCGCCTGTTGCTGGGCCTGGCCATCAATGGCGGCGTCCTCTGCTGGCTGTTCTGGGGGCATCCGCTGCTTTGGGCCGGACTGGCGCTCAGCTGCGCCGCGCTGGCGCTGGTCCTGTTCTGGCCGGCGCCGGCCGCCGCCGCGGAGCCGGCCCCGACTCCGGACGAATACTGGCAGGGCTTCGCCAGCCACGTCTGCGCCTTGCTGCCCTTGTGGGCCGGCCACATCTCCTTGGGCAAGGAGCAGATGGACGACGCCGCCAACCGGCTGACCTTGCGCTTCGACGGCATACTGCGCCAAGTGGGCGGCGCGGTGCCCAAGCCGGGCGAACACACCGACCAGGCGGCGCTGGCCCAGGCGGAGAGCCGGCTCAAACACATGCTGCAGCTATTGCAGAACGCCACCCGGCAACAGACCGATCTCGCCATCCACCTGCACACCCTGGGCCAATCGGCCAACACCCTGCAGAACCTGGTGCGCAGCCTGGTCAGCGGCCACCAGCTGGACGGCGAGCAAAGCATGGAGCAATTGGGCAGCGACACGCTGGAACAACTGTCCCGGCTGCAGAACCAGATCGACAAGGCCATGGACAGCCTGGCGCAGATGGCGCACGAGCCGCTGCGGCTGCACGCGCCGCTGAACGCCGCCGATGCCTCCGCGCCGGCGGAAGAAGCCGCGCCGGACGACGAGGCCGTCCAATCCCAGTCCTTGCAGCAAGCGCTGGAAGACATTCTGGTGCAGCTGCAATTCCAGGACCGGGTCGACCAAATCCTCAGCGGGGTGCAGAACGATATGCGCCGGCTGGAGAGCGTCTTCAGCCAGGCGCTGGTGGACACCGAGCGTCGGCCGACGCCGCCGGACACCGCCGCCTGGCTGGACGCCTTGAAAAACAGCTATACCACCCATGAGCAGCGCGTCCTGCACAGCAGCGACCAAGCGGAATCGGGCAATAAGCAAAACAACATCACTTTCTTTTGATCCGGGGAATGTTCCAGATGGCCAAGACCATACTCATCGTCGATGACTCGGCCAGCCTGCGGCAGGTGGTTCGCATGACGCTCGCCGGCGCGGGCTATGAGGTGCTGGAGGCCGCCAACGGCCAGGAAGCCCTTGACGTGCTGGACGGACGCAAAGTCCATTTGATCGTCTCCGATGTGAACATGCCGTTGATGGACGGCATCGCGCTGCTGCGCAATATCAAGATCCATCCCAATTACAAATTCACTCCGGTCATCATGCTGACCAC
The DNA here is from genome assembly GCF_059916605.1 of Chromobacterium sp. CCUG 30098. Taxonomy (NCBI): domain Bacteria; kingdom Pseudomonadati; phylum Pseudomonadota; class Betaproteobacteria; order Neisseriales; family Chromobacteriaceae; genus Chromobacterium; species Chromobacterium sp. CCUG 30098. Next base: position 1,017,497 of record NZ_JAUCGS010000001.1, on the reverse strand, counting down.
GGAATCCTCCGAGGAAAAGAAGCAGGAAGGCAAGGCCGCCGGGGCCAAGGCCTGGGTGGTCAAACCCTTCCAGCCGCCGGTGCTGTTGACCGCCGTTTCCAAATTGATCCTGCCCTGATCGGGAGCCCGACATGCCGCGCGCCCGCAAAAAACCAGACGCCAAAGACAGCGCGCCCGCCGCGCCGGCCGCCGCCGTTTTCCAACTGACGCTCAGCGGAGAACAAACCATTTACCAGGCGGCGGAACTGCATCAGCAGCTCCACGCCGCCCTCGCCGGCCACGCCGCCATCGAGCTGGACCTGTCCTGCGTCGGAGAGCTGGACTGCGCCATCGCCCAGGTCTTGCTGTGGCTGCGCCGGGAAAGCCTGCGCAAGGACGTCGCGTTGCGCTTCATCGCCCCCAGCCCGGCCTCGCTGGACTTCATCCGCCTGGTGGGCCTGCAAGGCCAGCTCTCTTTGGAGGAGGTCGCGCATGGATCTTGAACTGGCGCTGCAAACCTTCTTCGAAGAATCCAACGATCTGCTGGGGGAGATGGAAAGCATTCTGCTGGACGCGGAAGCCGACTCCACCACCACGGAACAGTTGAACGCCCTGTTCCGCTCCATGCACACCATCAAGGGCTCGGCCGGGCTGTTCGGCCTGGACGTCGTCGTCGGCTTCACCCATGAAGTGGAAAACGTGCTGGATCTGCTGCGCGACGGCGCGCTGCGGCTGGACGATATGCTGACCGGCCTGCTGCTGCGCTGCCACGACCACGTCAAGGAAATGCTGACCGCGCTGGCGGCCAAGGACAGCCTGGAGCGTTTCACCGGCACCGAGCTGCTGGACGAGCTGGTCGCCTACAGCCGCGCCGCCGGCGGCGCGGCCGCCCAGGAGGCGCCTGCCGGGGTGGAGCAAACAGAAGCGCCGCCCGAGCCGCAGCCCGAGCCCGCCGCGCCGCCGCCGGAGCAATGGCTGCTGTCGCTGCGCTTCGGTCCGGACATGCTGCGCAACGGCATGGACCCCTCGTCCTTTATCCGCTATCTCGCCACCATAGGCGAGATCGACCGGATCGAGGCCGTCGCCACCCAGCTGCCAAGCGGCGACGACTTCAACCCGGAAACCAATTATCTGCGCCTGGAGGCGCTGTACCGCAGCCAGGAGGCGCAGCAGACGCTGCTGGACGTTTTCGAGTTCGCGCGCGAAGACAGCGAGGTCCATATCTGGCCGTGGCCGCCCAGCTCGCGGCAGCAGGCTCAGACCCTGGCCAGCGCGCCGCGGGAGGAGGCCGACGCGGTCCGGGCGGTATGGCTGCGCTTTGGCCTGGAGCCCGCAGCCGATGCCTCCGAGCCGGAGGCGGCGTTCGCCGAAGCGGAGGCGACGGCGCCGTCGGTGGAAATCGTGGAGTTCGCGCCGGACGAACCGCTTGCCGTCGACGCCGCGCCGGAAGCGCCCGCCGCGCGCGCCGCCGCCAAAACCGCCGGCGACGCCAAAAGCGGCAAATCGGCCGAAAGCAAATTCATCAAGGTGGAGGCCGGCAAACTGGACAGCCTGATCAATCTGATCGGCGAACTGGTGATCGCCGGCGCCGCCGCCAATCTGGTGGCGCGCCGCTCGCAGCAAAGCGCGCTGGTGGAGTCCACCCAGACCATCGCCAATCTGATCGAACAGATCCGCGCCGGCACGCTGTCCATGCGCATGATACAGATAGGCGAAATCTTCAACCGCTTCCCGCGCGTGGCGCGCGACGTCTCGCGTGAACTGGGCAAGGACATCCAGCTGCACATCTCCGGCGCGGAGACCGAGCTGGACAAATCCATGGTGGAAAAACTGGGCGATCCGCTGATGCACATCGTGCGCAACGCCATCGACCACGGCATAGAAACCACCGAGCGCCGGCTGGCCGGCGGCAAGCCGGCCGAAGGCCATGTCTGGCTCAACGCCTACCATGAATCCGGCAGCATCGTGATCGAAGTGGCCGACGACGGCGGCGGCCTCAATCAAGAGCGCATCCTGGCCAAGGCGGTGGAGCGCGGCCTGCTGCCCGCCGACATGGCGCTGCCGGAGCAGGACGTGTTCCGCCTGATCTTCGAGGCCGGCTTCTCCACCGCGGACCAGGTCACCAACATCTCCGGCCGCGGCGTGGGCATGGACGTGGTGAGGAAAAGCATAGAGCAGCTGCGCGGCACCATAGACATCGAATCCGAACTGGGCTTAGGCACCACCTTCCGCATCCGGCTGCCGCTGACCCTGGCCATCATCGACGGCTTCCTGGTGGAAGTCGCCGCCGCCACCTTCGTGGTGCCGCTGGAAGCGGTGATCGAATGCATAGAGCTGCCCGCCGCGCTGGACAAGGACAGCGTTCACGACTGCCTGAACCTGCGCGGCGAACTGCTGCCCTTGCTGCGCCTGGACGGCTTTCTGGAACTGCCCGCCGTCGCGGCCAAACGCCGCAACGTGGTGGTGGTGCACTACGGCGAACGCAAGGCCGGCCTGGTGGTGGACGCGCTGCTGGGCGAATTCCAGACCGTGATCAAGCCGCTGGGCAATCTGTTCCGCCACCTCAAGGCCATCAGCGGCTCCACCATTCTGGGCACCGGCGAAGTCGCCTTGATTCTCGACGTGCCCGCCCTGATCCACCATGCCACCCAAAAAGAGGCGGAGCGGTACGCGCTGCTTCCCGCCCGGGAATGGGAAGCTGGCACCACAAACACCGCGGCGAAAACGGATAGGAGCGCCCAATGAGCCAATACAAACACGGCATGTCCATCGCGCAGAAGCTCGGCCTGGGCTTCGGCCTGATCATCGCGCTGATGCTGATCTGCGTCAGCGCGGCGCTGTACGGGCTGGAGATCAGCAATATCGCCCTGCGCGACATCACCCAGGTCAACAATGTGGAAAGCCGGCTGGCGCGCCAATTGATCAGCGACAACCAGGACATCCGCATCGCCTACCGCAATGTGATGCTGGCCGAGGGGCCCGCCGACATCAACAGCGCGCTGCAAGCCTATCAGGCGAGCAAAGTCGCCTATATGGACAGGGAAAAGAAACTGGCCGAAGTCTTCCGGCAGGCCGACAACAACACCCCCCAGGAGCTGGAACAGATGAGCCGCATTCAGAACATGCGGCCGGCCACGCTCACGATGGTGGACAAGGCGGTGGACCTGGCCAATCAAGGGCGTCAGGACGAAGCCAAGAAACTGATGCAGAACGAGATCGCGCCGCAGATGGTCGCCTTCAACCAGCAACTGACCGCGCTGGCGGACCTGGAGGACAAACTCAACGACCAGTTGGCCAATCAGGCCAACGCCAGCTATCAACAGGCGCACTGGGTGATGATCGCGCTGTCCTTGCTGGCCGCCCTGATCAGCGCCGGCCTGGCCACCCTGATCACCCGCAATCTGCTGCGCACCCTGGGCGGAGAGCCGCACTATGTGTCCGAGGTGATGCGCCAGGTGGCCGACGGCAATCTGGACGCGGAAATCCGGCTGCGTCCGGGCGACCAAAGCAGCTTGTGCGCCGCTATCGCCGTCACCATTGAACGGATGCGCAACATCATCGCCGAGGTCAAGAGCGGCTCCGAGGCGCTGTCCAGCGCCGCGCAACAGATCAACTCCACCTCGCAGGCGCTGTCCCAGGCCGCCAGCGAACAGGCGGCCGGCATCGAGGAAACCTCGGCCTCGGTGGAGGAAATGTCCTCGTCCATCAGCCAGACCAACGACAACGCCCGCGTCACCGAGAGCATCGCCACCAAGGCCTCGCGCGAGGCGGCCGAAGGCGGCGAGGCGGTGCGCCGCACCGTGGAGGCGATGCGCCAGATCGCCGACAAGATCGGCATCGTCGACGACATCGCCTACCAGACCAATCTGCTGGCGCTCAACGCCGCCATCGAAGCCGCGCGCGCCGGCGAACACGGCAAGGGCTTCGCCGTGGTGGCGGCCGAGGTGCGCAAGCTGGCCGAGCGCAGCCAGATCGCCGCCCAGGAAATCAGCGGCGTGGCCGGCAGCAGCGTCAAGCTGGCCGAGCAGGCCGGCCAGTTCCTGGAGGAAATCGTCCGCTCCAGCAGCCGCACCGCCGATCTGGTGCAGGAGATCGCCGCCGCCTCCAATGAACAGGCCAGCGGCGTCAGCCAGATCAACTCCGCCATCCAGCAACTGAGCCTGACCACGCAGCAAAACGCGTCCGCCAGCGAAGAGCTGGCTTCCACCGCCGAGGAAATGAACGATCAGGCCGAGCACCTGCACGAGTTGATGGGCTACTTCAAGCTGGGCGCCGCCGAGTCCTTCCACCCGGCGCCGCGCGCGCGGCGCGAGCCCCTGTTGCCTCACAAGCCGCTGCACCCGCCGCTGGCGGAAGAGTCCGACTTCATCCGTTTCTAACCGGACAGCGCCATGAAACCGCTCCATCTGCAGCGCAAGCACGACAACGCCGCCTCCGCCGAACCGCAGGCCGACGCCCGCCAATACCTGACTTTCCAGCTGGGCGGCGACGTCTTCGCCATCGGCATCCTGGCGATACGCGAAATCCTGGAATACCTGAAACCCACCCACGTGCCGCTGATGCCGGCCTTCATCCGCGGCGTGATGAATTTGCGCGGCTCGGTGGTGCCGGTGATAGACCTGTCGCTGCGCTTCGCCCGCGGCGAAACCGAAATCAATCGCCGCACCTGCGTCGTCATCATCGAAGTGGAGGGCGAAGAACAATTGCAGCTGATCGGCATTCTGGTGGACGCGGTGCATGAGGTGCTGGCCATCCCCGACGCCGACATCGAACCGCCGCCTCAGTTCGGCAGCAAGATACGCGTCGACTTCATCGCCGGCATGGCCAAGCTGGACGGCCATTTCATCGTGCTGCTCAACGTCAACAAAGTGCTGTCGGTCGATGAAATGGCCTTGATCTCCAGCCTGGGCCAACAGGACGCCGCCGCGGAAACCCAGACGGAAAAGGCCTGAGCGGCGATGCCGGCCCACTTCGTCCCCGCGCCCGGCCGAAGCGCCCTGTCCGTCTCCCGGCAACTGAAACTGGGCTTCGGCGCGCTGCTGATCCTGCTGCTGGCCCTGATCGCCGCCGGGCTCTACGGCCTTGAGCAATTCCATACCCAGTTGGAAGAAATCACCCAAGTCTATGGCCGCCACGCCCGGCTCAGCGACCGCATGCACGTCCAGATCCAGGAAATGCGCATCGACTACCGCTCGCTGATCATCGTCTCCAGCCGCCGCGACATCCAGGCCTGGCGGGAGCGCTATCTGGCCGCCCGCGGCCGCTATCTGGAGTTGGAGCGGAAACTGGCCGACGCCATCGAACGGCAGCAGGCGCCGGGCAAGGACGCGCTGCAACGCTCGATGCGGCAGCTGCAAGCCCAGCGCGGCCTGGCCTTCCCCATGCTGGATCAGGGCGTGCGCCAGGCCGCCGCCAATCAGAAGTACGAAGCCCGCAAAGCGCTGGACCAGGCCGCGCCGGCGCTGCTCGCCCCGCTGCGGCAAGTCCGCGAACAAGCGCACGCCTTGCGCCAGCAAGCCGCCCTGCAAGCGGAGCGCCGCGGCCGCGAACTGAAAACGCTGCTGATGGCGCTGGCCGGCGGCAGCGCGCTGGCCGGCCTGGCGCTGGCCTGGGCCATCCACCGCAATCTGTGGCGCATTCTGGGCGCGGAACCCGACGCGCTGGCCCAGCGCATGCGCGAGATGGCCGCCGGCCGGCTATCCCGCGGCGACAGGCCGCCCTCCGGAACGCGCCGCAGCGTGCACGCCACCCTGGGCTACTGCAGCCGCCACCTGAGCGACATCATCCTGGACGTGCGCCGCAGCGCCGACCAACTGGCCGACAGCGCCCAGGAAATCCGGGCCACCGCCGAGGCGCTGGCGCAAAACAGCTGGGCCGCCGCGCTCAGCGTCGGCGCCACCGCCCACTCCTGCGCCCAAATGCACGAAGTCAGCCAAAGCAATCTGGCGCAGGCGGAACTGACCAACGCCGCCGCGCACGACGCCGCGCGCCAGGTGGCGGACGGCAAGCAAGCGGTGCAGACCGCGGAAAGCGCGCTGGAGCAGATCGCCGGGCGCATAGAAATCGTCGAGGACATCGCCTACCAGACCAATTTGCTGGCCCTCAACGCCGCCATCGAAGCCGCCACCGCCGGCCCGCACGGCCGCGGCTTCGCCGTGGTGGCCGACGACGTGCGCAAACTGGCTGAACGCAGCCAGAACGCCGCCCGGGAAATCGGCGAACTGGCCCGGCGCAGCCGCCATGAAGCGCGTCTGGCCGCGCGCGCGCTGTCCGGCATTCTGGAGCGCAGCGCGGCCACCGCGGAGTTGGTGGGCGGCATCAGCACCGCCAGCCGGGAAGAAGCGCGCGGCATCGCCCAGGTCAACGGTTCGATGGAACACCTGGGCGACGTGTCTCAGCGCAACACCGCCAACAGCGAAGCCCTGGCCGCCACCGCCGCCGAAGTGCACAAACAGGCTGCGCGCCTGCAACAGCAAATCGCCTATTTCCTGGTCCGGGAATCGGGCGCGGCGGCGGAGGACGCGCCGAATCCGCCCTGAAACGGCGCGGCAACTGTTCTACATTGAAACGAATGAACCGGTCGCTTGGCCGACTTTCGGCGCAAAGGCCCTGGCAATGACAAAACAAGAAGTCGATATATTCCTGCATCCCGGCGATTGGTACTTCGGCGACAAGCACCACAAGATCCGCACGCTGCTCGGCTCCTGCGTCTCGATCACGCTGTGGCACCCCAAGGCCAAGATCGGCGGCATGTGCCACTACCTGCTGGCGCGGCGCACCGACCGCAGACCGACGGCGCTGTCCGGCCGCTACGGCGACGAAGCCATGCTGCTGATGCTGCACGAGGTGCTGGCCTCCGGCCTGCCCTTGCAGGAATTCCACGCCAAGCTGGTGGGCGGCGCCGCGGTGCTGGCCGGGGTCGAGCGCGATCAGCCGCACGACGTGCCCTCGCGCAATATCGACATGGCCTACCAGTTGGTCAAGCAGCTCGGACTATCGGTGCAGGCGGAGGATTTGGGCGGCAACAGCCCGCGGTTGGTGATGTTCGACCTGGCCACGGGCGATGTGTGGGTAAAACAGACGCAGGACGCGGACATGAGCAGGATTTCCGCACACCATAAGGCAAGGACTCGGGCATGACTATCAAAGTGCTGATCGTGGACGACTCTGCAGTGGTTCGCCAGGTGCTGAGCCAGGTTTTCAGCCAGGCAACCGGCATGACGGTGATGGATGTGGCCACCGACCCCATCGCCGCGATGGAAAAAATGAAGCAGCAATGGCCGGACGTCATCGTGCTGGACATCGAGATGCCGCGCATGGACGGCATCACCTTTCTCAAACAGCTGATGGCCAGCCGGCCCACGCCGGTGGTGATCTGCTCCTCGCTGACGCAGAAAGGCACCGACATCAGCATGCAGGCGATGGCCGCCGGCGCGGTGGAGGTGATCGCCAAGCCCATGGCCGGGGTCAAGGGCTTCCTGGAGGAAAGCGCCAATCAGCTGGTGCACGCGGTGCGCAGCGCCGCCGCCGCCCGGATGAATCGGGTGCGGGTGATGCCCTCGGCCGGCGGCTCCGCGCCCGGCGGCGCCGCGCCGGCGTCCAACCCGCTGGAGACCCGGCCCAAGCTGTCCGCCGACGCCATCCTGTCCGCGCCCACCGGCGGCAATATGTTCGCCACCACCGAACGCATCATCGCCGTGGGCACCTCCACCGGCGGCACCCAGGCGCTGGAAACCGTGCTCACCGCGCTGCCGCGCACCTGCCCCGGCCTCGCCATCGTCCAGCACATGCCGGAAAAATTCACCCGCTCCTTCGCCGAGCGGCTGGACAGCCTGTCCCAGATCGAAGTCAAGGAAGCGAGCAACGGCGACCGCATCCTGCCGGGCCGCGCGCTGATCGCCCCCGGCGGCAAGCACATGATGATCAAGCGCAGCGGCGCTTTTTATCTAGTGGAGGTGGTGGACGGCCCGCTGGTCAGCCGCCACAAGCCCTCGGTGGACGTGCTGTTCCGCTCCGCCGCCAAGTTCGCCGGCAAGAACGCGCTGGGCATCATCATGACCGGCATGGGCGACGACGGCGCCAAGGGCTTGAAGGAAATGCACGACTGCGGCGCCAAGACCATCGCCCAGGACGAGGAAAGCTGCGTGGTCTTCGGCATGCCCAAGGAGGCGATCCGCCTGGGCGCGGCCGACGAAGTGATGCCGCTGGACACCATCGCCAAGGCGATTTGCCGTTGAACGAGGAAACACCATGCAACTGGATATCCAGGACGTCCTGATCATCGACGACAGCACCTTGCAGCGTCAGCACGGCTGCGAGATCTGCCAAGGCCTAGGCGCGCAGCAGATCCGCCAGGCCGCCAACGGCGAGGAAGGCCTGGAGCGGATGCGCGAGCAGCTTCCCAGCCTGATCCTGCTGGATTTGGAAATGCCCAAGCTGGACGGCGTGCAAGTAATGCAGCACATGGCCAAAGAAGGCCTGGGCGCGCCGCTGGTGGTCACCTCCAGCAAGGATTACCTGCTGATCTCCACCGTGGAGCTGATGGGGCGGGAACTGGGCCTGCCGGTGCTCGGCGGCCTAAAGAAGCCGCTGCGCCAGCCCGAGCTGCTGGACCTGCTCAAACGGGTGTGGACGCCAAAGGGCGGCGACGACCATCACGCCGAACTGTTCAGCGAGGTGGAAGTGCGCGAAGCGCTGGACAAGGGCGAGATCATTCCCTACTACCAGCCCAAGGTCACCCTCAACGGCGGCCTGCTCAAGGGCGCGGAAATGCTGGCGCGCTGGCAGCACCCGGAACTCGGCATCGTCTCCCCCGCCCGTTTCATCCCGGTGGTGGAGGCCAGCGGCTGGGCCACCGAACTGACGCTGAGCATGCTGGACCAGGGCCTGAAGCAATGGCAGGAATGGGCGCGCCGCGGCCTGCGGCTGCCGCTGTCGGTCAATCTGTCGGCGCTGTCGCTCAAGGGTGACGACCTGACCCAGCAAATCGAACAACGGCTGCTCAGCACCCATGTGCCGCCGCGCTTCATCATTTTCGAAGTGACGGAAACCGCCATCGCCGACAATCTGGCCGAAGCCATCGGCATCGCCGCCCGGCTGCGCCTGGGCGGCCTGGGCCTGTCCATCGACGACTTCGGCACCGGCTTCGCCACCTTGCAGCAACTGACCCGTTTCCCGTTCACCGAACTGAAAATCGACCAGTCGCTGGTCACCTCGGTGTCCACCAAGCCTCATCTGGAGGCGGTGCTCAACAGCGTGATCGAACTGGCCCAGCGCATGCAGCTGACCACGGTGGCCGAAGGCATAGAAACCACCACCGATCTGGACTTCATGGGCAACCGCGGCTGCTTGATGGGCCAGGGCTATTTCATCGCCAAGCCGATGGACGCGCCCCACTTCGAAAGCTGGGTCAAGGAAAGAATGCAGCAAAGCAAGGAAGCCAGCACCGGCTGAACCGCACGCTCAGGCAGACCACAGCGGCGGCTCGTCCAGCAGCGCAATCTGTTCGCGCAGCGTCAGTATCTGCTCCTCCCAGTAACGCTGGCTGTTGAACCAGGGGAAGGCGGCCGGGAAGGCCGGATCGTGCCAGCGCCGCGCCAGCCAGGCGCTGTAATGGATCAAGCGCAGGGTGCGCAGCGCCTCCAGCAGATGCAGCTCGCGCAGATCGAACTCGCAGAAATCCTCGTAGCCGGCCAGCACCTCGGCCAGTTGCGCCGACTGCTCCTCGCGGCTGCCGGACAACAGCATCCACAAATCCTGCACCGCCGGCCCCATGCGGCTGTCGTCGAAGTCGACGAAATGCGGGCCGTCGTCGGTCCACAGCATATTCCCGACATGGCAATCGCCGTGCAGCCGCAGCGCGCTCACCGCGCCGGCGCGCTGGTAAGCGCGGTCGACGCCGGCCAGCGCCTGCTCCAGCACGCCGCGGAAGACTTCGCGCAGTTCCGGCGGCAAGTCCGCGTGCCGCAATAGATAGTCCGCCGGCTCGCGGCCGAAGCTGTCCGCGTCCAAAGCCGGCCGCCGCGCGTAATCCTCCACCCGGCCCAAGGCGTGGATCCGGCCCAGAAAGCGGCCTATCCATTCCAGCGTGCGCGCGTCGCCCAACTCCGGCACCCGGCCGCCGCGACGCGGAAACAAAGCAAAACGGAAACCGCCGTGATGATGCAAGGTGGCGCCCTTGAAGGCCAGCGGCGGCACCACCGGAATCTCGCGCTCCGCCAATTGCAGCGAAAACGCGTGTTCCTCCAGAATCTGCTCATCGCTCCAGCGCTCCGGCCGGTAAAACTTGGCCACCAGCGGCGCGGCGTCGTCGATGCCTATCTGGTAAACCCGGTTCTCATAGCTGTTCAGCGCCAGCAGGCTGCCGGAGCTGTAAAGGCCAAGGCTGTCCACGGCGTCGAGAATGGCGTCCGGCGTCAGGCCGGCGAAGGGAGGCGTTTGATGTGTCTGCATCCAGGCATTATACGCAGCCGGCAGCGCTCGAGCGTAAGCGGGTAAAATGAAGGAATCTGACCTTGCGCCGGAAGCCTCCATGGACCTGAAGAACCTGTACACCCGCCTGCCCTCCGTTGACCGCCTGCTGGGCCACGAGCGCCTGGCCCGCCTGCTGGGCCGCCACGGCAACGCCGCGCTGGCCGAGGCCGTGCGCCAGACGCTGGAGCAGGCGCGCCGGACCATACGCGAACAACAGGCGCTGCCCGCCTGGGCCGACAGCGACGACAGCCTGGCCGCCGCCGTCGGCGACCGGGTCGCCGAACGGCAACGCATGCGGATGCGGCCGGTGTTCAATCTGTCCGGCACCGTATTGCACACCAATCTGGGCCGCGCGCCGATGGCCGAAGCCGCGGTGGAAGCCGTCGCCGCGGCGATGCGCGAAGCCGCCACGCTGGAATTCGATCTGCAAGGCGCCGGCCGCGGCCACCGCGACCAGGCGGTCAGCGAGCTGCTGCGCGAACTCACCGGCGCCGAAGCCGCCTGCGTGGTCAACAACAACGCGGCCGCAGTGCTCATCATGCTGTCCACCGTCGCCGCCGGCCGCGAGGTGATCCTGTCCCGCGGCGAGATGGTGGAGATCGGCGGCGCCTTCCGCATGCCAGACGTGATGCGCCAGGCCGGCTGCCGGCTGGTGGAAGTGGGCGCCACCAACCGCACCCATCTGAAGGACTATCGCAACGCCGTCACCGCGGAAACCGGTCTCCTGCTCAAGGTCCACACCAGCAATTACGCGATTCAGGGCTTCGCCAGCAGCGTGGCGGAGGCGGAACTGGCCGAACTGGCGCGCGAACGCGGCCTGCCGGTGGCCACCGACCTGGGCTCCGGCGCGCTGATCGACCTGGCCGCCTACGGCCTGCCGCACGAGCCTATGCCGCAACAGATGATCGCCGCCGGCGTTGACCTGGTCAGCTTCTCCGGCGACAAGCTGCTGGGCGGCCCGCAGGCCGGCCTGATCATCGGCAAGCGCGAATGGATAGACAAGATTCAGCAGCACCCGCTCAAACGCGCGCTGCGCTGCGACAAGATGACGCTGGCGGCGCTGGAAGCCACGCTGCGGCTTTATCTGGAACCGGACCGGCTGGCCGACACGCTGCCGACGCTGCGCCGGCTGAGCCGCCCGCAAGCGGCGATGCGCGCCAGCGCCGAGCGCTTGCTCGCTCCGCTGAGCGCGGTGTTGGGAACGGACTACCTGGTGGAAGGCGCCGCCTGCCTGTCCCAGATCGGCAGCGGCTCGCTGCCGGTGGATAGGCTGCCCAGCTGGGCGCTGGCGGTTTCGCCGGTCGACGGCCGTGGCGGCACGCTGGAACGGCTGGCCGAAGCGCTGCGCGCGCTGCCGCAGCCGGTGATCGGCCGGCTGGCCGACGGCAGGCTGTGGCTGGACCTGCGCTGTCTGGAGGACGAAGCCGGCTTCATCGCCAATCTGGCCTCATTGGCGCGTCCATAGCCAGATCAAGACGCCGGCGGCCGCGGCCCAGCACGCCGCCGCGCCCAGCAAGGCCGCGCCCAGCCGCCAGCGGTCTATCAGCCAATACAGGGCCAGCAAATAGATGAAATAAGGCAGCAGCGAAGCCATGCCGAACAGCAAGGTGGTTTTCAGCTCGGCCGCGCCGCGCTCGCTGCCGACAATATAGTGCGCGATCAACGCGAAAGTGGGGAACAGCGGCACCAGGCCGGCGATATAGTAATTCCTGGACCTGGCCAACACGCTGATCAACAGCACCGCCAGCGCGCCCAAGGCGCTTTTCAGCAATAAAGCCATTCCCCTCCCCGTTCCCGGAAAACCCCAATTGTGTCACAAGGCGTCCCCGCCGCGGCTGAGGTTCATTCTTGTTCTCATTCTCATTAATAAAAACAATCAATTTTTTAAAATTAATAGCCTTTGTGCGATAATCAGGGCATCCTACCCACTGCCGGACTGCACTGCCATGGCCCACACTCATCACGCCGTCGACGGCGACAGCGTAGAGAAACGCCGCGCCGGCCGCGTCAGCACGCTGGTCAGCGTCGCGGTCAACCTGATCCTCTCCACCACCCAGATCGTGGTGGGCGCGCTGGCGCACTCCTCCGCCTTGATCGCCGACGGCCTGCACTCGCTGTCCGACCTGATCGCCGACTTCGTAGTCTTGCTGGCCGGCAAACACAGCCACAAGGCGCCGGACAACGATCACCACTACGGCCATCACCGCTACGAGAACGCCGCCTCGCTGATCCTGGGCCTGCTCTTGCTGGGCGTCGGCCTGGGCATGCTGTACAGCGCCGCCGCGAAATTCCACGACCCCGCCTCCATTCCCACCGTCCACGCCGTCGCCCTGTGGGTGGCGCTGCTGGCCTTGGCGGTCAAGGAAGCGCTGTTCCGCTACATGCTGGCGGTGGCTAAGCGCGTGCGCTCCAGCATGCTGGTGGCCAATGCCTGGCACGCGCGCTCCGACGCGGCCTCCTCGCTGGTGGTGGCGCTGGGCATCATCGGCAGCCTGATGGGCTATCCGCTGCTGGACCCGGTGGCCGCCCTGCTGGTGGGCCTGCTGGTCGCCCGCATGGGCTGGCGCTTCGGCTGGGACGCGATGCACGACCTGATGGACCGCGCCGCCGACGACGACGCCGTCGCCGCCATCCGCCAGACCCTGCTGAGCACCCCGGGCATTCACGGCGTGCACGATCTGCGCACCCGCAAGATGGGCGACCTGATCCAGGTGGACGTGCACCTGGAAGTGGACGGCGCCATCAGCGTGGAACAGGCCCACGCCATCTCGGAAGCCGCGCGCCACCGCGTGCTTGAACGGCACCCGGTGCTGGACGTGCTCGCCCACATCGACCCCGCCGGCCATTATCTGCCGGACCCCTCGCCCGCCCGCTGAGCCCAGCCCATGGCCAAGTCCGCCGTTTCTGGCGATACTTGGCCTTTTACCCCTGCCGCTTCGCCCGCCATGATTATCGCCACCGCCGGACACGTAGACCACGGCAAGACCGCCCTGCTTCACGCCCTGACCGGCACCGACGCCGACCGCCTGCCGGAAGAAAAAAAGCGCGGCATGACCATAGACCTGGGCTATGCCTATCTGCCGACGCCCGAGGGCGGCGCGATCGGCTTCATCGACGTGCCCGGCCATGAGCGTTTCCTGAGCAATATGCTGGCCGGCGTCGGCGGCGTGCGCCACGCGCTGCTGGTGATCGCCGCCGACGACGGCGTGATGCCGCAAACCCGAGAACACCTGGCCATCCTGCAATTGCTGCAACTGGACAGCCTGACCGTGGCCATCAGCAAAAGCGACCTGGCCGGCCCGGAAGCGCTGGAAGGCGTCATGGACGAGGCGCGGCGGGCGCTGGCCGAACACGGCCTGCGCGCGGCTGCGCTGCTGCCGGTTTCCGCGCGCAGCGGCGCCGGCGTCGACGTCTTGCGGCGGCATCTGCTGCAACTGCGCGACCAAGCCGCCGGAACCGAACGCCGCTTCCGCCTGGCGATAGACCGCGCCTTCACCATAGGCGGCGCCGGCCTGGTGGTGACCGGCACCGCCTGGGGCGGCCGCGTGAACGTGGGCGACGCCCTATGGCTGAGCGGCAAGGACGTCGCCGTCCGCGTGCGCGGCCTGCACGTGCAAAACCAGCCGGCGCGGCAAGGCCAGGCCGGCCAGCGCATTGCGCTCAACCTGGTCGGCGACATCGACAAACGACAGATTCAACGCGGCGACTGGCTGCTGGAGCAAGCGGCGCCGGCGCCGGCCGTCCGCGTCAGCGTGCGCTTGCGCCTGGCCCCGGCCGCTCACGCCACTTTGCGCCACTGGCAGGCCGTCCATCTCCATCACGCCGCCAGCCACTCCACCGGTCGGGTGGCCCTGCTGGAACGTCCGCAACTCCATCCCGGCGACGAGGGACTGGCTGAACTGAGCCTGGACCGGCCGCTGCACCTGGCCGACGGCGACAAGCTGATCCTGCGCGACGCCGGCGCGCAGCACACCCTGGCCTGCGCCACGGTGCTGGAACGGCAGCCGCCTACGCGCGGCAAGCGCCAAGACGAACGGCTGGCCCATCTGCGCGCTCTGGCCGCGGCCGGAAGCGACAACGTCCAGAACCTGCGGCTGCGCCTGAGCCGACAGGCGCTTTCCCTGCCCGATCTCGCCTGGGACCGGCAATTGAGCGAAGCCGGGCTGGCGGAGCTGCTGCGCGCCGCCCCGCTGCTCACCGCCGGCCAGCACGCTTACGCGCCGGAACACTGGGCGGAGTTGCAAGGACAGCTGCTGGAACGGCTGGCGGCGCTGCATCTCCAGCAGCCGGACCAGCTGGGCGCCAGCCGCGGCCGCGCGCGCCGGCTGGCGCTGCCGCAGGAAAGCGAGGCCGCGGTCAATTTGATGATCGATCAATTGCTGGCGGAGGGAAGGCTGGCCAATACCCGCGGCTGGCTGCATCTGCCCGGCCACGTGCTGGCTTTCGACGCGGAAGAGACCGCGCTGTGGCGGCGTTTGGAACCGGCTTTCACCGATCAGGGACAGCCGCATTGGGTGCGGGATTTGGCCGCGGCGGCCGGCGTGGAGGAGGACACGGCGCGCGCCGTGCTGCGCAAAGCCGCGAGGCTGGGCCATGTCCACGCCGTGGTGCGGGACCGCTATTTCTCCAGCGCGGCGATCCGCGGCATGGCGGCCATCGTGCACAGCCTGAATCAGGACGCCGGCTACGCCGACGCCGCCAACTTCCGCGACCAACTGGGCTGCGGCCGCAAGCTGGCGATTCAAATCCTGGAGTATTTCGACCGCTGCGGCTTCACCCGCCGCCTGGGGGACAGGCATTTGCTGCGCGAAGCGCGGCTGTTCGACTAACCTGCGTGTCCAGGGCCGGACGGCGATTCCAGCGCCCGGCCCAACACCGCGCGCAACCGGCTGATATCGAAAGGCTTCTCCAGCCGCGCGGCGAACCAGGCGGCGCGCGGATCGGCGTATTCCTCGGGGTAAGCGGTCATCGCGATGATTTTCACGTCGCGGTGGCGCACGCTGCGCTTCAGCGCCTCCGCCACCGAATAACCGCTCTCATTGCCCAGCTGCATGTCCAGCAAGACCACGTTGAAGCTGGCTTGTTGCAGCTTCTGACAGGCTTCCGCCACCGAGCTGGCGGTGGACACCGCGTAGCCGTTCATTTGCAGGCAATCGGAAAACGGCTCTCGGATATTCTTGTCGTCGTCCACCACTAGCACCGAACGTTCCGGCCCCGGCGGCTGATCCGGCACCACGATGGGCAAGCGGACGATGAACTCGGAGCCCACGCCCACCACGCTCTTCAGCTCCAGCTCCCCGCCCAGCAAGGACACCAGTTCCTTGACCACCGCCAGGCCCAGCCCGCTGCTGCCCACCCGGCGCGCGTGCCCCTGGAAAAACGGCTGGAAGATGCGCGATTGAAACTCCTCCGGCACGCCGATGCCGGTGTCTATCACGCGGATATCCAGGATATTGCGACCGTCGGCGCTGTCCACGCCGGCCTCCACCGTGACCGTGCCGTGATCGGTGTAGCGGATGGCGTTGGTCAGCAGATTGCCGACGATCTGCCGCAAGCGGTCGCCGTCCAGTTTCACCGTCTCAGGCAATTCGCCCAGCCGCACATGCAGGCCCAGGCCCTTGCCGTCCAACTGCGCGCGATGCACGTCGATCACCTCGTTCAAGGTCGCCGCCACGTCCACATCGCCGATATGCAGCCGGAACTGCATATTCTTGATCGCGGAGATGTCCATGATGTCGCGCACCTGGGTCATCAGATGCGCCATGCAGGTTTTCAAGCGTCCCACCGCCTTGGCGGCCTTGCCGGCCGGATCGATGTCCGGCTCGATCAACTCCACGCACACCTGCATGGTCTGCAGCGGCGAGCGGATCTCGTGGCTTAGCGTGGCGAGGAAGGTGGTGCGGTCCAGCTCCGCGTTCACCGTGGCCTTGTGCGCCGCCCGCTCCTGCTCCAGCAGCTGCTGGCGCGCGGCGGCGTCGCGACGCGCGCCCTGATAGCGGTACAGCAGCACGAAAATCACCATGCAGATGCCGCCCAGCGCAAACCACAGCGAGGCGACCAATTGCTGGTTGTGCCGCAAGTCCTTGTTGCGCGCGTCGCGCGAAGACACCTCGGCCACGCGCGCCTGGACCGCGAACTCCGCCAGCGACGGCCGGATGCTGTCGATGCGGTCTATGTTCTGCTGCGCGCTCCGGACGCTGGGATGCAGGATGTTTTCGTCCTCGAAGAAATCCTGCAGCAGGCTGGCTGTGCCTTTGAAGCCATCGACGCGGCTCAGCATCTCCTGCATCTTGGACGGCGTGACGAAATCCAGGAAACGGCTGTTGGCCACCGCCAGCCGGAATTGCACCTGAGACTCGGGGACTTCCCCCGCCTTCAAACGCAATAAGTCAGCGCGCGCTTTCTCCAGCTCAAGCTGCATCTGCGCCACCGACCAGTACAAATCCTCGCTGCGCCCCTCAAAGCTGCGCGCCGGCACATAACGCTCGATCGCCATGTAAACGCCGATGCCCAGCAGCAAAAAGCCGAGCAAGGCCAGCGCCGGGATGCCCTTCCAGCCGGACAGCATCGACTTGTTCATCGCTCGTCCCGAGCCCTCCTGGCCGGCCGGCATCAGAACACCACCAGGCGGTTGATCTGCCACACCAGCTTGGCGTCCATCACCGGCCCTTTCTTGTCCTCCGGCATTTGATCCAGCGGATACATCAGCCATAAGGGACCGCGGTTGGTGATGTCCAAAGGCTTGTTGTTGACCGAGCGCGCCAACACCACGTCGAAGTCGTAGAACTCGCGGCGGTCTATCCAGTACACGTAATCGTTCAGGGCCCGCAGCTTGACCTTCTGGCCGCTGGCGCCCACCTTGGCCAGAATGTCCCGCATCAGCGGCCCGCTGAACACCGATTGCGGCGTCCAGGTGGTCCGGGTCACCACCGAATGCTGACGCAAGCTCTGCAAGTCCTGCTCGCGGAACTCGTACACATTCTTTTCTTTATTGGTGAACTGGCTGATCTTGCCCGACACCGTCAACACCACAGGCCCCGGCGCGGCATGAAGCGCGGCCACGCAACACGCCAGCGCCACTCCGCTCAAGACCGCCTTCCCGCTCTTCCCCATGCCAAGCTCCCAACCCTGCTCATCCCGCGCCCTTGGCCCGGCGGCTTCACGCGCCGGACTCATGACATTTGAACTTTGATTTCACAAGCAAAATAATTGAATCTAATTAGAACAAAAATGCCATTAAAATATTTACGGCCAATATATCAAGCCGTCCAACAAAACGCTATCCGCCCGCATCCAGACCAGTCCCATGGGACAGTAGCCGCGACCCGCCGCCAGGGCGGCGCGCCGCGCGCAATGAAAAAGCGGCCCCTTGGGCCGCTTTTTCTTGGCTCCGCCGGCGTCGCCGGCCATGCTTTACTTGCCGCGACGCAAGCCCGGACGGCCTGCGACATGGCAAAGCTGGATAAACAGGGAAAGAACGTGCTTCATGCTGATTTCCTTTATTCTCGGTAGACGGAATGCCCCGGCGCTCTTGCGGCGCGTTCGGCGGGGCCCTCCATTCTAACGGCATGAGGCGAGGCCAAGACATTCATTTTATTTATAAGGCATAAAATTAACTTATCGCCGGTTCACCCTCTCGCCAGCAAGACAAGGCAGGCCGGCAGCGGCGGAGGAAGCGGATCGCACTAGCCGCGCATCCGCGTTTCAAAGCGGTGCTCAAGGCCCTTTCCCCGTCTCCTTGCCGCGCGACAGATCGTGAACGGGTTCCGCGATTCCGCGATATAATGCGCGCTGGCGTCCCCGGACGCCATCGGGCCAAGAGCCCGCTCGCTCGCAGGAAGAGACGCGTCCCCGGTGGGGCGGCTGGTCTTCAAAATCAGATGGGGCCGCCAGCGGTCCCGGGCAGGTTCGACTCCTGTTCTCTTCCGCCATTCGCTTCGGCCACGCCCAGCCCCAGGCACAGCGAGCAATGGCATTGGATCGCATGCTGTTTCACCAGCGCGCGCAGACGCTCCAGCCGCTGCACCTCCGCCAGCATCACCGACACCGGCGCGGGTTTGGCTTCGGTTTTTCTCGACGCCGGCCAAGCCGTCGTCGTCGCTCCCGCCGCCGCGCCAACGCCCAACATCGCGCCGCCCACACCGATATGCCGCCATTTCACCCGCATCGCGCTCTCCTCGCCCTTGGGCAAACCGCCCAGACATCCGACTCCGCGGCCGGCGGGAAGTGCCGTCGACGCCCATAAAAAAACGGCCCCGTTCGGGACCGTTCCTTGCTCGTTCGCCAAATCAGCGAATGATTTCCACCTTGTAGCGCGGCGGCAGCAACAGCGCCGGCACTTCCCGCTTCGCCTTGCGGCTGCGGCGGCCGTTCAAGGGCTTCTTCACGCCCTCGGAGGAGCCGGCCAGAACCGAAGCCTCCGGCTTGGGCGGCGCAGACGGGCGCTCCCGTTCGCGTTCGCGCTCGTTGGGGCGCGCCAGCCAGGAGGGACGGAAGCCGTCCACGATCTGCGGCGTCAGCGTCTGCTTGGTCAGCTTCTCGATGGAGTCGTGCTGGCGGGTTTCTTCCGGAGACATCAAAGAGATCGCCACGCCCTTGGCGCCGGCGCGGCCGGTGCGGCCAATCCGGTGCACATAGTCTTCCGGGGCGTTCGGCAGCTCGAAGTTGACCACATAGGGCAGCTCCGTCACGTCCAGGCCGCGGGCGGCGACATCGGTGGCCACCAACACGCGCAGCTTGCCTTCCTTGAACGAGGCTAGCGTTTCCAGACGCGCGCCCTGCGCCTTGTCGCCGTGAATGGCTTCGGCTTGCAGACCGTCGCGCTGCAACTCGCGCGCCAGACGGTCGGCGCTGAGCTTGGTCTTACAGAACACGATGACCTGGCTCATGTCGCGGGACTTGATCAGATGCGTCAGCAGATGACGCTTCTTGAAGGCGTCCACCGAGTAAACGATCTGCTCGACCTGATCGTTGGTGGCGTTCTGACGCGCCACCTCCACCGTTTGCGGCGACTTCATGAAGTCGGCGGCCAGCCGCTTGATCTCCGGCGCGAAAGTGGCGGAGAACAGCAGGGTCTGACGCTCTTTGGGCAGCATGCCCATGATCTTGCGGATGTCCTGGATGAAGCCCATGTCCAGCATGCGGTCGCCTTCGTCCAACACCAGCACTTCCACCTTGTTCAATTGAACGGTTTTTTGCTGGATGTGGTCGAGCAGGCGGCCCGGCGTGGCGATCAGGATCTCAACGCCGCGGCGCAGTTCCTGAGTTTGCGGGTCCATATTGACCCCGCCGAACACCGTGGTGGCGCGCAGCGGCAGGTATTTGGTGTAGCTCTTGACGTTGACGCCGATCTGATCCGCCAACTCGCGGGTTGGCGACAACACCAAGGCGCGCAGCGGATGCATCGCCGGCGATACGCTGGTGTTGGCGTATTTCTTCAGGCGCTCCAGAATGGGCAGCATGAAGGCCGCGGTCTTGCCGGTGCCGGTTTGAGCGGCGGCCAGCAAATCGCGGCTGGACAAGACCAGAGGAATCGCCTTTTCCTGAATCGGGGTGGGCTGGGAATAGCCCTGTTCTTCGATGGCGCGCAGAATCTCGGGAGACAACCCGAGTTCGGAAAACAGCATGGACAACACTCCTGCAAAACTCGCGGGGCCTGTTGCGCGCATGCGCCAACACGCCCCCGTATTCAAATGACACGAACGGACAAGGCAACGCCGCCCGGACGGCGGCGTTGGGTCGTCAGCCCATGTGGCTTGCGACGCTGAGCAGCAGGATTACGGCCAACCATAGCAAGGCGGAACGCCAGACCAGACCAACCGCGCTTTTCAGGTAGTTGGGGTCCGCTTCGTCGCCCAAGCCCAGTTCGGGCCGGAAGCGTATGGAGTAATCCTGTCTGAGCGGATCGCCCAATTTCACGCCGATCGCACCCGCGGCCGAAGCCAACAAAATGCCATTAGCGTAGTTCCCCCATGTTTTGGCCTGGGAGCGCCAGCAATACACCGCATCCTCGAAATCGCCCATGATGGCGAAGCTGGCGGCGGTCAAACGCACCGGAATCCAGTCCAGCCAAGCGGCGGCGCTGGCCGAGAAACGGCCGAACGGGTCCTCGTTCGCGTCGCGGTTGCCCCATTTCTGATTCAGCATAGAACAGAGGCGGTACAACAGCGCGCCGGCCGGACCCGGCAACAGCACGAACCAGAACATGGTGCCGAACACGTGGCGGTAACTGTCCACCACCCCCTGCTCGATCGCCAGCCGGGAAATCTCCTCAACCGACAACTCCGCGGTGCCCTGTCCGGTCCAGTTCGCCAAGGAGGCGCGCGCGTCCAGATCCCGCCCTTCGGCCAAGGCCTGGGAGATTTCGGAGAACGCGCTGGAGAAATGGCGGAAACCCATGGTCAGATACAAGACCAGGACATTCCACAACATCGCCAGAATCGGACTCAAGGCGTGCAGCGCGTAATAGATCAGCAAGCTGAGCAAGACCGCAGGCACGATCGCCAAGGACCACGCCAACACGCCATGACGGTTGGAGCCGGCATTCAGATTGCGTTCCAAATGATTGGCGTAGCGGGTGAACAGCAGCCAGACGCGATTGCGATTGCCCAAGGGCCGCAACTGCTCCAGTGCCAGAGCGATAATCAAGGAAATCAGGGTCATTGGTTCCGGATAGTGGTTTTCTCAGGCCCGGAGAGGAAGATACCATAAAGGCCAGGGCATTCCCACTGCTCCTTGAGAATAGACTCTAAAACCGTCGGACGGAAACGCCAAGAGCGCCGCAACGGCGCTCTTGCATGCCCCCTCGGGAACGGCTTCAAACGCTCAGGCGGAGCCGAGAAAGCGTCGCCCGGCGGCCAGTTCCGGCAATTGGCCGGCCTTGTCGTAGCCCACGGTGGACGCGGCGGCGTCCTTCAAGGTGTTCAGCGCGCCCTCCACCAGCGACAAGCGCTGATCGATGAAGCTGCCGTTGAGCTGATTGATGCTCTGCGCCCGCTGGATCGCCTCTTCCAGCCCGGTCCAGGCCAGGCTGGCCTCCGGCTTGTCCGCCAGCCAGATGTAAACCGTCTCGCTGTCCTGCACGCCGATCCGCCGCATCAATTCGCCGCGCTGGGCGGCGCTGACGGCCAATAGGTCCAACACGCCGCTCTTGCTCTCGGCCAGGGCGTCCAGCTGAACGTCAAAGCCCTGCACCAGCACCTTCTGTTCCTGCTCCAGCAACGCGATCAGCCGGGCGACGAGAGCGCTCTCGGCCCGGCACAGCTGGCAGAATTCTTCAACAACGTTCATGCCTGACTCTCACCTGCGCGCGCTCAGCGCGCCAACAATTCCTTGGTGGAGGCGATCAAGCCGTCGGCGATCTTCTCCGGATTGACGTTGAAGGTGCCCGCGGCTATCGCCGACTTGATCGCGGCCACTTTGCCTGCGTCGAAGCCGGAATCGCCGCTGACCTTGCTTTCCACCGCGCTCAGACGGCTGGCCAAAGGGTTGATCGTCACGCTGTCGGATCCACTGGCGGCAGGGTTGGCGTTGGCGGCCGCGTCGCGCGGCGCCGCCTTGTTCTGGGTGCTGTAGCTTGCTGACAGCTTGCCCGAGTTATCTACTTTCATGGCATGGCCTTCCCAAAGGGAACCTGGATTACCTCTATTATCGGACGGAAAAACAATATCTTGAAGACTTTCGCCCAATTATCCGCCGCTGCGCGCCGAGACCTGCCGGCGAACCGTCTCTAATATATCACCATCACGCTGCCGTCCGCTTGAACTTGCCCGCGTATCACCCGCCCGGAAGCCATGCGCACCGACACTTGCTCGCCCTCGGCGGCATTGCCTATCGCCAAACCGTCGGCCGCCGCGGCGAAGCCCTCGCCCGAGGCCACCACTTTGACCCGCTGGTTGCTGTTCACCAGATAAGGCGCGCGCACCATGAAGCTGCGCAGCCAGGCGCCGGCCGGCGCGCCGGAGCGCATGGTCTTGCCTATCGCCTGCTGCAGATCGTCCAGCACATTGCGCGCCAGGCTGGGGTTGGCCACCTCGACCAGGCGCAGGTCGGCGGCGCTCAGCACCTCGCCGGCCGCCACCGCGCGGCTCAAAGCCACGCCCATTTTCTTTTCATTGATCCGCACCGGAATCCGCAGCGCCCACCCCAGTTCCGGGCAGGACACCGCGACGAAGGTGGAACCGGTGGTCACCCCCGGCGTCGCCCAATCCGCCTTGGGCTGCGCGCAGGCCGGCACCGCCAGCTTGCGGTCCAGCTGCCCCAGCGTCCAGGTGGCCGGCCGCATCGACAACTCGTGCTTGAGAAAGTCGCCGGCCAAAGCCTCCAGCCGCCCCAGATCCTGCATGGCGGCCGACGCCGCCACGCTCCAGGCGCAGCACATCATCCACAGTAGTAAACGTCGCATTCCCGCATTCTAGCGCAAGCGGGCCCAGGGCTGCAGCCTGGGGCCGCTATTGACAATGCGATGCATACATTCAAATAATCGTTCGAATAGAGCTTAGACTCTTAAATCTAAATTAAATAAAACCAAAGTTTTATCCGGAAGGGGACATTCCAAATGCGCAAGCGCCTGAACACGCTGGCCGTGGCCACTCTGCTGGCCCTGCCGGCCGCCGCCAACGCCTATAGCAATTTCTATTTTTTCGGGGACAGTCTTTCGGACGTCGGAGCTTTCGGCGGCCTGGGCGGTCTGCCGTCCAACGCTCGCTGGA
Source organism: Chromobacterium sp. CCUG 30098 (assembly GCF_059916605.1). NCBI lineage: Bacteria > Pseudomonadati > Pseudomonadota > Betaproteobacteria > Neisseriales > Chromobacteriaceae > Chromobacterium > Chromobacterium sp. CCUG 30098. The sequence goes on along the minus strand of NZ_JAUCGS010000001.1, from coordinate 994,335 downwards.
CCACCGGCAACGGAGCCAACTGGACCGACGCGCTGGCAGCACGATACGGTTTGAAATCCATTGCCAACAACTCCAGCAATCCAAACACAAGTCCGAGCGGCAACAATTACGCCCAAGGCGGCGCTGTGGCTCAACTCTACAGCGACATTACCGTCTTTCCCGGCACCACTGGCGCCAATGGCTCGGTCGAACAATTCGGCCCGGACAAAACCACCGCCATTCAGGAGCTGCCGCAGCAAATCAGCGCCTACTTGGCCGCCAGCGACGGCAAAGCGAACCCCAACGCCATTTATTCAGTCTGGATCGGGGGCAACGACATTGCCGCCGCCGCCGGCACCGTCACTGCGGACCCCACTAAAGCGAGCGCCACCAAACTGCTGATGAGTTCAGCGAATTCGACCAGCTCCGTGATAGGTCAATTGCAAAGCGCGGGAGCCCAGACCATCATCGTGCCCAATGTCCCCAATCTGGCCTCCACTCCCGCCGTGATTTACCAAACGGTGCAGGGCGTGGCGACAAAGATCGGCACGATGAACGGCTTGAGCGGGACCGCGCTGAGCAACTACGTCACCCAGGCCGTCGGCGCTGCCTGGCAGGTGTTGAGCAGCAACGCGTCAACCTCCGGCAATCAAAACACGGTTATCCAACAGGCTCTCGCCGCGGCCAACGCCGCCATCGGCCTGCCTGACTCAGCCACCACCCTCACCTCAAGCTACAATACGGCCTCCGCCGGATTGCAAGAACTGAGCAACGGCTACAACGCGTTGGTGGATAACGCCTTGCTAAGCAGCGGCCGGCAACACGGCATCGTCCGCGCCAACATCTCATTGCTGTTTCAGGAGGTGCTGGCAAATCCGGCAAAGTACGGTTTCACCAATGTACTGGGTTCATCCTGCCCCCAATCTGCGATCAACTGCCCCGCGAACATCCTTCCCGCGCAAAACTATCTGTTCAGCGACGCGCTACACCCAACCCCAATCGCTCACGCGATGATCGGTGAGTACATTTACGGCCTGCTGCAAGCGCCCTATTTCGCCGGCGCGCTGCCGGAATCCGCGCTGAACAACGCCCGCCAGTTGGGCGGGACGCTGGACAGCCGCTACCAGGCCATCCGCGCGCAGAAGCGCGAAGTCGGCGCGGTCAGCGCCTTCGTCAGCGGCGCCTTCAACGACGACAAGGTCGGCTACGACGACGTATCCGCCAAGCCGCAAGGCCGGCTGTACACCGTGGGTCTGGACTTCCAGGCCAGTCCGGCGCTGAGCCTGGGACTGGCGATGTCCCGCCAGAACGGCAAGACCGACATCAACGGCATCGCCACGCCGGGCAGCGTAGACGACCGCAGCACCTTGATGAGCGCGCTGTTCAGCTATAAGCAGGAGCGGTTCTGGCTGGACGGCGACGCCCATATCGGCGCCGGCGATATCGACACCCGTCGCCAGGTCTCGCTGGGCGCGGCCCGGATCACGCTGAACGGCAGCGCGCGCCAGAGCCAATACGGCCTGCGCGTAGCCGGCGGCTATCTGATGCCGCTGGGCGCCTACCGCACCGGCCCCATCGCCGGCCTGGACTACGCCCACGTCAAGGTGAACGGCTTCACCGAGCAAGGAGGCAACAGCAGCAGCATGGCCTTCAACGCGCAAAACGGCACGTCCCTGGTGGCGCGCGTCGGCTGGCAGCTGGAAGCCGACATCGGCCGTTTCAGCCCCTACGCAAAACTCAGCTACGCGCACGAGTTCAAGCGCGACGACCGCGTGGTCACCGCCGGCCTGGCCACCACCCTGGGCGATTACAGCGTCAAGCTGGGCAAACCCAAGGCGGACTGGCTGGAATGGACCGCCGGTCTCAGCGCTCAATTGAGCAAGAGCGTGTCGATGTTCGGCCAGCTCAGCGCCGCCAGCGGCCGCAGCGGCAGCAATCAGACCGCCGGCAATGTCGGCGTGGCGCTGACGTTTTAAGAGCCTGTTCAATGTCTGTCGCGCGTCGGCGAGAGGGATGGAACGGGGCCTTGAACAGGCTCTAACGCCGCGGCGGACGCAAAAAAACGGCCCCTTTGGGGCCGTTTTTTCGTCCGACGCGCGTCAGCTCAAACTCCGCTCGATAAAGGCTTTGACCTCGCCCGCGTCCGCCGGGAACACCGACACTTTTTGCGGCAAGTCCTCCAGGCCGTCGAAACCGGCCGGCCGCGGCGGATCGCGGTCCAGCGCTTCGCGTATGGTGGCGGCGAACTTGGCCGGCAAGGCGGTTTCCAGGCAAACCACGGTTTCGCCGGGGCGGCGCAGCTCGCGCGCCACCTTGACGCCGTCGGCGGTATGGGTGTCCACCACCACGCCGTCTTCGCGGTCCAGCTGGCGAATGGTGGCCAACCGGTCCGCATGCGCGCTCTTGCCGGAAGCGAAGCCGAACACCTCGGCCGCGGCGGCCGTTTGCGCGGCGGACAGCGTGAAGCCGGTGCCGGCGTCCACCTGGCGCCACAGCGCTTTCAGCGCCTCGGGGTCCCGTCCCAGCAGATCGAACACGAAGCGCTCGAAGTTGGACGCCTTGGAGATGTCCATCGACGGGCTGGAGGTGACATAGGTGTTGGCCGTGCCGCGCGGACGGTAGGCGCCGGTGCGGAAGAACTCGTCCAGCACGTCGTTCTCGTTGGTGGCCACCAGCAGGCGTTCTATCGGCAAGCCCATCTGCCGCGCGATGTGGCCGGCGCAGACATTGCCAAAGTTGCCGGACGGCACGCAGAAGCTGACCTTCTCCTCATTGCCGGCGGTGGCGTTGAAATAGCCCTTGAAGTAATACACCACCTGAGCCACCACTCGCGCCCAGTTGATGGAGTTGACGGTGCCGATCTTGTGGCGCGCCTTGAAAGCATGGTCGTTCTGCACCGCCTTCACGATGTCCTGACAGTCGTCGAACATGCCCTTGATCGCGATATTGTGGATGTTGGCGTCCTGCAGGCTGTACATTTGCGCGCGCTGGAACGGGCTCATCAACCCGTCCGGGCTCAGCATGAACACCTGGATGCCCGCCTTGCCGCGCATCGCGTACTCGGCGGCGCTGCCGGTGTCGCCCGAGGTGGCGCCCAGGATGTTCAGGCGCTCGCCCTTCCTGGCCAGCACGTATTCGAACAGATTGCCCAGCAGCTGCATCGCCATGTCCTTGAAGGCCAACGTCGGGCCGTTGGACAGTTCCAGGACGGCCAGGCCGTCGTGCAGCCGCTTGAGCGGCGTGATCGCCTCGCTGCCGAAAGCCGCGCGGGTATAGGTGCGCTCGACGATGGATTTGAGATCGTCTTCCGGGATGTCTGTGGCGAACAAGCGAATGATTTCAAAAGCCAATTCGGCGTAGGACAGGCTGCGCCAGGCGTCCAGCTGCTCGCGGCCGATCTGCGGATAGCTTTCCGGCAACACCAGGCCGCCGTCGGGCGCCAGGCCCATCAGCAGGATGTCGCTGAACGATTGCGGGGCCATGCCGCCGCGGGTGCTGATATAACGCATCAGGGGGTTTCCAGATATTGGGCGCAGGCGGCGGAGGCGTCCTTCATCCGCTGTTTGCCGCGCGGGTCGTCTTTCTTGATCTGGCCGGTCAGCACGCCCATCACCTCTTCCGAGGAGAAGCGGCCGGCCAGATGCTGGCTGGCGCATTGGCAGTATTTCTGCACTTGCTCCGAGGAGCGCTGGCCGACGCCGTCCGAGGCCGGCGTGCGCTTGACGCAGCCTCGCATCAAAAAGCCCTGCAACAGGCTGTGCTGGCCGGGGGACAAGGGCGTCGCCCCGGCGCTCGCCAGGATCAGACCGGCGCCGAGGCCGGTCAGCCAGCGTTTAATCATTCAGCTCTTCCATGCGCAGGCGCACCACCTTGCCGGTAATGCTTTCCAGCGCCTCGATGCCGGTGATGGCGCGGTCTATCGCCTGTTCCTGAACGCGATGGGTCAGGATCACCACCTCGGCGGTGCCGTCGGACACCGAGCCTTTCTGGATCACCGCCTCGATCGAGATGCCGTTCTCCGCCAGCAAGCGGGTGATGTTGGCCAGCACGCCGGCGCGGTCGGCGGCGCCGATGCGCAGATAGTAGGAGCTGACCACGTCGGAGATCGGCAGGATGGGCAGGTTCTGCAGCTGGTCCGGCTGGAAAGCCAGATGCGGCACGCGGTGCTCCGGGTCCGCCGTCAGCAAGCGGGTCACGTCGACGATGTCGGCCACCACCGCGGAGGCGGTGGGCAGCGCGCCGGCGCCGGCGCCGTAGTACAAGGTCGGCCCCACCGCGTCGCCCTTGGCCAGCACCGCGTTCATCACGCCGTTGACGTTGGCGATCAGCTGGCGCGCCGGGATCAGCGTCGGATGCACGCGCAACTCGACGCCGGCGGCGGTGCGCCGGGTCAGGCCCAGCAGCTTGACGCGGTAGCCCAGCTCCTCGGCGTACTTGATGTCGCGCCCTTCCAGCTTGCTGATGCCTTCCAGGTAACAGCGGTCGAACTGCATCGGGATGCCGAAGGCCAGCGCCGCCATGATGGTGAGCTTGTGGCCGGCGTCATGGCCTTCGATGTCGAAGGTGGGATCGGCCTCGGCGTAGCCCAGCTGCTGCGCCTCGGCCAGCACTTCGGCGAAGCTCGCGCCCTTGTCGCGCATCTCGGTCAGGATGAAGTTGGAGGTGCCGTTGATGATGCCGGCTATCCACTCGATGCGGTTGGCGGACAGGCCTTCGCGCAGCGCCTTGATGATGGGGATGCCGCCGGCCACCGCGGCCTCGAAGGCCACCATCACGCCCTGTTCTTGGGCGCGGGCGAAGATTTCGGTGCCGTGCAGCGCCAGCAGTTTCTTGTTGGCGGTGACCACGTGTTTGCCGTTGGCGATGGCCTTGAGCACCAGTTCCTTGGCCACGGTGTCGCCGCCTATCAGTTCCACCACGATGTCGACGTCGGGGTTGTTCACCACCTGCATCGCGTCGGCCACCACGTCCACGTCCGGACCCAGCAGCGATTGCGCGCGCGCCTGATTGCGGTTGGCCGCCTGCAGCAGGCGGATTTGACGGCCGGCGCGGCGGCTGATTTCCTCGGCGTTGCGTTTGAGAACGGTGGCGGTGCCGCCACCTACAGTCCCCACGCCCAATAGGCCGATATTGATCGGTTTCATTCTTGCTCCCTGTCTCTAGTATTCTGTCCCTGCCCGCGGCGGCCAGGCGCAAGATCCTTGCGCGCGGCCCGCGCCGGCGGCCGGCCCTGATCAAGAGCCGCGCCGCCAGGCCGCTGCTGGCGCAGCGGGCACGTGTCCCAAGTTTTCCTTGGCAGCGGACGCTATCCGCTGTCAAGGAAAGCCTGATGGCCAAACGGGGGCCGCAGCCCCCGTCCGCCGGCTCAAGCCGCCATGATTTCAGGCTTCGCCGCCGTGGCGCTTGCGATAGTTTTCCAGGAAGCGCGCGATGCGGCCGATGGCCTCCACCAAATCGTCCGAGTTGGGAAGGAATACCACGCGGAAGTGATCGGGCGCAATCCAGTTAAACCCTGAACCCTGCACCAGCAGCACCTTTTCCTCCTGCAGCAGTTCCAGGATGAACTGCTGATCGTCGCCGACCGGGTAGATCTTGGGATCCAGCTTGGGGAACAGGTAGAGCGCGCCCTGCGGCTTGACGCAGCTGACGCCGGGAATGTCGGTCAGCAGTTTGTGCGCCAGGTCGCGCTGGCGCGCGAGGCGGCCACCCGGCGCCACCAGATCGTCAATGCTCTGGTAGCCGCCCAAGGCGGTCTGGATCGCGAACTGCGCCGGCACGTTGGCGCACAAGCGCATCGAGGCCAGCATGTTCAGGCCTTCGATATAGTCCTTGGCGTGTTTCTTCTCGCCGGACAGAATCATCCAGCCGGCGCGGTAGCCGCAGGCGCGGTAATTCTTGGACAGGCCGTTGAAGGTGACCACGAACAGATCCGGCGCCAAGGAGGCGATGGAGGTGTGCTTGACCTCGTCGTACAGCACTTTGTCGTAAATTTCGTCGGCGTAGATGATCAGCTGGTGCTGGCGCGCCACTTCCACGATCTGCTTGAGCAGCGCCGGCGGGTAGACCGCGCCGGTGGGATTGTTCGGGTTGATCACCACGATGGCGCGGGTGGCCGGCGTGATCTTGGCGCGGATGTCGTCGATGCTGGGGAACCAGCCCTGCTCTTCGTCGCACAGATAATGCACCGCCTTGCCGCCGGCCAGGCTGACGCCGGCGGTCCACAGCGGGTAATCCGGCGCCGGCACCAGCACTTCGTCGCCGTTGTCCAGCAGCGCCTGCATCGACATCACGATCAGCTCGGACACGCCGTTGCCGACGATGATGTCGTCCATGCCCACATTGGGCAGCTGCTTTTGCTGGGCGTAATGCATGATCGCCTTGCGCGCGGCGAACAGGCCCTTGGAATCGGAATAGCCGGAGGCGGACGGCAGGTTGACGATCACGTCCTCGATGATTTCGTCCGGCGCGAAAAAGCCGAACGGCGCCGGGTTGCCGATGTTCAGCTTGATGATGCGATGGCCTTCGTCTTCCATCTTCTTGGCGTGCTCAAGCACCGGACCGCGGATGTCGTAACAAACGTTGGCGAGTTTTTGCGATTTATGGACTGGCTGCATGACGACAATGGTTTCCGTGGCTTGCCGCCCGCCGGAGACGGCGGTCTTGCCCTGGCGGCGCGGTTTGTGTTCTTTCATCTGATCTCTTTGGATGTCCCCGCTGAAGCGATGGCCACGTTGACGTTGTGGCGGCAATCAGCGGCGGGGTCGAGTTATAATCCTATCCCAATCTCTGATGCACTGCAGCAGGTATTCGCGCCCGGAAAGGGCCGTCCGCCGCAGCGCTCGCAATCGGGAATCCGCTCACATGAAAATGCAGCAATCGCTGGGGCAAGGCCGCAACTTGTTCACCGGCTATGGCGACGGCCATGTTCTAATCAACGCCCAGCGCCACGAGGGCAATCTGATCGTCACCGCGGACAGCGTGGCGCCCTGGCCGGTGGACGCTTTCGAGGATTTGCAGGAAAGCCATTTCAGCGCGCTGCTGGCGCTGCAGCCGGAAGTGGTGCTCTTCGGCACCGGCAAAAGCCTGCGCTTTTGCCATCCGCGTCTGTCCGCCGCGCTGGCCAACGCCGGCATAGGCGTGGAAACCATGGACACCCAGGCCGCCTGCCGCACCTTCAACATCCTGCTGGCGGAAGACCGCCGCGTCGTCGCCGCGTTGCTGGCGATCTGACTCAGACGGCGGCCGGCCGCGCCGCCTGCGGGCACATCCACACCAGCCAGGCCGCCAGCAAGGCCGGCGTCGCGGCCAGCATAAACAGGCTGGCCAGGCTCCAGTCCTGACGCAGCAGCTCGCCGCCCAGCCACGGTCCCAACACCGAGCCCACCCGGCCCACGCCCAGGCTCCAGCCCACACCGGTGGCGCGCAAGGACGTGGGATAGGCGTTGGCCGCCAGGGCGTTGATCGCCGGCTGGCCGCCCACCACGCAAAAACCGGCGGCGAACAATAAGCAGAACAAGCCGGCCTGCTGCGTCCCCCACTGCCCCAGCATGGCCACGGCGGCGGCGGCCAGCGCGAAACTGGGCAGCATCACCCGCAAGAAGCCCAGTCTGTCTATCCAGACCCCCAACAGCAAGGTGCCGGCCACGCCGCCCAGTTGCAGCGCGGCGCCGGCGAGGATGGCGTTTTGCGTGTTCAGGCCGGCGTCCCGCGCCAAAGCCGGCATCCAGTTGGACAGGAAGTAGAGCAAGAGCAGGTTCAGAAAGCTGAGCGCCCACAAGGTCAGCGTCAGTCGCGCGCGGCCGGCCCGAAACAAATGCGGCAACGACGCCGCGGCGACGGGTTCGCGCAGCGCCAGGCTGGACGCCGCCGCTCCGCTCATCGCCGGGTCCAGACGACACAGCCAGGCCAGCGCCTGTTCCCGCCTTTGCCGCGACAACAGAAACTGCAGCGACTCCGGCAATTGCCGCCACATCCACAGCGCCAGCAGCAGCGGCGCGACGCCGCCGGCCAGGAACACCGCGCGCCAGCCGTGCGCGGGCACCAGCCAAGCCGCCAACAAGCCGCCCAGCAGCGCGCCGACGGTAAAGCCGCAGGAAATCAGCATCATCATGCTGACTCTGCGCCGGCTCGGGCTGTACTCGCCGGCCAGCGCCATCGCGTTCGGCATGATGCCTCCCAGGCCCAGACCGGTCAGGAAGCGCAGCCACAGCAACTGCTCCAGCGTGGCGGCGAAGCCGGTGGCCAACATGCCCAGGCCGAACCACACGGTACACAGCAGCAGCAAGGCGCGGCGGCCGAAGCGATCCGCCAGCGGGCTGAACAGCAAGGCGCCCAGCAGCAGACCCAGCAAGCCGGCGCTGAACACCGGCCCCAAGGCCGGCTTGGCCAAGCCCCAGTCCGCCAATAGCGCCGGCGCGACGTAGGCCATGGCCTGCACGTCGAATCCGTCCAGAATCATCAGCAAGCCGCAGATCAGCAGCAGCCGGCGCTGAAACCCGCCCAGCGGCCGTTGATCCAGCCAGGCGTCTATCTCCAGGCGAGAAGCTTGCGTCATCCCCATCCCCATTTATGCAAATGGCAATAAAGATGTTCGCAAACCGCCGCCCGGTCAAGCCGCGCCAACGAAAAGCCCACCTCGAAGGTGGGCTTGGCATTGGACGGGAGCGGCTCAGTGCAGCTTCAAGGACGGCCGCGCCGCGCGGCGCAGCTTGTCGCCGACGTAGAGCAGAGTGGCCAGCACCCAGCCATGCACCGCCGCCTGATGCATGCGGTACAGCGAGCTGTAGATCAGTTTGGCGCCGAGGCCTTCCACATAGTAATCGCGTTTGGGGCCGACCACCGCCGCCAGGCTGCCCACCGCGCTGTGCTTGCCCAGCGACACCAGCATGCCCTGCGGTTTGAAGACGAAGGGCTTGCCCTGGCGACCGGCCACGCGCCGGCTCAATTCGTCCGCCAGATAACGCGCCTGCTGGTGCGCCACCTGGGCGGTGGCCGGCAGATTGCGGCCGCTGTCGCCGTCCGGCGCCTCGGCGCAATCACCCAAGGCGTAGACGCAGGCGGCGCCCTGGCAACGCAGCCACTTATCCACCTGCAGTTGATTGATGCGGTTGGTCTGCAAGCCGGCGAGGCCGGCCAGCCAGGTCGGCGCCTTGACGCCGGCGGCCCAGACGGTGATGTCGGCCGCCACCTTGTCGCCGCCCTGCAATTCCACACCGTCGGCGCGCACCGCCGCCACCCGGCTGCCGGTCAGCACCTTGATGTTGCGCGCGGCCAATTGCTCCTGGGCGTAAGCGGACAAGGACGGCGGCGCGGCGGCGAGGATGCGGTCCGCGCCTTCGATCACGCTGATTTCCACGCGCTCCGGCTGCAGGCGCGCGCCGTAATGATGCAGTTCGCACAGGGTGTGGTTCAGCTCCGCCGCCAGTTCCACCCCGGTGGCGCCGCCGCCGACAATGGCGATGCCCAGCTTGGACAGCGGTTGCTGGCCGCTGCTGCAGCGGAAGGCCAGTTCCAGCACCCGGTGACGCAGCTTCTCCGCATCGTCCGGGGTGTTCAGGAACATCGCGTGCTCGCCGACACCGGGCGTGCCGAAGTCGTTCGCTTCCGCGCCCACCGCCAGCACCAGCCAGTCGTAGGGCACCTCGCGCGGCGGGCTCAGCTGCTCCCCGCCGGCGTCGCGCACTTCGGCGAGCTGAATGCAGCGCCGCTCGGTGTCCAGCGACTGCATATAGCCGAACTCGAACTCGTAGCCGTTGCGATAGCCATGGGCGAAGTAATTGACCTCGTCCTCGCCGGTGTTGAGCGCGCCGGTGGCCACCTCGTGCAGCAGCGGTTTCCAGATATGGGTGGGCGAACCGTCGACCAGCACGACGCGGGCCTTGTGTTGCGCGCCCAAGCTGCGTCCCAGACGAGTGGCCAGCTCCAGGCCGCCGGCGCCGCCGCCGACGACGACGATGCTGGGCAATGCGGAATTGCGACTTAACATGACAGATCCTTACAAGGTAGAAATCACTAAACAAGCATTCTGGCGGCAGCACGCTTGTTTAGTGAGTTCTTGCTTCAGATCAAAACGGAAGTATGCACAGACTGGCAAGGCAAGCCAATCTTTCCGTGCCACAAAATGCCGAAGACATTGTAAAAAACGGCTCCGGGCAAGGCGCCGCTACGCTGTGGACGGAACAAGGGGGAAGATCAGGGCGAGGCGCGACCGTCAAGAATGGCCGCGCAAGAGGAGAGGAACGGCGGCGCGGCCAGGCCGCGCGCTGACTGCCGACTTAGAATGGCGCTTTGGCGTCGAAGCTCATCTCTTCGCGAGTAATGGGATGGCGCAGCGTCAGGCGATCCGCGTGCAGCAGCAGGCGATCGGCCTTGGCCAGCACCGCTTCCGGCGCGTAGATGTCGTCGCCCAGGATGGGGTGGCCCAGATGCAGCATATGCATGCGCAGCTGATGGGCGCGGCCGGTCAAGGGCTCCAGCTCCACCCGGCTGGTCTGGCGCAAACCGTCGCGCAGCACCACACGGAAATGGGTGATCGCCTGCTTGCCGTGTTCGAAATCCACCTTCTGACGCGGACGGTTCGGCCAATCTATGATCAGCGGCAGATCCACGGTGCCGCTGTTCTGTTCCACGATGCCGTCCACCACCGCCACATAGCGCTTGTCCACCTTGCGGTCCATGAAGGCGATGGACAGTTCTCGCTGCATGCTGGCGCCACGCCCCATCACCACCAGGCCGGACGTCGCCATATCCAGCCGATGCACGGTCAGCGCGTCCGGATAGACCCGCTGCGCGCGGCTGATCAAGCAGTCCGCCTTGTCTTCGCCGCGCCCCGGCACCGACAGCAAGCCGGAAGGCTTGTTCAGCACCAGCAAGGCCTCGTCGGCGTAAATCACGTCTAGGCCGGCGTCCGGCGGCGGATTGTAATGTTCCAGATTATGGCGAATGGTCATGAGAGCAATGGGCAGGAAGGCGGAAAAAGTCGGCGATTATCTGCGCTAAACGCTGTTGCGACAAGCTGTTGCCATGATTTTTCGCCAGCGCTGTCTCTTGAAATACACAGCCGGCGGCAGCATTCTCAAAATTATCGGGACCGGCGGCGACAAGCGACGCAGGTCTTCCCAGCATAGTCTGAAAAGGAATCACCGCATGGCAGAGCGCTTTTACATCGATCCCTACCAAACCCGCCTGGAAACCCGCGTGGCGCGGCATGACAACGCCGGCCTGGTGCTGGAGGACACGCTGTGCTATCCGCTGGGCGGCGGCCAGCCCGGCGACAGCGCCGCGCTGAGCTGGGACGGCGGCGGCTGTGCGATCAGCGATACCCGTCGCGACCGCGAAACGCGCGCCATCGTCCACCTGCTGCCCGCCGATGCGCCCCGGCTCGCCGCCGGCACGCCGGTCGTCCTGGAACTGGATTGGGCGCGCCGCCACCGCCACATGCGCATTCACACCTGTCTGCACTTATTGTCCGTGGTGATCAAGGCCGGCGTCACCGGCGGCAATCTGAGCGCGGAATCCGGCCGTCTGGACTTCGATCTGCCGGAAGGCATGGAGCTGGACCGCGAGCACATCGAGCGCGAGCTGAACCGGCTGGTGGCGGAGGACCGCGCGGTGCGCATCGAAATGAGCAGCGGCGAGGCGCTGCGGCGTCAGCCGGAGCTGATCAAGACCATGTCGGTGACGCCGCCGCTGCACCTGCCGGAAATCCGCTTGATCAATATCGACGGCATCGATCTGCAGCCCTGCGGCGGCACCCATGTGCGCAGCACCGGCGAGATCGGCCCGGTCGTGGTCAAGAAGATTGAAAGCAAGGGCGCGCGCAATAAGCGGGTGGTGGTGGCGCTGCGCGACTAAGAACCGGCTCAAAGCCTGCGCTCAGGCTAGCTCGCGAAACTTTGAACTGCCGCTAAGCCCCCGTCGGCGCGGCCAGCCTCCGGCTGACCGCGGCCAGCTCGGCCTTCAGACTGTCGACGAAGCGCTCCAGCAGCGGGGAGGCGGGCCGGTGCAGCGGCCGCACCAGATTGACCGCGAACGGAATCGACACGCTGAAGCGCCTTGCGGCCAGGCCTGAGCCGGCATAATCCAGCGCCGTCAGCGGATTGACGACGGCCACGCCTATGCCCTGCCTCGCCATAGCGCATACCGAGGCGGCGCTATGCGTCTCCACCACCATGCGCCGCTTGACCCCCCGCTCGGCGAACACCTGATCCAGCTGTTGCCTATAGCTGTCGGTCGCCGCCAGGCTGATGAAGGCCTCGCCTTCGAAATCCTCCGGCGTCAACACCGTCTTGCTCAGCAGCCTATGCCCCTCCGGCAACACGCACAGCTCGTCCGCCAGCAGCAAGGGCTCCATCCGCGTCCCCGCCGGCGCGTGCGCGCTCTCGCTCAAACCCAGGTCATGACGCTGCGCCGCCAGCCACTCTTCCAGCAAAGGCGACTCCTGCGGCGCGATGTTCAGGCTGATGCCCGGCGCTTGCGACAGAAATCGCCGGCACGCCGCCGGCAACAGCGACTGCGCGAACACCGGCAAACAGGCAATCGATAACTGCCCCTGCTCGAACTGGCGAATCGCCGCCGCGCTGCTGACGATGCGTTCCAGGCCTTGATAGCTGCGCTGCACTTCCTCGAACAACTGCAGCCCCTGCGCGCTTGGCCGCAAGCGGCCGCGGCTGCGCTCGAACAAGACCATGCCCAGCAATTGTTCGCAACGCGCCAGTTCTCGGCTGACCGTGGGCTGCGAGGTGCGCAGCAGGACGGCCGCCTCGGTGACGCTGCCGGTGGTCATCACCGCGCGAAACACTTCAATGTGGCGCAGACTGATTTCCATCCCCTACCCCTTGCGCATAGGCGGCGCCAAGCCCGCCTTTCCCCTTGGCAATCCATATCATAAATGAAAGAGGCAGCGATAATTTGATATTTTATTTTTGCCGCGGCGCACGCCATGATGCAGCTGTCTATCACCTACGCCATCGCCACGCCATGAAATGCTTCGACGCCCGCCAACTGGCCGAACTCGCCCGCCAATACGGCAGCCCGCTCTGGGTGTACCACGCCGACACCATTCGCCGGCGCATTGCCGAGCTGAAAGGCTTCGACGTGATCCGCTATGCGCAAAAAGCCAACTCCAACACCCATATCCTCAGCCTGATGCGGGAACAGGGCGTCAAGGTGGACGCGGTGTCGCTGGGCGAAATCGAACGCGCGCTGGCCGCCGGCTATCGGGCGGACTCCGCCGAGCCTTCCGACATCGTCTTCACCGCCGACGTGCTGGACCGGGCCACGCTGGCGCGAGTGGCGGCCGAAGGCATCGCCGTCAACGCCGGTTCCATCGACATGCTGCGTCAGCTGGGCGCGGCTTCGCCCGGCCATAGGGTCTGGCTGCGCGTCAACCCCGGCTTCGGCCATGGCCATAGCCAGAAAACCAATACCGGCGGCGAGAACAGCAAGCACGGCATCTGGCATGAACAGGTGGCCGACGCGCTGGCGGTGATCCGCCAGTTCGGCCTGCACTTGGTGGGCTTGCACATGCATATCGGCTCAGGCGTCGATTACGGCCACCTGCAACAGGTCTGCGGCGCCATGGTCAGGCTGGCGACCCAGTTGGGCCACGGCATCGAGGCGATCTCCGCCGGCGGCGGTCTGTCCATCCCTTACCGCGACGGCGATGCCCGCATCGACACCACGCATTATTTCGAGCTGTGGGACGAGGCGCGGCGGCGGATCGCCGCTCACCTAGGCCACCCGGTGCGGCTGGAGATCGAGCCCGGTCGTTTCCTAGTGGCGGAATCCGGCGCCCTGATCTCCGAGGTGAGGGCGGTCAAAACCATGGGCAGCCGGCGCTTCGTGCTGGTGGACGCGGGCTTCAACGACTTGATGCGCCCCGCCATGTACGGCAGCCACCACGATATTTCCGTCCTCAGCGCGGACGGCGAGGAAAAATCAGGCGAGCGCGCCCCCTGCGTGGTGGCGGGCCCCCTGTGCGAATCGGGGGATGTCTTTACCCAACAGGAGGGCGGCGTGGTGGAAAGCCGCCTGCTGCCGGAGGCTCAGGTAGGGGATTTGCTGGTGTTTCACGACGCCGGCGCTTACGGCGCCACCATGTCGTCTAACTACAATAGCCGGCCGCTGCTGGCCGAGGCCATGATAGACGGCGCCTCCAGCCGGCTGATCCGCCGCCGTCAAACCATGGCGGAGTTGCTGGAGCTGGAACGCGTCTAAGTGCTCAGCTGAGCTTCAGGTCGGCCAGCGTCTGCTGGAAGGCCTGATAGATGTCCTGATAACTGGCGTAGCCGTCGAACACGCCCACCACCTGGGGCGATTGCAAGCCGCGCGCCAGCAATTGCTGGCCGCGGCGCGAACGCGGACTCAGCGCGCGCAGCCGCTGGCTGCGTTCGTCCCAATACACCAGCTTGGCTTCGTCCGCGCCCTCCAGCCGTGAAATCAGTTTGTCCACCTGCTCCGCCGGTTGCAGCATCATGCGGTGGGAAACCCTCTTGCCAAGTGCGGATGCATATTCCATGAGTCGTGTCCGGTGCTTCGCAGTGGGCCGCGAGCGATCCATACTGCTGATTGGAAAAACCTTGCCGGCTCCAGCCTCCGGAAAGGCCGTCAGCCGGCAACACCACATATTTTTCGCAATAAGAGAAGGCACCACAATCGGATTAATCTTAAATTCCCGACGAAAAACTGGATGGATAAAATGACAAAAGGGCGCCGAAGCGCCCTTTGCTGCCGCCGGACAAGCCGCCGGAGCAAACCTTTTTAGTTTTTCAGCACCATATTGTTGATGACAAACTTCACGCCCGGCACTTTTTCGGCAATCTGCCCCGCTTTGAACATCTGCTGGTCGTCGGTCATGCCGCCTTCAATCGTCACCTCGCTCTTCTTGCTGCTCACCTTCAGGCTCAGCGGCTGCAGTTCGGCATCGCCGTTCAAGGCCTGTTGCACGCTGGCGGCCAACTCTTCATCGGTCGGCGGGGTCTGCTCGGCGTAAGCCGGCAGGCCGGCGGACAGCAAGGTGGTCAACAACAAGGCGCGGATGCAAAAACGTTTCATCAGATTCTCCAGTGATATGGCCTGCATGCGCTCAAGCCCAAGCTTCAGCGCGAATGTTTTACCGCATACTAGCGAGGAAACTTTTCAATTTTGTTGCCGGTCCATGACAACGCGGCACGACGGTCTCGCCTGTTGGCGCCGCCGCAACAATCGCCGCGGCCGTCATCACCCCGTCATGCGCGTCCCAGCGTAGAATCAGACCGGTTCGCAGCGCGTCGCTGCCCTAGCCCCGTTTCAGAGAACTTAGCGCATGTTAAAAAAATGGCTGTTGTTACTGCTTGTCGTCGGCCTGGCCGCCTGCTCCACTTCCAGTCCGCCCGGCAAGACGGGAGGGGCGGCGCGGGAAAGCGGCGCGCCGACCGCCTTGCCGGCCTGGAGCCAGCAGGACTTGGGCGATACCCTCGTCGCGCTGAAGCAAAGCTGTAAGGCCATCGCCAGAAAACCGGGCTGGACCGAAGTGTGCCGGCAAGCCGACGGCATCGCCGCCGACAACGCGCAGGCGGTGCGCCAGTTTTTCGAAAACCGCTTCGCCGCCTGGAAGGTCAACGACGGCAGCCGCGACAGCGGCTTGATCACCGGTTATTACGAACCGCTGCTCAGCGGCAGCCGGACGCGCAGCGAACGCACCCCCTGGCCGGTATACGGCATCCCTGCCGATTTTTACAGCGTGGACGTTCCGCCCTCGGTTCGCGGCAAGTCCAGCCTGACGGCGCGCCGCAGCGGGCCCAACCGGCTGGCGCTGAGCGCGGCCGGCGATATTGAAATCCGCCCCGGCGACTTTCCCGCCGACAACCGCGGCACGCGGCTGAAGGGCCGCCTGGAAGGCAAACGCCTGCTGCCGTATTACACCCGCGCGGAAATCAACCAGGGCAAGGGCGTGGCCAACGCGCCCATCCTCGCCTGGGTCGAAGATCCGGTGGAGCTATTCTTCCTGCAAGTGCAGGGCTCGGGCCGCATCCAGCTGGACGACGGCAGCTTCATCCATATCGGCTACGCCGAGCAAAACGGCTACGGCTATCAATCTATCGGCAAATGGCTGGTGGACAAGGGCGAGCTGACCATGGGCGACGCGTCCATGCAGGGCATCAAGGACTGGCTGGCGCGCAATCCGCAACGCCGGCAAGAGCTGTTCGCGGTGAATCCCAGCTATGTGTTCTTCAAAACCTTGCCGGGCGACAACGGCGGCCCCATGGGCGCGCTGGGCGTGCCGCTGACCGGCGGCTACAGCATCGCGGTAGACCCGCGCTACATCCCGCTGGGCGCGCCGGTCTACCTGCTCACCACCTGGCCTCATTCCACCCAGCCGCTGGCGCGGCTGGTGCACGCCCAGGATACCGGCAGCGCGATCAAGGGCGCGGTGCGCGCGGACTTCTTCTGGGGCTTCGGCACCGAGGCCGGCATGTACGCCGGCAGAATGAAGCAGCAAGGCAATCTGTGGATGCTGCTGCCCAAAGGCATGAACCCGTCCCAGGCCCTGTAAACCTTTAGCCTCTTCCGGCGGCGCATCCCGGCTTGCGCCGCCGCTTCCGCGCCCCACGGTCCTCCTCCAGCACACCCATCCCGTCTTCTCGCCGTCCCGCGACGTCAGCGCCGCTTCACACTCTGCTGCGCCAGGCGTGACGCAAAGCGCTGAGCGCCGCCCGAAGCCCTCATCCGCCGTGCGTGGGTTCCGTTTCTCAGCCGCAAGGCCTTGTCTCTCTCGCTTGCGAGAACGTAAACAGGCGGCCAAAACCGCCGCCGCGCCAGCGCCAAGCCAAATTCATCCTCAATAGCCTGATCCGCTCCAAGACCAATCAAAGCCTTGCCTCGCAAGGCTTTGCCGGCCTACTCCAATTATTCCATAAGAATTATCGTTTATCGAATTTTCCTAATATTGACTTTCATCAAACGCTGAACATGGCGAAATAAATAATATTTTCGAAATTTTATGTTTGAACGTTTTTATTTATTTGTTCGATGGAGATGAAAATGACGACAATCGATAAGGCGCCTCCCAAGATCAGCGTCTTCGCCTTCGTCATGATCACCGCCGCCGTAGTCGTCAGCGTCCGTACGCTGCCGATGACGGCGCAGCCGGGGATGATGACGATTTTCCTGACCTTGGCGGCCGCGCTGCTGTTCCTGGTGCCCACCGCGCTGGTGTCCGCGGAGCTGGCCACCGCCTGGCCGCAGGACGGCGGCCTGTTCATCTGGGTGCGCGAGGCCTTCGGCGAGCGCATGGGCTTTGTCGCGGTGTGGATGCAGTGGATACAGATGGTGTTCGGCATGACCTCCATCATCATGATCATCGCCGCCACCTTCGCCTATGTGTTCGACCCTGCTCTCGCCAGCAACAAGCTCTATATGCTGGCGATGATTCTGGGCATCTGGTGGGCCTGCACCCTGGTCAACATGCGCGGCGTGAAAACCCTGGGTTGGGTCTCCACCATCTGCGTGAGCCTGGGCGTGTTCCTGCCCGGCGTGGTGCTGATCGGCTGCGGCATCGCCTATCTTGCCGGCGGCCATCCCATCATGACCGACGTGTCCTGGAGCTGGAACAATCTGGTGCCCAGCTTTAGCGACAGCGGCACCCTCGGCCTGTTCATCGGCTTCATCTTCGTGGTGATGGGCATGGAGGTGTCGGCGTCCAATGTGTCCTCCATCAAGGATGCCCGCCGCAATTATCCGATCGCCATCATCCTGGTGTCGGTCATCATGGTGCTGCTGTCCGTGATCGGCTCCGCCGCGATCTTCATCGCCATCCCCAAAGAAAAGATCTCGATGACCGCCGGCCTGATGCAGGCCTTCGAGCTCTACTTCAATCAATGGGGCATGGGCTGGCTGGCCCCGGTCATGGGCCTGTGCATCGGCCTGGGCCTGGTGGGTCAGGTGAACTCCTGGGTGCTGGGCCCGGTGCGCGGCCTGCAAGCCACCGCCGACTCCGGCGCGCTGCCCAAATTCCTGCAGACGACCAATCGCCACGGCGTGCCGGTGACCCTGGTGCTGATCCAGGCGGCGGCCATCACCATCGTCGGCGTGCTGATCACCGTGATGCCCAATGTGGACAACTTCTACTTCATGCTGATGGGCCTGACCGGGCTCGTCTATCTGGTGGCCTATCTGTTCATGTTCTCCGCCGCCATCTATCTGCGCTACAAGCGCCCGGACGTGGAACGCAGCTTCCGCGTTCCCGGCGGCAAGGCGGGCATGTGGATCTGCTCCGGCCTGGGCATCGCCATCTCCCTGCTGGCCGGCTACCTGGGCTTCATCCCGCCGGGCAGCTTCCATGGCTCCGCGCATGAATACCTGCAGTTCCAGCTCATCGGCCTCGCCGTCATGCTGGTGATTCCCTTCCTGGTGTACGCCTACGGCCAAAAAGCCAAGCACGCCCGTTCCGCCGGCGTCGCCCCGCGCACCTCGCCCGCCAGCAAAGCTCGTCCCGCCGAAGGCAAATGAGCCGGCTCACGCCTCTCTTAAATAACAAGGTTACTCAGTCATGACCAATCCGACTTTCTCCCCGCTTAACGTCGATGCCCTGTTCATCGGCCCCAAATCCGAAAACCGCGTGTTCTTCAAGGAAATGATGGAATACGCCGTGTCCGAACACCTGCACTGGCGCGCGGACTTTCACCCGGAAGACCCGGCGCTGGTCACCCCGGTGGAACAGCACGCCGGCGATTTCCGCCAGACCCTGTATCGCACCGAAGGCATCTTGCGCCAGCTGTCCTCCAAGCTGAAGAACACCTCGGTGCCCTGGTTCTCGCCGCGTTATCTGGGCCATATGAATGCGGACACGCTGATGGTGTCCAATCTGGCCTACGTGATGACCATGATGTACAACCCGAACAACTGCGCGCACGAAGCCTCGCCCACCACCACCGAACTGGAAGTGGAAGCCGGCCTCGATCTGTGCCGGATGTTCGGCTACGACCCCAAGCGCAGCTGGGGCCACATCACCTCCGGCGGCACCGTGGCCAACTACGAAGGCATGTGGGTGGCGCGCAATCTGAAGACCATGCCGCTGGCCATCGCCCAGCATGAAAAAGCCCGCGATCTGGTCGCCGGCAAGAGCGAGCGCGAACTGCTGAACCTGTCGCCCAGCGCGGTGCTGGACCTGACCGACGAATTGAAAAAACGCGGCCTGTTCGAAGAAGTGCGCGCGATGTCCTGCCGCGGCGTCGGCATCAAGCAAGGTTCGCTGGGCAAGATCCTGGTGCCGCAATCCAAGCACTACTCGTGGATGAAGGCGATGGACGTGCTGGGCATCGGCCAGGAACACATCGTGCCGCTGCCGGTGGACGAGAACTACCGCACCGACGTGGCCAAGATGCGCGAGATCACCTTCCGCCTGATCGAGGAAGGCCACCCCATCCTGGCCATGGTCTCCGTGGTGGGCACCACCGAGGAAGGCTCGATCGACCATGTCGACGAAGTGATCAAGCTGCGCGCCGAGTGCGAACAGAAATACGGCGCCTCCTTCTACGTGCACGTGGACGCGGCCTACGGCGGCTATGTCCGCGCGATGTTCCTCGATGACAACAATCAATTCATGGACTACGACGCGCTGCTGGCCCGCTACCGCGCCGAAGACATCATCCCGGCCGGCGTGACCTGGCCCAAGCGCGACGTCTACGAAGGCTTCAAGGCGATGGCGGAAGCGGACTCCATCACCGTGGACCCTCACAAGGTGGGCTACATCCAGTACGCGGCCGGCGCCGTCTGCATGAAGGACAAGCGCATCGTCGACCTGATCTCCTACCACGCGGCCTATGTGTTCGAAGAAGTGGACGAGGCCGAAGGCGCGGACACCAAGGTGGTGCTGGGCTCCTCCATCATGGAAGGCTCCAAGGCCGGCGCCACCGCCGCCGCGGTATGGGCGGCCCACCGTCTGGTGCCGCTGAACATCGGCGGCTACGGCAAGGTGATCGGCCGCGGCATCGTCACCGCCGACTGGTTCGCCCAGCGTCTGGCCGCCGCCAAGCCGCTGACCGTCGGCCGCCGCCAGTTCGAAGTGCGTCCCATCATGCACCCGGACTTCCACATGGTGAACTTCACCTTCAAGGAAATCGGCAACGACAGCCTGGAAGACCACAACCGGCTGAACAAGAAGATGTACGAGATCTGCTCCTACGCTTCCGGCCGCACCTACACCAACGACTTCCTGACCTCCTCGACTTCGCTGTCGGTGGAAGAGTACGGCGACACCCCTTGGCACTACGTGGCCAGCCGCGGCTTCAGCCGCGCCGAATGGGACAAGGTGGAAAGCGTCTACATCCTGCGCGCCGCGGTGATGACCCACTTCCTGCGTAAGGCCGAGGACTTCGACGCCTACTGGGAACAGCTGCGCGAAGTCTTCGCCGCCAAGCTGGCCCAGATCGTGGACATGGAAGACAAGACCGGCGCCGACGCCCTGATCGCCGCCTGATCCCCCTCCGCTCCCGGCCAGGCCGGGAGCGTTTTTTTCACTACCAGACCCAATACCGACTATGAGTTTGTCCGGTTTTTACGAACGCATCCTTCTCTTCATCAAGGATGGTTGAGGATTCCACATGCAAGTCAATTTCAAGGCCATCGGGGCCACCTTGCTGATTTCCGGCACCATGCTGGGCGCCGGCATGCTGGCGCTGCCGCTGGTGTCCGCCGGCATGGGCTTCGGCTACGCCTGCCTGACCCTGTTTCTGATCTGGGCGCTGATGACCTATACCGGCCTGATGCTGCTGGAGGTCTGTCTGTCCTTTCCCGAAGGCTACGGCTTCGACGCCATCGCCCGCTCGCTGTTCAACGCCAAGGGCAGCTATCTGATCAACGCCAGCCTGTTGCTCCTGCTCTACGCGCTCTCCTCCGCCTATATCTCCGGCGGCGGCTCCACCTATCAATCCGGCCTGCACCAATACCTGGGCCTGACCCTGTCGCCCGGCCAGGTCTCGCTGGCCTTCACCGCGCTGATCGGCGGCATCGTCTTCGCCAGCACCACCGCGGTGGACAAGGTCAACCGACTGCTGTTCAGCCTCAACATCCTGATCTTTCTCTCGCTCAGCGCGGTCATTCAGCCCTATGTCGACACCGGCAACCTGTCGGAAAACACGGACTCGGCCAAATACATGCTGGCCGCCATCCCCATGTTTCTGACCGCCTTCGGCTTTCACGGCAGCGTGCCCAGCATGGTCAAATACCTGGGCCGCGACCAGCCCCGCACACTGCGCAATGTCTTCATCGCCGGCAGCCTGATTCCCATGGGCGTCTACCTGCTGTGGGTGTTCAACACGCTGGGCGCGCTGCCGCGCTACGGCAGCCACAGCTTTCAGGCCATCTCCGCCCATAACGGTTCGGTGGGCATGTTCCTGGACGAATTCCACGCGCTGGTGCCCACGCCGCAAGTGCCCTCCCTGCTGTCCGCCTTCTCGTCCATCGCGCTGTTCACTTCTTATCTGTGCGTTTCGCTCGGCCTGTTCGACGCCATGGCCAGCACGCTGAAGCGCGGCGACAGCCTGCGGCAGCGGCTGCAGACCGCGCTGATCACCTATCTGCCGCCGCTGGGCTTCGCCCTGTTTTTCCCCAGCGGCTTCATCGCCGCGCTGGGCGCCGCCGCCATCTTCCTGGTGATTCTCGCCATCCTGTTCCCGGCGCTGGCCCTGATCAAACTGCGCCGCCAGGACAACTACCGGCCCGGCTACCAGGTCAGCGGCGGCGGCACCCTGCATTGGGCGATAGGTGGTTCCGGCCTCGCCATCATCCTGTTCCAGATCCTGGTGATGCAAGGACTGCTGCCCGTGTTCTGACGGCGCAAGCGCGCCGTCGTCCGGACGCGCGGCCAATACGGCCGCGCGCCGCAATCATGGAGGTAAACGAAATGAAGCAATCGACCCTGATCCGGGATCTGCAGCAACGCGGCCTGATCTCGCAGGCCACCGACGCGGACGCGCTCGACGCGCTGCTGTCCCGGGAAACGGTCACCCTATACTGCGGTTTCGACCCCACCGCCGACAGCCTGCACCTCGGCCACCTGGTGCCGCTGCTGTTGCTCAAGCGCTTCCAGATGGCCGGGCACCGCCCTATCGCCCTGGTCGGCGGCGCCACCGGCATGATAGGCGACCCCAGCTTCAAGGCCAGCGAGCGCAAACTCAACACCTCGGACGTGGTGGCCGGCTGGGTGGACAAGATCCGCCGCCAGGTGGAACCCTTCCTCAGTTTCGAAGGCGACAACGCCGCCCTGATGGCCAACAACCACGATTGGTTCGCCCAGATGAGCGCGCTGGACTTCCTGCGCGACGTCGGCAAGCATTTCTCGGTCAACGCCATGATCAAGAAGGAGTCGGTGCAGCAGCGGATCAACCGCGACGATGTCGGCATCTCCTTCACCGAGTTTGCCTACAGCCTGCTCCAGAGCCACGACTTCGTGGAGCTGAACCGCCGCTTCGGCTGCAAACTGCAGATCGGCGGTTCCGATCAATGGGGCAATATCACCGCCGGCGTCGACCTGGTCAGACGGGTGACCCAGCAACAGGCCTTCGGCCTGACCATGCCCTTGATCACCAATAGCGACGGCACCAAGTTCGGCAAAAGCGAAGGCAACGCGGTGTGGCTGGACCCGAGCAAGTGCTCACCCTACGCCTTCTACCAGTTCTGGCTGGGCGCGGCCGACGCCGACGTCTACCGCTTCCTGCGCTACTTCACCTTTTTGTCCAACGAGGAGATCGAGGTCATCGAGGCCGAGGACCGCACGTCCGGCGGCAAGCCGCGGGCGCAACGCATCCTGGCCGAACAAGTGACCGAGCTGGTTCACGGTCCGGCCGCGCTCGCCGCCGCCCAGCGCATCACCCTCAGCCTGTTCGACAACGATGTGGAGCGGCTCGGCGCCGCGGACTTCGCCCAACTGGCGCAAGACGGCATGCCCCGGCTGGCCTTGCCGCGGCAGTCCACGCCCTTGGTCGACGCCTTGGCGGCCAGCGGCCTGGCCGCGTCCAAAAGCGAGGCCCGCACGCTGCTGCAAAGCGGCGCTGTCAGCGTCAACGGCGCCAGGACGGACGCGTTGGACGCGCGCCTGGAGCAGGCCGACCACCTTCATCAGCGCTACACGCTGTTGCGACGCGGCAAGAAACAGTACTGTCTGTTGATTTGGGAGTAAGCGCGTGAAACGGCCCGGGCGCTGAAGCGCCGGGCTCGCCCCGTCCGGCCGCCCAAGCGCGCATGGGCGGGGCAGCCGGCTGGATAGGCTAGCGGGGCAGAAAAGCCTCTGTGCTCAGGCCTTCCACCACCTGCATCACGTGGGAATAATGCTGATCCAGCAATTGCAGCGTCCGGTCCGCGTCTCTGGCCAGCACCGCCTGCATGATGGCCTGATGCTCGCCCTCGTCGCTATAGCGCTTGGAGGTCGGCAAGGCCGGGTCGAACCAGATGTGCCGATAGCGCTCCAAGCGGTTGTACAAGGACTCCATCACCTCCACAATCACCGGCGAGTGGCTGCCGCTGATGATGGCCAGGTGAAACGCCATGTGGCGGTCCGCCCAGTCCTGCAAATCCACATTCACGTCGTTCAGATCTATCCGGCTCAAACGGTGGTAGCTGGCCAACACCTCCAGCTCCCACGCCTCGTCGCCCTGCGCCAGAGAACGGCGCACCGCCTCCTCCGCCAGCACTCGGCGCACCAGCAGGATGTCGTAAAGCTCATGGTGGGAAATCGGCGCCACCCAAAAGCCGCGCTGCGGCTCCATCACCACGTATTTGCACCAGCTCAAGCGCAGCAGCGCCTCGCGGATCGGCGAGCCACCGGCGTCGTAGCGCGCCTTGAGATCATGCAATAGCAGCTTCTGCGACGGGCGGTACACGCCCAGCAGAATGTCCCGCCGCAACTCCTGGAATACCTTGTCGGCCAATGTGGCGTTGCTGCTTGCCGCCTTTTTTTCCTTCTGGGGCATTCGGTCTTTTCCACATGAGAGCGCGCAATGATGCGCGAAACGCTAGATAGTAACTTAAAATGGCGCAGCATATTGATTTTCCCCATCGGCATAGCAGGGAAATAGCTAAAAGCTACGTCTCTCCGGCATGGAGATCGGGCGGGGAAACCCCAAAGAAAAGGCGGATAGGGAGGCCGCGGCGGCGCGGCCGCCGCAACAAAAAAGCCGACTTGAGCGTCGGCTTCCGATATCAATGCGCCAAGCGCCGCCGCATGCTGCGCGGGAGTCTTGGTGGGCCCCCGGGGAGTCGAACCCCGCACCAACGGATTATGAGTCCGCTGCTCTAACCAGGCATGAGCTAGAGGCCCAGAGCAACGCATTATAACAGCCAAAAAGCAAAACCCCAAGCGTCGAATTCCGACGGCTTGGGGTTTTCATCCGGCTCAGGCCATCGGCCTAGACCCGGTCTCGCGATCCGATCACTGACCGCCCGGCTCGTTGTCCAGGAAACTGCGCAGGCGTTCCGAACGGGTCGGATGACGCAGCTTGCGCAAGGCCTTGGCTTCGATCTGGCGGATGCGCTCGCGGGTCACGTCGAACTGCTTGCCCACTTCTTCCAGCGTGTGGTCGGTGTTCATATCGATGCCGAAGCGCATGCGCAGCACCTTGGCTTCGCGCGGCGTCAGCGTGTCCAGCACTTCCTTGGTGGCGTCCTTCAGGCTGGAATACATCGCAGCGTCGGACGGCGCCAGGTTGTTCTGGTCCTCGATGAAATCGCCAAGATGGGAATCGTCGTCGTCGCCGATCGGGGTTTCCATGGAGATGGGCTCCTTGGAAATCTTCATGATCTTGCGAATCTTCTCTTCCGGCATCTCCATCTTTTCCGCCAACTCGGCCGGATCCGGCTCGTGGCCGGTTTCCTGCAGAATCTGACGGCTGATGCGGTTCATCTTGTTGATGGTCTCGATCATGTGCACCGGAATGCGGATGGTGCGCGCCTGGTCCGCGATGGAGCGGGTGATCGCCTGACGAATCCACCAGGTGGCGTAGGTCGAGAACTTGTAGCCGCGGCGGTATTCGAACTTGTCCACGGCCTTCATCAAACCGATATTGCCTTCCTGGATCAGATCGAGGAATTGCAAACCGCGGTTGGTGTACTTCTTGGCGATGGAGATCACCAGGCGCAAGTTGGCCTCGATCATCTCTTTCTTGGCGCGGCGCGCCTTGGACTCGCCCGCCGACATCTGGCGGTTGATTTCCTTCAGCGCCTTGATCGGCAGCATCGCGCGATCCTGCAGCTCGGACAGCTTGGTCTGCTTCTCGATGATCGCGTATTTGAAGCGGGTCAAAGCTTCCGCCCAGGCCTTGCCGGAATGGATTTCGTCTTCCACCCAGTCAAGATTGGTCTCGTTGCCCGGGAACACCTTGATGAAGTGGGCGCGCTCCATGCGCACGCGGCTGACACAGATATCCTGGATGTCGCGTTCGTAAGTGCGGATTTCGTTGACGCGGCTGCGCAGCGAGTCGCACAGACTTTCCACCTGGCGGGTGGAGAAGCGCACCAGCATGAACTCGGTGGTGATCGCGTCCTGCAGCTCCAGGTATTCCTTGCTCTGCGCGCCCTTGACGGACAGCACCTTGACCATCTTGTCGAACAACATGCGCACGCCGGTGAAGTGCTCCAGCGCCTGCTGCTTCAGCTCTTCAAGGTTGACGCCGGCGGCGTCGGCGGCGTCGCCGTCCTCGTCCTCGCTCTCGTCTTCCTCTTCGGCCTCGGCTTCGAGCAACTCGTCTTCGTCCGCCGGCTCGGCGAACGCGGCATCCTCTTCGGACGGCGCGTTCAGATCGATGAAGCCGTCAACCACTTCGTCCACGCGCACTTCGTCGCGGCCGACGCGCTCAACCAGCTCGAGCACTTCGGCGATGGTGCCCGGACAAGCCGAAATCGCCTGGATCATGTACTTCAGGCCGTCTTCGATCCGCTTGGCGATTTCGATCTCGCCTTCGCGGGTCAGCAGCTCCACCGAGCCCATTTCGCGCATATACATGCGCACCGGGTCCGTGGTGCGGCCAAATTCGGAATCCACCGAGGACAGCGCCGCTTCGGCTTCTTCCACGGCGTCTTCGTCGGCCACCGGCGGGGTGGCGTCGGACATCAGCAGCGTGTCCGCATCCGGCGCCTCGTCATAAACCTGGATGCCCAGACCGGAAATCATCGTGACGATGTTTTCGATCTGCTCTGCGTCGGACACGTCTTCCGGCAGGTGGTCGTTGATTTCCGCGTAGGTCAGATACCCACGCTCCTTGCCCAAGGCGATCAGCTGGCGCAGGCGTTTACGCTGCTCTTCCAGGCTCATCACTTCGGTTTCGTTTTCCTGCACGTCTTTTTGATTTTCGGGAGAGGCCGCCATTTCGCTTCCTGCTTGAAATAAGCCGAAAAAAACAGTTGATAATAACACAAGCAAATAACGCTGTTTGTGTAGCCCTGCGGGGCGCTTTCTACCGCCGCGGCATCGCTTTCGGCAGTCCGGCGCGTACGCCAGACCGCTCTGCGATCTGCCGGGGCGGCGACGTCGTCAAGCGTTTGGCGTCAGCAAATCCCGCAGCAATTCCCCTAGCAATCTGACTTCTTCCGGAGTCAGGCCTTCGTTCCGGTCCTTTTGTTTTAGCCGCTCCACCTGAGTTTGATGCAGCATTTTCAGGAGCTTGGCCGCGCCGTCCTGAAACTGCTGCCTATCTTCCTCGCTGGGATCGGCGAACTCATCCGGATCCTGCATGGCCTGCTGCAGAACACTATCCACCAGCCCTTCATATGGAGTGCCACGCAGGCTTTCCATCAATTGCGCCGTATTCGGCGGCTGGTCGTGCCCTTGCACGCATTCGGCCAACATGGCAAAACAGGCAAGCTCGTCGGACAGCGCCATGCTGTCCGGCAAGCGCACATCGCCAGCCCAACCAGGATTCAACAGCAGCCATTTGATCAGGCGCGTCACCATGGAGGACTGTTGCGGACGATGCGATACCTCCGGCAAACGGTGCTCCCGCTTGCCTTTGCGCTCCGACTTCCTTTGGCCCGTCGTCAACATGTCGAATTCGTCGACATCAACACCGGCAAGTTCTGCCAGTCTTTTCTTGATGATGAAGCCCAGTGCCGGAGCGGCAATCTGCGCCAGAAGGGGGGCTGCCTGACGGATCAGATCGGCCTTGCCTTCCGGCGTGGTCAGGTTCACCTCGCGACACAGCTCGCGGGTGAAGTAAACGGACAGAGGCAGGCTCTGCTCTTCCAATACTTTTTCAAAGGCCTCGGCGCCGAACTCGCGGATATAGCTGTCCGGATCATGTTCCTGCGGCAGGAACAGAAAGTTCAGTGCCTTGCCGTCCTGCAATTGCGGCAGGCTGTTTTCCAGCGCGCGCCAAGCCGCTTTTTGACCGGCCTTGTCGCCGTCGAAGCAGAAGTACACCTGGTCCGCGTGGCGCATCAGCTTGCGCGCGTGCTCGCCGGTGGTGGCGGTGCCCAGCGTGGCCACCGCGTAAGCGACGCCGAACTGAGCCAGCGCCACCACGTCCATATAGCCTTCGACCACCAGCACGCGGTTTTTATCCCGTATCGCCTGCCGCGCTTCGTAGAGGCCGTACAACTCCCGGCCCTTCTCGAACAAGGGCGTTTCCGGCGAATTCAGATACTTGGGCTCGCCCTTGCCCATCACCCGGCCGCCGAAGCCGATGATGGCGCCGCGCTGGTTGCGGATGGGGAACATCACCCGATCGCGAAAGCGGTCGTAACGCTGGCCCTTCTCTTCATTGACGATGACCAGGCCGGTATCCACCAGCTTGTCGTCCTGGTAGTCCGGAAACACCGCTTCCAGGTTCTGCCAGCCGTCCGGCGCGAAGCCTAGACCGAAGCGGCCGGCCACTTCGCCGCTCAAACCCCGGCCTTTCAGATAGGAAATGGCGTTGGGCGCGGACTTCAGCTGCTGTTTGTAGTAGCCTGCCGCCATCTGCATCATTTGTTCCAGCGACAGCTTGCGCTCGCGCGCGGCGCGGCTGGCTTCCGGGTTGGCGTGGGCGCGGCTGTCCGGCACCTGCATGCCGATGCCTTCGGCCAGCAGCTTCACCGCGTCGACGAAGCCCAGCCCCTGGTATTCCATCACGAAGCCGATGGCCGAGCCGTGAGCGCCGCAGCCAAAGCAGTGATAGAACTGCTTGGACGGGCTCACCGTGAACGACGGCGACTTTTCCTTATGAAACGGGCAGCAGGCCAGATAGTTCTGGCCGCCCTTTTTCAAGGGGACGTAACGGTCCACCACGTCGACGATATCGACGCGGGACAATAACTGATCGACAAAATCCTGAGGGATCAAACAAGGTCACCAATGGCGCGGGCCGCACACGCGGCCCGAAGCCGGCTAGCCGGCCAGCTTGGCCTTGATGGAGGCGGAAACCTGCGCCATATCGGCGCGGCCGGCCAATTGCGGCCGCAATAGCCCCATCACCTTGCCCATGTCCTGCATGCCGGCGGCGCCGCTGTCGGCGACGGCCTTGGCCACCAGCGCGTCAATCTCTCCGGCGGACAATTGCTGCGGCATATAGGCCATCAGCACGTCCATCTCGAATTTTTCCTTGTCGGCCAAATCCTGACGCTGAGCCGCCTCGTACTGGCTGACCGAATCGCGGCGCTGCTTGAGCATCTTGTCGATGACGGCGACCACGCCGGCGTCGTCCAGCTCCACGCGCTCGTCCACTTCCTTCTGCTTGATGGCCGCCAGCAACAGGCGGATAGCCGCCAGCTTGTCGCTTTCCCGCGCTTTCATTGCAGATTTCATGTCGTCGCTGATTCGCTGCTTGAGGCTCATTGCTTGCTTTCCGGAAGATGACCGCCACTCGTCGCCGGCGGCGAGCGCGCACTTTAGAGAGAGTCAAACCCTGATGACATTGGTTTTGAATCGTTCAAAACCCATGCCGTCAGAGTCTGCAAACGGGGAACTACAAATGGCAAAACCGCAGGCTAAGCCTGCGGTCCTGCTTACTGACCAGACGAACTCTTAGTAGAGTTTCGGCGGCAGCATTTGGCTGCGGATGCGCTTGTAGTGGCGCTTAACGGCAGCTGCGTGCTTGCGCTTGCGCTCGGCAGTCGGTTTTTCGTAGAACTCGCGGGCGCGCAGTTCGGTCAGCAGACCGGTTTTTTCCACCGCGCGCTTGAAGCGACGCATTGCAACTTCAAACGGCTCGTTCTCTTTAACGCGAATGTTCGGCATTGAATCTAGTATCCTTAGTTCCTAGCGTCCAGACGTGGCTGGAGCTATAAAAAACAGCATTTTAACAATCTTACGCGGTTTGGAAAAGTCTGAAGCGTTCCGACCAAGCAATCTGTGGCGCTTTACGCATCACGGCTTGACGGAAGAAATCACCCCCTCACTAGGAGAACTAGGTACTGCACTATAAAAACGTTTCGGCATCCGGCCGGCAAGATATGCCGATCGGCCTGCTTCTACAGCCTGTTTCATGGCGTGGGCCATCAACACCGGTTGTTGCGCGGCGGCAATCGCGGTGTTCATCAGCACGCCATCACAGCCCAGTTCCATCGCAATCGCCGCGTCGGACGCGGTGCCGACGCCGGCGTCAACCAGCACGGGAACCTTGGACTGCTCGATAATCAACTTCAAATTCCACGGATTCAGAATCCCCATCCCCGAGCCGATCAGGCTGGCCAGCGGCATGATGGCGCAGCAGCCCATTTGCTCCAGCTCCCGGGCTATGATGGGATCGTCCGAGGTGTACACCATCACATCGAAACCTTCGGCCACCAGCACTTCGGCCGCTTTCAGGGTTTCCTTGACGTTGGGGAACAAGGTATTCGGATCGCCCAGCACTTCCAGTTTGACCAGACGATGGTCGTCCAGAAGCTCTCTGGCCAGGCGCAAAGTGCGAATGGCGTCGTCGGCGGAATAACACCCCGCCGTATTGGGGAGAAGGTTATACCGGTTTTTCGGCAAAAAGTCCAGCAAATTGGGTTCGCCGGCATTCTGACCCAGGTTGACGCGACGAATGGCGACGGTGACGATTTCCGTTCCCGACGCGTCCAGCGCCCGGGCCGTTTCCTCAAAATCCCGATACTTGCCGGTTCCCACCAGCAAACGCGAATTGTAAGCCTTGCCTGCGATGATCAGTTGATCCGCCACTCCTGCACCTCTATCAGCTTTGCCGCTCAGCCTCCGCCGACGGCCACCACGATTTCGAGTTCGTCGCCGTCGGCCAGCCCGGTGGCCGGATACTGGCTGCGCGGCACGATCTCGCCATTCTTTTCCAGCGCCACGCGCTTGCCGACAAGGCCCAGCGCCGCCACCAGCTCGGCCACATTGGCGACGTCGCTCAGTTCGCGGCCCTCGCCGTTGATCTTGAGTTTCAGCATCTCATCTCCTTTGCACGCGCTGCACCACCGGCAGCACGCGGATGGCGCTCAGCACGCGCTCCAGATGCTCGACGCCCTCCACCTGCAAGCGGAAGTGGATGTTGAACAGGCCGTCGCCGTCGCGGCTGCTGTCCTGGGTGTCGGCGCTTTCGATATTGGCCGAGGCCTGGGAAATCGCGGTGGCGATGTCGGCCAGCGCGCCGCGCTCATTGCGGGACAGCACGCCGACGGTGACGCCGAACATGCGGTCGCGCTGCGCTTCCCAATTGACGTCCAGCAGCTTGTCGTGATCCGCCCGCCGCGCGTTCGGGCAGCCCTTGCGGTGGATGACCAGGCCCTGGCCCTTGGTGATGACGCCCAAAATGTCGTCGCCCGGCAGCGGGTTGCAGCACGGCGACAGCTGCACCATGCCGCCCTCGTTGCCGCGTATGGTCACCGGCCCCACTTTCACTTCCTCGCCCAAGCGCTCGCCGGCCAGCTCCAGCAGCCGGCGCGCCACCACGATGGGCATCAGCTTGCCGGCGCCGATGTCGGCCAGCACGTCCTGCTGCGAGGCGAGCTTCTCGCCGAAAGCGGCCAGATACTCCACCCACAGCTCCTCGCTCAAGGCCAGCGGCGTTACCGCCAGCGCGCCTATCGCCTGCTTGAGCAGCTTCTCACCCAGGCCGACCGCTTCTTCCTGCTGCAAACTCTTCAGGTAGTTGCGGATGCCAGAACGCGCGCGGCCGCTCTGCACGAAGGTCAGCCAGGACGGATTGGGCTTGGCCTGGGTGGAGGTGATGATTTCCACGGTGTCGCCGTTGCGCAGCACGGTGCGCAGCGGCACCAGCGCGTGATTGACGCGCGCGGCGATGCAGCGGTGACCGATGTCAGTGTGCACCGCGTAGGCGAAGTCCACCGGGGTCGCGCCCTGCGGCATCACCATGATCTTGCCCTTGGGCGTGAACACGTAGACTTCGTCCGGGAACAAGTCGATCTTGATGTGCTCGAGGAATTCGACCGGATCGTCGCTCTCCTCCTGCATATCCATGATTTTTTGCAGCCACTGGTGGGTGCGCTGCTGCGCGGTGTTGACGCCGTCGCCGCTCTTGTACATCCAGTGCGAGGCCACGCCGGCCTCGGCCACGCTGTTCATTTCGCGAGTGCGGATCTGCATCTCCACCGGCGTGCCGTAGGGGCCGAACAAGGTGGTGTGCAGACTCTGATAGCCATTACCCTTGGGAATGGCGATGTAATCCTTGAATTTGCCGGGAATCGGCTTGTACAGGCTGTGCAGCGCGCCCAGGGCCAGGTAACAGCCGGGAATGTCGTTGACGACGACGCGGAAGCCGTAGATGTCCAGCACCTCGGAAAACGACAGGTGTTTTTCCTGCATTTTCTTGTAGATGCTGTAGAGGTTTTTCTCTCGCCCCTTGATGGTGGCTTCGATATTGCTCTGCACCAGCTTCTGGCTGACGGATTGCAGGATCTTGGTGACCACTTCGCGGCGATTGCCGCGCGCGGCCCGCACCGCCTTGGACAACACGCCGTAGCGATGCGGGTGCAGATGCTTGAACGCCAGGTCCTGGAGTTCGCGGTAAACCTTGTTCAGGCCGATGCGGTTGGCGATCGGCGCGTAGATTTCCAAGGTTTCCAGCGCGATGCGGCGGCGCTTGTCCTCGCGCATCGAATCCAGCGTGCGCATATTGTGCAGCCGGTCCGCCAGCTTGACGATGATGACACGGATGTCGCGCGCCATCGCCAGCACCATTTTGCGGAAGCTTTCCGCCTGCGCGGTTTCCTTGGTCTGGTACTCCAGCCGTTCCAGCTTGGACAAGCCGTCGACGAGGTCGGCGATGATCTTGCCAAACTTCTCGATCAGCGTCGGCTTGGTGACGCCGGTGTCTTCCAGCACATCATGCAGCAGCGCGGCGGCCAGCCCCTGCACATCCAGCCGCCATTCGGCCAGCATGCCGGCCACCGCCAGCGGATGGGTGATGTAGGGCTCGCCGCTCTTGCGGGTCTGCCCCTCGTGGGCGGCGCGGCTGACTTCGAAAGCCTGCCGCAACAGCTGGACGTCTTCCGGCTTGAGATAACGCGCGACCGACTCGAAGAACGCTTGCGCTTCGCTGTCGATCAGGGCGTCGTAGTCGATTTCATCCTCAATGCCGGTTGCCATAACCCACCACCCACTTGCTATCAGGCTTTGCCGCGGCTCAGAACTTCCTTGCCGACGTGGCCGGCGGCGATTTCACGCAGCGCGACGACGGTGGGCTTATGGCGGCCGGCTTCAACGAAGGGGCTGGCGCCGGAAGCCACTTGGCGCGCGCGGTAGGCGGCGGCCAGGGTCAGGTCGAAACGGTTCTGGATGCGGTCCAGGCAATCGTCAACAGTAATACGGGCCATGTGCTTTCTTTCTTCAAAGTTGCCAAGGGCGTTGTCGGTCGCCGTTCTTGCGGCCGCGGCAACGCCCAGAGGGATCACTATATCTAAATTTTAGTCGACTCACCAACAAACGGTCGGATCAGCCGGTCTGTCCCATCCGCGCCAGCATCGTCGCCAGCTTGCGGCATTGGATGGCGCTGCGCAGCCGATTGGCGCGCACGACGCTGATCAGGTCGAGGCGGGCGCGCTCGAAATCGTCGTTGACCACGATGTAGTCGTATTCGGCGATCTTGTCGATCTCGGCGCGGGCGGAAGCCAGCCGGCGGCGGATCACTTCCTCGCTGTCGGTGGCGCGTCCGCGCAGGCGGCGCTCCAGCTCTTCTATCGACGGCGGCGCGATGAAAATGCCTATCGCCTCGGGGAAGACCTTGCGCACTTGCTCGGCGCCCTGCCAGTCTATCTCCAGCAGAATGTCCTGCCCCACGGCCAGGCGGCTGCGTATCCACGGCGCGCTGGTGCCGTAGTAGTTGCCGTAGACTTCCGCGTACTCGAGAAAATCGCCGCGCTCGATCATGGACTTGAACGTGGCCTGATCGACGAAGTGGTAATGCTTGCCGTCCTCTTCGCCCTTGCGCGGCGCGCGCGTGCTATAAGAAATGGACAGTTCCACAGACGGCTCCGCCTGGAGCAAGGCCGCCACTAGCGAGGTTTTCCCCGCGCCGGAAGGAGCGACCACGATAAAAATATTACCGGTTGGCTGGCTCATGAAAGGTACTTCCTGCCAAATGAGTAATTCTCCAGAATACCATAAGCGCGTACCGGCTGTTAATCGCCAAGTTATTTTCACGTCAAGATTTAGGTAAATCTCTTCAGGCTGAATAAAATGGCTGGTTTTTTTCCTACCTATCTCCTTTGGAGCGCGTTTCGCCATGCAATTCCTTGACAGCTTCTTCAAGCTGAAAGAAAACGGCACCACGGTGAAGACCGAAGTCATCGCCGGCTTTACCACCTTCTTGACCATGGCTTACATCATCCTGGTCAACCCGCTGATCCTGTCGAGCACCGGCATGGACCTGAACGCCGTCTTCGTCGCCACCTGTCTGGCCGCGGCGCTGGGCACCGCCATCATGGGCCTGGTGGCCAATTACCCGATCGCGCTGGCGCCGGGCATGGGCTTGAACGCCTACTTCACCTTCAGCGTGGTCAAGGGCATGGGGCTGTCCTGGGAAACCGCGCTGGGCGCGGTGTTCATCTCCGGCATCGTGTTCCTGGCGGTCAGCCTGTTCCGCGTGCGCGAGGCCATCGTCAACGCCATCCCGCAGTCGCTGAAATTCGCCATTTCCGCCGGCGTCGGCATGTTTCTCGCCATCATCGCGCTGAAGAACGCCGGCGTGATCGCGCCGCACCCGGAAACCTATCTGACCCTGGGCGACATCCACAAGCCCACCACCCTGCTGGCCATTCTGGGCTTCTTCCTGATCGTGGCGCTGGAATACCGCAAGGTGCCGGGCTCCATCATCATCGGCATCCTGGTGGTGACGGTGCTGTCCATCGCCATGGGCCTGTCTCCGTTCAAGGGCGTGGTGGCGCCGGTGCCGAGCATGGCGCCCACCTTCATGCAGATGGATATCGCCGGCGCCTTGCAAGCCGGCCTGATCGGCGTGATCTTCGTCTTCTTCTTCGTCGATCTGTTCGACACCACCGGCACCCTGGTGGGCGTGTCTCACCGCGCCGGCCTGCTGGACAAGGACGGCAAGCTGCCACGCCTGAAGCGCGCGCTGCTGGCCGACTCGGTGGCGATCACCGCCGGCGCGGTAATGGGCACTTCGTCCACCACCGCCTATGTCGAGTCCGCCGCCGGCACCGCCGTGGGCGGCCGCACCGGCCTGACCGCCATGGTGGTGGCGCTGCTGTTCCTGGCCTCGCTGTGGCTGTCGCCGCTGGCCGCCACCGTGCCCGCCTACGCCACCGCGCCCGCGCTGTGCTATGTGGCGGTGCTGATGGCGCGCGGCCTGGCCGAGATCGACTGGAGCGATCTGACCGAATCCGCGCCGGCGGTGATGACCGCGCTGGCGATGCCCTTCACCTTCTCCATCGCCGACGGCATCGCCTTCGGCTTCATCAGCTACGCGGTGATCAAGATTCTGGCCGGTCGTTTCTCCGACCTGAAGCCGCCGGTGCTGGTGATCGCCGCGCTGTGGATCTTCAAGCTGGCTTTCTTCCACTGAAACGTCAATAATTGATGCGGACTCCTAGCCTGCCGCGCTGCGCGGCGGGCTTTTTCTTGTGGGGCGCGCGGCGACTCTCTTTATTTCGAAGTACAATAAGGCCATGGAAAACCTTAGCAATCTCGACTACTCCAGCTATCTGAAAGGCTGGATCCGCACTGTGCCCAACTGGCCGCAACAAGGCGTGATGTTCCGCGACATCACTCCGCTGCTGCAGAACCCCAAAACCTTCCGCATGCTGATCGACATCTATGTGCATCGTTACATGATGGAGAAAGTGGACCTGGTGGCGGGCCTGGACGCGCGCGGCTTCATCATCGGTTCGGTGCTGGCTTACGAGTTGAACGTAGGCTTCGTGCCCATCCGCAAACGCGGCAAGCTGCCCTTCACCACGGTGGAGGAGGAGTACGAGCTGGAATACGGCAACGCCGCGGTGGAAATGCACACCGACGCCTGCAAGCCGGGCGACCGCGTCATCCTGATAGACGATCTGGTCGCCACCGGCGGCACCATGATGGCTGGCTACAAGCTGCTGAAGCGCATGGGCGCCGACGTGCTGGAAGCCGCCGCCATCATCGAACTGCCCGAACTGGGCGGCGGCAAGCTGGTGCGCGACGGCGGCCTGGAGTTGTTCACCGTCTGCGCTTACTGAGCCGGATTCGTCGGCCAAGCGAACGGAGCCCTCGGGCTCCGTTTTTGTTTGGCCGCGTCTTAATCCGCCTCCACCGCCACTTTCAGCGCCTGCCCGCGCGCGCTCAACTTCAGCGGCGCGCCGGCGGTGCTGGGCAGCTTGCTGTCCACCGAGGCCGCCGTGCCCCGCACCTCGTATTGCAGCGTTGCGGACTTGGGCAGCGTCAGCGACAACTTGCCGGTGGTGGCGTCCAGCGACAAGGAGCCGCTGGGCTTGGCGTCGGTCAGCTTCACCTTCGCCTTCACCGCCTGGCCGTCAAAAACCATGTCGCGGCTGCTGCCTTCGAAACCCAAGGTCAGCGCCTGCCCCTTGAGCGCCAGCTTGTCGTAAGCGCCCTTGGCCTGCGCCCTGATCGCGTCGGCGGACATGGACAGGCTGGCGGCTTTGCCGTCCAGCGTTAGATCCACCGCCCGGCTGTCCACCCGGATCGCCGAATACGCGCCGCGGATCGACCCCTTGACCGCGGCCAGCCCCAATTCCACCTGTTTGCCCGGCTTCAGATTGCCGGCGATCTCCAACCCGCAACTGCTGCCCAACAGCTTGTCGTTGAGCTTGACCGTGATCGTGACCACGCCGCCTGCGCGCCGCACCAGGGCGCTGCACTGCTTGGCGTCCCAATTGCTTTTGTTCAGGTCCAGCTGATACGGCCGCTTGTCGTCCGCGCTCAGCTTGAGCACGGCCGCGTCGCCGTTGATCACCAGCTTTTCAATCGGCGCTTCCGCCGCGTAAGCCGCTCCGCCGCCCATCAGCCCCGTCAATGCCAGCAAGCGCACTATCCCACGCCTCATCACGCACCCCTTTCCCAAGTAGAAGTCGCCGCCTTGGCCGGCGGCGGTGGTTTTCCTCACTGCATGAACAACCAGTACATCGCGATCACGCCGCAAGCGGCCGCCATCCCGCCCACCGCGTGGCGGGCCAACCGCGCCCACTGAGCGCTCAGCGAGCCTTTGCGCGCAAGAATCGAAACGGTCCGTCGCGAATCCGCCCACGCGGCGATCAGGCGGCTCTCATTACGCTGATCGGCCACCGCCTCGCGAATGTATTCGCGATAGTCGCTGAGAATCTTGCGCAGCTCGGCTTCGGGCAAGCGCTCCATGGTCAGCTGCAATTGTTGAATGCATGCATCGTGTTTCATGCTTCTCTCCCAAGTCCGGTCAAAAACACCACTCCTCACACCGCGTTGCCGCCCAAGCCCCTGCCCGCCACCAAATCGATCTGATAACGGACGTAACGCACCAGCCCGCGCCAGGTCAGCCGCGTCAGCCATACGCAGAACACCAGCCCCAATCCGCCAACCAATAACAGCACCAGGCCGCTGACCGCCGCCGAGCCCTGCAGCGACAAGCCCGGAATGCCGTCGATCTCGATATGGTCCTTGCCATCCTTCAGCGACAGCCGGTTATCCTTGATCACCAGCGAGCTCTCGCCGTCGTTCAACACCAGATCGCCGGCTTCTTCGGCTTCGCCTACGGCGGCGGAGGCCTGCGCCGAGATCATCCGCCAACGCAGCGAACGGCCATCCCCATCCTGCGCCAGCACCATGCTGTCGCCGCCGTCCGAAACCAGCGTCAGCGCGCTCAGCTGGCCGCGCTCCAGGCTGACGGAGCGTTCGCTCTCGCGTTTGATCGTTTGCCGCGCCGCCGGATTGCTGGCGTCCACTTTCAACTCGCCGCCGTCGTAGCTGACCCTGACCGGCTCTCCGCTACGCAACTTCAGGCTGGCGGTTTCATCCTCCTCCAGCGTCAGCAACAGCCTCCCCTGCTTCAGGCTCACGCCGTGGACCGGCTCCCCGTCGGCTTGAAGCTTGAACTCGATCTTGCCGTTCTCGGGCGACAGGCTGGGCTCCAGTTCCGGCCAGCCGAACAGGCTGTTGCCGCCCCAGGCCGCCACCAGCGCCACGCCGGCGATCAACAGGCTGCCGGACACCATATAGCCTATGGACAGGCATAGCAGGTAGATCATGAAGGGCAGCGCCAAGAAGAAGTTCAGCACGCCCAGGCCGGCGACCGAAGCCACCACCCTCATCAAATTGCCGAAGGAACGATGGCTTTCCCATTGGCGGTAATGCGCCTGCGCCTTCAGTTCCTTGGCCAGCTTCTGCGGGCTGCCCAGGGCGGCGACCACCTCGTTCTCGTCGCGGCCGGCTTCTTGCGCGTCGCTGAAGTACTCTTGGTAGTCGGCGACGATTTCACGGATTTCCTCGGCCGGCATCCCCGCCAGGGCCTGTTCCAATTGCGCCAAAAACGCTTTGCGGTTCATGCTTGTTGTTCTCCCGGCTGGCCGGCCGCCGGCAGGCGGCTCAGCACGCTGTCCACTTCGCTGACGAATTCCTGCCACTCGCGCCGCATCAATTCCAACTCCCGTTTGCCCGCCTCGGTCAGCGTGTAATATTTACGCGACGGCCCGGACGCCGACTCCACCAGATAGGTGCTGACCCAGGATTCGTTCTGCAGCCTGCGCATCAACGGATAGATCGTCCCTTCGCTGATTTCCATCGTGCGCGACAAAGTGCTGACCAATTCATAGGCATAGCTGTCGGACTGGGCCAATACCGCCAATACGCACATGTCCAGGGTCCCCTTCTTCAACTGGGTTTTCATCTTGCCTTCCTTGAAACCGCCCGGTCCTTTCCACTCAACTACCTTGCATTGCAAGATAGCTAGACGGACCAAGGCATCGATCTGCTTGTGATTGCACTATACAAACCACTACCTTGTACCGCAAGGTATCTTTCATTACCCAATGACAAATCACTGTCACTGCGGCTTTCTCGCAACAAATCAGAATGTCATTACTGACACCATATTGCGTTGCAAAATACGCCTTGGCATCCATAATTCAACAGCAACAATGACATTGAACTAAATCATACTCCCAACCGGTTGCAACAACCGGCCACTCTCTCGACGAGGACTCCGATGGCAAAAGCAAACAGGCCCAGCATCGCGCTGGTCTTGGGCGGCGGCGCGCCCAACGCAACCTTGATGGCCGGCGCGCTGGTCGCACTGATGGAGGCCGGCGTCGAATTCGACATCATCTCCACCTCCGGCGCCGGCGCCATCGTCGGCCTCTTGTACGCGGCGCCGCGCAAGGGCTCGCCGCTGGACAATTTACGCCGGCTGGCCGATCTCGGCGTATCCGATCCGATCTACCGGCTGCTGCCGATCAACTACAAGGTGTTCAACAAACCCGGCCCGGCCGCCGACCTGTGGCGCAGCTGGCAAAGCCAGAACCCCTTGTTGCAGAGCATTCAACAACAGGCCGATCAAGGGCCTTGGCAGCGTCTGCTGGCCGACTGGACATCGCTGCTGCTGGCCACGCTCTGCCCCAGCGATCTGGGCCCCAACAGCCAAGGCCTGTGCGCGCACGTGCCCTTTATCGAGGAGATCGTGGATTTCGACCGCCTCAAGACCATTGCGCCGCAGTTCTACCTGAACGCCTACAACATCAGCCGCGGCGAGATGCGTTGCTGGGACAAGAGCGAGATCGGTCATGAACACTTCCTGGCCGCGCTGTCCTTTCCCTTCATCTACCCGCCGTATCCGCTGGCCGACGGCGATTACATCGAAGGCGCGGCCATAGACACGCTGAACTTCAAGCAATTGTTCCGCGATCATCCGCACATCGACTACACCCTGGTGTTCGACGTGCTGGGCAGCGACCGACTCCTGCATCCGCCGCGCGGCCTTTACGACGCCTGGGTGCAATCCATCATCACCCCGCTGACCGAAATCGCGCGCGACGACCTGAAGCTGTTCGAAGCCTTGCACAATAAGGACGAGCAAGGCCGGCCGCGCACCGAGGTACTGAAGATCCAGTTCGACCAGCTGATTGACCCGCAACGCCGCGCCGAGGAGCTGGACTGGTCGCACTCCAATCTGTCCCAGCTCTACCAGATCGGCTATCAAGCCGGGCAGGACCTCCTCCGCCAGCACCGCGGCAAACTGCTGGGCTAGACGTCGCCAATAAAAAAGGGCTGCCTGACGGCAGCCCTTGACGCTTGGCTAAGCACAAACGGCATCAATACCAGCTGATGCCGGCCTGCTCGGTGGAGATCACCGTGCCGGCCTCGCCCTTGACGATTTTCTCGATATCTTCCAGCGCGCCGATCACGGCCTTCTTGCCGGTCAGACGGGCAAACTCGCAAGCCGCCTCCACTTTCGGGCCCATCGAGCCGGCGGCGAAACCCAGTTTGTCCATCTCGTCCGGATGCGCCTGCTTGATCGCCTTGGCTTCCGGCGTGCCCCAACCGATGAACACGCTCTTCACGTCGGTGGCGATCACGAAGTAATCGGCGTCGATTTCACGCGCCAGCAAGGCGGAAGCCAGATCCTTGTCGATCACCGCTTCCACGCCCACCAGCTTGTCGCCCTCGTACATGGTGGGAATGCCGCCGCCGCCGGCGGCGATCACCACCACGCCTTTTTCGATCAGCCACTTGATCGGGCGCATTTCGAAGATGCGCTTCGGTTTCGGGCTGGGCACCACGCGGCGGAAGTATTCGCCGTCGGCCTTTACCGTCCAGCCTTTTTCCGCGGCCAGCTTGTCCGCCTCTTCCTTGCTGTAAACCGGGCCGACGAATTTGGTCGGATTCTTGAAGGCCGGGTCCTTGGCGTCCACTTCGGTCTGGGTCAGGATGGTGGCGATCGGCACTTCGAAGGGCAGCACATTGCCCAGTTCCTGCTCAACCATGTAGCCGATCATGCCTTCGGTCTGCGCGCCCAGCACGTCCAGCGGATAGGGCGTCACTTTTTCGTCCACGTGGCGGGCGTAGGCGTCGTTCTGCAGGCCCAGCAGGCCCACTTGCGGCCCGTTGCCGTGGCACATCACCAGGTTGTGGCCCAGCCGGGTCACGCCGGCCAGTTGTTCGGCGGCCACTTTGACGTTGGCGCGCTGGTTGTCGGCGGTCATGGCCTCGCCGCGACGTTGCAGGGCATTGCCGCCCAGAGCTACGACGACTCGCATATTCTATTCCTCGCTATTGCCGCGCCCGCCGTCTGCGACGGCGAGCCGCGTGCTTGATGTGAAACCGGCCAAGGTTCCCGGTCAGGGAAGCCTTGGCCGGCAAAGTGCAGCTAGGGATGCCTAGGGCCGGATCAATCGCCCAGCGTGGCCACCAGAATGGCTTTGATGGTGTGCATGCGGTTCTCGGCCTGCTCGAAGGCGATGCAAGCTTCGGACTCGAACACGTCCTCGGTCACTTCGATGCCGTTGGCCAGGTCCGGATATTGCGCGGCGATTTCCTTGCCCACCTTGGTTTCGCTGTTGTGGTAGGCCGGCAGGCAGTGCATGAACTTCACTTGCAGGTTTTCGGCGGCGGCCATCAGCGCGGCGTTCACTTGGTAGGGCTTCAGCAACTTGATGCGTTCGGCCCAGACTTCGGCCGGCTCGCCCATGGACACCCATACGTCGGTGTGGATGAAGTCGGTGCCCTTGACCGCCGCTTTGGCGTCCTCGGTCAGCGTGATGCGCGCGCCGGTCTTGGCGGCGATTTCGCGGCACTGAGCCACCAGTTCGTCGGTCGGCCACAGGTGCTTGGGCGCGCCGATGCGCACGTCCATGCCCAGTTTGGCGCCGATCACCAGCAAGGAGTTGCCCATATTGTTGCGGGCGTCGCCCAGATAGGTGTAGCTGATCTGGGAGATGGGCTTGTCGCTGTTTTCCCACATGGTCAGCACGTCGGCCAGCATCTGGGTCGGGTGCCATTCATCGGTCAGACCGTTGTATACCGGCACGCCGGCGAACTTGGCCAGCTCGGTTTCCACCATGTGCTGGTCGAAGCCGCGGTATTCGATCGCGTCGTACATGCGGCCCAACACGCGGGCGGTGTCCTTCATCGATTCCTTGATGCCGATTTGCGAACCGGACGGCCCAAGGTAAGTCACGTTGGCGCCCTGGTCGTAGCAAGCCACTTCAAACGCGCAGCGGGTGCGGGTGGAGGTTTTTTCAAAGATCAGGGCGATGTTTTTGCCCTTCAGGTGCTGCTGTTCGGTGCCGGTGTACTTGGCGCGCTTCAGGTCGCGGGCCAGGTCGAGCATGTAGCGGATTTCGCGCGGGGTGAAGTCCAGCATGCGGAGGAAGTTACGGTTGCGCAGATTGAAAGCCATGATATTGCTCCTGATTAGAGTCTGGGCAAGCCGGCCGTCGTTTCCGGGGAAACCGGCGGTCAACCTGTCTTTTTGCACATGAATCTTGGGTTTTCCTCCCGGCCGCGCCTGCGGCCGGGACACTACAGCTGAATTACAGTTTCACTTCGTCGCGAGTGATCGGGCAGGTCATGCAGTGACCGCCGCCGCGGCCGCGGCCCAGCTCGGAAGCCGGGATCTCGATCACTTCCACGCCATGCTCGCGCATCAGGCGGTTGGTGTAGGTGTTGCGGTCGTAGGCCACCACCACGCGGCGATCCAGCGCCACCACGTTGTTGCCGTCGTCCCACTGTTCGCGTTCGCGCTGGTAGGCGTCGCCGCCGGTCTGGATCACGCGGATTTCCTTGAGACCCAGCGCCTGGCGCACCACTTCCACCAGATGCACGCCTTCGTGGCGTTCGAAGCGGATTTCGCCCTCGCGGTCGCCAACGTACATGCTGGTGCAAGTGATGTCGTCCACCACGTCCGGGAACAGCGACAAGAGATCGATGTCGAGGAAGCTGAACACGGTATCCAGGTGCATCGCCGCGCGGGACTTCGGCATCTGGCAAGCGATCACGCGAGTGGCGCCGCCTTCCTTGCCCAGCACGCGCTTGGCCACTTGCACCACCGCCTGCGGGCTGGTGCGCTCGCCCATGCCGATCAGGACCACGCCGTTGCCGATAGGCATTACGTCGCCGCCTTCCAGCGTGGCCGGGCCGTGCTCCTGGTCGCAATCGCCCCACCATACTTTCACCTTGCCGGCGAACATCGGGTGGAATTTGTAGATGGATTGCAGGATCAGGGTTTCCTGACGACGCGCCGGCCAGTACATCGGGTTCAGCGTCACGCCTTCATAAATCCAGCAAGACGGGTCGCGCTGGAACAGGCTGTTCGGCACCGGCGGCAGCACGAATTCGGATTGGTCCAGGTAGCCGCCGAACAGGCCTTTCGGGTCGAACGGCAGTTCGAATTTGGCGATGCCGCCCACCAGATGCTCGGCCAGTTGCGAAGACGGCATTTCGTCCAGCCAGCTGCGCAGATCGCGCAACATGCCGATACCTACGTTGTCGGCCTTGACCTTGCGGTCCAGGATCCAGGCACGGGAAGCTTTGTCGTCCAAGACCTTGGCCAGCGCGTCGTGCACCTCCACCACTTCGATGCCGCGGGAGCGCATTTGCTCAACCATGTAAGCATGGTCTTTCTGTGCGCGTTCCACCCAGATCACGTCATCGAACAACAGGCCGTGGCAGTTGTCCGGGGTCAGGCGCTTATGCGCCAGGCCGGGACGGCACACCATCACAGTTCGCAACTTGCCGCACTCGGAATGAACACCAAACTTGGTCATGACAAACTCCTTAATGATATTGGGGGAGCTGGTGGAGGCCCGTGGATCTCGCGCGCCTCCGGTAATCTTCTTACAAGGTTCCGGCTTAGAGCGTCAGCGCTCCGGTAGCCAGTTCGTAGGCGGCGAACAAGCCCGCCACTACAATCAGCGCAGCCAGTACCGCCTCGGCGCCGGTGAACGCTTTCTCGCCGCGTTCCTTGCGAGCCCACAGGTAGAACAGCAGGCCCGGGGCGTACAGCACCATGGACAGGAACAGATACTTCAGGCCGGCGGCGTAGATCAGCCAAACACCGTAGACCGAGGCGACGGCGGCGATGCTGAACTCTTTGCCGCTGGATTCGCCCTGGGCGTAGCCCTCGCCGCGCTTGGCCACCAGCAAGGCGTAGCCGGAGCACAACAGGTAAGGAATCAGAATCATCGAGGTGGCCAGCGACAGCAACGCCAGGTAGCCCGCGGAACTGAACAGCGTGATGATCAGGAACAGTTGGATCAGGCCGTTGGTCAGCCACAGCGAGGCGGCCGGGGAGCCATTGGCGTTGGTGGTGCCGAATACTTTGGGCATCACGCCGTCCTTGCCCGCCAGGTAGGGCGCTTCGGAAGCCAGCAGCGTCCAGGCCAGCAGCGCGCCGCCCACAGAGATCACCAGACCGGCGTTCATCAGATTGGCGCCCCAGGGGCCGATGGCTTTTTCCAGCACATAGGCGGTGGACGGGTTCTTCAGCGCGGCCAGTTCAGTTTGCGACATCACGCCCAGCGACAGCACCGATACCGCAACCAGCAGAGCGATGGTCAGCAGGAAGCCGATCACGGTGGCCTTGCCCACTTCTTTCATGTTTTCCGCACGGCTGGAGAACATCGACGCGCCTTCGATGCCGATGAACACCCATACCGTCACCAACATGGTGCTCTTGACTTGATCGACGACCGAGCCGAGTTTGGCCGAGCCCCAGAAGTCCAGATTAAAGGTATCCACTTTGAAGGCGAAAATGACCAGCAGGATGAACAGCGCCAGCGGCACCAGTTTGGCCACGGTGGTGATGGTGTTGATGAAGGCCGCGCCGTGCACGCCGCGCAACACCAGGAAGTGCAAGGCCCACAACAGAATGGACGCGCAGACGATGGCGGTGGTGGTATTGCCCTCGCCAAACACCGGGAACCAGAAGGCCAGCGCCGAGAACATCACCACAAAGTAGGATACGTTGCCGATCCAGGCCGAAATCCAGTAACCCCAGGCCGAGTTGAAGCCCATATAGTTGCCGAAACCCGCCTTGGCGTAGCCGTAGACGCCGCCCTCCACTTCCGGTTTGCGATTGGCCAGCATCTGAAAGGCGAATGCCAGAGTCAACATCCCGAAGAAGGTAATCACCCAACCGATCAAGATGGCGCCGGCTCCGGCGCCCGCCGCCATGTTCTGCGGTAGCGAGAAGATGCCGCCGCCGATCATGGAGCCCACCACCAGAGC
Organism: Chromobacterium sp. CCUG 30098; assembly: GCF_059916605.1. NCBI lineage: Bacteria > Pseudomonadati > Pseudomonadota > Betaproteobacteria > Neisseriales > Chromobacteriaceae > Chromobacterium > Chromobacterium sp. CCUG 30098. The sequence continues at coordinate 949,802 of NZ_JAUCGS010000001.1, read as the reverse complement.
GGTCAGCGCGCCAAGCTTGAGCTTGGGAGCGCCGCCGCCTTGGGTTTCAGTTTCCGTAGACATTTTCGTTCTCCGTGAGAGTACATTAACCTGCAAATCTGTTGTTATATAATTAAATTCTTATCATCTGAGACAATGGTATACCCCGGATTTAGTGATCGCCAGAACAGTCGAACATCCGTTTGACCTGCGTCAAATAGCGTCCTCCCGCTCCATTCGCCCCATCCCGACATTAGAACAAAAGCTTTATAGAAGCCCCAGACACAATTGGCAGAACTAACAATTGTGCTGCGCACAAAACATTTAATTAATTTTGTATTTAATTTTTATTAAAAATAAAACGCAATATCAGATTGTCTGAACGCGTCCAATAGAGAAGAGCCGCAAACGGCCAAAAGAGACGGGACAAAGAAGCAGTGAGATAAAGATGGAGAGAGGAGACGGAGAATAAGGCAGGCGGCCACGGCAATTGTGGGCAAAAAAAAAGTGGATGCGGCCCACCACCGCATCCACCAACACACACATCAAGAGGATAAACACATCCTGTTTGCCCAGGCGCTCACTCCGGTTTTTTCACGTTCTTGAAAATCGCCACCAGAGCGCCCAGCACCACCAAGGTGGTCACCACAATGGTCACCAAGCTTAAAATGCCGACATCGTCGGAAAGAAGAAGAGTCAGAAGTTCCATCGCCACTCCTTTTCCGGGGCCACGCCCCATATAGGTTTCTTGATCCTCATCTTAGCCAGTTGGGCGGCCCGTCCATTGACGCAAATCAAATGGCATGACCCCCAAGTTTGATGCAAGACAAATAAAAAGCCCCTGGCTCGCGCCAAGGGCTCATTTCCTAAAAATCAGCAACTTATATCATTACAGTTGTGCGTCAGGTGATACAGTTCGAATCAGTTCAGCTGAAAAAATCGGCTTACGTCATCCCTGTCTCGCCGGCGTGTTCACTTGCTGCCGCCCATGTCCTTGGACAGGAAAAAGGCGTCGGAGAAGAACTCGTCTTCCGGCAAGCCGCGCTCGCGGGTGAAGCTGCCGTGCGCGGCCTCCACCATCAGCGGCGCGCCGCAGGCGTAAACCTGATAGCCGGCCAGATCGTCGAAATCCTCCAGCACCGCCTGGTGAACAAAACCGGTGCGGCCCGCCCACTCGTCGCCCGGCAGCGCGTCGGACAGCACGGGGATGAAGGTGATGTTGGGATGCTGCGCCTGCCAGGCGCCGGCCAGATCCGCCATGTAAAGATCCGCCTTGGTGCGCGCGCCCCAGTAGAACACCATCTCGCGCTGGATGCCGCTATGAATCGCGTGCTCGATGATGCCCTTGACCGGCGCGAAGCCGGTGCCGCTGGCCACGAAGAGAATGGGCTTGTCGGAGTCCTCGCGCAGGAAGAAAGAGCCCAGCGGGCCTTTGAAGCGCATGATCTCGCGCTCCTTCATCTGACTGAACACATACTCGGAAAAAGAGCCGCCCGGCTGATTGCGGATATGCAGTTCCAGGAAAGCATCGTCATGCGGCGCGTTGGCGATGGAGAAACTGCGCTTCTTGCCGTCCTTCATCAGGATGTCGATGTATTGGCCTGCCTTGAACTGCAAGCGCTCGGACACCGGCAGCTTGAGCTTGAGCACCGCCACGTCGTGGATTTTTTCGATTTTCTCTACGCGGCACGGCAAGGTCTTGATCTGGATGTCGCCGGCGCCGGCCACTTCGCGCGCCTCGATGGCGATGTCGCCCTTGGGGCGGGCGCAACAGAACAGCGCCATGCCCTGGGCGCGTTCGGCCTCGGTCAAGGCCTTTTCCTGGAAACCGTCCTGGCTCACTTCGCCTTCCACCACCTTGCCTTTGCAGGCGCCGCACGCGCCGTCGCGGCAGCCGTAAGGCAGGCCCACGCCCTGGCGCAACGCCGCTTCCAATACGGTTTCATGCGGCTCGACGCCAAATGTATGCCCGCTGGGGAGCACTTTCACCTGCGCTGTCATCTGTTTCCTCTACTCAATATCTGGCTAAAATGCGCATCATGCGAACCTTAATGATCATCGGCGCCGGCGATGTCGCGCGCCGCGCCCTGCCGGAACTGACCCGCCGCTGGCGGGTGCTGGCGCTGTGCCGTTCCAACGCTAGCGCGGAAGCGCTGCGCCGCCAGGGCGTCACGCCCATCCGGGGCGATCTGGACGACCCCCGCGCTTTGCGCCGTTTGGCCGGCCTGGCCGACGATCTGCTGCTGACCGCTCCCCCCCAGGAAATCGGCCGCAAGGACTTGCGCATGCGCAAGTTGTTGTCTGCGTTGGCAAAAGGTTGCAGGATACCACAGCGTCTAGTCTATATCAGCACCAGCGGCGTGTACGGCAATGCCGACGGGGCTTTGCTGGACGAAGGCGCCCGCCTCCGCCCGCACAATGACCGCGCCTGGCGCCGCCTGGACGCGGAAACCTGCTTGCGCGGCTTCGCCGCCGCCCACGGCTGCCAGTTGACGGTGCTGCGCGCGCCGGGCATCTACGCCGACGACCGCCTGCCGCTGAGCCGCTTCGCCTCGCAAACGCCGCTGATCCGGCCGGAGGAGGACAGCTGGAGCAATCACATCCACGCCGACGACCTCGCCGCCGCCTGCGTGGCCGCCTTGCTGCAATGCCGCGGCGGTCCGCGCGTATTCAACGCCAGCGACGATCAGCCGCTGCCGATCAGCGAATGGTATCGCCGGCTGGCCGCCGCGCTGGACCTGACCTTGCCGCCCCTGTTGCCGCGCGAGGAGGTCCGCGCCCGGGTCTCCGCTGGTCTATGGTCTTATATGATGGAGTCCAGACGGCTTAGCAACCGGCGCTTGCGCCGTGAATTGCTGCCGGCACCCCGCTGGCCCGACACCGCCGACTACCTGGCGGCGCTGGCCCAAGCGCCGGAGCGCATCGCCGCCGCGCTCGCTTCGGCGGCCAAGATTCGGTAACATCGCGGTTTTTTTGAGTTTTTAAGCAGGCTTCTCTATGGAAAATCCGGCATTTCAACGCGCCATCCGCAGCTTCGTGCTGCGCCAAGGCCATCTGTCTCCCGGCCAGCAACGCGCGATGGACGAAGGCATGCCGCGCTGGGGCATCGAATATCGCCCCGAGCGCATCGATCTGGAGCAGGCCTTCGGCCGCGCCGCGCCCAAGATACTGGAAATCGGCTTCGGCATGGGCGGCGCCACCGCCGAAATCGCCGCCGCCAATCCGGCTCAGGACTACCTGGGCGTGGAAGTGCATTCGCCCGGCGTCGGCAATCTGTGCAAGCTGATCGCGGAAAAGGAATTGAGCAATCTGCGCATCATCCGCCACGACGCGGTGGAAGTGCTGGACCACATGCTGGCCGACGGCAGCCTGGACGGCGTGCATATTTTCTTCCCCGACCCCTGGCACAAGAAACGCCACAACAAGCGCCGCCTGATTCAGGCCCCGCTGGTGGAGAAGCTGGTCGCCAAGCTCAAGCCGGGCGGCTATCTGCACGCCGCCACCGACTGGGAAGACTACGCGCTACAGATCATGGAGGTGTTCAGCGGCCAGCCTCAGCTGGTCAACAGCGCCGACGGCTACGCGCCGCGCCCGGACTACCGCCCGCTGACCAAGTTCGAAGCCCGCGGCATCAAGCTGGGCCACGGCGTGTGGGACGTGATTTTCCGCCGGCGCTGATGTCCGCCCGGACCCGCCGCCAGCGGCAGGTCTCAGCCGCCTTTAGGCAGCAAGGCCTCGATATCCTCCAGCAATTCATGCGGCTCCACCGCCGGCTCGTAGCGCTTGACCACCCTGCCCCTGGCGTCGATCAGGAATTTGGTGAAGTTCCACTTCACCGGGTGCGGGTGGGTGGAGTCCGCCTGAGTCAGCCAGCGCCACAGCGGATGGGCGTGCGGCCCGTTGACTTCCACCTTGGCGAACAGAGGGAAATCCACCTCGAAACGCGTCCGGCAAAAACGCTCGATCTCGGCCTCGTCGCCCGGCTCCTGGCCGCCGAACTGATTGCAGGGGAAACCCAGCACCGCCAGACCGCGGCCGCCCAGACTATGCTGCAAGTCCTGCAAGCCGGCGTATTGCCGGGTGTAGCCGCACTCGCTGGCGGTATTCACCACTAGCGCCACTTGGCCGGCGTACGCCGACAGCGGCTGTTCGCTGCCGTCTATGCGCGCGGCGGAGAAGTCGTAAAGCGTGGTCATGGCCACCTCCGTCTCGTATAATGAGCGCTCCCGAGAATCCACTCAGGCACTATCCGATGTTGTTCAATCCCAGCCGGCAGGACGCCCGGCGCTTCTTCTTCGACACCTGGCAGAAATCCAAATCCGGAACGGACTTGTCCGACCTGGAAAAACTGGTGCTCCCCATTCTTATAGACCACCCGGAGTATCACGCCATTCTGGATCGGCCGGAACAGTATATGGAACAGGAGTGGACGCCGGAAATGGGCCAGAGCAATCCCTTCCTGCATCTCGGCCTGCATGTGGCGATTGAGGAACAGCGCTCCATAGACCAACCCTTCGGCATCCGCTCGCTGTACGCGCAGCTGGCGCTGCGCCTGGGCAGCGAGCATCAGGCGCAACACGCGATGATGGACTGTCTGGGCGAAATGATCTGGCACGCTCAGCGCCATGGCGGCGGTCCGGACGTGAACCGCTACATCGGCTGTATTCGCGGCAAGCTGGGCATGGGGGCGGAGGAACAGCCTCGCATCAACCCCAACGACGTCCCGGACTGACGCCGCACGTCCGGCAGACGCCGACTCAAGCCCAACGCCCGGTTCCGCCGGGCGTTTTGCATGGCCGCGAAACAGGCAAAAAAAGAGCCGTGGGGGGAAACCCTCCACGGCGATCAAGCGGGGCAGCTCGCACTGGCAAAGCCAGAAGAGCCTCCTCATGCTATTCTCACAATAAACAAAATGCAAATAGTTTTTTAACAGTTAACAATAAATAAAATATCCAATCATTTATATGAATATATAATTTAAAATGCGCCGCCAAAAAAGCCGGCCTACGCCGGCTTGACGTCCCAAACTCACAACAAACGATTGCGCTCGATGCCCGCTACGAAAGCGGCGATATTGTCCACCAGCTGCGCGGCCAAACGCTCCATCGCCTGCCGGCTGGCCCAGCCGATATGAGGGGTGACGATCAGATTGGGCAAGCGGGTTTTCAGCAAGGGATTGCCGTGAACCGGCGGCTCTTCGCTCAGAACGTCGAAACCGGCGCCGCCCAACTGCCCATACTTGAGCGCGGCCACCAGATCTTCCTCGTTGACCAAGCCGCCGCGCGCGGTATTGATCAACAAGGCGCCCGGCTTCATCACGATCAATTCCGGCTGGGCGATCAGGTCCCGGGTGTCCTCGGTCAACGGACAATGCAGCGAAATCACATCGGCCTGCGCCAGGGCCTCGGAAAAAGCCACATGCCCGGAACGCACTTCCTTGGCGCCTTTGCGTTCGACGAACATCACCTGCATGCCAAGCGCGCCGGCCAGCTCCGCTAAGCGCAGGCCGATGCCGCCCGCGCCGACGATGCCCAGAGTCGCGCCGCGCAAATCTCGGATCGGCGCGCCGAAATGGCAGAACTGCCGCGACTGCTGCCACACGCCGGCAGCGACGTCGCGCTGGTAGGCCGGCAAGTTCTTGGCCAGGGCCAGCATCAGGGTCAAGGCGTGTTCGGCCACGGTGTCGTCGCCGTAATGGCGAATATTGCACACCGCGATGCCCAAGTCGCGACAGGCATCCAGATCGACGTGGTTGTAACCGGTGGCGGCGATCGCCACCAGCTTCAGGCCGGGCAGTTGCTCCAGGGTTTCCCGCCGCAGCGGCACCTTGTTGGTGATAACAATGTCAGCCCCCGAACAGTTCATCGCCGCGTCTTCGACGCTAGTGGAGGGGAACTCGTGATATTCGGACGGGAACGGCAAAAGCGGAACCGGGACAGGCAAGCTGTCCCGGTCAAGAAACACGACGGAGTGGGTCATCAGCTATTCAGTCATCTCTCAAAGGTGATCAAATCGCGGTAAGCATGCCAGCTGGCCAAAGCCAGCACCGGCATGATGATGATCAGGCCCAGGAAATAGGTCACAAAGCCCACCGCGCTCAAGGCCACAATGATAGCCGCCCATATCCCCATCGTCAGCACATTCTTCAGCACAGCCTGCACACTGGCGATCATCGCGGTGACGGTGTCCACTTCCTTATCCAGCATCAAGGGAATGGAGACCACGCTGACCGAGAACACCACCTGAGCGAACACAAAGCCCACCGCGAAATAGGCCACCAGGAAGACGACATTGTCCGGGTTGAAAGCGTTGGCCACGATGTCGTTCAAGGACGGCAAGGCCGCGGTGTCGTAGAACAGCGCGAACATCAGCAAGGACACCCGGAACCAGCCGAACACCAGCACCGCCAGCAAGGCCGCGTACAAGGTGAAGGCAGGCAGATTGACGCGCCAGGCCGCCATGCTGTGCGCCAGCTTGACCCTGCCATGGCCGTCGAAAGCCTCCATCTGCTTGGCGATGTCGTACAGGCCGATGGCCAGGAAGGGGCCGGCCAACAGGAAGATGGTGGCGAAGGTGATGATCAGTTCAGGAGAGTGCTCGGAGTACAAGGTCAGCAAATACCCCATCAACACGAAAACCGCGCCGTAAAACAGGCAGTCGGCCGGGGCTTTTTGAAAGTCGCGGAAGCCTTTTTTCAGCCATTGCAACGGCCGGGAGGTTTCCACCCTGCGCGCAACCGGGCGGTCGCGCGGGATATCGTGAGTCGCGTCCATGACAAGTCCCCCTCAAGGATACGATGCGAGGCAGCCCCGCATCCTTACCGTTATACGCCACGCGTCGTAAAACACAAGCCGGCCGTCCGGCTGCTATAATCCCGCGATTGCCACGGCCCTTGGCGAGCGCCGCCTTCCGCGCCGCCGGGCCGGGCCTCATTCAGCGCTTGCGCGACAAGGACATATCATGAGCGAACTGATTATCGAAGAACTGGCGATAGGCGACGGCGCCGAAGCCGTCATCGGCCAGGAAGTCACCGTGCATTACACCGGCTGGCTGACCGACGGCACCAAGTTCGATTCCAGCAAGGACCGCTTCCAGCCGTTCAGCTTCCCGCTGGGCGACGGTTATGTGATCAAGGGCTGGGACCAGGGCGTGGTCGGCATGAAAGTGGGCGGCAAGCGCAAGCTGACCATCCCGGCCGAGCTCGGCTACGGCGCGCGCGGCGCCGGCGGCGTGATCCCGCCCAACGCCACCCTGGTGTTCGAAGTGGAGCTCTTGCAAGTGGGTTGAAACCCAAGAGCGCAAGAACGTAAAAAAGCTTCCTCAGGGAAGCTTTTTTTATGGGACGACGCGGGCTTATTTCTTCACGCACTGATGCTGACGACGACGGCGCATCCAGACGAAGGCCACGCCCAGCAGCAAGGCCGCCACCACCGCCAGAATGCCGGCCTGACCGCGGTGCACCATGGTCATCAGCCACTCGCGATTGGCCGCGCCGTAATAGCCTAGATACACCCAGACCGGCACCGAGATCAGCGCGGCGAAGCCGTCCATCACCAGGAAACGCCAGTAGGAAATGCGGCGGGTCATGCCAGCGGTGATGAAGATGGGGGAACGCAGCCCAGGCAGGAAACGGGCGACGAACAGCACCCAATTGCCGTATTTTTCGAACTTTTCCTGCACCGCCTCGAAACGCTCCTGGGTCAGAATGCGCGCGATCGGCCGGAATTTCAGCACCCTGTTGCCGAATACTCGCCCGGCGGTGAACATGATGCCGTCGCCGGCCAGCACCCCGGCCATGCCGACGAAAAACATCCAATGCACATTGGTGTAGCCGAGGCCGGAAATGATGCCTCCGGCCACCAAGGTGATGTCCTCGGGAATCGGCACGCCGAAACCGCATACCAGCAACACGGTGAATACGGCGATGTAGCCGTAGCCAGTGAAAAAATCGAGAAGTATTTGCAGAGTGTCCATTTTGTTCCGCTTGCCGCCATGTCTCCGTTCAGGACGATCCTGGCGCGGCTGCGTTATCGGGGTACATCACCAGGGGCTTATAATAGCACACCTCCAACGCAGACTTTCTTGACATGACTCGCCCTATCCAGGTGGAAATCCATCGCGCCGCCATCCGCCACAACTACCTGCTATCCCGCGCCCAAGCCCCGCAATCCAAGGCCTACGCCGTGCTCAAGGCCAATGCCTACGGCCATGGCCTGCTCGACGCGGTCCCGGCGCTGGCCGATGTCGCCGACGGCTTCGCCCTGCTCAATATCGAGGACGCCGTCCGCTTGCGCGAAGCCGGCGTCCAGCAGGATATCGTGCTGCTGGAAGGCGCCTTCGACGCCGAAGAGGCCGCGGCGATGGCACATTACCGGTTGGGCGGCGCGATACATTCCCAACAACAGATAAGCTGGCTGGCCAAAGGTTCCGCCAAACAGCCGGTTTCCTGCTGGCTCAAGATCAATAGCGGCATGAACCGGCTGGGTTTCACGCCGGCGGAAGCCGCGCACGCGCTCGCTCAATTGCGCGCCTTGCCCGGCGCGCGCCTCGACGCCTTGATGACCCACTTCGCCACCGCCGACGACGACTACGGCGTCGCCGAGCAATGGGGACGCTTCCAGCCTTTGATCGCCCCCAGCGCCTTGCCGGTCAGCGCCGCCAACTCCGCCGCCTTGTTCCGCCACCCGCATACCCACGGCGCCGTCGTGCGCCCCGGCATCGTGCTCTACGGCTGTTCGCCCTTCGCCGACGTAGACGGCGCCGGCCTGGGCCTGCAGGCGGCGATGACGCTGAGCAGCCGCGTCATCGCGGTGCAAAAGGTGCCGGCCGGCGACGCCGTAGGCTACGGCCGCCGTCTGGTGGCCGAAGGCGAAATGCGCGTCGGCATCGTCGCCTGCGGCTATGCCGACGGCTATCCGCGCATCGCCGACAACGGCACGCCGGTCGCAGTGGACGGCCAGCCGACGGGTACAGTCGGCCGGGTGTCCATGGACATGCTGGCGGTGGATTTGAGCAAGCTGCCGCAAGCCGGTGTCGGCAGCCGGGTCGAACTATGGGGTCCGCAAGTGCCGATAGAACGCGTCGCGGCTGGCGCCGACACCCTGGGCTATGAGCTGATGTGCGCGGTGGCGCCGCGAGTGCCGCGCCTCGTCCATAACTGAAGCCAGCAGCAAGCGGCCAGCAAACCCAAGGCGGCGCCGCTCCAGTGTGCCGATACCAATACCGGCTCGCCACCGTTCCAGTGCCCCGGGAACAGGCTCTGCCAAGCCAGCCGGCCCAACAAGGCGGCCAGCCACAGACCGCGCCAGTTCGGCTGCGTCAGCGCCAGCGCCGCCCACCAGCAATACACCAAACCGGAGGCGCCGACGAAGGCCTGTGGCGCCGGCCACAGCCATTGCATCGCAGCGATGGCCGGAGGCGCCGCCAAGGCCAGCGTCAGCAACAAGGGCGCCCTATCCCGCCCCAGCCACGCCAGCGCCGCCAGCGCGGCGCTGTTGAGGCAGGCGTGGCGCGCGTCGGCATGCACCCAGCCTCCGCTCAGCATCCGCCACCATTCCGCGGCGTTCCACGGCTCGAAGCGCCAGGCCAAAGCCGCCGCGCCCCAGGGCGCGGCCAGCGGCAGCAGCGCGGCCAGGGCCAGCCATAACGACCGGCCGCCGGCCATGGACCTTAGCGCTTGCGGCGCCACAGCGCCGTCGCTCCCAGCGCCCCCAAGCCCAGCAACAGGGCCAGGCCGCCTTCGTCCGCCGCCGCCACCGCGTTGCCGCGGCGCGCCACGTCGACGTACAGGGGATCATGGTCCGAAGAACGATAGGCGTCCGCCGCGTAGTATTTCTGCTGCTGTTCCGCGCTCTTGAACTCGCTGCTGTACTCCAGCGCCGTCGGCTCGTCGGCGTTGATGTGCCACTCGCCCGCGGCCAGCACCATGGCGCTCAGCGGCTTGTCGGCCAAGGCGTGGTCCAGATTGCCGGATTCGCCGTTGAACACATAGGAGTAAGCGTCGCGGCTCCAGCGCGCCAACAGATTGTTGAAGCCGGCGCTTTCAAACGCGCGGATCGGATCTTCCTTGGCGTAGGAGTTCATATCGCCCAGCAACAACATGCCGTCGTTGGGGCCGGGCTGCGGGCGGGTGGCGTACCAGGCCATCAGATCGCGCACCGCCTGCACCCGGGTCAGATTGCAATTGCCCTGGCCGTCGCCCTTGTCCACATCGGCCTGGCCGTCCACCACCACGTCGGCGCAGCTGCTGCCCTTGGACTTCAGATGATTGACCGCCACGGTGACCCGGGTCTTGCTCTTGGCGTCCAGCACAAAGGTCTGCAGCAGCGCCGGCCGGTTCTTCTGCGGATTGCCTATCGTCCTGACCTCGGCCTTGCCTTGCGCCGTCACCGCGGCCGGACGGTAGATCAGGCCGGTGGTGATCGCGTCGCTGCCCACCTGCGGCAGGCCGGGATTGGCGAACTGGTATTGCTTGGGCTGCGGCTGGCCCTGATTCAAGGCGTTGACCAGATCCTGGATCGCCGAATAGCGGTCGAAACCGTCGTTCTCGATTTCCATCAGGCCCACCACGTCGGCGTCCAGCTGGCGAATCGCCGCCACGATCTTGGCGCGCTGGCGCTCGAAATCCTGCGGGGTCTTGGCGCCGCGCGGGGTTGGGAAGCCCTTGCCCTGACCGTCGCCGTTGAAGAAGTTGAGCACATTGAAGCTGGCGAAGCGCACGCTCTCCGGCTGGCGCTTGGGCGCGCCCGGGCGCGGATTGCCGGCCGCGACGCGCGGCGCGGCCAGCGGTTGCAGCCGGTATTTGCCGAAGGCGTAACTAACCACGCCGGTCACGCCGTCCAGGCGGTCGCCGCTGCGCAGGGTGCGGCTGGCGGAGAGGCCGCCGGGCACCGGCAGCCAGGCGTCGGCGTTCTGGATCTGCAAGCCGTCGTCCAGGGTCAGCTTGTCCAGCTGATTGGCCTCGCTCAACGCCTTGGCCTCGGCGCTGCCGGGCAGGAAGCGCTGGGTGGCGGTCCATAACCTGGGCCGGCTGGACAAGGTCAGTTCGCCGTAACGGCCGTAGTCGTAATTGGCGACGACGTGGACCGGGCCTTCCAGGCGCACGGCCATGCCGGCCAACGCCTCCAGCTGGGCGCTGGACTGCAAGGGCAGCCGCAGGCTGGCGTAAGTCAGCGGCTCGCTGTAAGCGCACTGCTCCACCGCGGCGAGATTGGCCGGGGTGATCTGGGTCTCGCTGGCGGCGTCGCCCTTGCGACTGTACTCGGACACCTTGCCGGTGACGCGCACCACGTCGCCGGGCTTGAGCGTCGGCGCGGCCAGGTTGCCGAGGAAGACGAACACGCCTTCCGAGGTGGCCGGATCGGCGTCCTGATCCCGCGCCTCTTCCTGCAGATAAAAGCCGCGCAGCTGGCCGGCGCCGGTGAAGGCGCCGCTGACCACGCCCTCTACGGTGACGGTCTTGCCTTGCAGCGGGCTGCCGACGACTCGGCCTTGCACATCATGGATCAAGGTGGCGCCGGCGGCGCCGCAAGCGGCCTGGGCCAGGGCCGGAATCGCCAGCGCCACTGCCATGGCGATGGGGCTCAAGGCCTTCAATGCGTTTGCTGTTTTCATGGTATGGATCATCACGAGCGTAAGGAGCGCTGATTCTAACCAGTGCGCAATGACAAAAAGATGTCATTAGATACAGTTGCACGCAAAGTCACTATCTGTATGTTTCATCTGAAAACAGTAAGCGCCGTTTCTTTCCCCATTCAGGCAATAAAAAAACGCCAAACAAATAATGTCTGGCGTTTTCGTGCTGACGCCGGCGCAAGCCGGCTGTCGCGATCAGGCGACTCTCTGGATGGCCGCCGCGATGGATTGCGCCCACTGATCGGCCAGCGCCTTGTCGTCGGCCTCCACCATCACCCGCACCACCGGTTCGGTGCCGGACGGGCGCAACACCACGCGGCCGCGGCCTTGCAGCGCCTGTTCGGCGGCGGCCAGCGCTTCCGCGGACGCGCCCTTCCAGTCGCAGCCGTTGTGGCGGACATTGATCAGCGTCTGCGGATAGGGCTGCCAATCGCTGCAGGCGTCGGCCAGGCTCATGCCCAGATCGGTCAGGCTGGCCAGCACTTGCAGGCTGGAGATGATGCCGTCGCCGGTGGAATGGCAATCCAGGCACAAGATGTGGCCGGAAGCTTCGCCGCCCACCTGCCAGCCCTGGCCATGCAGCATTTCCAATACATAGCGGTCGCCCACCTTGGCGCGGCCGAAGGCCACGCCCTGCTTGTTCAGCGCCAGCTCCATCGCCAGATTGGTCATCACCGTGCCCACCACGCCGCCCTTGAGCTCGCCCTTGGCCGCGCGCGCCTTGGCGATCACGTAGATCAGCTGATCGCCGTCGTACACCGTGCCCTCGCGGTCCACCATGATCAGGCGGTCGCCGTCGCCGTCCAGCGCGATGCCGTAATCGGCGTGATGCTCCAGCACCGCCACCTGCAAGGTCTTGGGATAGGTGGCGCCCACCTTCTCGTTGATGTTGTAGCCGTCCGGCTCTCCGCCTATGGTCACCACCTCGGCGCCCAATTCGTGGAACACCTTGGGCGCCACGTGGTAGGTGGCGCCGTGGGCGCAATCCACCACCAGTTTCAAACCCTTGAGGTCGCGGTCGTTGGGGAAGCTGCTCTTGCAGAATTCAATGTAGCGTTCCACCGCGCCTTCGATGCGGCGCACCCGGCCCAGTTCTTCGGACGGATTGGTCGCCATCGGCTGCTCCAGCATCGCCTCGATTTCCAGTTCGACGGCGTCGTCCAGTTTCTTGCCGCCTTCGGCGAAGAACTTGATGCCGTTATCCTGGAAGGGATTGTGCGAGGCGGAGATCATCACCCCGGCTTCCAGGCGCAGCGCGCGGGTCAGGTAGGCGATGCCCGGCGTCGGCAACGGGCCGGTCAGCAGCACATTGACGCCGGCAGCGGAAAAACCGGCTTGCAGCGCCGCTTCCAGCATATAGCCGGAAATCCGGGTGTCCTTGCCGATCAAGACCGTGGGGCGATGCGCCTTGTCGTGGTCGACCAGTACGCGGCCGGCGGCATAGCCCAGTTTCATCACGAATTCCGGCGTGATCGGGAATTGACCGACCTCGCCGCGCACGCCATCGGTGCCAAAGTATTTACGGCTCATGTTTTTCTCTCGAATCCGGCCGGCTTCAGGCCAACCGCGGTAATCGCTACGCCGGCTATTGTGCGCCAGACACCGCGCTCAGTTCAAACTTTCCAGAGCATCCAGCACTTGCAAGGCCTGATGCGTGGCCTTGACGTCGTGCACGCGGATGATGCGCGCGCCGCGCCGCGCCGACTCCAGCGCCACGGCCACGCTGGCGCCCAGGCGCTCCGCCGGCACCGCTTCGCCGGTGATTGCGCCCAGCATGGATTTGCGGCTCAAGCCCACCAGCAGCGGCGCGCCGGCGGCGCGCTCGATCCCGGGCAGGCCCCGCAACAGGGCCAGATTGTGCTCCAGCGTCTTGCCAAAACCGAAGCCGGGGTCCACCAGCAAACGCTCGCGGGCCACGCCGGCGTCCAGACACAGCCGGACGCGCCGCGCCAGGTAGTCGGCCACTTCGGCCACCACGTCCGCGTATTCCGGACGGTCCTGCATGGTGTCCGGATTGCCCTGTTTGTGCATCAGGCAGATCGCCGCGTCCGCGCCCGCCACCAATTCCAGCGCGCCCGCGTCTTCCAGCGCCGACACGTCGTTGACCAGGTCCACCGCGCCCAAGGCCAAGGCCTCCCGCATCACCGCCGCGCGGCGGGTGTCCAGCGACAGCGGCGCGCCGATGTCGCGCAGACGCTCCAGCACCGGCAGCACCCGCTCCATCTCCTGCTCCGGGCTGACATGGGGCGCGTTGGGCCGCGTCGATTCGCCGCCGATGTCTAGAATGGCCGCGCCTTCGGCCAGCATCCGCTCGGCGTGACGCAAAGCCTGGTCCAGCGCGTTGAAGCGGCCGCCGTCGGAGAAAGAGTCCGGCGTGACGTTCAGAATGCCCATCACCAAGGGACGGGACAGATCGAGCGTGAAGCGCCCGCATTGCAAAGAGGGTTTCATGATCTGACTGCGCTCATGGATGGGGGGAGGATGTCGCAAAAAAACCGGGCAAGCCTGTCTAGGCTTGCCCGGCTTCGTCGCTTAAGGACTCAGACTTCCTGCGCCGGATCGGCGGTCGGCTCGGCGGCCGGCGGAGTCGGTTTGTCTTCCTGCGGCTTGGCCGCGAAACCGGCGCCCGGCTTGGGCGGACGCGGCGGCTTGCCGTCCATCAGATCGTTGATCTGATCGGCGTCTATGGTTTCCCATTCCAGCAGCGCGGCGGTCATCGCCTCCACCTTGTCGCGGTTCTCTTCCAGCAGACGGCGCGCCAGCGCGTACTGCTCGTCGATGATGCGGCGGATTTCAGCGTCCACCTGCTGCATGGTGGCTTCGGACAGATTCTTGTGGGTGGTGATGGAACGGCCGAGGAAGACTTCGCCCTCGTTCTCGCCGTAAACCATCGGGCCCAGCTTGTCGCTCATGCCGTAGCGGGTCACCATGTCGCGCGCCATTTGCGTGGCGCGCTCGAAGTCGTTGGAAGCGCCGGTGGTCATCTGGTTCATGAACAGCTCTTCCGCGATGCGGCCGCCGAACAGAATGGCGACGCGGTCCAGCAGATAACCGCGATCGTAGGCGAAGCGGTCCTGCTCCGGCAGCTGCATGGTCACGCCCAACGCGCGGCCGCGCGGGATGATGGTGACCTTGTGCACCGGGTCCGCCTTGGGCAGCAGCTTGGCGACGACGGCGTGGCCGGACTCGTGATAAGCGGTGTTGCGCTTTTCCTCGTCGGTCATCACCATGCTGCGGCGCTCGGCGCCCATCATGATCTTATCCTTGGCGGACTCCAGATCCTCCATGTCCACCAGGCGCTTGTTGCGGCGCGCGGCGAACAGGGCGGCTTCGTTGATCAGGTTGGCGAGGTCGGCACCGGAGAAGCCCGGCGTGCCGCGCGCGATCACCTCGGCGTTGACGTCGGCGGCGATCGGCACCTTGCGCATGTGCACGCCCAGGATCTGTTCGCGACCGCGGATGTCCGGCAGCGGCACCACCACCTGGCGGTCGAAACGGCCCGGACGCTGCAGCGCCGGGTCCAGCACGTCCGGACGGTTGGTCGCGGCGATCACGATCACGGTGGAATTGGTGTCGAAACCGTCCATCTCCACCAGCAATTGGTTCAGCGTCTGTTCGCGTTCGTCGTTGCCGCCGCCGAGTCCGGCGCCGCGCTGACGGCCGACCGCGTCGATCTCGTCGATGAAGATGATGCACGGCGAGTTCTTCTTGGCCTGCTCGAACATGTCGCGCACGCGGGCCGCGCCCACGCCGACGAACATTTCAACGAAGTCGGAACCGGAGATGCTGAAGAACGGCACCTTGGCTTCGCCTGCGATGGCCTTGGCCAGCAAGGTCTTGCCGGTGCCGGGCGAGCCGGCCAGCAAGATGCCGCGCGGAATGCGGCCGCCCAGGCTCTGGTAGCGGGAAGGATCGCGCAGGTAATCGACGATCTCCTTCACCTCCTCCTTGGCCTCGTCGCAACCTGCGACGTCGGCGAAGGTGACGGTGTTGGCGTCCTGGTCCAGCATTCTGGCCTTGCTCTTGCCGAAGGAGAACGCGCCGCCCTTGCCGCCGCCCTGCATCTGGCGCATGAAGAACACCCAGACGCCGATCAGCAACAGCATCGGGAACCAGCTGATGAAAATATTCATCAGCATGGACGGCTCTTCTTCCGGCTTGGCGGAGAAGCGGACGTTGTTTTTGATCAGGTCGTCGACCAGCTGCGGGTCGTAAGGCGCGTAGGTGCTGAACGCGGAGCCGTCGGTCAGCTTGCCTTTCAGCCATTGCCCGCGCAGCGGGTGGCCTTCTATGGTCAGGGACTGGACCTTGCCGGATTCGACATCGCTGATGAACTGCGAATACTCAAGCTGATTCTGGGTATCCTGACGCTTGTTGAACTGATTGAATACCGTCATCAGTACCAAACCGATGATGACCCATATCGCGATGTTTTTGCCGATATTGTTCACGAGTAGCGGACTCCTCTGTGCCCTGACTTTTTGGTTGCTTGTCTAGATATTTGCTTTGATTGTACGCCGCGAGCCACTTTATGTCAGCGTCGGCCTTTGCCCAGCAGGTAAATTTCGCTGGAACGGTCGCGCGACGCTTTCGGCTTGCGGGTGACTACCTCGTCGAACAGCTCGCGCATGGACTTGAGATAGGCTTGGAAATCGCTGCCCTGGAACACTTTGACGAGAAAATGGCCGCCAGGTTTCAAATGATCTCGCGCAAATTCCAGCGCCAGCTCGCACAGCAGGAAACTCCTGGCCTGGTCGATGGCGCTCATGCCTGACATATTGGGCGCCATATCGGAAATTACAAGGTCCAATTCGCGGCCGCCGAGCAATTGCACGAATTGCGCCAGCACCTCTTCCTCGCGGAAGTCGCCCTGGATGAAGTCGACGCCGGGCACCGGGTCCATGTCCAGGATGTCGAGCGCGAACACCTTGCCGCCGTCGCCGACGATGCGCGCCGCCACCTGCGACCAGCTGCCGGGCGTGGAGCCCAGATCGGCCAGCACCGTGCCGGGGCGGATCAGCTTGTCCTTGTCGTTGATTTCCAGCAGCTTGTAAGCGGCCCGCGCGCGGTAACCGTCTTTCTGCGCCTGGTTGACGTAGGGATCGTTGACGTGTTCCTGCAGCCAGCCATTGCTGCTCTTGCTTCTAGCCATTGCGCTATGCTCTCAAAGGTGGGCAACAGGCCAGCCGCGCTATCCTGTTGTTTTTCATTTATTTTAGGTCCGGACTTTGGGAAAGCGCCCAACTCGAGTAGAATCGGCTTTTGCTTTGTAAATCCGTATTTCTCATGAAAATTGAACTCAAGCCGTTCCAGCGCAAGTATCTGCAGGGACTGGCGCACGGCCTCAACCCGGTGGTGATGATAGGCAACAACGGCCTGACCGAAGCGGTGATCCGCGAAGTCGCCATCAATCTGGACGCCCACGAACTGATCAAGGTTCGCGTGCTGGGCGACGACCGCGAAGCGCGCGTCGCCATGTTCGAGCAGATCTGCGAAGACCTGGGCGCCGCCCCGGTCCAGCACATCGGCAAGCTGCTGGTGCTGTGGCGCCCCAGCGATAAAGAGCGCATCGTTCTGCCCAAGAACAAGCAGGCGCTGAAGGGCTGAACGCCGTTCGCGGCGATCGCGCTTCGTAGAAAAGCGGTGGCATGCCACCGCTTTTGTTTTGTCCGTTCCCAAGGGAGCGCTACGGCGAACAGTCGCTTAATCGTTGCGCCAGACGTAGACCAAGCCCATCAGGCTCTGCACCAGATAGATCAGGCTGGAAATCGCGTGCCAGGTGGCGAAGCCGCCGCCGAACAGGCCTTCGGCCGCATGATTCATCTGCGCCTTGAGATTGGCGATGATGGGGGTGACGGCGAAGTGATTGATCAGCGTGCAGGCCAGCATGCCCATCACCAGCCAGAAACCGCTTTCCTTGACCCCGGCCGCGCCATTGCGACGGATATGGTCGACCAGCAGGATAGCCCCGCACACCAGCCCCACCCAGGCGATGCTGGCGAACAGCTTGCCCGCCACCATGCCGGCGGTGACCCGGTCCAGCATGGCGAACAGCACCGGCGCCACGATGATGCCTATCACCCACAAGCCGCCAATCCAGAACGTCTTGGCAATGGAACGCAACCCATCCATGTCTCAGCCCCTCTCCCGCGCCGCGCCGCGCGCGGACCGCCAAGCCCGCGCGCCGGCGGGATTCAGATGTATTTGACGTCGAGCACTTCGTATTCGCGAATGCCGCCCGGGGCCACGACTTCGGCCACGTCGCCGGCTTCCTTGCCGATCAGCGCGCGCGCGATCGGGGAGTTCACCGACACCTTGCACACCTTGATGTCGGCCTCGTCGTCGCCGACGATCTGGTAGGTGACGTTTTCCTCGCTCTCCAGGTCCATCAGTTCGACGGTGGCGCCGAACACCACGCGGCCGTCGGCGTCCAGCTCGGCCGGGTTCACGATCAGCGCGTTGGAAATCTTGCCTTCCAGTTCGGCGATACGGCCTTCGACAAAGCCCTGACGCTCCTTGGCGGCGTCGTATTCGGCGTTCTCGGACAGGTCGCCATGCGAGCGAGCCTCGGCAATCGCCTCGATCACGGCCGGACGTTCCACGCTCTTGAGGCGCTGCAGCTCTTCTTTCAGCAGCTCTGCACCGCGCACGGTCAACGGGACTTTGATCATTTCAGAATTCTCTCCAGAGGCGGCATCCGCCTTCATCAAAAGCACAAGCCGCCGTACTGGACGGCGGCTTGAAGTAGCGGGTTATGGGAGGGATTGTAACGGCAAACCCCTCCCGCTTCCAAGCCCCCGCGTCAGGACTCAGCCCTGAATCTGGCTGTGCAGTTCCTGCACGCTGTAGACATCGAACTCCTCGGCGTGGGCCATGCCCACGCACACCGCCTTGGCGCCGGCCAGGGTGGTGTATTGCGGAATCCGCGCCTGCAGCGCCGAACGGCGGATGGAGTGGCTGTCCTGAATCGCCTGGCGCTTCTCGTCCACGGTATTGATCAGCAGATCGATTTCCGAGTTCTTGATCATGTCGACGATGTGCGGGCGGCCTTCATTGACCTTGTTGACCACCTGCACCACGATGCCGGCGGCGGACAGATGCTTGGCGGTGCCGCGCGTCGCGCAGACGCCGAAGCCCAGGCGCTGCAGTTCGCGCGCCACTTCCACCGCGCCGTTCTTGTCGCTGTCGCGGACGGACAGAAAGACCTTACCGGTCTTGGGCAGGCGGTCGCCGGCGCCCAGCTGGCCCTTGACGTAGGCTTCGGCGAAGGTCTTGCCCACGCCCATCACCTCGCCGGTGGACTTCATTTCCGGCCCCAGGATGGTGTCCACGCCGGGGAACTTGATGAAGGGGAAGACCGCTTCCTTCACCGCGTAGAACGGCGGAATCACTTCCTTGGTGAAGCCCTGCTCGTTAAGGCTGATGCCGGCCATCGCCCGCGCGGCGATCTTGGCCAGCGGCGCGGAAGTCACTTTGGAGACGAAGGGCACGGTGCGGCTGGCGCGCGGATTGACTTCCAGCACGTAGATGGTGTCGCCCTGGATGGCGAACTGCACGTTCATCAGGCCGATCACGTTCAGCGCGCGGGCCATGGCCACGGTCTGGCGACGGATTTCATCCTGCACCGCCGGGAACAGGCTGTACGGCGGCAGCGAGCAGGCGGAGTCGCCGGAGTGAACGCCGGCCTGCTCCACGTGCTGCATGATGCCGCCGATCACCACGTTCTCGCCGTCGGACACGCAGTCCACGTCGACTTCGATGGCGTCGTTGAGGAAGCGGTCCAACAGCACCGGGCTGTCGTTGGACACCTTCACCGCCTCGCGCATATAGCGCTCCAGGTCGGCCGGCTCGTGGACGATTTCCATCGCGCGGCCGCCCAGCACGTAGGACGGGCGCACCACCAGCGGGTAGCCGATTTCCTCGGCCAGCTTCATCGCTTCGGCCGGCGCGCGCGCGGTGCGGTTGGGCGGCTGCTTCAGACCCAGCTCGTTCAGCAGCTTCTGGAAGCGCTCGCGGTCCTCGGCGGCGTCTATCATGTCCGGCGTGGTGCCGATGATGGGCACGCCGTTGGCTTCCAGCGCGCGCGCCAGTTTCAGCGGAGTCTGGCCGCCGTACTGGACGATGACGCCGAACGGTTTTTCGATGCGGCAGATTTCCAGCACGTCTTCCAGCGTCAGCGGCTCGAAATACAGGCGGTCCGAGGTGTCGTAGTCGGTGGACACGGTTTCCGGGTTGCAGTTGACCATGATGGTCTCGAAGCCGGATTCGCGCAGCGCCAGCGCCGCGTGCACGCAGCAGTAGTCGAACTCGATGCCCTGACCGATGCGGTTGGGCCCGCCGCCCAGCACCATCACCTTCTTGCGGTCGGACGGATTGGATTCGCACTCTTCCTCATAGGTCGAGTACATATAAGCGGTATTGGTGGCGAACTCGGCGGCGCAGGTGTCCACGCGCTTGTACACCGGGTGCAGGCTCAAGCTCCAGCGCTTGGCGCGCACCGCGGCCTGATCCGAGCCCAGCAGCTCGCCCAGACGGCGGTCGGAGAAACCCTTGCGCTTCAGACGACGCAATTCGGCGTAGTCCAGTTCTTCCACCTTGCGGCCGGCCAGTGCTTGTTCTTCGCCGATCAGGTCTTCGATCTGGGCCAGGAACCAGGGATCGATCTTGCTGACCGCGTGGATGTCGTCGCGGCTCATGCCGATGCGGAAGGCGTCGGCCACGTACAAGATGCGTTCCGGTCCCGGCGTGCCCAGTTCGTGGCGGATCGCCGCTTCGTCGCTGGTCACCGGGTCGAAGCCGGCCAGGCCGGTTTCCAGGCCGCGCAACGCTTTCTGCATCGACTCCTGCAAGGTGCGGCCCATCGCCATCACCTCGCCCACCGACTTCATCTGGGTGGTCAGGCGGTCGTCGGCCTGCGGGAATTTCTCAAAGGCGAAACGCGGAATCTTGGTGACCACGTAGTCGATGGACGGCTCGAAGGAGGCCGGAGTGGCGCCGCCGGTGATGTCGTTCTTCAGTTCGTCCAGCGTGAAGCCCACCGCCAGTTTGGCGGCGATCTTGGCGATGGGGAAACCGGTGGCCTTGGACGCCAGCGCCGAGGAACGCGACACGCGCGGGTTCATTTCGATGACGATCATCTCGCCGGTGGCCGGATTGGTGGCGAACTGCACATTGGAGCCGCCGGTGTCCACGCCGATCTCGCGCAGCACCGCCAGGCTGGCGTTGCGCATGATCTGGTATTCCTTGTCGGTCAGCGTCTGCGCCGGCGCCACGGTGATGGAGTCGCCGGTGTGCACGCCCATCGGATCGAAGTTTTCGATGGAGCAGATGATGATGCAGTTGTCGTTCTTGTCGCGCACCACCTCCATCTCGTACTCTTTCCAGCCCAGCACCGATTGCTCGATCAGCAGCTCATGGGTGGGCGAGGCTTCGAAGCCGCGCTCGCAGATGGCCAGGAATTCTTCGCGGTTGTAGGCGATGCCGCCGCCGGAGCCGCCCATGGTGAAGGACGGGCGGATCAGCGTCGGGAAACCCACCTTGGCCTGCGCTTCCAGCGACGCTTCCATGGTGTGGCAAACAAAGGACAGCGGGCAGGACAGGCCGATCTTGGCCATGGCCTCCTTGAAGCGGCCGCGGTCTTCGGCCTTGTCGATGGCGTCCTCGGTGGCGCCGATCAGCTCCACCTTGTATTTTTCCAGCACCCCGTTCTTGGCCAGGTCCAGCGCGCAGTTGAGCGCGGTCTGCCCGCCCATGGTCGGCAGGATGGCGTCCGGACACTCCTTGGCGATGATTTTTTCCACCACCTTCCAGGTGATGGGTTCGATGTAGGTGACATCGGCCATGTCCGGGTCGGTCATGATGGTGGCCGGGTTGGAGTTCACCAGAATGACTTTGTAGCCCTCTTCGCGCAGGGCCTTGCACGCTTGCGCGCCGGAGTAGTCGAATTCGCAGGCCTGGCCGATGACGATGGGGCCGGCTCCGATGATCAGAATGCTTTTGAGGTCGCTACGCTTTGGCATGGTTCTACTCTTTATGATTGCATTTTATGTGCCGCGAAGCCCGGACGCCTGGGACGCCCGGCCGCTTCGCGGCGAATATTAAATCTCTGCCTTACAGGCTGGCCGCGGCCAGTTTGGCGCCGAAGCCGACGAACAGCGCGCCCACCGAGCCGCCCAGCGCCGCGCTCAGCTTGCGCCGGCGGCGGAAAGCCTGGGCCAGCCGGTGGCCGGCGACGATCAGCGCGGTCAGATACAGCGTGCTGCACACTTCCACGATCAGCCCCAGCGCGACGAAGGTCAGCGCCGGATGCGGGTAGGCGGGATCGACGAACTGGACGAAGAAGGACACGAAAAACAGGATGGCCTTCGGATTCATCAGGCTGATCAGCAGGGCCTTGACGAAGGGATTCTCCTCGCCCACCAACACCGACTTGGCCTCGGCGGCTTCGCCGCGGGCGGCGCGGCGCCAGGCCGTCAGCGCGCCGCGCAGCATATTGAAGCCCAGCCAGGCCAGGTAGCCGCCGCCCAGGTACTTGACCACGGCGAACAGCGCCGGATTGGCCTTCAGCAGGCCGGCCGCGCCGGTGGCCGCCAGCGTCATCAGGATGAAGTCCCCGATGATGATGCCGCCGGCGCCGGCAAAGCCGGCGCGGGTGCCGCGCTGCGCCGCCACCGACAGCACGTACATGGAGTTGGGCCCCGGCAGCAGTACGATGAGCACGGCGCCCAGCAGATAGGTGGTGAGATCGGTAATCCCCAGCATGTTCCCGCTCCCCCGGCTTAAACGCGTTCCGCCATCGAGGCGATGAAGCGATCGAACAGATAGGCGACGTCTTCCGGGCCCGGACTGGCTTCCGGATGGCCCTGGAAGGAGAAGGCCGGACGGTCGGTCAGCGCGATGCCCTGCACCGTGCCGTCGAACAGCGAACGGTGGGTGACACGCACATTGGCCGGCAAGCTGGTTTCGTCCACTTGGAAACCGTGGTTCTGGCTGGTGATCATCACCCGGCTGCTGTCCAAGTCCTGCACCGGGTGGTTAGCGCCGTGGTGGCCGAACTTCATCTTGGACGTCTTGCCGCCGCTGGCCAGGCCCAGCAGTTGATGGCCGAGGCAGATGCCGAACACCGGCAGCTTGGCGTCCAGGATGTCGCGGATGGCGGCGATCGCGTAATCGCAGGGCTCCGGATCGCCGGGGCCGTTGGACAGGAAGACGCCGTGCGGATTCAGCGCCAGCACGTCGGCGGCCGGGGTCTTGGCCGGCACCACGGTCAGCTGGCAGCCGCGCTCGGCCAGCATGCGCAAGATGTTGTGCTTGACGCCGAAGTCGTAGGCGACCACATGGAAACGGGTGGATGCCTGCACCTGATAGCCGGCGCCCAATTTCCATTCGCGCTCGGTCCAGGCGTAAGGCTTGTCGCAGCTGACCACCTGGGCCAGATCCTGCCCTGCCATGGAGCCGAAGCCGCGCGCCAGTTCCAGCGCGCGCGCCTCATCGACATCCCCGGCCATCACGCAGCCGGCCTGAGCGCCCTTCTCGCGCAGGATGCGAGTCAGACGGCGGGTGTCGATGTCGGCGATGGCGACGACATTGTGCCGCTTCAGATAAGCGGACAAGGAGTCTTCGGCGCGGAAGTTGCTGTGCAGCAGCGGCAGATCGCGAATGATCAGGCCGGATGCAAAAACGGCGCGAGATTCGGTGTCTTCCGAATTCGCGCCGACGTTGCCGATATGGGGATAAGTCAGGGTGACGATCTGTTTGGTATAGGAGGGGTCGGTCAAAATCTCCTGATAGCCGGTGATGGCGGTATTGAAAACCACCTCGCCCACCGTATGTCCGGCGGCCCCGATAGCACTGCCCTTGAACACGGTGCCATCGGCCAAGACAAGGATTGCGGGTACGGTTGACACAAGCTGCTCCTATTGCGTTTGCGGCGGGTAAGGAAAAACCGGCTGCGCCGGTTTTTGTTGACCCCCTCCGCCGGCCCGGCCGCCTCGCTCGCGCAAGGCCTCCGCCGCGACAGATGGGATCTGTCCCTACCCTAAGTTTTCGAATTGCTTTATGTGAAGAACGGGACTCGATGCCTGGCGCATCAGTCCCGTTTGGTTAAACCTTTCTATAGTAACGCCGCACCGGAAAAATCACAAGAAAATTCGATAACATGACAAATGAACCGTCCTCAAGCCCCTGGACGAATCTGCCATTGCACGCTGGTCGGTCCGCTCGGTTTGCCCAGCATCAGCATCAGCGGTTTCAAGGCGTCGTATTTTTCCGGCGGGCTGTCGGCGCTGCCGGCCAGCGAGAACGCCGCCCCCGGCTGCCACTGGCCCTGGCCGCTCAGATTCAAGGGGCCGTCCAGCGTCGCCACGTTCAAGGCCACGCCCGCGCCGGCGCCGTTGACGTCCATTTGGTAGGAGCCGAACGGCGACAACGGGCTCAAGGGCGAGGCCGCGCCCAGCCAGCTGAGCTGCAGATTGCCGGCCAGTTGCCCGCCCTTGCGGCTGAACTGGCCGACCTTGAGCTGCAGATCGCCGCCCAAGCGCGCCGCCTGCCAGGTCTTGGACAGATTCGCCAAAGCCGCCACCGGCACCGTCAGGTTGACGCCGTTCACTTCCACGCCGCCCCAGCTCCACTCCAGCTTGCCGTCCTGACCGTCGCTCTCCAACAGCCAGATCGCCCGTCCCGACAACAAGGCCTTGGACTGAAAGCGCCAGCCTATCCGGCTCATCGGCAACACCTCGCCCTTGTCGCCGACATAGACCAGCTGCGTCTTGCCCTGCCACACCGTGCCTTGCGCGCCGCTGAACTGCCAGCGCTCGCCGGTGGCACGCAACAAGGGCAGCGACAGCAAACTCGCCGGCAAGGCGGCGATCAGGCCGGCCAGGAACAGCGCGCCCAATAGCGCGCCAATCAGCATTTTACTTTTCATGCGCCGCCTCCGGCGTGCGCCAGCAACGCCTTGATATGCACTTGGCCCGGCATCGGCTGCGCCTCCGCCCTCACGCTGAGCACGCGCACCTGATGCTGAGCCGCCAGCACGCCGGCCAGCTTGACCCAGGCGTCGAACGCCATCGTCCCCTCCATCGCCACGCCGGACTCGCCCTCCGGGCTCAGCTGCCAGCCAGCCTCGGACAAGCCCTGGCTCTGCGCCACCTGACGGATCACCGGCAAGAGTTCCTTGGCCGGCAGCGCCGCCTGCGCCGGCTGGCGCTTCAGTTGCTCCGCCTCCCGCGCCAGAGACTGCACATAGCTCAGCTCGGCTTGCAGCCGGGACGCGGCGGCGCGGTTGCGCTCCACCGATTTGCCCGCCGGCTCCCAGACCCCGGCGTAGAGCACGCCGACGCCGAGCACCGCGGCCATCGCCAGCAGCAGCCCTTGTTCGCGACGGCTGCGCTGCCGCCAGTAGGCGGCGAATTGTTCACGGTATTGCTTCATTTCACGGCTCCCGGGACAGGCTGAGTTCTTTGGTCCCCTGCTGGGTGGCGGTCACGTCCAGGCGGATCTGCTTGGCCGCCAGTTGCCCGCGCCAGCGTTGCAGGGTTTCCGCCGGCACATCCGCCACTTGCAGCTTGAGCCGGCCGCCGTCGTAGCTGAGGGAGCGGGTCTGCAGATCGCGGCCGCTGAGCGCGGCCAGCGCGCCCATCAGTTCCAAGGCGTCGTCGCGCGCCGACAGGCCGTGACTCAATCGCAGCTTGTCCACCGCGCGCGTCATCGCCAGCGCGCTGCTGCCCGGCATCGCCTGACCGCCGATCCAGGGCTTGGCCGCGGCGCGGATGTCCGCCGACAGGCTTTGTTTCTGCCAGGCGTACCAAGCGGCCTGGCCCAGGGTCAGCGCCAGCTGCGCCGCCAGCAAGCCAACCAACACCAAGCCGGTCCGCCGCAGCGCCGGCCCCCAGTCGCGCCAGCGCCGATTGGCCGCCAGTTCGCCGTTGGCGAAGTCGAAAGCCTGTTGCGCCAGGCCCTGCCGCCAATCATGAGCGGCCAATTGCTTGGGCTCGCCTTGCCACGCCGGCAGGCGCGAGCCGATCAGGCCGGCCGCTTCGGCGCCGCACACGGTCAGGCTGGCCGGCGGCAGCTGCGCCGCCAGCCGCGCGAACAGCAGTTGTTCCGTCGTTTCGCCGCAGTAGGGCAGCCAGGCCGCGCGCGTGGCGCTCAAGCGCAGCAGCCAGCCCTCGCCGCCGCGCGCCACGCTCCAGCCGTCGCGCGCCGGCGGCGGCAACAGGCTTTCTTCCGGCAGGATGCGGTCGCACAGCCGCCCGGCGCTCTTGAGCATGGCCACGGCGCGGCGCACCGGAAAAGCCTCGGTCACCGCCACCGCTCGGCTGCCGTCCGGCAACTCCCCGCCGATGGCGTAAAGATTGGCGGAGGGATCGTTGATCAAGCCTTCTTCCAGGGCGAAGCCCATCATCGCCGCCGTCGGCTGTTTGACCGAGGCCGGCAACCGCGCCTGGGTGAACAGGGTGCGGCCGGCGGGCAGGATCAATTCGCAGCGATCGGCGCGCGGCCAGCCGGCCGGCGCGCTGTCGCCCTGAGCGCTGGGTTCGCCGCGCGCGCCCAATAGGGCCCAGGGCAGCCCCGGTTCGCTATCGGGCCAACCGGCCCGCAGATACAGTCTAAGCGTTGTCATTCTGGTTTCCGTTTCCCCTGGCCGGCGGCGGACGTCCCGCGCCGTCTTGCCGCCACAGCGTCTTCACCACGTTCATATTGCTGTAGATCAGCGCCCGCATTTCCAGCCGCGCCCGCTCCAGCCGGGCCGAGCTGTCCAGCATGAAGTAATTGGACGCCGCCGCGATATCGGTGTCGGCGATGATGCCCGGCGCCGGCAGCCGCGCCTTGAAATCGTTGGCGTCCTTGTAGTAATTGACCTTGCGCTGATTGAGCAGCACCAGCAGATTGCCTTCGCCCACGCCCGGCAGCAGCGTCTTCATCACCGCCGGCGTGGCGGTGTTGATGTTGATCTGGCTGACGTCGGCCGGCAAGGCGGCCACATGCGGCAGCAGCTTGTCCAAGACCTCCGGGGTGTAACCCGGCAGCCAGCGCAGCATCTCCACCCGCAGCAAGGGGTAGCCGGGCAGGGCCGCGCCCGGCTCCGGCGGCCGGCCCTCTCCCGACGGCTGACTGGCGTCCTCCGGATCCTTGCCGCCGCGCAGTTGCTTGACCAGCGGTTCGGACAAGCGCGTGGGCAG
The DNA here is from genome assembly GCF_059916605.1 of Chromobacterium sp. CCUG 30098. NCBI lineage: Bacteria > Pseudomonadati > Pseudomonadota > Betaproteobacteria > Neisseriales > Chromobacteriaceae > Chromobacterium > Chromobacterium sp. CCUG 30098. Next base: position 923,007 of record NZ_JAUCGS010000001.1, on the reverse strand, counting down.
GCCCAGCGTGGTCAATAGCCGCTTGTAGAACACCAGCTGGCGCGCATTGGTCTGACCGTTCTGCACCAGCGAATTCAGATTGAAGCGCCCTTGCAGATCGCTCAGCCGGCCGGACACGGTCACGCCCTGGGCCTCGGTCTGCGGCAAGGGCTGAGCCCACAGCTGCGACAGGGCCACCACGCCGTTGCCGGCCGCGCCATTGTTGAAGCGCAGGATTTCCATCGCCCAGCCCAGGCCGGCGTCGGCCACCAGGCGCAGCTGGGCGCGATTGCGGTCGTTGTCGAGCTGGTGCCACCACAGGCCTTGCTGCCATAGCACCAGCGAGGCGGCGGTGGTGGCCAGCGCCACGATCAGCAAGGCCATGATTACCGCCATGCCGCGCTGCTTCCGGCTTCCCGGCGTCCTCATGGCAGCGCCCATATCCGTTTCGCCCATTCATTGCCCGGCATGCGGATGCGCATTTCCAGCGCGCGCGGGCTGTGCGCCGGGCTGGCCTCGCGCGGCGGCCAGTTGTCCAGCCAATTGCCGTCGTCCAGCAGCACGCGCCAGCGCACCGCGGCGTCCTTGCCCAAGAGCACGTAGGCGGTCGGCGCCGCGCCCTGGGCGTCGCCCGCCGCCCAGCTGAGGCCTTGAGCACCGGCATGGTAGCTGATGCGCTCCTGGCCGCCGGGATAGCGGGCGGAAAAACTCTGCAAGGTCAGCGTCTGGCCGTCGCCGTCGCTTTGCAGCAATAGCTGGCTGGCGCCCAGACTGGGCCCCTGCCCTTGCGTCGGCGCCGGCATCTGGCCGGTCAGATCGCCTTCCAGCCGCCGAAAGGCGCGCGCGGCGTCCACCCATTGCTCGCTGGTCTGCATCAGCCGCTCGCGCGAGATCAGCAAGGAGCCGAAAGCCTTGTAGCCCAGCACCGACAAGATGGCGAGCAAGCTCATCGCCACCAGGATCTCGATCAAGGTCATGCCGTCCTGCCGGCCGCGCATCACGAACCGCCTCCGGCGTTCATCCGCAGATAGCCGGTCATCTCGGCCAGCACGTAACGGCCGTCGCCCTGCGCCAGCACGCGCACCACCACCTTGCGGAAATTGGGGTTGGGCGTCTGGCTGATCACGCGCTGCCAACGCCAGCGCGCGCCGTCGTCGTCCAGCTCTCCCGCCTGTTCGCCCACGTCCGGCCATTCGCGGCGCGCCTGCATCAGCGCGATCATGTTCTGCGCTTCCCAAGCGGCCTGCATCCGGCGCTTCATGCCTTCGCCGTTGTCGGCGGCCAGGCCGGTGGCGCGCAACAGCGCGCCCAGCGCCACCGCGATGATGGCCAGCGCCACCAGCACTTCAAACAAGGTAAAGCCGCGCTCGCGCTTCATGAGCCTTCGTCCACCCGGCTGCGGCCCAACGGCGACAGGGTCACGGCCAGGCCGCGCGTCTCGGTCTTGATCTGCAGGGCCAACGCGTTGGCGCGCCCGTCCTGCCACAAGGGCAGCGGCCGTCCCGCCGGCCAGGGCTGGCCATCCAGCAACAAAGCACCGCCATGCACGCCCTCCGGCCACAGCCGGTCGGCCAGCAATTCGTCGTTGGCGCCGCCCCATTCGCCGTTGTCGCCGCGGCGCCGGAAGCCGTAACCCTTGGCGTCCCACATCAGGGCCAGCGGATCCCCCATTTCGGCGGCGTCCGCCGCCTGCTCCAGCACCCGCGCCAAGCGGTAGGCCTCGTCCGAGGCCTGGCGATGCGTGTCCGGCCGCATGCTGAGCGTCACCGTGGTGGCCAGCACGCCGATGATCAGCATCACCACCATCACCTCGATCAGGGTGAAGCCGCGCGCCGGAACGGAAGAGCCCATCAACGACTCCGGTCTTACTTGACCGCGTCCCAGTTGCCGATGTCGGCGTCCACGCCCTCGCCGCCCGGCTCGCCGTCGGCGCCGAAGCTCCAGATGTCGATCTCGCCGTGCGTGCCCGGGTTGGCGTACTGGTAGGGATTGCCCCACGGGTCCTTGGGCAGGCGCTCCAGGTAGCCGCCCGGCTTCCAGTTCTTCGGCTCCGGCGCCGAGGTCGGTTTCTGCACCAGCGCCTGCAGGCCCTGCTCGCTGCTGGGGTAGCGTCCGTTGTCCAGACGATACAGTTTCAGGGCCTGGCTCAAAGCGCCCAGATCCTGCTTGGCGGCGACGGCGCGCGCCTCGTCCGGACGGCTCATCACCTTGGGCACCACCAGCGCCGCGAGTACGCCGAGAATCACGATCACCACCATGATTTCGATCAGGGTGAAGCCTCGCTGGGCCGCTTTGGAAAGGTGTCGCATATCTACTCCTACTACCGAGGTTTCAAAGGGTCAAAACAGGGAGGGGCCGTCGCCGGACAACTCCCAGACGCCGGCCGGTCCGGCATTGGCCGGCTTGAGCTGGCCCAGCTTTCTCAGCTCGCTCGCCGCCCAGCTCATATCGTATTGCCAGGTGTAGAACAACTCGGTGCCTTCCAGCTCGCGAGCGCGCGCATGCCAGATGTGTTTGGCCACTGTCAGCCGGTCCGCCTTGCCGCCGTGCGCGGCCAGCGCTTCCAACACCCATTGCTGTAAAACTGCCTTGTGAGACATTCCGTGCTTCTTTCCGCGAAAATCAATGCACCATCTGGTTCATGTCGATGATGGGCATCATGATGGCCAGCACGATCAACAAGACCATGCCGCCCATGAACAGGATCAGCAGCGGCTCCATCAGCGTGGTGAAGGTGGCGAGCTTGCGCTCCACCTCCTGCTCCTGCTGCTGGGCGGCGCGGTCCAGCATATGGGCCAGCGTGCCGCTGGATTCGCCGCTGCCGATCAGATGGATCAGCACCGGCGGGAATTGACGAGTGGCGTGCAGCGCGCGGGACAGCGCCACGCCCTCGCGCACCTTGGCCATCGCCTCGCTGACCGCGTCCTGCATCGGCAGCAGGGTCATCAGGCCGCGCGCGGTTTCCAGCGCGGTCAGCAAGGGCACGCCGCTGCCCACCAGGATGGACAGGGTGCTGGCCATGCGCGCGGTGTTGAGCGCGCGCAGCAGGCGGCCGAACACCGGCAGCTTCAACAGCCGGGCGTGGAAGCGCCGTTTCAGCGCCGGCGCGCGCAAGGCGCGCACGGTCAGGAACAGCGCGGCGACGATGCCGGCCAGCAGCGCGACGCCCCATTGCCGCAGGAAATCGCTGGCGGCCACCAGCGCCCGGGTCAGAAAAGGCAGGGTCTGCTTGGTCTGCGCGAACACGCTGACCACCTGCGGCACCACATAGCTCATCAGGCCGGCCACCACCAGGATGGCCACCACGGTGACCACGGCCGGATAGGCCATCGCCAGCATCACTTTTTGTTGGGTGTTCTGGCGCTTGTCCAGGTATTCGGCCAAGCGCGCCATCACGGTGTCGAGATGGCCGGACTGTTCGCCGGCCTGCACCAGCGAGCGATACAGCGGAAAAAACACGCCCGGCGCCGAAGCCAGCGCCTGGGCGAAGCTCTTGCCTTCCAGGATGTCGCTGCGCAAGGCCGCCAGCACGGTGCGGCTGCGCGGGTGTTCGCACTGCTCGGTCACCGCGGTCAGCGCCTTTTCCAGCGGCAGGCCCGCGTTGAGCAGGGTGGACAGCTGTTCGGTGATCATCACCAGTTCCGCGCGCGGCAGGCCGCGGCGCAGCGCCGAGCTGCCGGCGTCGCCGTTCTTGGCGCTGACGCTTTCCACCTCCAGCGGCAGCAGGCCGCGCTCGCGCAGCTGGCTGCGCGCGGCGCGCGCGGAGTCCGCCTCCAGCAAGCCTTTCTGCTCCTTGCCGGCGGGGTCGAAAGCGGTAAAACGGAAGGCGGCCATCAGTTCCTCGTCACCCGCATGATTTCTTCCAGCGAGGTTTCGCCGGCCTTCACCCAACGCAGGCCGTCGTCGCGCAGCGAACGCATGCCGTGGCGGGCGGCGTAATCGCGCATTTTCTGTTCGGAGGCGCGATCGTGGATCAAGCGCTGCAATTGATCGTCGACCAAGAGCAGTTCATAAACGCCGTAGCGCCCCTTGTAACCGGAATGGCCGCAGCTCGGGCAGCCCGCCGGCCGGTAGTGCGGAGCGTCCGCCTCCCCTTCCAGCGGCACCGGATGCGGCGCCTTGCAGTGTGGGCACAGCCGGCGCACCAGCCGTTGCGCCATCACGCCCAGCAGGCTGGAGGCCAGCAGGAAGGGTTCGACCCCCATGTCCACCAGCCGCGTCACCGCCGAGGCGGCGTCGTTGGTGTGCAGCGTGGCCAGCACCAGGTGGCCGGTCAGCGAGGCTTGCACCGCGATCTGCGCGGTTTCCAGATCCCGGATCTCGCCTATCATCACCACGTCCGGATCCTGGCGCAGAATCGCGCGCAGCGCCTTGGCGAAACTCATGTCGATGCGCGGATTGACCTGGGTCTGGCCGACGCCGTCCAGATGGTATTCCACCGGGTCTTCCACCGTCATGATATTGGTGTGGCGCGCGTCCAGCCGCGACAAGGCCGCGTACAGCGTGGTGGTCTTGCCCGAGCCGGTGGGGCCGGTGACCAGCAGGATGCCGTGCGGCTGGCGGATCACCTTGTCCACCGCCTGCAGCGTGTCCGCCGCCATGCCCAGCGTAGCCAGATCCAGGCGGGCGTTTTCCTTGTCCAGCAGACGCAGCACCACGCGCTCGCCGTGGCTGGTGGGCAGTGTGGAGACCCGCACGTCCACCGGGCGGCCGCCCAGACGCAGCGAGATGCGGCCGTCTTGCGGAATGCGTTTTTCGGCGATGTCGAGATTGGCCATGATCTTGATCCGCGACACCATGGCCGCGTGCAGCGCGCGGTGCGGGCTGACCACGTCGCGCAGCGAACCGTCCAGGCGGAAACGCACCACCGAGCGGTCTTCAAAGGCTTCGATGTGGATGTCCGAGGCGCCGTCGCGCAGCGCCTGGGTCAGCAAGGCGTTGATCATGCGGATGATGGGCGCGTCGCCCTCGCTCTCCAGCAAGTCCTCCACCGTTGGCAAGGACTCCACCATCTGGGTCAGATCCAGGTCCTGGCCGATATCGTCCACCACCTCGGCCGCCGCGCCGTCGCGATTGGCGTAATGCTCGGACAGGCGCTTGTCGAACAAGGCCGCCTCCAGCGTCTCGACGCTGGCCAGCCCCTGGCCGTGCAGGCGCAGCACCTCGGCCCAGGCCTCCGGCCGGCTGTCTTCGCGCAGCAGCAGATGACGGCCGCTTTCCCCGTCCAGCAGGATCACGCCGTTGGCGCGCGCGAACGGAAAGCCCAGCGCCGGCGACAGCTTGGGCTTGTTCATTTCGGCTGCGCCTTCAGGCTCTGTTCCAGCGTCGAGCGGATGCCGCCCTCCGGCAGGGACTTCAGCGCCGAATCCAGATTCATCTGCAGCTTTTCCCTCTCCGCCTTATGGCCTTCGCCGATGATGTAGTTGTAGCGATCGGTGGCGATGGAACGCGCGCCCAGATCGTCGCGGATGATGGTGGGCTTGATGAAGATCATCAGATTGGTCTTGTTGCGCTGCTTGTTGCTGTAGCGGAACAAGGCGCCCAGCCACGGGATGTCGCCCAGCAGCGGCACCTTGCTCTCATTGTCGCTGACCGTTTCCTGCAGCAGGCCGCCGATGGCGATGATGCCGCTGTCGTCCACATTGGCGATGGTCTCTATCGTCCGCTTGTTGGTGGTTGGACCTTGCGGGTTTTTCTCGGTGCCCGGCACGATGGTGGACGCCTCCTGCAAAATCTTCATGCGGATGGAACCGCCTTCGGAAATCTGCGGCGTGATCTCCAGATTAAAGCCTATGGTCTTGCGGTCGTAGGTCTGGAAGGGATTGACCGAGCCGCTGCTGCTGCTGCCGGTATTGCTGTACTGGCCGGTCAGGATGGGCACTTCCTGGCCGATCTGGATCTTGGCCTTTTCATTGTCCATCGCCATCAGGGACGGACTGGACACGATGTTGCCCCCTACCTCGGTCTCCATCGCCTTGGCCAGCGCTCCCATGTTCAGCACGGTGCCGATGCCGGGAATATTGACCGTGCCCTTGACCCAGCCCACGTTCAGGCCGCCGGAGCCCGCCAGGGTGCCAAGCGGCGTGGCGGCGGTGCCGCCGGCCAGCGCGCCGCCGGACAAGCCGATGATGCCGGGGCCGCTGTTGCCGGGGAAGTTGGTGCCGCCGAACACGCCGGCGCCGTTGCCGTTGAGCGCGCCCAAGGCCTGCCATTGCACGCCCAACTCCATCGCCCTTTGCGCGGCCACTTCCACCACCAGCGCTTCCACCAGCACTTGGGCGCGGCGCTTGTCCAGCAGGTCGATGACATTGCGCAGATTCTGGTACATGGAATCCGGCACGTTCAGAATCAGCGCGTTGTTGGTGGGGTCGGCCTGGATCATGGATCCGCCGCCGCCGGCCCCGCTGCTGCCGCCGCTGGATGCGCTGTCGCCGCCCACCGGGCTGGCAGCCTGGGCGGCGCTGGCGGAGCCGCTGGACGAGGCGCCGGAACCGCTGCCCGAACCGCTCTGGTTCAGCAGGCTGGTACTGGAGCCGCCGTTGGTGCTCACCGCGGTGCGGCCCTGCAAGGGCCCCGCGTCGCCGGTCATCAAGGCTCGCAGCGTCTGCGCCACCTTGCCGGCCTCGGCGTTCTTCAGATAGACCACGCGCACATTGGCGCCGGCCTGGCTGGGCTGATCCAGGAGCTTGAGCAGGCTTTTGATCTTGCCGATCTTGCCCGGGGTGTCGGCGCGCACCATCAGCACATTGGCGCGCGCGTCCGGGATGATGGTGGTCTTGCCGCCGTCGGCGCCGGCGCCGCTGTCCTGCAACAACTTGTTCAGGCTGCCGGCCAGTTCCACCGCGGAGCCGAACAGCACCGGCACCACCACGGTGTCGCCGGCGGCCGCGCTCTCGATCGAATCGATGATGGACTCGATGCGCTGAATATTGTCTGCGTAGTCGGTGACGATCAGCGCATTGGACTGCGGGTAGGCGGCGATGGTGTTGTTGGGCGACACAATGGGCCGGATCACCGGCACCAGCTGATTGGCGTTGCCGTATTTAAGCGTGAACACCTTGGTGATCAGGCGGTCGCCGTCGCCGCGCGGGATGCCCTTGCTGGCCTTGGCGTGCAGCTTGGCGTCGGCCTCCGGCACGATCTTGACCACGCCGCCGCCCTCCACCGCGGAGAAGCCCTGCAGGCGCAGCGAGGACAACAGAATCTGGTAAGACAGCGCGCGCGGCACCGGCTTGCTGGACACGATGTTGACCGTGCCCTTCACCCGCGGGTCGATGATGAAGTTCTTGCCGGTGATCTCGCCTATCGCCTTGACCACGGTTTCGATGTCGGCGTTGACGAAGTTGAGCATCACTCCGTCGTTCTGCGGGGTAGCGGCCAATACGGCGTTGCAACCGTAGACCAGGGCCAGGATGGCGACAAGTTTGTGGATACGCATATTCAGTCTTCTTATTGGCGAACCATGCTGGCGGAATCCAGCCCAGGTTGCGGCGGGGTTTCAGGATTCACAGGAACCACGGCGGGGGGCGAAACGGGAGCCTGGGAAGGAGGAGAAATCGGAGGCGGCATCGGCGGCGGCGCACTGCCGCCGACCGCGCCGCCCGCGCCGGGCACGCGCTCGACCAGCGGCACGAACTGCTCGCTGCCGCCGGAACGCATCAACACGCCGGAGGCGGTGATCTGGGCCAGTTCCCAGCCGTCGGGCGTAGTCTTGCCCAGCAACAGGGCGACGGAGCGGCCATTGTCGTCTATCACCGCGAAACCGGGCGCGCCGGAAACCTGAGGCGCGTAGACGCCGATCAGCTTGACCGGCGGCAAGGCCGCCGCCTGCTGCGCCACCGGCTCGCCGAACCAGTGCGCCATCGCCACATTGGCGGCGGCGGACTGCGGCGCCGGCTCGCTTAAGCCTCGCCATTGCTTGGCCGCGGGACCCAAAATCGGCGCCACGGTCATGCCCAGCCACACGGCGGCGCCTGCCAGCGCCAGCCAAGGCAAAGCGGCGACCAGACGCCCCAGCGTCGCCGCCGACGGCAACAACCGCTTCCCCTTTTCACTCCAATGGACCACTTGCTTCATTGCATCCTGGCTTCTGTATTCATGCTTGAAATCTAAGCGCGGACCTTGCGGCCAAGTTCAAGCGGGCGCCTCGCGCCGCGATGGGATCGGCCGGGACTTGGCTCGAGCTTGGCTGTGAGTCATGCAGCGGATTATTTGCACGCCATCAGGATACGGTCAATCCAAAAAAAGACCGAATTGCATAGCCAGGCAATATTCAAGCGAATATCAGCGCGCCATGCGATTAATTCTTCTATTAAGAACTATTTTTCCGCCTGATTTCGCACACCGCCCGTAGCTAGGGGCGGAGCAAACACTATGCGGCAAAATATTTTTAATGACAAACGGTTTTTGATGCCGCGCCGCAGCAACCCGCAACAAGGTCTTTTCCATTATCTCAAAGCCTGATTACACGCTCATGCAATAATCGCTCTTGCATCGGTCAGGCAACAAAAAACGCCGCGGCATCCCGCGGCGTCTGTTGCGCCTCTTCCTAGAACCACCTCAGAACCAGGCTTCGTCCATCTCCAGCACGCTGTCCGCGCCGTCAACGATGGCGGCCGCCAAACCGCCCGCCTGCGGCAACAGATGTTCGCCGTAGAAACGCGCGGTGGCCAGTTTGGCGCGCATGAAGTCCTGATCGGACTCACCGTCGCTCTGCTTTTCCTTGGCGATCAGGGCCGCGCGCGCCATCTGCCAGCCGCCCAGCACAATGCCCATCAGCTTGAGGAAGGGCACGGACCCGGCCGCCGCCCGTTGCGGCTGTCCGGCGAAGGTATCCAGGATGAAGTCGACGCTGCGGCGCGCCTGCTTGACCGCTTCGTCCAGATTGTCCGCCAGGCTGGCCAGCCCGGCGGCGCGCAGCTTGGCCACGCAGCCGGCGGCCTCTTCCAGCAAGGCGCGCGCGGTGACGCCGCCCTCGCCCGCGGTCTTGCGGCCGATCAAATCCAGGGCCTGGATGCCGGTGGTGCCTTCGTAGATGGCGGTGATGCGCGCATCGCGATAGTACTGCGCCACGCCGGTTTCCTCGATATATCCCATGCCGCCGTGCACCTGCAGCGCCAGGCTGGTGATTTCGTTGGCCTGCTCGGTGTTCCAGCCCTTGACGATGGGAATCAGGAAATTGGCCAGCGCCTGGTTGCGCGCTTTTTCGCTCGCCGCCGGGTGACGCGCCGCGCGGTCCAGCGCCGCCGCGGTATACAGGGCCAGCGCGCGCTGCGCCTCCACCTGGGCGCGCATGGTCAGCAGCATGCGGCGCACGTCCGGATGCTGGATGATGGCCACGCCGGACGGATCGGGCGAACCCACCGCGCGGCTCTGCACCCGTTCGCGCGCGTATTCCACCGCCTTCTGGTAGGCGCGCTCCGACACCGCCAGGCCTTCGATGCCCACGCCCAGACGCGCGTGGTTCATCATGGTGAACATATAGTTCAGGCCCTTGTTGGCTTCGCCGACCAGATAGCCGATCGCGCCGTCCTGATCGCCGAAGCTCATCACCGCGGTGGGGCTGCCGTGGATGCCCAGCTTGTGCTCCAGCGACACACAGCGCACATCGTTGCGCGCGCCCAGGCTGCCGTCGGCGTTGACCAGGAATTTGGGCACGATGAACAAGGAAATGCCCTTCACCCCGGCCGGCGCGTCCGGCAGGCGGGCCAGCACCAGGTGGACGATGTTGTCCGCCATATCGTGCTCGCCCCAGGTAATGAAGATTTTCTGGCCGCTGATGCGATAGCTGCCGTCAGCCTGCGGCAAGGCCTTGCTGCGCACCTGGGCGAGGTCGGAACCGGCCTGCGGCTCGGTCAAATTCATGGTGCCGGTCCAGGCGCCGCTGGACATCGGCGGCAGATAGACGCTCTTGAGTTCTTCCGAGGCGTGATGATGAATGGCCTCGATCGCGCCCAGCGTCAACAGCGGCGCCAGCGAGAAAGCCAGATTGGCGGAACACCACATTTCCTCGGCCGCGGTGGCCACCAAGGCCGGCATGCCCTGACCGCCGTAGGCTTCCGGCGCGCGCAGGCCCACCCAGCCGGATTCGACGTACTGACGCCAGGCGTCCTTGAAGCCGGGCGCGGCGCTGACTTCGCCGTCGCGCCATTTGGCGCCCTGATCGCCCTGCTTGTTGATCGGCGCCAGCACGCCTTCGGCGAACTTGGCGCCCTCCTCCAGAATGGCGTCCACCAGCTCCACCGAGCATTCGCCGTAGCCCGGCAGGCCGCAGACGGCCGGCAGCTCGGCCAGCTCATTGAGCGCGAATTGAATGTCCTTGATCGGTGCTTGATAAATCATCGCCTTCTCCTCGTGTTTGGATGGCTGGGACCGCCGGTTCGGCCGGCAATCGGTTTCTATTCGCAGACATGAAAAAGCCGGCAAGCGCCGCGGCGGGTCCGGCCCGCATCGGGCCGATGACTGCGCGCGGGCGTTGCCGGCTGAATATTATTGTTCCGGGCGGCTCGCCCGGCCCGCTGCCCGCGCCGGCGAGAGACTCGCGGCGCGGATCCGGGATTATTTGGACAACTCGGCCATCAACTCCGGCACCACGGTGAACAGATCGCCGACGATGCCGTAATCCGCCACCTGGAAGATGGGCGCTTCCTCGTCCTTGTTGATGGCGACGATCACCTTGGAGTCCTTCATGCCGGCCAGGTGCTGGATCGCACCGGAAATGCCAACCGCGAAGTACAGCTGCGGCGCCACCACCTTGCCGGTCTGGCCCACCTGGTAGTCGTTCGGCGCGTAGCCGGCGTCCACCGCGGCACGGGAAGCGCCCACGGCGGCGGAGAGCTTGTCCGCCAGCGGATCGATCACCGCCTTGAACTGTTCCTCCGAACCCAGCGCGCGGCCGCCGGAAACGATGACCTTGGCCGAGCCCAGTTCCGGACGGTCGGACTTGGTCAGTTCCTGGCCGACGAAGCTGGACAGCTGCGCGTCCGCTGCCGCGGCCACGGTTTCCACCGCGGCGGAACCGCCCTGGCCCGCCGCGTCGAAGGCGGTGGTGCGCACGGTGATGACCTTGATCGGGTCGGCGGACTGCACGGTGGCCAGCACGTTGCCGGCGTAAATGGGCCGCACGAAGGTGTCGGCGGATTCGATGGCGACGATCTCGGAGATCTGCGCCACGTCCAGCAAGGCGGCTACGCGCGGCAGCAGGTTCTTGCCGAAGGAGGACGCCGGCGCCAGCACGTGGCTGTAGCTCTTGGCCAGGCCGGACACCAGCGCGCCCAGGTTCTCGGCCAGGCCGTGCGCGTAGTGAGCGGCGTCGGCCAGCAGCACTTTGGCGACGCCGGCCACGCCCTTGGCGGCCTCGGCGGCGGCGGCGGCGTTGTGGCCGGCCACCAGCACATGCACCTCGCCCAGCTTGGCGGCGGCGGTGATGGTGTTCAGGGTGCCTGCTTTCAGGCTCTGGTTGTCGTGTTCAGCGATAACGAGAATGGCCATGGCTTACAGCACCTTTGCTTCGGTTTTCAGTTTGGCGACCAGCTCGGCGGCGTTGGCCACCTTGATGCCGGCGCTGCGCTTGGAAGGCTCGGCCACCTTCAGCGTCTTCAGACGCGGAGCGGCGTCCACGCCCAGTTCCGCCGGCGTGGTCTTGTCCAGCGGCTTTTTCTTGGCGGCCATGATGTTGGGCAGCTTGATGAAGCGCGGCTCGTTCAGGCGCAGGTCGGAGGTGACCACCGCCGGCAAACGCAGCTTGACGGTTTCCAGGCCGCCGTCGATCTCGCGGGTGACGTCCACGGTCTCGGCCGACAAGTCCACCTTGGAGGCGAACGTGCCCTGGCCCCAGCCCAGCAGCGCCGACACCATCTGGCCGGTCTGGTTGGCGTCGTCGTCGATCGCCTGCTTGCCCACGATCAAGAGCTGCGGCTGTTCCTTGTCCGCCACCGCTTTCAGCAGCTTGGCCACCGCCAGCGGCTGCAGCTCCGCATCGGTTTCCACCAGGATGGCGCGGTCGGCGCCCATCGCCAGCGCGGTACGCAGCGTTTCCTCGCATTGCTTGACGCCCAGCGACACCACGACGATTTCGCTGACCTTGCCGGCTTCCTTGAGACGCACCGCCTCTTCCACCGCGATTTCGTCAAACGGGTTCATCGACATCTTGACGTTGGCGATATCCACGTCAGTGCCGTCGGCCTTGACCCGAACCTTCACGTTGTAATCCACAACGCGTTTCACAGCGACTAGAACTTTCATATTCCTCCAACAAACCTCTGGACATCTCTAAAAAGAAACCTGGAGCGGACCGTCGCCGCCGCCGCGCCAAGCGCGGCCGTTTCAGAAATGCCGCCGTCTGGATTGATCGAACGCGGAAGCAGCAATTGCCGAAGCAAGCCTGATTATGCCCCAAGCACAAATTCAAACGAGCGTTTGGTTGATTTGTATTGCATACAGCGTGGCAAAAACGCAACTTATCGCCGATAGTACGTGATTTCTCGGTAATTTGCATTCCGGCCAAAAGCTGTCACAATGCACTGCAACATTTCCCCGTCATATCAAGTCAGGAGCGGTCATGACTGTTTGGTTTGAAGATCTTGGCCTCGGCGATTTCGCCGAATTCAGCAAGACCATCACCGAAGCCGACGTGCTGATGTTCGCCGCCGTGTCCGGCGACAACAATCCGGTGCACATCAATCAGGAGTACGCGGAACAGACGCCGTTCGAAACGCGCATCGCGCACGGCATGCTGACCGCCAGCCTGATTTCCACCGTAGTGGGCACCCAGTTGCCCGGCCACGGCACCATCTATCTATCGCAATCCACCCGTTTCAAGGCGCCGGTGCGCATCGGCGACACCGTGACCGCCCGCGCCACCGTGATCGAACTGAATCCGGACAAACACTTCGTCAAACTGGCGACCCAGTGCTCGGTCCGCGGCAAGGTGGTGCTGGAAGGCGAATCCCTGGTCAAGGCGCCCAGCAAACCCTGAGCTTCAAACGATGACGCCGTGCCGGCCCAGCGCCCAACGCACCGGCTCGGCCACCATCTCGTCTGGAAAATCCAGACGCGCGCGCAAGCCCGCCACCACCTCCGGCGTGGTGGGCGCGTTGCCCAGCCCCACCGCCAGATTGGACAGCCACTTGAGGTAGCCGATGCGGTAAATCGGGCTGCCGGCCATCTTCTCCTTGAATTCGGCCTCGCTCCAGGCGAACAACTCTAGCAAGCTCACGTCGTCCAAACCATGACGCACCGCAAAATCGGTCTCCCGGGTGTCGACCGCGAAACGGTTCCAAGGACAGAACAGCTGGCAATCGTCGCAGCCGTAGACGCGGTTGCCGATCAAGGGCCGCATCTCCTCCGGAATCGCCCGCTTCAGCTCTATCGTCAGATAGGAAATGCAGCGCCGCGCGTCCACGGTATAGGGCGCGACGATGGCCGCGGTGGGACAGACATCGATGCAACGAGTGCAGCGGCCGCAATGGCCGTCCTCCGCCTCGTCCTCCGGCAGGGGCAGGTCGGTGAAGACCTCTCCCAGGAAAAACAGCGAGCCCTCGTTCTTGGTCAGCAACAAAGTGTGTTTGCCGCGCCAGCCCAGGCCGGCCTGCGCCGCCAGCGCCACCTCGGCCACCGGCGCGCTATCGGTGAACACCCGGTAGCCGAACTCGCCTATCTCCCGCTTGATCCGGTCCGCCAGCGCCTGCAGCCGGTTGCGCAAGACCTTGTGATAGTCGCGCCCCAGCGCGTAGCGCGATAAATAGGCTTTGCCGCCGTCGGCCAGCACCTCGGCCGACGCGCGCGCCTGGGGCCAGTAATGCATGCGCAGGGAAATGACGGACAGGGTGCCGGGCACCAGATCCGCCGGCTTGACCCGCAAAGCGCCGTGGCGGGCCATATAGTCCATCTCGCCGTGATGGCCGGCGGCCAGCCAGGCGTTCAACTTCTGTTCCGCCTCCGGCGGCAGGCCGGCGCGACCGATTCTGGCGTCGGCAAAACCCAATTCGCGCGCCCAGGCTTTGATTTGGCGCGCCAATTCGGGATAATCCGGTTTTTGTAAAGAGTTTTCGGTCATGGCCATGGATGATACCAGCGTTCGCTGCGGCTACCTGGAAGATGAAACCGCCACCCTGGCGCTGGGCAAAGCCTTCGCCGAAGCGGCGCAAGCCGGCCTCGTCGTCTATCTATTGGGCGATCTGGGCGCGGGCAAGACCACGTTCACGCGCGGCCTGCTGACCGCGCTCGGCCATGCCGGCAAGGTCAAAAGCCCCACCTATACTCTGGTGGAGAGCTATCCTTTTCCTCACTATAGCGTGCACCATTTCGACCTGTACCGTTTCGCCGACCCCGAGGAATGGGAGGATACCGGCTTCCGCGAATACTTCGGCCCGGACAGCCTGTGCCTGGTCGAGTGGCCGGACAAGGCAGCGGAGCTCTTGCCGCGCGCCGACATCGTGCTGGAACTAGCCGTGGCCGGAAATGGTCGCAATTATCGTTTACTTGCCCACTCAGAAACCGGACAGTCATGCCTGATTCGACTTTCGATCCCCTCCGCCGCCGCTTGATCGGCGCCGCGGCCGCCACCTTCATGCTGTCGGTGAGCCGCGTCGGCTTCGCCGCCAACAGTCAGATCGTCGCCCTGCGCATCTGGCCGGCGTCGCTTTACACCCGCATCACGCTGGAGGCCAGCGAGGCCATCCAATACAAGCAGTTCACCATCGCCAACCCCAACCGGCTGGTGATCGACCTGCAAGGCGTGCAGCTCAACAGCGTGCTCAAAGACATCGGCGGCCAGATTTCCGCCGCCGACCCCTATATCAAGACCGCCCGCGCCGGCCAGTTCGATCCGGACACGGTGCGCCTGGTGCTGGAGTTGAAAGCGGACATCACGCCGCAGGCCTTCACCATGACGCCGGTGGCCGAGTACAAACACCGGCTGGTGGTGGACCTCTACCCGGCCGGCAAGCAGGACGACCCCTTGCTCGCCCTGCTTCAGGACTACAACAAGGGCAAGCTGGAACAGCCTGCGCCGCAGATCAAGCCCAAGAAAAAAGACAGCAATCGCCCCATCATCGTGATGCTGGATCCCGGCCACGGCGGCATCGATCCCGGCGCCGTCGGTCTGAACGGCACGCGCGAGAAAGACGTGGTGCTGAGCATCGGCAAACAGTTGAAGCGCATGATAGACGCGGAAAGCAATATGAAGGCCTATATGACCCGCGACGAAGACGTGTTCATCCCGCTGGGCGTGCGCGTAGCCAAGGCGCGCAAGCTGAACGCCGACCTGTTCGTGTCCATCCACGCCGACGCCGCGCCCAATCGCGCCGCGCGCGGCTCCTCGGTGTTCGCGCTGTCTGAAAAAGGCGCCACCAGCGCCTTCGCCAAGGCGCTGGCGCAAAGCCAGAACGACGCCGACCTGGTCGGCGGCGTCAAGATAGGCAGCAAGGACAAATACCTGGCCCACACCCTGCTGGACCTGACCCAGACCGCCACCATCAACGACAGCCTGAAACTGGGCAAGACCGTGCTGGGCCATCTGGGCGGCCTCAACAAGCTGCACAAGAGCGCGGTGGAACAGGCCGGCTTCGCGGTGCTGAAAGCGCCGGACATCCCGTCCATCCTGGTGGAAACCGCCTTCATCTCCAACCCGGAGGAAGAGCAGCGTCTGCTCAGCAGCGATTTCCAGCAGCAAATGGCCAATGCCATCTTCACCGGCATGAAAGGCTATTTCTCTCAGGGCGCGGCGCTGGCGGCCAGGGCCTGAGTCCGTCCCCCGGCCAAAACAAAACAGGTCCCGCTCAGGGACCTGTTTTTCATTGCGGCCGGGCGCTCACTCTCCGCGGCTCGCCTCGCTCGGCGACTCTTCCTGCGCCGGCACCCGATAGCTTTCCGTCGCCCACTCGCCCAAATCGATCAGACGGCAACGCTTGCTGCAAAACGGGCGGAACTGGCTTTGCGGCTCCCAGCGCACCGGCGCGCGGCAAGTGGGACAGGCGACAACGCGAACAGAATCAGACATGGCTTCTCAAAACGGGGCAAGGACCGGCGCGCGCGCCGGTCAGAACTTGCAATTGGTCAGGTGAAACTCGACATCCTGCTCGGTCTGCCGCGGCCGGGATTCCCCGGTCACCGCGCTGACGAAGCGGATATTGAGCGCGTATTTATTGGCGGACAGCTCGGGCAGCAGTTCCAGGCCGCCATCGTAGGCCACGCGGATCAGCTGCACTACCTTGCCGCCGGACATCTGCTGGAACACGCCGCGGCGCGCCACGTAATGATGGGTCTTGCCGCTGTCGCGCAACAGGGTCAGCAGAATGCCCGCCGCCTCGGCGGTGGGCATCAGCGGCGACGCCCAGCGCTTGATGTCCTGACGCCGCACCTCGGCCGACTTCTGCTGCCACTGGTGGTAAGACGGCAAATCGAACTGGCAGGTGCCGCCGGGAATGCCGGCGCGCTGCTTGATCGCCATCAGCCACTCGTTTTCGCGCAGATGCTGGCCGAACTTGCCGGTCAGCGCCAGCAGCCGGCTGGACGCGTGCTCGATGTCCTCCAGCACGCCCTCCAGGGTCTCTTCCGCCACTTGCGGATTCTCGCGCAACGCTTCCAGCATCTGTTTCTGCCGTTCCAACTCCTGCAGCAGATCCGCCTTCAAATCCGCGCGCGAGGCGGTTTCCATCAGCTCGAACAACACCAGCAGGGCCGCATGATGATCATACGGATGGTCCTTGCCGATGAAATACCCAAGACGTGCGTAGAGATGCTCCAGGCGGAGCAGGATGCGGGTTCGCTCGGTGACGGGAAACTCAAAACTGATCACGGCGCATCGGCCCTTCTGCTTGGCTCGCGAGAGCCCGGTTATGATCTATCGGCTAGGCTGGCAAGATAATAATCGTGTTTGGCGTCGACTTGAAGCCTCAACGCAGCCAAGCTGTCATTATTACAAATTATATCGTCGGCGCGTTCGCGTCGCTGCGCTCTCGAACATTGCGCCGCCATGATCGCGCGCACGGCGTTTTCGTCCATGCCGTTGCGCCGCATCACCCGCTCCAGTTGCGCCGACTCCTCGCAATCCACCAACAAGGTGCGCGCCAGCATCGGCAGATAATGCCCGGCTTCAAACAATAAGGGCACCACCAACACGCAATACGGCCCGCGCGCCTCGGCCACCCTGGCCTCGCTCTGCTGCCGGATCAGCGGATGCAGCACGCTCTCCAGCCGCTGACGGCTGCCGGCGTCGGCGAACACGCGCTCGCGCATCCAGCCGCGATCCAAAGCGCCGTCCGCTCGCACCGCGCCCGCGCCGAAAGCCGCCGCCAAGGCAGGCATTGCCGCGCCATGCGGCCCGGTCAGCTCGTGCGCGATGGCGTCGGTGTCGACCACCGGCACGCCCAATTCGGCGAAGCGATCGGCCGCCGCGCTCTTACCGGAACCAATGCCGCCGGTCAGCCCCACCACTTTAATAGCCATGCAAATACCAATACACGATGTCTTGCCCCCAGATCAGGGCAATCCAGCCGGCGGCCGCGAGATAAGGGCCAAACGGCAAGGGCTGGCCACGACCGTGCTTGGCCAGCAAAATCAAGACCACGCCCACCACCGCGCCCACCAGCGAGGACAGCAGGATCACCAAAGGCAGCAAGGTCCATCCCAGCCAGGCGCCCAAAGCGGCCAGCAGCTTGAAGTCTCCATAGCCCATGCCCTCCTTGCCGGTGACCAGCTTGAAACCGTGAAACAACAGCCACAAGCTCAGATAGCCGGCCATCGCGCCTATCACCGCGTCGGCCAAGGGCACGGTTCCGGTCAGCAGGTTGAACAGCAAGCCGCCCCACAGCAAGGGCAAGGTCAGGTTGTCCGGCAGCAGCTGCGTGTCCGCATCGATGAAGGTCAGCGCCAAGAGCACCGCGGTCAAGGCCATATAGGCCGGCAATTGCGCCGACCACCCATAGCGCCAGGCCAGGAAAGCGAACAACACGCCGGCCGACAGCTCCACCGCCGGATAACGCCAAGGGATGTTGACTCGGCAGCTCGCGCAGCGGCCGCGCAGCAACAGGAAGCTCAACAGCGGAATGTTCTGCCACGGACGCACCACGGCCCGGCATTGCGGGCAGTGCGAGGCCGGCCGCATTAAATTATAGGGCTCGACCGCCTCGCTCTCCTCCAGCTGCAGACAATCAACGCAATTCCGCCGCCATTCGGCTTCCAGCATCTTGGGCAAACGATGGATGAGCACATTCAGAAAACTGCCAAGCAACAAACCCAGCACCAGCGCCGCGCCAGCGAAAGCCAGCGGGTACGAGCCGGCGATCCAGCGCCACTCCTCTATCATCCAACCACCTGCCCCATTTTGAAAATCGGCATATACATCGCAATGATCAAACCGCCGATCAAGATCCCCAGAATCACCATGATGGCCGGCTCCAGCAAGCTGGACAGCGCGGCCACCGCATTATCGACTTCTTCTTCGTAAAAATCCGCCACCTTGTCCAGCATCTGGTCCAGCGAGCCGGACTCCTCGCCGATCGAGGTCATTTGCAGCACCATATTAGGGAACAAGTCGGTACGTTGCATCGAATAATTGAGGCTGGAGCCGGTGCTGACGTCGTTCTGAATCCGCTTGGTGGCGTCCGCGTACACCTGATTGCCGGAGGCGCCGCCCACCGAATCCAGCGCTTCCACCAGCGGCACCCCGGCGGCGAACAAGGTGGACAAGGTGCGCGCCCAGCGCGCGATGGTGGCCTTGCGGATGATGTCGCCGATCACCGGCATGCGCAGCAGAATGCGGTCCATCCGCTCTTGCAGCTTGGGCGTGCGCTTGAAGGCGTAGAGAAAGCCGAACAGGCTGCCGAAGACCACGCCGAAGATCAGCCACCAGTAATGGACGAAGCCATCCGACAGCCAGATCACGAACAAGGTCGGCGCCGGCAAATTGGCGCCGAAGCTGGAGAACAAATCCTTGAACGCCGGAATCACGTAAATCATGATGACGGCGGTAATGATGAAGGCGGTGCCGACGATGGCCGACGGATAGATCAGCGCCGACTTGATCTTGCCCTTGATCGCCATCACCTTTTCCTTGTAGGTGGCCAGCTTGTCCAGCAAGGAGTCCAGCACGCCGCCGGTTTCGCCCGCGGCGATGATGTTGCAGAACAGCTTGTCGAAGTACAAGGGCCGCTTGCGGAAGGCCTCCGCCAGCGACAGACCGGTTTCCACATCCGCGCGCACTTCCAGCAGCATCTTGGTCACGGCGGGGTTGCCGTGGCCCTTGGCCGCGATGTCGAAAGCCTGCAACAGCGGCACGCCGGCGCGCATCATGGTCGCCAGCTGCCGGGTGAACAAGGTGATGTCCCGCTCGGTGATGCGCTTGCCGAACCCGGCGCGCCGGCGCTTGATCTTGACGACATTGATGCCTTGACGCCGCAGCTGAGTCTTGGCCACCGCCTCGGACTCCGCTCTCAATTCCCCGCGTATCGCCTTGCCCGCCTTGTCCTTGCCTTCCCACTCCCAGACAAAGCCCGGCGTCGCTTTTTTCGCTACCGTGACTGCCATTCCATGGCCTCTTTCTTATTCCAAGCCGTTAAGTCAGCTTTCCGGCGGCTGCCGGAGGCGCGAAACCGCTTTTATTCGTTGGTCACCGCCTCGATCTCGGTCAACGAGGTCAAGCCCGCCTTGACCTTCAGCAGGCCGGCGTGGCGCAAATCCACCATGCCCTCCTTGCGCGCCAGATCGGCGATATCGATGGCGGTGCCGTTCTGCATGATCAAACGCGTCATCGCGTCGGTGATGGGCATCACTTCGTAAATGCCGGTGCGGCCGCGGTAGCCGGTATTGCGGCACTCCTCGCAGCCCACCGGCGCATAGGGCTTCCAGCTGCCGTCCAATTCCTCTTTCTTGAAACCCGCCCGCAACAGCGCCTCTTCGGGAATGTCCGCCGGCTTCTTGCAATGCGCGCACAAACGGCGCGCCAGGCGCTGCGCCATGATCAGCAGCACCGAGCTGGCGATATTGAACGGCGCCACCCCCATATTCAGCATCCGAGTCAAAGTCGCCGGCGCGTTATTGGTATGCAGGGTGGAGAACACCATGTGACCGGTCTGCGCCGCCTTGATCGCGATGTCCGCCGTTTCGAAGTCCCGGATCTCGCCCACCATGATCACGTCCGGATCCTGGCGCAGAAAAGCCTTCAGGGCCGAGGCGAAGGTCAGCCCGGCGCGCTCGTTGACGTTGACCTGATTGATGCCCGGCAGGTTGATTTCCACCGGGTCCTCGGCCGTGGCGATATTGATGTCCGGCTTGTTCAGCAAATTAAGACAGGTATACAGCGACACCGTTTTACCGCTGCCGGTGGGGCCGGTCACCAGCACCATGCCGTAGGGGCGCCCGATCGCGTCCAGCAACAAACGTTTCTGCTCCGGCTCGAAGCCGAGCTGCTCGATATCCAGATTCGCCGCCGACGAGTCCAGGATACGCATCACAATCTTTTCGCCGTACAAAGTGGGCAAGGTGCTGACCCGGAAATCGATCGCCCGCGCCTTGGAAATGACCAGCTTCATCCGGCCATCCTGCGGCACCCGCTTTTCCGAAATATCCAGCTTGGAAATCACCTTGATCCGGGAAGCGATCTTTTCCTTCAACACCAAGGGCGGCTGCGAGATCTCCTTCAACACCCCGTCCACCCGGTAACGAATGCGGTAGAACTTCTCATAGGGTTCGAAATGGATATCGGACGCGCCGCCATTGATCGCGTCCAGCAACACCTTGTGGATGAATTTGACCACCGGCGCGTCGTCGACGTCCGGCTGCGCGCCGGTATCCGCCGGCGCGTCCGGATCGGCGAATTCGAGATCGCCAAAATCTTCGTTTTCCAGGGCCTTGATCGCGGCGGTAGCGTCCTCGCCGTACTTGCCGAGCATCTTGCCCAGCTTGTCGTCCTCCACCACCACCACTTCCACCGTCATCCCGGTCTTGAAGGTGATGGCGTGATAGGCCGAGGTCTGAGTCGGGTCCGAGGTGCCGACATACAGCTTGTTGCCGCGCTTGAGCAGGGGCAGCAAGCGCCGGCTGGCGATCAGCTCGTCATCCACCACGCCCTTGGGCAACTGATCGAGATCGATGGCCGACATGTCCAATAAGGGATAGCCAAAGGTCTTGGACGCGAACATCGCGACATCCTGCGCCGTCATCTTCTTGCTCTGAATCAGCTGCTCGACAAAGCTGATATGCGATGCCTGAGACTGACGCAGAATGGCGTCCGCATCCTGCTGCAACAGCATATTGTTTTGCACCAAGGCCCGACCCAAGCCGGAAATGCCAGCCGAAGCTTCCATACGCTTGCAACTCACCAGTAAACAGATTTGAGGACACCGCGCGACGCTCCCGTGCCAGAGCCCGCCGCCTTCAAGACAGCCGCACTACCGTTACAACATTATATGCAAAATGCGGATGCTGCTTTGACTTAAATCCCGGCGCCGCTGGATAGGTCCGGCTTAGCGCCAAAACAAAAAGGACTGCCGAAGCAGTCCTTTCAAGGTGGTACTCAAGTGCGCTTAGAAGCGGTGCACCAGACCCAGGCCGAAGGAGTTTTCCTTGTCCAAAGCACCGTCTTTCCACTTCACGTGACCGTAGGAAGTGTAAACCTCGGTACGCTTGGACAAAGCATAGTCCAGAGCCAAGACAAACTGATCGTAGCCGGACTTGTCGATGGTATTGCCGTTCAAGCTGGCGTCATACCCTTTGACATAGGAGAAGTACGGAGTGAAGGCGCCAAAAGTGTAACCAAGAGTCAAAGCGAGTTCTTTGGTTTTCAGCTTAGCCCCATCAATCTGAGCTTGGGTCGCGCCAGTTGCCAATGCCGCAGTGTTATAACTGGAACTCAGCGACCCGTTATAGAAGGTGCCGAAACCATAACCCTGAATCTGCTGATAGCCCAAAGCGGCGTAGAGGTTGTTGGCCATATAACCGGCCTCAAGACGGTGCCAGTCTTTGGCGCTAGCAAGCTTGCTGGCATCGTTCCAGTTCTGGTAGTTGTACTTACCGAAGAAACCGGAGTTTTCGTAGCTCAGACCCAGGTTCCAGGTCTGGTTATTGGTAGTGGAGCCGCCAACAACCTTGCGGGTTTCATCGGTGCCGTACAACAAGGCAAAGCTGAAACCATTCCAGTTCGGGCTATCATAACGGACCGCGTTAGTCACACGATCATCCAGACGGGTAAACATCCCCAAGCCGCCAACGCTCTGGTTGCTATAGTAACCAGGGTCAACCTGCTCCATCATATCGTTGGCGTAATTGGACAGTTTGCCCAAGCGAATCTTACCCCAGCTGTCGCCGGCCAGACCGATGAAACTGTCACGAGTAGCAAAGCCATCAGAGCTCGGCTCGTTAGCAGTGCCTTTAGTGCCGTCGATGTGCACGCGGCTTTCCACCTGCCAGATCGCCTTCAGGCCATTGCCCAGATCTTCGTTGCCCTTGAAACCGATGCGCGAAGTCCAGTCATTGATCTCGGAGCCGCCTTGCAGCTTGCCGTTGGCATCAAGGTTGATCGTGGAGCTGTAAGATTTGTTGTACTCGTAACCACCACGGATTTCACCGTAAACGGTAACGTCGGCCATTGCGGCGGCGGCCGGCATCAGGGCGGCGATTGCAAGAGCGATATGCGTCTTGTTCATTGCAGTTCCTTTCAAGTCAGTTGATATTGTCCTGTTGATTTCGCTAGTTCTAAGGCCAGAGAACCCGGACATTTATGTGTCGCCGATATGCTTCGGTGATCGCTAGGCTCAATATAAGACCGACGTTGCGAAAAAACAAAAACAGCATGCACTTCCAACAAAAAAGCACTCAAAAAAACAACACATGCATCACAAACCCTTGTTTTACATGAACACCAGACTGAAGCGCCACCAGCCATGAGATGCAATTACGCAACACAAGCAGCAACTTAGTGCAAAAAAGCAACAAACCACAAAGCATAAAATGGACCATCCACTGTCAGACAATCAAACCATGACGAGCTTACCCATGAGCAAGGTTTCGCTTTACTGGCTCAGGCGCGACTTGCGCCTGGAGGACAACCACGCTTTGCAGCAAGCGCTGGCCTCGGGCCGCCCGGTGCAGTGCGTCTTTGTTTTCGACAGCAATATTCTCGACACGCTCTCCCCCGCCGACAGACGCATCGGCTTCATCTGGCAATCCTTGCGGGAAGTTCAGACGTCCCTGCGCGCAGCGGGCGGGGAGCTATGGTGTGCGACAGGGCCAGCGCAAGACATCATCCCGAGGCTGGCGGCGCAGCTAGACGCCGAGGCCGTTTACGTGAACGAGGATTACGAGCCCTATGCGCGCCAGCGAGACCAGGTGGTTGCCCAGACTCTGGCAACAATGGGCAAGAGCTTGCTCTCATACAAGGACCAGGTCATTTTCGCCAGGGACGAGCTGCTCACCTCCAGCGGCAAACCCTTCACCGTGTTTACCCCCTACTGCAATGCCTGGCTCAAAAGACTGAGCCCACAGCACAGCCAATCGCTGACCATGCCTTCGCTGGCGGGCCGCTTGCGCCCGCCAGCGGGCACGCCGGCTATGCCCGACCTGGCGGAATTGGGCTTCGCCCAGGCAGAACCCTGCTTGCTGACCCCCGGTGCCTCCGGCGCCCAAGAGCGGTTCGCCGATTTCTGTCAGCAACGCATCCAACGCTACCATCAACAAAGGGACTACCCCGGCGTAAAGGGCGTGTCCTATCTGTCCACCCATTTGCGCTTCGGCACCATCTCGATTCGCCAACTGGTGCAATTCGCCAGTTTCGACGGCGGAGAGGGCGCGATGTGCTGGCTGAAGGAGTTGATCTGGCGAGAGTTTTATCAGCAGCTGCTATGGCACTTCCCCAATATCGCCGCTCACAGCTTCAAGCCGCAATACCGAGACCTTCCCTTTCCCAACCGCCGGGACTGGCTGGAAAGCTGGCAAAAAGGACTAAGTGGTTATCCATTGATTGATGCGGCCATGCGACAACTGAACCAAACCGGCTATATGCACAACCGGCTGCGCATGATCGCCGCCAGTTTTCTGGTCAAGGATTTGCTGATTGACTGGCGTCTGGGCGAACGCTATTTCGCGGAGAAGCTGCTGGACTTCGATCTGGCCTCGAACAACGGCGGCTGGCAATGGGCGGCCTCCACCGGCTGCGACGCGCAACCCTATTTCCGCATCTTCAACCCGGTGACGCAATCGCAGAAATTCGATCCGGACGGCCGCTTCATCCGTCGCTACGTGCCGGAGTTGGCCGCGCTCAGCGATCAGGCGATCCACGCCCCCTGGCAGGCCAAGGCGCTGCCGGAAGGCTTCGTGCTGGGCCGGGACTATCCACGCCCCATCGTCGACCACGCCGAGCAAAGGCAATTGGCGCTGGCTCTGTTCGGCAAGCAATGAAAAACGCCCGCATCCGCGGGCGTTGTTTCCAGCAAACCATTGACGGGTAAACGTCAGGGCTTTTTCTTGGCCGCCGGTTTGGAGGCTTCTTTCTTGACGCCGGCCACCGGTTTGGCCGCAGCGGCGGCGGGCTTGGCGGCGGCGGCGGGTTTGGCCGCGGCTTTCGGCGCGGCGCTGGAAGCGCCGCTGACCGCGATCTCGCTGCGCAGTTTTTCCAAGGTCTTGTCGCCAATCCCGCTGACGTTTTTCAGATCGTCAACGCTCTTGAACGGTCCGTTCTTGGCGCGATAATCCACAATGGCCTTGGCCTTGACTGGGCCGATTCCGTTCAGCGCCTCCAGCTCCTGCTGGTTGGCGGTATTAATGTTGACGGCGGCGAAAGCGGTGCCGCAAATCAGCATCAGGGCGGCAAACAGGGCTAACAATTTTTTCATCATTGATCTCCTTGTGAGACAGGACTGGCAACCTCAACCGCGTTGCAGGATCAATTCTATGACGACCTTGCTGCCAATGTAAGCTAGCGCCAAGGACAGGAAGCCGGCCAAAGTCCAGCGAATCGCCACCCGGCCGCGCCAGCCTTGCAACTTGCGGCCGATCAACAGGCCGCCGAACAATAGCCAGGACAACACGGCGAAGATGGTCTTGTGCGTCAGCGCCGCGGCATGTCCCAACACTTCTTCGGAAAACACCACGCCGGTCAACAAGGAAACCGTCAGCAGCAAGAAGCCGACGCCTATCACCTGGAACATCATTTTTTCCAGGGACAGCAAGGGTGGCAATTGCTTGACCAGCGGAGAGGCCCGTTTATCGTGCAGGGCTTTCTCCAAAAACAGCATCAGAATGGCGATCAGCGCGCCGATGGCGAACAGGCTGTAAGCAAACAGGGAGACCAGGATATGCAGCACAAAAGCCGGATTGCTCAGGTCTTGAACCACGTGCTGGCCGGGGAACAGCAGGGCGAAACCCAGCGCGGCCATCGCCAGCGGCATCATGAACAGCTGCAGGCCTTCCACGCGATAGAAGAAGCTGCAAGTCCAATAAATCAGCAGCATGATCCACACCATCACCGACAGCGCGCGGCCAACCCCCAGGGACAGCAAAGCGCCCTGAGTCAGCGGCAACAACACCGCAATCGCCTGCAGCAGCAGCAGCACGCCCAATAGGCTGTGTTCCAGCCGCGGCTTGCGCGGCCAGCACGCCAGGCCGCGCCAGTTGGCGAAGTAGTGCCAGCTGAAAACCCCGTAAGAGAGGATCAGCGCAATAGAAAGTACGAGCAGGAAACGAGTCATGTCGGGTGTTTTATCAAAACCGGGCGCAGCCCCGGCGGCTCGTGGTAAAATCGATAGTTTGAGAGTCTACACCAACCGGCAAGCCGTTGGCAGAAGTAAGGACGCACCATGCTAGACAACCTGACCAGCCGCCTGTCCGGCGTGATGAAAAATCTGCGCGGCAATGCGCGCTTGACCGAGGCCAATATCCAGGACGCGATGCGCGAAGTGCGCATGGCCCTGCTGGAGGCCGACGTCGCCCTGCCCGTGGTCAAAACCTTTATCGCCCAGGTCAAGGAGCGCGCGCTCGGCCAGGACGTGGCCGGCAGCCTGACGCCGGGCCAAGCCCTGGTGGGCGTGGTCAATGAGGAATTGACCAAATTGATGGGCGAGAAGAACGACGCCCTCAATCTGGCCGCCGTGCCACCCGCCATCGTGCTGATGGCCGGTCTGCAGGGCGCCGGCAAAACCACCACGGTCGGCAAGCTCGCCAAGCTGTTGAAAGAGACCCAGAAGAAAAAAGTGCTGGTCGTCTCCGCCGACGTTTACCGCCCCGCCGCCATCGAGCAGTTGAAACTGCTGGCCCAGCAGGTCGGCGTCGAATGGTTCCCGTCCTCCGGCGACCAGAATCCGGTCGATATCGCCCGCGCCGCGGTGGATCACGCCAAGCGCCACTTCTTCGATGTGCTGATGGTGGATACCGCCGGCCGTCTGGCCATCGACGAGGCGATGATGGCCGAGATCAAGGCGCTGCACGCGACGCTGAATCCGGTGGAGACCTTGTTTGTCGTCGACGCGATGCAGGGCCAGGATGCGGTCAACACCGCCCAGGCTTTCAATGAAGCGCTGCCGCTGACCGGCGTCATCCTCACCAAGATGGACGGCGACTCGCGCGGCGGCGCCGCGCTGTCGGTCCGCCACATCACCGGCAAGCCGATCAAATTCATCGGTGTCGGCGAAAAAGTGTCCGGCCTGGAACCCTTCCACCCGGACCGGATCGCCAGCCGGATTTTGGGCATGGGCGATGTGCTGTCGCTGATCGAGGAAGTGCAAAAAGGCATCGATCAGGACGAAGCCGCCGCCATGGCCAAGAAGTTGAAGTCCGGCAAGGGCTTCGACCTTGAAGACTTCAAGGCCCAGATGCAGCAGATGAAGAAAATGGGCGGCATGAGCAATCTGCTGGAGAAAATGCCGGGGCAACTGGGCCAGATGGCCAAGGGCGTGCAGGGCGCGGAGGCGGAGAAAGCCATGCGCCGCATCGAAGGCATCATCAACTCGATGACGCCGCAAGAGCGCCATAAGCCGGAATTGCTCAAGGCCAGCCGCAAACGACGCATCGCCGCCGGCGCCGGCGTGACGGTGCAGGAGGTCAACAAGCTGCTGAACCAGTTCGAACAGACTCAGAAAATGATGAAGCAGTTCTCCTCCAAGGGAGGCATGATGAAAATGCTTCGCGGCATGAAGGGCATGATGCCCGGCATGTAAGCTGAAACGGGTGCCTGGCACCCGTTTTTCTTGATGTAAAAGGATTTCGATGTCGCTCGATGTTGCCGTTCTGACCGATTCGCGCCTGCTGCCGCCTGACGACGGTGACTGGTACCGCCGCCAGGTTCATCATGAAGACGGCCTGGTGCTGGCGGCGCTGCAGCGCCAGGGCTTGCGCGTCCGCCGCCTGGCCTGGGACGATCCGGACATGGACTGGGCCGACTCGGCTTGCGCGCTGTTCCGCACCACTTGGGATTACTTCGAGCGCCTGCCCGCGTTTTCCGACTGGCTGGCGCGCGCGGCCGCTCAAACCCGCCTCTTCAACGAGATTGAGCTGATTCGCTGGAATCTGGACAAACACTACCTGTCCGAGCTGCAACAAAACGCTGTTCATACGGTGGACACGCGCTACATTGAGAAAGGCGCGCCGCAAACGCTGCGCCAGTTACTGGAAGAGCGGAACTGGGACGACGCCATCTTGAAACCGGCCGTCTCCGGAGCCGCCCGGCACACTTATCGCGTCGCCCCGACAAACGCGGAATCGCTGGAATGCGTATACGCCGAGCTGATCCAGCAGGAGACCATGCTGCTGCAGCCCATGCAACACAATGTGCTGAGCCAGGGAGAATTGTCCCTGATCGTCATCGACGGCCGCTTCAGCCACGCCATCCGCAAAACGCCGAAGTCCGGCGACTTCCGCGTGCAAGACGATCACGGCGGCCAGGTTCACCCGCATCATGCCGACGCGCAAGAGATCGCTTTCGCCGAAGCCGCCGTGCGGGCGGTCCCTTTCGACGTGCTGTACGCGCGCGTCGACATGATTCGCGACAACCATGACCGCCTGGCGGTCATGGAGCTGGAAATGATTGAACCGGAGCTGTTTTTCCGCTTCCGACCGCAAGCCGCGGAGGAGTTGGCCGCGGCGCTCGCGCGCCGTCTGCGCTGAGCAATGAGCGATTTTGTACCGCAACCCGCCAGAACACCGGCAACCCACGTTTGGAACTACCCAGCATGAACCTGACCACGCTGACCGCCCTAAGCCCCCTGGATGGCCGCTACGCCGGCCAAGTCGAGGCCTTGCGCAATCTGTTTTCCGAGTACGGCCTGATGAAGTTCCGCATCAAAGTGGAGCTGGAATGGCTGAAGATGCTGGCCGCCGAGCCGGGCATCGAGGAAGTGCCTTCCTTCTCGGAGGCCACCATCCGTGAAATCGACGACGTGATCGCCAACTTCAACGTGCAACACGGCGAAGAAGTCAAAGCCATCGAGGCGCGCACCAATCACGACGTGAAAGCCATCGAATACTGGCTGAAGGAACGCCTGTCCGGCAATCCGGAAGTGATGGCGGCCAGCGAGTTCATCCACTTCGCCTGCACCTCCGAAGACATCAACAATCTGTCACACGCGCTGATGCTGAAAACCGCGCGCAACACCGTGGTGCTGCCCGCGATCGACGAAGTCATCCACAAGCTGCAAAAACTGGCCCACGAACTGGCCGACACCGCGATGATGTGCCGCACCCATGGCCAGCCTGCGACCCCGTCCACGATGGGCAAGGAGTTGGCCAATACGGTCTACCGCCTGAAACGTCAGCGCGAGCAACTGGTTCATCAGGAAATCCTCGGCAAGATCAACGGCGCGGTGGGCAATTACAACGCCCATCTGGTCGCCTACCCCGACATCGACTGGGAAAGCTTCTGCGGCCGCTTCGTCACCGGCCTGGGCCTGACCTTCAACCCCTACACCATCCAGATCGAACCGCACGATTACATGGCCGAGCTGTATCAGGTCCTGGCGCGGGTCAACACCATCCTGATCGACCTGAACCGCGACATCTGGGGCTATATCTCGCTGGGCTATTTCAAGCAAAAAGTGAAGAAAGACGAAGTCGGCAGCTCCACCATGCCGCACAAGGTCAATCCGATCGACTTCGAAAACGCCGAAGGCAATCTGGGCATGGCCAACGCCATCCTGGGCCACTTGGCGGAAAAGCTGCCGGTATCGCGCTGGCAGCGCGACCTGACTGACTCCACTGTGCTGCGCAATATGGGCGTGGGCTTCGGCTACACCATTCTGGGCCTCAAAGCCTGCCTGAAAGGCCTGAACAAGCTGGAAATCAATCCTCAGGCAATCGCATCCGAGCTGGACAATAGCTGGGAGCTGCTGGCGGAGCCGGTGCAAACCGTAATGCGTCGCCATGGCGTGCCCAACCCCTACGAGCAACTGAAAGAGCTGACGCGCGGCAAGGGCGGCATTACCCGTGAAACCCTGCATGCCTTCATCAAGAACCTGGAGTTGCCCGAAGCGGAGAAAGCCCGCCTGCTGGAATTGACCCCGGCCAGCTATATCGGCAAGGCCGCGGAACTGGCCAAGCGCATTTAATCTCGCCTGCGCGAGCAATAAAAAAACCGCCCTCACCCGGCGGTTTTTTTTATTCAACGACCATTTAAAAAAATAGATCGGCGCGAAAAACAAAAAACCCAGCTTTCAAAAGAAAGCTGGGTTTTTGAATTTGGTTGCGGGGGCAGGATTTGAACCTACGACCTTCGGGTTATGAGCCCGACGAGCTACCAGACTGCTCCACCCCGCGTCAGAGAGGTTGCATATTATACAAGCCAGCTTTGACTGTCAAGATATTTCTACCTTGAGCCAGTTCAGGCGCTCCAATTCACCCAGCCCAGCTGCCATGTCGCCAAGATCACCAAGCCAAAGACGATGCGGTACCAGGCGAACGCATTGAAATTATGGCTGGACACATAGCGGATCAAACCACGCACGGCGAAGAAGGCGCTGATGAAGGCCGCGACAAAGCCAACGCCTATCACCGGCACATCGGCGGCGGTGAATTGGTGCCAATGCTTGTACACATCGTAGAAGGTGGCCGCGAACATGGTCGGCACCGCCAGGAAAAAGGAAAACTCGGTGGCGACCTTGCGATCCAGGCCAAACAGCATGCCGCCGATAATGGTGGAGCCCGAACGCGACGTGCCGGGCACCATGGCGAACACTTGGGCACACCCCACTTTCAAGGCGTCCTGCCAGCTCATTGCGTCCACGCTGCTCACCCGCGGCACGCGCTGTTTGCGCTCAACCAGCAGAATGATGACGCCGCCCACCACCAGGGCCAGCGCCACCGTCACCGGATTGAACAAATAGTGCTTGATCGCCTTGATCGCGAAAAAACCGATGACCGCCGCCGGCAGGAAAGCCACCAGCAAATTACTGATGAAGCGCAGCGACTGGGCCTCCCGCCGCAAAGCCCCCTGCGCCACGCCCAGAAAGCGCTGCCGGTACTCCCAAACCACCGCCAGGATCGCGCCCAGCTGTATCACCACCTCGAACACGTCGGCATTGTTCTGAAAGTCGATCAGATCCCCGACCACGATCAAGTGCCCGGTGCTGGAAATCGGGAAAAACTCCGTCACCCCTTCGACAATGCCCAGCAATAAAGCCTTGGCCAACAGCATTACATCCATGTCCACCCATCCCCCATCAAGGATTAATACGCACAAAAGGCAGCCCCAGGGCTGCCTTCTTCACCAAGCGTCTTGCTCGATTCTTATTTTTTCTCGGCTCGGGCTTTGGCCACCAGCTCGTTGATCACCTGCACCATGCGCTCCGGCGCCACCGGCGTCACCACGTACTTGCCGTTGACTATCACCGTCGGGGTGCCCTGGATCGCGTAATCGCGGGTCATCTTGGCCGCCTTGGCCACCTGCGCGTTCACGCCGAAGGATTTGTACGCCTGCATCACCTTGGCGGCGTCAACGCCCTTCTGCTGCTTCAGCCAGTTGGCGAACACGCCCTCGTCCGACAGGTTGACGCGCGACTTCACCACGGCCTCGAAAGCCGGGCGATGCAGTTTTTCGTAAGTGCCGGAGGTCTTGAAGGCGGAGAACATGCGCACAAAGCCTTCCATCGACTTCTGCCACACGATCTGTTCTTTGGAGAAGGCCACGTCGGCGGGCTTGCTCTTCTCCCAGGCGCTCATCGCCGGCTCAAGTTCCAGGCAGTGAATGCAATGGTAGGAGAAGAACTCGATCACCTCGACTTTTTTCGGATCCGCCACCGGCTGCGGCGTCGCCAGCATGGTGTAATCCTTGCCCAGCTCAATCGCCGCGTTTGCCAAGCCGCTGAACAGCATCAACGAAAGCAATAACCACTTTTTCATTATCGATTTCCTAAATAGAGGAAGAGTTTATTCCGCCTTGACGACCGTCGCGCCAATGCCGTCCTGCTTCAACTGAGCCTTCACCCGATCCACCTCGTCCTGGCGGTTGTACGGCCCCACCCTGACGCGATGCACCAGCCCCTTTTCCGGCACAGTCACCGACTGGATTTTGGCTTCCACGCCCAGCAAGGCCAGCTTGGCCTTGAGGTTGTCCGCCTCGTCCTGATTCTGGAAGGATCCCAGCTGCAAGTAGACCTTTTTGGCCGGCTGCTGCGCAGAAGGTTCCGTCGCTTTGCCGTTCTTGCCGGGCACCGCATCCACCTGTCCTGGCAGGATCTTATAGAAATCAAAGCGTTGCTCGTCCTTGCCAGCGTCCTTGGCCGCCGGCGCGGCCGGGGCCGGCTTGGCTGGGGTTTCCGTCGGCATCGGCGGCGCAGCGGAAGGCGGCTCCTGAGCCGGCTTGACCGCCGGCGCCGGAGCGGCGGCGGTTTCCGAGGCGGCGTCGGCAATACGGGTGCCCGGCGCCAGCAGCTCCGTCGGCGGCGCGGAAGCGCCGGCCGCCTTGCGATCCAATTTCTCCAAGTTGCTGAACGGCGTAGAGGACTTATTCAGATACATGGCGAGGCCGACCGCGACGGCAATGCCGACGATCAGACCGATGACGATGCCCGCCACCATGCCGCCGCCTCCGCTTTTGGAGCTGGATGAGCGACCGCGGGAACCACGGGAGGAATTTTTTAAATCTCGATTTGCCATGCAGCACTTACGCTTTTAACTAATCAAATAGTTCAACAAACTATCTGGATTGATCAATTCTTTATTTATTGTTAGCCATTAGGCATTGCGGCGCGTCGTAATTGAATCGCCTGCAACACATGCTCCCGCATGACCATTGCCTGACCCTGTAAATCGGCAATGGTTCTGGAAACTCGAAGTATCCGATGATAACTGCGCGCAGACAAGCCGATCTTGTCCAAAACTTGCCGCAATAATGCCAGCGCCTCGGCATGAAAATCGCCAATCGCCTCCAGTTCGGCCCCGCTTAAGCCGGCATTCACCTTGCCCTGCCGGGCCAATTGCAGACGATACGCCGTCTCCACCCGTTCGCGCACCAAAGCGCTGGACTCGCCGACAGCCCCGCCCACCAACTGCTCCGCCGGCAAGGACTGCACTTCAACGTGCAAATCGATACGATCCAATAAGGGACCGGAGATTTTACCTCGATAGCGCCCCACTTGCTCGGGCGTGCAGCTGCATTTTCCGCTGAAATGCCCAAGATAACCACACGGACAGGGATTCATGGCCGCAATCAGCTGGAAGCGCGCGGGAAAACTGGCTTGGCGCGCGGCGCGCGAGATGTGGATCACCCCGGCCTCCAGAGGCTCGCGCAGCACTTCCAGCACCTTGCGATCGAACTCGGGCAATTCGTCCAGAAACAAAACGCCGTGATGCGCCAGGCTGATTTCTCCCGGCCGCGGATCGCTGCCGCCGCCCACCAGCGCCACCGCGGACGCGGTATGGTGCGGTGAGCGGAACGGCCTTACGCCCCAATCGTCCAGCGCGAAGCCGTCGGTCCCCAAGGAGCGCACGGCGGCGCTTTCCAGCGCCTCTTCGTCCGGCATGCCGGGCAAGATGCCGGGCAGACGCGCGGCCAACATGGATTTGCCGGTGCCGGGCGGCCCCATCATCAAAAGACTATGCCGTCCGGCCGCGGCCACTTCCAGCGCGTGGCGCGCCAGCGGCTGGCCTTTGATGTCTTGTAGATCGGGGTAGTCCGGGGCCGAACGAGGCAAACCGCCTTCTGGTCGATACGGTACCAGCTCGGAGAGGCCGTTGAGAAAGGCGCAGGCTTCCACCAGAGTGCTCACGCCGTACAAGGGCATGCCTTCCAGCACCGCGGCCTCCTTGGCGCTGGCCATCGGCAAGATGAAGGCGCGCCCCGCTTCCCGCGTCCGGCACGCCATCGCCAAGGCGCCGCGGACCGGCCGCAAGGCCCCGGTCAAAGCCAGTTCTCCCGCGATCTCATACTCCGCCAGACGGGGGCAACGCACCTGTCCGCTGGCCGCCAGAATGCCGATGGCGATGGGCAGATCGAAACGGCCGGAGTCCTTGGGCAGATCGGCCGGAGCCAGGTTGACTGTGATTCGCCGGGCCGGAAACTCAAAACCCGAGGTTAGAATCGCCGCGCGCACACGCTCCCGGCTTTCCTTCACCTCAAGGTCAGGCAGGCCGACAATGGTGAATGCGGGCAAACCGTTGGCCAGATGCACTTCCACCGCGACCTCGGGCGCTTCCAATCCTGCCAGCGCCCGGCTTGCCACCACGGCCAGCGTCATATCGCTAGGAGTGGCCGAGTTCTGATTGCGCTTCTACCGCGGCCTGCGTTTCCTCCGGGAATACCTGCGCCTCCAGGCGCGCCAGCTTCAGCTCCAGCTGCGCCAGCTTCTCCCGGGTGCGCACCAGCACCTCCTGCTGCACGTCGAACTCCTCGCGCGTCACCAGATCCATCTTGCTGAAGGTGGAGGCCATCATCGCCTTGACGTTTTTCTCGATGTCCTTGGCCGGGCTGGCGGCGATGGTTTCGCTGATCTTGTTGCCGATTTCCTCAAACAGCTTTTGGCTCAACATGACGCGGCTCCTTATGAGTAAGTGATAACAGTGCAGAGTGTAGCAAAAAGCCAAGTCCGCCACCCGCCGGCGCGCACCCGGCCTAGGGCGTGGCCAGGCCCCCTCCCCTGACGCCACAGTGCTTGCGGCACCAAATCAGTGCGGCCCGCCACGACCCCATGCACCGGGAAAGTGCCAAAACGGCCAGTACAGGCCTTTTTTGCGTTGCAACATGATCTTAGGGTTTTCTTTTGCGCCAATCAGGCCTGGCACGATTCATGCGTATCGACGCTACAGCAGCGCTCATCTCAAGCCACCGGATCATCAGACCCTAAGGAGCAGTCATGAAACTCGTTTCCGCCATCATCAAGCCCTTCAAGCTGGATGAAGTCCGCGAAGCCTTGTCCGCCATCGGCGTGCAAGGGGTCACGGTTACCGAAGTCAAAGGCTTCGGCCGTCAAAAAGGACACACCGAACTCTATCGCGGCGCCGAATACGTGGTGGACTTCCTGCCCAAGGTCAAGCTGGAGATTGCCATAGACGACGCTTTGCTGGATCAGGTGGTGGAAGCCATCGAAAAGTCCGCCCGCACCGGCAAGATCGGCGACGGCAAGATCTTCGTCTACGACCTGGAACAAGTGGTGCGCATCCGCACCGGCGAAACCGGCGCCGACGCGGTCTGAACCGCGATAGAGACACAGGGGAAACGACAATGAAAAAACTGCTCGCAACCATTCAGCTCGCCGGCTTGAGCCTGGCGGCTCCGCTGGCCTTGGCCGCCGCGCCGGCGGGTCCGGCGATTGCCGACGCCAAGAGCATCAGCGCCGGCGACACCGCCTGGATGCTGATCTCCACCGCCCTGGTGCTGTTCATGACCATTCCTGGCCTGGCGCTGTTCTATGGCGGCATGGTGCGCAAAAAGAACGTGCTGGCGACGCTGATGCAAAGCTTCGCCATCACCGCGCTGATCACGGTGCTGTGGGCGGTCATCGGCTACAGCCTGGCCTTCACCGTCGGCAGCCCCTATCTGGGCGATTTGAGCCGCGTGATGCTGGACGGCATGGTTTACCTGAAAGAGGCCGGCAAACTGGCCGTGCACCCGCTGGCCGGCACCATTCCTGAATCAGTGTTCATGACCTTCCAGATGACCTTCGCCATCATCACTCCGGCGCTGATCACCGGGGCCTTCGCCGAGCGGATGAAGTTTTCCGCCATGCTGGTCTTCATGGCCTTGTGGTCCTTGCTGGTCTACGCGCCGGTGGCTCACTGGGTCTGGGCGCCGGGCGGCTGGATGGCGGACAAGGGCGTGCTGGACTTCGCCGGCGGCACCGTGGTGCACATCAACGCCGGTATCGCCGGCCTGGTGACCGCCTTGGTGCTGGGCAAGCGCGTCGGCTTCGGCAAGGAAGCGATGCCGCCGCATAACCTGGTGCTGACCCTGGTGGGCGCGTCCATGTTGTGGGTGGGCTGGTTCGGCTTCAACGCCGGCTCCGCCGCCGCGGCGGACGGCCGCGCCGGCATGGCGATGGTCACCACTCAGCTCGCCACCGCCGCCGCCGCGCTGGCCTGGATGTTCGCCGAATGGCTCACCAAGAAGAAGCCTTCGGTGCTGGGCATTGCCTCGGGCGCGGTCGCCGGCTTGGTCGCCATCACGCCCGCCGCCGGCTTCGTGGACGTCAAGGGCGCGCTGATCATCGGCCTGGCGGCCGGCGTGGTGTGCTTCTGGGGCGCCACCGGGCTCAAGCACATGCTGGGTTATGACGACTCCCTGGACGCCTTCGGCGTGCATGGCATCGGCGGCATCCTGGGCGCGCTGCTTACCGGCGTCTTCGCCGTCAAGGAAATCGGCGGCGCGGAAGGCAGCCTGGCCGCGCAAGCGCTCGGCGTCGGCGTCACCGCGGCTTATTGCGCCGTCGTCACCTTCATCTTGCTGAAGCTGATCGATATCGCGATCGGACTGCGCGTCGCGGAAGACGAAGAGCGCGAAGGGCTGGACGTGATCCTGCACGGGGAGCGCGTCGAATAAATCCGGATTTTCTTGTTGTGGTAAGGGACTTGGGGCGCCGCTGGCGCCCTTTTTTTTGGGAAAGCCGCTCATGAAAAAGCCGGCCCTGACGGACCGGCTTTCGCTTGCGGAGTTGAAACCGCTATTTAACGATGCGCAGGCTGGGGCGGCCCGTCGGCTTGGCCGGCGCATCCGGCTCGGACGGCGCTTCCGCCGGCTTGGCCTCCTCGTCGGCCGCCACCGGTTTCAGCGTCGGCGCGGGCGCTTCCGCCTCGCCCAACTCCACCTCGAATCCCATGCCTTCGCCGCTTTCCCTGGCAAAAATCGACATCACATTGCCTATCGGCACCCAGATGTCGCGGGACACGCCGCCGAAGCGGGCGGAAAACGACAACCAGTCATTGTCGATACGCAGATTCTTGGTGGCCGACAGACCGATATTCAGCACGATCTCGTTGTTTTTCACGTACTCGCGCGGCACATCGGCACGCTCGTTGACCCATACCACCACATAGGGCGTGAAGCCGTTGTCGCCGCACCACTCGTGCAGCGCTCGGATCATGTAGGGCTTGGTGCTGGAGCTCATTGGCAATCCTTATTTGCGCATGGCCTTTTCGGACGGCGTCAGCGAGTCGATGAAGGACTGGCGCTGGAAAATACGCTCGGCGTACTTGAGGATAGGCGCGGAGTTTTTGCCCAGATCGATATTGTAATGCTCCAGACGCCACATCAAGGGCGCGATCGCCACGTCGATCATGGAGAAATCGTCACCCAACATGAACTTCTGCTTGGCGAAAATCGGCGCGATCGTGGTCAGGCCATCGCGAATGGCTTCACGAGCCTTGTTCGCTTCCTTGCCGGTGGCGCCGGCTTCCAGCGCCTTCACATGGATGAAGAGCTCGTTTTCAAACCGGTAGAGGAACAGACGCGCGCGCGCGCGCATTACCGGGTCAGCCGGCATCAGCTGCGGGTGCGGGAAACGCTCGTCGATGTACTCGTTGATGATATTGGATTCGTGCAGGATCAAATCGCGCTCGACCAATACCGGCACCTCATTGTAGGGGTTCATCACCGCCAGATCTTCCGGCTTGTTATGGATGTCCACATCAATGATTTCGAAATCCATTCCCTTTTCAAAAAGCACGATGCGGCAACGCTGGCTGAACGGGCAGGTAATTCCGGAGTAAAGAGTCATCATGGCAGGAGGAAATCCTTAACTAACAATGGGTTGATTCAGCTGGGCATTCTAGCACTTTCCGTCCACCAATTTCCAGCGCCGCATCATAAGCCAATGATTAAAAAGAAAAAAGGCGGATTTCTCCGCCTTGATCAAATCAAGCAACCGGGCTTAATGCACGTCGCGCCAGTACTCTTTCTTCAGGAAATACGCCAGCGGCAACAGCAACAGCGACAGGAACATCAACACGACATAACCAATCTGCTGACGCTTCACCTGAGCAGGTTCGCCCACATAGACCAGGAAATTGGTCAGGTCCGCCATCCGCTTGTCGAACTCCAAGGTATTGGCTTTGCCGTTCTCCAGCTTGGTCAGGGTACCGGCCTTGATCAGCTCCAGCTTGTGCTCTTCGTGGCCTTCCGCGTTCTTCTCGGTCTTCAGCACCTGCTCGCCTTGCCATTCCCAGAAGATGTGCGGCATGCCCACCTTGTCGAACACCGCGTTGTTCCAGCCAGTCGGCCGGCTCGGATCCCGGTAGAAGCCACGCAGATAACCATACAGGTAATCTGCGCCGCGGGAACGCGCGATCAGCGACAAGTCCGGCGGCGTGGCGCCAAACCAGGCTTGAGCGTCCTTCTTGTTCATCGCGATATTCATCGGATCGCCGATTTTGGCGCCCACCGGCAGCAGGTTCGCCTTGATCTGCTCTTCGGTCAGGCCGATATCGGTCAGGCGGTTGTAACGCATCGCGCTGGCCGAATGGCAGGACAAGCAGTAGTTGGTGAAGATCTGCGCTCCGCGTTGCAGGCTTTCCGTATCTTGAATATTGATCGGCGCCTTGGGCAGCTTGGGGCCTTCGCCGGAAGCCAGGGCCGTAGCGCTGAACGGCAGCGCCAGCGCCATGGCCGCGATCAGGTGGCGGATTTTGCTTTTCATGAGTCCTCTCCCCTTTTTACACGTTCATGGCGAATACGGCGGCGGCCACCACGGTCACCACCACCAGCACCGCAAACCGGATCTGACGCTTGGCGTTGGTATCCGTCACCCGCGTCGGCACCGGGATGCTGCCTACATCGTTCTTGGTGTAGAACGGCATGCCCAGGAAGAAGACGAAGTAGACGAACGAGAGCACCTGCGCGATCACGGTGCGGGCATTGGTGGACGGCAAAGCGCCCAGAATGCCAAGACCGATGAAGGACACGATGAACAGGACCAGCATGAACTTGAACTTGGGACCGCGGTAGCGGATGGATTTCACCGGCGAGCGATCCAGCCACGGCAGGAAGGCGATCAACACCACCGCCGCGCCCATCGCGATCACGCCCCACACCTGGGTGCCCAGGAAGGACGGGATGGCGCGCAAGATGGCGTAGAACGGCGTGAAGTACCATACCGGCGCGATATGCGGCGGGGTCTTCAGCGGGTCGGCCTGGTCGAAGTTGGGCTTCTCCAGGAAGTAACCGCCCATTTCCGGCATGAAGAAGACAATGGCCGAGAACACGATCAGGAACACCACCACGCCCAGCACATCCTTGACGGTGTAATACGGGTGGAAGGGAATGCCATCCAGGGGAATGCCCTTGTCGTCCTTCAGCTTCTTGATCTCAACGCCGTCCGGGTTGTTGGAGCCCACTTCGTGCAAAGCGATCAGGTGAGCCACCACCAGCGCCAGCAGCACCAGCGGCACCGCGATCACGTGCAGCGCGAAGAAGCGGTTCAGCGTGGCGTCGGACACCACGTAGTCGCCGCGGATCCACACCGACAGGTCCGGACCGATTACCGGGATGGAGCCGAACAGGTTGACGATCACCTGCGCGCCCCAGAACGACATCTGGCCCCAAGGCAGCAGATAACCCATGAAGGCTTCCGCCATCAGGCACAGGAAGATCAGCGTGCCGAATACCCACACCAGTTCGCGCGGTTGCTTGTAGGAACCGTAGATCAGGCCGCGGAACATGTGCAGATAGACCACCACGAAGAACATCGAGGCGCCGGTGGAGTGCATGTAGCGGATGATCCAGCCGCCGGCCACATCGCGCATGATGTATTCGACCGAGGCGAAGGCGACCGGAATGCCGGCGCCATTCAAGGTGCCGTCCGGCTTGTAGTTCATGGTCAGGAAGATGCCGGTAACGATCTGGATCACCAGCACCAGCATGGCCAGCGAACCGAAGAAGTACCAGAAGTTGAAGTTCTTCGGCGCGTAATACTCGGTGACATGCTCTTTGAGCATCGACGATAACGGAAAACGTTCGTCCACCCAGTTGAGCAGCTTTTGTCCTTTAGTCATGTAGCCCCCTCAGCTTATTTGTCTTCGCCAATCAGCAGGCGGGTATCGGACAGATATTTGTGCGGCGGAATTTCCAGGTTCTTCGGAGCCGGCACGCCTTTGTAGACGCGCGCGGCCAAGTCGAACTTGGAACCATGACAGGGGCAATAGAAGCCTCCCACCCAGTCCGGGCCCAGATCGGCGGGCGCGATGTCCGGACGGTGGGTCGGCGAACAGCCCAAATGCGTGCAGATGCCGACGGCGATCAGCAGCTCAGGCTTGATCGAACGGTGCTCGTTCTGGCAATACGTCGGCTGCTGATCCATTTCGGACTTGGGATCCACCAGCTTCTCGTCCAGCTTCGGCAGGTTTTTCAATTGCTCCGGCGTGCGGTTCAGCACCCATACCGGCTTGCCGCGCCACTCGACGTTGATCTTCTGGCCCGGCTCGATCTTGCCGATATCCACCTCGACGGGAGCGCCGGCGGCCTTTGCCCTCTCGGACGGGAAGAAACTCATCAGAAACGGCGTCGCCACTCCGGCCGCCGCCACACCACCAACAGCGCTGGTTGCAACCGTCAGAAAGCGACGGCGCCCCGCATCGACTTGTTGTTCACTCAT
The DNA here is from genome assembly GCF_059916605.1 of Chromobacterium sp. CCUG 30098. Lineage (NCBI taxonomy): Bacteria > Pseudomonadati > Pseudomonadota > Betaproteobacteria > Neisseriales > Chromobacteriaceae > Chromobacterium > Chromobacterium sp. CCUG 30098. The sequence continues at coordinate 883,033 of NZ_JAUCGS010000001.1, read as the reverse complement.
TACAGTCATCCTCAAACGTGGAAACCGAGCCCAAAACTGCCTGATTTTACCCGATTCCGAGTAGGGACTTGAAGCTTCTATGCAAATAAATTGGCCGAAGCCCTGCCTAGCCGCCTAAACCGGGTTGGAAATGTCTACAAATTCAACACTTATGCCATGAAGCTGAGCCAGGCGCTCGCCCAAAGCCTTGATGCCAAAACGCTCCGTGGCGTGATGCCCCGCAGCGATGAAAGCCACATCACACTCCATTGCCATATGATGATTTTGCTCGGACGCTTCGCCGGTGATGAAGGCGTCCACGCCCAGATCGATGGCTTCGGCGAAAAAACTCTGCGCGCCGCCGGTGCACCAGGCTATGCGCGAAATCGGTTTGTCCGCCCTGCCCAACAACAAAGCCTCGCGCCCCAGACGAGCGGAAACGTGTTCACGGAAATCACTCGCACTGCCGCCTCGCCGCCACGCCCCATGCCACAGCAAACCCTGTTCACCGCCCTGCCCCTGGGCCTCCAAATCCAGTACCTTGCCCAACATCGCGTTATTGCCCAGCTCCGGATGCGCGTCCAAAGGCAGGTGGTAAGCCAGCAAGTTAAGATCATGCTCCAGCAGCGTCTTGACCCGCTGGCGCTTCATTCCGCAAATCCGGGCGTCTTCCCCCTTCCAGAAATAACCGTGGTGCACCAGCACGGCGTCCGCTCCGCGCGACGCCGCGGCATCGATCAAAGCTTGCGAAGCGGTGACGCCGGTCACCAGCTTGCGCACCGCCTGCCGCCCTTCCACCTGCAAGCCGTTAGGCGCATAGTCTTTGAAGCGCCAAGGCTCCAAAATCGTGTCCAGACTGCTCAGCAAGGCCTTCAATTCCATCACGCACTCCTTAACTTAATATATGCCCCGGCCTTATTTTGCCAGAAGCCAACGCATTTTAAGCCCACAAAAGAAAAACCCCGCCGTAGCGGGGTTTTTCAAAGCCTAAGGAGGCGTTGGCTTACATCATGCCGCCCATGCCGCCCATGCCGCCCATATCCGGCATGCCGGCCGCCGGCTTGTCTTCCGGCAATTCAGCGATCATGCAGTCGGTGGTCAGCATCAGACCAGCAACCGAAGCCGCGTGCTGCAGAGCGGAGCGGGTTACCTTGGCCGGATCCAGCACGCCCATTTCCAGCATATCGCCGTACTCGCCGCTAGCCGCGTTGTAACCGAAGTTGCCCTTGCCTTCCAGCACCTTGTTCACCACGACCGACGGCTCTTCGCCGGCGTTCTTGACGATCTGGCGCAGCGGCGCTTCGATGGCCTTCAGCACGATCTTAACACCGGCGTCTTGATCGGCATTGTCGGTTTTCAGGCTGTCCAGAGTGGAGCGGGCGCGCAGCAGAGCAACGCCGCCGCCAGCCACAACGCCTTCTTCCACAGCGGCGCGGGTAGCGTGCAAGGCGTCTTCAACGCGAGCCTTTTTCTCTTTCATTTCCACTTCGGTGGCAGCGCCAACCTTGATCACCGCAACGCCGCCGGCCAGCTTGGCCACGCGCTCTTGCAGTTTCTCGCGATCGTAATCGGAAGTGGCTTCTTCCATCTGCTTGCGGATCTCGCCCACGCGCGACTGGATCTCGGCCGCTTGGCCGGCGCCGTCGATGATGGTGGTGTTTTCCTTACCCACTTCAACGCGCTTGGCTTGGCCCAGCATTTCCAGCGAAGCTTTTTCCAGGGTCAGGCCCACTTCTTCGGCAATCACGGTGCCGCCGGTCAGGAAGGCGATATCCTGCAACATGGCTTTGCGACGATCGCCAAAGCCCGGGGCTTTAACGGCTACCACTTTCAGGATGCCGCGGATGGTGTTGACCACCAGAGTGGCCAGCGCTTCGCCTTCCACGTCTTCTGCGATGATCAGCAGCGGGCGGCCGGACTTGGCCACTTGCTCCAGAACCGGCAGCAGATCGCGGATATTGGAGATTTTCTTATCGAACAACAGGATGAAGGGATTGTCCAGAGCGGCAATCTGCTTGTCCTGGTTGTTGATGAAGTACGGGGACAGGTAGCCGCGGTCGAACTGCATGCCTTCAACCACGTCCAGTTCGTTGTTCAGGCTCTTGCCGTCTTCAACGGTGATCACGCCTTCCTTGCCCACTTTTTCCATGGCATTGGCGATGATGTCGCCGATGTCGGAATCGGAGTTGGCGGAGATGGAGCCAACCTGAGCGATTTCCTTGGTGGTGGCGCACGGCTTGGCGATCTTGGCGATCTCACCCACCAGCGAGGCAACGGCCTTGTCGATGCCGCGCTTCAGGTCCATCGGGTTCATGCCGGCGGCAACGTACTTCATGCCTTCCAACACGATGGCTTGAGCCAGCACGGTGGCGGTGGTGGTGCCGTCGCCGGCCACGTCGGAAGTCTTGGAGGCGACTTCTTTCACCATCTGCGCGCCCATGTTCTCGAACTTGTCCTTCAGTTCGATTTCCTTGGCGACGGATACGCCGTCCTTGGTGATGGTCGGCGCGCCAAAGGAGCGGTCCAGCACCACGTTGCGGCCTTTCGGGCCCAGAGTCACTTTAACGGCATCAGCCAGGATGTTGACGCCGGTTACCATCTTGGCGCGAGCGGAATCACCAAACTTTACGTCTTTAGCAGCCATTCTTTAAATCTCCAGAATTCTGAGTTGGGGAAGTTCAGATGTGGGTCGGATTACTCAACGATGCCCATTACATCTTCCTCGCGCATCACGAGGACTTCATCGCCGTCAACCTTGACGGTCTGACCGGAGTACTTGCCGAAGATGACTTTGTCGCCAACCTTCAGCTCCAGCGCACGACGCTCGCCGTTTTCCAAGATCTTGCCGTTGCCTACGGCCAGCACCTGGCCCATGTCCGGCTTCTCTGCGGCTGCGCCCGGCAGAACGATGCCGGAAGCGGTTTTTTCTTCAGCCTCGAGGCGCTTGATAACAACACGGTCGTGCAAAGGACGAATTGCCATGGATCTCTCCTGTTACAGTGGCTGTTGAGAGTTGAAACCTGTTTGAGTTGAGGCGAGCGTTAGCACTCACCTGCTACGAGTGCTAATGATAGGGACGAGCGGGAGGGTTTTCAAGAGCCTGCCGTAGCAATTTTCGACAGACTCCGGAGCGTCAGAGGCGGGTCGACTTACGCAGCAACATCCAGCGAGGCGTGCGGAAACGGATGATCATCCTGTACAGACGAACGTAGCTGAAAATGAAAGCAAGTACGAAGCCAATCAGCACAGGTGTATTGTTCCAAAACAACATAGCAGGCACGACGGAAAGCGAGGACAAAGCCCACAGATACGGAGAGGTCAGGCTGTTGCGCTGAGTCAAGTGAGCAGCATCTTTTGAACCTACCATCCATAATACAACTCGCTTGTAAATAATCTGGTGCAAATGCAAGGCATCAGGATATCCCACTGCGCGGTTTTGCAGAAATTTTCTTCTATATATTGAAAATAATGTTTCAAAGACAGGGTAAATTACACACAGCATGGGGAACCATGGCGAGACGCTGGAATGTCGTTGCACGAGAAGCACGGCGATCTCCGCAATCATAAAACCTACCAAGTAGGCTCCGCCATCTCCGGCAAAAATCAAGCCTCTAGGAAAGTTCCAAAACAAAAAACCAGCAATTGCACCAATCATAGCAAAACAGAGCCCCATTAACTCTATGTCTTGCACTTTGAAAGAAACATATGCCATGGCCAAGAAAATAAAGATAGCAACAACCCCAGAGAGCCCATTGTACCCATCTATTATGTTAACGGCATGAGCCACTCCACCCACAGCGACAACCGTCAACAACAAAGATAGAGGCCACCAGTGAAACAAAATGGCATCCACAATGGGAATATCCAAACGAGCCAGCCCCGCATCAATAACAAAATAGGCAACGGCTGCGGCAAGAAAAGTAGCCATGAGACGAGGTCCAGGGCCAATTTTTTTTGTCAAATCTTCAATCAAACCCGCGCAAAAAGCAGGCAGGGAAGCCAGCACCAACATGGAAGGCAACCATGACTTGGTGAAAAAAAACAAGACAAAACAACCAGAAACCAAGCCAGCCATAATCGGCCCACCACCTACCCGAGGGACTGGCTTTGCATGAAACTTCTGCACGCCACACAAATCATGATCAGCAGAAAATTTTTCATGCAAATGAGAAAAACGAATCAAAATAGCACCAAATATCAGTGCAATAAATGTTGAGATCAATAATATCTGTAACATACCCTTCTCACGAATCTTTCTTTAAGACTCCATCAAAACACTTGTCCAATGAGCCTGATTATCCCATGGCAGGGCAAACAGTTCCAAACACGCTGACATCCGAAATTACCAAAAAAACCACAATCAGCTTCTAAGAATCAACATATAAGCCAGCCGCCGAACCCAATTCGGCAGCACACGAACACTAGCTCGGACAGTAAAATTAGACAAAAACTCAGAAAGAGAGAGAAACCCCCAACGATACATACGGTACAACATCGCCGCCTCTATAGGAATCTGAGACCAGCCGCCTCTCCGTTTAAACATCTCTCGCCCTCCACGCACTTCGACCAAAATTTCTGGCAGATTTTGAAACCGAGCCCCATGCAACAACATTCTGACATAAAGATCATAGTCTTCAAATGTACGCATCTCCGTGTAGCCTCCTGCCTCCAAATACTTTGCTTTACGGAACATTGCAGTCACATTGTTCATAGGGCTACGCCGCTTCGCATAACGCCACACGTCATCATGCATCTCGGGAACTTTGCGAATGGCCTTCATATCTCCTGGGAATTGATCGAACTCCCGAATCCAACCACCAACGACATCCGCGCCCCCATAAATCAGCACTAGTTGCTTTTCAAAACGCGTTGGTACGCTAAGATCATCTGCATCCATTACTGCGACCACTTCATGAGCCGCAGCAACAATTCCATGGTGACGAGCGCCACCAGGTCCTAGCGACTTCTCCAGCCTAAGCACGCGGACTGTTCCCAGCTTGCTTATCTGCTCAACAACTAGCTCATGCGAAAGCTCAACCGGACCGTCTAAGACCAGGACTAACTCATCCGGCACACGGGTCTGATTAAAAACGCTTTCCCCGGCAGCCAAAAGTTGCTCAGCATGGTCACCTCGATAGGTTGCCATAACTACGGACAGACCCTGTCCTATCATTCTATTTTTCCCCTAATACCCAGTTTCGCCAACGGATATAACGCTCACGGCCGATAAGTCCCTTAGCAGCCCCCTTCACTTGATCTTCAAATACCCAGCGAAGACGCGTGCCCATTTTGGGCTCCATAACACCGACGATATCCTTCCAAACCATTGTTGAGTAAATTGAATTTCTAGGAATAATATATTCGGCCGCATTAACCACGCCATGCATAGATGTACATAAGTAACGATACCCCATAGACAGGCCAAGCTGATGCAACCTAGAGGAGCTGTCTCCGAAGGGATAAGAAAAAGCATCAACTGGCGCCCCCAGAAAGGACTCTAACTGTTGCTTTGACTCGTAAAGCTCAATCTCAGCATCTTTTATAGAAAGCGTGCTCAGGCGCCGATGACTAACACTATGAGAACCAATGCACATCCCATATCGATGCATTTCATCTACTTGCGACCAACTAATATGGCCTGGCGTGCCAATTTTACTCGTAATCAAAAAGAAGGTCGCTTTAATTCCACGCTCGACCAATAAGGGGAAAACAATATCGTAATCCGAAAGATAACCATCATCAAAAGTGAGCATCCACTTTGCATTGTCGCCTAGTCCGTCTGGAGCAAAAACAGCCCACCGATTGCCAATAAAATCTATAATTTTACTAAAAGTATCTACTGATACATCCTCCCAATCGACTACAGCCCCACGATTAATCTTGTGCAACACCAATGGAATCATTCCATGCAAAGACAGATCTGAACGTACGGCCATCACACCCCTCCCAACCGGAGCCATCCTTTACTGACCGCCCACAACGCCATGGGCTCAACTATGCCAAAGAGACGTGACCGATGAACCCATCTACTATGAGTGAACTCATACCCGCCAAAGCTGCGTTTAAACTTATCAATAGATGGCACACCAAGCCCCCCCATATCGTATTCGGTAACCCCCAACCGAATTGCCTCCTTAATGGCATGCCATTGCAATACAGATGTCGCAGCAGACCTCATCCCCAGTTCGTTTGCAGCCCCAGACAGATATAACATACGCGAACCATCAATCAAAAAAATACCTCCTGCAATCATCTCTCCATTCACGGTAGCGTTCACACAGTGCGCGACACCCTCCTTAGATAAAGAAATCATCTGGCGGTAAAAAGATAATGGGTGAGGTACCTTTAAATTTTGCCTTGCAAAGGTTCCAATCAACATGCTGTAGTAATCAGCAATCCATTTTTCATCAGGTAAGAGCGAACTAACAACAACCCCTGCTTTTTCCGCCTTTCGCGTCATATTACGCGCGCGCCCCTCAAATGAAGCCCAAACAGCATCCTCACCTTTGGCCAGATCAACCAGTAAAGTATCCCTACGAACAAAGTCATATCCCAAGGAGCACAGTTCATCTCCCCAATTTTGACTTCCACGGCTTCCCCATTCAATATAGTGTCCCTCTTTTATCAGCAGGCCATGTATAGAAGCCATTGCAGCAGCTATCATTTTAGGCTCAGCGTCAGCGTGGAACAATGGCCCGGCAAACTCTGTATACATTCCACTCAGAGGGGTTCCAATCAAGCGAAACGGTCCCTTTCGCTTGCTCATGAAAGGAGTCAGTGCAAAAATTTTCCCATGATGGTCTAGGCAGCGAACAAAGCAGATATCGGCCCCAAATGCTTTTTTCAGTGCATCCAACCAGGGCAGCCTATGATAAATGGAGGCTATTCCCTCCCCAAATTCAACAAGACTCTCTTGGTACAATTCACGGGGAATCCATTCGCTTCTTATCTGCATCATCAAACAAACCCTGTAATGACTTACAAATTACAAACTATTGACATACCGACGAAGCACACTCAGGATGCGCGCCAATTGGTACGGCCCAATACTCTGATGTACTGGCAACAGCGCCAGCCTAGTATTAAGCATATTACTGATAGGGTAAGACAATGGGTCCTGAGCAACTTCAGCTGGTAACTCATGCCATGGCCAGCGACAGGCACCAATCCCAGATCTTCGCAAATATGAAACCAGCTTGCCGGAATGATCTTCAAGAATTGCCCACTGCGGCGTACATCCCACGGGAAGTTTAGGAATATACGATATTAAACCCATAGCGGCGCAAGCCTCTACAAGCTGATTGTAATTGCCCTGTATAATCCGGCTTGTCTCTCTCAGGTAACATTCATCCGCCAAATAATGCCAAAGAGGCTTGGAAGCAATAGTAGGCAAGACCACACCGACTTGCTCTTCTACTTTACCCCCTCGTTGCAACTTGCGCCGGATATTATCAACCGTCTCAGAATAGATATTGGGCCAACCAAGTACGGCAATGCATCCCTCAAGAGCACGGCTGACAAAATAACGCACCGCATTTTGTGGCTCACCAAGAGTATTTTTAAGGGCACTCTGCTCATTTACAGAATGATTAAATCGCAGGGCCCCGCCATCCGGCACAGGCAAGGTTTTACGCATACTAAATATAGCGGCATCACCATACGAACCAACAGGAACACCATCAATACTTGTAAGAAAACTATGACAACAATCTTCAATAACTTTCACCCCTAGGGGGCGACACACTTCTACAATGTGTTTAACTGCGGCTGGAAAACCGAAAAAATGAACTAAGAGCACTGCCTTTACCTTATATTTTGCTATAGCAGCTAGAACTTTTTTTGAATCAAAATCCAAATTGGATTCAATATCCAAAAAAGCAACTTTATAGCCCATCTTTTGCAAAGGCTTAGTTATTGATGCACAGATGTATGCAGGAACAAGTATTACATCCCCTTGACTCAAACCCAGAAGAGGTAATCCGGCAAGTAAAGCATCTCGGCCACGCGGGTAAAATGAAAAAGGCCCAGCCGTCGATGGCACATGGACCAACTTTTGAGAAAACAAATAATGCCAAGGAGATGGCCTAGCTAAAACTATCACCTACACTCCTACAGGTTGCAGCCTAATTTCACAGGCACTTTATTCTTTGAAATAACACAAAAATTTTGCACTTCACCACAAAACGCCAACAACAATAACTCTTTCGTTGCGAACACGAAACACCAAACATAATTGCCATGCGCAAGCATGGCTATTGAATATGGCATTCAACAATGCCGACTTATACCAACTCAAAATCTCGATGGCGAAAGAGACGAGTCCATACATGCCTAATGAGCCATAATGGTGCACGATAAAAAGCCCGAAGCAGCAGAAAAAAAGCCCTCCGCCACTGTCCGGTCTTCAGAACAGCAACCGCCTCCGCCAATAGCACTCTTGCAGAGACAAGGCGCCAAATCTTTTCATTGTTTTCCGTAAAATTTTGAACCTTAAAAACATGATCATGAAGCATGAAATTTAAATTCTTGTAATGTCTTGCTAAGTTAGCCGAGCTATTCCCTCCATGGATAAGGTACTCACCCTCAACTGAGTGCACGAAAGAAAAATTAGCTTTTTCATATGCAAGGCGAAGCCATAGATCGTAGTCCTCAACTGTTACAAGCTCACAATCCTCTCTAAATCGTAATTTTTTCTCAACCAAAAATGACTTCCTCACTACAGTCGCAGAAGTAGAAAGTCGATTGCCCTCCATTAATAAAATACGATAAAAATCCTTACAAAAAGGGCCATACCTTAATACTACTTTTTTATCACTTTTATTACTTACAATCAATTCATCCGTGCTAATTACATCTGCCTGACTATTTTGAGCAATTTCTACTGAAACCACCTTTAGCTTACTAGAATACCAGAAATCATCTGAATCCAAAAAAGCAAGCCATTCGCCCTGTGCATTTTCCATGCCCAAATTTCTAGAAGCCGCGATGACGCCATTATTGTGAATTTTAAGCAACCTTAAACGACTATCCGAAAAAGAAGCAACAACCTCTTCCGTATGATCCGTCGAATGATTATCAATGATTAAGCACTCCCAGTCTGAAAAAGACTGGTCTATCACCGAGCCAATTGCACGCCTCAGAAATTCTGCATGATTAAATGTAGGGATAATCACAGTAAACATCGTCATTGACTAACCTCAATCACCGAAAATACTCATTGCAGTAGAGTAACAATTTATCAATCTCATCCAAAAAACTCTCCATATCGCACAAAGATGACAGATGATTACTCACATAATTTAGGGTTGCCCCCTCCTGTTCATTAGAACAAGACTGTCTTGTCAAACCAACATCATAACCAAGAACCGGTTTGCAACGAGATTGTATTAACTCAGCCATAGCAATAACACTCATAGAGTTACCACTACCCACATTTAACAAAGGAGAAGGCCTCCTCCGACTCTCGTCAATTCGAAAGAAATCAACTTGACATAGTCTGTCAATTAATCCACATACAGCACTCAATGGAATGAAATCTCTATGCTGAAGTCCATTACCCTTCAAAGTTAGATTCTTGTTCTCCACCGCTTGGCGACATAAGTCATTAACCAATAGCATCCAACAACGAACTCGCGTAGCTAAGGGCCTACCAAATGCATTTGATAAACGCAGTACAATGCCTTCGATATGACCTTGCTCGCCCGCCCACAATACGGTGTCCTCACCAGAGCGATGACTAGTCGCGTATGGATGCAAATTAGAGGGGCATGTCGACTCTGATATCCGCCCTTGAAGTGGGCTTGCATAAACATGCGCTGTCGAAAGATGAATGAACCGCTTCACACCTGAAGCAATCGCTGCCTTTAACAATGATGCTACATACACACCATTTACCAACAAAGCTCCAGCAGGGTTGTAAGCACAATCAGTGGCATTCATCCCCATTGCGTTGACAATCACGTCAACACCCTGACATATCTCTCGCAAACACTCTTCATCCGACCACTCTATCTCAACCAAATCAACATCCAAAAGCCGACCTACGTCGGCTTTAATGTCTCGTGTTCCTAGGCGTACCTGGAAGCCGGAACATAACAAGTGTTCTGCTACTCTTCCACCAACAAGTCCACCTCCTCCAGTAATCAAAACACGTTTTGTTTTTCCCATTTTGTCGCCCATGGGGCAGCCCCTTTATCCCAAATAGACTGGAGAAGGTCGTTATCCCTTTTAGTATCCATACAATGCCAGAATCCTTCGTGACGGTAAGCCATCAGTTCGCCCGCAGCAGCAGCGCGCTCCATGGGCTCTCTTTCCAACATCGTCGCGTCATCATCAATCAAATCAAAAAAACCTGGTTCAAAGACAAAAAAACCACCATTGATCCACCCTTCTTGCAACTGGGGCTTTTCTTGAAAACTTGCGACACGGTCACCAGCAAGCTCCAACTCGCCAAATCTAGCTGCAGGTCTAACCGAAGATATTGTAACCATCTTTCCATGATTGATATGGAATGCTTCAAGGGCATTCAAATCAATATCAGCCAACCCGTCACCATAGGTCAACATACAGCGTTCATTTCCAATGAAATCACGTAACCGCTTGACTCGGCCACCAGTCATCGTCTGGCCACCCGTGTCAAATAATGAGACATTCCAATCGATATTATCATGTTGATGAGGAGTAACAACTCCACTCCCCAAATTAACTGTAAAGTTAGAGTTCAGTGCATGATAATTTAAAAAGTAATCCTTTATAATATCAGCCTTATACCCTAATGCAACGACGAAATCTTTATAGCCATAGGACGCATAAGTCTTCATGATGTGCCACAAAACTGGTCGACCGCCAATTGGTACCATCGGCTTAGGAATAGTTCCAGTATACTCAGACAATCGAGTACCAAATCCACCAGCAAGAATAATTACTTTCATAAACTACCACTCCAATTAAAATCAATGTCGGCTAAAGCGAGGCGATCCACCTCTTCCGGATCGTGCATCATATCTGCCAGATTCATCACTAAGGACTCAGAGCCACCAACTCCTTCAAAGCCTAACCAAACCATGGGTGGAATAGTAAGACGGCCATAATTATCCGGAGAAAGATTTAACTGCTGAAACTGCCCACAAGTAGGTGATAGTGGACGATCATCGTACATAACAAAACGAACAGCGCCAACTGGCACAACCAGATTCAACGTCATTTTTTGATGACGCTTCCAGCCTTTAACAACCCCATGTTTAATAAAAGAAAAGTATGCCTCACCAAAACCCATATAGCCTGGATCGCAACACTTCATTGCATGTAAAACATCTCCACCGGGCACCTTCACACGAGCTAGCTTTGTCAACAGCACATCACTGATCATGCTTGAGCCCATGCCATACCCCTGCCTGCCGCAAGTGCTGAATATTCTTTGATTTGCGAAATCGAGAACTTAAGCATAGAGTCAAGCTCTTGCTCATAATGGGCTTTGTACCACTCAACAGTAAAACGCACCGTCTCCTCAAAATGCAAAGTCGGCAGCCATTTCAAATCAACAAAAGCTTTATCGCAATTAAGTTTTAGCAAGCCGGCCTCATGCAAATGTTGCTTAGATGAAGTATCTACCCAGCTTACATTTTTCCAATGTTTACTCATCCCATCAATCAACTCACCAACAGTATGATTTTGATTAGCTGGAGGTCCAAAATTATAGGCCTCTCCATGCTTATCTGCATTGCGAGCGAGTTCAATACCTAGGGACAAATAGCCACTTAATGGTTCCAGGACGTGCTGCCATGGCCTCGTAGCCCTCGGACTACGAATTTCTACCTTTTCTCCACGTGACCATGCTCTCATGCAGTCCGGTACAATACGATCACTGGCCCAATCACCTCCGCCGATCACATTTCCCGCTCGGGCAATACCAAGGCGAACGTTACAATCTTCACTCGCAAAGAAAGAAGAGAAGTACGACCGTATAATGAGTTCAGCTACACCTTTTGAGCCGCTATATGGATCCTTGCCACCAATTCTATCAGTCTCTCGATACCCCCAAACCCACTCCACATTATCATAGGCCTTGTCACTGGTAATCATGACAGCAACAACGGGTTTATTCAAACTACGGAGCGACTCAAGCACATGTGCTGTACCCATTCCGTTCACAGAAAAAGTATCCACAGGATTGGCGTAAGAGTGTCTAACCAATGCTTGCGCTGCGAGATGAAATACAAAGTCAGGTTGGACTTCATCTACAACCTGCTTCACAGCATAGCAGTCACGGACATCTACTCTTCTGTCATCAACCAGAGCCCCGATACCCGACACTTCAAAATTACATGGCTCACTTGGTAAGGCATCAGAGAGTCCCACAACTTTTGCCCCCAATGAGGACAGCCAAATTGCGAGCCAAGACCCCTTGAAACCAGTATGCCCGGTAAGTAATACTGTTTTCCCACGATAAAAGTTCAACACGCTACGAATCTCCATCTAACCGATCTTAACACCATTGTGCCCGGCCAATTTTGCAGGGCATTATCGCTGCGTTGAGCCCAAGTCTATGCTCAACAAATTCGACGTAGCAATAAAAGATTAGCTCCGCCTCAAGTCATCCTTCATTTCTCAATGATCAAAAGCTTTCTATATTCCTCAGCCATCCGCTGAGCAGCAAAGAGAGTCTCTGCTCGTTGACGTCCTAGTATGCCTAATTCTTTTCGAAGTTGTGGCTCCCGCAATAGACGAATGAGATGAGCAGCAAACCCTTTTACATCATCAGCTTCAACCACATACCCACCTTCACCATTATCACCAACGACTTCAGGCAGTCCGCCGACACGGGTTGCGACAACAGGTACTCCACGCGCCATTGCCTCAACCGCCGTCAAACCAAAAGACTCGAAGCTTTGAGAGCTAATCGCCACTACGTCAGCTTGATCAATTAGCTTTGGTCCATCAGGCACAAAACCTAGTAGATGAATATTCGCTTTGGGTGCAAGCTCACGACGGGCAGCCTCAACCACTGCACGCTCTTCAACACCACCACCACCACATGCAACTAGATGTGCGCTAGGAATAGCTTCCGCGACAAGAGAAAATACTTCGAAAAGAAAACGGTGCCCCTTCCTTGGCTCATAGTTAGCAAGGAGCAAACATAACGGCGCATTTCCGATTTTTAATTTTTTTCGTAAATCAAATTCATTATTTAAATCACGAGAAGCTTTTGAATTAATGCCATTATAAATATAGCCAATCGTCTCAGCCTCACGGAAACTACAACGAAAGCGTAAAGAATTTGCACAGCTGCGTGACACACTAATCAGATGATTAGTAGAGCGCACCAACAATCGATCTAATCTATTTTCGAACCAACCAAGTCCAAATCTAGGCTTAACTGCAAAATTATGAAAGTTATGAACACTAGGCCTTACATGCCCAACTTTATCCAAATCAGCCCAAGCAATATTGGCAATACGGCAACTTTCCCCCCCTGGGAAGCCACCATTGACCACAAGAAGAGCATCACCCTTCAAACTACGCAATAGACTCCGCAAAGCGAGGAGTTGTAAAGGATAAAAAATAATCCGCAAAAAAGGCTGAACACTTCGACGTGCTGCAAATGGTAGCCACCACAAAAACCGTCGAGAAATACTCCAACTCAAAGGAATATTATGAAATATAAATTCACACTCACGCATTACCGCTTTTTGCAGCACCACTTTTCCAGGATGACTCGAATTGCAAACAACGACAAAAACATCCTCTGAATCAGGCCAAGCATTCAACAATGTGGAACAAAAAGTATCTAAGCCGCCGTGTTGAATATTTTCAACAAACAGTATTATCTTCAAGGTTACACCGCCTAACGATCTAAATTAAACCAATCTCAACCAAACTTTTTTTATCAACATCGGAAAATCGAGACCTCGCTGTATATCTCTCAAACTCACCACAAGCTTTAACTACAAACAAAAGCAAAGGAAAAATTAAAAATGTTTGATAATCAATAGACAGCCCATACATAAAGACCACAATTGCAATTGGCAAAAAATCTTTTAAGAAGAAACGCAAAACCAAAACATATGCCACGAGGCCAACCAAACCTGTCTGATAAAATAATTGCGGCAATGCCGCAGGAAACTGCCTATACTCACCCCACCATGCATAACCGAAGAATGAAGCCAAGGGATTCTCAATCACCCTATTAAGCAAGAAAGAAGAGTCACTTTCCCTTACATCAAACGAACTTCTCTCAACTAAGCCTTGAATAAAGTCGCCGAAAATATTAAACCACAGAATCATAACAGCACAAATTCCTAGCACTAGGGTAATACGTACACATTTATTCCCTTTATTCAAAAAATAGAAAACAAGAGCAAAAATAAAAGCAAAGTAAAATGCAACAGAATGCGTCGCAAATGCTGCCAATACGTTAGCCAAGCCAAACCAAAAACTAAAAATCTTTTGACGACTAAAAAAACTTAGCATTGCATTTACAAGGAAAAACATCGACATCATGCCTGGCTCAGCAAGAATTCCTGTAACTCTATAGAGGGCAAACACGCCATAGTCCTGCACTACAATCGCTCCAAATGGAGAAATCAAATAGTTTCTTACATTTCCCTCGTAAAGCAAGCCAAAATCAATTTCCTTAAAAAAAGACAAGGCATATTGAGCTAAAATCCAATTTATTATAGAACAAATTGAAATGACCCAAAACAGCCCTCTCCACCATCGTACAATCAAATATACAAGCCCTTCTCTTTTTAAGTTTCCAGCGAGCACTAAGGCTAAAATCATTATTAGCGCCCCATTTATAGCTGGAGCCCCACCTTCAGCTGAAAAGCTAATCAGCACTCCAGATAAAAACATGATAAAAAAACAACAAATCCATCCAACGCAAAAATCTGGAGGCAGGCGATACCGCCCCATAAAAGCCAGCACAATTATTAGAAGTACAGGTACCGCTTTCGACAAGAAATCAGGAGCAAACCCCCGAAAAATAGATGGAGAAGATATTAATACAGAAAAAAACAATAACAATACAACAAGGAATTCACGCCGCAAGATCGGCTGCCGCAATGTAGGGAGTTTTTCCATATATACGCACACAAATTAACATACCGATTTTGATAAAAGCTAACACCAGCAAACACTGAAAACACACTCAAGCAGACTATCAACAATGCAAAAGGCAATTAGCAAGCTCGATGGCTGGATTTTTGCTCATTTTTGAATATTTAGAACAAAAAATTTCAACAATTTTTTTCCGTTTTGGCTCACCCCACCAAGCTGCCGTATCATCCCAAATTTCATTTACCATATGAGCTGCCGATTTCGGCGAAAGATGTATGATTCCAATATCAACCAGCGCCTGAAAATCCTCTTTCACTTCATCACGTAAATGAGCAAGACCATTTTGCCAAAAAGCAATAGTTGGAATATTCAGGGCCATGGTTTCCAACAAGCCAGTAGAGTCATAGCTATGAACAACCAATCTTGATCTGCGAATTTGATCTTGAATATTTAGCAGACCAAGATCTAACTTTATATCAGAGTCAAACTTCTTCCAGCGAGCCGGCTCATTCCAATCAAGACGAGCCCAATCATGGTGTAAACGAACATTCAACAATGACCTTACATTAGCATTCAGTCCACTCGCAAAAGAGAACTGATCCTCCATATAATTAATAAACTGCTGCGAGCCATCCCAAGTGGATACACGATGACCAGCCCAGACCTGCACCAACAACAAGTCTCCTTTAGGATCTACTCGCAGTACTGTGTTTGCAGGAATTTTAAAATTAAAACCAGGTACATGTTGATGAAGGCCACCTTTCCATCCCCAACTTATAAAGTTATCGCTAGTTTCCTCCTCCACAGAGGGGTTCATATAACGATGTGTACCATAATTATTTCCATGCTGCCCGACAATATACTTCACGCCACTTTGCACTTGCTTTGCAGTCCATACTTTAAATAACTCATCTGTCCCAAAATTATTGCTAGTGAATATGAATTTTGGTGACTTTGGCCAAGGCAAGTATTCTGCCTGACGCACAAGATGCGCATAGCCCTCCAAATAACACTTAGGGATAATCTCAAAGACCACGCTTCTGAATAAGCTCTCGATATCACCAACATCTTCAATCTGAATCTGCGCGCAAAGTTTTTTGCGTAATTTAAAATCAAACTCCTGAGCAAAATGAACTTCTGGCGATCTCCACAGCTGTGGAAACTGCTTTAAATATAGCTGAAGTTTTGCTTCTTCAAATCTAGGCAGATAAGAATTAATAATAAACGCATCACAATCTCGTACGAAATATTTTGAAAATTTACGAGTGCATTTCCACGCTAAAATTAATATTTGTTTTTTTACATTCCACTTCGAAATATTTACCTTACCCTCTGCCTCCATCTTTTGGCCGATCTCCGACCCTTGTATATATTGCAGAGATGGGGCAATTATTTTCAGAATACGAAGATTGAAATGACCGTCCCACTTCGGATCACTGTAGGCCCAGAGAGCCTCTCCGGAGGTTGACCTCGGCAAGAGGTATTCATCCTCCTTCGGATCGATAACAAAACTAGGTTTATGTATTTCAAGACAGCTTTGAATGGTTCGGACACGATTAAATACAACGGAGATTGCCGTACGAAACCATTGCCCAAGCACAATTTTCCAATACCGAGAAGAGTAATTTACGCCATGGGCAGAATTTATCACTTTGCAAAAGTCAACAAACACTTTCTCTTCTAATGCTCGTACTATTGCATGATCTATGTCCCGTTGAGCGATAGAAAAACCATATGGTGTTCCTATATAAATTTCACGCAAATTTAATTCGCTATCAGAATGCCCATTCTTACACCACTCTCCCATTAGTACTGCTGGTCCAGCCTCGCTCCAGAACCGTCTATCTGAAGAAGTAATAAAACAAAGTTGATTATTTTCAGGCATTACATGCAATCCACAGGCTGAGAGATTCGGGGCTCATCTCTCAGCAAAGCTATACATCAGTCGGTTGCCAAATCCTGAATCGAAACGGGCATACCAAACGCCACATCTCGAGTCATGACTTTACCAATCAAACTTTCCATATACTTAGGGGCAAGCCCATAACCAGGGCGGACACTACGTACAGAATCTGGAGTGATAACATCCCCCTTCTTAAGGTCTTTCACGAAGTAGAGCGAACGGCGAAACTTCACATTACCAATCTCACTCGACTTTCGCCCATAATTGACACTCCCCATAGCATCCCAAGCTGTTCTGGTGAACATACAAAGTTCCCGCAGCTCTGATGGCTCTAACGAGAAACTGTCATCTGGCCCACCACCCTTACGATCTAAGGTAAAGTGCTTCTCGATAATGGATGCTCCAAGCGCCACACTTGCAATAGCAGTCGTATTGTCTAGCGTATGATCCGACAGCCCCGTCACCAAGCCAAAACGTTCGATCATGTCTGGAATGGTACGAAGGTTGTAATCTGCAGCTGGAGCAGGATAGCCACTGACACAACGCAATATAGCTAACTCTTTGCACCCCGCCCCGCGAGCAGCCTCAATGGCCTCTCCAATCTCATCTGAGTCAGACATGCCTGTCGAAATAATCATAGGCTTTCCCGTACGGGCGACATAACGAATCAAAGGTAGGTCAATCGCTTCAAAAGATGCAATTTTATAGGCAGGCGCGCCTAAATCTTCCAACAAATCCACTGCTGTCGTATCGAATGGAGAGCTAAAAATTGTAATGTCAATTTTTTTTGCATATTCAAATAATATCTTGTGCCACTCCCATGGGGTATGTGCCCATTCGTAGAGTTCATAAAGGCTGCGCCCAGCCCATAAGCCTTCTTTTATTTGAAAATCAGGAAGATCGCAATTCAATGTAATTGTATCGGCACGATAAGTTTGGATTTTAATGGCATCGGCACCAGCCTTCTTCGCCTCATCCATGATACGCAAAGCAGCATCAAGATTCCCATTATGGTTAGCCGACATTTCGGCAATCACATAAGGATGATGCAGCGGGCCTATTTTACGCCCGGAGATACATAAATCATTCATTATCATACTTCTCCAGTTTTAAAGCATAACGCTGCCCACGAAGCTCAAAAAATGCCGGAAAACGGTTGGGATCACACACTCGTATCTGGTCAAATTGCTCAACAATGGATTTGTTCGGGTCTACTTGACTATCTTGCCATGTCCGCAAACGAAAATAAGTAGCTTCAATATCAACGGGTTGTTGCTGGGGGCAAATATTTCCAAACGAGGTCAACGCAAAATCCATCAACTCCATCTCGGCTGAAAATACTAGATCATTAATCTCATGCCATAGCGCAGTTTTTGGAATAGGAACCCAACGTTTACTCCAAATACGCCCACTATCAACTTTATCTTCCGCCTCCAATAATGACATTACTATTCCATCAGCTCCAGCTAATAACTCCCAGATATGTGGGCTCCACCCTCTACCACGGGGTAAATCACTAGCATGCAACACGAGCGATGAGGTATACGCTTTGCGATCTCGTGCGGAAACAATTTCTCCGCAGGAAATTAGAAAAAGAATATCACCACCGCTAAGCTCACTTTTTTTGCGGACCAACTCCACTTGGTGTTCAAAATTATTGCGAGCAACCCATAACTGAAGGTATGTATTCACCGGATGCTCAGCATCGCTACAGAGAATAGAAATTCTCACGCTAAAAACCTCTCACTAGTTGTCTAGCGACACGCTCGGTACCAAAGCCATCCGTCACTTTAGCCGCAGCCTCTGACATAATGTAAAGCAAGGAGTTATCATTAAAAATTTGATCCAAGATGCGGTATAAATCTGTAGATAGTGTATTCATTTCAACAAGGCATGCTGCTCCAGCAGCACTCAGCGCTTCTGCGATGGGACGTTGATTATCCGCCAACACTAATTGAACTGATGGAAGGCCAAGACAGCACCTTTCCCAAGAAGTACTACCTGCAGCACCTATTGCAACATCCGCTTCACACATCAACTCAGCCATGTTCTTAACACTTACAAGCACTTCCGCAGGAAATGGTAAAGTTCTCGCCTGCTCGATCACTTGATTTCGCCAAGGGGCACTCGGCCCTAAAACAACCGTCACGTGTAGCTCAAAAAACTTTTCAAATAATGCAAGTGCATCCAAAATAGCACCTGTCGCATTTTCAGCATCAACTCCACCCATGGTTATTAATAGCCGCCTAACCGTACTTAGTTTCCTCCTTGCCAGGCTCTTTTCACGCACCGCGGCAAACTCCGGGCGTAGTAATGCAAATTGCGGGCCCGTCATGCATATGCATGTGCTTGGAACAAGGCCATTATAGGCCATAGGGGTTTTGCCTAGATTTTGATCTAATAACAAGTCAACTGCATGCGGCCGATTTGCCAAGTCATCAATCGCTAGTAAATAGCGGAATCGAGAGCGCATTGCACACTCCCACACCGCATCTAAGCCATAGTGATCAACCACCATCCAATCAAAGTATTCATCTCCAATACAAGTCAGTGTCTCCATCGCATCTTTCAATGGCTCAACGCCTAACCAGGCTCGGTAGTCCACACTCTTTGTCAGTGATTGATTCACTGCGACGCCAGGCGCCAGCAATAAAGATTTAAAACCTCTCGCCTCTATATGAGGATGTAAATGCCCTTCATGTTCTCTTGTCAGAAAAGTACAGTCGGCCCCGAAAGAACGCAAACGCTCCGCCAGAGTCAGGCACCGCATAACGTGGCCAGTACCTATAGTTACCGATGCATCAGCACGAAAAGCGACCTTCACTAGAGTCCCTTACTGCAATAAGCGGTATAGAGCAGCTCTGCCCGCTCCCAATCTGCCTGAGTATCAATATCTACTACTCGCCATTCAGGAATCACGATTGTGCGGCCGTGCAGATGAATGTTCTGCCCTTTTAGCCACGCCTCAGCTTTACCCCAGTAAAACTGCCCTGCGTCAAAAAAGCCTGATTCAAGATCCTGAGTCCTAACTTCTGTATATTCAGCTTGGAAAGGTTGAACGTATCCATCTTCTGTACGCCGGAGGGCACGCTGTATCGGTGACGGAAAATGTGCAACAGGGAAAACGTAATGGCTCCGCCCTTCACATAAAATATTGTATGCCTGCACAATATCCTCCGTCGAAATGAAAGGAACTGCCGGATAGATGCAACACACTTCGTTTGCACGCCAACCATTCTTTTCACAATCTTGAATCGCATGTGCGATAACAGGTACAGTCGGAGTATGATCACAGGCCAGTTCAGCAGGACGTATAAAAGGTGTTTCTGCTCCATATCCCCGAGCTAGATCAATGATATCAGCATCATCAGAGGAGACCAGCACCCGATCAAAAATTTGACTATCCAAAGCGGCACGAATTGCGTAAGCAATCATGGGCAAACCATGAAAATCTTTTATATTCTTACGGGGAATACGCTTGCTGCCCCCACGAGCAGGGATAACTGCCAGTTTCATAACTGGAGAGCCTTATGCAAGGCTGCCACAACTCTATCTTGCTGCACTTCAGTCAGAGTCGGATACATTGGCAGACTGATTGCCTCTGAATAGTACTTCTCAGCCTCAGGAAAATTACTAGGCTCATAGCCTAACTCTTGGTAATAGGGCTGCTTATACACAGGAATATAATGCAAGTTAACACCAATATCTTCTTTTCTAAGAACATCAAATACGGTTTTATGTGATACTTTAACCATATTTAAGCAAATACGAATAACATAAAGATGCAAGCCTGAATAATTATCCGGCCCCTGCCATGGCGTAATCACAGGCAGTTTCGCCAATAGTTCATCATATCGACATGCAAGTACATGGCGGCGCGCCACATACTCATCTAAACGAGAAGCCTGACTAAGACCGAGCGCAGCTTGCAGCTCGGTCATACGATAGTTAAATCCCAAATCAATTTGCTGGTAATACCAAGCCCCATCTGGGGCATGAGTCATTTTTTCAATTTCTCGGGTAATACCGTGGCTTCGAAGGAGTTCCATTTTGTTGGCCAAGGAACGGTCATTAGTCAGAGCCATCCCTCCTTCGCCAGTAGTGATAATTTTAACTGGATGGAAGCTAAAAACAACGATATCACTATAACGACAGCTACCGATGAAATCTTCTTTATGCTTCCCGCCAACCGCATGTGATGCGTCTTCAATAATCCTAAAGCCAAAGCGCTTGCCCAATGCATAAATAGCCGCCATATCACACGATAGACCACACAGGTGAACAGGCACAACAACTTTAGGAAGCCTCCCCTCTTTCTCTGCTAGCAGCAATTTTCGCTCGAGAGCTTGGGGGCACATATTATAGGTTTGTGGGTCGATATCGACAAAGTCCACATTGGCTCCACAATATCGGGCACAATTGGCTGATGCTACAAAAGTAATTGGGCTTGTCCACAGCCAGTCACCAGGTCCCAATTCGAGAGCAAGACACCCCAAGTGCAATGCTGCTGTTGCACTATTCACCGCCAATGCATATGTGGCTCCCACATGGTTCGCTATCGCCTGCTCGAAGCGCGGGACCATTGGCCCTTGTGTAAGAAAATCAGACTGCAATACGTCAATCACCGCATCAATGTCTGCTTGGGTAATTTCTTGGCGACCATATGGGATCATATTTAGATGCTCCCTATTTTTTCGCGATTAGTATCAATCCAATCATGCAGTGTTTCCGCAGACATCCACTCAGTATTGTTGTCACTGGTATAACTAAAGCCTTCAGGAACACGCTTGCCGTCTTTAATACGATTACTGTCTTGATCCCAATTATGAATTGCAGGAAGTATTTTAAAATGCTCAGGATATTCATAGGTATAAAATGCATCCTCAGCACCAATCATCTGTTCATGCAACTTTTCACCAGGACGAATACCAACAGTCTCTTGCTTAGCATTTGGTGCAATTACTCCAGCAAGATCGGTGACTTTCATCGATGGGATCTTTTTGACATAAATCTCACCACCGACCATATCTTCGAACGCATGCCAAACAAGCTCGACCCCTTGTTCAAGAGAGATCATAAAACGAGTCATTCTGGGATCGGTAATCGGCAAGACACCTTGATCACGAATCGACATGAAGAAAGGAATAACAGATCCACGTGATCCCATCACATTGCCATAGCGGACTACTGCGAAACGAGTATCCTGACTTCCTGCATATGAATTGCCTGCGACAAAAAGCTTGTCCGATGCCAACTTGGTAGCGCCATACAGATTAACTGGACTACTCGCCTTATCCGTCGAGAGCGCAACTACTCTTTTAATTCCCTTATCAATACATGCATCGATAAGGTTCATTGCACCAGTAACATTTGTTTTTACACACTCAAATGGATTATACTCGGCGGTTGGCACAATCTTGGTCGCTGCGGCATGTACGACGCAATCAATACCCGTTAGAGCTCGTGCTAAACGATCTTTATCCCGAACATCTCCGATGAAAAAACGAACACGTTCATCATCTTTGTACAGTTTAGCCATTTCCCACTGCTTCATCTCGTCACGGGAATAAATAACAAGACGCTTGGGATTGTACTTTTTTAAGGTCATTGGAACAAAAGTGTGTCCAAATGAACCAGTACCCCCGGTAATAAGAATAGATTTTTGATTTAGCATAATACCTATCTACATTTAGTCAGATTTCAAACCACTTCAGCTTCACCAGCGCTTTAAGCCTAGTTAAGCCCACTTTTAATTCACTCCTCGTCATTGACAGCAACCAAGGAGAAAAATAAACATATAAACTCACCAACCCAATATATAGCAAAGCCATCAATGGGAGCTTTAAAAACAAAGACCCATTTTCGCCGAGAAGACTCCAAACAGCCAAATGGGAAGACCACCCTAAGCCCACACATCCTAATAAAGCAAAAATCTGGTATTTCCAGTCAAAATGCCATCCAAAAGTACGTGCGATCATCCAAGCCATAAAGCTCACAGAAAATATTTGAACAAAAACTAACTTTAAAGCCAAGCCATTTGCCCCCAACTGCAGGCCAGGTACAGCCGCGTTGGTTGGAGCAAGCACAAGATATGCGGCAACCAAGCTCACCAACATACCAAGCGAACCTGACAAAGCATATACTCTTGTATGTCCTGTCGCGAACAGCATCGTTCCACCAATCTGCCCCATTGACTGATGTACCGGGTAAAGCAGCATGATGGCCATCGCCGTTGTTCCACTCAGATAGTCTTGCCCAACCGTCACCCGTAGAATCTCAGGAGCCAGAGGTTGAAGCCCTCCCGCCACAAATGCTCCCACAAAAAACAATAGTCGTGAAGCACGCTGGTATAGCACCTTCAGTCGCTGCATGTCTTGTTGATGGTGTGCTTCCGCAACCTCTTTCCACAGGATACGCAGTACAGAGACGGTTGCCAGCAACGCCACAGCTGAATACTGCTGTGCAACGCTAAAATAAGCTTGCTCCTTGGCCCCTCCCCATGTCTGCAGCATCCAACGATCCGCAAAATCATGCACAAAGCCGAGGAGCATCACTGGTATCAATGGCGCGCAATACACAAAGAACTCCCGGAACATGCTCTTCGGTGTGTCTGACGCAGCAGCCCCTTCTGTCAAACTTACTTTTGAAGACACATACAAGCGAGACGCAAACCATGCAGCAATTGCCCATTCGATAATGAGTGCGACAAACACTAAAGTGATGGCTAACTTGCCCAATAATGCCAATGCAATTACCACAATCAAGTGGAGCATGACGGCTAATGTGTTGATCTGCTGACCTCGGATCGTTTGCCGGCTTGCTTCGGCCATCTGTGCAGCCAATGTCCATACCGTTCCTTGCATGAACGCGGCCAAGAAAGCCAAAGCCAAAACTGAACGGGACTCTCCGGCCCACAACATCCCGAGCAAGGAGTCTGGCATCAATAGAAGCAGGAATAGTAATGCCACTACCAACTGAATCGCAATCCACCCCCAAAAGACTGCGATGAATCTCTTACTGCGCTGACGACGAGAGAGCAGGGTAAAAAAGGCGGTTGAGCTACCTAGATCCAACATGCCACGGAGGGCGGTAAAGGCAGCAAGCAGAAAAGACATTCGCCCATAGTCTGTAGGTCCTAACCAACGTGCAAGCAAAATGCCCGTAGCGACAGTCACCACGCTTCTAATCAAATTGGCGACAAAGCTGGCAAAAAAACGAGACTTTATATTAGCCACTACTCATTCCCAGTTTATACAGAAAAGTAGGGCCCCCCTAACTTTCCCCCTTACATCAAAGCCTCACGTCAGGTCTAAGCCTACAGAAACAGTACAGCATTAGATATTGGCAAATAAACCCCACCGACTCTCTCAAAAAAAGCACTTGCCTAAGAATCAGCACTAACACTTCACTGTCATGAAAGTTCACCCCCCGATACGCCAAGAGAAATCACCTATAGCGCTCTTATCTGGGTGACTCCTAACTCAGACTCCACAGACCTCTACCTAATCAGGTACAAAAAATGGTAAACAACCAACTAATTTCACCTAATGAACCAAGCCCCAAATCATTAAAAGCATAAACACAGCGGACAACAATTCAAAAACACTCATCTATTGATGAAAAGCCACACTGAAAACTTAATTTATCAAAACAGAAAAATATTATAAAAGCAGCCCCCTATAAACAATACTCCTCAATGAATGAGGAGTATTATCATATGCCTTTATCTACAGCCCTTATGATTTCTTAACACTAGCAAAGTGAGGGATGAAATTTACCATACCGCCAGATAAGTTAGAACTCCTTCCGCGGCCTGCCTGCCATCAAATACAGCACGCACAACCAAGTCCGCTCCTCGCACCATATCTCCACCGGCAAAAATTTTACTATGGTTGGTCTGGCACTTATACACGCTTTGTGCTGTCAAGGTCCGACCATTGCTGGCAATCGCTATGCCCAACCTTCTCCCCCATGTTGCGCCTTCCGCCTGAAAACCAAAGGCAATGATCACATGATCACACTCCAGCTCTACCCCGCTATCAGGGACTATCATGGGATTTTGCCGCCCCTTCGTGTCAGGTTCACTCAAACGCGTCTCAGCCAGTTTTACCTCCAACGTTCCGTCAGGCCGTAACTCAATTCCCAGCGGCTGCCGATTCCACAAAAACTCTACACCTTCTTCGCGCGCGTTGGCGACCTCGCGCTTGGAGCCCGGCATATTCGCCTCATCTCGGCGGTAGGCACAAATCACACTTTTCGCGCCCTGGCGTATCGCGGTACGGTTGCAGTCCATCGCGGTATCCCCCCCACCCAACACCACGACGCGTTTGCCTTGCATCGTGATCGGCTCTTCGCCATCCGGCAGCGTGCCCAGTCCTTGGCGCACATTATTGATCAAGTAAGGCAAGGCTTCCAACACTCCGGGCAAATCCTCTCCAGGAAAGCCGCCCTTCATATACTTGTACGCGCCCATGCCCATGAAGATGGCGTCGTATTGTTCCAGCAACTCTTCTATCTGGATATCCTTGCCGATCTCGGTGTTGAGCACAAACTCCACCCCCATGCCCTCCATGATCTCGCGGCGGCGCTTGATCACGGATTTTTCCAGCTTGAACTCCGGAATGCCAAAGGTCAGCAGGCCGCCGATTTCCTCGTAGCGGTCAAACACCACCGCCTTGACGCCATTGCGTACCAATACGTCGGCACAGGCCAGGCCGGCCGGGCCGGCGCCGATTACTGCGACTTTCTTGTCCGTCCACACCACCTTGGACATATCCGGCCGCCAGCCGGCTTTGAAGGCCTCGTCGGTAATGTATTTCTCGATGCTTCCGATGGAAACCGCGCCGAAGCCGCCCTGGTTCAGGGTGCACGCGCCTTCGCACAGACGGTCCTGCGGACAAACCCGGCCGCAGATTTCCGGCAGGCTATTGGTTTTGTGCGACATTTCCGCCGCCTCGAACAGACGCCCCTCTTCCACCAACTTCAGCCAGTTGGGAATGTAGTTGTGCACCGGGCACTCCCATTCGCAGTACGGGTTGCCACAGGACAAGCAGCGGCCGGCCTGGTCGGCCGCGTCCACGCTGTGCAACGGCTGATAGATTTCTTTGAATTCGATCTTGCGCACAGAGGCGTCCACCTTGTCTCCAGGGTTGCGCGAAAGCTTCATGAATTGGAAAACATCGCTCATGGTTGTTTCCTGTCTTGCTGGGCCCGTCGCCTGCAGGCGCCCGGGTTTTGAATGAGGTATCGGCGGAACGGCGTCAGGGCCGCCCGCCTTGCGCGTCTTAGTCCTTGAGCAGGCTGTCGAGCTTGGCCGCCTTGGGTTTGACTAGCCAGAAGTAATCGACGTAATCGTCGAAGTTCTCCAGCATCGCTTTGGCCGTCTCGGAACCGGTCAACTCAACGTGCTTGGCGATCTTCTCCAATAGATAGGCGCGATACATGCCCATGGCTTCGCCGTTGATCAGGTGGATGTCGATCAGCTCGTTGTTGTAGCGATAAGCGAATTTCTCATTCGGGTCGTAGACGAAGGCGAAGCCGCCGGTCATGCCGGCGCCGAAGTTGTAGCCGGTTTCGCCCAGCACGATGACGCTGCCGCCGGTCATGTATTCGCAGCAATGGTCGCCGGCGCCTTCGATGACGGCCAGCGCGCCGGAGTTGCGCACGCCGAAACGCTCGCCCGCCACGCCCGCGGCGAACAACTGGCCGCCGGTAGCCCCATACAGACAGGTATTGCCGATGATGATGGACTCGCCCGCCCGGTATCCCGCGTTCTTGGGCGGATAGATGGTCACCCGGCCTCCGGCCATGCCCTTGCCCACATAGTCGTTGGCGTCGCCTTCCAGTTCCAGATGCAGACCGGACGCGTTCCATACGCCGAAACTTTGCCCGGCGCTGCCGCTGAACTTGATCTTGAGACAGCCAAACGGCAGGCCCGCCGCGCCGTGCACGCGGGCGATCTCGCCGGACAGGCGCGCGCCGATGGAGCGGTGGGTATTCTCGATCGGGTAGCTCAGCTCCAACATCTGTTTATTGTGGATGGCGGACAAGGCGTCTTGCAGGATGGCCTCCGCCAGTTCGCCCTTGTCGAAGGAGGGATTGCTGGCGCTGACGCAGAAACGCGGCTCGCTGTCCGGCACCCGGCCTTGCGACAGCAGCGGCGACAGGTCCAGCTTCTGCTGCTTGTCGGTGTCGCCGGCCGTCAGGCTCAGCAGGTCCATCCGGCCGATCAGTTGCTCCATATTGCGCACCCCCAGCTTGGCCATCCACTCGCGGGTTTCGCGCGCGATGAACAGGAAGTAGTTCATCACCATTTCCGGCAAGCCGGTGAAGTACTTGGAGCGCAGCTTGATTTCCTGAGTGGCCACGCCGGTGGCGCAGTTGTTCAGATGGCAGATACGCAGGTATTTGCAGCCCAACGCCACCATGGGGCCGGTGCCGAAGCCAAAGCTCTCCGCGCCCATCATCGCCGCCTTGATCACGTCCAGGCCGGTCTTCAAGCCGCCGTCGGTCTGTACCCGCACCCGGCCGCGCAGGCCGTTGGCGCGCAACACCTGCTGGGCTTCGGACAGGCCCAGCTCCCATGGGGAGCCGGCGTATTTGACCGAGGTCAGCGGCGAGGCGCCGGTGCCGCCGTCGTAGCCGGAGATGGTGATCAGGTCGGCGTAGGCCTTGGCCACGCCGGCGGCGATGGTGCCGACGCCGGGTTCGGCCACTAGCTTGACGGACACCAGCGCGGACGGGTTGACCTGCTTGAGGTCGAAAATCAGCTGCGCCAGGTCTTCGATCGAGTAAATGTCATGGTGCGGCGGCGGCGAGATCAGGCTGATGCCTTCCTTGGCGTGGCGCAGCCGCGCAATCAGGCCGGACACCTTGTCCCCGGGCAGCTGGCCGCCCTCGCCCGGCTTGGCGCCTTGCGCCACCTTGATCTGCAGCACTTCGGCATTGACCAGGTAATGCGGCGTGACGCCGAAGCGTCCCGAGGCCACCTGCTTGATCTTGGACATCTTCTCGGTGCCGTAGCGCGCGGCGTCTTCGCCGCCCTCGCCGGAATTGGAACGGCCGCCCAGGCGGTTCATCGCGATCGCCAGCGCTTCATGCGCCTCAGGCGACAAGGCGCCGAGCGACATCCCCGCGGAATCGAAGCGCTTGAGGATGGCCTCCACCGGCTCCACTTCGTCGATGGAGATAGGCTCGCCCAGCGGCTGCACCTGCATCAGGTCGCGCAACATCGCCACCGGGCGCTGGTTCACCGCCTCGGCGTATTGCTGATAGGCCTGGTAATCGTCGTTCTGCACCGCTTTTTGCAGCAGGGTCACCACATCGGGGTTATAGGCGTGGTATTCCTCGCCGTGCACGTACTTGAGCAAGCCGCCCTGGGAGATCGGCCGCATCGGGTTGAAGGCGAAACGCGCCAGCTTGCGCTGATCGTCCTCGAAGTCGGCGAAACCCGCGCCGGACACCCGCGACACCGTGCCCTTCAGGCACAACTCCACCACTTCCTCGTGGATGCCCACCGCTTCGAACAGCTGCGCGCCGCGATAGGAGGCGATGGTGGAAATGCCCATCTTGGACAACACTTTGAGCAAACCCTTGTTGATGCCCTTGCGATAGTGCTGCAAGGCTTCGTTGAGCTTGAGTTTGACCTCGCCGCTCTGCACCAGCTCGATGATGCTTTGATAAGCCAGATAGGGGTATACCGCGGTGGCGCCGTAGCCGATGATGCAGGCCATCTGGTGCGCGTCGCGCACCGTGCCGGTTTCCACTAGGATATTGGTCTTGCAGCGCAAGCCGCTGTCGATCAGCGCGTGGTGCACCGCGCCGGTGGCAAACAGCGCCGGGATGGGCAGGCGCTGAGGCGTCACATGGCGATCGGACAGCACCACGATGACCGTGCCCTCCTTGACCGCGTCCACGACATGCCGGGTCAGCGTCTCCAGCGCCTGGCGCAAGTCGGTTTCGCTGGGGCCGTAGCACAGGTCGAAAGTCGTCGCCTTCAGATAAGGCTCCGGCCGCGTGGTGACGCGGGTGAATTTCTCGTGCGACAGCACCGGGGAGCGCACTTCCAGCCGCTTGGCGTGCTCGGCGCTCTCTTCAAACATATTGCGTTCCGGCCCGAACACCGTGTTCAGCGACATCACCACCGCTTCGCGGATCGGGTCGATAGGCGGGTTGGTCACCTGGGCGAATTGCTGGCGCAGATAGTCGAAGGGCGAGCGCACTTTCCGGCTCAGCACCGCCATCGGCGTATCGTCCCCCATCGAACCCACCGCCTCCTGGCCGTCCTCGGCCAGCACGCGCAGGATTTGGTCTCGCTCTTCAAAGCTGATATTGAACAGCTTTTGCAAACGCGCCAGTTCGTCCTTGGACAAAGGCTCGACACCGGCGTCGTCCTCGATCGACAGCTCCAGGTATTTGGCGCTGTCCTTGATCCATTGCCGATACGGCTTGGCGCTCTTCAATTGGGCGTCGATTTCCTCCGGCAACAAGAGCTCGCCGGTGGCCAAATCCGCGGCGAACAGCTGACCCGGCTTGACCCGGCCCTTGCGCACCACGTTTTCGGGCTGGTAGTCCCACACCCCCACCTCGGAGGCGATGGTCAGCACATTGTCCCGGGTCAGCACCCAGCGGGCCGGCCGCAGGCCGTTGCGGTCCAGCATGCAGGCGGCGTAGCGGCCGTCGGTGAGCACGATGCCGGCCGGGCCGTCCCATGGCTCCATATGCATGGAGTTGAATTCATAAAAGGCGCGCAAGTCCTTGTCGGTGGAGTCGACGTTCTGCCAGGCCGGCGGCACCAGCAGACGCAGAGCGCGGAACAGCGGAATGCCGCCCATCAGCAGGCCTTCCAGCATATTGTCCAGCGACATCGAGTCGGAGCCGTCGGTCTGCACGATGGGACGCACCGCGTCCATGTCCAGATGCGGAGACGCCATGATGCGCTCGCGCGCGCGCGCCCAATGGCGGTTGCCCTGCACGGTGTTGATTTCGCCGTTGTGGGCAAGGAAACGGAAAGGCTGCGCCAGCTTCCACTGCGGCCAGGTATTGGTGGAGAAGCGCTGGTGGAATACGGCCAGGCTGGACTCGAAGCGGGGATCGTTCAAATCCAGGAAGAACTTGGATAGGTTCTCCGGCGTCACCAGGCCTTTGTAGGACAGAGTATGCGGCGACAAGGTCGGCAGATAAAAAAACGGGTCGTCCGCCTTATTGGCTTTCTCAGCCTGGCGACGACCCATGTACAAACGGCGCTGGAACATTAATTCATCCATGCCGAATGGACGGTTAACAAAGACCTGGACCATGGCGGGAAGCGAGGCCAAGGCCGCCTCCCCACAGGCGCTGTCGTCGGTGGGAACCTGTCGGAAACCGGACACCTCCAAACCCTGGGACTCCAGAAACTCGCGCAGGCGGCGCAAGCTGCGCTCTCCCTGTTCCGGATCGGGATGGTGGAACACCAGCCCGGCGGCGTACACTGGCTTCAGCGTCAATCCAGCCGCAGCGGCGACTTCGCGCAAAAAACCGTCCGGCTTGCGAAATAGCAGGCCGCAGCCGTCGCCGGATTTGCCGTCGGCGGCCACCGCGCCGCGGTGGGTCAATTTGGCCAGCGAGGAGATGGCGGTTTCCACCAGCCAGTGACTGGGTTTGTCGTCAAGCTGGGCGATCAAGCCAAAACCGCAGCTATCCTGCTCGAAGTCCGGATGGTACAGGGTGCCCTGTAGCCAGCGTTGTCTGTCCATAGCTTTGTCCTGCTTATAATGTGAAACGAATGTTTCGATTCTAAGGGCAAGGAGCTTGACCCTGCAACCGGTTTTTGTGCACCGCATTAGACGATAAAAATCATCATGTTACAGTGATTTTTTTGATTTTTCGATGTCGAAAAATCGTATTTTCACGGCGGATTAATTGTGATTTTGTGACGCGAACGTTCAATAAAACGACTGTCAAGCCGCCTTGTCAAGGACATCCAAAATGGCGATTTCAATCAAATTCAGTATATTGTCAAACAATAACCAAATATAATGCCCATTCTGTCCCCCCACCCCGCCAATCAGGAGCTGATCCGTCACCTGGCCGAGCAGGCGTTTTCCCGCTCCGCCGGCGCCCCGCTGGTGGGCGGCAATCAGCTGGAACTGCTCTACGACAGCGTGGAGAACTTCCCGGCTTGGGAACAGGCCATCGCCGACAGCCGGGAATCGATCTTCATCGAGATGTATATCTTCGCCAAGGACGCGTTTGGCCTGCGCATACGGGATCTGCTGATTGAACGCGCGCGCGCCGGAGTGAAGGTCTGCCTGCTTTACGATTGGCTGGGCAGCTGGAAAACGCATCTGGGCAGTTTCTTCAAGCCCTTGCAGGCCGCGGGAGCGGAATTGCGCGCCTACAACCCGCCGTCTCTGACCGCCGGCCTCAGCATGCTGGGGCGCAATCATCGCAAGCTGATCGTGATCGACCGCCGGACCGTCTTCGTGTCCGGCCTGTGCATCAGCTCCAGCTGGGAAGGCCGTCCGGAGCGCGGCCAAGAGCCCTGGCGCGATACCGGCGTCAAATTCAGCGGACCGCTGGCGGCCGACGCGCTGGCGGCCTTCGCCGACAGCTGGGCCAGCTGCGGCGGCCCGCTGCCCGCGGAATGGCTGACGCCGCCGCCATTGGAAAACTGCGGCGCGGTGGCGGCGCGCCTGATCGCCACCACGCCCGCCACCGCGCAAATGATGCGGCTGGACTTGCTGATCGCCTGCTTCGCCCGACGCACCCTGTGGCTGACCGACGCCTACTTCATGGGCACCAGCATGTATCTGACCGCGCTGAAACAGGCCGCGCGCGACGGCGTCGACGTCCGCTTGCTGGTGCCGCGCTCCAGCGACATCGGCTGGATCGCCACGGTGTCGCGCACCCAGTACCGCCCGCTGCTGGAGGCCGGCGTGCGCGTCTTCGAATGGGACGGCCCGATGATCCACGCCAAAACCGCGGTGGCGGACGGCCGCTGGGCGCGCATCGGCTCCACCAACCTCAATCTGTCCAGCTGGCTGGCCAACCGCGAACTGGACGTGGCGGTGGAGGACCAGGCCTTGGCGGAAAAGCTGGCCGAGCGGTTCCTTCAGGATCTGGACCACGCCACCGAAGTGATCCTGGCCGGCCAGCGCCGCCGCCCGACGCTGACCAAGCCGCGGCCCAAGGACTATCACGGCCTGCTGCTGCCGCCGCATACCGCCGCCCTCAGCGGCGCCAGCGCCGCCGCGCGGCAAGCGGCGCGGATCGGCGACGCGCTGGGCGTGGTGGTGCGCGGCACCCGCAATGTCGACGCCAGCGAGGCGTCCGCCTTCCTGACCATAGGCATGGCGCTGCTGATCTTCGCCGGACTGATCGCCTTCTTCCCCTGGCTGGTGGCCGCGCCCTTGCTCTTTTTGCTGCTGCTCAGCGGCGGCGCCATCGTCGCCAAGGCTCTGGGCTTGTACTGGGTCAGGCGTGGCAAAAAACAACAGCCGCCGCCGGCCGCACCGGCTGACGAGCAAGATGGCTCGCCCCAGGACAAATGCGATTAAAAACAATCCGTTGACTTGGGCTGATGTCCCCAAGACATCGCCGCCGCATCGCGCCTGGCCGCCGTCAGGCGTTTTTTTCGCGGAAAAAATTTTGCTGCGCAACAACATGACAAGCAAAAGGTCTAAAATGCGCGCTTTCTTGGGATGTTCTCCAGGCCGGCAGACGTGCCGCCCGCGCAGACAGCACAGCGCGAGCCGACTACGGACCGCGGCGCAAAGCGCCCTGTTTTTATTCGCGCCTCAAGGCCAGCCTCCATGGCGGCGGCGGCCCCCGGTCTGCCCGTGCGTACAGAACTGCGCCCCAACGCGCACCGAGTGACACCGCAAAGGGTTACAGGTGCCCGCGGCTTCGGCCCTCGCCCACGGCGAGCCGACGGCCCATCCGCGTCCCGCCCCCGCGCGTGTCCGAGTTAACAGCAACAAGGACTCAGGTATGCGTTTTCATTTCCCCATCGTGATCATCGACGAGGACTTCCGCTCGGAAAACACCAGCGGCTCCGGCATCCGCGAACTCGCCGCCGCCATGGAGGCGGAAGGCATGAGCGTGATCGGCTACACCAGCTACGGCGACCTGACTTCCTTCGCCCAGCAGCAAAGCCGCGCCGCCGGCTTCATCTTGTCGATAGACGACGAGGAATTCCACACCGAGGACGCGGCGCAGGAAGCGCTGGGCAAGCTCTACGGCTTCGTCGCGGAAATCCGCCGCCGCAATCCGGACATCCCGGTCTATCTATACGGCGAAACCCGCACCGCGCGCCACATTCCCAACGACATCCTGCGCGAGTTGCACGGCTTCATTCACATGCACGAGGACACGCCGGAGTTCGTCGCCCGCCACATCATCCGCGAGGCCAAGAGCTATCTGGACAGCCTGGCGCCGCCGTTTTTCCGCGCGCTGGTGGATTACGCCCACGACGGTTCCTACTCCTGGCACTGCCCCGGCCATTCCGGCGGCGTCGCCTTCCTGAAGAGCCCGGTGGGCCAGATGTTCCACCAGTTCTTTGGCGAAAACATGCTGCGCGCCGACGTCTGCAACGCGGTGGACGAACTGGGCCAGCTGCTGGACCACACCGGCCCCATCGCCGCTTCGGAACGCAATGCCGCGCGCATCTTCAACGCCGACCACCTGTTCTTCGTCACCAACGGCACCTCCACTTCCAACAAAATCGTCTGGCACAGCTGCGTGGCGGCCGGCGACATCGTGCTGGTGGACCGCAACTGCCACAAATCCAATCTGCACGCCATCATGATGACCGGCGCCATCCCGGTGTTCCTGATGCCGACGCGCAACCACTACGGCATCATCGGCCCGATTCCTAAGTCCGAATTCCAGCTCGACAATATCAAGAAGAAAATTCAGGCCAACCCCTTCGCCCGCGAAGCGCTGGCCAAAAACCCGCAAGCCAAGCCCCGCATCCTGACCCTGACCCAGTCCACCTACGACGGCATTATCTACAACGTGGAGGACATCAAGCATCTGCTGGACGGCGAGGTCGATACCCTGCACTTCGACGAAGCCTGGCTGCCGCACGCCGGCTTCCATGATTTCTACGGCGACTTCCACGCCATCGGCGAAGGCCGCCCACGCTGCAAGGACAGCCTGATCTTCTCCACCCAGTCCACCCACAAACTGCTGGCCGGCATCAGCCAGGCCTCGCAGATCCTGGTGCAGGACCCGGAGCAACGCCAGTTGGACACCGCTTGGTTCAACGAAGCCTATCTGATGCACACGTCCACCAGCCCGCAGTACTCCATCATCGCCAGCTGCGATGTGGCGGCGGCGATGATGGAACAGCCGGGCGGACAGGCGCTGGTGGAAGAATCGCTGGTGGAGGCGCTGGACTTCCGCCGCGCCATGCGCAAAGTGGACGAGGAATACGGCCGCGACTGGTGGTTCAGCGTCTGGGGACCGGACGATCTGTCCGACGACGGCATCTGCGACCCGGCCGAGTGGCAACTGCGCCCGAACGAGCGCTGGCACGGCTTCGTCGGCATTGAGAACGGCTTCAATATGCTGGACCCGATCAAGGCCACGGTGCTGACTCCGGGCCTGGATGTGGACGGCAGTTTCGAAGAGATGGGCATTCCCGCCGCCATCGTCACCAAGTATCTGACCGAACACGGCGTGGTGGTGGAAAAGACCGGGCTGTACAGCTTCTTCATCATGTTCACCATCGGCATCACCAAGGGCCGCTGGAATACGCTGATCTCCCTGCTGCAGCAATTCAAGGACGACTTCGACAAAAACCAGCCGATGTGGCGGGTGATGCCGGAATTCATCGCCCAACACCCGCAATATGAGCGCGTCGGCCTGCGCGATCTGTGCCAGCGCATCCATCAGCTCTACAGCAAACACGATGTGGCCCGCATCACCACCGAGATCTATCTGTCGGAAATGGAGCCGGCGATGCGTCCGGCCGACGCCTTCGCCAAGATGGCCCACCGCGAGATCGAACGCGTGCCGGTGGAGCAACTGGAAGGCCGCGTCACCGCCGTGCTGTTGACGCCCTACCCACCGGGCATCCCGCTGCTGATTCCCGGCGAGCGCTTCAACAAGACCATCGTCGACTACCTGCGCTTCGCCCAAGACTTCAACCGCGAGCTGCCCGGCTTCGAAACCGATGTGCACGGGCTGGTGGCGACGGAACTGGACGGCCGCAAGGTCTACTGCGTCGACTGCGTGAAATGAGAAAGGGCGGCGGCGCTCCGCCGGCACGCCGCCGCACAATTTCTACACAATAATCCTTAACACACCAGGCTGGCGCGCTCGCGGCAGCGTGCGATAATCGCCGCCATGATGTCATTGGACCGCCGCTACGCCCTCACCGCCTGGCTCTTGCTCAGCCTGGCGGGTTGCCTATGGCTGGGCTGGCGCCAGTTTGGCGCATTGGAACAGCGCTTCCGCCAGGAATCCTTCATTACCCTGCGCCTGCTGAGCCAGAAAGCTTCGCAACACGACGCGGTGCTGGCCACCCTGGCCGCCTCGGAACAAAGCCGTTTGCCCGCCGACATGCTCAAGCGCCTGCAAACCGCCATGCCTCAGCTGAGCGCCATCGGTTTTTGGCGACAACAGCAATGGCATGGCGATCCCAGCGGCCTGCGTCCGCCGCTGGCCTTGCTGTGGCAAGCCCAGCAACAAGGCCAGACCCTGCTCGGCTTCGACGCGCAACAACGCTACTGGCTGCAAAGCCCGGACGGCTGGGCGCTGTTGATCGACCCGTTGCGCATGCTGGTCCAGGCCGAACTGCCCGAGCCGCTGGAAAACATCTCGCTGCAATTGCGCGGCCACCGCATCGAACTGCTGCAACGCAAGGCCGGCGCGTCTGCCAATGATTGGGATCTGAGCCTGGACCGCAAGCTGCCCAGCGCCAGCCAACCCTTCCGCCTGTCCAGCCGCACCGCCTTGAGTTGGGACAGCTTGCCCTGGATGGAAATCCTGCTGTGGAACGCGCTGCTCGCCGCCGTCGCCGTCGCCCTGTACGCCAGGCATAGGCAACGCGCCTCTCAACAGCGCCAGCAACAGCAGGACCGTCTGGCCGCTCAAGCCCGGCTCAATACCCTGAATGAAATGATGGCCGGGCTGGCGCAGGAATTGAATCCGCCGCTGACCGCCATCATCGCCAATACCCGCCAGCTGGAACGGACGCTGGACGAGCCCTCGCAACGCGAAGCCGCGCGCGACACCCTGCTCGCCACCGGCGCGCAAGCGCGCCGCGCCGCGGCCCTGATCAGCCGGCTCAGCCGCCTGCTGGCCCATCCCAAAGCGACGGACACCACGCCGCTGGATCCCGACGCGCTGGTGAACTCATTGCTGTTTCTGCGCCAGGCGGAATTGGCGAACCAGAACATCACCCTGGAATGGAATAATTTAAGCCCGGACGAGTGGCCGCGCGCGGAACGCACCGCGCTGGAACAGATTCTGCACAACCTGGTGCAGAACGCCTGCGACGCGCTGCAGGAACAAGGCGGCCGCATTGTGATCAGCGGCGAAAGCGACGGCCACAACTACCGTTTCAAGGTCATAGACAACGGCCCGGGCATTCCCGAAGCCATCCTGCCCAAGATCTTCCTGCCCTTCTTCACCACCCGCTCGCGCGGCATGGGCCTGGGGCTGCCGCTCTGCGAGACCTTGGCGCGGGCCCAAGGCGGCAAGCTGCACGTGCAAAACGCCGCCAACGGCGGCGTCATCGCCCAACTGATACTGCCCTGGGCCAAGCGCGGCGCCTGAGGCGGCGCGCGTCAAACCCGTTCAAAAATCTGCTGCGCTTCGGCGAGACGGATGGAGCAGGCCGTTAAAAACAAGCTCACAATGCTCACGAGCACTCGCACATTTCGCTTGTGTTCTCTTCGCCTCGCCCCTGCCCGCAAGGTTTTGAACAGGCTCTCAGCTCTTGCTCGCCAGCGCCAGCCGCAAAGCCAGCCCGCCGAACACCGAAGCCAGCAGCCATTGCGGCAGCCGGCTGTTCCCCAGCCTGTCGCCAAGCGCGCGTCCGAAACGGCTGGCCGCCAGGATGATCGCCCCATTGATCAGCAGGCCGATCGCGTTCAACAAGGTCGCCAGCACCATGATCTGCAGCGAGACCGGCCCCGCGGACGGATGCACGAACTGGGGAAACAAAGCCAACACGAAGAGCGCCATCTTGGGATTGAGCAGATTGGTAAGCAGGCCCTGGGCCACGATGCGCGGCATAGACTGCGCGCCCGCGGCGCCCGGCACGCTCAACACGCTGCGACTGCGCAGCGTCGTCCAGGCCAGATAGAACAGATAGGCGGCGCCGGCGATGCGCACCGCGTCGTAGGCCAGCGGCGCGTGCACGAACAACTGCGCCAAACCGAAGGCCGCCGCCAGCGCATGGCAATACGTGCCCAGTTGAATGCCCGCCAGGGTGGCGAAGCCGGCCTTGCGTCCCTGGCTGGCGCTGCGGCTGGCGATCAGCAACATATCCGGCCCCGGCGTCGCCGCCAGCGCGACGCAGGCGAGACTGAACAGTAAAAGCGTGGACAAATCAGGCATGGCGGACATTCCGGGCAAATACAAAGCGATATGATACAAGCCGGCCCGGCGGAGTCAAAGCCTCACTCCACCAGCGCCGCGCCGCGCTCCCGCAACAAGGCCCGCAACACCGAGCGGTGACAGCGCGCCTCGTCCTGGCAGTAACAGCCTATGGAAAAGTGGCTGCCGTGCGACAAAGCCGCCAGCAAGTCCAGCTCGCGGCTTTGCTCCGGCGCCTTCATCTCCGCGCGATACGCCCGCTCGAACGTCTGCCATTCGGCTGCGCTCTGCGCCGCCTGCGCCTGTTTCACCAGTTCCGCGCTGGGCGCCAGGTTGGGAAACCACACATCGTACCAATCGCCGCTGGCGAAGGCCTCCTTGGGCACGCCGCGCGGCGGCCGCCGCACCGTGCCGATGCGCGTGCCCTCCTGCGGGTGACGCGGACTGCCCAATTGCACCACGCGTATCGTCATCGCTCGTTCTCCAAAACGGCGCGGCCCATGCGCCGCGCGCAACAACATTGTCATCAATGGCCAAGCCTGCGTAGACTAAGGGCCCGCCCCCTACGCGAACAATCCTCATGCAACACTATTCGCTTTATCTGCTGATGGCCGCGGCCACCGTGCTCAGCCCCGGCCCCGGCATTTTGATGACCCTGACCAATTCGCTGCGCTTCGGCCTGCGCGGCACCCTTGGCGGCATTCTCGGCACCGCCTGCGGTTCCTTCATCGTCGCCGGCGTGTCGGCCACCAGCCTCGGCCTGTTGCTGGCCGCGTCGGCGCTGGCCTTCACTGTGATGAAATGGATAGGCGCCGCTTACCTGTTTTATCTGGGCGTCAAACTGCTGCGCGCGCCGGCTTTTCGCTTCGATGAGATCCCAAGCCAGCCGCTCGGCTTTGCCCGGCGCTTTGGAGAAGGCATGGCGGTACAGCTGACCAACCCCAAGTCCATCTTCTTCTTTCTGTCCATCTTTCCGCAGTTCATCGACACTCAGGGGGCCTACGCGCCGCAATTCCTGCTGTTGGTCGGCACCTTCAGCGGCCTGATCATCCTGATCCACACCGTGTACGCGCTCACCGCGCAACGCGCGCGCCGTTGGCTGGCCAGCGACCGCGGCGGCAAATGGGTGAACAAGGCCGGCGGCGCGACCTTCCTGCTGTTCGGCGCCCTGCTCGCCAACTCCAACAGATAAACGCCATGCGTCTGCAACTGGAGTCGCCGCGACAAGCCGATGTGCTGGCCTTGATAAGCCAGCTGGACGCATACCAGGCCACGCTCTATCCGGCGGAAAGCAATCATCTGATGGACCCGGCGGCGCTGGAACCGCCACGGGCGCATTTCATCGTCGCTCGCGACGAGAAGCTCGCGGCGGTCGGCTGCGCCGCGCTGGTGCCGCATGAGGATTACGGCGAGATCAAGCACATGTTCGTGGCGCCGTCCCAACGCGGCAAGGGCGTGGCCCAGGCGCTGCTGGCGCGCCTGGAGCGGGAAGCGCGCTCCGCCGGTCTGTCCGCGCTGAAACTGGAGACCGGCGTGTCCCAGCCTGAGGCGATCGGCCTGTACCAGCGCGCCGGTTTCAAGCCCTGCCCGCCCTTCGGCGCCTACCAGCCCGACCCGCTCAGCCGGTTCATGAGCAAGGACTTATAGGCCGCCCTGCGCGCGTCGACTACCAACCGTTTTCCAACACCAGATGACCCGGCGCGCTCTGCCGGCTCATCCGGTAGCCCATCTTCATCAATTGCCGGTGGGTATCCTCCACCATCGCCGGGTTGCCGCAAATCATGAAGCGCGAGTTTTCCGGCGACATCGCCAGCCCCGCCGCCCGCTCCAAACCGCCATTGGCCAGCAAGGCCGGGATGCGCTCGTTCAACACGCCCTCCGGCGCGTCGCGCGTGACGATGGGCAAGTATTGCAATTTGTGGCCGTGCTCGTCCCACAAGGGGTGTTCGCTCAGCTCGGCGATGAAATCCTGATAACTGAGCTCAGCGGCGTGCCGCACGCAGTGCGCCAGCACGATGCGATCAAAACGTCGCCACTGAGCGGGGTCTTGCAGAATCGACAAATACGGCGCCAAACCTGTGCCGGTGGCCAACAACCACAAATCCTTGCCCGCCGGCAAGCGGTCCGCCAGGAAGAAGCCCATCGCCTTCTTGTCCAGCATCACTTCCGCGCCTACCTGCAGCTGCGCCAGACGCGAACTGAACTGGCCGTCCGGCACTACGATGGAATAGAACTCCAGATACTCGTCGGTCACTGCCGAACACATCGAATACGCCCGCCACACCTGACCGCCGTGTTCGCCCAACGGCAGGCCCAGCCTCGCGAACTGCCCCGGCTCAAAACGATAGGCGTCCGGCCGCCGCAAGCGGAAGCTGAGCAGATTGTCCGCCCAGCGCCGCAGCCACAAGATGGGTTGAACCGTGTACTTTTCTTCGATCGCTGTATCCATTGCTCGCCAATACCCAAGTAAATTACTCAAGTATTGTGCTCCAGATCGACGCCGGCTTCAAGCCTGCGCCGCGGCGGCGCTCAACGATAGGCGGCCAGCCATTCCTCGTGCAGCGTGGCGACCAGCTGCCCCGCCGCCAGCTCGCGGCCGGCCGCCACGTTTTCCCCGGCCCACAAGGACAGAAAATCGCTCAGCCCGGCCTTGGCCGCCGCGGCGCGCAAGGGCCCGGTCAAGGCGTTCATCACCGGATACGCCGGCACCAGGTCTTCCTTGTCGGCCATCAATTCCATATAACGGTTGTTCAGGCCGCGCGCGTAACGGCCGGAAAACGCGCGAGTCAAACGGGTGCCGCCGGGCGCGGCCTTGGCCAGCTCGCTTTTCCACAAGGCGGAAATGCCGGACTCCGGGCAACGCAAAAACGCGGTGCCCAACTGGCAGGCTTGGGCGCCGTGGCGCATCGCTGCGGCGATATCGCGTCCATGCATGATGCCGCCTGCGGCGATCACCGGCAGCGGCTGATTCTGCGCCAACTCATAGACCAGCGACAAAGTGGGCCGCAGGCTGTCCTGGGGCCGTCCGATGAAGGTGCCGCGATGGCCGCCGGCTTCCCGGCCTTGGGCGCAGATCGCGTCCGCGCCCAGTTCGGCCCAGGCCAGCCCTTCCGCCATATTGGTGGCGGTGCCGATCACGTCTATCTTGGCCTGCTTCAAGAGCTTGAGCTGATGGCGATTGAGAATGCCGAAGGTGAAGCTGGCCGCCGCCGGCTTGGCCTCCAGCAGCGCTTCGAACTGGCGCGCGAACGGCTCGCAGAAGCGATCAGGGATCTGCGGCGCCGGCAGCCCCAGCTCCCGGTGCAGCGGCGCCAGCCATTCCAGCGCCTGCCGCAAGGCCTCCTCGCTGGGAGCGGGATCGTCCTGTACGAATAGATTGATGCCGAATGGCTTGTCGGTGAGGCGCCGCACCGCGGCGGCTTCGCTGAGCAGGCGTTCGGGCGGCAGCAGCGCCGCCGCCAGAAACCCCAGGCCGCCGGCCTGACTGACCGCGGCCACCAAGGCCGGAGAGGTGGCGCCGCCCGCCATCGGCGCCTGAATCAAAGGGGTGCGCAACTGCCAGCGACGGCACAAAGCGGAAGCCATATATTTCCTCGATTACGCCCGCGCGGGCGTCGGTTGAAAGAATAGCGCAGTCAGCTCAGTCCGCCAGAGCCTGCTCCAGATCGGCCAGGATATCGTCGATATCCTCTATGCCTATCGACAGCCTCACCCCGCCTTCGCGGATGCCCAATTGAGCCTTCTGCTCCGGCGGCATGCCGCCGTGCGACATGGTGTAGCTGTGGTTGATCAGCGATTCGACCCCGCCCAGCGATTCGGCCAGCGCGAACAGCTTCAACCGCTCGGCCAAGCGGCTGGCCGCCGCGCGGCTGTCGTCCTTCAGCCAGATGCTGACGATGCCGCCGAAGCGACGCATCTGCCGGCGGGCCAGTTCATGGCCCGGATGCTCCGGCAGCCCCGGAAAGAACACCCGCTCCACCTTGGGATGAGATCGCAGGTAATCCGCCACCCGCTCCGCGTTGTCGCAATGGCGATCCATGCGCAGATGCAGGGTCTTGATGCCGCGCAGGGTCAGGAAGCAATCCTGAGGCCCCGGCACCGCTCCCGCCGCGTTCTGAATGAATTTGATCTCGCGGTGCAGCGCCTCGTCGTTGACGGCCGCCAGGCCCAGCAACACGTCGGAGTGGCCGGCCAGATACTTGGTGGCGGAATGCACAACGACATCTGCCCCCAGATCCAGCGGGTTCTGCAGATAAGGCGTGGCGAAAGTGCTGTCCACCGCCACTCGGGCGCCGTGCGCGTGCGCGATCCGGGCCAGTTCCGCGATGTCCACCATGCCCAGCAAGGGGTTGGTGGGCGACTCCAGCCACAGCAGCTTGGTCCGCGCGCTGATCAGCGCCGTCAGGTTCCGGCTATCGCTCAAATCCGCGAAAGTGACCTTGACGCCCGCCGGCTCCATCACCTTGCTCAGCAGCCGGTAAGCGCCGCCATAAAGGTCCGCCACCGCGATCACCTCGTCGCCCGGCTTCAGGCAGGCGCGCAGCACCGCGTCGATGGCCGCCATGCCGCTGGCAAAGGCCAGGCCGTGGCGGGCGTTCTCCAGGCTGGCCAGGCAGGCCTCCAGCGCCGCCCGCGTGGGATTGCCGGTACGGGCGTACACAAAGGGCATGGATTCGCCGACATGGCCGTATTCGAACACCGAAGTCTGGTACACCGGCGGCATCACCGCCTTGCCATGCTCTGCGTTGTCATAGCCGGCATGAATGGATCTGGTTGCAAATTTCACGACTTTTCCTCAAAAAATCATTCACTTGTCCGCCTTGTCGGACAAACCGACCGCAATCAAGCTTCTAGCGCGCCGCAGCCATGACTCTTTCATCATTTTTCGAAAACTTCAAGGAAACCGCCGTTAAAACGGCGACTACTCCCTTGATCTTGACTAAATTTTTAGCAGCTTTGGCTTTACATCCACGCTCTTTAGGACTATTTTGCAGCGTTTCGCATTCAAACAATTGTACGAATGAAGCTAGAACGCGTATTTGACATCCTGCCCCGCCAACTCGAACGCCACCCGCGCACCGACTGCCTCGCCGCCAAAACCGGCAAGGAATGGCGCAGGTTGTCCACCGAGGAAGTCGCGGACAGCGTCAACCGCTTCAGCCTGGGTCTGCTGGAGTTGGGCATCGCCAACGGCGACAAAGTCGCCCTCGCCGCCGACAACTCCATAGAATGGGTGCTGGCCGATCTGGCGCTGCAGCAAATCGGCGCCGTCAGCGTGCCGCTCTATCCCACCATGACCCTTGATGATGCACGCTATATCCTGACTCATGCCGAGGTCAAGCTCGCTTTCGTCGGCAATGCCGCATTGCAACGCAAATTGCATGAGGCGCTGGGCAAATTCAGCTGCCCGATCTACGGCCTGAGCCAGATCGACGGCTGCCCGTCCTGGACCGAAATCCTGGCCCTGGCCAAACCGGAGCGGCAGGCCGAGCTGGAACGCCGCCGCGACGCGATCCAGCCGGACGACGTCTACACCATCATTTACACCTCCGGAACCACCGGACGCTCCAAAGGCGTGATGCTGTCGCACCGCAACGTGCTCAGCACCGTGGTCGCCACCGCGGAATTCACCCGCCTGCCGCACGGAGAATGCCGCGCGCTGAGCTTTTTGCCGCTGTCGCACATCTTCGAGCGCGCCGGGGTCTTCTACTATATGTACAGCAGCGCCGGCGTTTACTTCTCCAGCGTGGAATGCCTGTCTTCCGCGCTCGCCGACATCCGTCCGCACACCTTCAGCGCGGTGCCGCGCGTGCTGGAGAAAGTGCACGACAAACTGGTGGGCAAGGCGCGCGAACTCAGCGGCTTCAAACGCCGTCTTTATCTGTGGGCCGTGGAGCGCGCCGAGCGCTTCGACCCCAACGCCCGCCGCTCGCCGCTGGAAGCCGCCAAGCACGCGCTGGCCGACAAGCTGGTTTACCGCAAGTGGCGCGCCGCGATGGGCGGCGAGCTCAAATGGATCAATGTCGGTTCCGCCGCGCTGCAGCCGCGACTGGCGCGCCTGTTCTGGGCCTGCGGCGTGTCGGTGGCGGAGGGCTACGGCATGACCGAATCCGCGCCGGTGATCTCCGCCAACCCGTTCAACGCCCGGGACACTCGGATCGGCAGCGTGGGCCTGCCCTTGCCCGGCGTGGAAGTGCGCCTGGCCGACGACGGCGAAATCCTGGTGCGCGGCGACAATGTGATGCTCGGCTATTACAAGGAGCCGGGACTCACCGCCGAAGCGCTGAACAACGGCTGGCTGCACACCGGCGACATCGGCGTGCTGGAACACGGCTATCTGCGCATCACCGACCGCAAAAAGGAAATGTTCAAGACCAGCAACGGCAAATACATTGCGCCGCAAGCGCTGGAGAACAAGCTGAAGGAATCCGCCTTCATCGACCAGATCATGGTGGTGGGCGACGGTCAGAAGTACGCGGCGGCGCTGATTGTCCCGCTCTTCGAGAAACTGAAGGAATGGTGCGCCGAACACGGCATCGCCTACACCACCGACAGCGAGATGAGCAGCCACCCCAAGATCGTCGAGTTGATTGACCGCGAGATCAAGCGCTTCAACCGCTACTTCGGCAACTGGGAGCACATCAAGAAATTCACCCTGATCGACAAGCCCTGGTGCGTCGACGCCGGCGAATTGGCGCCCACGCTGAAGCTGCGCCGCAAGGTGATCGCCGAACGCTGCCGCGCAATGATAGAAAACCTCTACGCCCCGGCCTGAGCCGGATGCGACAAAGCCCCGCAACGCGGGGCTTTTTGCTTGGAGACCGCGGTCAACGCTTATGGGCCAATTCCAGCCGCCGCTCCACATAACCCTGCACCCGCTCGAAGCTGGCGCTCAGCACCCAGTAGATCGCCGCCGCCGCCAGATAGAGCGGCAAGGGCTGAAAGGTCTGGGCGATCACTTCCTTGGTCGCCAGCATCAATTCGGTCACGGTGATCACCGATACCAGCGAAGTATCCTTGATCAGGCTGATCAGCGAATTGGACAGGCTGGGCACCGACAAGCGCAAAGCCTGCGGAGCGATGATGTGGCGCATGGTCTGCCACCAGCTCAGGCCCAAGGACAGGCCGGCGTCCCACTGGCCGCGGTGCACGCCGGCGATGCCGCCGCGCAGGCTTTCCGACAAATAGGCGGCCACATTCAGCGTCAAGGCCAGAATGCCCGCCGTCACCGGCCCCAACTCGATGCCCGCG
Source organism: Chromobacterium sp. CCUG 30098 (assembly GCF_059916605.1). NCBI lineage: Bacteria > Pseudomonadati > Pseudomonadota > Betaproteobacteria > Neisseriales > Chromobacteriaceae > Chromobacterium > Chromobacterium sp. CCUG 30098. The sequence goes on along the minus strand of NZ_JAUCGS010000001.1, from coordinate 838,314 downwards.
CCGGGCAAGCCGTAATAGATGACGAAAATCTGCACCAAGAGCGGAGTGCCGCGCATCGCGCTGACATAGAAGGCGGCCAGTTGCGCCAGGACCGGCACTTGCGCCACTCGCAGCAAGGCCACGACGAAACCCAGCGCCAGCCCCAGGATCATGGAAACCACCGCGAACATCAAGGTATAGCCCGCGCCTTGCAATAGCACCGGCAGCGCCGATTCGAACAGGACGATCCAGTCAGTCATTCACGTTTTTCCAAAAAAAACCGACGCCCCCGCGCAAGCAGGGGCGTCTAGCCCTATCCACTCTGAAATCAACTGCCGCTTATTTCTTGGCCGCCGCCGGCGCTTTCGACACGTCGATGCCGAACCATTTGACCGAGATCTTCTTGAAGCTGCCGTCGGCCTTCATATCGCCCAGCGCCTTGTCTATCGCCGCCTTGAACTGCGGATTGTTCTTGGCGAACGGGATAGCCATCGTCGCCACCTCGCCCACCGGCGCGCCGGCCTTCAAGGGCAACTTGGCCTGCTTGATGGCGAAGGGGATCAGCAAGCTGTCGTTCAGCGCCGCGTCCACGCGGCCGCTGGCCAGATCCTGCAGGTATTCGGGCGCGCCGGGATAGGTTTTCACCTCGATGCCGGCCACGGCCTTGGCCATATCGGCGTAATTGCTGCCCTGGCCCACGCCCAGCTTCTTGCCTTTCAGGTCCGCCAGGCTCTTGAAAACGCGGCTCTCGTTCTTGCGCACGATCAGCTGCGCGCTGGAGTAGGTGTAGGGCTGCGAGAAGTCGAACACGTCCTTGCGTTTGTCGGTCACGCCCACCTGATTGACCACGATGTCGAACTTGCCGGCCTGCAAGCCCGCCAGCAGGCCGCTCCACTCCGCCGTGGTGAATTCCGGCTTCACTTTCAGACGCTTGGCGATTTCAGTGGCGATCTCGACATCGAAACCCGTCAGCTGCTGTTTGGCGTCCTTGAAGTTGAACGGCGGGTAAGTGCCTTCCAACGCGATTTTCAGGCTGCCGCGCTGCTTGACCGTATCCAGCAAGTCCGCCGCGAACACCTGGCCAGCCAGGCCCGCCATTACGAGAAGCGTCATCAGCTTGCGCATATCAATATAACCTTTGGTAATTTTGAAAAACAAAATAGTCAAAAGCGAGAATATCACTAGCCGTTGGCGCTGCCAAGTTCTAGATAGAACAATGGCCGCGAAAAGCGGCCATGATGTCAATTCATCTTACTCTGCTTGCAAGCGCTGGCGCAGCGTTGCCCCCAACTTACGCCCCAAGCCAATCAATACCGCCAAGACAAAGCCCCCCAGACCGGCCAGCAACACGATCATAGTCCGTTTCGGTCCCGCCTTTTCCAAAGGGGGGCTTGCCGGCAACACCACCTGCACATCCTGCGACATCAACGCTCTGGCCACCGAAGCCTGCTTCTGCAGCTCCTCCAACGTGGCCTGATAGAAGAACAAATCACGCATCGTAGCCAACTGCCTCGGAGAGATGGACTTGACCTGCGGATTGCTGCGCTCCAATTCCGCGCGCAGTTGCAATAAAGACGACTGTACCGGGCTATTCCCTTCCATTTGCTGAGCGTTCATTTGCGCTTCCAAGCGCGCGAAACTCTCGATCACACGCGCCGATTCGCTGTTCAGGAAGGTCTCGGCTACCGCGCCCAGCTGCTTCTGCTCGCGCTTCGCTCCCGACACCTGACCTTGCACCACCTTGATCCGCTCCTGCAACACCAGGTATTTCTTGCTCTGTTCCGTCACGTGCAAGCCCAGAATCCGCTGCCGGGTCTGCTCCACAAGGTAGTTGGCGAGCCGGGCGGCAAATGCCGCGTCCACATCCTGAACCGAGACTTCAAGCAAACCGTCTTTGCCCGCGGAAACTTTGAGATTGTCCAACAAGCTGAGCTTGGCCTTGTCCGCACCAGTCACTCCGTAATGCTTGGCCAGCTCAAAATGAGCCGCCGCCTCGCCCAGCATCACATTATCCTTCAACACGCTGGCGCCGCCCTGAGGACCCAGCGGCGCGGGCACGAGGAGCAGAGATGTCGCCGCATACCTGTCTTCCATATTCAACACTACGGCCACCGCCGCCAGCGCGGCGATGATGGGGAGGAAAACCATCAAACGCCATTGTTCTTTACAGAAACGAATAATATCAATCAGACTAATCTCATCAGCGACTTCAGCTTGGCGTTCCAAAACGTGTTCCCTTTTATTTACATCCCGTCGGCACTATTTTGCCGCATCTCAGTAGGCTTACAAAAATAAAGGCATGAGCCAGAGCTGCATGCCTTTATTTCGATCCGATAAGATCACACATTAAATAAGAAGTTCATCACATCGCCGTCCTGGACCACGTAGTCCTTGCCCTCGGCCCGCATCTTGCCGGCCTCCTTGGCCTTGGACTCGCCGCCCAGCGCGATAAAGTCAGTATAGGCGATGGTCTGCGCGCGGATGAAGCCGCGTTCGAAATCGGTGTGGATCACGCCGGCCGCCTGCGGCGCGGTGTCGCCGATATGAATCGTCCAGGCTCGCACTTCCTTAACGCCTGCGGTGAAGTAGGTCTGCAGACCCAGCAGCTTGTAACCCGCGCGGATCAGACGATCCAGGCCAGGCTCTTCCAGACCCAGCGTCTCCAGGAATTCGGCCTTGTCGGCGTCGTCCAGCTCAGCGATTTCGGACTCGATCGCCGCGCACAAGGCCACCACCGGCGCGCCTTCTTTGTCGGCCAGTTGCTGTACCCGCTCCAGCAAGGGGTTGTTGCTGAAGCCGTCTTCAGCCACGTTGGCCACATACATCGCCGGCTTGATCGTCAGCAGACACAGCGGCTTGACCAAGACCATTTCTTCCGGGCTCAAGTCCAGCGAGCGCGCCGGCAGGCCCTGATCCAGATGCGGCACCAGCTTCTCCAGCACCGCGATCAGCGCGCGCGCGTCCTTGTCGCCGGACTTGGCCTTCTTGCCTTCGCGCGTCATCGCCTTTTCCACCGCGGACAGGTCGGCCAGCGCCAGCTCGGTGCCGATGGTTTCGATGTCGGCGATCGGATCCACCTTGCCGGCGACGTGAACGATGTTCTCGTCTTCGAAGCAACGCACCACGTTAACGATGGCGTCGGTCTCCCGGATATTGGCCAGGAACTGGTTGCCCAGGCCCTCGCCCTTGGAGGCGCCCGCCACCAGGCCGGCGATGTCGACGAATTCGACGATGGCCGGCTGGATGCGTTGCGGATTGATGATCTTGGCCAGTTCGGCCAGGCGCTGATCCGGTACTTCCACGATGCCGACATTGGGCTCGATGGTGCAGAAGGGATAGTTGGCGGCTTCGATGCCGGCCTTGGTCAGCGCATTGAACAGGGTGGACTTGCCCACATTGGGCAGGCCGACGATACCGCATTTCAGACTCATGTCCGCATTCCTTCGAATTCTTGAAAAATCTTGTTCTGCCGCAGCATAGCGGCAAGCCGGCGATTTGCCCAGCGGCTTACTTGGCCGCGGTGTGCAATTCCTTCATCGCCGCCGCCATCTTGCCGCCGATGGCCGCCGGCAATTGCCGCAGCGCCTGCTCGATCGCCTCGTCCAGCGCCTGCTGTTCCTCGGCGCGCGGCTTCTTCAGCACGAAATTGGCGACTTCGTTGCGGTCTCCCGGATGGCCGATCCCCAGACGCAAACGCCAGAAGGCCGGCGAACTCAGCCGCGCGGCGATGTCCTTCAAGCCATTGTGGCCGCCGTGGCCGCCGCCCTGCTTGAAACGGGCCGCGCCGGGCGGCAGGTCCAGCTCATCGTGCACCACGAGGATCTGGTCCGGCAGAATCTTGTAAAAATGGGCCAGCGCCAACACCGCCTGTCCGGACAGATTCATATAGGTCATCGGCTTGAGCAGCCAGACGTCCTGTCCCTCGATGTCCACTCGGGCGACGTCGCCTTGAAACTTGCCTTCCGTGCGCCAGTTGCCCTTATAGCGCCAGCACAACTCGTCCACCAGCCAGAAACCGGCGTTATGGCGCGTTCTATCGTATTCGGCGCCGGGGTTGCCCAGGCCGACTATCAGGCGAATGCCGGACATATTCTCTGTTCCAAATGAAAAAGCTCGTTGCGGGCCGACGGCTAGCAACGAGCTTTTCAACCGTTACCGTCAGACGGCACGGCAGCTAGATTACACGCGAGCGAAGTCGATGTGCATTACTTGCTGTTTGTACGGGTGCATTTGGAACGCAGCCACTTTAACTTGTTCTTTCTGGCCGTCGATCACCAGATCCAGAACGGAAGTGTGGAACGCTTCGTTCTTCAGCGCGTAGTACATGGTGTTGTGGTCCAGAACGATGGATACGGCTTCTTTGGAAGCGCCGTAAACAACGGCCGGAACCTGGCCGGCGTGACGCAGGCGGCGGCTCGCACTCGTACCCGACTCTTCACGCTTGCTGGCGGTATATTCAAAAGACATGGCAAAACTCCAGTTTCAGATTAAAAGCACCCGGCCCGCCGCGACCAGCGGGCCCGATGTTCACGGCAGGCAGGCGCCCGCCGCAACCAGTTCCTCATTGAAGAGGTAGGACACCGATTCTTCGTTGTTGATCCGGCGCAGCGTCTCGGCCAGCAGGCCGGCGATGGAGGCCACCCGGATGTTCGGGCAGGCTTTGGCCTCGGCGGTCAACGGGATGGTGTCGGTCACCACCACCATATCGATGTCAGAATTCTTGATGCGATCAATCGCCTGACCGGAGAAGATCGGGTGAGTCGCATAGGCCAGCACGCGCTGGGCGCCGCGCTCTTTCAGAGCGCTGGCCGCCTTGCACAGGGTGTTGGCGGTGTCGATCATATCGTCGACGATCAGGCAGGTACGGCCGGACACGTCGCCGATGATGTTCATCACCTCGGCCACATTGGCCTTGGGACGACGCTTGTCGATAATGGCCAGATCGGTGTTCAAGGCCTTGGCCATCGCGCGGGCGCGCACCACGCCGCCCACGTCGGGGCTGACCACGATCAGATCTTCGATGCGCTGCGAGCGGATATCCTTCAGCAGCACCGGCGTCGCGTAGACGTTGTCCACCGGAATGTCGAAGAAGCCCTGAATCTGGTCGGCGTGCAGATCGACGGTCAGCACCCGGTCGATGCCGGCGCTGGTCAGCATATTGGCCACCAGCTTGGCGGAGATCGGCACACGGGCGGAACGCGGACGGCGGTCCTGGCGCGCATAGCCGAAGTACGGAATCGCCGCGGTAATACGACCGGCCGAAGCGCGTTTGAGCGCGTCGGCCATAGTCAGGATTTCCATCAGATTGTCATTGGTCGGCGCACAGGTCGACTGCAGAATGAACACGTCGCGTCCGCGTACGTTTTCCAGCAGCTCCACCGCCACTTCGCCGTCGCTGAACTTGCCGACGTCGGCGCGTCCCAACGAGATATCCAGATGTTTGACTACGTTTTGGGCCAGTTCCGGGTTCGCGGTCCCGGTGAATACCATCAAACTGTCGTATGCCGCCATGATTCGTGTGCCTTAGCTAGATAAAGAAAAAGCGTGTAAGGGATTCTTACACGCTTTTTTCATGCTCTCTCTTATTGAGAGAAAGTCTTGGCTGGGGAGGTAGGGATCGAACCTACGAATGCCGGAATCAAAATCCGGTGCCTTACCACTTGGCGACTCCCCAGTAACCTTTATTCAGCGTTGTCGATTAAGGGATGGACATCGAGTCCTTTTGCTAAAAACCCCTTATATTTTATCGACACCGCCTGATAAACTTTATCGGCTTCGTCTTTAGACTGGCACTCCAGAAACACGCAGGAACCGGAACCAGTCATCAGCGGCGAACCATATTTTCTTAATTCGGTCAGCACTTCATTCACCGCTGGGTACATATTCGAAACAACGTTTTGCAGATCGTTTCGTCGCTGCTGCGTTGTTTCGAGGATTCGCATTATGCCGACGACCCCTACCTCTGTCAACACCTCTTGCGAAAAATTTTGAAATACTTTGCCGGTGGGCACCTGCACCTGAGGGTGAATTACCACATACCATGCCGGCTTCAATTTGATTTCATTCAGTTTTTCGCCAACGCCGGTGGCCAGCGCGCTGCGCCCGAAAATAAACACAGGAACGTCCGCGCCCAGCTTCAAACCCAGTTCCTGCAAAGTCGCCCGCGGCAGATTCAGTCCCCACATGCGGTTCAAGGCCAGCAAAACGGTGGCGGCGTCGGAGCTTCCGCCGCCCAAACCGCCGCCCATCGGTATCTTTTTGTCCAGACGAATGGCCACGCCCAGCCCGCACTGGGCATGGGCCTGCAATAGACGCGCCGCGCGCACCGTCAGGTCCTGCTCCGGGTCCACGCCGGCGATCGGCGTCTCCAGCACGATGCGGCCGTCGTTGCGCAAGGCCAGCGACACGGTGTCGCTGAAGTTGACGAAGCGGAACACCGTCTCCAACAAATGATAGCCATCCGGGCGCTTGCCGACGACGTGCAATAAGAGATTGAGCTTGGCCGGGGCCGGAAAGTCTTGGAATACGGGGGAACTCATCAACAGAACACCATGGCAATCATTAGAAATAATACGGAGGAAGCGACGCGCGTCAGCGCCAGTCGCGGGTCACCACTCTGACCGTCAAACCGTCTCGGGCCAGATCCACGCGCTTGGGATAGCGCTCGCCGGACTCGGCCTCGCGCACAAAGCGGATGCGCCAACCCTGCTGCAGCAATTCGCCGTCGGGACGGACTTCGCTCGCCTCGCCCGGCACGGGCATGCCGCGGATCCACCAGGCCAGGCCGGACAGCGGCAGCGGCCAGCCCAGGGTTTTCTCGGTCAGGCTTTCCACATCCGCAGCCTGCCAGGCCTTGCCGTCCGCCAGCAGGGTGACGCCGCCGGCGTCGCGGATCACTTCGGCCACGGTATTGCCCAGCGGCGAGTTGATCGCCAACTGATCGCGCTCAGGCTGGTGCCGCCAATCGAAGTTGGCGACATGCCCCTTGCCGTCCAGATTCACCGACAAACGCCCACTGACCGCGAAGGGCTGGTCCGCGGACTGCGTCGCGGTGGGCATGAACACCGCCTCGCGCGTCGCGCAGCCGGTGAGCGCAAGAGACAGGGCCAGGATCAGAGCGCTCCACTTCATCAATGGGCCCCCAGACGGCGCATGGTTTCGCGCAGCACATCATGTTCCGGACTCGCCTCCAGCGCCTTGTTCCACACCGCCAACGCCTCGTCCTTCTTGCCCAGCTTCCACAACACCTCGCCCAGATGCGCGGCCAGTTCCGCGTCCGGCAACAGCGCATAGGCCTTCTGCAGCGTTTTCAAGGCGGCGTCCAGGCGGCCCAGCTTGTATTGCGCCCAGCCCAGGCTGTCCAGAATGGTGGGATTGTCCGGCTCGCTCTTCAGCGCCTTTTCGATATAGCCGAGCGCTTCCTGATGGCGGCTGGTGCGATTGGTCAGGGTGTAGCCCAGCGCGTTAAGCGCCTGAGCGTCGCCGGGCTTTTCCTTCAGCACTTGCTTGAGATCGCGTTCGGCGTTGCCGACATTGCCCAGGCTGTCCGACACCAGCGCCCGCTCGTACAACAACTCCGGCGCCTTGGGCATGCGCAGCAGCGCCTTGCTCAACAAGTCATGGGCCTTGCCGGGCTGCTTGCCCTCGCGCGCCAACTGGGACTGCAGCAAAGCCAGGGTGATCTTCTCCTGGTCGTTGCCGCCCAAGGGCGCCAGACGCGCCAGGGCCAGATCCAGCTTGCCGTCGCCAGCGTCCATGATCGCCAGCCGGCCTTGCGCCGGCAGGAATTGCGGCCCGGCGCCCACCATTTCGTACCAGCCCCTGGCCCCGGCGGCGTCCTGACGCTCCTCGGCGATCTGGCCCAGGGTGTAGCGAATGAAATTGGCCTCCGGATGGCCGGCCGCCAGCGCCTGGCGCAGATGCCGCTCCGCCGCCGGCAGGTCGCGCATCTGATAAGCCATCAGACCGGACGCGTAGAGCAAATCGGGATTATTGGGATTGCTAGGCAGCAGCTGGTCGAAAGCCTGGCGCGCCTCGGCGAAGCGCTTGGCGCCCACCAGCAGCCGCGGCTTGGCCAGCTTCAGTTCCAGGCCGGCGTTCGGCCGCCGCGCCAGTTCCCGCTGCAGAAAATCGATAGCCTGCTCCGGCTGCTCGCGGCGAAGCCGGTCCACCTGCCAGGCCACCGGCAAGTCCCAGGCCGGCGCGATCTGCGCCAGCCTGTCGAATTCGCGGTTCATCGTGGCCTGATCGCCGGCCTCGGCGGCCACGGCCAGGAGCGCGAAACGCGCCTCGGCCAGGTCCGGATAGCGGACGGCGAATTGCTTCACCAGCTCGTAAGCGGCTTGTTTGTCGCTCTGGCGCGAGGTCAGCCGCGCCAGTTGAACGAAGATGGCCGGCGCCCGCTCCGGCTCTTTTTGCAGCAGCGCCTCGATCAGCGGCTTGCTTTCCGCCAGCTTGCCGGCGCGCAGCAGAGTGATGAACAGCTGTTCTCTCGCCGGCACCGAGTCCGGCGCCAGCTCCATCCACAGGGTCAGGGCTTCCGAGGTTTCCTTCAGCAGGCCGGCGAACATGGAAAATTCGGCCGCGCGCTGCGCCAGCCGCGGATCCCGCGTCTGACGTGCCAGTTCCAGATAGGTCACGGCGGAGGCGCCCACCGAGCCGCGCTGGGCGGCGATTTCGCCGGCCACCACGCCATAGAGGATTTCCGGCGTCAGCTCCGCCTTGGGCAGTAGGGTTTCGTCTTCTTTCTGCGTGATCGCGGCCTCGTCGCCGGCCGGTTTGCCGGCATCGACCGACTTCGCCGCGCCCGGGTGCTTGAAATTGGCGCATGCCGACAGCAGCGCGACCATCAGCAAAGGGAGTGTTTTTTTCAGCCGTTGCATTCGCATGGAGTCAGAGACCTGCTTATAAACCTGTTGAATGCGTAGAATAGCATGACCTGTTTTTATCTTCGCGCCATTCTACCCATGCCTGAACTGCCAGAAGTCGAAACCACCCGCCGCGGGATTCTGCCCCATTTATTGAACGCCACGCTGGAGGGCGCCGTGGTCCGCCACGCCGGCCTGCGCTGGCCGGTGCCGCGGGAACTGCACGCCGCCTTGCGCGGCCTGACGATACGTTCCGTCGATCGCCGCGCCAAGTATCTGCTGCTGGGCACCGATGCCGGCACCCTGATCATCCACCTGGGCATGTCCGGCAGCCTGCGTTTCTTGCCGGCCGACACCCCGCCGGAGAAGCACGACCACATCGATCTGCTGCTGGGCCCCAATGTGCTGCGTTACCGCGATCCCCGCCGCTTCGGCGCGGTGTTGTGGCATGTCGGCGCCATCGAGCACCACCCCCTGCTGCAAGCGCTGGGACCCGAACCGCTGTCCGACGGCTTCGACGGCGACACCCTGATCCGGGCCGCGCAACGCCGCGGCAGCGCGGTCAAGCTGATGCTGATGGACAATCACGTGGTGGTGGGTGTCGGCAATATCTACGCCAACGAGGCGCTGTTCCACGCAGGCATCCATCCCGCCCGCGCCGCCAACGCGGTGCGCGACGGAGAATACCGCCGGCTGGCCGAGGAAATCCGCAGCGTGCTGAACCGCGCCATCCAGGCTGGCGGCAGCACCTTGCGCGACTTTGTGCACAGCGACGGCAAGCCGGGTTATTTCCAACAGACTTATATGGTGTACGGCCGTCAGGACCAGCCCTGCCGCCAATGCGGCACGCCGATCCGGCATTTGCGCCAGGGCCAGCGCAGTTCCTACTATTGTCCGCTATGCCAGCCATGCTAGAGTTACGGCCTCAACCTTGCGCACCGAGCCTCAAAGCATCTTGAAGTCAATCGCCACAACCTCTTTGCTCACCCGGATAGGACGCGTCGCGCGCCTGTTCGGCCACCTGGCCGTCGGTGTTTTCATCCTGGCCACCCGTTATTCTCGGCTGGCCCACGCCGAGCGCGCCGTCGTCACCCGGCGCTGGGCCGCTCACGCGCTGAAGATCCTCGGCATCAGCGTGCGGATCCACGGCGTCAACCCCGGCTTTTACCCGCCCAACACCCTGCTGGTGGCCAACCACATTTCCTGGCTGGACATCTTCGTGCTCAATAGCTGCACGGTGTCCCGCTTCGTCGCCAAGCGCGAGCTCCGCTCCTGGCCGGTGCTGGGCTGGCTGGCGCATCTGGGCGGCACCCTGTTTATCGACCGCAGCAAACGCAAGGACGCCAGCCGCGTTTACAAGGCGCTGGCCCACGCAATGGAAAACGGCGCCTGCATGGCGGTCTTCCCCGAGTCCACCACCTCGGACGGCCTGGCCCTGCTGCCGTTCAAGGCCTCGCTGTTCGAAGCCGCCCTGCTTTCGCGCGGCACCGTTCAGCCGGTGGGCCTGCGCTATTACGGCGCAGACGGCGAACAGACGCTGGAGCCGGCCTTCATCGGCGACCTGACCTTTTTGCAAAGCGTGCGCAAAGTGCTGGCGATGCCGGCGATGGAGGTGGAGGTCAGTTACGGCCAACCGCTGAAAGCCTGGGAAAACGGCCTGGATACCCGCTTCGCGCTGGCGCAACAGGCGCAGCAGGAAGTGGCGCGCGCGCTGCGCCTGAGCCCGCCGCCGGCCGCGGAAGCGCCGCAGGAACCGGCTCGCCAGCACTGAGCACCTGCGGCGAATCCTCGCCGATGCAAAAGCCCCCGTCCGGGGGCTTTTCTCATCCAGCGCCGACTACGCTCACAGACTGAGCCGCGCCATCAGATTATCGAACAAATCGTCGGCCAGCTTGGCATAGCCCTGCTGCGAGAAATGCACCATGTCCGGCCGCGCCAGCTGCTGAGCCTGCCAGCGCTTCATGCTGCAAGGCCCGCCCATCGCCTGCTCCCAATCCCAATACAGCACATGGCTGTCGCGCGCGACTTTCTGCTGGATGCGCTTGACCGCCGCCAATTGCAGCGGACGGCCCGGCGAGCACTCCTTGCTGGCCGCGCCGCGCTTGCGCGCGGCGTCCTGCGCGCCCAGCATCAGGATGGCCGCCTGCGGCAGATCGCGGCGCACGGTGTTGATCGCCGCCTGCAGATTGAGCTGGTACTCGATCAGGTCCAGCCTGTCGTCAAAGGCCTCGTTGACGCCGTAGGCCAGGATCACCAGGTCGCTGTTGCGCTCCGCCAACTGAGCGCTCCAGCTCTTGCCCCAGCGCTGCCAGATCGACAGCTGGGCGCCGTTGCTGCCTATGCTGTCCAGCACCACGCCGGGCGCCAGCCGCTCCAGCTCGATGCCGCCCAGCTCCACCGCCGGCAGCGCGCCAGCACGCACCACAAAGGGGAAGTACAGCTTCTGCTCCACCGTCTGCCAGCCCCTGCCCGCCTCCGGCGGATTCAGTTTGCGGCTGCCGTGGCCGTCATCCACTTCCAGCGCGCCGGCGCCGTCCTGAGCCGCCCGCACGCGGAAGCGTGCGCGCCACAGGCCGTCCAGCGGATTGCGCGGCAGTACGCTGATAGCGGCGCCCGGCCGCTGCGCCTGAGCGATATAACCGCCCAGCGGGAAGTCCGGATCGCCGTCTTTTCGGCTATTGATCAGCGTCCAGCCCTCGCTGCGCGCCATTACCAGCGCATGACGCTGGCCCGGCACCGCCATCGGCGGCGTCCAGCCGATGCCGGCGTCGCCGAACTTGGCCTGGAAGCGCTCCCGCAGCGTGCCGGTCAGATAGTCTGCCGCGGTATGCGAATCCCCCAGCTGGGTGACGCGCACCGGCTGCACGGCGGTGGAAATCGCCTTCAGCCGCGACGCCAGCCTCGCCAGATTGATCTCGCCGAAATCCTGCACCGGCGCGGCCAGCGCCGATGCCGCCACCAGCCAGCAGGCCAATGCCCCGCTGATTCTCAACTTCATTCAAACCTCAATTCTGCCAACACGCGCCGCGCCAGCAAGACCTGGCCCTGACGGGTGAAATGAATACCATCGGCGGTGCGCACCGCCACTTCGCCCTGATCGGGCAAGGTCATGAACTTGGTGAACGTCTCGTCCTCGCTGCCCAAGGCCTCGCGGGTGGACAGATAGCGCTGACCCGCGCCTTCCACTTCCTCGCGGAAGACGCCGTTAATGTACTGCACGCCGCGATTGAGCTTGTCCTTGCCCATATTCGGCGCGCCCAGCCACAGCAATTGCGTCCCATGCTTGCGGACCGAAGCCAGGATGGCGCGGATGCGTTCGCGGTAGCGCTGTTCCCACTCCTCGGAGGCGAAACGGATGTAGCGGCTGCCGCCCACCATGTCCCAAGTATCGTTGGCGCCCAGGAAGACCACCACCAGACCGGTGTCGGGATTGGCCGCCAACTGCCGTTCTATCGTGTCCGGCCAGTTGAAGAAATCCGGATAGGTCAGACCGGTGCTCTGCTTGCTGAGATCCAGCGCCTTGATCTGGTGCAGCTTGAACAAGGGACGCAGCAAATGCGGCGCCACGCCCTGCATCATGGAGTCCCCGGCCAGCAACACCTTCTGCCCCGGACGCAGCAAGATGCGGGCGTCCTTGGGCGCCGCTTGCTGCGGCGGGGCCGACGGCGGCCGCGGCGTCGGGGCCGCGTTCGGCAAGGCCGCCGTTGCCGTTGTCTGCGCCGCCGCCGGCTCCGCCGGCGCGCTTGCCGGCGGCAATGCCGGCCTCAGGCAGCAGGCGTTGAAATAGGCGATCATCTCGTCGTCCCAACGATCCAGCCGGCTCAGCAGCCCTCGGCTCTGATCGCGAAACTCCCGCCCCAGTTCCGCGCCCAAACGCCAGACGCTCAGCTCGGACAAGGCTTCCAGCTGGCTGGGACGGTGAAAGGTCTGCCGCCAATAGGCGTTGATGGAGCTCTGCTCGATCCAGCACAGCAGCAGCATGCTGCTGCCTAGGATGGCCAGGGCCTGGCGGATGGCGGAACGGGCGATCATTTGACGCTTGCCTCAATGCGGTAAGGAATGAAACGCGCGGCGGCGGATGCGTAGCCGCGCCGGCACGACTAAAACACGGTTAAAACTGGTAATAGATAAAACCCGGAATGCCCGGCGGCGACACCACGATGATCAGCAAGGCGCAGCCGGCCAGCAAGCTGGGCTTGCCCCACCACGGCAGGCGGCCCAGTTGGGCGATGCCGCGTTCGCAAACCGCGCCCAGATGAGGCAGCGCGACAAACGCCGCCGCGCTCAGCGCCAGAAAGCCCGGCGCGTTCAGCGTCAGTTCCTGGCCGGTGCCGGCCATGGCCTCCAAAAAGCTCCAGGCGTCCTCCAGCGACGCGGCGCGGAAAAACACCCAGGCCAGGCAAACGTAATGGAAGGTCAGCAGCCGCGCCAGCCAGGCCCAGCGCCGCGTCAGCGCTTCCTTGCCCAACAGCCGGTCCCCCAGGTTCAAGCCCACCACGCCCAGGCCGTGCATGCCGCCCCACACCAGGTATTTCAGGCTGGCGCCGTGCCACAGGCCGGACAGCAGCATCGCGGCCAGCAAATTGAGCTGGGCGCGGGCAAAGCCCAGCCGGTTGCCGCCCAAGGGGATATAGACGTAGTCGCGAATCCAGCTGGACAGCGACATATGCCAGCGCCGCCAGAAGTCGCGCAGATTGTGCGCCAGGTAGGGCGCGTCGAAATTGCGCGGCAACTGGATGCCCAGCAATAAGGCCAGGGCGGTGACCAGATCGGTGTAGCCGGAGAAATCCAGATAGATCTGGAAGGCGTAGGCGTAGAAAGCCGCCCAGACCTCCAGCGCATGATAGGTTTCCGGCGCGCTGAACACCGGGTCCACCCAGGCGCCGGCCAACCAGCCGGCCAGCCACAGTTTCTTGGCCAGGGCCAGCACAATCAGACCCAGCGCGCGATCCAGTTGCAGGATGTGGCGACACGCGCCGCTGCGCAGCTGCTCCAGCAGACCGGTGGCGCGACAAATCGGCCCGGCCAACAAGGTGGGAAAGAACGCCAGGAACAAACCCAGCTCCCTGGCCCGGGCGAAACGCAATTCGCCGCGATACAGGGACACCAGATAACTGACCGATTGAAAGGTGTAAAAGGAGATGCCCACCGGCATCAGGAAATCCACCGCCGGCAATATCGCGGCGATACCCAACGCATGCAGCCCCGCTTGCGCGCTTTCGCGGAAGAAATCGAAGTATTTGAATATCGCCAGATTGCCCACCGCTATCAGCAAACCTGCGCGCAACCAACGCTTGGGCCGGACGGAATCAAGCATCCGCGACGATATCAGGGTCAATAACAGGGTATAAACGGCAAGAATCAGCGCAAATCGCCAATCAAGCTTGGCATAAAAGGCGTAACTGCCCAATAACAGCAAACCATTCTGCCAATCCGTGCGCTTGCGGCACAGCCAATACAGGGCGAAAAAGGCGAGGAATGCCAGCGCGAACTCAATGGAAAGGTAACTCATACAAATAAAAAAACGGCTCTGGCAAGAGCCGCGATTATGACAGCCATAGGGCCTGGCTGACTATGGCTTGTCGATATTTTATTTACGGCGGCGCAGCCGCCCATACTCTTTAGGCGGTGATTTCGCGATAAGCCGAACACGGCAGGGAGAATAAGGCCTGGTCCCCCAAACGCATCGCGGTCAGGCTGCCGCCCCACAAACAACCGGAATCAATCGCCACCACGTCGTCGGTGATATGCACGCCCAGCGCCGACCAATGGCCGCAGATAATCGGCATCTCGCCTTGCCAGCGCCCCGGCGCCTCGAACCAGGGCGTCAGCCCGGCCGGCGCGTTTTCCAGCTCGCCCTTGTAATTCAGATCCATCTCGCCGTCGCGGTTCAAGAAACGCATCCGGGTCATCGCGTTGACGATCACGCGCAGACGGTCGGAGCCGCGCAGCTCCTCGTTCCAGCGCGTCGGCCGGTTGCCGTACAGCCGAGACAGGAATTCGCGGTGCTTGGGGCCGGACAAGCCGGCCTCCACTTCCTCCGCCAGATCCAGCGCGCGGTCTATGCTCCACTCCGGCAGCAGGCCGGCGTGCACCATCGCGTAGCCGTGGCCGGCTATCATCATAGGCTGGCAGCGCAGCCAGTCCAGCAGCACCTTTCCATCGGCGGCGTTGAGAATGTCCAGCACCGTGTCGCTGCGATGCAGCTTGCCGAAACCCTCCGCCACCGCCAGCAAATGCAGATCGTGGTTGCCCAGCACGATCTCCACCTGATCCTGATGCTGGAACACCCAGCGCAGCACTTCCAGAGACTGCGGACCGCGATTGACCAAGTCTCCCGTCAGCCACAGAGTATCCTTGCCGGGATTGAAATCGATTTGCCGCAGCAACTGCTGAAACGGCTGGAAACACCCTTGAATGTCGCCAATAGCGTAGATGGCCATATGCACCTCATAAGTGGCGGATCGATCTGAGACGTCATCCGCGGATAGCGCCATGATACCGCATGCTACAATGCACTGGCTGAGTTACCGATTTACTGCGCCCCGCCGGGCCCCTTCCCCCATACCGCCATGTCCGCTCCCTTGCTCAATCCGCCGCAGCGCGCGGCGATCCAGTATCTTGACGGCCCCTTGCTGGTGCTTGCCGGCGCCGGCTCCGGCAAAACCCGGGTCATCACCTTCAAGATTTCGCACCTGATCCGCGAAGGCGGCATCAATGCGCGCAATATCGCCGCCATCACCTTCACCAACAAGGCCGCGCGCGAGATGCTGGAACGAGTGGGCAAGCTGATGACGCCGGCGGAGATCCGCGGCATCACCGTCTCCACCTTCCATTCGCTGGGCATGCAGATCCTGCGTCAGGAAGCGCCGCACCTCGGCTATAAGCCCCAGTTCTCCATCCTGGACGCCTTCGACGCCGGCAAGATCATCTCCGACATCCTGAAGACCACCTCCAAGGATGAGGTGCGCAAGGTGCAGAGCCAGATCTCACTGTGGAAAAACGACCTCAAAACGCCAGACCAGATGCTGCTGGAAGCCCAGGGCGCATGGGAAAGCGTCTGCGCCTCCACTTACGTCGCCTATCAGGACACCTTGAGCGCCTACCAGGCGATGGACTTCGACGACCTGATCCGCCTGCCAGTGCAGCTGTTCCAAAGCAATGAAGACGTGCTGCAGAAGTGGCAGAACAAGCTGCGCTACCTGCTGATAGACGAATACCAGGACACCAATACCTGCCAGTACCAGCTGGTCAAACTGCTGACCGGCTTGCGCGGCATGTTCACCGCGGTGGGCGACGACGACCAGTCCATCTACGCCTGGCGCGGCGCCAATATGGAAAACCTGCGCTTGCTGCAAAGCGACTTCCCCAAGCTCAAGATCATCAAGCTGGAGCAGAACTACCGCTCCACCGCCCGCATCCTGCGCGCGGCCAACTCGGTGATCTCCAACAATCCCAAGCTGTTCGAGAAACAGCTGTGGAGCGAACTGGGCCTGGGCGAACCCATCCACGTGGTTCAGTGCAAGGATGAAGAGCACGAGGCGGAAACCGTGGTGCAAAGGCTGCTGGCGCACAAGTTCGAATACCGCACCGAGTTCAAGGACTACGCCATCCTCTATCGCGGCAACTATCAGGCGCGCATCTTCGAACAAGCCTTGCGCAATCAGCGCATCCCCTACCAGATGGCCGGCGGCCAAAGCTTTTTCGACAAGCCGGAAATCAAGGACATGCTGGCCTATATGCGCTTGATCGCCAATCCCGACGACGATCCAGCCTTCATTCGCGCGCTGACCACGCCCAAGCGCGGCGTCGGCGCCGCCACGCTGGAACGGCTGGGTGCCTGGGCCGGCGAACGCGGCAAAAGCCTGTTCGCCAGCGCTCATGAGGAAGGCTTCCGCCTGCAAGTGCAAAAGGCCCAGCTGGAGCCGCTGGAGCAGTTCTGCGACTTCATCGCCAATCTGCAATACCGCGCCACCCGCGAGGACGGCGGCCCGCTGGCGATGGAGATGATGCAGGCCATAGGCTACGAGGCCTGGCTTTACGATAGCGAGGACAGCCCGCGCATCGCCGAAACCAAGTGGAAAAACATCCTGGAAATGGTGAGCTGGCTCAGCCGCAAGGGCGAGGACAGCGGCAAGAACCTGGTGGAGCTGACCCAGACCATTGCGCTGATCACCATGCTGGAAGGACGCGAGGAAGGCGAGGTGGACGCGGTTAAAATGTCCACGCTACACGCGTCCAAGGGTCTGGAGTACCCGTATGTCTTCCTGGTCGGCACCGAGGAAGGCATCCTGCCGCACAGCGAATCCGTCGACAACGGCATGGTGGAGGAAGAACGCCGGCTGATGTACGTCGGTATCACCCGCGCCCAGCGCATGCTGACGCTGACCTATTGCGTCAAACGCAAGCGCGCCGGCGAATGGCAGTTCGTCGAACCGTCCCGCTTCATCAGCGAGATCAACGGCGACGATCTGCGCCACTTCGGCAAACCCGGCGCCGAGCCCATCGTCAGCAAGACCGAGGGCAAATCGCGGCTGGCCAGCCTCAGCGCGATGCTGGCCAATAAGGAAAAGCCGGCCGAATCCTGAAAAGCCGAGCAAGCCCTGCCCGCGTGGAGAATAGCGCGCGGCGTCCGCCGCTTCGGCATGCCCAGATGACCATGGCCATCTCGCGCTCTCAGTCGCTTGCCTTGTCGCGCGCAGGCTCGCCAGGCTTTGAACAGGCGCTGAGCACCCACACCAAGGCGCGAGAACTTTCGCCTGCGACGCCGGTCCATCCTGGCTGGCGCGACGCGTAAAAGAAAATGGCGCCAGCGGCGCCATATGAAGAATGAGGAACATCTCTGGGTGAAGCGAAAGTGGAAAGCCACTGAATCCCCACACCAAGCCGCGAAGCGCCTGACGCTTCACGACCTAAACAGATGGACTCATCATGCACCATGCGCCCCGCCAGGGCACCTGTCCCTTGTTACAGCGGGGTTTTGTTGACATAGCACATTGCCATTTCATCCGGTCAAAATTTTCCCAAAAACATAGAAACCCCCGCTTTTGGGCGATAAAAAACGCCTTGCAACCGTGCAAGGCGTTTTTTGCTGCGTTGATCCGCGGCTTATTTGGAATTATTCACCATGTACTCGACGGCGGAGCGGAACTCGGCGTCGCTGCCGGTATAACCGCCTTTGGCCGGCATCGCGTTCAAGCCCTTGATACCGATCTTAACCACTTCGTCCAGACCCGGCTTCAGACGTTCGGCCCAGGCCGCCTTGTCGCCGAACTTCGGCGCGCCGGCGATGCCGGCCGCGTGGCAGGCCATGCACACGCTGTCGTAGATTTTCTTGCCCACCACGGCCGGGTCCGCCGCCGCGGCCGCGCCGCCTGCGCCGCCCACCGGCGGTTCGGTGAACTTTCCGCCCGCGGAGTTGCCCATATAGGCTACCGCGCGCTTCACTTCGTCATCGCTCAGGTCGGTGGCGCCGCCCTTGACCGGCATCGCGTTGAAGCCCTGCAGCGCGTGCTGGGTCAGCGTGTCCCAGCCCTTGGCGATGCGCGAACCCCAGGTGGCCGTGTCGCCGAACTTGGGTGCGCCGGCCAGGCCGGTGCCGTGACAGGAAATACAGATGCCTTTATATACCTGTTCGCCAGTGCGCATTCCCGGAGGCGCGTCGCTGGCCTTGGCTTCGCCGACCGGTTTCAGGCGAGACGCAATGGCCTCCTTGGTCATTACTTCGGCATCCACGTTGTAACCGCTGGTAGCCAACTTGGCCAAAAGCCAGATTGCCACTACAAGAAAGACAACGACGCCAACCAGCACTTTGATGACCTGGCCGGGAGCCATTCCGTTCTCATTACTCATTACGAGCCTCGCCTGGAATTAATGACATTTAAAATAGGATAATTATACGGTAAGCCTGAAGGCAAGGCAAAACCATACACTGGACTCGGGTAAGGAAGTTGCGCTATGATGCGGGCCTGCCTCAAAGCAAGCACAGCGCACCCGTAGCTCAGTTGGATAGAGTGTCAGTTTCCGAAGCTGAAGGTCACAGGTTCGATCCCTGTCGGGTGCGCCACAACATCTCAGTATTTTCCGTTTTTCCGCTTTTCCCATTATTTTTCCGCGACGCGCGCCGAAACCGCGTTTTCGTCTAAACGCGTCCTGCATCGCCGCAGCCGTCTTCCCGTCTCCGCAATGAAAAAAGCGGGCCGCTTGCGCGTCCCGCTCTCTTGCCTTGGCCTAGGCTCAGCCTCAGGCCAGCGTCGCCACCGGCTCCGCTGCGTCGTCGTCCTCTTCGCCGAGGAAGCCCCCGCTCTGATGCGCCCACAGCCGCGAGTACAGGCCGCCCTTGGCCAGCAGGCTGCGGTGGTCGCCCTCTTCCACGATGCGCCCCTTGTCCAGCACGATCAAGCGGTCCATCGCCGCGATGGTGGACAGCCGGTGGGCGATGGCCACCACGGTCTTGCCCTCCATCAGCCGATACAGACTGCGCTGAATCGCCGCTTCCACTTCCGAATCCAGCGCGCTGGTGGCTTCGTCCAGCAGCAGGATGGGCGCGTCCTTCAACATCACCCTGGCGATGGCGATGCGCTGGCGCTGGCCGCCGGACAGTTTGACCCCGCGTTCGCCGACATGAGCATCGTAGCTGACGCGTCCCTTGGGGTCGGTCAAGGTCAGGATGAAGTCGTGCGCCTCCGCGCGGCGCGCGGCGGCCTCCATCGCCGCGTCGTCGGCGTCCGGCCTGCCGTAAAGCAGGTTGTCGCGCACCGAGCGGTGCAGCAGCGAGGTGTCCTGCGTCACCATGCCCACCTGGGCGCGCAGACTGTCCTGCGTCACCCGCGCGATATCCTGGCCGTCGATCAGAATGCGGCCGCCGTCCAGATCGTAAAAGCGCAGCAAGAGATTGACGATGGTGGATTTGCCCGCGCCGGAGCGGCCGACCAGGCCGATCTTCTCGCCCGGGCGTATCGTCAGCGACAGCTGTTCGATCACGCTCTTGCTGCCGCCGTAGCTGAAATCCACCTGATCGAAGCGGATCTCGCCCTGCTTCACCGCCAAGGGCTTGGCGTCGGCGCTGTCATTGACCAGCACCGGGCGCGACAGGGTGGCGATGCCGTCCTGCACCGTGCCCACTTGCTCGAACAGCGAAGCCATCTCCCACATGATCCAGTGCGAGATGCCGTTCAGGCGCAGCGCCATCGCGGTGGCCGCCGCCACCGCGCCGACGCCGACTTCGCCCATGCTCCACAGCCACAAGGTGGCGCCGGCGGTGCTGGCGATCAACAACATGCTCAGGCTGTGGTTGATGATTTCGAAGCCGCTGATCAAACGCATCTGGCGATAGGCGGTGGCCAGGAATTCCTGCATCGCGCCGCGGGCGAAGCCGGCCTCGCGCTGGGCGTGCGAGAACAGCTTCACCGTGGCGATATTGGTGTAGGCGTCGGTGATGCGGCCGGTCATCAGGCTGCGCGCGTCGGCCTGGGCGGTGGCGGCCTGGCCCAGACGCGGCACGAAGAAGTACAGCGTGGCCACGTACAAGGCCAGCCAGGCCAGGAAGGGCCACAGCAGACGGCTGTCGAAACTGCCGACCACGGCGATCATGGTGACGAAGTAAATCACCACGAACACCAGGATGTCGGCGACGATCATCACCGTTTCCCGCACCGCGATCGCGGTCTGCATCACCTTGGCGGAGACCCGCCCGGCGAATTCGTCCTGATAGAAATTCATGCTCTGCCGCAGCAGGTGGCGGTGGAAATTCCAGCGCAGCAGCATGGGGAAGTTGGCGGACAGGCCCTGGTATTTGATCAGCGCCTGCACGGCGATCAGCAAGGGACTGGCCAGCAGGATGCCCGCCAGCAGCAAGAGATTATGGCGTTGCGCGTCCCACAACAGCGCGGGCTTGACCGCGCTCAGCCAGTCCACGACGGAACCGAGCATGGAGAACAGCAAGGCCTCGAAGGCGCCGATGCCGGCGGTCAGCAAAATGACGGCCGCAATCAGGCCGCGCAGGCCGCGGGTACAGAACCACAAAAATGGGAAAAAGCCCTTGGGAGGTTGGGCCGGAGACGTGTCGGGATACGGATGGATCCGCTTTTCGAACCAGTTGAACAAAGATCGCTCCAGTGCAGAGGCCGCCTCTTGAGCCGCGCCTGCTTTGGGTTTAATGGGAAGTAGGACAATAGCCAAGCGCTGAAAATCGCGCAATGGAAAGTTGGCGTCGACCATGCCCGCATTTGTCATATTCAGCCAATAAACGCGAACAGGGTTGATTTGTAGGCAACTACATTGGCTAAAACGCGACAGTCAGCACAACTCCTCGAGCTTTTCCGTCTTGCGGCTGCGCAGGTCCACCACGCGGTGAATCTCGATGCGCAGCTGGCCGCGGTAAACGTTCCACATCACCAGCGCGGCCCGCCGCGCTTGTTCCTGGCTGGGATGCAGCGGCCCGCTGTCGTCGACGCCGAACTGCTCCGAGATCAGTTTCAAACGATACATCCCCCTTGCGCCCCCCAAGGCCGCGGCGTCCGCTTTCACCGCCGGCAAAAAGTGAGAAACTCGCCATGCCGATGTTTCCTTGATTCCGCCAAAAACAAACCATTGGCATAATTTTACGCGAAGCAAGCGCCGTTTCGCGGACGGCGGCGCTTAGCGACACGAGATTTGGCGCGGGAAACAGCGCGGGCCAAGGGCCCTTGGCATTTATTGACGGATTTTTCCGCTCTTGAGAATGATTCTACCCATTACCGGTGGCATCAGGCAAAGATTCCTGAATTAATTCACGCAGATGTAATATAAACGGATAGAACAATAGCGGGAGAGCCGCGCCGGCCACAGTGAAGAGCGTCCCGGCGCGGCAAGGGAATCAGCAGGAGGTCAAGGCGTGCACATCGCTGCGCTGAGGGTGGCGGATGCGCGCCAAGGCGGCGTCTATCGTCGGGGTGTGCTCTCCCCAATAGCCGTGGCGCGCCAGACAATCGCTGGCGACCAAGGCCGCGTCTATCATGAAGCGCTCTTCCAACAGCAGGCGTTCCACTTCGGCGAACGGCGTCAGGATGTGCTCGGCCACCTCGCCGTCCTGGTTACAGGGCGTCTCCCCCGCGTCCAGCCACAGATCGAAAGCGTAAATCCATTCGCGGTGCAGGCCGCGCTGCACCGGGCGCTCGGCCAGCAGCAAGCTGGATTGCGGCAAATCCCGCACCTGCTCGCGGCGCACGCCGGCTTCTTCCCACCCCTCGCGCTCCAGCGCCAGTTCTATGGTTTCGCCGGCGGCGACGCCGCCGCCGACCAGGTTGTCCATGCGATTGGGGTCCACCGCCTTGTGCGGGCTGCGGCGCCCCACCCACATCCGCACTTCGCCGGACGGCAAACGGGTCAGCCCGTTCAGGTGCACGGCGCGGCTGGTCAGGCCCAGCGGGCGGAAAGCGGCGCGTTCCAGTTCGAAATAAGGGGAGCCGTCGTGACGGAAGGCGGTGAAGTTCTCATTGCGCCAGCCATTGAGCCAACCGGCCTGCTGCCAGCGCCGCGCCGCCTGCGCCAGCGCGTGGCTGATGCTGCGGTAACTGCCATCCAGCCGGCAATGCAGTTTCTGGTATTGCTCCTCGAACAGCTGCGATTCGCTGTTCAGCAAGCGTTCCTTCCACGCCGCGTTGACCCAGCCCAAGCGCTCTTTGCCGATATACAAAGGCGTGAATTGCTGACGATCAAAACGGGTGATCTTGTCGAGATAGGCCAGAACCGCATCCACTTGCATTGCCGACTCCGCTGCGATGTGTTTCGGGAAGGCTGCATCTTAGGATGCTTCTTGGGCTTTGACTATATCTGGCGTAACAGCCGGCAAATAAACAGATTATTTTGCGTTGGGATGTTGCGGAATTGTCTCGGCGGCCGCTTCGGCCAACCCTCCGTCCAGACAATTTAACGACTTTGTCATTTCAATTTATCCGCCAGCCCCGAGTAACGCTGCGGCGCCGCGACGGCCGCCTGTTCCCACACCGGCTGCGCGCCGGACACGAGGAAGCGCTCCCGCGCCCGGGTGATCGCGGTATACACCAGCGCCCGGTTCAGCAAGGGCCCCGCCGCTTCCGGCAGCTGCAGACAGACCTCGCCGAACTCGGACCCCTGGCTTTTGTGCACCGTCATCGCGTACACGGTGTCGTGCTGCGGCAGCCGGCCGGGGGCGAATTCGCGCCAGCCGCCGTCGTCGCCGGGAAAGGCCACGCGCAAACCGGCCTCGCGCTGCACCGTGAAGCCGATGTCGCCGTTGAACAGGCCCAGGCCGTAATCGTTCTCGCTGATCATCACCGGCCGCCCCGGATACCAGTCGCGGCCGGCCGGCTTGTCGCCGTCGGCCTCCAGCTGCCGCTCCACGCGCAGATTGAAGGCCTCCACCTGCCGCCGTTCCGCCGCCAGCAGCATGAAGCCGGCGAAAGCCTGCTGCCGCTCGGCCAGCGGCGCGTCCGCGCGCACCGCCCGCCAATACGGCCGCCAGCGCGCCAGCACCTCCGCCGCCTCCAAGGCCGGCACCGCTTCCACATCGCCCCACACCGGGTCCTGCAGCACCGCCCAACTGCCGACGCCGTCGCCCGCGTTCACCCGCCGCGCCAGTTCGCCGATGCCGGAATCGGCGCCGAAACGATGGCTGTGGGTCAGCAGCGCCACGCAATCGGTGAGCTTGCCGCCCGCGCCCGGCGTCGACGGCAGGGTTTCGCCGCAGTTCACCCGCAGCCAGTCCAGAGTATCCGGACGGTAATGGATGTCGGCGCACAAATCGCCCAGCACCGCGCCGGCGTCCACCGAGGCCAGCTGATCGCGGTCGCCCAGCAGAATCAGCCGCGCCTGCGACGGCAAAGCCTCCACCATGCGCGCCATCAAGGACAGGTCTATCATCGACGCCTCGTCCACCACCAGCACGTCCAGCGGCAAAGGATTGCCGGCGTGATGGCGCGGCGCCGCCGCGCCCGGGCGCAAGCCCAGCAAGCGGTGCAGCGTCTGCGCCTGCTGCGGCAATTGCCGCAGCGTATCCTCGGCCAGGTCCAGCCGCGCGCGCGCGCCGCGCACCGACTCCGACAGCCGCGCGGCGGCCTTGCCGGTGGGCGCCGCCATCGCCATCACCAGCGGCCGCGGCGACAGGCCGGCGAGCAAGGCCAGCAGCTTGAGCACGGTGGTGGTCTTGCCGGTGCCCGGACCGCCGGAAATGATCATCAGGCGCTGACGCGCCGCCAGGGCCGCCGCCAGCTTCTGCCGGTCCGGACCCGCCGCGGACGCCGCGCCGAACAAAGCCTCCAGCAAAGGGCGCAAGCGCGCGCCGTCCGGCGCCGGTCCCGGCTCGGCCAGCGCGGCCAGGCGCTCGGCCAGCCGCGCTTCGTCGAACCAGTGGCGGGCGAAATACAGCCGGCCGGCGGCGTCCAGGATCAGGGGCGCGTAGTCGCCGGGGCGGCCGACCAGCGCGCTGGCCTGCAAGGCCTTGCGCTCCGGACGCTGCGCCAGCGGCAGGCAGACGTGGCCGGCCTGATTGGCGCTGGCCAGCTCGTGGATCAACGCCAACGCGGCCTCGTCCACGCCGGGATCGAGACGGGCGAACAAGTGGGCGAGTTCGGCGGGCAACAGGGCTTGCTGGACAGACATGGCTTGGAATCCGGATGCTTTGCGCTCCGCGACGCGGAGCCGGAATGGGGAGACTCGAAGCGCTTCAGCGCAATTTGCCGCTATCTTGCAGCTGCTGAATCGCCTTGTCCAATTGCGGCAACAGTTGCCGGTATTGCGGATGCAGGCGCAGCATCACCGACACGCTGCCCACGACGTCGCCCGCCGCGCAGGGCTGCGCCTCCGGCGCGCGGTTCAGCAGCAAGTCCAGCTGACGCTGGCTCAAGACGATGGCCTGCATGCTGCCCTGGCGCAGACCGCTGATCAGATCGCTTTCGCTGGCGGCCTCCACCCGCTTGAATTGCCCGCTGGCGAAACCGGCTTCCAGCACGGGGTAGCTGCGCCCCTGCAGCACACCCAGACTCAGGCCGCTGAGGCTGGCCGGCGCCGCGCCCTTGCGCCGCTTGCCGGGGGCGAAGCACAGCCGCAACGTCTGCACGTCGATGGGCCGGGTGTAGAAGCCGGCCACCGGCGACAGCGCGCGCCAGGACGGATTGACGCCCACTTCCACGTCCACCTTGCCCACCTCGAACAATTGCTGCAGCCGCGACGACGGATAGTACTCCAGCTCGAAGCGGACGCCGCTGTGCCGGCCGATCAGCTCCAGCGCGGCGCGGTACTGGGTGGCCAGCGCGCCGTCCTGGGCGCTGTACAAAGGGCCGAAGCTGTCGTTGGCCACGCCGGCGCGCAAGCCGGGCGCGGCCGCGGCCGGCATCGCCAGCAGCAAGGCGATCAGCCGGACGCCGCGCTCAAGCAAGCCGGGCTTCCAGCGCATCGCAAATGGTTTTAAGAATTTTGATGCGGGCATAGTATTTATTATTGGCCTCCACCAGCGTCCACGGCACCTTGCTGGTGCTGGTGCGGTCCACCATATCGCTGACGGCCAGCTTGTAGGCGTCCCATTTGTCGCGGTTGCGCCAGTCTTCCTCGGTGATCTTGAAGCGCTTGAAGCCGGTTTCCTCGCGGCCCTTGAAACGCGCCATCTGTTCGTCCTTGCTGATGGCCAGCCAGAACTTGACGATG
Source organism: Chromobacterium sp. CCUG 30098 (assembly GCF_059916605.1). Taxonomy (NCBI): domain Bacteria; kingdom Pseudomonadati; phylum Pseudomonadota; class Betaproteobacteria; order Neisseriales; family Chromobacteriaceae; genus Chromobacterium; species Chromobacterium sp. CCUG 30098. Next base: position 812,809 of record NZ_JAUCGS010000001.1, on the reverse strand, counting down.
ACGGCGCCGTTTTCGCTCAGCTGATGCTCGAAATCGTTGATTTCGTAATAGGCGCGCATCCAGTCCGCCTCCTTGGCGAAGCCCTCCACCCGCTCCACCAGCACCCGGCCGTACCAGGTGCGGTCGAAAATGGTGATGCCGCCCTTGCCCGGCATATGGCGCCAGAAGCGCCACAGCCAGGGTTTGGCCTTTTCTTCCTGGGTGGGCGCGGCGATGGGCACCACCCGGTAGCGCCGCGCGTCCAGCGCCTGGGTGATGCGGCGTATGCTGCCGCCCTTGCCGGCGGCGTCGTTGCCTTCGAAAGCCAGCACCAGCGAATGCTGGGCGAAGCGCGGGTGACGGGTCAGCCGGTGCAGCCGGCCTTGCAGTTTTTCCAGCTCGGCCTTGTATTCGCCCTTGTCCATGGGCTGGTCCAGTTGCAGGGTGTCCAGCAACAGCTTGTTGTCTATCGGCGCCAGCAGCGGCGGCGCGTCTATCAATTCGGCCTGCGACCCCTGCGCCTGCGCCAGCCGGTTGCGGATGGCGTTGAGCAGGGTGTTGCCCACGGTCAGGCTGCGGTAATTGGCGTCCTCGCCGTCCACCACCACCCAGGGCGCGGCGGCGGTATTGGTCAGCCGCAGGATGTGCTCGGCGGATTTGCGTATCTTGTCGTAGCGCTCGTAATGCTCCCAGTCGGTCTTGGTCACGCGCCAACTGCTGGCCGGATCTTTTTCCATCTGCTTGAGCCGCTTGTGCTGCTGCTCCCGGGTCAAGTGGAACCAGAACTTCAGCACCAGCGCGCCGTCCATGGTCAGCATGCGTTCGAAGCGCAGGATGTCGAATATCTGCTTGTCCAGCGCGTCGCGGTCGCTGCGGGCGAACACCCGGTCGAACAGGGCGTCGGAGTAATAGGAGCCGAAGAACATGCCGATGCGGCCCTTGGCCGGCAGCTGCATCCAGTAACGCCACATCCAGGGCCGGGCGCGGGCGTCGTCGTTGGCTTCGGCGAAGGCCACGGTGTCGATCAGGCGCGGGTCCAGCCATTCATTGATCAGATTCATGGTTTCGCCGCGGCCGGCGCCGTCGAAGCCGTGAATCAGGATCAGCACCGGAAAATCGGCTTTCTCCTTCAAATCGTATTGCAGGTCCAGCAAGGCCTCGCGCAATTTGGGCATGGCTTCCCGGAATGTCTTTTTATCGATGCTATGGCCGATTTCGGCGGATTCGAACATGATGCGTCCTTGTTATTGTCGGCCCGCGCCCGGCGCCACTCTCCCCTTCCGGCCGCGTTCCACTTCAGATAGTTCAGCTTAGTCCCATGACCGCGGCTTGCGCACTCCGCATTCCTACGCATGCCCGGCGAACCATTGGTCCAGCGCCTCCAGCAAGGCCGGCGCGGGCTGATCGCTCCAGATCCCGCAAGCGTCGGCGCCGACGCCGCGCAGATAGAGATAACGCACGCCGCCGAAGCGGGCGGCGAAGTCCACGCCGCGCGCGCTGAAATAGCGCCGCAGGGCCACGCAGTAAATCAGGTATTGCAGATAATAATGTTCTTGGGCGATGGATTCCGCCAGCCGCTCGGCGCGATAGTCTTCGCGCCGCCCGCCCAGGTGGTTGGATTTATAGTCCACCAGATAAATGCGCCCGTCGGACTCGAACACCAGGTCCATGAAACCCTTGAGAAAACCGCGCACGGTGGAAAAGTCCAGTTGCGCCGCCGCCGCGCGCAAGGGCGCAGCCAGGCCGTGTTCCGGCGCGGACAGGATGGCGGCCAGCTTAGCCACCTCCAGCCTGGGCGCCGGCAGCATGAACTCCATCTCCACCAGCCGCTTGCCGTCCGGCACCTCGGCCAGTCTCACCCCCGGATCCAGTTCCGCGTTCAGCGTGGCCGCCACCATCTCGCAGCCGGCGTCGGCCCACTCCGGCGCGAAGCCGTGCTTGGCCAAGGCCCGCTCCACCGCCTGCCGCAGGCCGGCGTCGTCCACGCCGAAGCTGATGGTTTCAAAAATCTCGTGCAGGCAGGTGCCGGCCTTGGCCCCGCGCGGAAAACCGAAACGATCCAGGGCCGGCGGCTCCGGCGCTTCCGCCGCCGCCGCGGGCTGCCCCGCGTCGTGGTCCGGGCTCTCCTGCCATTTGCCGGCCGCCTGCGCGTGGGTCAGCGAGGTGAAGCTGGCCACCCGCCACGGCGCGGCCAGCCGGCGCGTGAACGCTTGAGCCTGATAATCCCGCCCCGTTTCGCGCCGCGCGGCCAAGGCCGGCCGCGCGCCGTCCTCCTCCAGCACCGCGCAAGCGCCTGCCGCGGCGGCGTTGGCCGTCGCCGCGAACGCCTCCAGCTCCCGCCTGAGCACGGCGTCGTCCAGTTCCAGCGTTTCCAGCTCCGGCAAGGCGCGCGCGTCGCGGCCGTGCAGCAGCCAGCTCAGCGCCGCCGTCTCCATGCCGCGCACCCAGCCCCAGCACAGGTATTGGCGATATTGCGCCCGGGTCAGCGCCACGTAGAGCAGACGCAGTTTCTCCGCCAACAGTTCGCTGCGCGCCGCCAGTTTCACCTCGGCGTCGGCCGCGGCGTCCGGCGCCAGCCAGGATTGATCCTGAGCGTGGTAGCGCCAGAACGCGGCGTCGCGTCGCTCCAGCGCGCCGCCCCACAAAAAAGGACAGAAGGCCACCGGGTATTGCAGGCCCTTGGCGGTGTGGATGGTGACGATTTTGACCAGGGCCGCGTCGCTCTCCAGCCGCAGCACCGCCTCCTCTCCGCCCGGCGGCTGCGCCACCCGCGTTTCCAGCCAGCCCAGCAGCGGCGCCATGCCCTGGCGCTGATCGCTCTCTTGCTGAAGCAGTTCGGCCAGATGAGACAGATTGGTCAGCCTGCGTTCGCCGTCCGGCATCGGCAGCAGGCGTTCGGCCACCCGCTCCCGTGCGAAGAAATGCCGCCAGGCGGCCATGAAGCCGCGCTCCCGCCATAGCAGGTGGTCGGCGGCGTTGGCCTGCAGCTGCGCTTCCCAGCGCGCCTCGTCCTCCACCCGGGCCAGCAACTCTCCGGCGTCGACCCCGGCCAGTTCGGTCACCAGCGCCGCGCGCAGCCGCGCCTCGCTGGCCGGCTCCGCCCAGGCGCGCAGCAAGGCCAGCATCTCGCCGGCCTCGCGGCTGGCGAACACGCTCTCCTGGGTCAGCGCCACGCTGGCCACGCCGCGTTCGGCCAAGGACTGGCGCACCCGGTCCCCCTGACGATGGGTGGACACCAGCACGGCGATGTCGCCGCCGGCCAAGGGCCGGCGCGCCTCGCCGGCGATGATGGCGGCGCGATCGACCGCGGCCAGCGCCAGCAGACGCGCGATCTCGTCGGCGCAGGCCTCGGCGGCCCCTTCGGCGGCGGCTTCTCCGCTGGCGGCCTTGCCCTCGGTCTCCGGTCTCAGCCATTGAAAGCAGAACGGCGGCCTGTCGTCGTCGATGTCCAGCCGGCCGCCGGAGGCCGGTTGCGCCGCCACCGGCTGATAGGCGATGCCCTCGATCAGAAACGGCAGTTCCCGCGCGAACAGCGCGTTGACGGTGCTGACCAGCGGAGCCTCGGAGCGGCGGTTGGTGTCCAGCGTGTAATGATGTTGCGCGTCGTTACGCGCCGCCAGGTAGGCGAAGATGTCGGCGCCGCGGAAACTGTAGATCGCCTGCTTCGGATCCCCCACCAGGAAGACCGGCCGCCACTGCGCGACGAAGCAATGTCGGAAGATGGAATACTGAATGGGGTCCGTGTCCTGGAATTCGTCGATCAAGGCCACCTGGAAGCTGCGCGCCACGTGGGCCGCCAGCAGCGGACCGCTGATCGGGTCGGTCAACGCCGCGCCCAGATCGGTCAACAGGTCGTCGAAACTGCGGCTGCGCTCCCCCACGCGGCGCGCGCTCAATTGTTCATTGGTCCAGGCGATCAGCTCCAGCTTGAGTTGCGCCACCGACAGCGCCACCTCTTCCATATAAGCATCCCAGGCGCCCAGCCAGGCCTCCGTCAAGGCGAACAAGGGGTGCTCCGGCACGGCGTGGCCTTTCTTCATGCCCTTGGCCAGCGAGGCCGGCAGCAGCTTGTCCAGCTGGCGACGGCTCTCCTTGTCCAGCACCGGGGTGGTCTCCGGCGCGGCCAGCAGGCCGTCCAGGGCGCCGATGGCGCGTTCGATAATGGCCGGGCTGTAGCTGCGCGCGTTGAAGCCGACGGCGGCGCGCAGCAGATCGGCGGCCTCCGCCGCGCCTTCCGGCCGCGCCGCCAGCGCCCGCCAGCCCCGCTCCACCGCGAGCAAGGCGCGCTCCAGGCCGGCCACGTGCGGCGCGCGCATGCGCAGATAGGGCTTGGACAGATAGGGCCGGATGTCCGCCAGCCAGCCGTCCGGCGTTTCGCCGTTGTCCACCAGCACTTGGGCGAGCAAGGGATCGTCCACCACCCGCCTCCGCCAGAAGTCGTCGACGATCTCGATCAAGCGCTCCTCGTCGTCGCTGACCAGTTCGGCTTCGAAGGTCTGGCTGCTTTCAAAGGCGGCATCGGTCAGCACCCGCTGGCAGAAGCCGTGGATGGTGTAGATGGCGGCGGCGTCGAAGCCGGTGATCGCGGCCTTGAGCCGCTGCGAGGCCTGCTCCCGCGCCGCGCCGGGCGGGAAACGCGCCGCCAGCGCCGACAGAAAGGGATCGCCGCCGGCCTCGCCCTCTCCGGCCAGCGTCTGCGCCAGCTCGCTCAAGCGCCGGCGCAGCCGTTCGCGCAGCTCCGCGGTGGCGGCCTTGGTATAGGTCACCACCAGCACTTGATCGACGGTGGGCGGCGGCTGACCGTCGCGCTCTTCCAGCAATAACCGGGCGAACAGAGCCGCAATGGTCCAGGTTTTGCCGGTGCCGGCCGAGGCTTCGATCAGGTTGATGCCGCTCAGCGGGCAGTTCAGCGCGTCCAGCGCTTGGGGAAGCAGGCTCATGATGGCGACACTTTAATGCGATTCGGCCATTTAAACGACCCGTCATCGGGGCCAGCGTCGCTTGTCCGCATTCAGAAGCGCTCGTCCAGGATAGCGGGCAGGACGATTTCCCGCGCGAAGGAGGCGTCGGACAAATTCAGCAAGGCGCGCGTCAGGCTCACCACGTCGTGCAGCGGGATCAGCTGGCCGGCGCCGCGCTCGGCGGCGTGTTCGCGGGGCACGGACAAATCGTCCTCCGTATTGAGGTAGCCCAATTGCAGGCAGGTCACGGCCAGGCGCTGCGCGCGGTACTCCTCCCGCAGCGCGTCGGCCATGCCGCTCAAGGCGAACTTGCTGGCGGCGAAAGCCACTTCGGGACGGCCGCTGCGCGGCAGGCCCGAAGTCGACCCCGTCAGGATGAGCTGCGGCTTGGCCGCGCCCGACATGCGCGGCAGCAGATGTTTGAGCAGCAGAATCGTCGAAGCGATATTGACCTGGACCACTTCCATCAGTTCCAGATCCGAACAGCGGGAAAACGCATAGGAGGACTCAAACGCCTCCCGCTCCCAGATCCCCACATTGCACATCACCACGTCCAGCCGTTCCGGCAGCGCGCTCATCACTTGCTCCACGGCCAGCGCCGGCTTGGACAAATCGGCCTCTATCCAGTCCAGCGCAACGCCGGCCGGCGGCTTCAGGTCTTCCGGCCGGCGCCTGGAAACGCCGATCACGCGGTCGCCCTCCCGCCCCAATCCTTCCACAAAAGCCTTGCCAAGGCCCCGGCTCGCTCCAATGATCAGTATATTCACGGCGTCTCCAAAATGAATCTGCGCGGCGGTTCCGCGGCAGTGACAGACGAGAAGGATACCTGATTCGTCAAATTTGTCGGCCACGCCGGCAAAGGGGATAATCGCCGCCCGAACCCCGCATTCAAGGCCTGACACAATGAGCGACGCCGCAATCCGACTTTCAAAACGCATGGTGGAACTGGGCCTGTGCACGCGGCGCGAAGCCGACGCCTGCATCGAGCAGGGTCTGGTGAAAGTGGACGGCCAGATCGTCACCGCGCTGGGCAGCCGGGTGGAGCCGCAGCAGCGCGTCGAACTCCTGGGCCGGCCCGACGCGCAGCGCGACGCGGCGGTCACCCTGCTGCTGCACAAGCCGGCCGGCGCCGAGCCGCTGTCCCTGCTGGGCCCGGACAGCCAGATGCCGGGCGACGTCAGCGGGCTGAGCTGGCTGCCGCGCCATCGCCAGCATCTGCAAGGTGTCGGCGCCGTCGCCGATCGCGCCCACGGCCTGGTGGCGCTGACCCAGGACCGCAAGCTGGCGCAGCGGCTGGCCGATTGCCAGCTGGAATTCCTGATCAATGTCGACGCCGCGCCCGCCGCCGCCGAACTGCAACAAAGACAAAGCGGCCTGCGCCCCGGCGGCAAACCGCCGCGCGAACTCAAAGTCTCGCGCCAGAGCGACCGACAACTGCGCCTGGTGCTCGCGGCGCGCGACGCGCGCTGGCTGGACGATATCTGCGCCGGCCTGGGCGTCAGCCCGCTGGCGCTGCGCTGCATCCGCATCGGCCGGCTGGCGATAGGCCAGTTGGCGGCCGGGCAGTGGCGTTATGTGCCGGACTTCGAGCGTTTCTGAGAACCCAGCTTCATGCCCAGCGCCAGCGCCGCCGCCGCGTTGCGCGCGGCGCGGCTGACATTGTCCGCGGCCTCGGCCAAGGCCTGTTCCTGGCTGCACGGCCGGCTGACCGCGGCGAACACCGCGTCCAGCCCGTGCGCGTGGGTCAGCTCGCTGCCCGCGCCCAGACAACCGCCTATCGCCAGCACCGGCACCCCATGACGCCGAGCGACGCGGGCGACGCCTATCGGCGTCTTGCCTTGCACGCTCTGGCTATCGATGCGGCCTTCGCCGGTCACCGCCAGATCGGCGTCGGCCAACGCCGCGTCCAGGCCGACGGCCTCGGCGACGATGGCGCTGCCGGAACGCAGCCGGCCGCCCAGGCAGGCCAGCAGCGCGGCGCCCATGCCGCCGGCCGCGCCGGCCCCGGCCGCCTCGGCCGCGGCCACGCCCGACTCGCCCTCCATCAAGACCGCGAAATGCGCCAAAGCCGCATCCAGCACCGCCACCATCGCCGGCGTCGCGCCCTTCTGCGGCCCGAACACCGCCGACGCGCCGCGCGGGCCGGTCAGGGGGTTGTCCACGTCGCAGGCCACGTCGATGCGGCAGGCCGCCAGCCGCGGGTCCAGCCCGGACAGCTCCAGCCGCGCCAGGCTCGCCAAGGCCGCTCCGCCGGCCGGCAGTTCGCCTCCGTCCGCGTCCAGCAGCCTGGCGCCCAGCGCCTGCAACATGCCGGCGCCGCCGTCGTTGGTGGCGCTGCCGCCTATGCCCAGCACAAAGCGGCGCGCGCCGGCGTCCAGCGCGTCGCGGATCAGATCTCCGGTGCCGTGGCTGCCGGTCAGCAAGGGGTTGCGCCGTTCCGGCGGCAATAAGGCCAGGCCGCTGGCGGCGGCCATTTCTATCACCGCCACGCCGTCCGCGGTCAGCCCGTAGCGCGCGGACAAGGTCTCGCCCAGCGGGCCTCGCGCCGACGCCTCGCGCCACTGGCCGCCCAGGGCGTCCAGCATCGCCTGCACCGTGCCCTCGCCGCCGTCCGCCATCGGCAGCTTGTGGTAGCGGGCGGCGGGAAACACCTGGCGGAAGCCGTCCTCTATCGCCTGGGCCACCTGCAGCGCGCTCAGGCTTTCCTTGTAGGAGTCCGGGGCAATCACGATTTTCATGCGGTTTTCAATCACAAGAGACGACGATGGCAAGATATTAGCGATTGACCAGCCGCGGCGGAATCCGCAGCACCAGCAGCGCGCCGGCCAGCATCACGCCGGACAGAATGTACAACGCCGGATCCGTGCTGTGAGTCAGGTCCTTGATCCAACCCACCAGGAAGGGGCTGACGAAGCCGGCCACCTGGCCCAGCGAATTGATCAAGGCCAGCCCGCCGGCGGCGGCCGCGCTGCCGAGAAAGGCGGTGGGCAGCGGCCAGAACATGGACAGGCCGGCCAGCGCGCCCATGGTGGCCAGGCTCAGCCCCAGCATGGACAGCCAGACCGCGCCGCCGCTATTGGCCGCCATCAGCAAGCCCAGCACGCCCATCAGCAGCGGCAGCACCACGTGCCAGCGGCGTTCTCCGCGCCGGTCGCCGGAACGGCCGACCCAGACCATGAAGAAGCAGGCGGCCAGATAAGGCAGCGCGCTGAGCCAGCCGATGACGCCGGCGCTCTGGAAACCCAGACCCTTGATGATGGACGGCAGCCAGAAGTTGATCGCGTACACCCCCATCTGGATGGCGAAATAGATCGCGCCCAACATCCACACATTGACGTTGCGCAGCACGCTGGCGAAGGACTGCTCCACCGGCCGCTGCGCCGAGCGCCGCGCCTCGTCGTCGATCAGCGCCTGCCGCATCGCCGCTTTCTCTTCCGCGCTCAGCCAGCGCGCCTCGGCGATGCCGTCGTTCAGATAGAAATACACGCCCAGGCCCAGCAACACCGTGGGCAGGCCTTGCAGCAGGAACAGCCACTGCCAGCCGGCCAGGCCGCCTTGGCCGGCGGCGAAATGCTGCAGCATCCAGCCGGACAGCGGCCCGCCCAACACGCCGGACACCGGGATGGCCGACATGAACAGCGCCATCACCTGGCCGCGCTTGTCGGCCGGAAACCAGCGGGTGAAGTACAGCACGATGCCGGGAAAGAAGCCGGCCTCGGCCACGCCGGTGAAAAAGCGCAGCGTGTAGAAGGACTGCGGCGTGGACACGAACATCAGACAAGCGGACAAGGTGCCCCACACCAGCATCAGCAAGGCGATCCAGCGCCGCGCGCCCACCTTGTGCAGCATCAGATTGCTGGGCACGCCGCACAGCACATAGCCGATGAAGAAAATGCCGGCGCCCAGGCCGTAGACGGTTTCGCTCAAGCCCAGCGCGTCCAGCATCTCCAGCTTGGCGAAGCCGACGTTGACGCGGTCCAGGTAGTTGAACAGATAACAAACGAAAATGAAGGGAATCAGCCGCCAAACGGCTTTCTTGTAAGCGCCGGCCAGAATGTCCTGCCGCGGCGCGCTCAGGGTATCGCTAGGGTTCACATCCATCTCCTCTGCGCGCGGGGGCTCTCCCTCCGGCGCGTCTCCTTGGTTCTGATGAATATTGTTTTTGTATCGCGTCGCTCATTCTGGTCAGCGCCAACGGAAAATACTTCGTGCAGACGTCTGGTTTATGCGCGGAAATTGCCGGAATATATTATGCAAACGCACAAACCCTGGACGCGCCATGCCCATTCTGACCGCCGAACTCGCGCAGGACATCGTCAGCCGCACCATGCGCATCATTCCGTTCAACGTGAACGTGATGGACGCCCAAGGCGCGATTCTGGGCAGCGGCGACGCCGGCCGGCTGGGGCAGTTGCACGACGGCGCGCTGCTGGCGCTGGCGCAACGACGCACGGTGGAAATAGACGAGGCCACCGCCGGCAAGCTGCACGGCTCCCGTCCCGGCATCAACCTGCCCCTGCACGTGAACGGCCGCATCGCGGGCGTGGTCGGCCTGACCGGCCAGCCGGAGCAGGTTCGCCAGTTCGGCGAACTGGTGCGGCTGACCGCCGAGATGATTCTGGAGCAGGCGCAGTTGCAGCGGGCGCTGCAACACGACGCGCGCCAGCGCGAAGCCTTTGTGCTGGAATGGATACGCGGCGAGCCCGGCCCGGCGCTGGACGCCTGGGCGCAGCGCCTGGGGCTGCGCTTGGAACAGCATCATGTGGCGCTGAGCCTGCAACTGGACGAAGAGGGCTTGGCCGCCGATCAGGCCCAGGCGGCGCTGCAACAGCTGCAATCGGCGCTGGCGGCGCGCTGGCCGCGCTTGCTGAGCGCGGCCACCGGCCCTTACGAGCTGGTGCTGGTGGAGGCTTGCGAGGAGGAAGGCGAAGCCGAGCGCGAAGCGCTGCTGCAACGCCGGCTGCGCGCGCTGGCCGCCTGGCTGGAAGAAACGGCGGCGCCCAGCTTCCGCCTGGGCATGGGCATTGCGCTGCCAGGGCGGGACGGCGCGGCCCAATCCTGTCTCAGCGCCCGCGCCGCCGCGCGCATCGGCCGGCAACGGCAGCCCAAGCGGCGGGCGCACAGCTATTACGAACTGGCGCTGCCGGTGCTGCTGTCCGGCCTGGATCACGGCTGGCAGGCCCAGCAATTGCGGCAGCCGCTGCAAAGGCTGGAGCAGGCCGGCAAAAGCGGACTGCGCCGCACCGCCGAGGCCTGGTTCGCCCACCAGTCCCACCCCGGCGCCACCGCGCGGGCGCTGCACATCCACCGCAACACGCTGGACTACCGGCTGGGCCGCATCGCCGACATCACCGGACTGGACCTGCAGCGTCACGAGGACCGTTTCCGGCTCTACGTCGCGCTGCTGCTGGGGTGACACTCGCTCGTCGACGGCCTCGGCCTCGGGCTACCGGCCGATGCGCTTGAGCCGCGCCGGCTTGGCCCCCTGCTGCGCCAGCGCGATTTCCAGCAAGGTCTCCAGATGCTTATGCGCAGTCCATGACTGCGGCAACGAAACAAGACCAAGACGGCGTATGGACACTTTTTGAGAGGCAGGCTCCAAGCCTGTCTCTAGTATTGCCCCCTGTCGCGATGCCCGAGATCGCCCTCACCGCACAGGACCGCCATATGCCCTCCATTCCCTTTTTCTCAAGTCGCCCCTCCCAGCAGCCTAGCCCGATTGAAGCGCAACTGCTCGCCAACGCAAAAACCCCGGCAGAACGCCGTGAAACGGAAAATCTGTTTGCTCAGGTGAAACAAATACGCAATGCACCCGATTCGTCGGCATCCACGCTTTCGCCCCCCGCCTTTCCCCTCACCTTGAAAAACGTTCTGCTGAGCGGCCTGTATGTCCAGGCCGGGGTCCAGTCGCTTCTCAACCGCGAATCGCCATTGCTTCCAGCGTTCTCCGCGCCATCCGCCCTCCCCTCGGCGCTGGTCCAGGTCCACAGCCAGCCCTATTCCCGCTCCGCGCCTCCACAGCCGGAAACGCCCCTGCTCCGCCAAGCGCGCCATGTCGTTCCCAAACCCAAGACCACGACCACGACCGCTGCGCCTGACGACGTCAAGATCGTTAAGATGTTTGATTTTTCCTGCATGAACGAAGGCGAGAACCTGTCCTTCGCCCAAGTGCTGCGCCAAATCGGCAAAACCTTGCGCAACCCCATCACCGCACTGGCCACGGAAAGCAAGCATGTCGACAGCTGGAGACAGGGCCGCGGCTGCGCCACGTCCGAGGAGATCTCGGCCATCACCGACATCACCGAGAAAGTCGATGCCATCACCTCCCAAGTCCTGACGCTGCTGCCAGGCAGCCAGCCCTTGGCCATCGCGCAATACATCGTCGGCCCTCTGCTGGAGCATGCAGCCAATGATCTGGAAGGCAAACCCACCTCGCGGGAAGAAGAACTCAACCTGTTGCAGCAAGTGACCCAACAAGCCCGCTTCAGCATTGATGGGATGAGCCATGCCGAGCGGCAGCGCTTGCAAACCGCGCCCCAGCCTGGCGGCAAGGCTTCAGGAATAGACCTGCCGGCATTCCATCTCAAAAACGGTCGTAACCACATCAAACTCAAAGCCAACGGCAAACACCATGACGTCGCCTTGTTGGAGAAGGATGGCCGCAGCTTTGCGCAAATCCCGGCCAAGCAGCAGGGAAAGTTTGCTAACCGCGAAGTCTATTTCAACCATCTCGCACAGGAATGGCGCTTGCTGGGCGATGGCAAATTCCGGCATTTCAGCAAGCAGGAACAATTGGCCGCCCATAAACTGGCGCTGGGTCCGCATCACTTGCATCGCTCCAGCAGCGCGAACACGCCTCATGTCTACAGCGTTCACAACTCCTTCACAGCGCAACCGGCACGGCTTGAAGCCATCGAGCTGTTTGGCCGCCTGGTGCCTTACCGTCATGAACTCGCCACCGGCAAGGAATACATCTACGATGCCCGCCGGCCTGACGCCGCGCCCCTGGAAGTGGAAAATCGTCTGGGCGAATGGCATATCAAGCACGAGCTCACGCGACAGGCCGCTCCCGAACTGCGCGCGGCCATCGCCAAGCACGACATCGCGCCGCTGGCCCTGGACGAGCGCCAGCTATCCACGCCCAATCACTTCGGCATCCAGCGCACCGGCGATGGCCAATACGTCCTGGCCATCGACCAGCAGTACTACCCCGTTCAACGGCACGGCAAGCAAGTGCAGCTTGGGGACGCCCGCAATCTGCAGATCGAGCTGAGCGCCCACGGCAAGCGCGTCGAGGTGGGATTGGCCAAACCAGCCAGCCGGGACAATCCCGCGTTCAAACTGGTTGACATGCCTATCATCGGCAAGCCGCTGAAAATCCGCGCCGCGCGCAAGGCCATAGGCAAGGCGCTGCCAATCGCGCAAACCAAAATCGCCAATGCGATCCAGGCCTTGAACCGCTCCGACCTTCGCCCCCAAGTCCAGTTGGCGGAGGAGGCCTATTTCGGCAAAACCTTCCATCAGGACCCGAAACGCTTGGCGCAGCTGGGCAAATATCTGGACCAGATCCGGGGCGACCTGGCGCGCATCGATACCGCCAACTTCAATTTCGACAGTCGGGTCGGCTCTCCCACCACGGTGGCGGAACTCTCCAGGGAGCAATACCAGATTCTGGGCCGCAAGCCCAAATCAAAAATCATCAATGTTGGCCGCGATGGCTTCTACGCCTATTACGAACGGATGGGCAAAAACCCGAGCGCGGTCGCCGATGTGCTGATCCACGAGCTGTCGCATGGCGGCCCCAACACGCTGGACTTCGCTTATGTCGGTACGCAAAAGCAGGCCCGCGTCGGCGATGTCGATGTATTCGAACTGATCAACCTCGCCAATAAGCATATCGAGAAGGATAGCCGCTACGGCGGCGCCGACCTGCCGCAGATCGATAACATCAACATTGCGTTCAAAGGGCTCAAGAACGCCGACTCCATCGCCCAGTTCGTCTCCTTCCTGGGCAAGGCGGACAGCGACCCTGCCGGTTTCGAGCGCGACTACCAAACACTGAAGGCCGCCGCCGACCGCTCTGACCATTTTCAGCAACGCCTGCCGGAAGGCGTGCCGGTGAGCCGCAACCGCCGCTCCATTGAGACCCCGGTCCCGTCACTGCCGCCGTTGCTGTTGCTAGTGGAACGACAAAGCGGCCGTTATCACTTGTATCGTCCGCTCGCAGGCTGATTCACCTGGCCCGCCGCCGGGCAGGGTCCAATCTCCCTGCCCGGCCCGCCGATGCGCTAAACTGTTCGGTTTAGACTTCTTGCGTAATCCCTCATGGGCCAGCCCTCTGCCACTCACCCCCTCCCCCGCCGGCTGGCCTGGATCGCCGCCGCCGGCTGCCTTGGCTACTATCTGCTGCTGGCGCTGCGTCCGGCCTGGCTGGAAGCCAAACTCGCCGGCTGGCCGGCGTCCGTTCTGCTGGCGCTGGCCATGTTCCTGCTGTTCTTCCTGCTGGCCGCCGGCTACGCGCTGGCCGCCGGCCGCGCCGACGACTCGGAGCGCGCATGAACCACGCGTCCGCCTTTTTCCTATTGTTCGTGCTGCTGACCCTGGCCATCACCGCCGCCGCCGCGCGGCGCACCGCCTCGGCCGGCGATTTCTACACCGCCGGCGGCCGCATCCGCGGCTGGCAGAACGGGCTGGCGCTGGCCGGCGACTACCTGTCCGCGGCGGCCTTCCTCGGCGCCGCCGGCCTGTATCTGTCCCAGGGCTACGACTCTCTGGCCTACGCCGTCGGCACCCTGGCCGGCTGGCCGCTCTTGCTGCTGCTGTTGGCGGAAAAGCTGCGCGGCAGCGGCTGCTACACCGCCGCCGCGGTGCTGGGCCGGCGCTTCGACCACGACGGGGTGCGGCTGGCCGCCAGCGTCAACTCGCTGACGGTGACGCTGTTCTACCTGATCGTGCAGATGGTGGGCGCCGGCAAGCTGATCGAGCTGCTGTTCGGCCTGCCCTATCTGGCCGCGGTGAGCCTGGTGGGCGCGCTGATGGTGCTCTACGTGGCGCTGGGCGGGATGTTGGCCACCACTTGGGTGCAGATGGTCAAGGCGGTGCTGATGTTCGGCTGCGCGCTGTTGCTGGCCGGCGGCGTGCTGGGGCGCTTCGGCGGCGATCCTGCGCGGCTGTTCGCCGCCGTGGAGGCCTTGCGCGGGCCGCAGGCCTTCCTGCCCAGCCCGGCGCTGAGCGATCCGCTGGAAGTGCTGTCGCTAGGCCTGGGCCTTTGCCTGGGCCTGCTGGGCCTGCCCCATGTGCTGATGCGCTTCTTCACCGTGCCTGACCGCCGCGCCGCGCGCCAGTCCGCCTGCTTCGCCACCGGCCTGATCGCGCTGTTCTTCGCCGTCAACATCATCATCGGCTACGGCGCGCTGGCGCTGGTGGGGCCGGAACCCAGCTTCCACGACGCCGCCGGCAAACTGCTGGGCGGCGGCAATATGGCCGCCATCCACCTGGCCACCTTGCTGGGCGGGCCGGCCTGGCAGGGCCTGGTGGCGGCGGTGGCCTTCGCCACCATCCTGGCGGTGGTGTCCGGCCTGGCCATGGCCGGCGCCAGCGCCATCAGCCACGATCTCTACGCGGTCTGGTGGCGGCGCGGCCGCGTCGACGCCCACGCCGAATTGCGGGTGTCGCGATGGGCCACCGTCGGCCTGGGCCTGCTGGCCCTGCTGTTGTCCACGCTGTTCCAGCAGCAGAACATCGCCTTCCTGATGGGCCTGGCCTTCGCCATCGCCGCCTCGGCCAATTTTCCGGTGCTGCTGCTGGCCCTGCACTGGCCCGGCCTCAGCGCGCGCGGCGCGCTGTGGGGCAGCCTGGGCGGGCTGGCCGCGGCGGCGGCGCTGATCGTGGCCGGCCCGGCGGTATGGGTGGGCATGCTTGGCCACGCCAAGCCGCTGTTTCCCTACGCCAACCCGGCGCTGTTCTCTGTGCCGCTGGCCTTTGCGCTGGCTTGGCTGGGTTCGCGCCGCGGCGCAACGGCGGTATCATCGGCTAGCGATACTTCTCACCGACCCTGACACTCATGACCACACTGACTCTTTACGGCAACCGACTGTCCGGCCACAGCTACAAGGTGCGCCTGGCGCTGATGCTGGCCGATGTTTCCCATGATTACGTCCATGTGGACCTGGAGCTGCCGCGCGAACAGCGGCCGGAGGATTTCCGCGCCGCCAGCCGTTTCGGCGAAGTGCCGGTGCTGGTGGCCGACGGCACCGCGCTGTGCCAGTCCAACGCCATTCTGCAATGGCTGGCCAATAATTTCGGCCAGCTCAGCGGCGAGCACGGCAGCCGCGAAACCGTGCGCGAATGGCTGAGCTGGGAAGCCAACCGCGTCGGCCTGTCGGTGCCCAATCTGCGCTGGTCGCGGATGAACCGGCTGCCTCAGCCGGAGGTGGAAGCCTGGCTGGAACAACGCGCGCGCGCCGATCTGGACGCCCTGGACGCCGCCCTGGCCGAACAGCCCTATCTGGCCGGCCAGCGGTTGAGCATCGCCGACCTGTCCGCCAGCGCCTATCTGTGGTGGCTGGCCGACGCCGGCCTGGACATCGCCGCTTGGCCTCAAGTCCGGGCCTGGCTGGAACGCATCGCCCAGCAGCCGGGCTGGCAGCACCCCGATGTGCTGATGGCGCCGGACATTCCCGACTAAGCCCCCACGGAGCCCCGCCATGTCGTCCCGTCCCGATTGCATCCGACACTGGAGCGAGCTGATCGAAGCCCGCTCGCAAAGCTATCCCGACAGCCGGGAGCCGCTGGCGCGCGGCGCGGCGCTGGGCAAGCATTACGGCTTCGCCCGCCTCGGCATCCATCACGAACTGCTGGAGCCGGGCCAACGCACCAGCTGGCCGCACGCGGAAAAAACCGAGGACGAATTCGTCCACGTGCTGGAGGGCGAGCCCGACGTCTGGCTGGACGGCGCGCTGCACCGGTTGCGGCCCGGCGACTCGGTCGGCTTCAAGGCCGGCACCGGCCTCGCCCACACCTTCATCAACAATAGCGATAAGCCGGTGCGCCTGCTCTGCGTCGGCGACGTCAACCGCGACGACAATCAGGTGCACTACCCGCTGCACCCGGCGCGCAACGCCGCCATCGGCCCGCAGCACTGGAGCGACGCGCCCGAGCGCCCGCAGGGCGATCACGACGGCCTGCCCGATCTGCTGCGCGCGGCCGGAGGCCCTTTCTAACATGCACGATTTTCTCCAAGCCGCCGCGTCCCTGATCGGCCCCGCCCATCTGCTGACCGAAGCCGCCGACACCGCGCCCTACACGCTGGACTGGCGCCGCCGCTACCAGGGCCGGCCGCTGGCGGTGGCCTTGCCCGGCAGCACCGCCGAGGCGGCCGAGCTGGTCAAGCTCTGCCGCCGCCATCAGGTGGCCATCGTGCCGCAGGGCGGCAACACCTCCACCTGCGGCGCGGCCACGCCGGACGCCAGCGGCCGCCAACTGGTGGTGGCGATGCGGCGGCTGCGCGCCGTGCGCAAACTGGACGCGGACAACAACGCCGTCACCGTGGAGGCCGGCGCCACGCTGCGCGAGGTGCAGTTGGCGGCGGAACAGGCCGGACGGCTGTTTCCGCTGTCGCTGGCCTCGGAAGGCAGCTGTCAGATCGGCGGCAATCTGTCCACCAACGCCGGCGGCGTCGCGGTGCTGCGCTACGGCACCATGCGCGAACTGACGCTGGGCCTGGAAGTGGTGCTGCCGGACGGCCGGGTGCTGGACGCGCTGGCCGGCCTGCGCAAGGACACCACCGGCCTGGACCTCAAGCAATGGTTCATCGGCGCCGAGGGACAGCTGGGCCTGATCACCGCCGCCACGCTGAAGCTGTTTCCGCTGCCCAGCGCCCGCGCCACCGCGCTGATCGGCGTGAACGACATCGAAACCGCCATCGTCTGGCTCAACGGCCTGCGCCAACGCTTCAACGACCGCCTCACCGCCTTCGAGGTGATCGAGGCCGACTGCCAACAGGCAATCGAACGCCACCGCCCCGGCCAATTGCCGTTCACCGCGCCGTGGCTGCTCTTGATCGAGCTGTCCGACGGCGGCGACGACGCCGCGCTGAACGAGGCGCTGCTGGACTGGCTGGCCGGGCAAACCCCGCGCGACGGCGTGGTGGCGCAAAGCGAGGCGGAGCGCCGCAAGCTGTGGCTGCTGCGCGAGGAGATTTCGGAAATCCAGAAACAGGACGGCCCCAGCATCAAGCACGACATCGCCGTGCCCACCTCGGCGCTGCCGCAATTGGTGCGCGACTGCGGCGCCGCGCTGCGCCGCGCTTATCCCGGCGTGCGCATCGTCGCCTTCGGCCACGCCGGCGACGGCAATCTGCACTACAACATCAGCTATACCCGGCCCGGCAACGTCGATCTGTTCGACGACGAGGCGGCGGTCAACGCCATCGTCTACGACCACGTCTACCGCCTGGGCGGCACGCTGGCGGCCGAACACGGCATAGGCCAGCTCAAGCCCCAGTGGCTGGAACGCTACAAGGACCCGCTGGCGCTGGAGCTGATGCGCGCGCTCAAGGCCGCGCTGGACCCGGAGCGGCTGATGAATCCGGGCAAGTGGCTGTGATGGATTGCCCCGCCCCGCTCAACCCTTAAGGTCCGGATCGCCCGGCAAGGCGCTCGCCAAGCGCGCCAGCGGCGCCGTCCAGTCCCCTGCCTCGCTTTGGCGGAACAGACGATGGCGCGGATACCAGGGCGTGGTTTCGCTCTCCAGCCCCCAGCGCCAGTCGGCGTGCCGCGCCGACAGCAGCAAGGCGCAAGGCAGCCCCAAAGCGCCGGCCAGATGGCCGAAGGCGGTGTCCACCGTCACCAGTCCGTCCAGCTCCGCCAGCAAGGCGGCGCTGGCGGCGAAATCCGCCAACTCATCGCCCAGGGCCGGCACGCCGCGCGCGCGCAGCCAATCGCGCTCGGCCTGGTTCAGCTCCGGCTGCAAGGCCAGCCACTGAACACCGGGCAAGGCCAGCAGGGGAAGCAACGCCTCCGGGCCCGGCAAGGAGCGGCAATGGTCGAACTCGTGCTCCGGCCGGCCGCGCCACACCAGGCCCAATTTGCGGCCGCCGGCCGGCAAGCGCGCGCGCCAGGCGGCGCGGCCGGCGTCGTCGGCGCGCAGATAGGCCGGCGCTGGCGCGGGCTCCGGCTGCAAGAGGCCGGGCAAACTCATGGAAAACACATGGCAATCGTGTGCCGGCCACGGACCGGCGAGATCGCTTATCGGCAGCCACTCCACCGGCCAGCCCTGCGCTTGCAGCAAGGGCAGCAGGACAGGCCGGCAGGCGATGATCACGCGCGCCGGCCCGCGCCCCAGCAGCAGCGGCAGGTAACGCGCCGTCTGCAAGGCGTCGCCGTAACCCTGCTCGAACCACAGCAGCAGACGGCGGCCGGCCAAGGCCTCGCCGCGCCAGCGCGGTGAGCTCAAGGCCGGCGACGGCGCGGTTTCCAGCCGCGCCTCGTGCAAGGGCCAGCCCTCGCCCCAGCGTCCCTGGGTCAGCAGCAAATAGCCCAGATTGCGACGCAGCCCGGCGTGCAGCGGCTGAGCGTCCAGCCCCGCGCGCAGCGTAGTTTCGGCCTCTTCCCAACCGCCTTGCTGCGCCAGAGCCAGCGCCAATTGCTGATGAGCGTCCGCGTCCGACGGCTCCAGCGCCAAGGCGCGGCGCGCCAGCGGCTCCGCCTCCTCGCTGCGCCCCTGCCGCCACAAACACAGGGCCAGATTGCCCAGCACCTGCGCCTGTTCCGGCGCGCGCTCCGCCGCCGCGCTCAAGCAGGCCTCGGCCTCGGCCCAACGCCGCTGCGCCTGCAACAACAAACCCAGATTGCTCAGCGCGCCGGCATGGCTCGCCTCCAGCGCCAGCGCCCGGCGCAACAACGTTTCCGCCTCGGCCCGCTCCCCGCGCTCCGCCAGCCTTTGTCCCAGCAGATTGAGCGCGTCCACGTCGTCCGGCGCGCAGGCCAGCGCCCGGCGCAAGCAGTCCTCGGCCTCCTCCGGCCGCAGCCGATACAATAAACGGCCCAGATTGAAGCAATGAACGGCGGACTGCGGCCGCAGCCGCAGGGCCAGCCGATACTGGGCTTCGGCTTCGTCCAGCCGTCCCGCCTCCTCCAGCAAGACGCCCAGATTGCCTTGGCAGGCCGCGTGCTCCGGACGCTGCGCCAGTTCCGCACGGAAATGCGCCTCCGCCTGCGCCAACTGGCCTTGCGCCATCAGGCAGCGGCCCAGATTGTAATGGGCGTCCGGCGTCCGCGGATCGCATTGCAGCGCCTGACGCCAGCACTGCTCGGCCATGGCCAGTTGCTCCAGCCGCGCCGCGCATACGCCCAGCAGGTTCCACAATTCGGCGTTGTCGGCCTGGGCCTGCAAGCCGCTTTGCGCGGCCAGCAAGGCGCCGTTCAGATCGCCGGCGGCCAATAAGGCGCCGGCGCGCAAGGCGTGGGAAGTCGGTTCGGTCATAAGTTTTCAGCGCCCGGAACGCAAGCGCCCCGGCTCCGTTCCGATTAAGCGCTTTTTGAAATCAGCGGAATATCGTCTCCCGCATAGTAACCAGCATCTCTCCTTGATGAAAACGCCCTTTGCCGTGCCCCGCCTGAATTTCTTCCACGCGCGGCGGCCTTTTCACTGGGGGGCGGCAAGAACGCTGCCTGCCGGCTGGATGCTGGGGCCGGCTGAGCCGCCTATGAAAACGGCCGGGGAGCATGCTCCCCGGCCGTGTGTTCTTGCTCTCGCCGTTTTACAAACGGAATTTGTCGAACTCGGCGTTCATCTTGCCGGCATTGAGCGACAAGCCGGTTAGCGTGCTGCTGACGTTCTGCAAGGAGTCGTCGTTTTCCAGCACATGGCCGTTGATCGCCTCCGAGCTTTGCGCGATCAAGGTGGTCGCCTTGTGCTGCTCGCTGGTGGAATCCGAAATCTCGTTCATCTTGGCCACCACGTCCAACATGGACGCGCGGATTTCCTCGATCTTGGCCACCGCTTCGCGGGTCAGCTCCACGCCCTCGTCCACCGCGGCCACGGTCTGATTGACGTCGTTGACCGCGCGGCCGGTTTCGTCGCGGATGGCGCTGACCATATTGGAGATTTCCAGCGTGGCCTGGGCGGTGCGCTCGGCCAGCTTGCGCACCTCGTCCGCCACCACCGCGAAACCGCGGCCCTGTTCGCCGGCGCGCGCGGCCTCGATCGCCGCGTTCAAGGCCAGCAGATTGGTCTGGTCGGCGATGTCGCGGATCACATTGGTGATGCCGGAAATTTCCTGAGAGCGCTTGTCCAGCGAGGACAACATGGTTTCCAGGCCGCGCACCGACTGCACCGTGCCCTCCATGCCGCTGGACAGCCTTTGCATATTGCTGGCGCTGGCCTCCAGGCTGGCGCCGGTCAGGCTGGTCAGCTCGTCGGCCTGGCGCGCGCTGTCGGCGATGTGGGAGATGGACACCGTGATCTGCTCCAGCGTGGCCGCGTTGGACGAGGACACATCGGAAATATGGCGCGAGCTGTCCGCCACGCCGGCCACCAGCTGGCTGGCGTCCTGCACCCCGTTGACCACGCCGGCGGCGTCCTGCTTCAGGCCGCGGAACAGCTGGGCCAATTGGGCGACGAAGGTGTTGAAGGCGCGCGCGGTGGCGGCGATTTCATCCTGGCCGTCGTCCTTCAGCCGCAAGGTCAGATCGCCCTCGCCGTGGGAAATGTCCTCCATCGCGTTCTTCAGCCGCACCAGGCCGGCCAGCATGCGGCCTATCACCAGACTCGCCAGCGGGATCATCAGCACGAACACCAGCGCGGTCAGGCCGGCGATGGTGTACAGCAGCGTGGTCAGCGGCGCCAGCACGGTGGCGCGGTCCGCCGCCAAGGCCATCACCCAGTTGGTGCCGGGGATTTCCTGCGCCGACAACAGCATGGCCTGGCCGCCGATCTGCACTTCCGACGCCTGGTCGTGGCTGACGATGTCCGCCAGCCGTTCCGGCGTCAGTTCCGGCGCCACGCTGGTGATGGGCTTCAGCGCCAGATCGGTTTGCGGATGGGCGATCACCGTGCCCTTCTTGTCCATGATGAAGGCGTAGCCGTTGCCGCGCACTTTCAGGCCCAGCACCGATTTCACCAGCGTGTCCACCATCACGTCGCCGCCCACCACGCCGGCGAAAGCGCCGTTGTGGTTGAAGGGCGCGGAAATGGTCACCGTCAGTTTCTTGGTGGCTTCGTCCAGATAGGGGTCGGTCACCACCGCCTGGCCGCTGTCCTTGGCGCGCTTGTACCAGTCGCGGTCGGCCACCTTGTAGTCGGCCGGCGCCGTCCAATCATCGGAAAACAGCGAGCGACCGTCGGCGTAGCCGGCGTAGTTGACGTTGAAACCGCCGGCCTTGGCGCCGGTCTTCAGGAAGCGGAGGGCGTCGGGCTCGGACGCCATCGTGCTCTGCGCGACAATCTGCTGTTTCTTCTCGCCCAGCCAGGTGGTCACCACCGCGCTTTGTCCCATCAGGCTGGCCTCGAACTCCTGGTCCAGGCCCTGCAATATTTCCGTGCGCATCTGCACGAAGACGATGACCACCAGCACCAAACCAAACAGCGCCATCAATAGCGCGTTCAGGGCGATCAGCCGGCTACGGAGCGATTTCATAACAGTCCTTTTTCTCGCGTGATTGACAACCATGGTTTTGATGCCCCGCCTTGCCGCGCGACACTCCCCTTACCGTTGGCAGCCAATTGTTATTGTTGGTTTATCTTCGGCCAGTTTAACGGATGTAACCCGTTTTAAATATCAAATATGGGTACAGTTGTGACAGATTATGATTTTGTTTGATCAAACACAGGAGCAAGGGAAGACGCGCGCCGGACGGCGGGCAAAAAAAACCCCCTGCGGTTTGACAACGGCAGGGGCCAACACGAGGAAGAAACGTCGTCCGGCGGACCGGCCGACATTTCGAGGGGCTAACACCTCAAAACCATACGGTTTTCAGTGCAGCCGCCACTGTAGCGTAATTACTCTATTCAGTCCAGTCCATTCCGCGACCGACGTCAGGAACGCCAGCGAAAATCGCGGAACTGCTCGCGCAGCCGCACCTTCTGCAATTTGCCGGTGGCGGTGTGCGGCAGCTCCTCGACGAAGGCCACATCGTCCGGCGTCCACCATTTGGCGATCTTGCCTTCGTAAAAGCCCAGCAGCTCTTCCGCCGTGGCGCTGGCGCCGGGCTTGAGCACCACCACCATCAGCGGCCGCTCGTCCCACTTGGGATGCGGAATGCCGATGGCCGCCGCCTCCGCCACCGCCGGGTGGCCCACCAGGATGTTTTCCAGCTCGATGGAGCTGATCCACTCGCCGCCGGATTTGATCACGTCCTTGGTGCGGTCGGTGATGCGCATGAAGCCGTCGGCGTCTATGGTCACCACGTCGCCGGTGTTGAACCAGCCGTCGGCGCTGTGGCTCGCGTCCAGTTCGCGGCGGAAGTATTGCGACAACACCCACAGGCCGCGCACCTGCAAGTTGCCGAAGGCCACGCCGTCGTGCGGCAGCGGCTTGCCGGCGTCGTCCACGATGCGGAGTTCGACGCCGTAGATCGGCCGCCCCTGCTTGGACAGCAGCGCATGCAGCCGGGACGGCTCCAGGCCCTCATGCTTGAGCTTGGGCGTGCCGGTGGTGCCGCAGGGCGACAGCTCGGTCATGCCCCAGAGCTGGCGCATTTCCACGCCGTGCTCGGCCAGTTGTTCGATCATGCTTTCCGGCACCGCCGATCCACCGGCGATCACCCGCTTCAGGGAATGCAGCTTCAGATGGTTCTTCTGGCAATGCTGCAACAGCATCATCCACACCGTCGGCACCCCGGCGGTGACGGTCACCTGCTCGCTCTCGATCAGTTCGTACAGATTGACGCCGTCCAGCTTGGGTCCGGGCAGCACCAGCTTGCTGCCGTTCATGGTGCAGCTGTAGGGCAGGCCCCAGGCGTTGACGTGGAACATCGGCACCACCGGCATCACGCAGGCGCGGGCCGAGATGTCGAAACTGTCCGGCAAGGCGCTGCCGTAGGCGTGCAGCACGGTGGAGCGATGCGAGAACAGCACGCCCTTGGGGTTGCCGGTGGTGCCGGAGGTGTAGCACAGGCTGGACGCGGCGTTTTCGTCCAGCAACGGCCACTGGTACTGGTCGCTGTGGCTGTTGACCAGATCTTCGTAGCACAAGAGATTGGACAGCGGCGTCTGCGCCGGCATATGCGCCTTGTCCGTCATCAGCACGAAGGCCTCCACCGTGTCCAGTTGCGGCGCGATCTGCTCCACCAGCGGCAGGAAGCTCAGGTCGAACATCAGCACCCGGTCTTCCGCGTGCTGGACGATCCAGGCGATCTGTTCGGCGAACAGCCGCGGGTTCACCGTGTGGCACACCGCGCCGTAGCCGGACACGGCGAAGTAAGTCTCGTAATGGCGGTAGCCGTTCCAGGCCAGGGTGCCGACGCAGTCGCCCTGGCGCACGCCCAGCGCCGCCAGCGCATTGGCCAGTTGGCGCGCGCGCCGCGCCGCCTCGCGGTAGGTGTAGCGATGGATGGGCCCCTCCACGGTGCGCGACACGATGGGCGTGTCGCCATGGTAGGTTTCGGCGTGACGCAGCAAGTCGGAAATCAGCAAAGGCCGGTCCATCATCTGTCCGCGAAGCATGGTAATCCCCTCCATTGGCATGGTTATGGACATTCACCATACGGCGGCTAGAGTGGACGCTCCAATCAATTTTTCTGATGGCGCGGCCAAGCCGGATTTATACCCCCGTCATGACACGGTAATTGAAGAACAAAGACCGCTACAATCCGCATCCAGCCCATTGGCGGCGGACCGCCGCGCTGTAGCAATGCAACAGGCCTGGCTTCAACTCTTCACCGGCTTCTTCGCCAGCATCCGCTGCAAAGTGCGCCGGTGCATGTTCAAGGCGCGGGCGGTGGCGGAGATGTTGCCGTCGTTTTCGCTGAGCACCCGTTGCAGATGCTCCCAGGTCACCCGCCGCAGCGACATCGGCTGCGGCGTCAGCGGCAGCTCGGGATTGGCCTGCTGCTGTTCGAAAGCGGCCAGGATTTCGTCCACCGTCGCCGGCTTGGCCAGATACTGCACCGCGCCCAGCTTGGTGGCCTCCACCGCGGTGGCGATGCTGGCGTAGCCGGTCAGAATCAAAATGGCGCTGCGCGGGCAGGCGGCGAGCAAGGCCGGCAGCAGACGCAGCCCGCTGTCGCCGTCCAGGTTCAAATCCAGCACGATGCGCGCCGGCGCGTCGCCGGCCAATTCCAAGGCCTGCGCGGCGGTTTGGGCCGCCGCCACTTCAAAACCGCGCCGGCTCAGGGAGCGCGCCAGAATGGCGACGAAGGCCTCGTCATCGTCCACCAAGAGAAAATCCAGCATCAGGCTCCTTCCTTATCGTCCGCCAGCAAGGGCAGGCGCACCTGCGCGTGCACGCCGCCCTCCGGCCGGTTCAGCAAACGCAGCGAACCGCCCAGCCGCGCCAGCGTCGCATGGCTCAGCATCACGCCCAGGCCCATGCCCACCGGCTTGTCGGACGGCAGCGGGGTCAGGCCGGCGCGCTCCAGCTGCTGCTCGGTCAAACAGCCCTGATGATTGACGATGTCCAGCAGCAAGGCCCCCTGCTCCAGCCGCGCCGCCACCGTCAGTTCGCCGCCGCCGGCTTCGGCCGCGTTGTTGATCAGATTGAAAAACGCCGGCCAGAACGCCGGGTCCAGCGTCGCCAGCGGGTCCGGCCCGCGCGGCGTCTGCCAGTCCAGCCTCACGTCCGGCCGCAGCGAGCGCCAGCCGGCCAGGCGCTCGGCCAAGGCCGCGAACAGCGCGGTCTCCCCCGGCGCGGACTCCGAACCCAGCTTCAAGCGCGCCAGCGCGCTGCCGCAGTTGGCCAGCTGCGCCTTCATCAGCAGCAAGTCTTCCATCAGCTCGGCGTCCCGCTGCCGCGTGGCCAGCAACTCGTCCACCAGCAGCGTCATGGTGTTCAAGGGCGTGGACAACGAGTGGGCGGCGCCGGCCGCCTGCATGCCCACCGCCAGCAATTGCTCGTCGCGCAGCTGAGTTTCCCGCGCCGTCGCCAGCGCCGCCTCGCGCAGGGCCAGCTGCCGCGCCAGCCAGGACACGAAGCCGGCGATCAACAGCGCCGACAGCGCGAAGCTCAACCACATCCCGGTCAGATGCATGGAGAAGATGTGCAGCGCGTTGCCGTGGTCCACCGGCCAGCTCAGATGCCACTCGAACAGCAGGCCGTAGGCGGCGACGCTGGCCAGCGCCAGCGCCCAGGCGAACAGGCCCGGCGACAACAGCGCGGCGAACAGCACCGGCGGCAAAAACAGCGAAGCCAGCGGATTGGCCGCGCCGCCGGTGAAGGCCAGCAGCTCGGTCAGCACCAGCACATCGGCGGACAAGCCCAAACGCAAGGCCAGCAAGGGGTCGCCGCCGCGGCGCAGCCACCACGGCAGGCAGACGTTGACCGCGGCCAGCGTCAGCAGCGCCTGGGACAGCAAAGGCCAGGGCAGGTAGACGTGCTGCCACCAGCAGACCAAGGCCACGGTGGAGCCCAGCAGCAGCATCAGCCAGCGCAGCCAGCCTATCAGCCGCGCCGAGCGCGCGATGTCAGCGGTCAGGCCCAGGCGGGGGGAGGAAACGGGGAATCCGGCAATCATGGCCGACACTTTATCACCATGCGCCGAACAGGGGCGCTGCGACACTTTGCCGCATTGGGCCGCTGCAACTCGCAACTTAGAATTGTCACCTCTAAATTTGTTAACGTTAGTTTCTAAAAAATGACTAAAAAACCGTATTTGCTGCCGATTCCCCTGGCGCTCGCCGTCGGCCACGCCTTTGCTCAGGAACTGCCGGAATTCCGCGGCGAGGAAGTGCTGGTCACCGCCACCAAGGCGGAACAGCCGCTGAAAATGTCGGTGGACCCGCGCGCGCCGCGTCAGCCGCTGCCCTCCGCCGACGGCGCCGGCCTGCTCAAGGGCCTGCCCGGCTTCAACGTGATCCGCAAAGGCGGCGCCTCCGGCGACCCGCTGCTGCGCGGCCTGGGCGGCTCCCGCCTGGCCATTCTCGCCGACGGCAACTTCGTGTTCGGCGGCTGCGGCGGTCGCATGGACCCGCCCACCGCCTATCTCTATCCGGACGCCTATGACGAGGTGAACGTGGTCAAGGGCCCGCAAAGCGTCAAGCTCGGACCCGGCCTGATCAGCGGCGGCGTCAACTTCGAACGCAAGACCAAGCGCTTCGACGAGGCCGGCGTGCGCTTCAACGGCAGCCTGACCGGCGGCAACGCCGACCGCAACGACGCCTACGCCGACGCCGCCTTCGGTTCCAGCCTGGGCTATGTGCGCGCCATCGCCAGCCGCAACCATGGCGGCGATTACAAGGACGGCAAGGGCAATAAGGTCCACTCCAGCTTCGACCGCGACAGCCAGACCCTGATCGCCGGCCTGACACCGGACCAGGACACCACGCTGGAACTGGCGCTGGACCGCAGCCGCGGCCAGGCCGCCTACGCCGACCGCGGCATGGACGGCAGCAAGTTCGACCGCGACGCCTGGAGCTTCAAGGCCGAGCGCCGCAATCTCAGCGGCTGGCTGGACGCCGTGCGCCTGCAACTGGGCCATAGCGAAGTGGACCACGTGATGGACAACTACTCGCTGCGCCCGCAGACCGCGCCGGCGGACCGCGCGGCGATGAATCCCGACCGCAGCGCCGACACCGGCCGCCTGGCCGCCGACATGGCCTTCGGCGACTGGGAAGTCAGCGCCGGCTTCGACTGGCTGCGCGACCGCCACCGCAGCCGCATGGGCAAAGGCCCCAACGTCGGCCAATACGTGGATCAGCCGCGCACGCCCAATCAGAGCTTCGACAACCACGGCGTCTACGCCGAAGCCAGCCGCCCGCTGGGCGACGGCGGCAAGCTGATCGCCGGCCTGCGCCGCGACCAGACCCAGGCGGTGTTCGAAGCCAAGGCCGCCGCCATGGGCCAGCCGGCCCAGCCGCGCCGGGAAACCCAGTACCAGCTCAACGCCGGCTTCCTGCGCTATGAACACAGCGCCGGCAACTGGACCCGCTACCTCGGCTTTGGCCAGGCGGAACGCGCGCCGGACTTCTGGGAGCGCAACAAGAACGACAGCCTGAACAGCGAAACCAACCGCCAGCTGGACGCCGGCCTGCTCTACCGCGGCGACAAGCTGCAAGGCTCCTTGTCCGCCTACGCCAGCCGCGTGCAGAACTTCATCCTGGTGGAAGGCAGCGCCGGCGCCGTCGGCAACAAGGCCCGCAATATCGACGCGCGCCGCTACGGCTTCGAAGGCGACCTCAGCTGGCGCTTCGCGCCGGAATGGACGCTGTCCGGCAGCCTGGCCTGGGTCTGGGCTGCCAATCTCGATGAAAACCGTCCGCTGGGCCAGACCCCGCCGCTGGACGCCAAGGCGGCGCTGAAATGGGACAACGGCAAATACGCGGCCGGCCTGACCGTGCGCGGCGTGCAGCGCCAGGACCGCGTGGCGCCCGGCCAGGGCAATATCGTCGGCACCGACATCGGCGCGACCCCGGGCTTCGGCGTGGTGTCGCTGGACGGCGGCATGAAGCTGAACAAGCACGCCAAGCTCTTGTTCGGCGTCGACAACCTGTTCAACAAGGCCTACGCCGAAAGCGTCAGCAAAGGCGGCGCGATGGTGGCCGGCTACGACCGCACCCTGCAGGTCAACGAGCCGGGCCGCACAGTGTGGGGCCGCGTGCAACTTCAGTTCTGAGAACGTGTTTACAATCTTGCGAGCGAAGGCGGGACAAGGCGAAAACCGCTGAGAAAGCGGGGTGTACACACGGTATATGAGCATTTCGACGTTGTGCTCGCCGCGCCACGTCTCACGACGCGCAGCAGATCGTAAACAGGCTCTGAGCGCGCGGCCTCTCGCCGCCATGCCTCCAGTCTGCTAGGCTGGAGGCCTTTTGCCACCGCCCAAACCTCACCGCCGGATGAAAACGCCCTATCTGAAAATACTCGCCTGCGGCCTGACCCTGTTCATCCTGCTGGGTCCGCTGGTGGCCTTGCTGGCCAGCGGCGTGGTGCCGATGATGGCTTATTTGATGGGCGCGATTCCGGCGCTGGGCTTCGGCCTGCTGCTCTGCCTGCTGCGCATGCTGCTGGCCCGGCCCATCGCCGGCTGGCAGCAAGGCTGGCCGCGCTGGCTGCTGGCCCTGGTCGCCTTCCTGCCCGGCGCCTTCAGCGGCAGCGTGGTCACCTTCGTCTACGCCCGGCTGGCCGAGCCGCTGCTGTACAACGACCTGATGAACCTCTATCTGGGCGCGATGGCCGGCGGCGTCTGCAACGCGCTGTTCTGGCTGATGCGCTTCGGCGCGCCTAAACGCCCGGGCTAGACAAAAAGAAAGCCCGCCGAAACCGGCGGGCCGCAACCAAATGTAGAACGCTGGCTGCGTCAGGGCCAGCGTCGCCAGCATAGCCGGATTCCCCCTCTGCTCCCATGCGGCGAATTGCCGCAGTCCCAGAGCCTGCTCCAAGCCTCGCCTGCAAGACGAAAACGGCTGAGAAAGCGGAATGCACGAATGCCGCATGAGCGTTTCGAATGCTGCGCTCGCCGCGCCACGTCTCACGAAGCGCAGCGGACTTTGCACCGCTTCTCAGCGCCGCCGCAAGCCGGCCTCCAGCCCGCCGCCGTCTCGCTTGGCCAGAATCAGGCGCAGGCCGTGCAGCTCCGCCACCCGCTCGACGATGGACAAGCC
The DNA here is from genome assembly GCF_059916605.1 of Chromobacterium sp. CCUG 30098. Classification (NCBI taxonomy): domain Bacteria; kingdom Pseudomonadati; phylum Pseudomonadota; class Betaproteobacteria; order Neisseriales; family Chromobacteriaceae; genus Chromobacterium; species Chromobacterium sp. CCUG 30098. Next base: position 784,112 of record NZ_JAUCGS010000001.1, on the reverse strand, counting down.
CAGTCCGCTGCCGACCACGTCCTGGCCCGGCGGCCGGAAGAAGCGCTCGCGTATCCGTTCCAGCCATTCCGCCGCCACGCCCGGACCGCGGTCCAGCACGCTGACCGAGTCCTCGGTCAGCACCAGCCGCGCCTCGCCGCCCTCGGCGCCGTAGCGGACGGCGTTTTCCAGCAGATTGCGCAGCATCAGGCCCACCAGGGTTTCGTCTCCGTTCAAGGGCAAGACCCGTTCCGGCACGCAGCGCCATTCGGTTTCCAGCCTCACCCCCTTGAGCGCCGCCTCGGCCGCCATCTCCGCCAACACCCGCTCGGTCAAGGCCGCCCAGGCGATGGGCTCGCCCTGGCGCGGCGCGTTCAAGGGGTCCAGGCGCGACAGGGCCAGCAACTGCTCCACCAAGCGCGTGGCGCGGTCTATGCCCAACATCAATTGCCGCATGGCGTGCCGGCGGCGGCCCTCGTCCGGCAGCAGCTCCAGCACCTCGGCCTGCACTTTCAGCGCCGCCAGCGGCGTGCGCAGCTCGTGCGCGGCGTCGGCGGTGAAGCGGCGCTCGTGTTCCAGCGTGGCCGCGATGCGGGCGAACAAGGCGTTCAGCGCGTCCACCAGCGGCAGCACCTCCCGCGGCACCTCCCGCGACACCGGCTCGCTGTCGTCCGGCGCGCGCTGGGCGATGCCGGCAGCCAGGCGCTTGAGCGGCCCCAGCTCGCGGCGCACCGCCAGCAGGATCAGCAGCAGCATCACCGGCAGGCCCACCAGCCACGGCAGCAGTTGGGCGGACACCACCTTCAACACCATCTCGTGGCGCAAGCCCTGTTTCTGTCCCACCGCCACCAGCCGCGAACCGTCCGGCGCGGCCAGATAGATCAGCCGCCAGTTGTGATCGCTGTCCTTGCCGCGGTAATCGTAGAAGCCGCGCCGCTCCGGCTCGAAGTCGAAGCGACGGCCGCGGCCGTCGCTAAGCAAGAGATTGCCGCGACGGTCCCAGACCGCCAGGCCGAAATCGTCGTTTTCCAGCTGCCCCTTGTCGGCGTGCTTGAGCAGGTGCTTGAGCTTGGGCAGCTCGATCAGCGAATTCTCGCTGACCTCCACCAGCAACAGCTGGCGGGCGAACTGCCCCATCTGGGTGTCGAACAGCTCGTCCACCTCCTCGTGCGCCAGCCAGGCCGCGGTGGCGGAAGCCACCAGCCAGATGGCCGGCACGATCAGCAACAGCAGCAGCAATAGCCGCGCCTGCAGGCTGCGCGGTCCCCTCATGCCGGATCTCCCAGGGTGTAGCCCACGCCGCGCAGGGTGCGGATGAAGGCGCTGCCCAGCTTCTTGCGCAAATGGTGCACATGCACCTCCACCGCATTGCTTTCCAGCTCCTGGCCCCAGCCGTAGAGCTTGTCCTCGATCAGCTCGCGCGGCAGCACCCGCCCCTTGTGGCTGAGCAGCAACTCAAGCAGCGCCAGTTCGCGCGCGGTCAGCTCCAGCGGCGCGCCGTCCAGCGTGGCCGCGCGCGCCACCGGATCCAGACAAAGGCGGCCGTGCCGCCATTCCGGGTGGCTCTGGCCGTGGCGGCGCCTATGCAGCGCGCGCAGCCGCGCCGCCACCTCGCTCAGCGCGAACGGTTTGACCAGATAATCGTCGGCGCCGGCGTCCAGGCCGCCGACGCGGTCCGCCAGCGCGTCGCGCGCGGTCAACACCAGCACCGGCACGTCCTGGCCGCCGCGCCGCCAGGCGGACAGGATGTCCATGCCGTCCATGCCCGGCAGCCCCAGGTCCAGCACCACCGCGTCGTAGGGCGCGGCGCTCAGCGCCGCCAGCCCCTGCTTGCCGTCGCGAAACCAGTCCGCGACAAAACCCAGCTGCTCCAGGCCGATTTTCAACCCGTCGCCGATCTGAGCGTCGTCCTCCACCACCAAAACCCGCATATCCGTCTCCCCGTCGCCGGGCGTTCAAGGTCCCGGCAGCCTAGCGCGCTCTCGCCACCGTCACAAGCGCCGCCGCAAAGCCCGATTGCAACAGAGCGCGCTTAAGACAATCTTAAAGGCCCCGCTCAAGAAATTTCATCGCGTCGTCACCGAAATCTCACGCGACTGTCACCTGCCGCTGTCAGCATCGCCAGCAGTCCACAGGCCGACGGAGCCGCCATGCAGCCAGACCCCGCCCCCGACAGCGCCCGACAACTGCGCGCGATCTGGATTTCCGACGTCCACCTCGGCACCTCCGGCTGCCGCGCCGACCACCTGTTGGACTTCCTGCGCTGCCACGAATCCGAATACCTGTACCTGGTCGGCGACATCGTCGACGGCTGGCAGCTGAAAAAATCCTGGTACTGGAAGCAGAGCCACAACGACGTGGTGCAAAAAGTGCTGCGCAAGGCGCGCAAGGGCACCAAGGTGATCTACGTGCCCGGCAACCACGACGAGGCGGCGCGCCAGTACGCCGGGCTGGACTTCGGCGGCATCGCCATCCGTCAGGAGGCCGAGCACCGCACCGCCGACGGCAAGCGGCTGCTGATCCTGCACGGCGACGAATTCGACGGCGTGATCCAGTACGCCAAATGGCTGGCCTATGTCGGCGACACCCTCTACACCCTGATCCTGGAACTGAACCGCGGCTTCAACTGGGCGCGGCTGAAACTGGGCCTGCCGTACTGGTCGCTGTCGCAGTACCTGAAACACAAGGTCAAAAACGCGGTCAACTTCATCAGCAATTTCGAAACCATTCTCGCCGGCGAAGCGCGCCGGCGCGGCTACGACGGCGTGATCTGCGGCCACATCCACAAGGCCGAGGTGCGCGACATCGACGGCATTCTCTACGGCAACAGCGGCGACTGGGTGGAAAGCCTGTCCGCGCTGGTGGAACACGCCGACGGCCGGCTGGAAGTGCTGTACTGGACCCAAATGGGACAGCCGGCCGCCGCCTTGCAAGCCCAAACGGCGCAAGCCGACCACAAGGAGACGACATGCGCATCCTGATTGTCACCGACGCCTGGCTGCCCCAGGTCAACGGCGTGGTCCGTTCGCTGACCGAAACCGCGCGCGAACTGGCCGGCTTCGGACACCAGGTGGAAATGATCACCCCGCAGGCCTTCCGCACCCTGCCCTGCCCCACCTACCCCGACATCCGCCTGTCGCTGTTTCCCTACCGCAAAGTGGCCGACCGCATCGCCGCCTTCGCGCCGGACGCCATCCACATCGCCACCGAAGGGCCGCTGGGCCTGGCCGCGCGCCGTTATTGCCTGCGCCACGGCCTGGCTTTCTCCACCGCCTATCACACCCGCTTTCCGGAATACGTGCACGCCCGCTGCCGGCTGCCGCTGGCGCTCAGCTACGCCTGGATGCGCCGCTTCCACAACGCCGCCCATTGCGTGATGGTGCCCACCCAGTCCATCGCCGACGATCTGAGCGCCCGCGGCTTTCACAACGTCAAGCTGTGGAGCCGCGGCGTGGACACCGCGCTGTTCAGCCCCGGCCCGCGCGAGCGGCTGGACGGCACCGCGCCGCCGCGCTTCGTCTACATCGGCCGGGTGGCGGTGGAAAAGAACATCGAAGCCTTTCTCAAGCTGGAGCTGCCGGGCAGCAAATGGGTGGTGGGCGACGGCCCGCAGCTGGCGCGGCTGAAGCAGCACTATCAGGACGTCCACTTCGCCGGCATCTTTCCCCAGCACGAGCTGGCGCGCTTCTACCGCGCCGCCGACGTCTTCGTGTTTCCCAGCCTGACCGACACCTTCGGCCTGGTGCTGCTGGAGGCGATGGCCTGCGGCACGCCGGTGGCCGCCTACCCGGTGGCCGGGCCGCTGGACGTGGTGGGCGACAGCGGCGCCGGCGTGCTGGACGCCGACCTGCGCGTCGCCTGCCTGAAGGCGCTGGAACTGGACCGCGGCCATGTACGCGCCGTCGCCGAGCGCTACTCCTGGCAGGCCGCCAGCCGCCAGTTCGAACAACATCTGCGCCCCGCTCGGCTGGCGCTGGACGCGCCGCTGGCCGACCCTAAGGTCAGTTGAGGCCGCCGCCCGCCGGCTTGCATTGGGAACGGCAGCGTCTATAGTGGAATGGTCAACACGACAGGGAGGGTTCCGAATGCTTTCATGGCAGTATGCCGGCGGCCATCCAGTTTTCCACGCGTTGAGCATTGGCCAATAAACACGGCCAGCCAAATCGGCACAGTCCGCAACGCCAAGCCAGCCTCCAAGACGGAGCGCATGCAACACCGGCCAGGCCGGTCCGCCAAATCCAGAGTCAATAAACTTGTGATTACCGTTTGTCGATTTGCCCATTAAGAAAGAAGCGGTTGGTCTTTCTGTGATGTCCATCAAGGACACGGTGCGCGGCAAGCTGCCATGATGGCGGCGCCGCCACGACACGGCATCGTCGTAGCGCTGTCTTGTACAGCCCGCTCTTTGGTAACGGCCTTGCGGTAAAGCGGTGGTCGTGCGGTTCTGCAAGGGTAAAGCGCATAGTCTTTCTCTGTAAGTTGTCCGAGAGGGCGTCCCGCCACGGTGACGCCCTCTTTCATTGCGTCGCGGACAAATAACGCGCAGCGATAAACACATCAGAAAACAATCGTTCGGCGGCGACGGCAATGTCGGTTAACATGCTGTTCCAATTGAATTTAACGTCGATATCGCCGGCCTTGCCCAGTAAGAACAAGCGGCGAAGCGACAAACCGGTTAAAATCGGCCCCATACTTTTCGAGCTTCTACTTCATAAATTAGCGAGCAGCAAACCTTATGTCCTCTCCCAACCTGACCTCCGAAAAGGTCCTGTCCGTCCATCACTGGAACGACACCCTGTTCAGCTTCACCTGCACCCGCGACGCCGGCCTGCGCTTCATCAACGGCCAGTTCGTGATGATAGGTCTGGAAGTCAACGGCAAGCCGCTGATGCGCGCCTACTCCATCGTCAGCTCCAACTACGAAGAACACATGGAGTTCTACAGCATCAAGGTGCAGGACGGTCCGCTGACCTCCCGCCTGCAGCACCTGAAGGTGGGCGACACCGTGATGATCAGCAAGAAGCCCACCGGCACCCTGGTGCAGGACAATCTGCTGCCCGGCAAAAACCTCTATCTGCTGTCCACCGGCACCGGCCTCGCCCCCTTCATGTCCATCATCAAAGACCCGGACGTGTACGAGCGCTACGACAAAGTGATCCTGACCCACGGCGTGCGCTGGGTCAGCGAGCTGGGCTACCACGACTACATCACCAAAGAACTGCCGGAAAACGAATTCTTCGGCGAGATGGTGCGCGAGAAACTGATCTACTACCCGACCGTGACCCGCGAGCCCTTCCGCAATCAGGGCCGGCTGACCGACCTGATCACCAGCGGCAAGCTGTGCGCCGACATCGGCCTGCCGCAAATGAACCCGGAACACGACCGCGCGCTGATCTGCGGCAGCCCGTCCATGCTGCACGATCTGTGCGAGATCCTGAACGGCATGGGCTTCAAGGAATCCCCGCGCATGGGCGAACCGGCCGACTACGCGATCGAACGCGCCTTCGTCGAAAAATAAGCCGATCCGCCTCCCGCGGCAGCAAAAACGCCATCCTTCGCGGATGGCGTTTTTCATCTCCCGGCGGCGCGGCGCGCGCTGACTCGCGCCCGCCGGACACCGGCCGCGCTTACTTCAACACGCTCTCCAGCGCCTTCAGGCACAGCGCCACGTTCTCGCGGCGCGCACCGTAGCCCATCAGGCCGATGCGCCAGGCCTTGCCGGCCAGATCGCCCAGGCCGCCGCCTATCTCCAGGTTGTACTCCTGCAACAGACGATTGCGCGTGGCCGCGTCGTCTATGCCCTCGGGAATATAAACCGCGTTCAGCTGCGGCAAGCGCGCCGCGGCGTCCACCACGAACCTCAGCCCCAGCTTCTCCAGGCCGTCGCGCAGAATCAGATGCATGTCGCGGTGGCGCCGCCAAGCCGCCTCCAGGCCCTCGCCGGCCAGCTGGCGCAGCGATTCGTGCAGCGCGTACAAGGCGTTCACCGGCGCGGTGTGATGGTAGCTGCGCTTGCCGCCGCCCCAGTAGGCCATCACCAGGGTCTGGTCCAGGAACCAGCTGGGCACCGGGCTTTGCCGCGCCTGCAGCTTGTCCACCGCCGCCGGCGAAAAAGACAAGGGCGACAAGCCGGGCACGCAGGACAGACACTTCTGGCTGCCGGAATACACCGCGTCCACGCCCCATTCGTCCACGCGCAGCTCCACCCCGCCCAGCGAGGTCACCGCGTCGACGATGCTCAGGCAGCCGTGGCGTTTGGCCAGCGCGCACAGCGTCTTGGCGTCGGACAGCGCGCCGGTGGAAGTCTCGGCGTGAACGAAGGCCAGGAAGCGCGCGTCCGGATTGGCTTTCAAGGCGCTCTCCACCGCGTCCGGATCCACCGGCTGGCCCCAGGGGCTGTCCACCAGCACCGGCACCGCGCCCAGCCGCACCACGTTCTGGCGCATGCGCTCGCCGAACACGCCGTTGCGGCAGACGATGACCTTCTCGCCCGGCTCCACCAGGTTGACGAAGCAGGCTTCCATGCCGGCCGAACCCGGCGCCGACAGCGCCACCGTCATCGGGTTTGCGGTCTGGAACGCGTATTGCAGCAGGCTTTTCACCTCGTCCATCATGCCGACGAACAGCGGGTCCAGATGGCCGACGGTGGGGCGGGCCTGGGCGGCCAGCACTTCCGGATAAACGTCGGACGGGCCCGGCCCCATCAGAATGCGGCGCGGCGGCAGGAAGGCGGAAACTTGCGGGGCGGCTAGCATGGAAGCTCCTTAAGCGCGAAATCAATGGACGAAAGCGGTTTCAAGCCGGGGGCATGCGGCCGGCATCGAAGCGTTTGAGTGTAACAGCATAAGGCCGCCGGGCGCGCCTGTCCTGCCGGCGGTCCCGTTCAAAAAGAAAAAGGAGGCCGCGGCCTCCTTTGAGTCTTGGCCTCCCTGAGGGGCCTGTTTTTTTTAGCGAGCCAGACGCGAGGTCCGGTTTATTTGGCAGCCGATGCAGCGGCCTTCTTGGCCTTGCCGGCGTGCTTCTTGTGTTGAGCGGCCTTTTTCTCTACTTTCTTGGCCGGAGCGGAGGCCTCGGCCTTGGCGGCCTGGGCTTTCTGCGCCGGAGCGGAAGCGGCTTTTTTAGCGTGCTTGGCGTGCGGCTTTTTAGCGGCGTGCTTCTTGGCCGGAGCGGAAGCTTCAGCCTTGGCGGCCTGGGCTTTCTGGGCGGCGGCGGAAGCGGCCTTCTTCGCATGCTTGGCGTGCGGCTTCTTGGCGGCGTGCTTGGCCTTGGCCGGAGCGGACGCTTCAGCCTTGGCGGCCTGGGCTTTTTGCGCCGGAGCGGAAGCGGCTACCTTTTCGCCTTTCTTGGCGTGGTGGATCTTGGCCGGGTGCTTTTCAGCTTTCTTGGCGGCCGGAGCCATTTTGGCTGCCGGAGCGGAAGCGGCCGGCTTGGCGGTTTCGGCGGCGAAACCAGCGGCGGAGCTCAGGCCGAAAGCGGCGGTCAGGGCAAGCAGAGTCAGTTTGTTCATGATGCATCTCCAGTTTCAGGCTTGGGAGCCTTGGGCTCCCGTTCACCGATCACATCGCGCCGGATTCGGCGCTTCCTTGAGACGTATCCTAGCCCTGCCCCCGTCCCGGGTCTGTTAGTCGCTTGTAAGCCCGTGTAACGTCAAGTACGGCGCGCCCTCAAGGCTTCCTCTTCGCCGTCGTCACCTGGTACACCCCGCCGAACAGGGTGCGCTTGCTCCAGTCGAAGCCGTCCGCCTCTTGCGCGTAGTCGCGAATCTCATGGTTCCACAAGGCCTCGGCGAACGGCTCCAGCACGCGGTTCACCCATTTGAGCAGCCAGCCTATCGGCTGCCACGGCTTGGGCCTATGGTAGTCGACGAAGACCGCGCGGCCGCCGGCCGGCACCTGGGACAGCATATTGTCGACGATGGCGCGCTTCAGATGATCCGGCACCTCATGCAGCAGGAAGAAACTGCAGATCAAGTTGAAATCGTCGGACTCCAGCCGGTGATTGCCGGCGTTGGCGCGCACCACCGCGGCTTGGGGGCGATCGCGCAGCTTGCGCTCGGCGTGCTCTATCTGCACCGGCGTGATGTCGGTGAGCACGAAGCGCCCGTCCCCGCCCACCCGGTCCGCCGCGCGCTGCACCAGGTCGCCGTAGACATGGGCCACCTGCCACACCTTGTCGCCGGGGCGGATCTGCTCCAGATAGGCGCGCATCAGCCTTTGATCGTTGAAGAACAACAAGACGCGCACCACCAGGTTGCGATCCAGCCAGCCGGCCTTGCGCGGGTTGACGTAAGCCCAGTCGTACACCTGGGTCATGTATTCCGGTACGCCCTCGTAATACGGGTCTACCGGCAGTTTGGGGTGGTTTTGGGTCATCGCGCAGCCATCTGAAAGCAAGAAAGCTCCAGACTAGCAAAACCGGCCGGCGATATTTTTGAGGCAAGCCAAGAAAGCTGGCGGATAGGCCGGCCGCGGCCGGCCTTTAGGCTCAATCGGCCAGGGTCAGCACCACCGGAGTGTGGTCGGACGGACGCTCCCATTTGCGCGGCGCCTTGTCGATCACGCATTCCAGCGCGCGCGGCTTCAAGGCGTCGCTGACCAGGATGTGGTCGATACGCACGCCCTTGTTGCGACGGAACATCATCGCGCGGTAATCCCACCAGCTGTACTGTTTCTCCTCCTGATTGAACAGGCGGAAGCTGTCGCTCAGGCCCAGCGCGATCAGGCGGCGGAAGGATTCGCGTTCCGGCGTGCTGCACAACACTTGTTCGTGCCAGCTTTCCGGGTCGTACACATCGCGGTCTTCCGGCGCGATATTGTAATCGCCCAACAGCAGCAACTGCGGGTGGCGTTGCAGCTCCGCGGCGACATAGCGCTCCAGATTGGCCAGCCACTCCAGCTTGTACGGATACTTGGGCGAATCCACCGCCTCGCCGTTGACGAAATAGCCGCAGATCACGCGGATGCCGTTCACCGTGGCGGCGATCACCCGGCGCTGCTCGTCGCCGTAATCGGGGATGCCGAGCACCACGTCTTCCAGCTCCAGCGGCGCGCGCACCAGAATGGCCACGCCGTTGTAAGTTTTCTGGCCGAACCAGGCCGCGCGGTAGCCGGCCGCTTCGATCTCGGCCAAGGGAAACACGTCCTGATCCATTTTCAGCTCTTGCAGACAGAGCACGTCCACCGGGCTGTCCGACAGCCATTGGATCACCTGCGGCAGGCGGACCTTGAGGGAATTGACGTTCCAGGTGGCAAAACGCATCGACGGGCTCTCCAAATGTTTTTCATGCAAAGGCCGACACCATAACCGCAGCGCGCGGCACTGCCAAGCTTTGGGCGGCGACAGTCGATGGCGTCGATTATTTGATGCTTGATTAAACAAAAGTGTTTAAACAAATAAACAACAGCCGGACGACGGGAATTTGCCAAGGCCCGGAACCACGGCCTATGATCGAAAGCGTCGTCGTAACCGGAGCAAGTTCTTGACTATCAAGCACAAGCAGCACGACGCGCAACAGGCATTATGCCCGACGCGCAACCCCAACCGCCCTCGTCTGGCGCCGTTGACCCCGCCGTTCTCGATGCGGACCCCTACCTTCCAGCACCGCCACACCCTGCAGCCGCTGACGCCGCCCGCCAAACCAGAGCGGGACGACTGAATCTTTTTAGCCGCGCGATCCGCGGCAAAAAAAAAGGCGCCTCCGTCTACACGGAGGCGCGCAATAGACACTATATCAATCTACCCTGATATGCGTCTGGCTCGCTTGCTGCTCTGGAGATAACCCACTGAGCAAAAAATTAGAGCCGCGGCGCTTCACAAGAGTTCCGACAAAGCCCGGAATATTTTTCCCTCAGCATAAAACGGCCGTTTCAAACTGTTTCCACCATGCCGGAATGGCGCAGCAAGGCGTCGATCTGCGGATCGCGGCCGCGGAAGGCGCGGAAGGATTCCAGCGCCGGACGGCTGCCGCCCACCGCCAGGATTTCGTCCCAGAAGCGCTTGCCGGTGTCCGCATTGGCGCCGCCGGCCTCCTCGAAAGCCGCGTAGGCGTCCGCGGACAGCACTTCCGCCCACTTGTAGCTGTAATAGCCGGCCGAATAGCCGCCGGCGAAAATGTGGCTGAAGCTGTTGGGGAAGCGGTTGTAGGCCGGCGGGAAGTTCACCGCCACCTCGCCGCGCACCTCTTCCAACAGGGCCAGCCAATCGCCCTTGTCGGCGTCGAAAACGCTGTACAGCTGCAGGTCGAACAGCGCGAACTCCAGCTGGCGCACCGTGGCCATGCCGCTCTGGAAGTTCTTGGCCGCCAGCATCTTGTCGAACAGCTCGCGCGGCAAGGTCGCGCCGCTGTCCACATGACGGGTCATGCCCTGCACCACGTCCCATTCCCAGGCAAAGTTCTCCAGGAACTGGCTGGGCAGCTCCACCGCGTCCCATTCCACGCCGTTGATGCCGGCCACGCCCAGTTCGTCGACGCGGGTCAGCATATGATGCAGGCCATGGCCGAACTCGTGGAACAAGGTGATCACTTCGTCGTGGGTGAACAGCGCCGGCTTGTCGCCCACCGGGCGGGTGAAGTTGCAGGTCAGATAGGCGATCGGGGTCTGCACCTGGCCACTCTTGCGGCGGCGGCCGCGCGCGTCATCCATCCAGGCGCCGGAGCGCTTGCCGTCGCGGGCGTACAGGTCGAAATAAAAGCTGCCGACCAGTTGGCCGTCCTTGTGGATGTCGAAGAAGCGCACGTCCTGATGCCAGACCGGCGCGCTGCTAGGCCGCACCTCGATGCCGAACAGCGTGGACACCACGCCGAACAGGCCGGGCAGCACCTTGCTTTCCGGGAAGTACTGCTTCACTTCTTGCTCGGAGAAGGCGTAACGCGCCACCCGCAGCTTTTCCGCGGCGTAGGCCAGATCCCAGGCTTCCAGCTTGGCCAGGCCCAGTTCGGCGGCGGCGAAGGCCTCCAGCTCCTGGCGGTCCTTGACCGCGAACGGCTTGGCGCGCGCGGCCAGATCGCGCAGGAAGGCGATCACCTGTTCCGGGCTTTCCGCCATCTTGGTGAACAAGGACAGTTCGGCGAAGTTGGCGAAGCCCAGCAGCTGGGCCTCCTCGCGCGCCAGCTTCAGCTTTTCGCGGATGATGGGGCTGTTGTCGCGTTCGGCCGGGCCGAACTCCGACGCGCGCTGCACATTGGCCTGGTACAGCTTTTCGCGCAGCGCGCGGTTGTCCGCGTACTGCAGCACCGGGAAGTAGAACGGGAATTGCAGCGTGATCTTGTAGCCGCTCTTGTCGTCGCCGGCCGCGGCGGCGGCGAACAGTTCCAGCGAATCCTCGGGCACGCCGGACAGCTCGGCCTTGTCCTCGATATACAGGCTGAAGGCGTCGGTGGCGTCCAGCACGTTCTGCTCGAACTTGGCGGACAGCTCCGCCAGCCTCGTCTGGATGGCGGCGAAGCGCTCTTTTTCCGCCTGCGGCAATTCCGCGCCGGACAGGCGGAAATCGCGCAGATCGTTGGATACGATCTTCTTGCGCGCCGCGCTGTAGCCGGCGTGCTCCGGGCTGGCCGCCAGCGCCTTGAAGCGGGCGAACAGCTCCAGGTTCTGGCCCATCTCGGTCCAGAACTCGGAAATTCTCGGGATATTGCTGTTGTAGGCCTCGCGCAGCTCCGGCGTGTTCACCACCGCGTTCAGATGGCCCACCACGCCCCAGGCGCGGCCCAGATGCTCGGTGGCGTCGGTCAGCGGATCGACGAAGCTTTCCCAGCTGGGCGCGCCCTGCTCCGCGGTCAGCCGCGCCACCGCGGCGCGCGCGGCGGACAGCAATTCGTCGATGGCGGGGGAAATGTGCTCCGGCTTGATCTCCGCGAAACGGGTCAGTCCGGAAAAGTCCAGCAAGGGGTTCTGGCTCATATTGGCATCCTGTGGGGGTATGATAGGAACTTTACCCGATTTCAGATGAGGACAGACCGATGAAAAGCAATATCCGCCCTTATGACGGGCATCAGCCGCAGATCCACGACAGCTGCTACATCGACCCGGCTGCCGTGGTCATCGGCGAAGTCTCGTTGGCGGAGGGCGCGTCGGTCTGGCCCTGTGCGGTGATACGCGGCGACGTCAACGCCATCAGCATAGGCGAGAACTCCAACATCCAGGACTTCGCCATGCTGCACGTCAGCCACAGAAGCGCAGCGGACCCCGTCGGCGCGCCGCTGGTGATAGGCCGCAACGTCACCATCGGCCACCACGTCACCCTGCACGGCTGCACCATAGGCGACGAAGTGCTGGTCGGCATCGGCAGCATCGTGCTGGACCGCGCGCTGATAGAACCGCGAGTGCTGATCGGGGCCGGCAGCCTGGTGCCGCCGGGCAAGCGGCTGGAGTCCGGCTATCTTTATCTGGGCAACCCGGTCAAGCAGGCGCGGCCGCTGACCGACAAAGAGCTGGCCTATTTCCAATACTCCGCCGAACACTATCTGCGCGTGGCGGCCAAGCACAAACCCAATCTGGAGGATTGAAGATGCAAGACGGCGCGGAAGAACTGGAATACGTCGGCTTCTGGCTGCGGGTGCTGGCCAGCCTGATCGACACCCTGCTGCTGTGCCTGGCGCTGGCGCCGGCGATCTGGCTGCTGGCCGGCGGCGGCGGCGAAACCCGCCGCGTGGCGGAAAGCGGCGACGGCTGGATGATGCAGGCCTTCATGATGCAAGGCGGCTTCGAATTGAGCCCGCTGGCCGGCCTGATGGTCAACTGGGTGCTGCCGGCGGCGGCGGTGCTGGCTTTCTGGTGGTTCAAGAGCAGCACGCCGGGCAAGATGCTGCTGGGCGCGCGCATCGTGGACGCCAAAACCGGCGCGCCGATGACGCCGATGCAGGCGGCGCTGCGCTATCTCGGCTACTTCGTATCCTGCTTCCCCTTCTTGCTGGGCCTGATCTGGGTGGGCCTGGACGCGCGCAAACAGGGCTGGCACGACAAGATCGCCGGCACCGTGGTGGTGCGGGCCAAGCGCCTGGGCAAACAGCCTGTGCGCTTTGAGCAACAAGCCTGATTTTCCCTCGCACCGCCGGCCCCGGCGGCGCGCTTTCCTGCCCCTTCCCTCCCTAAGCCCGCGCGCAAGCCCCATCTCCTCTTTATTTCCAACTGCCATTAAGTACGGCAGAAAATAAAATCAAAGGTTATATAACTACAGGGCAGCAGCGGTTACCGCCGCGGCTCGCACATCGCCATTGGGCCTGGGCGTCCCACCGGGCGCTCCAACTTCTCTGATGTTATTGATCTCAAGGAGTCCAAACATGACTATCGATCGCGATCAAAAATCCGGCCTGTTCATCGTCAGCTACAACGTCAACAAACCCGGCCAGGCGGGCGGCCTGAACCTGCGGCTGGATCTGACCGTGTACACCCCGTCGCGCCATATCACCGGCCGCGCCACCATCACCCACGCCACGCTGCAGCCGCTGGTGTTCGAGCACCCGATCCAGGGCCGCTACGAAGAGCAGGGCCGCGATATCGAACTGCATCTGGTGGGCGCGCCGCGCCTGCACGAGCAGCACGCGCAAAACCAGGCCCACGCGGCCGGCCACGCGCTGCTGGAACAGTTCTTCTTCGACGGCCAACTGAAAGACGGCTGGCAAGCCGGCAACAACTCCAAGGCGCGCTACGCCTTCTTCCAGAACCAGCAATGGCACGAGCAGCTGGGTCAGGAAGTGCGCCTGGCGGATGAAATCAACAACGCGATCAAAGCGTTGAACCTGCGCTAAGCGCATGCGCCCGGCCCATGGCCGGGCCATCCATCAGTACCCGAAGCCCGCCCCCAGGCGGGCTTTGGGCGTCTTGACGCGGACTCAGGGACGAAGCGGCAAGCGGCAGCGCAGTCATGGCCGGGCCTCCTCAGAGTGCGGAGACGGCAAGGGGGACGGTAATAAGAAATGAGACAAATAGCGGATGAGCATGGGGCCTCCTTCTTCGAAAAGATCGGCCCGGCACCCGTTTCCACTCGGGTGGCGGGCAGGCGGCAGGGGTGGAAAACCGACAAGAAGGCAATCGGCAGGCGCTAGGCCTCCCTGCCACCCCCCGCCTTACAGACGTGGAATGGCTCAGACGCGCGCATACAACGCGTCTGCCTTCTTAACAGCAATACGGGTTTCCACTCCCGGTGCTGCTATGGCGGCAGCACGGCAAGGATTGTTGCTTGCCTGTCCATCAGGGTCAAGGCCATGGCGGCCACTGTTCCCGGCTAAGCAGCGAGAACTCCACCACACATGGGGAAAAACAGGCACGTGACAGGGTTAGCGAACCGGCGCACTGAGAACCGGCAGACCATCAAGGTCTCCCTGCCACTGCCTGCCATAGGAAACACAACTACGTTGCTTTAAATAGATGCGAGAAAACCACTCTCGACAAAGGAATCAATACATTTAGGGCGCCAAATCCGGTTCCGCCAATTGAACGACACGACCAAGATTGTACTTGCCGGTTCATCAGGGCCAAAGCCATGGCGATCAGCGTAAAAATAACACCCCGCCTGGGCGGGGTGTTGGCCTGCAATGGACGAAGGGGCGCGGGAGTCCTTTACCCGTCGCCCTCTTCCCGTCCATCCTCGACATCGTCCTGAGCCGGGAAGAACACATGCTTGAAGACGGCCAGCCGCACCGGGTCCAGCCGCCTTTCCGCGACGCCCAGCACCGCCTCGGGATCGAAGTCATCGCTGGCCTCGTAAACGAAAAACGGCTCCTCATCGTCAAGCTCGTACACCGCAATCCGCAAAACGCCGTTCGGGCGCAGTTCCAGCTTGAGTTGCGCCATGGGGATGGCGCTGCTCACCAAATCGCGTTCTTCCATTTCAAACCCGCTTTCCCACAACGCTCATGCCTCCCTCTCAGCATAGGCCAGAGGCGGCGGGACGCCATCCGCCGTCCAAGCGCGACCCGCCGCGCAAACGCCTCATCAGCGCTTTCTCGCCGCCCGGCCTTAAGGACTGGCATGCGGCGCTTGCTGATAGCCTCGCGCTCGCCTATCTTCACAATCCAAATGGCATTTAAAGACGAAAGATAATTGCCATTTGTATAAATAGGCGACATTTAAGCGCCATTTCACGACGCTAACGCCTCGCCGGCAAGGCCGCTCGCTTGCCGACGGTTCTCAACCATCACCCAAAGGAGCGCCATGCATCCCCCACTCAACTTCCTGTTCCGCCGCGTCGCGGCCTTGCTCGCCGTCAGCGCGCTGTCGCTGACCGCCGGCGGAGCGCTGGCAGCCAATATCAGCGGCAGCCTGCCCAATTACAAGGACAGCGGCATCACCTTCAACTATGTGGAGCAAAAAAGCGGCGGCTCCGGCCCCGGCGCGCGCGGCATTCGCATTTACATCGCCGGCGGCCGCGACCAGAGCTATAAGTTCAGCCCCAATCCCCACGACGATCCCTGGTACAACAAGAACCAGATCAAGTTCTACCGGCAAGCGGCCGAGGCGCTGGCGGACGCCTACCTCGCCAAGAAGCCGAACCCGGCCTTCCCGCGCTACGGCTTCAAGTCCACGATCAACGGCATCGAGTACAGCTACAACCAGCCGTGAGCGACGGCAATGCCCCCAGTTCATCAGCCTGTTTGAGATGACAAGCCATTGGTGGGTATCGCCTGCGGCTCCACCCACCCTACGCGCCGCTCGCCGTAGGGTGGGTGGAGCGAAGCGATACCCACGCGGAAACGCGCTCAACATCGCCGGCCTGTTTGATTACCGATCATTGGCGGGCATCGCCTACGGCTCCGCCCACCCTACGCGCCGCTCGCCGTAGGGTGGGCGGAGCGAAGCGATACCCACGCGGAAACATGCTCGACGCCGCCAGCCTGTTTGATCGCTGATCATTGGCGGGCATCGCCTGCAGCTCCGCCCACCCTACGCGCCGCTCGCCCTAGGGTGGGCGGAGCGAAGCGATACCCACGCGGAAACATGCTCAACGCCGCCGGCCTGTTTGATTGCTAATCATTGGCGGGTATCGCCTGCGGCTCCGCCGACCCCACGCACCGCTCGCCGTAGGGTGGGTGGAGCGAAGCGATACCCACGCGGAAACGCGCTCAACATCGCCAGCCTGTTTGATTGTGAATCATTGGCGGGCATCGCCTACGGCTCCTCCCTCCCTACGCGCCGCTCGCAGTGGCGAGGATGGAGCGCAATCGTACGGAAGCTGGGTCTATCTACTCACTCCTTGTGATCGAATCCCCTCGCTCCCCAAACTCGGCGCCCTCGCCATCTCCCCCGGCCCAATCTTCCGGCAACACGCCATGCCTCACGTAACGATGGAAGGAAGACCATGGCCAGTCCGCAAGTGCGGAGACGTAGCCATGTTTGAGCGGGTTGTTGTGGATGTAATCGATATGGCGGGCAAAGTCTTGCTCATCCCGCAAACGGTGCTCCCAATAACGCCGCTGCCAAACATGTCGCTCGCCCTTGCCACGGCGCGAAGCGGAGATCCGCTCTACCGCCGGCAATGATCGGGTAAACATGGTTTTGATCAAACGCCAACGCAGAGGGTAATCCACGTCAGCAGCCGGCAGAGTCCACACCGTATGCAGGTGGTCGGGCATGATCACGATGGCCTCAACCCGGAAGGGATGGCGGCACAAGGTGTAACGGAAAGCTTCACGCAGGGCCTCAACATGGTCGAGCAGCAAACGCTGTCGCCTATCAGCCAAGTTGACGGTGAAGAACCAGCTGCCGCCGGCGCTGCGGTCGCGTCGATAATTGGACATGGGCTCTCCTGACAGAGCTAGGGTCTGTCCATGCTAACAAGCAAAAGCCGCCCCTAGGGGCGGCTGCGCAGTCTGCTCAAACCGGTTCGCCGCCGTCCGCGCGGCGGCGGGTTTGCAGAATGGGCGGCGCCCATTGCTCTCCCGGCCGCTTCTTGCGGGTGGCCAGCGTCAGCTCCGACGGCGCGAAGATATTGATGTTGTGGGTGTTGGGCGTGGTGATCAGGTACTGCGCCTCGGTGGCTTTGAGGAAGCCGGCGACGCGGTCGATGTTGAAGATGTCCAGGTGGGCGAACGGCTCGTCGATGAAGACGAAGCCGGACGGGTTGGACTCGTCCATCATCAGGCCGATCAGCAGGATCAGCGACTTCATCACCTGCTGACCGCCGGAGGCTTCGCCGTCGTTCATGCCCATCAGGCCCTTCTGGTCGAAGTTGAACTTGAGCACCAGGCCGGCCTGGGCCAGCGCCGCGTCGTCGTTGGACAGCTGCGGCAGTTCCACTTCCACCTGGATGCCGGCCAGTTCGCCCAGGCGCTTGACGTTCTGACCGTAGACGCGGACGGTGGCGCGCAGCTTGCCCATATAGGCGGCGCGCGCTTCGTCGGTGAGTTCGCGCGAACGGTCCACTTCGCTTTGGCGGCGCTGACGCTCGCGGTCCAGGCCGGTCAGGTCTTCCACCAGTTTGTCCTTCAGGGCCAACACGGCTTCGTCCTGCTCCCAGTCTCCGCTTTGCAGCCGCTCTTCCAAGTAATTGAGCTGGTGCTTGGCGTCGGCGGCGGTGTCGAACTCGCTTTCGAGCGCCGCGACGTTATCCGCCGCCAGCGCCGCATCGGGCAAGCGCTCCGCCCATTCGCGCAGCTCGGACAGCAGGCGGCGCACTTGGCGGCGCGCCTGCTCCACTTCCTGCTGTTTTTGGCGGAAGGCGGCCAGGCTGTCCTGTTCGCGCTGGCAGACGCGGTCGTGTGCCAGCCTTGCGTCGCTGTAGCGTTGGTCGGCGGCTTCCTTCTCCGCGCTGACCAGGCCCAGCGCCGCGCCCAGGCGGGCGATTTCGCTTTCCAGTCCCTGCTTGCGCGTTTCCAGCGCGGCGAACTCTTCGGCGCGGCTGTCCAGCTGGCGGATGGCGTCCATGCCGCCCAGGTATTCGGCCAGGCCGGCGGCTTCGCGCGTGGCGGCCACCAGCCGCTCTTCATCGGCCAGGATGCGGGTGTTCAGCGCTTTCAATGCCTCGCGCACCGCCAGCAGCCGCGATTGGCGGGCGGCTTCGCCGAAGGCGAACTCATGCGCCGGCACGCCGATGTGGCGCGCGCCGCGGCGTTCGCGGAAATAGCCGTCGCGGGTGATCCAGTCGCCGCTGACGTCGGCGCCCTGCTCGGCGTCGTCGACGCGGCTGACGCTGTTCAATTGCCGATACAGCCATTCCGGCGCGTCGGCGGAGAAGCGCACCACTTCCATCAGGCTGCCGGCGTTGGCGCGCGGCGGGCTGCTGCGCTCCGGCACCACGAAGTGGCGGTAGCGCAGTTTCTCGCCGATGCGCCAGGCTTCGCGGCGGTCGGATTCGCGCTCCAGCAGCACCACGTGGCGATAGCCGCGCAACAGCGCTTCCACCGCCGCCTGCCAGTTGGGGTCCAGCACTTCCACGATGTCGGACAACATCAGGTGGCCGATGCCGGCCTCGTCCAGCGCGGCCTTGAACTGGCGCACGTCTTCCGGCGCGCGGCCGCGGCCTATCTCCAGCGCCTCCAGGTGCTGGGAGCTATCCTGGCGCTGCTTTTTCAGTTCGCGCAGGCCGTCTTTCAATTGCTCGGCTTCGCCGCGCAAGGCGGAGAGCTTGTCGGCCAGTTGGGCGGCGTCGGCGCCGTATTCCTTGCTGGCCAAGGCTTGCAGCCGGTCGCGTTCCTTGAGCTGGCCGGCCACGCCGGCGTGTTCGCCCTTGGCCGCCATAAAGGCTTCCTGCGCGCCGACGCGGGCGGTTTCGGCCGCCTTGCGCGAGGCGTCGGCGGCCACTTCCGCCGCCTTGAGCTTGGCCACCAGTTGCAGGGTGTCGGCGTGCTCGCCCTGGGCCTGGTTCAGCGTGTGGAAGTTGCCGCGGTAGTTTTTCCAGACATTGCCGAGCGCGGACTTGGCGTCCAGATAGGCCAGCACCGGCAGCGCCTCGTCGCGCAGCCGGGCGATGCCGGTTTGCAACT
The DNA here is from genome assembly GCF_059916605.1 of Chromobacterium sp. CCUG 30098. NCBI lineage: Bacteria > Pseudomonadati > Pseudomonadota > Betaproteobacteria > Neisseriales > Chromobacteriaceae > Chromobacterium > Chromobacterium sp. CCUG 30098. The sequence goes on along the minus strand of NZ_JAUCGS010000001.1, from coordinate 765,214 downwards.
GCCGCCATTCCAGATAGCGGTTGGCGCGGGTCTTCATGGTTTCCACCCGCGTCTGCAGCGCTTCTTCCTGACGGCTCAGCGATTCCAGCTCCAGCTCGGTGGCGCGCTGCTCGTCGCGGGCGCGCTGGTAGTTGTCCAACACGTCCTTGTCGCCGAAGACCTGAAACACCAGGTCCAGCAGTTGGCGCGGGCTGTATTCGGTGAGCTTGTCGGTGTCGCCCTGTTCCAGCGCCAGCACTTCGGCCACCGCCGGGGTCAGGCCGGCCATTTCCAGCCGGCGGCGGTATTCCTGCACGCCCATCCATTGGGCCTGGCCTTCGGCCAGCTCCAGCGGCACGTCGCCGTCCAGGATGGCGTAGTGGCGCACCCAGTCCCCGCCCTGTTTCTTGACCCGGCACAGCAGGGTGACGGCGTCCGCGACGATGGGGAAGAAGGGGGTCGGATACAGGCCGCCGCTGGGGCGGCGCGGATTGTCCACCACGCCGCGCAGATAGGCGAAGGGTTCCTTATTGTTGCGAACGTAGCGCTTGTAATCGCGCTTGCCCGAGCATTTGATCGCCAGCAGGGTGCGCATCGCGTCCAGCAAGGTGGTCTTGCCGGAGCCGTTGGGGCCGATGATGGTGACGATCTGCGCGTCCAGCGGCACGGTCAGCCGCTGCCAGAAGTCCCAGTGCACCATTTCCACCGATTTCATCTGGAACATCAGCGCGTCTCCTCGTGGGCCGCGTCCTCGTCCGGCGGCAGGTCAAACAGCGGGCCGGCGGAGTCGTCCGCCTCCGCGGCGGCGTCCAGGCCGTCCTCGGCCGCTTCCGCGCGCTTGTCGGCCAGCGCGTCGCGGCCTTCGCGGCGCAGCAGCACGTCGGCCAGCGCGCCTTCGATGATGCGCGGCGCCAGCTGGGCGTAGTCGATCATCAGGTCCAGCATCGGCCCTTCGTCCAGCCAGCGGTTGCGGCGCACGATGAAGCCCAGGTTGACCAGGCGGCCCAGGTTGGCGTTGAAGCGGGTGCGGCCGCCCAGCGCCTTGCCGAAGTCCGCGTAGAGCGCGTCCTCGGACACCCCGGTGGACACGGCCTCGCCGGTTTCCAGCGGCTTTTGCGCGCCGAACATATCGCTCTGGTTTTCCTTGCCGGCTTCCACGCGGGCGATCTGGCGTTCGCGCTTGGGCAGGATGATCAAGGACCACAGGATGACCAGCAGCGCCACGCCGTCGCGCGGCAGGCCCAGATTATTGTTGAGCCAGGCGTCGCCGGAGCCGAACACCGGTTCGGTCATTTCCGGCAGCAAGGCCACGGCGAGGTGTTCGGCGTAGGGGTTCTCCACCAGGCGCAGGCCGACGGCCGCCAGGCTCTTGTCCAATTCCAGGCGGAAGCTGTCGTCCAGCAGCGCCTTCTTCGCCAGCGCGTCGCCGCGCGGCACCACCCGATGCGCCAGCAGACGGGCGGTCAGGGTTTTGATTTCTGTTTCCATTAAGAACCTTTTTGGGCCGCGGCCACCAGTCTCGCGTCGGACAGCGACGCCACTTCCGGGTGGTCCGGCTCGATCACGCTCTCGCCGCCTTGCAGCCTGAACGGCAGCTTGGCCAGCGCGGCGACGATGCTTTGGTCGTTGCTGGTTTCCGGATCCCCGATCAGGGACAGCAGCGACAGCCGATAGGCGGTTTCGTTGTAGCTGTCGGCCAGCACCGCCTGGCTGATGTGGGCGTCGGCCGCGCCGGACATGCCCAGTTCCAGCAAGGCGTCGTACATGGCCTCGGCCTCCAGCAGGCGCTCCATTTCCGGCGCGTCGGCCAGCGGCGCGGCTTCTCCGCCCGGCAGCGTCATGGAGCCGGCCTTGGCGCGCTCGCGCGCCAGCAGTTCGAATTCGGCCACGTCGGCCAGCTCCGGCGTGGACAGGAAGGCGGGCTCGGGGGCGATGGACAGACAGGCGTCCAGCTTGTGCGCCAGCTGGCCGGCCGCCATGCGGCGCAGCCAGTCGGCGATGTCGGTGGAGGTCAGGCCGGAGCCGCCCAGATGCACGCGCTGCGCGGCCAATTGCGCCAGCCGGCGCTCAAACGTGCCGGCCAGGGCCAGCATGCGGCTTTGCGCCAGCGCGATGGCCTGGGCCTGGTTGAGCACCAGCAGGCTCAGCGTGTCGTCCTGGGTCAAGCTCTTGACCACCTCGGTGGATTTGGCCACCCAGCGCCATACCGCTTCCAGGCGGTGCTGGGCGGCGCGGATGCGGAATTCCGACTGCGATTCCAGCGCTTCTTCAAATTCCGCGTACAGCTCGTTCAGGCGCGCCAGCAGGTGTTTGAGCGCTTCGTCGGAAACCTGGCCCACCGCCTGGCCGGCGGCCACCTGGCTGGTCAGATAGCCCAGCTCCACGTCGTCGCCGGCGAAATCCACCATGGTGGCCAGCGCCGCCAGCGCGACGCGCGCGCCTTCGGACAACTGGTAGACGCCGCCGTCGCTGTCGTAGACCAGCAGGCCGCCTTCGCGCAACCGGCCCAGGATGGTGGCCAGCTTGGTGTCGTTCAGATAGGCGAAACGCTGGGCGATTTCCTGCGGCGTCCATAGCGGCGCTTCGGCGCGGCCGCCCAGTTCCCGCAACACCAGCAGCCGCATCAGCACTTCTTCGTCGCCGCCGCGGAACAGGGTGACGAAGACGGCGAGATAAGGCCAGGCGCCGGTCAGGCGCGACACCGCCTGCAAGGAGGCGGGCTCGATGCCGGGCTGGAAGAAGTCGGAGAGAGAATCCAAAGGCACTCCACCACGCGCGCGGGCGTGGAATGGCAAAAGCCATGATTGTCCGGGGGGCATGCTCGTTCGTCAACGCATGTCCGCTCGGCGGCCCTATCTTGCCCGGGCCGGTTTGGCATAAGATTCGACGACAGAGCCGCACACCGCAAGAGGAGAACCCATGTACACCCACCGCCAGCCCTTGCTGTCGCCCAGCCTGGGCAGCCAGCGCGACCTGACCAGCTTCCATTTCGGCGTGCCGCAAAGCGGCCAGAAAATCTATATCCAGGCCAGCCTGCATGCCGACGAGCTGCCCGGCATGCTGACCGCCTGGCATTTGAAGCAAGGCTTGCAGCGGCTGGACGCCGCCGGCCTGCTGCGCGGCGAGGTGATCCTGGTGCCGGTGGCCAACCCCATAGGCCTGAACCAGAACCAGAGCGAGAAGCCGCTGGGACGTTTCGACCTGCAAAGCGGTCAGAACTTCAACCGCTATTACCCGGTGCTGTCCGAGCCCATTTTCGAGGCGGTGAAAGCGCAGCTGGGCCGCGACGGCAAGGCCAACACCGCCTTGATCCGCGCGGAGGCGCGCCAGCAATTGGGCGCGCTGCGCGCCGACAGCGAGCTGCAATCGCTGCGCCACACGCTGATGAAGCTGGCTTTCGACGCCGACGTGGTGCTGGATCTGCATTGCGACTGCCGCGCCGGCCTGCACCTGTACACCGGCACCCCGCTGTGGGAACAGTGCGAGCCGCTGTCGCGCTATCTGGGCGCTTGCGCCACCTTGCTGGCCACCGATTCCGGCGACCATCCCTTCGACGAAGCCTGCGGCCAGCTGTGGTGGCAGCTGCGCGACCTGGCGGCGGCCGAGGGCCTGGACGTCCAGATCGACATGGCCTGCCTGGCGGTGACGGTGGAACTGCGCGGCGAAATCGACGTCCATCACGATTACGCGCGCCGGGACGCGGAAGGCATCCTCAACTTCCTGCGCCACCGCGGCGTGATCGCCGAAGCCGCGCCGCCGCAGCCGGAACTGCCCTTCCCGGCCACCCCGCTGGCCGGCTCGGAAAACCTGTACGCGCCGCACGCCGGCGTGGTGGTCTACCACGCCCAACCGGGCAGCGAGGTGGCCAGCGGCGAACTGCTGGCCGAGGTGATAGACCCGATAGGCGACCGCTGCAGCGAGATCCGCGCCAACCGCCCCGGCATGTTGTACGCCACCAGCGCCCGCACCTACACCACCACCGGCCTGTCGCTGGCCAAGGTGGCCAGCCGCGAGGCCTTCAAATCCGGCAAGCTGTTGTCGGCCTGATACTGAAAGGAAAACCGCATGAGAATCTTGATATGCGCCGCCGCGCTCTTGGGCCTGAGCGCCTGCAGCCAGACCAAGCCGCCGGAGCGCCCCGCGGTGGGCATGGCCAATCCGGCCTCCGTGTATTGCGGGGAAAAGGGCGGCAAGCTGTTGCCGCAAAAAGACGCCCAGGGCAATGAGTACGCGCTGTGCCAGCTGCCGGACGGCCGCACGGTGGAGGAATGGACGCTGTTCCGCGCCGATCATCCCCAGTAAACCGGCTTATCCACAGCCAACGGCCAAACTCAAACTTATCCACAAAAGCCAAACCCGCCGGCCATCGCGCGCCGGCGGGTTTGCTCTTTCTTCAGCGGGGCCGGGCTAGGCTTACTTCAGGCTGCCCGACAGGAAGGCCTTCAAGCGCTCGCTCTTGGTGTTGCCGAACACCTCGTCCGGGCAGCCCTCCTCCTCCACCCGTCCCTGGTGCAGGAACATCACGTGATTGGACACATTGCGGGCAAAGCCCATCTCGTGGGTGACCACGATCATGGTGCGGCCCTCCTCGGCCAAGGCCTGCATCACTTTCAGCACCTCGCCCACCAGCTCCGGGTCCAGCGCCGAGGTGGGTTCGTCGAACAGCATCACTTCCGGCTCCATCGCCAGCGCGCGCGCAATCGCCACCCGCTGTTGCTGACCGCCGGACAGATGCGCCGGGTACTTGTCCTGCGCGCGCTCGTCCAGGCCCACTTTGCGCAGGTATTTGACCGCGCGCTGGGTGGCCTCCTCCTTGGAAATCCCCAGCACGTGCACCGGCGCCTCGATGACGTTTTCCAGCACCGTCATGTGCGCCCACAGATTGAAGTGCTGGAACACCATGGCCAGCTTGGTGCGCATGCCCTGCAATTGCTTCTGGTCCGCCGGCGTCAGTTCGCCGTTCTTGGTGGCGGCCAGACGGATGGGCTCGCCATTGAGGCTGATGCTGCCCTGGTTCGGTTTTTCCAGGAAGTTGATGCAACGCAGAAAGGTGCTTTTGCCGGAGCCGGATGAGCCGATGATGCTGATCACGTCGCCGGCCTTGGCGGTCAGCGAAACGCCCTTGAGCACTTCGTGGCTGCCGTAGCTCTTGTAGATGTTCTGGATATTCAGCTTGTCCATCTTCTAGTCCGTTTCTCAGGTTTTCGCCGGCTGCAAATAAGCCAGCCATCTGGTCTCGGCCTTGCGGAACAGGCCCACCAGGATGAAGGTGACGCCCAGATAGATCAAGGCGGCCAGGCCGAAGGCGTTGAAGGAGTCATAGGTGGCGGCGTTGACGTCGCGCGCCACTTTCAGAATGTCCGGCACGGTGGCGGTGAAGGCCACGGTGGTGGCGTGCAGCATCAGGATCACTTCATTGCTGTACGCCGGCAACGCGCGGCGCAGCGCGGACGGGATGATCACTCTTCGGTAAAGAGTGAACTTGCTCATGCCGTAGGCGCGCCCGGCCTCGATTTCGCCGTAAGGGGTGGCCTTGATCGCGCCGGCGAAGATCTCGGTGGTGTAAGCGCAGGTGTTGAGCGCGAACGCCAGGATGGTGCAGTTGTAGCCTTCCCGGAAAAAGTGGTTGAGGAAGCCCACTTCCCGCACCACGTCCAGGCTGTACATGCCGGTGTAGAAGAACAGCAGCTGCACGTAGAGCGGCGTGCCGCGGAACACATAGGTGTAAAACCAGACGCTGCGCGCCAGCCATTTGACCTTGGACACCCGCGCCACCGCCAGCGGGATGGACACGATGAAGCCAAAGGCGATGGACAGCACCAGCAGCCACATGGTGACGGCGAGGCCGGACAAATGGTAGCCGTCCGACCACAGGAAGGGACGCCAGTATTGCTGAATGATGTCTATCATAGCTCGGCCTCCCGCACGCCCATGGAATAACGGCGTTCCAGCCACATCAACACGAAGTTGGACACCGTGGTGAGCAACAGATAGATCGCCCCGGCCACCAGGGTGAAGAAGAACACTTTGTAAGTGCTCTTGCCGGCGTCTATCGACACTTTGACCACGTCGGTCAGGCCGATGATGGACACCAGGGCGGTGGCTTTCAGCATCACCTGCCAGTTATTGGAAATGCCGGGCAACGCGAAACGCATCATCTGCGGGAACTGGACGCGGGAAAACACCTGCCAATGGCTCATGCCGTAAGCGGTGCCGGCTTCCAGCTGGCCCTTGGGCACGGAGATGAAGGCGCCGCGCAGCGTTTCGGTGAAATAAGCGCCGTAGATAAAGCCCAGGGTCACCACGCCGGACACGAAGGGATTGAGGTCAATCCGTTCCATGCCCTGCCATTCGGTCAGATGATTGATGCCGATCTGCAGGCTGTAAAAAATCAGCAGCATCAGCACCAGATCCGGCACGCCGCGAATCAGCGTGGTGTACAAGGTGGACACGCCGCTCAGCAAGGGATTGCTGGACAGCTTGGCCCCGGCCCCGATAAGGCCGATGAGGAAGGCCAGCAACAATGACAACACCGCCAACTCCAGCGTCACCAGCGTGCCGTCCCAGATAATGGAACCGAATCCATGCAAAAACATGCTCTTCCCCTTTCAGGGCGGCGGCGCGCGCCGAACCGGCCCTGACTTGCGCAAAAGACGAGCCGCCGACAAAACGGATGGCCCACTCCGGCCACGGAGGCGCTGCGGGTTCCAATGCAGCGGTTTTGTCGGCGGCTTGCGGCTTAGAACATGTTTACGATCCGCGGCGCGTCGTGGACGCCTTAGGCGATGAGGACTCTGGCTCGCAAGATCGTAAACACACTCTTAGAGCCCGTTCAAAGCCTGCCGCGCGGCGGCCTTGCATGCTTGAACGGGCCCTTGCCGTTTACTTGCCGTAAACGTCGAAGTTGAAGTATTTCTTTTCAAGCTTCTTGTAGGTGCCGTCTTTGAGCATGCCGGCGATGGCCTTGTCGATATCGGCCTTCAGTTCCTTGTCTTCCTTGCGCAAGCCGATGGCGGCGCCTTCGCCCAGGGTCTGCGGGTCAACCAGCTCTTTGCCGGCAAAGGCGAAGCCCTTGCCTTCCGGCTTCTTCAGGAAGCCTTCGTCCGCCTGCACCGCGTCTTGCAACGATGCGTCCAGACGGCCGGCCCCCAGGTCGGACAGCACTTGGGTCTGGTTCTGATAAGGCACCACTTCCACGCCGGCCGGCGCCCAGTGTTTCTTGGCGTAGGCTTCCTGGATGGTGCCTTGCTCCACGCCCACGCGCTTGCCCTTCAGCGAAGCCGGAGTCGGCATCAGGCCGGAACCGGTCTTGGCCACCATGCGGGTAGGCGTGTTGAACAATTTGGCGGAGAAGCTGATTTCCTTCATCCGGGCTTCGGTCACCGACATCGAGGACAGCACGCCGTCGAACTTCTTGGCTTTCAAAGCCGGGATCATGCCGTCGAAATCGTTTTCCACCCACACGCACTTGGCTTTCAGGCGCTTACAGATTTCATTGCCCAGATCAATGTCGAAGCCCACCAACTGGCCGTTGGGCGCCTTGGATTCAAACGGCGCGTAACTGGCGTCCACCCCGAAGCGGACTTCCTTCCAATCCTTGGCCCATGCGCCGATAGACGCGGTCATCAGACCCAAAGCCATCACAGCCAATGCTTTCTTCATTTGCTTCTCCTCATAGACTTCATCTACAGCCAACGGTGAAAATCCCGAGCCGACAGCCGGGCATATGCATTTCACAAGTTAAAGCGCACGGGGCTTTTCGCCCTCTGATCCGGCATCGCCCCCGTGGGGGCTGAGCGCTTCATGTTATATAAATAGAGCAATTTGTCTATACCGTCTCCGCCGCCCGCCGCCCACGCCGCTCTTATCTAAGCTTACGTCATGCCGTCATGGAAAATTAATGACTTGGTATTTCAGCGCCAGGGCGAATTTGCGGCTTGTTGAGGACAAAATACAACATCCAGACACCCACTCAAGTAACGCTTGGTATCGGAATGGGTGTACCTGCAAGTGAAAAAGTCTTCATATGAACAAGCCGCTTCCACCCGCCGAAGCGGCTGTTCAAATGGCAGACAAGGACAAGGCGGACCGGGAAGAACGCGGGAAGGGTAATGGGCCGCAGCCCTGAAGAATGCGGGAAGGGACAAGCGCCGGCTCAGCGCATGGCTGCACCGTGGCGCCGTCTTTGTCTCGGCCGATCGGCTCAGGCCAGCTTGCGCACCTCGGTGGCCTCGGGCGCCAGTTCGACGCCGTCCACGTCCCTGGGCGACATCAAGGGCACGGGCTGGCCGGTCCGCTTGTCTATCAACAGCGAATGGCCTTCGCCCGCCTCGAACAAATGCCCTTCGCCCCACTGGCGCAAGGCCAGCACCACCGCGAACAGGCTTTCCCCCTTGGCCGTCAACACATACTCCTGGTAAGCGGAGCCGTCCGAGGCCGCCTGGGTGGCGAGCACCTCGGCGTCCACCAGCTTGCGCAGCCGGTCGGACAGGATGTTGCGGGCCATGCCCAGGCCGCGCTGGAAATCGCCGAAGCGGCGCACGCCGTCGAAGGCGTCGCGCACGATCAACAAGGACCAGCGATCCCCGATCACGTCGACGCTGCGCGCCACCGGACATGGCTCCTGATTCATGGTGTTGTGGCGCGTCATGGGCTCTCCTTGGGTTCTGCGGCGGCGGGATCAATCAGTTGCATTTTAAAACTACCTGCCCTAGCATTCAATCGGTTTCATTTTGCAACCAGATTGAACGGACTCGGAACCATGAACGCCAGGCACGCCCCATCGCCACTCTTGAAACACAAGCCAGCGAACACACCCGCCGGCCTGGTATGGCTGTTCGCCGTCGCCAGCGGCCTGAGCGTGGCCAACGTCTATTACGCTCAACCCCTGCTGGACGCGCTGGCTCGGGACTTTTCCATCCACCAGGCGGCGGTGGGCGGCGTAATCACCGCCACCCAGATAGGCTGCGCGCTGGCCCTGCTGCTGCTGGTGCCGCTGGGCGATCTGCTGGAGCGCCGCCGCCTGATGGCGGCGCAACTGCTGGCGCTGGCCGCCGCGCTGACGGCGGTGGCCATGGCGCGCTCCACCCCGGCGCTGCTGGCCGGCATGCTCGCGGTCGGACTGCTGGGCACGGCGATGACGCAGGGGCTGATCGCCTACGCGGCCAGCGCCGCCGCGCCGCATGAGCAAGGGCGCGTCGTCGGCACGGCGCAAAGCGGCGTCTTCATCGGCCTGCTCCTGGCGCGGGCGTTCTCCGGCGCCGTCAGCGACCTGGCCGGCTGGCGCGGCGTCTACCTCGCCGCCGCCGGGCTGATGCTGGCGATTGCGCTGCCGCTGTGGCGACGCTTGCCGCCGCTCCCCGTCGCCGCAAACGCGATGCGCTACCCCACGCTGCTGGCCTCCATGCTGGACTTACTGCGACGAGAAAAAACGCTGCAAGCGCGCGGCATGCTGGCGCTGCTGATGTTCGCCGCCTTCAACGTCTTCTGGAGCGCGCTGGCGCTGCCTTTGAGCGCGCCGCCCCACGGCTACTCCCGCACCGCCATCGGCGCCTTCGGCCTGGCGGGCGCGATAGGCGCGCTGGCCGCCGCCCGCGCCGGACGCTGGGCCGACGGCGGACATGGCCAGCGCACCAGCGCGGCGGCGCTGGCTTTATTGCTGCTGGCCTGGTGGCCGCTGTCGCTGATGCAGCAGTCGCTGGGCGCGCTGCTGATCGGCATCGTGCTGCTGGACCTGGGCGGCCAGGCGCTGCACGTCACCAACCAGAGCCTGATTTTCCGCGCCCGGCCAGCAGCCCATAGCCGGCTGGTGGGCCTTTACATGCTGTTCTACGCCGTTGGCAGCGGGCTGGGCGCCATCGGCGCAACGGCGGCCTACGCCCATGCCGGCTGGCAAGCCGTATGCTTGCTGGGCGCCGCCGTCAGCCTGCTGGCCCTGCTGTTCTGGTGGGCGACGCGCGGCGTCACCCCCGCGGCGGCGGACTGAAATGAAAAAGGCCAGTCGCGTGACTGGCCTTCTTGCTTGCCGTGGATGCCGGCGCCTGGATGAAAGAACCCACCCAAAGTCTAGCGGGTTAGAACGAGACAAGGCGAAAACGCACTCACCGCGTCACATCTCTCGACGCCCAGCAGATCGTAAACAGGCGCTTATTCTTCCGTCGTGTCCTGATGCATCGCCGCATCCGGAGTAATCATGGTCTGACGCGCGGCGGCGGCTTGCTGCTGCGCCTCTTCCACCTGCTTGCGCTGCTCCGCGCGCACCACGTCCAGATAGGACATGATGGCGAAGGTCAGCTCGCGGGTGCCTTCGTGGTTCAGCGCGGAAATGCTGAACACGCGCGGCGCCTTGAGATCGAAGCCGAAACGGTCGTCCGGCTGCTCTTCCGGCCAGCCGTAGGCCTTGAGGAAGGCGGACACCGTCAGCTCGCGTTCGTCCGGCGGCAGCATGTCCACCTTGTTCAACACCAGCCAGCGCGGCTTGCCGTGCAGTTCGTCGTCGTACTTCTTCAGCTCCTCGACGATGGCGCGCGCCTCGCGCACCGGGTCCACGTCGGGATCAAACGGCGCCACGTCCACCACGTGCAGCAACAGGCCGGTGCGCTGCAAATGCTTGAGGAAGCGGTGGCCCAGGCCGGCGCCTTCCGCCGCGCCTTCGATCAGGCCGGGAATGTCGGCGATCACGAAGCTGCGGGTATCGTCCATGCGCACCACGCCCAGATTGGGGTGCAGCGTGGTGAACGGATAATCCGCCACCTTGGGACGCGCCGCCGACACCGCGCGGATGAAGGTGGACTTGCCGGCGTTGGGCATGCCCAGCAGGCCCACGTCGGCCAGCACTTTCAGCTCCAGCTTCAGCGTGCGCTGCTCGCCCTGCTCGCCCGGCGTGCATTGACGCGGCGCGCGGTTGGTGGAGGATTTGAAATGGATGTTGCCCAGGCCGCCCTTGCCGCCGCGCGCAATCATGATGCGCTGGCCGTGATGGGTCAGGTCCGCCACCAGCTCGCCGGTGTCATGGTCGGTGATCACCGTGCCCACCGGCATTTTCAGGTCGATGTCGTCGCCGCCCTTGCCGTAGCAATCGGCGCCGCGGCCGCGCTCGCCGTGTTCGGCCAGGTATTTCTTGACGAAGCGGAACTCCACCAGGGTGTTGACGTTCTCGTCCGCCACCGCGTACACGCTGCCGCCCTTGCCGCCGTCGCCGCCGTCCGGGCCGCCGAAGGGCACGAACTTCTCGCGACGGAAACTGGCCACGCCGTTGCCGCCGCGTCCCGCGAATACTTCAATGCGGGCTTCATCGATAAATTTCATGTTTTCAACCTCTGTCTTGCGAGGAGTCAGGGGTCAGGATGGACTCGCGGCCACCCTCACGCCTTGCCCCTCAGGGTATGAAAAAAGCCCTATCGCAGGATAGGGCTTTCTCGGTCACTAGAAAGCGAAAAATTATTCGCCGTCTACGCCGGTGTACGGAACCACATTAACGATCTTGCGCTTCATTGCACCTTTAATGGTGAATTCAACGTAACCGTCAACCTTGGCGAACAAGGTGTGATCCTTGCCCTGACCAACGTTTTCACCTGCGTGGAAGCGGGTGCCGCGCTGACGCACGATGATGGAACCTGCCGGAATCAGTTCGCTGCCGTAAACCTTAACGCCCAGGCGTTTGGCTTCGGAGTCACGACCGTTGCGGGAGCTACCGCCTGCTTTTTTGTGTGCCATGACTGTTTATCCTTACTTCGAAATCGCGTCGATGCGGATTTCGGTGAAGTTTTGACGATGACCCTGATGTTTCTGGTAGTGCTTGCGACGACGCATCTTGAAGATGCGGATCTTGTCGCCACGACCGTGGGAAACAACGGTGGCCTTAACAGTGGCGCCGGCAATCATCGGGGCGCCTACAACAACCTGTTCACCGTCAGCAATCATCAGCACTTCTTCAAGTACGATCTGGCTGTCGACGTCTGCAGGTATCTGTTCTACTTTGAGTTTTTCACCAACGACAACTTTGTACTGCTTGCCGCCGGTTTTTATGACCGCATACATTCGCATGAGCTCCTGAATATAAAAATCTCGCCGCCTATTGCGGGAGAACGCGAAACTATACGGACACCCCGTCAACTTGTCAATGATTTCATCGACTTAGTCCTAAGGAGTACGCCCCGTGGCGGCTGGAGGGGCTTTTCTGGTAACATTCCAGCCTTTGGCGTACCCATCTCAAATAACTGGTTGAAATCGTGTCCACCCCGCTTTTCCGTACACTGATAGCCGACGACATGCAGGCCGTAGACCGCGTCATCCGCGCCCGGCTGCACTCCGACGTCGTCCTGATCCGCCAGGTAGCTGAATACATCATCTCCGCCGGCGGCAAACGCCTGCGCCCGGTGTTGACGCTGCTGTCCGGCCGCGCGCTGGGTCATAGCGGCGAACAACTGCACGAGCTGGCGGCGATGATCGAATTCATCCACACCGCCACCTTGCTGCACGACGACGTGGTGGACGAGTCCGACCTGCGCCGCGGCCGCGAAACCGCCAACGCGCTGTTCGGCAACGCCGCCAGCGTGCTGGTGGGCGACTTCCTCTACACCCGCGCCTTCCAGATGATGGTGACCACCCGCAATATGGACATCCTGGCGGTGATGGCGGAAGCCACCAACATCATCGCCGAGGGCGAGGTGCTGCAGCTGCTCAACATCGGCAACACCGACGTCACCGAAGACGAATACCTGCGCGTGATCAAGTACAAGACCGCCAAGCTGTTTGAAGCCTCCGCCCGCGTGGGCGCGCTCAGCGCCGGCGCCAGCGCCGAGCAAGTGCAGGCGATGGCCGACTACGGCATGTACCTGGGCACCGCCTTCCAGATCATCGACGACGTGCTGGACTACAGCGGCGACGCCGACACCATAGGCAAGAGCCTGGGCGACGACCTGGCCGAAGGCAAACCAACGCTGCCGCTGATCTACACCATGCGCAACGGCAATCCGGAAGCCTCCGCCACCGTGCGCGACGCGCTGGAACACGCCAGCCGCGATCGTTTCCAGGACGTGCTGGCTGCGGTACAATCCTGCGGCGCTCTGGACTACGCCCGGGCCGAAGCGGTCAAAGTGGCCGAACAGGCCGTGGCCGCGCTGGCGCCGATTCCGGAATCGGACACCCGCCAGGCCTTGGTGGAATTGGCCCGTTTGTCAGTCGACCGCAGCGCCTGACCCAGCAGTTTCTCTAAGCGTCTCCGTAGTTAAATGGATATAACGGCCCCCTCCTAAGGGGCAGTTACAGGTTCGATTCCTGTCGGGGGCGCCACTTACACTTCCAAAATCGTCCGAGAAAGTCTACAAACCCGCACCAAATAAGGCTTTGCGGGTTTTTTTACGTCCAAAGCCGTCCAAACAGCTCCATTGAAATCCGGGGGCACATGGGGGCATACTTGGGGGAATCACTAAAGGGGGCACATTTCGATGCCCCCAAATGCACCTGAGAACGCCCCCATGCCCCTGACCGATACTGCTTGCAAGACGGCCAAACAGAGAGAGGACGGCAAGCCGCTTCGCCTGTCCGACGAAAAAGGCATGTACTTGGAAGTTATGCCCAACGGCTCCAAATACTGGCGGCTGAAATACCGCTTCAATGCCAAGGAAAAGCGCCTAGCCCTGGGCGTCTACCCGGAAACCACGCTGAAAGAAGCCCGCAAGAAGCGAGACGACGCACGCCGACAGCTGTCCAATGGCAAAGACCCAGGCGAACAGCGTAAGCTGGAAAAAATGCTGAAGCAGACCGCGGCTGCGAACACATTTGCAGCCATAGCGCTGGAGTGGCATGAAAGGGAAAGCCACGAATGGTCCTCCGCCCACAGCGAGCGCGTCCTCTCGGCTATGAAGACCCACATCTTCCCCTACATTGGCGATAGGCCAATAAACGAGATTCGTCCACTGGAGCTGCTGGAAGTGCTGCGCAAAGTGGAGAACGCTGGCAACATCGACACCACTAAGCGCCTGCGGCAACGCTGCTCAGCAGTCTTCCGCCTCGCAATCCTGACCGGCCGATGTGACAGCGATCCTGCGGCACCGCTGACCGATGCCCTAAAGAGCCAGCAATCCACCCCACGCAAAGCGCTGATGCGGGAAGACATTCCCACCTTTCTGGAAGCGCTGGAGAAATATGACGGTAGCGTGCAAACTAAGTTAATGATGAGGCTAATGCTGCTGACCTTCACCCGAGTCGGAGAAATGGCCATGGCAAGGTGGGAAGAGATCGACTTCGACAAGGCGCTGTGGACCATCCCACCAGAACATCGCAAGTTGCCGGAAAAATCTAAGAAAACAGCACCCCCACAATTTGTACCACTTTCATTACAAGCAATAGAAGTACTAAAACAGCTACATGGCATATCCGGTGGGCGCGAACACTTATTTCCAAATCGCAACAGCCCACGCCGCCCGATGTCACCAGAAACTTTGCGCCGTGCACTGCACAACATGGGTTTTAAGGGTAAAGCAGATGTGCATGGGTTTCGCTCTACCGCCTCAACCATTCTAAATGAACAAGGATTCAATCCAGATGCTATTGAACGACAACTTTCCCATATTGAAACCAATAAGGTGAGGGCTACCTACAATCGAGCTGAATATATGGAAGAACGAAATAGAATGATGCAATGGTGGGCCAATTTTATTGACGCATCTGCAAAATAGACTACTACCGATCAAAATAAAGAGACATGCAATTCACTTACAAAAATTTTTGGAAAACATGTACGATTAGCACAATTTAGATAGAACATGCACTTATTACTTTACCCCATTTCTTTGCCAGAATTCATGACAAAGCACAAAACACCCGCCCTTTAATTGCATATTAAAATTGATATTTACACCCCATGCCATGCCAAACAATCGCTAAATTTAAGGCTTAGCCCAAGCACAATATCTCAAAAAAACACATTCTCAAAAATGAAAAATATTATCCTACAGCACAACAATTCAGAGATTAACGAAACCTCACGAGATGAATACAAGTATGGACTCGCGCTGACGAGTCAATTTTACTTTTGCAGTCTACCGCTAAGACTCGACACTTACTCAAAGTGTTCATTTCAGTGCTGTTATTGTTTTGCTCACACAAGAGGAGGAGCACACCGGGACATCAAGGCCCAAGTATACTCAGCAGAAAAATTAGCCAGAAGATTCGAAAAAATTAATCGCGGCATGATAAGTGGCCCTATTGACGAGTTAATTTCAAATAGACAACCCATTCACTTCGGAGGAATGTCAGACCCATTCCCTCCTCTAGAAAAAAAATACCGTGCAAGTTTAAAATGCATGCAAGTACTTGCAGAAAACAATCACCCAACAATCATCAGCACTAAAGCAGATTTACTCGCAAGTGACGAATATATAAAAATATTAAAAGAAGGCAATTTTTTAGTTCAAGTATCACTAACATCTACTGACGACAAATTGATTGAGAAGATAGACAGGGGCACTGCAGGACCTAGAAGGATTGAAAAGATGCTGCACCTTCTTCACAAGGAAGGAATCCCAACAAGTTGTCGAATACAGCCCTTACTACCAGCCTATGAACATCACGCCAAAGATGTAATTAACATGTGCGCTGAAAATGGGGTCCATCACGTTGCCATTGAACATTTAAAGCTTGGAATAGAGAAAAACTGGGATGGGAAATTAAAACTATCTGAAGCTCTTGACATCGATATAAATAAATATTTTGAGGAACACCACGCCAAAAGAATTGGGCGAGAATGGATTCTCGATGTTTCACATAGAGTTGAAACAACAGCAGAACTAAGAAAATACACTCATAAGAACAAAATGACATTTGGAGCTGCCGATAGCGATCTACTCTTGCTAAGCGACGGAGGGTGCTGCTGCAGCGGAGCTGATTTTATAGTAGGGTTTGAGAATTATTACAAACATAACTACCTTGGTGCAGCTCAATCTGGATTAGAAAAAAGAGAAATTTCATACAAGCTTATTTCAAAAACATGGGCACCCTCTTCAAGCATTGCTCGCTTCATGAACTCCACCTCTCGTCTAAAAGCAGCTCCTTCACAAGGTGCAGGAATTAAAGACTACATCATCCAGAATTGGAACGGGAGCCTGAACGGCAATTCAATTGACTCTTTTTACGGAATAAAAAAAACAGATCAAATAGATGAAAATGGGTTGGCCATATACACAACAACAAATGAGCTACACGATGCAATAAAATCTTCATCATTTCAAAAGGAAAATCAAAATGAGTTTTAAAAAAAAAGCTCCAAGATGGGAAACATTCAAATTCCTATTCAACATCACAATATTTAGATACCTTGTATTATGGTTTTCCATAGTACCTATCTTGGCCTCACTCTTCAAAAGCTCTGTATTCGAAATAAGAACAGATCAACTAACAATTTCCATGTTTAAAGAATCAAGCCTCCCATTCCCTTGGGAACTCCTTTGGCTATCGTCATTTATTTTTTTACTAGCATACATGTTTTACCAATTAAGATGCCCAGGATTTATAAAGCAATATAACTCATATGGTGAGTATGAGGTTTATGGTCATGATCCACGTTGGTTGGCACGGCTCGCAGCGGATGTACTAAAAGACAAGAGCGTACTCAATTTATTTCACGAAAGATGTTCCACAAAAAATTTTTCGACAAGAGAGTTTAAAAACACCGAAACCTTCAATGGTAACGACAACGATCTAGCTATAAAAGTATTAAAAGAACAAACAGTGATGAGATATAGATACGAGGGTGAATGGTGGTATTTTGCAATGCCCTTAGCAGGAAACTCGGAACCACACCAGGATGCTGAAAAGGGAGTCTTTTGGGAAATATTCGGGCGATACTCAGACTCAAGAAACAAATCAAGATGGACCATACTTTTCTTGTTAATTGCAAGCGCAATACCATTCATATTCGTATTGTTTATGCACATTTATGCTGGAATGAAGGCAGTCGTCTTATTTAGCTGACTATAAATCCAGCCTTTCCCAAAGCATAACCAATATTAATTAAGGCCCGCCAGCTTCGGGCCTTATTTTTTGCATTATCAACAAATACCATCTAATTACATGATGCTAGTTCCCTAGTATTCACTTCACCCTTCAACATTCCACCAAAATGCTGTAAGCATTGCCTTAGCACAAACCCTGCGGTCAATCACATTACACCTCACCAGCAACCCGTTGCCCCCAGCGCGCGCTATCGAAGCCCCGCCTCGCCCCCGCACTTCATGGGCCGCTAATCATGCAGCTGCATGAACCCGTGCCAGGCCCTTGCCGTATGGCCTGGCGCGCCCTTGTCCCCCTGCCCGGATTCATGCGTTTTCATGCACGCTATGCATGCAGTCGCCCTGTTCGCTGACCGTCCCCGCTTCGCGTTTTCCTGCCTTCCCCCGTTTCCTTGCCGCTGAGTTCGTCCTAGCCCGTCCAACGCCATCCGATGCCGTTCCGTGGCGAGCCATTTTGCGCCCGCGTCCCTGTTTTCCCGCCCATCGTCAATAGCAAAATCCGCGTTTTTTTGGCATTTCAAATTTTTTTGTTGTGTGGGAGCGCGGCACAACCCAACCCCAAAACCCCGTTTGTAATTTCCGCAATACTGCGTTCGCTGATCGGCGTATCCGATGCCATCCACTGATATCCACCTCCACCGACAAGGACGCTTCATGACCGCTGTTGCCGCTTCGCCCTCTTCTCAACCGCTGCGCTTCCTGCGCTTGCCGGAAGTCATCGCCACTTGCGGCCTGTCCCGCTCGTCGGTGTACGACGCCATCAAGCAGGGCCGTTTCCCGGCACCGGTGCCGCTGGGCGGCAAGAGCGTGGCCTGGCTGTCCTCTGAAATCGAGAGCTGGATGGCAGGACGCATCGCGGCCCGCCGCGCCTAACCCCGCAACTTCCCGGACTCAGACCATGCATATCCAGAACCCCACCACCCAAACCCGCCTCGCCGCGGCCGTGGCCGAACTGGCCGAACGCCAGACCGCTTTTGAACACGCGCTCGACGCTTGGCAGCAGTTGACCAGCCAGACCACCCGCCGCGAGCACACCGCCGCCGCGCTGCGTATGGAGGCCGAGCAGGCGCGCAAGGATTGCCGTCACGCGATGCGCTCGACCTTGGGCATTCCCACCAAGGCGGTGCGCGAGTTGAAGCACAAGGAGATGGCCAACCTGGAATTGGCCGAAGAAACGCTGAAGATCGCCGAGGAAGAGAAGATTCAAGCCGAGATCCAGCATGAAGCGCTGTTCGAGCAGCGCAAGGCGCTGGCCGAGGCGCGCGATGCGCTGCAGCGCCAGTACTGGGACGCGGTGCTCGACGATCACCTGCCCCAATGGGGCGAGCAACTGCCGGTACTGACGCTGCTGCTGACCCAAGCGCCGCCGGCCTGCATCGAGCGCGTGTTCGGCAGCGCCGACTGGCACCGCGAGGAAGAGCAAGTCCATGCCGTGCTCAAGCCCGGCGCGCTGCAGCAGACGCTGTGCAACGCTGCCCCGGCGGCCCCGGACGACCTGCTCGCCCGCTTGAACCAGCCGCTGCCGCCGTTGGCCACCCCGCCGCTACAGCAACACAACGTGATTGCCCGACAGCGATACCAAGCCCAGCGCGACGCGCAGTACCAAGCCCTGATCAACCGCTAACCGAGACGACAACATGCAGAACCCCACCCGCCACGCGCTGAACCAGTTCATCGACCGCTATTACCATGAGCTGGAGCAGTACCGCGCCCAGGACAGCCTGTTCGCCACCCCCACGCCCCAAGCGGCACAAGCCCGCCTCAACGCACTGAAGGCCCGCAGCCGGCTGCTGTCCGCCATCAACCTGCTCGGCGTCTCCGAGATCCGCGGGCAGGCCAAGCACTTCGATCTCGCCGGCACCTTGGCCGCCACCGTCGACACCCAGCGCCATGAACGCCAGCCGGCCGGCAAGACCTGGCGGCCGGCGCAATACCACTGCCAGCAAACCAACTTCGACGCCGCTTTCAGTTACGACACGCTGGACGCCTGGTGGAGCGAGAGCCAGACACCGACCGGCTTTGAAGCCCGCGCGCGGCAGGCACTGGAACGCCGCATTCTGCTGGACCGCATCATGATCGGCTTCCACGGTCTGCAGCGCGCGCAGAACTCGAACCGGGAGACCCATCCGCTGTTGGAAGACGTCAATATCGGCTGGCTGCAGCAGATCCGCGAGCAAGCGCCGCAACACTGGATCGAGGGCGCTCGCATCGGCGAGAGCGAACGCTTCCGCTCGTTGCATCGCCTGGTGCGCTATGCGCTCAAGCAGCGGCTAGCGCCGGCTTGGCGCGATGACCCCGGCCTGGTGGTCCTGGTGGGCGCGGACTTGCTGCCGGATGCGGTCTGCGACGCGAACCCGCAAGCCGAAGGCGACGACCTGGTGTTGCACAAACAGCGCCTGGGCGGGCTGCAGGCCGCCAGCGCCGCCTTCTTCCCTGGTAACGCCCTATTGATTACCCGGCTGGACAACCTGTCGCTGTACTTCAATCCACACGCCAGCCGCTACCACTACCACGAAGAGCCGTCGTTGAACCGGGTGGAGTTCTATCACGCCAGCCACGACGCCTACGTCGTCGAAAACCTCGCCGCCTGCGTGCTGATTGACGCCGTGGAAATCGTCGACTGAAGGAGACTGCAATATGGCCTTCCCTTGCCCCTTATGCGGCGCGGTGTCGCGGGTGCGGACCAGCCGCATGCTCAGCGCCGCGACCAAGGAGATTTACTACAACTGCAGCAACGATGACTGCTGCCACCAGTACAAGACGCTGGAGGGCGAGCCGATCACCCTGGCCCAGCCCCTCCACGGCGGCGCGCGGATTCCGCCGGAGCGGCTGCGCCCCTTGCCGGGCCTGTCGCCCTCGCCTCGGCAAGCGCTGATCGTGACGCCCGGCCGCGTGCGTCATCGCGTCCTGGGCTAAACGCCATGGCTCGCCGGCCGGCGGGCCATGTAGCCCCCTGAAATTGACCTTGAATAGCGTCGGCTGAAATGGATTTAATTTACTTATTTAATATTGAATGACGGATTTATTAATATGCCCGCTAAAACCCGGCCCCATTCCCGATGACCCCGCTCCACGCTTTAGAAATATCCACCCCGATGAACTGCGCGAACCCGATTTCCCACCCCCGCCAGCGAATTGACAAGCCCGCTCGATTGCTGCACCATCTTTACGTCGCATCTAAAACAGCGACCGGGATTGGCGTCCCGATTACGAAGGCGGATGGCCGCCTATTGCGGCATTTTTTACGTCCGTCACACACCCTTGGTGCGTCTTCTTCTATGGCGGGCCTCGGTGGGAGCGTGCATGCACGCGCCGGTTCCTTCGTATCGGTACGCCAATCCCGCCCTGTGCCTGCCACCCCCGATTGGCGTCGGGATGGCAAGCGTAACGCTTACGAAGGAGGCCTCCATGCCTAGCATCACCCTACGCGCTTTCCGCGCCCTATTTCCACGCACCACCCGTCCCGTTTCCACGCTGCCCAACGAAGCCGAAGCCCGCGCGCTGGCCGCCTTGCTGGTCGCCCAGGGGCAACGCGCCTTGATTCATCGCACCGCCGCCGGTTTCGCCGTGGAGGTGCTGGCATGAACGCCCTGATCCTGTCCGCCGTCCATCACCAACTGGCCCAGCTGCAGCAGCTGGCCGACACCCCCGAACATGCCGAGCTGCGCGAACCGCTGAGCCAACTGGCCAGCCTGTGCCGCCGCATCGAACACACCGTCAGCGCCGGCGTCTCGCGCCTGACACGCACCGGCGACGGCCTGCAGGGCTTGGTCGAGCTGCTGGACCACGCCGAGAACCAACCGCTGCCGGCGCAACGCCTGGCCGGGCTGCTGGCGCCGCTGCAGCAACAAGTCATCGACGCCAGCGCCGACATCGGCCAGCTGCTCTAAGGACCCGACCATGACCGCAAGAATTCCTCTCCCGCGTACCGGGCGAGACGCCCCCGGCTTGTCTGGCGTCATCGATGGGGAGGCCCAATCATGAGGCTCGATCTCGCGCAATTGCGCCAGCAGGCCCGCGACCGCTGGCCGGACATCCTGATGGCCTTGGGCATTCCGGCCGAGGTCTTTACCAAGCGCCGTAATCAGCCTTGCCCGGCCTGCGGCGGTAACGACCGTTTCGAGTGGATCGACAAGGGCAGCGGCCGCTTCGTCTGCCGCGCCCTGGACAGCCTGGGCGGCGACGGCTTTGTCTTGGCGCAGCATTGGCTAGGCGGTGACTTCTTCCACGCGGCGCAGGCCGTCGCCCAGGTCTTGAACGGGGCGAAGGGGGAGCCGGCGCGCGTGGCGGCCGCCCCTGCGACCACGCCTCCACAACGCGACCAACGCGAGCGCCTGGCGCAGCTGTGGCGCGCGGCGCAGCCAGTGAAGGCTGATGACCCGGTGGGCCGCTATCTGATGCGCCGAGGCTTGAGCCTGACGACTTACCCTAGCGCCCTGCGCTATCACCCGGCCTTGGCCTACTGGATCACGCTGCACGGCCGGCCGCAGCGGCTGGGCCATTTCCCGGCGATGCTGGCGCTGGTGACATCGCCACAGGGTATCAATGTGGGCTTGCATCGCACCTGGCTGACCTTTGACGGGCACAAAGCCGCCTTGCGCCACCCCGTCAGCGGCGAAGCGCTGCCAGCCAAGAAACTGGCCTTGGGCCGTTCCGGCGATCTGTCCGGCGCGGCAGTCCGCTTGTACCCGCCCACAGACGGCCGGCTAGCGCTGGCAGAAGGCATTGAAACCGCGCTGGCGGTGCGCGAGGGCAGCGGGCTGCCGTGCTGGGCGGCGCTGTCGGCCTGGGGGCTGTCGCATGCGGTGTTGCCGGATGAAGTCACCGATCTGTTTGTGATGGCCGACAACGACGCCAACCAGGCCGGCCAGAACGCCGCTCGGCGCTTGGCGCGGCGGATGCAGGACGATGGCCGACAAGTCCATCTGCTGATACCCGAGCGGCCGGACAGCGATTGGCTGGATGTGTTGAACGAACAAGGAGAATCCCATGGGCAGCGCTGACAAGCAGGCTTTGGCGATGGCCGCGAAGGCCCCGGCGCTGGCCATTGGCCCGCGTTATGACGTGAACCGCGACGGCGTGCATTACATCGCCGTCAAACGCGACCGCGATACCGGCGAGCTGTTGGAGCAGCCGCCGGAATGGCTCAGCGACAAGATGGAACTGCTGGGCTGCGGGACGGATGCGGACGGCAACCATCACCGCATCGTCAAATGGCAGCGCCAGGGCAATGGCGAAGTCATGACCACCGCCTTGCCCAGCGCCGACATCGGCGAGCGCGCCGGCTGGGCGCTGCTGCGCAAAGGCGGCCTAACGCTGACCACTGACCGCGGCGGCCAGGCGCGGCTGGCCCACTGGTTGCAGCGCGAAGGCTCCACCGAGTGGCACGACATCGTCAATATGTCCGGCTGGCAACATGGCGCGTTTGTGCTGCCGAACGGCGACATCATCGGCCGCCCCAACCGCAAGATGCATTTCAACGGCCGCCCCAAGGACGCCAGCGCCTACCATCCGGCCGGCAGCCTGACGGACTGGCAAAGCACGGTCGGCGCGCTGGCGCTGGGCAATCCGCTGGCGATGACGACCATCGCCTGCGCGCTGGCCGGCCCGCTGTTGGCCTTGTGCGGAGCGCGGGACGGCATCGGCCTGCACCTGTACACCAATTCTTCGTCCGGCAAGAGCACCTGCGCCGATACCGCCGCCAGCATCTGGGGCGATCCGCAGCGCACCTTGCACACCTGGTCCGGCACCGCGCTAGGGCTGACCAATGAGGCCGAAGCCAGCAACGACATGATGATCTATCTGGATGAAGTCGGTTCTGGCGACGCACGCAAGATCGGCCCGGCCATTTACAGCATGCTGAACGGCGTGTCCAAGCTGCAAGGCGCGAAGGAAGGCGGCAACCGCGCCGCCCGTTCGTGGAAGCTGACCATGATTTCGACTGGCGAAGTGGCAATGAGCCAGTACCTGACCGAAGGCGGCCAGACGCCGCGCGGCGGTCAGGAAATCCGCCTGCTCGACATCCCGGCCGATACGGGCCCTTATCGCGCCTTCGACCACATCCACGGCCGCAGCAATGGCGAAGTGTTCGCCGACGAGCTGACCCGGCATGCCCGCAGCCATTACGGCACCGTCGGCCGCGCCTTCGTCGCCTGGCTGCAGGACAACCGGGCGGCGGCAGTGCAGTGGGTGGAAAAATCGCAACAGCGCATGCTGGCGGCCGTACCAGAGGGAGCCGCCCCCACCGTACGCCGCGCCACGCGCAAATTCGCCATTCTGTCGGCAGCCGCCGAGATGGCCAGCCATGCCGGCCTGACCGGCTGGACGGTGGAACAGGCGATTCAAGGGGTGGAAACCACCTGGCAGCGCTGGATGCAGGCTTTCGGCATCGAAGACCGCGACGACGCGCGCCTGATCGACCAGGCCGCCGCCGTATTGCAGGCCAGCCAGTACGCCCGCTTCGTGCTGCTGCCGATGAATGACAGCGACCCGCTGGTGCCCAATCTGATGGGCTACAAGCGCTACACGCTGGAGGGCGAAGCGGTGTTTCTGGTGACGCCGGGCGCGTTCAAGGGCGAAGTCATCGCCGGCTATGAAGTGCGGCATGCCTGCGAAGTGCTGTACCGGGCGGGGATGTTGCAACGGCCAAAAGGTCGAGCCGGTTGGACCGTGCATGGCGGCAAAGGCGTGGGTCAGGTCTACCGCATGCAGTTGCAACCGCACGACGGCGAAGCGGAAGAGTAAGCGCAAAATCTCTCACGTGAGGCCAAACCCACTGCCAACACTGCCAACTCTGCCAACACCTCTCCAATAGACTGATTTATATAGTTTTATCTGTTGGCAGTGAGTTGGCAGTGTTGGCAGTCAATTGGCAGTGAAGCCACCCCATCCCGCCCAGTTGGCAGTTTGCCCCTGCCAGTTGGCAGTGCTTTAGTCGCCACTGCCAACAACTAAACCCATACTAATCAGCAACTTAGAGACGAGTTGGCAGTGTTGGCAGCGTTGGCAGTGGTTTTTGCTACATGCGTAAGAAAAAAGCGCAGTTTAAAATCAATAGGCATATCATTTAAGGTACATTGCGTCAGCCTAGACAAAGGACATCACATGACGAAGATACGCTACACCCACTATCAACTGAACCGCACCAAGCCCCGATCGGTTTGGAATGAGCCAATGTGCAGCCCTTTGCTGGAGAGGGACCGAACCAGCTCCCTGGTATCAACCGCTACCTAAAAGGCACAAGAACAAAAATGCCATAAGGATTTAAATGTCCATGTTAGTTAGCATAATAGTTAGAAAATTTCATGCCCATTAATTACTTCATCGAAACCCATGATAAGTTCGCCATCCAGATGGCGTACAACCTCTCTGTATAAATTTGAGCTTTATGAGTCTTGATAGAACAGCTACCATTAGAACTAGTAAATTTTCTATCCTTTAGACAGCGCTCACCACATGCCAATGTGGTTGCGCAAATATTAATTAAATTCATTATTAAAACCTCAATACGTTTATATTTGCAAAGACCACTCCCAGTATAAATTAGGTATTTTTTATAAATATACTTTCAATAACAAACCGAATCCATGAATAACGTGCTTAACGAGAAAGACATAAAAGCGGCAGTAATACAAAAAATACGGTCTCGTATTAAAGGAGAAGAATTTACCTTAATTAATGAAATGGTTTTCAAAGATAAATCGCGAAGAGCCGATTTAGTAATAGCAGCCAAAAATCTACATGCATTTGAGATTAAAAGTGATGTCGACACTCTTAAACGCTTAGATGGACAAATGGGTGACTACTTAGAAACTTTCGATAAAGTCACGCTAGTTGTTTCATCTAAATATGTCACTGACGCCTTAAGCTTTAATCAACGAGTCGGAGTCTGGGAAGCTTACCAAAAAAAGAATGGCACAATCGCCATCCGCGTGTTACGTGCAGGGAAGACACAACCGATATCATCATATAATATCCTGTGCAACTTCCTATTAAAGCAAGAGCTTATTGAACTTGTACGCGCAAGCATCGGCAAGTTAGACTTAAGAAACTATTCGAGAGAAGATTTAATTCAACTATGTGACCAGCTCCCTCTTTCCACAATTAGAAAGGCTGCATTAAATGCAGTAACATGCCGCTATCAAGACCTGAGTCATATGTTCTTGGAAAAATGCTCAAATACTGTAACACCTGCAGACTTGTGCAATCTAAGCAAATCTAAAACAAAAAAACGACTCATTGAAGAGTCGTTAAGGGATTCAAAAAGGGAAAGACCCACCACCCAATTAAGAGCAATTAATTTAGAACGCTTTTTCCCATCGGGTGATGTCCCAGATAGCATTCCTCGCTTTATTCTGGTTCCTGAATTTTAAAGAATCCAGTCTTCATCATTTTCCTGATTATCTTTATTGTCAAAATTACGTAGCTGATAATCTATATGTAAATTTACCCTAACAGATATAGCAGTAACAGGGGAGTTTATTGTCACTCCTGCCCCACTCGCAGTATTTTTTATCATTTCAGCCCCCCAGCACATATTATCTGAAATATCCGGATGAGCTTCTAATAACTTCTGAGCGGCATCAATGAACCCCTCACTCTTTGTTCTAGGCCGCCTCTCAAAATACCAATATCCATCCTTAGGTAGGTCTATCCGCGGCAAGAAAACCCCACCACCCTCATCATAAACTACAGAATGTATCGAAGCATGATCACCATAGATAACAATATCGGATCCTATTTCATCAAAAAGAAGGTTTTCTAAGATATCAATCTTCCCAGAGGTCTCGCTTCCTTTATTTAGAAAGGCAGTAACTGATCTTGGAAAGCTAGTCCCAGCTAAAACACGTGGCACTTCAGGTACTTCATCAACTATTGTATTTATAGTATTTAATACACTCTCCAAAACCCCTGGCTTTATCAAATTTGTCGACAGATCACGGATATATGCTGCATCAATTACAATTAAAGCATTTTCTGGCCTTTGTAAGGCATAGAGTGATCTAAGAGTATTTTGCACATCCCCCCTAAATTCTTTTATTCTAAAAACCAAGGGCCTACCAAGTTTCTCCAAAGCAACCGCTTGCTGAACCGTCTCACGACCAGTCGCCCCGGATACAAACTGGACAATTGGAATTACAGATTTATTTTTTTCGACAAAATTAACCCAATTAGAAAAATTCCCATCTGGGTTCATCAATGCCTTTACCGCTTCATTTTGATGTTGCAATTCCTTTGTCAAATCCAATATATATCTTCTATCACCAACACATTCAGATATTTTCGCAACAGCTTTATCGCAATCCTCCGAGTTTCTCCACTTACCTAGTGTGACTATAGGGAGCAATAAATCTTTTGCTTCATTACTAAGATGAGAGTAACCAGCCAACTCCGCTTGTCTCGTTCTAATAATTGGGAAATAATTATAACTCTTAAAATCAATTTTCATTTTTACCCCTCGCTTCCTGCTCTTGTGGATTTGCCGTATACGCTGCGGATGACAACTTTGCTCTAATTGTATCCCTTATAGGAGCTGGATCAATAACAGATGATAAAGATGCCGATATATTTCTGTATGTAATTAGATCATTCTGAACAGCAAATAAATCGTCCTTATATTTAATAGAACTTTCTTGCGCCTTCACCAAATCAGATTCGATCTTCTCCAATGTTCTATATGCAGTAGAGCTTATGCAAATAGTAATTATTGCAGATGCGATCCACCCAGAGAGCGAAACAATATTTACATTACTATCTGGTTTAGACAAATAAATACCCATCGCAATACTTACCAAACCGATTAAAAGACTTATTATTGAAACAACTCTATCAAGATTTTTCGTCATCACCTACCACCAAAGCTGACAATGTCATAACCCTACTCTATTCACTCTCGTTTGCATATATTTTTCATATAGATTTTTTATTTCAATAATGTATCGATCAGACAGCGTCGCTCCATGTGTATAGATTTATTGTTGCAGCGCGAACATCCATTACATGAAGGACTTCAAGAGAACATTTCGAGAGAGACTCTAGCAGTAGCTAGAAGGGGACACTATGCACGGCTTAGTTGTTTCTGAGTGAAACGTCACAACATGCGATGATCGGAGTTGAGGAGCTTGCACTCCACCGTTGCGTTGGACATCAGCTTCTAAGATTTTTGAATGACCGCTTAAGCTCGAAAGTTAACACTCATTGTTTATATGGACTCACTCCTGGGGGCATCATCGGGGGCACACCCACATTTACCAAAAAATATAATTATTAAATATCAATTATTTAAAACATTACTTTGGCTCCTGTCGGGCCGCCACTTCTGCCTACAAAGCAGCAAGCGCCACAAATCAAAAAGCCGCTCCCGGCAACGGTGCGGCTTTTTTGCGTCCTGCTCGGCCCGTGGATCAGGGCGATGGCCGCCCCGGCTGCGGCCAGCTCAGCTCGAAGCGGCTGCCGCCGCCCGCCGGAATGCAGCGCGCCTCGCCGCCGTGGGCGCGGGCGATGGCGGCCACTACCGCCAACCCCAGGCCGCTGCCGCCCTTGCCGCTTTGGCGCGCCGCGTCGGCGCGGCGGAAGGCCTCGAACACATGCGGCGCGAAGTCCTCGGGAATGCCCGGGCCCTCGTCCTCCACCCGCAAACGGCACTGGCCGCCCGCCAGGCTCAACTGCACCCGCAGCAGGCCGGGCTGGGCGTAGCGGCGCGCATTGTCCAGCAAAGCCAGCAGCGCCTGGCGGATGCGCACCGGGTCGCAATGCGCCGGGCGCTCGTCCAGGTCCAGCACCGCCTGCAAGCCGGCCGCCAGCAACGCATCCTCAAACACCTCCACCACCGCGCGCACTTCGGCGGCCAGCTTGGTGTCCCGCATCTCGATGTCCAGATGCCCGCTTTCCTCCAGGCTGACCACCCGCAGGTCTTCGATCAGGTGGGCCAGGCTTTCCACCTGGGCCAGCAGCCGGCGAAACTGGTTCTCGTCCGGGGTGAACACCCCTTCCGCCAGCCCTTGCAGCCGGCCGCGCAGCACCGTCACCGGGGTGCGCAGCTCATGGGCGATGGCGGCGTTCCAGAACGCCTGCTCCTTGGTCATGCGCTGCAATTGGTCCGCCAGCGCATTGAAGTCGTCGGCCAGCGTCGCCGCCTCGCGCAGCGAACGGTCGCCGGCCGCCGCGCGCGCGTCCAGATCGCCCTGGGCGACCCGGCGTATGCCCTCCGCCACCGAGTTGAGCGGCACCAGGATGCGGCGCGCCAGGCGCAGGCCCATCACCACCGACAACGCCAGGCCCGCCACCGTGCTGGAAATCAGCCACACCCATTCCGGCATCGTCATCTTCCAGCCCGGCGATTCGAAATGCACCGGCCAGTAGGTCATCGCCACATAGTAGAAAGTGAAGCCGGTCACCACCACCAGCACGGTCACGCAGAAAGCCATCGTCGCCATCGACAGCGCGATCTGCCGGCTCAGCCCCGCCAGCCTCATTCCGCGCCCCACAGCTTGTAACCCACGCCGCGCACGCCCACCGGCACGCCGTCCACGCCGCACTCCTCCAGCTTCTTGCGCAGCTTGCTGATATGGCTGTCCACGGTGCGCTCCAGCGCGTCGCCTTCCGGCAGGCAGGCGGCCAGCAGCTCGGCGCGGCTGAACACCTTCCGCGGCGCGCGCGCCAATTGCGCCAGCAGTTTGAATTCGGTCAGGGTCAGCGTCAGCACATGGCGCTGCTTGCCGGCCAGCACCGCCACCTCGTGATTTTCCAGGTCGATCTCGAACGGCGCCGCGCGCAGCACCTGCGGCTCCGCCTGGCGCTCGCGGGACATGGAGCGGCGCAGCACCGCCTGGGTGCGCGCCACCACCTCGGCGGGGTTGAAGGGCTTGACCACGTAGTCGTCGGCGCCGATGCGCAGGCCCATCAGCTTGTCGATGTCCTGGTCCAGCGCCGTCAGCATGATCACCGGCGTGTCGCCGCGATGGCGGATTTCCGCCAGCACCTGCCAGCCGTCGGCGCGCGGCATCTGCACATCCAGCAGCACCAGGTCCGGCTTCAGCGACAGGTGCAGCTCCAGCGCCTGCCGGCCGTCCGCCGCGTGCGCGCAGCGCATGCCGCTGCGCGTCAGATAGGCGGTGAGTATCTCCGCGATCTCGGGTTCGTCTTCAGCGACGAGGATCAAGGCCTGGCGGTCTTGGCCCGCGCCGGGCGGTCGCATTGTCTGAGTCATGGCGCCGATTTCGCATCCTGTTTGCATCTCCATCGAATCTCCATGCTACCACACGGGAACCCCCATCCAGCCCCGGCATACTGCCGCCTGACTTTATACGGGCGGCCTGCCGTCCATGCTTGATTGGAGTGGAAATGAAGAGTAAACGAGCCAGCCTCTACGGCGGCGGCTGCCTGTTGGCGGCGGCGCTGCTAAGCGCTTGCGGCCAAGCCGAAACCCATACGCCGCCGCCGGCTATCCCGGTGCGCACCCTGACCGCGGCCCCGGCCCCGCTCAAGCTGAGCGAAGACCTGCCCGGCCGCGTGGCCGCGGTGCGGGTGGCGGAAATCCGGCCGCAAGTCAGCGGCATCGTGCTGCGCCGCCAGTTTGAGCAAGGCACCGAAGTGCGCGCCGGCCAGCCGCTGTTCCAGATCAACCCGGCGCCGTTCAAGGCGGAGGTGGACACCGCCGCCGCCGCGCTGCAACGCGCCGAAGCCGCGCTGGCGCGCGCGAAAGTGCAAACCGCCCGCCTCAAGCCGCTGGTGGAGAGCGACGCCATCAGCCGCCAGGTCTACGACGACGCCGCGTCCCAACGCGACCAGGCCGCCGCCGACGTGGCCCAGGCGCGCGCCACGCTGGCCCGCCGCCAGCTGGACTTGAAATTCTCCCGCGTCGAAGCGCCCATCGCCGGCCGCATCGACCAGGCCCTGGTCACCGAGGGCGCGCTGGTGGGCGGCGGCGACGCCGCCCCGATGGCGCGCATCCAGCAGATAGACCAAGTCTATGTGGACGTGCGCCAGCCGGCGGCGGCGCTGGAAGCCGTGCGCCAAAGCCTGGCCGCCCAGCCGGACAGCCCCGGCCACGGCCTGCCGGTGTCCATATTGCGCGACGACGGCGCGCCCTACGGCCTCAACGGCCGCATCCTGTTCTCCGGCGTCAACGTGGACGCCGGCACCGGCGACGTGCTGCTGCGCGTGCTGGTGGACAACCCCGAGCGGCGGCTGCTGCCCGGCATGTTCGTGCGCGCCCGGGTGCCGCGCGCCAGCTACACGGCGGCGCTGACCGTGCCGCAGCAGGCGGTGGTGCGCATCGGCGGCAAGACCCAGCTGTGGACCGTGGACGCCAAGAACCAGGCGCGGCTGAACGTGGTGGAGCTGGGCGAACTGGCCCACCGCCAGTACCGCATCCGCACCGGCCTGCGCGCCGGGCAAAAGGTCGTGGTCGAGGGCATGGAACGCCTCGCCGACGGCGCGGCGGTGGCCGCCAGCGAAGCCGCGCCCGCGGCCGCCAAAAGCTGAGCGGGGAAGATAGCCATGTCTCAATTCTTCATCCGCCGCCCGGTGTTCGCCTGGGTGATCGCCCTGTTCATCATCCTGCTGGGGCTGATCGCCATCCCGCAGCTGCCGATCGCGCGCTATCCCTCGGTGGCGCCGCCCTCGGTCACCATCACCGCCAGCTATCCCGGCGCCACGCCGCAGACCATGAGCGACGGCGTGCTCAGCCTGATCGAGCGCGAGCTGTCCGGCGTCAAGAACCTGCTGTACTTCGAATCCTCGGCCGACACCTCCGGCGTCGCCCAGATCACCGTCACCTTCAAGCCGGGCACGGACCCGGAACTGGCGCAGGTGGACGTGCAGAACAAGCTCAAGGCGGTGGAACCGCGGCTGCCCGCCCCGGTGCGCCAGAACGGCGTGATGGTGGAATCCGCCTCCTCCGGCTTCCTGATGCTGATCGGCCTGCGCTCGGACAGCGGTCGCTTTGACGAAGGCGCGCTCAGCGACTACCTGTCGCGCAATATCGCCGAAGAACTGCGCCGCATCGAAGGCGTGGGCCGCGTGCAGCAGTTCGGCACCGAGCAAGCGATGCGCGTATGGGTGGACCCGGCCAAGCTGATCACCTACGGCCTGTCCATGAGCGAGCTCACCGCCGCCATCGCCCAACAAAACGTCCAGATCGCCCCCGGCAGCCTGGGCGCCGCGCCGGCGCTGCCCGGCCAGCGCGTCACCGTGCCGCTCACCGTGCAGGGCCAGCTGACCGCGCCGGAAGAGTTCGCCGCCATCGTGCTGCGCGCCAACGCCAACGGCTCCAAAGTGGTGCTGGGCGACGTGGCGCGGGTGGAGATAGGCTCCCAGGGCTATTCCTTCGTCAGCCGCGAAAACGGCAAGCCCGCCTCCTTCGCCGGCGTGCAGCTGGCGCCGGGCGCCAACGCGGTGAAAACCGCGGAAGCGGTGCGGGCGCGGCTGGCCGAGTTGAGCAAATCCATGCCGGCCGGCATCAGCTACTCGGTGCCCTTCGACACCGCGCCCTTCGTCAAGATCTCCATCGAAAAAGTGATCTACACCCTGCTGGAAGCCATGGTGCTGGTCTTCCTGGTGATGTATCTGTTCCTGCAAAACGCGCGTTACACGCTGATCCCGGCCATCGTCGCTCCGGTGGCCATGCTGGGCACCTTCGCCGTGATGCTGGCCACTGGCTTCTCCATCAATGTGCTGACCATGTTCGGCATGGTGCTGGCCATCGGCATCATCGTGGACGACGCCATCGTGGTGGTGGAAAACGTGGAACGGCTGATGGCGGAAGAAGGCCTGTCGCCGCGCGACGCCACCTCCAAGGCGATGAAGGAAATCACCGGCGCCATCGTCGGCATCACCCTGGTGCTCACCGCCGTCTTCATCCCCATGGCGCTGTCCAGCGGCTCCGTCGGCGTCATCTACCAACAGTTCTCGCTGTCCATGGCCGTGGCCATCCTGTTCTCCGCGCTGCTGGCGCTGACGCTGACCCCGGCGCTGTGCGCCACCATGCTCAAGCCCATCCCGCAGGGACACCATGAAAAGCGCGGCTTCTTTGGCTGGTTCAACCGCCGCTTCGCCCAGCTCACCGCCTGGTACGAAACCCGCGTCGGCCGGCTGATAGGCCGCGCCGGCCGCGTGATGCTGCTGTTCCTGGCCATCTCCGGCGCGCTGGCCGCCGGCTTCAAGGCGCTGCCCTCCTCCTTCCTGCCGGAAGAAGACCAAGGCTATTTCATGACCAGCTTTCTCCTGCCCGCGGACGCCACCGTCGAGCGCACCCGCGACGTGGTTAAAACGCTCGATGACCATCTGGCGACGCGCCCTGCGCTCCAGTCCAGCATCTCCATCATCGGTTACGGCTTCTCCGGCTCCGGCCCCAACGCGGCGCTGAACTTCGCCGTGCTCAAAGACTGGAAACAACGCGGCGGCGCCAGCACCCTGGAAGAAGCCATGCTCGCCCAACAGCGCCTGTCCACCACCACCGAAGGCGCGGCGATGAGCCTGCTGCCGCCGGCCATTGACGAACTGGGCACCAGCTCCGGCTTCAGCCTGCGGTTGCAAGACCGCGCCAACCAGGGCCACGCCGCGCTGAAAGCGGCCGAAGCCAAACTGCTGGAGCTGGCCTCCCGCAGCAAGATCGTCCAGGGCGTCTACCCGGACAGCCTGCCGGCCGGCACCAGCGTGCGCCTGGATATAGACCGACAAAAGGCCGAAGCGCTGGGCGTGTCCTTCAGCAGCGTCAGCGACACCCTGTCCACCGCCATGGGCTCCACCTACGTCAACGACTTCCCGCACGCCGGCCGCATGCAGCAAGTCATCATCCAGGCCGACGCGCCGGCGCGCATGCAGCTGGACAATGTGCTCAAGCTCTACGTGCGCAACGCCAGCGGCGGCATGGTGCCGCTGGCGGAAGTGGTGCGCCCGGCCTGGTCCGAAACCCCGCTGCAACTGGTGCGCTTCCAGGGCTACCCGTCCGCCCGCCTCTCCGGCGGCGCCGCGCCCGGCTACTCCAGCGGCGCGGCCATGGCCGAGATGGAACGGCTGGCCGAGCAACTGCCGCCCGGCTTCGCGCTGGCCTGGACCGGCCAATCGCTGCAAGAACGCCAGTCCGCGTCCCAGGCGCCGATGCTGATGGCGCTGTCCATGATCGTGGTGTTCCTGGTGCTGGCCGCGCTGTACGAAAGCTGGGCCATCCCGCTGTCCGTGATGCTGGTGGTGCCGCTGGGCCTGATCGGCGCCATCGGCGCGGTAATGCTGCGCGGCATGCCCAACGACGTGTTCTTCAAAGTGGGCCTGATCACCGTGATTGGCCTGTCCGCCAAGAACGCCATCCTGATCATCGAGTTCGCCAAACAACTGCATGAAGAAGGCAAGAGCCTGGTGGAAGCCGCGGTGCAAGCCTCCCGCCTGCGGCTGCGCCCCATCCTGATGACCTCGCTGGCCTTCGGCCTGGGCGTGCTGCCGCTGATGCTGGCCACCGGCGCCAGCGCCGAAACTCAGAACGCCATCGGCACCGGCGTGTTTGGCGGCATGGTCACCGCCACCGTGCTGGCCATCTTCTTCGTACCCGTGTTCTTCGTGGTGGTGATGAGCGCGCAAGCGCGCCTCGCCAGCTGGCGCAAGCCGCGTCCGGCCCCGGCCCCCACCCCGGAACAGAAAGTAGAACCATGAGATTGCCCCTCCTCCCCCTGTCCTTGAGCGTGGCGCTGGCGCTGAGCGTCTCCGCCTGCTCGCTGACCCAGCCCTTGCGCAAGCCGGAGCCGCCGGTGCCGGCCCGCTACGCGGCGACGGCCGACGCGGCCGACCTCAACGCCAACGCCGCGGACCTGGGCTGGCGCACCATGTTCGGCGACCGCCGGCTGCAAAGCCTGATCGAACTGGCGCTGCGCAACAACCGCGACCTGCGCCTGGCGGCTCTCAACGTGGAAGCCGCCGAAGCCCAGTACGGCATCCAGCGCGCCGCGCGGCTGCCGTCCGTGGACGCCGGCGCCGGCCTCACCCGCCAGCGCACCCCGGCCAACCGCGAAACCGATCCGATCACCCCGGCAGCCGTGCAAAATCAGTACGGCGTCAACCTGGGCGTCAGCGCGTTTGAGATCGACCTGTTCGGCCGCGTGCGCTCCCTGTCAGACGCCGCCTTCGCCCGCTACCTGGCCACCGACCACGGCCGCCGCGCC
This sequence comes from Chromobacterium sp. CCUG 30098, assembly GCF_059916605.1. NCBI lineage: Bacteria > Pseudomonadati > Pseudomonadota > Betaproteobacteria > Neisseriales > Chromobacteriaceae > Chromobacterium > Chromobacterium sp. CCUG 30098. The sequence goes on along the minus strand of NZ_JAUCGS010000001.1, from coordinate 731,070 downwards.
GCGCAAATCGCCCTGGTGGGCGCGGTGGCGGACGCCTATTTCGCGGAACGGCTGGCGCGCGAACAACTGGCGCTGGCGGAACGCACCCAGGCGGACTGGCGGCAATCGCTGGCGCTGGCGCGCCGGCTCAAAAACGCGCAACAGGCCGGCGGCCTGGACGTGGCCCAGGCCGAAGGCCAGGTGGCCAGCGCCGATGCCGACCTGGAAGCGCGCACCCGCGCCGCGGACCAGGCGCGCAACGCGCTGCGCCTGCTGCTGGGCGCGGAACCGCCAGAAGACCTGCCCGAGCCGCTGCCGCTGGACCGCCAGCCGGTGGTGACCCGGCTGGCCGCCGGCCTGCCCTCGGAACTGCTGTTCCGCCGCCCGGACATCCTGCAAGCCGAACAACAACTGGAAGCCGCCAACGCCGACATCGGCGCCGCGCGCGCCGCCTTCTTCCCGCGGCTGTCGCTGAGCACCTCCGCCGGCTTCCTCAGCCCCGGCCTGCGCAATCTGTTCGACGGCGGCCAACACGTGTGGAGCTTTGCGCCGCAAATCAACATCCCGCTGTTCCAAGGCGGCCGGCTGCGCGCCGAACTGCGGCTGGCGGAAGTGCGCAAATCCAGCGCCGTGGCCGAATACGAACGCGCCATCCAGATCGCCTTCCGCGAAGTGGCCGACGGCCTGGCCGGCCGCGAAACCTTCAGCCGCCAGATCGACGCCCAGGCGCGAGTGGTGGCCAGCGCGGAACGCCGCGCGGACCTGTCCAGCCTGCGCTACCGCGCCGGCGTGGACGGCCGGCTGGAACTGCTGGACGCCCAGCGCCAGCTCTACGCGGCGCAACAAGCGCTGCTGGACCTGCGCCGCAGCCAGCTGAGCAACGCCATAGCCTTGTACAAGGCGCTGGGCGGCGGCCTCACCGAAACGTAAGAACCTGTTTACGATCTGCTGCGCGTCGGCAGGATGGATAGAAAAGGGCGTTGAAACCCGCTTCGAAATGCTCATGTACCGCTCGTACATTCCGCTTTTTCGCTAGTTTTCGCCTTGTCTCGCCTTAGCTCGCGAAATCGTAAACACGTTCTAAGAGCGGCGAACAAACCCCTGATGCGGCGTTGCGCCGCCGGCCAGCGCCCACCCCTTGTCCCCTCCTTTCGCGCGGCCCACGCGGCCGCGCTCTTTTTTACCCCGCCCCCCGCCTTGCAATCCCGCGCCCGTGGATACAAACATAAAGCTGTACCCCCCCATTGGCCGCACCAAGATGAAGCTTCTCTCCCACCTCTGGCCGCGCAGTTTCCGGCTGCGGCTCAGCCTGCTGTTTGGCGGCCTGTTCCTGCTGGCCTCCTTGCTGGACACCGCGCTGGAACCGCGGATAAACCAGGGCCTGCTGCAAGACAAGGGCGAAGCCTTGCAAGCCACCGCGCGCGGCATCGCCAAATCCCTGGCCGCCGGCCTCAGCCAACGGCGGCGAGAACTGGCGCTGCACACGCAAACCCCGGTCCTCCTCAACGCGCCGCTGGACAGCCCGGCGCTGCGCAGCGGCCTGGAACGGATCAGGCTGCACAACCCGGACTACGCCTGGCTGGGCGTGATTGCCCCGGACGGCCGCATTGTCTCCGCCAGCGGCGCCGCGCCGTCCCCCCGCATCGAATTCGCCGCCCCGCTGCACGACGAAGCCGGCAAGCTGCGCGGCGCGCTGGCCGCCCAAAGCGCCTGGGCCTGGGTGGCAAAGCTGATCGACGAACGTCTGCCGCTCAACAGCGCCGGGGACGCGCCGCAAGTCTTCATCGTCAATCAGAACAACGCCCCGCTGTTTCCGCCCGGCGCGCCGGACCAAGCCGGCATGCCCGCGCCGCTGAGCGGGCCGGGCTACCAACAGGGCGACTGGGCCGACGGCGAAACCTACCTCTACGCCGACGCCAAGATAGACGACGCCCCCGGCCTCGGCTGGCGCGTCATCGTCCGCCAAACACCCCCGCAAGCGCCGGCCACGCTCAACCGGCTGCGCTCCGCGCTAAGCCTGCCCGGCTGGATCGTCACCCTGTTGCTGATGATCGTGGTCTACCGGCTGGCCGCCGCCTTCAGCCGCCCGCTGGAAACCCTGGCCCACACCGCCCAGCGCGTCAGCGCCGGCGACGAACAGGCGGACTGGAGCTTGCGCAGCGGCGCCCGCGAACTGCAACAACTGTCCCAAGCCATGCAGCAGATGACCGCCACCCTGCTGGCGCGCCGCGGCGAACTGGCCGCCGCCAACGCCGGCCTGGAACAAAAAGTGGAGGAACGCACCGAAGCGCTGAGCGAAGCCAAGCGCCAACTGGAGGAAAGAGCGGCGCTATTGGAACAACTGGCGCGCAGCGACGCGCTGACCGGCCTGGGCAACCGCATGGCCGCCGCGGAATGGCTGACCGCGGAATACCAACGCTACCACCGCAGCCGCGCGCCCTACTCCGTGCTGCTGCTGGACGTCGACCACTTCAAGCGCGTCAACGACAACCACGGCCACGCGGTGGGCGACCAGGTGCTGCAACAGATTGCCGCCACCCTGCACGCGGCGGCGCGCGCCACCGACTTTGCCGCCCGCTACGGCGGCGAAGAGTTTCTGCTGCTGCTGCCGGATACCGACGCCGAAGGCGCGCTGGTGCTGGCCGAGCGCGTGCGCGCGGCGGTGTCCGCCGCCGCCGACACCGCTGCCGGCGTGGTCACTGTCAGCATAGGCGCGGCCAGCGCGCATGACGACGATGCCAGCCACGAAACCATCGTCCAGCGTGCGGACGAGGCTTTGTATCGGGCCAAGGCGAATGGGCGGAATCGGGTGGAGGGGGCGGGGTGAGGGATTGACGTGATTTTTTGTGAACGCTTGCCGGCCGAAGTGGCCAGATATGCTTTTATGCTAGCATGACTGCTATCGGCCAAAAGCTGCCCTTCATCACGGACAGCTAGCAGCCAGGAGCGGAAATTCACAGATCGAAACGCTTAATCCACAGCCGACCATAGACATGCTATCCATAGATTGCGTAGCCTCAGGGAACGCCTTGTCGCTTCTGCTCCATTGCTGGTTGGCTCATTTCAAGCGTTTAGCACAATGAAATAAATTGACTGCAAATGGATGAGGAAGATTTCATCACAGATGTGGCCCAATCAATTTAGTTACCAATATTAAATAAAGAAGATGCTGATAATGAAAGAAACCCTTGGCAGGCTATATCTATGGCAAATAGCCCTCGATAGAATCATTCAACTTCTGGCACTTAGGCAGCGAGTTGACCGATTCTACAAAACTGGTCGACCACTGCACATTACCGAAGCATATGACAAAGAGCGCATAAGATTAAAAACTGGCCTTCAACTTGAGGGGGAGGCATTAGATCGCTTCGAAGAGGAACATGGCTCTTTATTTCCCGACATTCATGACACCCATCTTATTAATGAGCTATTAACTGAAGAAATAATTATTAAATTTTGCACTATTTTTAACAGCGGCCATGGGAAAAATGGGATTATTGCCAACAACAAGAAAGGATTTTGGGAACCGGTTATCGACGAGATAGTTTCAGAAGCATTCCCTGATGATATTAAAGTTAAATTTATTGAATTTATAGAAGATGCCAAAGCATACCGCGACAAGCGTGGCGCTCACTTTGACCAAGAAAGCTTTAACATGGAACATGGTAGTAAAAAACCCGATGAAGACGGGATTGTTTATAGCGTAGGCTGGAGTAGCGCCCTACTTGAATTTAACTGGGACTTTGCAAATGACACCCTCCCTGCCTTTGGTAAATCCTTGAATTGCTATATTAAAAAACTACAAAAAGAAGCTGAAATAATTTAGAGGATGATTTCGAAGTATAGCGATTTGCCAAATGGTTTCCTCCGCTCACGGGATTCGGCTAAAGCTTGCCTCCCAACCAAAAGTTATAGAGGCGTCCTCTTCAAATAGATCATCAGCTATTAGACAACAGCTATGGGCCGTAAGCCACCACACCCAAACCACAACTTGACTGTTCGTTTCGGACCCGAACCATCACCTATTATCGAGAAGGCATCCCTAATCAAAGGTTATATTCATTGTCAAAAAAAGCCTCTATCTGCCTCTGAGTCCATCACACTACAAATCTGTTTAAAAAGCACATCCTACCACTTTGCAGCAAGCATATAAAATCAACACATGACTTTGATCATCGGGTTGAATACAGGCTCAACCACAACACTTATGCTTCCAGCTCCTTAACAGGCATCCCAAAATTGAGTGCAGCCTCAAGCACTTCTTTAGCCAACAAGTCATCTTCAATGATCAAGGCATGCTTTGTCTGCTCATTAAATAGGTGATAAACCGGCCCATCCTGAACAAGCTCCTGTACCTCCAAGCCTTTTTCTCTACAGGCAACCACAATACGGCGTCCTTCTCGGCTCTCGAACCTTCCCAAATCTATAAGAGCCTTCCCCCGTAAGCGAGACATCACCTCTGTTGCTGATAGCAAAGAATATTCTGGCAGCACTGACCTCATGGCCTTGATATCTTGCACAGTAGGTCCCTCTCTTGAGAAAGCAAGCGAAAGGGCAAGCCGCTGTTTACGAACACAGAGTACTACCCAGCCCGGCTCTGTCCCGTTCCATAGATACTCATACTCCCTCATGAATCCATCTTCAGCCTTCTTAAATAACAAGCCTTGACTCCCTCAAAAATTGTATTAATAGCAAAACCAGATTCTTCTGCTGATGAAAATGAAAATCCAAATGAACGATGCACTATTCAATACCATTAAGACGAATAGTTAGCCCTATAACAACACCGCCCCTCATCGAGGAAGTGAAAAAATCATACAACCTCACAGGACCACTTATCAATTCCTGCAAATACAAAGAACATCACACCCAATCCGAATCACATGACAATACTTATGATATTGCAGTACACTTTCGTTAATTAAACAACTCAGGCACTCCAAAAAAAACATGGATAAACAACTTGCGCAACTAATCGCCGATTATCAACGAGCTGTTGGCACTATCGCTTCACTAATGTCGAAATCGGGCATCGAACCTCTATCCCAGATTAGTGAATCACTTAACTCTAACGTCCCTATTCAAGGAGAACTAAATGGAGGAGTTAGGTATTTTAAAAATGAGCACGGCTATTGCGTACATTTACCCGAAGGCGAAATTAATTTCAGCTTTGGCCAACAGGGCGAAATTGACGAATTTAATGAATGGCATTTGTGGAAATTCTGCCAGCGCCAGCCAAACATCTATGCATTTGACTCTCAGCAATCTCTCCTAAATTGTGTTGAACAAGCCCTCCAAAAAAGAATGCTTTTCGCCACCCCCAACACAACCTACTACGTGGTTGACTCAATAAAGTTACTGGGGGTAGAGGCTGCTCGTATCTTAGCCACCGGCAATGCTCTCCCCCATAGGACCCGAGATAGCATACTGATGCTTTCCTCTCAGTGCTTTGATTCTGCAAACCTGATGTTCGAGCACTACGACGCAGTTAACCGTCTTTTGACAAAGAGGCAGAACCTCAGCGACTCCAGCAGACTGAAGTTCCGTGTATACCTCCTTTCTTGGTTAGGGTATCTACACACAACTGTTGAAGGATTTGAACATGCAGGAATGCGGCTCCTTTTACAAAACAAGCGCCCGGAGAGCTTTCTGGAACTGATTCCCAAAAGCGATAAGATCGGTAAGCTAGTTAAGCGACATGCTAACGATCTCCGGGTATTGCGCAATGACATTTTCCATCTTCGGACCGACAACGAAGCACTCAAGCAATTCTTCCATGACGATGGCAAACGAATGGAATGGGCTAAAGAACTACATTCTACATTCGCGTCCTTCTTCTCTGCCTACAGAGTTCTAGCCGAAGTGGAGTATTTATACAGCGGGCGCTTTGATGAGAGCCAGATACGGCAAGAGAACATAAAACGCAGGATAAAGAAGGCAGAGAAGAGCACAACGAAACTGCCACTCGCAAAGTAAACATAAGGTTTCCTGCTCAATCACATACACCTCCCCCACCTTGACGCCCCCTCCCAGCCTGTTTAGGCTTGGTCCCGCGTCGTGCCCAATACGCGACGCAGGGCTTGCAAACCCAAAATCGTTTAACCGCAGACTAAATCGTGTCCGCTTTGGCACCGTTACGTCTGCTGCCACGCCGTACCCATTCGGGGCGGGCCGTGGCAGGGAGCCTCTCGGGGCTGCCGGTCTATTGGTTAAACGAACCGGTTTTGCAACCTTGTCATGTGCCTGCCCCAGCCTCGCCTGGGCAGGTTTCCACAGATGACATGGAGACCGTGATGACCTTCTCTACCTTTCCCCCCGCCATGCCGCCGCCCGCCTGCCCCCATTGCGCAGGCCAAGCCGCCACACCCTCCGCTGCACCCTTGATGGAGCAGTTGCACCGCTGTTCAAAGCGCTTGCCCGCCGTTGCCGGCGATATGGTGCAGCTGGGCGAACTGGGCCAGCAGCTAAACCATTGCTATGTCGAACTGGACACCGCGCTGCTGTGCGGCCTGATGGACATGCGCGCCGCCCACACCGGCTTACAAGCCTTGATCACCTTGTTGGAACGCCGCGACGAGCCAGTGCTGTTCACCAGCGAGGATGCGCTGGCCTTGCTGGAACCGATACAGCAACGTTTGCAACGCGGCCTGGAGCACGTCAATGGCTTACTGTGACGACCGGAGAGGGAGGCTGGCCATGATGCAACTGCTAGTCCAGCACAACGAGGCGCTGAAACGCGCGGCGCGCTTGATTGTGGATTACGAGATGCGCCTGGGGGTGATTGCGTTGACGGACGACGACCCGGCGGCGGCCATCTTGCCGGAGATCCAGCAGGCGCTGGCGGCTTTCCATCATTGGCACAAATGGCAAGGCAAGCACGAACAAGCCCGCGCCGTCTTGTTGCAAATGTGGGCGTCCGGCAAGTGGACCAACCGCGACACCTGTGCGCGGCTGTGTTACCGGCAGGCCGGTTTCAGCAATATGGCCATTGCCCGCCAGGCGCTGGTGGGCGCGCCCGCGCCGGAGCTGTCGGCCGAGCGGAGGCAACGCGTGGTGTGGATAGAACCGTAGGCATACCCGGTCAGTAGCCGGCTATCCAAACGGTTGAGGCGGGGCGCGCTAAGAACCTGTTCTAAGAGCGTGTTTACGATCTCGCGAGCTAGGACGAGACAAGGCGAAACCGGCTGAGAAAGCGGAATGTACAAGTGGTACATGAGCATTTCGAAGCGGGTTTCAACGCCGTATCGCCGACGCGCAGCAGATCGTAAACAGGTTCTAAGCGCAGTTGCCAAACGCTTTCAAGCGCTCCACATCCACCAGCGTGATGTCGCGCCCGTCCACCTGGATCAGCTCCGCCTCGATCAACTGGTGCAGCATGCGCGAGAAGGTTTCCGGCGTCAGGTTGAGCCGGGAGGCGATCAGGCTTTTGTTCACCGGCAGCGATACCTGCGGCGTCAGGCTGTCGCCGTCTTCCGGGATGTGTTGCAGCAGATAGCCAATCACCCGCTGCAAGGAGCTTTCGATGGAGTAGCGCTCCACGTCCCGCACCAGGCCGTGCAGGCGCAGCGACAGGCCGGCCAGCAAGCGCCGGGCGAAGGCCGGGTCGTGGTCTATCGCTTGCAGGATGCCGGCCGCCTCCACCTTGAGCAGCATGCCGTCTTCCAGAAACTGGGCCATCACCGGGCAGGGCCGGCCCAGGAACATCACCGCCTCGGCAAAGCTTTGGCCGGGGTGGATGATTTCCATCACTTTTTCACTGCCCTGCGCCGAGGACAGCGCCAGTTTCACCCGGCCGTACACCACCAGGAACATGCCGTCGCAGGGGTCGCCCTTCTGGAAGATCACCTGGCCCTTGAGGCCGCGCAGTTCTTGGGTGTGCGGCACCAGCGCCTGGATCTGTTCCGGGGAGAGTTGCTGAAACAGCGGCTGGTGGCGCAGGAAGGAAGGGATGTCCAGATGGCTCATGACGGTGTGGCTCGATGATGGGGTAGGTTCTCACTATAAAAGCGCGTTCCGCCAACGACCATGCGCCATTGGCAGCAGCCGCCTAGTTCGATGTGATTAGAAAAAGGCCGGCAGCTTCAATATGTTGAAGCGTTGCATGGATACCTGGGAAACCGCGTGTTCGACGTTTTGAACCATCATCCCTCTCAAAGAGATCGTAAACAGGCTCTACGGCGCTCGCCTCAATGTCGGGCCTCCCGGCTCCACGGCGTCAGCGCCGGCCGCGCGTGGCGGCCCGGCTCCACGCCGATTTCCGCGTCGCTCAGATAACAGGCCGGGTCCGCCGCCCAGAAATCCCCGCTCAGCTCCCAGGCGCGCACCCGGGTGTTGCCGTTGCAGATGTCCAGGTGGCCGCAAGCGCCGCAGCGGCCAGCCACCGGGCGCGGGGATTGGCGCAGGCCGCTCATCAAGGGGTGATGCGGCTGTTGCCAGATCGTAGAAAACGGCCGTTCCCGCACATTGCCCAGCGTCACCTTCCACCACATGGTGTCCGGGTGCACATTGCCCAGGTTGTCGATATTGGCGATGTGGACGCCGCTGGCGTTGCCGCCCCAGCGCCGCAGCGCCCGCAGCAGCGCGTCGGCGCGCTCCGGATAATGCCGGCGCGCCCAGTGCAGCAGGTAGACGCCGTCCGCGTCGTTGTTGCCGGTGACGAAGTCCCTCGGCCGGCCGGCGTCCAGCTGGGCCATCGCCTGCTGGATCAGCAGTTCCAGCGCCCAGCGGCTGCGGACGTGGCGGGCGTCGTCGGCGCGGTGCTTGTTGCCGCGTCCGGCGTAGTTGAGGTGGGAGAAGTAGAACTTGTCGATGTCTTCGTCCGCCATCAGTTGCAGCAGCGCCGGCAGGTCCGCGGCGTTGTCATTGGTCATGGTGTAGCGGATGCCCACTTTCAGGCCGGCGTCGCGCGCCAGCCGCAGGCCCTGCAAGGCCAGATCAAAGCCGCCGTCCAGCCGCCGGAAGCGGTCATGGGTGGCGCCGATGCCGTCCAGGCTGACGCCCACGTAGTCAAAGCCGATATCCGCCAGCGTGGCGGCGGCGGCCGGGTCTATCAGGGTGCCGTTGCTGGACAGGCCGATATAGAAGCCCAGCGCCTTGGCGCGCCGGGCGATGGCCGGCAGGTCCGGCCGCAACAGCGGTTCGCCGCCGGACAGGATCAGCACGCGCACGCCGTAGGCGTGGAGATCGTCCAGCACCGCATAGGCTTCTTCGGTGCTCAGTTCGCCGGCGAAGTCGCGGTTGGCGGAGGTGGAGTAGCAGTGCTGGCAGGTGAGGTTGCAGCGGCGGATCAGGTTCCAGATCACCACTGGGCCTTGCGGGCCGACGGGCATGGCGCGGCCCGGCGGTTGGGACGCCGCCGGCTCGCGCAGCAGGCGCAGGTATTGGGTTAATCGCAACATGGCCGGCTCCGCCGCGGGAAGATGGCTCAGTGTGCGGCCGGGGGCGGCGGCGGCTCCTTGACGCGGGTCAATGGAATCTGGGCAAGCAAACTTGATTTGCACAAGGTCGAGGACGCCGCTGGCGAAACGTCACCGCCAGCGCGTATCCGACGCGCCCCCACTCCCTTCAAGCCTGCCGTCGGGTGGCAGGCCCGAGGTCTTAAGCGGCTGCCCTGTTTGAGCGATTTGACGTTAGCAAATCGCGAGTTCAGCCGCGCCTCGGGCCTGACGGGACCCGCCGGGAAGCCGCAGGCCAGGCTTGCAGGGCGGCCTTTAGGGTAAAGGGAGATTTGGCCGCGCAAATCTTCCTTTCCGTTTGCCGGGCGGAACCGGCCCTAAATCATCATCCGCGCAGCGGATTCAAAACCACAAAGCCCAAAACTCGGCCCTCACAATCTCAATCCCGTTTTCTTCAAAATCCGACTGGAAAACAGCACTTCGTGGCCGCGGCAGGCCTCGCCCAGCAAGGCGCGCGCGTCGTCCACCGCGGCCAGCACCGCCGGCCGCTCGCTGCCGTGCAGCATGGCGAACAGATTGTACGGCCAGCCCGGCCGGCGCGGACGGCGGTAGCAGTGGCTGACCGCGTCCAGGCCGCCCAACTGCGCGCCCAGCGCGTCCACTTGCTCGTCGGCCACGTCGAACACCGCCATGCCGTTGGCGCGGTAGCCGATGGCGTAATGATTGGGCACCGCGCCGATGCGGCGTACCACGCCCTGCTCCAGCCAGCGCGTCAGCCGCGCCGTCACTTCGGCCTCCGCCCAGCCCAGTTGCCGCGCAATGTCGCGGTAAGGGTAGCGGCACAGCGGCAGGCCGGCCTGGGTGGCGCGGATCAGCCGCCGGTCGTCTTCGCTCAACGCGGCCGGTTCGCCCGTGCCCCGCGCGCCGGCGGCCGCGCCCACCGGAGCCGCGCCGCCCACCTGAAAACGCATGCCGACAAAGTATTCCCGCTCTTTGGGAAACAGGTGCACTTCCAGGCCGGTCACCAGTTCGATGCCGCGCCGGGCGGCGTCGATGGCGGCGGCGCTGTCCGCGGCCAGCACAAACCACATATTGAGCCGGTGCTCGCGGCGGTAGTTGTGCGCCACCGCCGGCAGCGCGTTGACGGCGGCGGCCACTTCGTCAAAGCGCGCTTCCGGCGCGGCCAAGGCGGCCAGCACGAAGCGGCCGCCCAGGCGTTCTATCTGGTACATCGGCCCAAAGCGGCTGAGCACACCGGCGTGCAGCAGTGCGCGCAAGCGGCGGATCAGGCCGTCTTCGCCCAGGCCCAGGCTGCGCCCGGCCGCCGCGTAGGGGCGCGAGGCCAGCGGGAAGCCGCCTTGCAGCCGGTCTATCAGCCGCGCGTCCAAGGCGTCCAGCATTGCCAGCGCTTCAGGCGTATCCATAACAGGCTCCGGTTTGTTTGTAGCGCCGGGTGGAGCGCAGCACCGCCTGCGGCAGCCGTTCCAGGCCGTGCCGGCGGCGGATGTCCGCCAGCGCGGCGTCCAGGCTCTGCGCGTCGCGGGCGTGAACCATGGTGAACAGTTGGTAAGGCCAGTCCGGCGGCCGCGGCGGCCGTTCGTAGCACAGGGTGACGGCCGGCTCCGCCGCCAGCGCCAGCGCCACGCGCTCGCGTTCGGCGTCGTCGTCTATCCGCCACACCCACATGGCGTTGGCGCGGTAGCCCAGTTCCTGGTGACGCACCACCATGCCGAAGCGGCGGATGACGCCTTGCTGCCGCCAGTGGGCGATTTGCGCCAGGGTCTGGGCTTCGCTCAGCGCGCATTGCGCGCCCAGCGCTTGATAAGGCCGTGGGATTAGCGGCAAGCCCGGCGACAGCGCCGCCAGCAGCCGCTGGCGCTGGCCGGCGGCCAGGCCGGGGTCGTCCGCCGCTGGCGGCGCGTCCGTTTCCGCCGCTGCGGCGTCCGCCAGGAAGGAGAAGCCCAGGTCGATGTGGTATTCGCGCAGCAGCGGCAGGTCCAGCGGCGGGATGCCGGTGGCCAGCCGGATGCGGCTCAGCGCCGCGGCCACGCCGGCCGAGGAGGAGGAGGCGACGACGAACCACAGGTTGTAATGATGATCGCGGCGGTAGTTGTGGTTGACCTCGCGCTGGCGGCTGACGAAAGCGGCCACTTCTTCCAGCCGCTCCGCCGGCACCGCCATCGCCGCCAGGGTGCTGTTGCCCACGGTGTTGGGCGCGAACACCGCGCCGACGCGGGCCAGCAGGCCGGCCACCTGGGCGTCTTGCAGCGCGGCCAGCAGCCGGGCTTCGCCCCAGCCCTGGCCCATGCCGGCGGCGAGCGCGGCGAAGGGACGCGGCAGCAGCGGAAAACCGCGCTGGCAGCGGTTGATCAGCCGCAGCAGGACTGGATCGGCGTCTGAAATGGCCATGGCTACATTCCGATGCGGCTGGCGCGCCAGCTGAAGAAGATGCCGGACGGGCTCCGCGCCGGCAGTTCGCGCAGCACTTTGAGGCTGGCGGTGTCCACCACCACCAGCTTGTCGTCGTCGCGGCTGGACAGCCACACCGCGTCGCCGCGCGGGGTGAACTCCATGTGCAGGATGGCCTTGCCCGGCTTCAGGGTGGCGATCACGCTGCGCGTGGGCACGTCGATGACTTGCACCTTGTCGTTGTCCGGGAAGGCGAAGTTGACCCAGACCCGCCGCCCGGACGGTTCCGCCATCACAAACACCGGCTGACCCAACACCGGGATGGCGGCCAGTTGCGCCCAGCTGCGGTTGTCCGCCAGCAGCACTTCGTGGCGGCCGATGGCGGGCAGGAAGGCGTAATCGCCGGCCAGCGCCCAGCCGCGCAGATGCGGCATCTTGTACACCGGCAGCGGCTGCTGGCCGCGGCCGTAGCCGGCCAGGATGCGGCGCACGCCTTGTTCCGGCCGCCAGGTGTCCAGCAGGGACAGGCCGTCTTCGCCGTACAACCCGGCCAGGAAGTAGCGGCCGTCCATGCTGGCCAGGCCGTCGTAGGGGCGCTTGCCGGCGTCGCGGTAGCGGGTCAGTTTCGGCTGGGCCGGGTCCGCGGCGTCCAGCACGTCGATTTCGTCGGCGTCGAACAGCGCGTAAACAAAGCGCCGGCCCGGCAGGTCCGCCAGGCCCACCACGCGCGAGGGCTTGCCGTCCGCGCCCGGCGCGGCGGGCACCGAGGCCAGCGGCGCCAGCGTGGCGGCGTCGAACAGCCGCACGCCGCCCGGCTGGTAGTTTTGCGCGGCCAGCACGCGGCCGTCCGAGGAGATGGCGCCGCCTATGCTGTTGCCGGCCTGCACCACCCGCCGTTCCAGCCGCCGGCGCAGCAGGTCCACCTTGCTGATGGCGCCGTCGCGGCCAAACACGTAGGCGTAGCGCGCGTCGCGCGAGAACACCACCGAGGCGTGGGACAGATCGCCCAGCCCTTCCACCCGGCCCAGGCTTTCGGCGCGGGTGTTGTCCACCACTTGCACGCTGCCGCTGGCGCGTTCTATCACCACGCCCAGGTCGCCGGTGCCGCGCGGCGCGGCGCAGCCGCCCAGCAGCGCGGCCAAGGCCGGGATCAGGGCGGCGCGCCCTGCTTTAACCAGTAAACCAGCCATATCGCTTCTTCTTCCGTCAGAAAAGGCCGCCAGGGCGGCATCGGGGTGCCGGGCCGGCCGGCCAGGATCACGGCGGCCAGGCCGGCGTCCGGTTTGTCCTTGAGCGCCTCCGGCGTCAGCGGGCTGCCCAGGCCGCCGCGCAGGCTCAGCCCGTGGCAAGCGCCGCAGTCCTGACGCGCCAGGTGGCGCAGCTGGGCCGCCCGCTCCGGCGCGGGGGCCGCCGGCGCGGCGACGGCGGCGCCGCAGAGCAGCAGCAAGGCCGCCGCCGCGCCGCGGATCAGCGGTTCAGGATCCATTGCACCATGGCCTTGAGTTCGGCGTCCGGCACTTGCGGGTTGGGCGACATCGGCACCGGGCCGAAGCTGCCGGAGCCGCCCTTTTTCACCTTGTCCATCAGTTTGACGGCGGCGTCCTGCCCCTTGTATTTGGCGGCCACCTGTTGGTAGGACGGCCCCACCAGCTTGGCGTCCAGCGCGTGGCAGGCCAGGCAGTTGTGCTGCTTGAGCAGCGCTTCCGGCGCGGCGGCCGCGGCCGGCAGCGCGTGCAGCGCCAGGGCGGCGCAGGCCAGGATCAGGCTTGTTTTCATTGCGTTCTCCTCCGCCCGCCGGGACTGGCCCGGCAGGCGTGCTGGCGGGGTCAGTAGATGTCGTGCTGGGTGTTGTAGACGTTGAATTTGCCGGTGGGGGTGACCAGGCGCGGGTCCTTGATCACGGCCTTGAGCTTGCGGGTTTTGTCGTCCACCACCACGATGGCGGATTGCTTGTCCTTGGCGCTCCAGACCGAGAACCAGACTTCATCGCCTGCCTTGTTGAATTCCGGCTGCAACACGCGTTTGGCACCGTCGCTCAGGCCGGACCATTCGCCTATCGGCAGCATGGAGAAGCCCTTGTCCAGGTGCTTGATGTCGAACACCGCCACGCTCTGGCTGAGCTTGGCGTCCGGGTTGAACACGGTGTCCACCCACAGATTGGCGGATTGCGGATGGGTCTTGATGAAGAGCGAGCCGCCGCCCTGCCCTTTGAGCGTGCGCACCACCTTCCAGGCCTGAGCCTTGTGTTTTTCCGGATCGGTGCCCACCAGGCTGATGCTGTCGTCGCCCAGGTGGCTGGTGGCCCAGACCGGCCCGTATTGCGGATCGGTGAAGTTGGCGCCGCGGCCGGGGTGCGGGGTTTTGCCCACGTCCACCAGCGCCGCCAGCTTGTCCAGCTTGGTGTCCACCACCGCCACTTTATTGGAGGCGTTGGCGGCCACCATGAAGTAGCGGCCGCTGGCGTCGAAGCCGCCGTCGTGCAGGAATTTGGCGGCGTCTATGGTGGTGGTCTTGAGGTTGGCCAAGTCGGAGTAGTCCACCATCATGATCTTGCCGGTTTCCTTGGCGTTGACCACGAACTCCGGTTTGTAATGGCTGGCCACGATGGAGGCCACGCGCGGTTCCGGGTGGTATTCGTTGTCCACCGTCATGCCGCGGGTGCCGACGATTTTCAGCGGCTTGAGGCTGGCGCCGTCCATGATCACGTATTGCGGCGGCCAGTAAGCACCGGCCACGGCCAGCTTGTCGTCGTAGCCGCGGTATTTGGAGGTTTCCACCGAGCGCGCTTCCAGGCCGATGCGGATTTCCGCCACGCTGTCCGGCTTGGCCATCCACAGGTCCACCAGATTGATCTTGCCGTCGCGGCCGATCACGTACAGATAGCGGCCGGATTTGGACAGCCGGGAGATGTGCACGGCGTAGCCGGTTTTGATCACGCTGACGATCTGTTTGCTGTGGCCGTCGATCAGCGCGATTTCGCCGGCGTCGCGCAGGGTGACGGAGAACAGGTTGGAGATGTCCAGCTGGTTTTCCTTGCGCCGCGGACGCTTGTCCACCGGCACTTGCACTTTCCAGGTGGCCAGCATGTCCTGCATGCCGAATTCCGGCGGGGTGGGCGGCTCTTGCTGCACGTAGCGCGCCATCAGGTCCACTTGCTGATCGTTGAATTCGCCGGAGGTGCCCCAGTTGGGCATGCCGGCCGGGGAGCCGTATTTGATGAAGGTTTTCAGGTATTCCGTGCCGCGCGCCAGGGTGATGTCCGGCGTCAGCGCCTTGCCGGTGGCGCCTTTGCGCAGCACGCCGTGACAGCCGGCGCAGCGTTCGAAGTAGATTTGCTTGCCGCGGGTGAATTCCGCCTCGGTCATCGGCGGGGCTTTGGCGTTGGCGTTCTGGTGCATCGCCTCGCCGGCGGGCGGGGCGGCGGTGTCCGCCCAGACGGGGGCCGCGGCCAACGGCAACAGGGCCAGCAATGCGCCCTTGGTGAACAGGGACTGCTTAGGAGACTTCATGGTAGCGCTCCAGCGTTAGGAATAACCCTTTTGCGAGCATGATCATCCCGGACGCATATGGACAGCCTTGATTCGAATCAACGCTTGCCGGAGCCGTCCTGTCCGGTGACCGGGGAATCTTCCAGGCCCCAGTCGCCGTATTGATACCAGTCGTCGCCCAGCACTTCCGCCGGATGTTGGGTGCGGCTGGAGCCGTTGCCGCATTGCAGGGAGTTGGCAGGGCAATAGAGGTCACAGCCCCAGCAGATGCGCTCGGGGTGGGCGGGGTGAAGCGGGAATTTTTTGGCCATGGGGGTCTTCGTTGTGGGCAGCTGGCATCTTGTCATGTGAGGCATAGGCAGGCTTGGCGCAACATCAAACAATGGCCATTCCGCCCACTAGAGCGGCTAACAAAATCCCTGAGGCAAGGCGCGCCGACGCAGACAGTACATTGAGTACGGCAAGTCGGCGCAACGCAGCATCAGGGGTTTTGTTTGCCGCGTTCATCCGGTAAGGCTGGCATACAGCCTGGTCAACGCCTGCGGCAACCTCTCCGCCTGCCGCACCAGCGCATAACCATTGCGGCCGAACAAATGCGGCAGGTAGTCGCCCGCCTCGCGGTCTATGGTCACGCAGAATGGCGTCAGGCCGGCGCGGCGGGCTTCCAGCACCGCCTGGCGCGTGTCTTCTATGCCGTAGCGGCCTTCGTAGTGGTCCAGATCGTTGGGCTTGCCGTCCGAGATCAGCAACAACAAACGGCGCTGCGCCGGCCGCTGGCTCAGGATGCGGGTGCACTGACGGATGGCCGCGCCCATGCGGGTGTAGTAGCCGGGCCGGATGGCGAGGATGCGGCCGCGGGCGGCGTCGTCGTAACGGTCGGCAAAGTCTTTGAGGATCTGCAAGCGCACTTCCTGCCGCCGCAGCGAGGAAAAGCCGTACAGGCCGAAGTCGTCGCCGCTGGCGGCCAGCGCTTCGGCGAACAGCAGCAGGCTGTCGCGAATCACGTCTATCACCCGGCCGGTTTCGCCCAGCCAGCTTTCGGTGGACAGCGACAGGTCGGCCAGGGTCAGGCAGGCCAGGCTGCGTTCGCCCGGCGGCCAGTCCTGATACAGCGCCGGCTCGCTCAGCGCCGCGCCGCCGCGCCGTTCCGCAAGGAAGCGGATCAGCCGGTCCAGGTCGATGTCCGGCCCGGCGGTTTCGCCGCTGCGCCGGCGGCGCTCCGGCGCCAGCGACTGGAATTGCCGCCGCAGCCGGCGCGCCAGCGGCTGCAAACGCTCCGGCAACGGGGCCGGCGCGGCGTCGCGCGGCAGCATCGGCCGCAGCAGGCAGTGGTCCTCCACCAGGCATTGCCGCTTCCAGTGCCATTCCGGCAGCTTGATGCCCGGCCCCAGCGGGGTGTCGTCGTAGGCGGCGGCCGGCAGGTCCAGGTCGAAACGCAGCCGGCTGCCGCGGGTATGAGCGTCCTGGCCCAGGGTCAGCCGGTTCATGTCCTCGGCGGCGATTTCGCCGTTGCCGTCATCGTCGTCGTCGTTGTGGCGGTTGACCTTGACGTATTCGTCCCAGGTGAACAGGCTTTCCGCGCGGAACACCATCAACATGCCGTTCTTGCGCTGGTCCTGCTCCATGCGCCGCGCGCGGTAGCGGCGGCGCTGGCGTTGGGCGTCCTTGCCGCCGCCGCGTTCGCCGTCGGCGTGGCGGCTGCCCTGCCCGTCCTCCTCCGTCAGCGGCGGCTCCGGATGCAGCCACAGCGGCACCGGCTGCGGCGGCCGGCTCAACGGCGGCAGCGTCACCGGCTGTTCCGGCCGGCTCAACGCCGCCTGGATCGCGCGCTCCGCCTCGGCTTCCGCCGGCGGCAGGCCGGCGGGGTCCGGCCGCTGCGCCAAGGCGGCCGCCGCCAGCCGGCGGTAAACAGCGGCCAGGCCCGGCATGTCCGCCAAGGCGCGCGCCGCGGCCAGGCGGTTGCGGCTCAGCCAGTCGCCGTCGTTGTCGGCCGCGTAGGCGGCCTGGGCCAGCAGCCAGAAATAGCAGTCGCGGTTGAGCGCGGCGCTGGGAAAGCAGTCGATACGCTCCGGCAGATAAAGCGCCTGGCTGTCGCGCCAGGCCAGTTCCACCCGCGCGCCGGTACCGGCCAGCCGTTGCAACCAGCCGCGGCGCGCGCCGTGCTCGGTGCCCACGGTGGTGCGCAGCGCCAACACCGGGTCGCCGCCCATGGCGCGGAAGAACAGCGGCGCTTGCGCCGTCACCTGCGCCAGCTCCGCCGCGCATTCCGGAAAGCCGCGCCGCGCCGCGCGCCGCGCCAGTTTGTCCCACCAGCCGCCGACAATGTCTTCCATGCCGCTCAGCCGGGGAATTGGGTCTGGATCACCGCCAGCAGCGCCGCCACGGTGTCGGCGTCGTCGCTCAGCGGTTCCGCCAGCGCGGTGCGGCAGGCTTGCCAGGGCGGCAGGCCTGCCTGGATCAGCTTGGCGGCGTACACCAGCAGCCGCGTGCTGGCGGCTTCTTCCAGGTCGTAGCCGGACAAGCGCCGCAGCTGGCCGGCCAGCGTCACCAGCTGGCGCGCCAGCGCTTCGCCTATCCCGCTTTCCAGCATCAGCACGCCGATTTCCACTTCCGGCGGCGGAAAATCGAAGCTTATGGCGACAAAACGCTGGCGGGTGCTGGGCTTCAGCGTTTTCAACACGTGTTGGTAGCCGGGGTTGTAGGACACCACCAGCATGAAGCCCGGCGGCGCTTGCAGCACTTCGCCGGTGCGTTCCACCGGCAGAATGCGGCGGTCGTCGGTCAGCGGGTGCAGCACCACGGTGGTGTCTTTGCGCGCTTCCACCACTTCGTCCAGATAGCAGATGCCGCCTATCCGCACCGCGCGGGTCAGCGGACCGTCGCACCAGACGGTGGCGCCGTCGGCGATCAGGTGGCGGCCCACCAGGTCGGCGGCGCTCAGGTCGTCGTGGCAGGAGACGGTGATCAACGGCAGGCCGAGCCGCGCCGCCATATGGGCGACGAAGCGGGTCTTGCCGCAGCCGGTGGGCCCCTTGATCAGTACCGGCAGTTGCTGACGCCAGGCGGCTTCGAACAGCTCGCACTCGGCGCCTTGCGGCTGGTAAAAGGGGATGGGGATAGTCAGGAGTTCAGGCGCGTTCATCGGCGTTCCTTCAGATAAAACTGAGCAGCAGCGCGGCCGACACCAGCGCCAGCCAGCCCTGCACCAGCGCGCGCAGCCAGCGAGGCGCGTCGCGCAAGCCCATATAGCGCTCCACCAGCAACACGCCCTTGAGCCAGGCCAGGCCCAGCGCGATCAGCGCCAGATGCGGCGGCCGGCCGCCTTCGGCCAGCCAGGCCGCCAGCAGGGTCAACCCGGACAACAGCAGCCACAGGCCGGTTTGAGCAAGAGGGGTGGGGTGAGTCATGAGGGCATGATGCCGATGCGGCGCGGCGGCCGCCTTGATGCGAAATAAGGCTTTGCGCGGCCGCTCTATCTCGCCACGTAGACCAGGGCGAACAACAGCAACCACACCAGATCCACCATATGCCAGTAGGCGGCGGCGGTTTCCAGCTCATCCATCGACCCGGGCTGGTAACGGCCGTCGCGGGCCAGCCGCCACACCGCCGCCACGATCACCATGCCCAACACCACGTGCAGGAAGTGAAACACCGTCAACGACAGGTAGAACATCCAGAAGTCGTTGCTGGACAAGGTAATCCCTTGCAAGGCCTTGCCCACCAGCTCATAGCCTTTCAAACCGAGAAAGCCGCCGCCGGCCAGCAAGGTCAAGGCCAGCCAGCGCCGTCCGGCGCGCTGCCGCCCGGCGGAAAAGGCGCTGAGCGCGGCCAGCATGGCGGCGCTGCCGGCCAGCAACAACAGGGTGTTAAGCGTGGGCAGGCCCAGCTCCAGCTCGCCCTGCCCGGCGGCGAACAGCGCCGGCTGCTGCCGGCGGGCCCAGGCGTAGGCCAGGAAGAACACGCCGAACACCGCCAGCTCGGCCAGGATGAAACACCACATCGCCAGATCGCCCGGCACGCGGCGCTCCGGCGGCGCGCTCAGCTCCATGCCAAGACCTCCCGCGTCGCCGTCCTTGCTTGCGCCGCCATCAATCCTCGCGCTTGCCGGTGACGAAGAAGCTGATCACGTACAACACCAGCCCGCAGAAGAAGCTGATGCCGAATACCCAGCGCCCCCAGTAGATGGGCATGATCCGTTCCTGCGTTTCCATGAAGGACAGCGGCGTGGCGGACATCCGCTGCAACCACACCTGCACCGCGCCGGCGGCGGTCAGGCACAGAGTGATGGCCACGATGGACAGGGTCATCACCCAGAACGCGGTTTTTTCCACCTTCTGCGCCTGCGCGCAATTGGCCTCGCGGCCGCGCAGCAGCGGCATGGTGTAGGAGATCATGGTCAGCACCACCATCACGTAAGCGCCGTAGAAGGCCATGTGGCCGTGGGAGGCGGTCACCTGGGTGCCGTGGGTGTAGTAGTTGACCACCGACAATGTGCCGATGAAGCCCCACACCCCGGCGCCCAGAAAGGACATCACCCCGGTGCCCAGCGCCCACAAGGTGGCGGCCTGGTTGGGGTGCTCGCGACGGCGGCGTTTGACCATATTGAAGGCGAACAGGGTCATCATGAAGAAGGGCACCGGCTCCAGCGCGGAGAAGATGGAGCCCCACAGCTGCCAGTAGGCCGGCACGCCTATCCAGAAATAATGGTGGCCGGTGCCGATGATGCCGGTGATCAGGGTCATGGCGATGATCAGGTACAGCCATTTTTCGATCACCTCGCGGTCCACCCCGGTCACTTTCACCAGGACGAAGGCCAGCATCGCGCCCATGATCAGTTCCCATACGCCTTCCACCCACAGGTGCACCACCCACCACCAGTAGTACTTGTCCAGCACCAGGTTGTTGGGGTTGACGAAGGAAAACAGGAAGAACACGGCCAGGCCCCACAGGCCCAGCATCATCACGATGCTGATGCTGGTCTTGCGGCCGGCCAGCAGGGTCATGGACAGGTTGTAGAGGAAGGACAGCGCCACCAGCACGATGCCCACCTTGGTGATCAGCGGCTGTTCCAGATAGCCGCGGCCCATGGTGGGCAGCAAATCATTGCCGGTGAGCCGGGCCAGCTCATGGTAGGGCAGGCCCAGGTAGCCAAGTATGGTCAGCGCGCCGGCCACCAGAAACACCCAGAAGGTGATGATGGCCAGCCGCGGGCTGTGCAGTTCGCGCTCGCTCTCCTCCGGGATCAGGTAGTAGCCGGCGCCCATGAAGCCGAACAGCAGCCAGACGATCAAGAGGTTGGTGTGCACCATGCGCGCGGTGCCGAAGGGCACGGCGGGAAACAGGAAATCGCCGATCACGTATTGCAGGCCGATGATCAGGCCAAACACGATCTGGCCGATGAACAGGCCGATGGCGGCGATGAAATAGGGTTTGGCCACGGCCTGCGAGCGGTAGCGCACCTGCGCGACGGCGGCGGTCGCGCCGCGCGGCGGCGTGGCCACGGTAGCGTTGCTCATTGTGTTCTCCAAAGATAAAGGGATGGGACGGGATCAGCCCTCGATATTGGGCGGCCAGTTATTGGTGTTGATCTGCGACGCGTACTTCAGGAAGGCCACCAGGTCGTCCAGTTCGGCCGGGTTCAGGTGGAACTGCGGCATCTGGCGGCGGCCCGGCGCGTTGGTCGGCATCGCCTGCATCCAGCCCTTGATGAATTCCGGGCCGCGGCGGACGTAGACGTTGCCCAGCTCCGGTCCGAAGTAGGCGCCTTCGCCCAGCAGGGTGTGGCAGCCGCCGCAGCTGCGCGTCTCCCAGATCTTCTTGCCGCGCACCGCTTGCTCGGTGAGTTGGGCCTTGGCGTTATGGCTGGGCAGGGCCAGGGTGGTGTCCAGGGTCAGCCCCAGAAACAACAGAAAAAAGAAAACCGAGCCGCCGTAAAAAATATTGCGGGCGGTCGATTTGGTGAAGCTCGCGCTCATCATGTCCTCCTCGAATGCTTGCACCGCCGGCGCGGTACTCGGGCCGAACTGTACGGATTCGGGCATCCCGGGAGCATTGATTCGAATCAACGATTTCCGGCCGTCCGGCTTCCTACACTGGCGCCATCCGCCATCGCCAACCGCAAGGAGGCCGCCATGATCCGCCCCGTCACCCCTCTTCCCCGCGCCGGACTGGACGCCGCCGCCGCGCCGCCCTTTCCGCCCGGCAGCGTCGCGCTGCTGGGCGCCGGCCCCGGCAGCGCCGACCTGCTCACCGTGCGCGCCGTGCAGCGCCTGGCCCAGGCCGACGCGGTGCTGTACGACCATTTGATCGCCCCCGACATTCTGCAACTGGCGCCGCCCTCGGCCCGGCGCGTCTGCGTTGGCAAGCGCGCCAGCCGCCACACCTTGCCGCAGGCGGAAATCAACCAATTGATGATCGCGCTGGCGCGCCAGGGCCTGCGCGTGGCGCGGCTGAAGGGCGGCGACCCCTTCATGTTCGGCCGCGGCGGCGAGGAGATGCGCGCGCTGCTGGCGGCCGGCATCCGCTGCGAGGCGGTGCCCGGCGTCAGCGCGGCGCTGGGCGCGGCGGCCAGCCTGGCGCTGCCGCTGACCCACCGCGACTACGCCCAGGGCTGCCGCTTCGTCACCGGCCATCGCCGCGAAGGCGCGTCGGCGCTGGCCTGGACCGCGGACAGCGGGCCGGACGAAACCGTGGTGGTTTATATGGGCTTGGGCGAGGCCGCCCATATCGCCGAGCAACTGCTGAGCCACGGCCGCGCGCCGGATACGCCGGTGGCCATCGTCGAGCAGGCCTGTATGCCGGGCGAACGCTGCGTCTGCGGCCGCTTGTCCGAACTGGGGCGGCTGGCGGAGCAATACCGGCTGCGCGCGCCGGCGCTGTTGATCATCGGCGGCGTGGTGCGTCTGCATCAGGAGCTGGCGGCGCTGCGCGCGGCGCTGGGCCATGGTTTGGGATTCCTTGATCCCGGTCATTCTGCCGTCCCCGCCGCCGCGGCCATACTGCGCGCTCCATCCCACGAGTACACGCCATGAGCGCCATCGACGCCCTTGTTGAGCAACACCGCGCCTGCGACGCGCGCTTCGCCGCCTGTGAAGCCGCGGCCCGCGCGCAGAACTGGGCCTTGGCCCTGAGCCATTTCCAGGCTTTCCGTCAAGACATGGAGGCGCATTTCGCCGTTGAAGAAGACGCGCTGTTCCCGGCTTTCGAAGCCGCCAGCGGCAGCAGCATGGGGCCGACCCGCATCATGCGCATGGAGCATCAGGACATGCGCGATTTGCTGGAGGA
Source organism: Chromobacterium sp. CCUG 30098 (assembly GCF_059916605.1). Taxonomy (NCBI): domain Bacteria; kingdom Pseudomonadati; phylum Pseudomonadota; class Betaproteobacteria; order Neisseriales; family Chromobacteriaceae; genus Chromobacterium; species Chromobacterium sp. CCUG 30098. The sequence goes on along the minus strand of NZ_JAUCGS010000001.1, from coordinate 708,515 downwards.
CATGGGCGAGGCGCTGGCCGCGCAGCATCTGCAAGCTTTCCTGGGCCTGAACGACACCCTGCTGATCCTGATGCAGCAACACAATATGAAGGAAGAAAACGTGCTCTACCCCATGTGCGCGCAAGCGCTGCCGGAAATGGCGGAGTTGATTGCGGAGGGCGCGCAGCCATGACTCCGCAAGACCTGCGCCACCTGGCGCCGCCCGAACCGATGGAAATCATCCTGGACGCCGCCGAACAGATGCGGCCCGGCGACAGCCGCGCCTGGGTGCTGCCCCACCATCCCACCCCACTGCTGCCCATGCTGGAAAAGGCCGGCCTGCTGTATCGCTTGGAACTGTCGGGAGACGGCGGCGTCGTGCTAATCCTTAACCGGCCATGAGCCAGGCCTGGCTAGACTACCAACAGGCGCCGCCGCTGTGGCTGCCGCTGGCCCATATGCTGGCCGCGCCCTGCTGGCTGCTGGCACTGACGGCCTTGCTGGCGATGCTGCCGGACGGCGCGCCGTCGCGTTTTCTGCCCGAGGTGCTGGCGCTGACCCACGCGCTGGCGCTGGGCGTGCTGGGCAATGCGATGCTGGGGTCCTTGTGGCAGTTGCTGGCGGTGACGGCGGGAGTGCCGATTGCACATCCGCGCCGCTTGCTGCTGGCCTGCTTCCTGCCCTTGCAGGCCGGCTGCGCGCTATTGGTGGCTGGTTTCCAGCTGGGCCTGTCGCCGCTGTGGCTACAGGCGGGCGCCGCGCTGCTGACGCCGGCCTTGCTGACGCCGGCGCTGTTCGGCCTGCGCGGCTTGCGGCGCAGCCCGGCGCGGGACGCCGGCAGCCGGGGCCTACGGCTGGCGCTGTGCGCGCTGGCGCTCGCCGTCGGCTTTGGCGCTTCTCTGGTGTTGTTGCTGGGCGGCCGCGTCACGCTGCCCTTGGGCCCCTTGCTGGACAACCATGTGCTGTGGGCGACGCTGGGCTGGCTCTTATTACTAGTGCTGTCGGTGGCGCGCACGGTGATCCCGATGTTTCTGGTCACGCCGCCGCCGGCAACAGGGCGGCTGCCGCGGGAGACGTTGTTGTTCGGCCTGCTGTGCCTGAGCGGCGTCGCGCTGATCTGGGACGCGCCCGCCGTCGTCTCCAGCCTGCTGGCCGCCTTGGCGCTGTTCGTGCTGTGGCAGGGCCTGTGGCAATTGGACGCGCTGCGGCGCAGCCAGCGCCGCGCCGACCCCCTGCGCCACGGCTGGCGAGCCAGCCTGATCTGGATGACGGCGGCCGCGCCCTGCGCGCTCGCCGCGCGCCTGCTGCCGCTGTCGGAAACGCCGCCCATGCTGGCCGGCTGGCTCTGGCTGGGCGGCTTCGGCCTGGGGTCCGTATTGAGCATGCAGGGCAAGATCCTGCCCTTCCTCGCCTGGCTGGACCTGAAACAGCGCGGCCTGCCCAGGCGGCAATTGCCGGCCACCCATGAATTGCTGGGCGAGGCCGCGCACCGCCGGCTGCTGGGCCTGCACGGCGTCTGGGTCGGCTGCGGCCTGGCCTGGATCGTCGGCGGCTATCGCCTGCCGCTGTTCGCCGCCGCGCTGGGACTGGGACTTTACTGGGTCTGGCTGGCGGCGGCCTTGTTGCGTCGCTATCTCGCCGGCCGGCGCGCCTTGGCCTGAGAACCTGTTTACGATCTGCTGCGCGTCGGCGATACGGCGTTGAAAACCGCTTCGAAATGCTCATGTACCACGCGTACATTCCGCTTTCTCAGCCGTTTTCGCCTTGTCTCGCCTTAGCTCGCGAGATCGTAAACAAGCTCTGAGAGCCTGTTCAAAGTCTGCTGCGCTTCGGCGATACGGCGTTGAACAGGTTCCGGAGCCGCGCCCCAAAAACAAACCCGCGCCGGCAAAGCGGGCGCGGGTGAGGGCGATGGCTCAGCCTATCGTCAGTCCCACTGCAAAGCGCCCTTCTTCCATTCATAGATGAAGCCGACGACCAGCACGCCCAGGAACACCGCCATCGCGCCCAGGCCGAAGCCGCCCAGCTCCTTCAGCGTCACCGCCCAGGGAATCATGAAAGCGACTTCCAGATCGAAGAGGATGAACAGGATGGCCACCAGGTAGTAGCGGACGTCGAAGCGCATGCGCGCGTCTTCGAAGGCCTCGAAGCCGCACTCGTACGGCGACAGCTTTTCCGGATCCGGCCGGTTTGGCCCCAGCAACTTGCCCATCAGCAGCGGCACCACGCCCACCAGCAGTCCGACGACGATGAATAACAGGATGGGAAAGTAATTCTGCAGCATGGGGCCTACTCCTCCGGATGGTTTGGAAAATGAGATAGACCTCCGCCAAGCGCCAAGTTTGCACCTTGAGGGAAATATACCGTTGGAAAGCTGGCTGTCATGACGACCAGGCGCGGGAGGCGCTTGCGCGGATATCGGTTACACTGGCCTTTCCCGCCCACCCGGCCACCCCGAACGGCGCGGCTCCCGGCCCCGCCTCCGATCGGACGCTCCCGCCTTCGCCGCCATGCGGCAACCTGCCCGCTACCCGCGGCCAGGCAAACATACCACCGCTTCGCCGGACACCTCGCTCACAACTCATATCAAGCTTCGGCGCTGCGGACCGCTCTTTACCCGACCCATGACAACACAGGGCCGCCGACGCCTGCGCGGCCCGCCAGACCAAAGGTCTTGTCCATGCATCATGCTCTGCAAACTTTATTGGACCGGGTCCGCCTGCGCGACCCGGAACAGTTCGAATTCCATCAGGCGGCGGCGGAAGTGCTGCACAGCCTGGACGATTTCCTCAGCCGCCATCCGCACCACTTCGACCATGGCCTGCTGGAACGGCTGCTGGAGCCGGAGCGCGTCATTCTGTTCCGCGTGTCCTGGGTGGACGATCACGGCCGCGTCCAGGTCAACCGCGGCTACCGGGTGCAGATGAACAGCGCGCTGGGGCCGTACAAGGGCGGTCTGCGCTTTCATCCCTCGGTGACGCTGGGCACGCTGAAATTCCTGGCTTTCGAACAAACCTTCAAGAACGCCTTGACCGGCCTGCCGCTGGGCGGCGCCAAGGGCGGCGCGGACTTCGACCCCAAGGGCAAGAGCGAGGGCGAGGTGATGCGTTTTTGCCAGGCTTTCGCCAGCGAGCTGTTCCGCCACATCGGCGCCGAGACCGATGTGCCGGCCGGCGACATCGGCGTCGGCGCGCGCGAGATCGGCTATCTGTTCGGGCAGCACAAGCGGCTGAGCAATCAGTTTTCCGGCGTCTTCACCGGCAAAGGCCCCAGCTACGGCGGCAGCCTGATGCGGCCGGAGGCCACCGGCTACGGCTTGGCGTATTTCGTCGAACGCATGCTGGCCACGCGCGGGCAGACGCTGGCCGGCAAACGCGCGGCCTTGTCCGGCTCCGGCAACGTCGCGCTGTACGCGGCGGAAAAACTGCTGGCGCTGGGCGTCCGGGTGGTCAGCTTGTCGGATTCGGAAGGCGCGCTCAGCCTGCCGGACGGCCTGAGCCCGGACTTGCTGGCGGCCTTGATCGAGCATAAGCATCAGCGCCGCGGCCGGCTGGCCGCCTTCGCCGCCGACCATGGCCTGGACTTTCTCGTTGGGCAGCGGCCATGGCGTCTGCGCTGCGACATCGCCCTGCCCTGCGCCACGCAAAACGAGCTGGACGCCGACGACGCGGAGGCCTTGCTGACCAATGGCTGCTGCTGCGTGGCGGAAGGGGCCAATATGCCTTGCACCGCCCAGGCGGCGCAGCGCTTCCAGCGGGCCGGCGCGCTGTACGCGCCCGGCAAGGCGTCCAACGCCGGCGGCGTGGCGGTGTCCGGCCTGGAAATGAGCCAGAACGCCACCCACCTGCCCTGGAGCGCTCAGGAGGTGGACGCCCGGCTGCGCCGGATCATGGAGGAGATTCACGAGGCCTGCGTGCGGCATGGCGGCCAGCCGGACGGCGCGGTCGACTACGCCCGCGGCGCCAATGTGGCGGCCTTCGGCAAGGTGGCCGCGGCGATGCTGGCGCAAGGCGTGATCTGAGCCGACGCCAAGAAAAAGCCCCGCCGGAAGGCGGGGCTATGCAGCATTGAATGGAACACGTTTTTAGAACCTGTTTACGATCTGCTGCGCGTCAGCGATGCTGCGTTGAAAACTGCTTCGAAATGCTCATGTACCGTATGTACATTCCGCTTCCTCAGCCGTTTTCGCCTTGTCTCGCCTTAGCTCGCGAAATCGTAAACACGTTCTTAGAACAGCTGGTCTTTGACGTTCTCCACCGCATCCTGAGCAGCCGGCTTGTCCGGCGTCTCGCTGGCGCCGCCGCTGGCGTCGCCGCCTGCGCCCGGCACCGCGCCGTGGTTGTCCACTTTCAGCTCCGGATTGGTCTTCTGGAACTCTTCGTAGTAGTACTCGTCGCCGCCGCGCTGGCCGGCGCCGGCCTTGACCACGAGGCCTTCCGGCACCGGCATGTCTACTTCCGGCTGGCCCTTGAGCGCGTTGGCCATGTAATTGATCCATACCGGCAGCGCCGCGGTGCCGCCGTAGCCGTAACGGCCCAGCGAGCGCGGCTGATCGAAGCCCACCCAGGCCGCGGCCACCAGATTGGGGTTGTAGCCGACGAACCAGGCGTCCTTCCAATCCGAGGTGGTGCCGGTCTTGCCGGCCAGATCGGTGCGGCCCAGGCTCATCGCGCGGTAGCCGGTGCCGTAGCGCACCACGTCCTTGAGCATGGAGCTCATGATGAAGGCGTTGCGCGGGTCTATCGCCTGCGGCGCGTTCTGACCGGCGACGGTGGGCACGGTCTTGGCCAGCACGCGGCCGGACTGGTCTTCGATGCGGTCGATGAAATAGCCTTTGCTGCGGTAACCGCCGTTGGCGAACACCGAGTAGCCCTCCACCATTTGCAGCGGCGTCACCGCGCCGGCGCCCAGCGCCATGGTTAGATAGGCCGGATGCTGCTTGGCGGCGAAGCCGAAACGCTGGATGTACTGCTGGGCGTAATCAGTGCCGGTGGCCATCAGCACCCGCACCGACACCAGGTTTTTGGACTGGGTCAGGCCGGTGCGCATGGTGATCATGCCGGCGAATTTGCCGTTGTCGTTCTTGGGCTCCCAGCGCTGACCGTCCGCGCCCACCACCGACAGCGGCGCGTCGTTTATCATCGTGGACGGCGTCAGGCCGCGCTCGATGCCGGCGGAGTAGATGAAGGGCTTGAAGGTGGAACCGGGCTGACGCCAGGCCTGGGTCACATGGTTGAAGCTGCGACGGTTGAAGTCGAAGCCGCCCACCAAGGCGCGGATCGCGCCGCTGCGGGTGTCCATGGACACGAAGGCACCTTCCACTTCCGGCATCTGCACGATTTCCCAATAGCCTTTTTCATGCGCGCGGATGCGGATCACCGAACCGCGGCGGATCTGCTGCGCGGCGCTGACCTTGCCGCCCAGCGCGCGGCGCGCGAAGTCCAGGCCGTTGCCCTTGATCACCGCCACCTTGCCGCCGCGCATATAGGCGCGCACTTCCGACGGACTGGCGGACAGCACGATGGCCGGCAGCATGTCGCCGCTGTCGCGCAGTTCGCTGATGGCGTCGTCCAGCGCTTCGGTCTGCTGCTCGCCTTCGGCGCCGGACAGTTCCACCGTGCTTTCCGGGCCGCGATAGCCCATTTTGCGGTCGTAATCCACCAGGCCGGCGCGCAGGGCGTCGTACGCCCATTTCTGATGACGGCTGTCCAGGGTGGTGTAGACCTTGAAGCCTTCGGTATACGCCGATTCGCGGTAGCGCTCGTACATCGCCTGGCGCACCATTTCCGCCACATACTGCGCCGGCTGGCTGCTGCTGTCGGCGCTCTGGCTGGCCAGCTTCATCGGCTCGGCCAAGGCGGCGTCGTATTGCTCCTGGGTGATGAAATTAAGCTCGCGCATCCGGCGCAACACGTATTGCTGACGCAGACGGGCGCGGTCCGGATTGACGATGGGGTTGTAGGCGGACGGGGCCTTGGGCAGGCCGGCCAGCATCGCCATTTCCGCCACGGACAGATCCGCCAGCGGCTTGCCGTAATAGGCCTGCGCCGCGGCGGAGAAGCCGTAGGCGCGCTGGCCCAGATAGATCTGGTTGAAGTACAGCTCCAGGATCTGGTCCTTGCTCAGCGTGTGTTCGATCTTGAAGGCCAGCAGCGCTTCGTTGAACTTGCGGGTAAAGGTTTTCTCGCTGGACAGGAAGAAGTTCTTGGCCACCTGCATGGTGATGGTGCTGGCGCCGGAACGGGCGTGTCCGGACACCAGATTGCCGACCGCGGCGCGCACCACGCCGACGTAATCGACGCCGCTGTGCTGGTAGAAACGCTCGTCTTCGGCCGCCATCACCGCCTGCTTCATCAGCTGCGGCACTTCGTGGATGCGGGAGAAGGAACGACGCTCTTCGCCGAATTCGCCTATCAGTTGATTGTCGGCGGAATATACGCGAAGGGGAATTTTCGGACGATAGTCCGTCAGTACATCAAGACTCGGCAAGCGCGGGTAGGTTATGATGATTGCAATGGCGCCTGCGCCAGCAACCAATACGGCTCCACCTAGAAACAGACCTGCAAGTATTGCAAGGATTCGTCTTAGCATATTTACAATGGGCTTTCACTGGAAACCGGATTATAACGTCTTGTGAAAGCACGCAAGACAAACAATGGCAGCGACAGGCCAAAAAACTGTCGCATAGGACCAATCGAGGCACCTGATGCTCATCGACAAACTCAAAGCCGCCCCTCCCTGGCTAGAACAACTTGGATTGGCTAAGGCTAAAAATGTTCCAATGTTGGGACTGGATATCAGCAGCACCGCCGTCAAACTGGTGGAGCTTTCACGCTCGGGGAAAAACTGCCAGGTCGAACGCTATGTGATCGAAGCCTTGCCCAAGGACGCGATCAGCGACGGCAATCTGGTGGATATCGAGGGCATCGCGGAAACCCTGCGCCGCGCCTGGAAACGGCTGGGCAGCCCCACCCGCCACGTCGCCATCGCCATCCCCACGGCGATGGCGATTTACAAGAAGCTGCTGGTGCCGGTCAGCCAGACCGACAACCTGGCGGAATTGATCGAATCCGAAGCCAATCAGAGCATTCCCTTCCCGCTGGAAGAGGTGAATCTGGACCATCAGGTGCTGGGACCGGCGCCGTCCAGCATCGACGATCTGGAAGTGCTGCTCTGCGCCGCCCGCAAAGAGAAGGTGGAGGAGCGCGTGGCGGTGGTGGAGATGGCCGGCCTGCGCGCCCAGGTGGTGGACGTCGAATCCTTCGCCATGATGACGGCCTTCGAGCAGGTCGAACAGCAATTGCCGGAACAGGGCATGAACCAGACCTTCGCCCTGTTCGACATCGGCGCCACCCGCATCCACTGCAACGTCATCCGCAACAACCAGCAAGTCTATTATCGCGAACAAGTGTTCGGCGGCCAGCAACTGACGCGCGACATCCAGCGCCGCTACGGCATCAGCTATGAAGAGGCGGAAAGCGGCAAACGCGGGATGAGCCTGCCGGACGGCTATGAATCCGAACTGATGCATCCCTTCGTCGATTCTCTGGCCCAGGAGATACAGCGCGCGCTGCAGTTCTTCTACACCACGGTCAGCGTGTCGCAATACCTGCGCGTCGACTACATCCTGCTGGCCGGCGGCTGCAGCATGCTGCCGGGCCTGGACGACGCGGTGGCCGGCCGCACCCAGATCAGCACCATGATCGCCAATCCGTTCAGCACCATGGTGCAGTCCAGCCACATCCGCCTCAAGGAATTGCTGATGGACGCGCCGGCCTTGCTGGTGGCCTGCGGCCTGGCCATGCGGAGGTTCGACTGATGATACGCATCAACCTCCTCCCCCACCGCGAACAGAAAAAAGCCGCGCACCGGCTGCGCTTCCAGGTGATGCTGGGCCTGACGCTGGTGGCTTCGCTGGCCCTGGTGGTGCTCAGCTATCTGATCATCGGCGGCCGCCTATCCCATCAGCAGCAGCGCAATGATTTCCTGCAGGGCGAAATCGCCAAGCTGGACAACCAGATCAAGAATATCGGCACCTTGAAGAAGCAGCGCGACGATCTGCTGTCGCGCAAACAGCTGGTGGAACGGCTGGAACAGGGCCGCAACGAAGGCGTGCACGTCTTCGACCAACTGGTGCGCCAAACCCCGGACGGCGTCTATCTGAAAAGCTTCAAGCAGGCAGGCAACCAGTTCACGCTGTCCGGCTACGCCTTGTCGGGCGCGCGGGTCTCCCACTATATGCGCAGCCTGGCCCAATCCAATGTTTTTGACGCGCCGGTGCTGGTCGAAGTGAAAGCCGCCAGCGTCAACGGCCAGCGCGCCAACGAATTCACCCTGAACTGCAGCCTGCGCGAAGCCGCCCCGCCCAAAGCCGGCAAGCCCGCCTCACCCGGAGCCAAGCCATGACGCTGGACGAATTGCGCACACTGGATCCCAAGGACATCACCAACTGGCCGTTGCAAGGCCAGGCCATCGCGCTGGCGCTGCTGGTCGCCTGTTTCGTCGGCCTCGGTTATTTCTTCGTGCTCAGCGAGGAACTGGACCGCCTCAACGCCGCCAAGCAACAGGAAGAGCAGCTCAAGCAGACTTATGTCGACAAGAAGCGCCAGGCGGTCAACCTGGACGCGCTGCAACAACAGTTGAAGGAAATCGACGCCTCCTTCGGCGCCCTGCTCAAGCAGCTGCCGACCAAGTCGAACATGGACACGCTGTTGACCGAGATCAACCAGGCCGGCATCGGCCGCGGGCTACAGTTCGAGCTGTTCCGGCCCAACCCGGAAATCAAGACGGCCGAGATGGCGGAAGTGCCGATCACCATTCGCCTGACCGGCAGCTATAACGACCTGGCCGCCTTCGTCAGCGATGTGGCGCAGTTGTCCCGCATCGTCACCATAGCCGACATCAGCCTGACGCCGGATCCCAAGGGCGCGCGCCTGACCATGGACGCCACCGCCAAGACTTTCCGCGCGCTGGAGCCCGAGGAGCGGACCGCGCAGCCGGCCCCTCCCAACAAGTGAGCCGCACAGCCCATGACAAGAACTCTCGCTTGCTTACTGCCCTTGCTGCTTGCCGCCTGCGGCAGCGGCGACACCGACGATCTGCGCCAGTGGATGCAAACCAGCACCCAGGGCCTGCGCGGCCAGATCGAACCGCTGCCCCAGGCGCAGTCCTACCAGCCGTTCGCCTACCAGGCCTTCGACCTGCTCGACCCCTTCAACGCGCAGAAGCTCGCCGCGGCCAAGAATCAGAACCTGGCGAACGCGCCGGATATGAAACGGCCGCGCGAGGCGCTGGAAAACTACGATCTGGACAAGTTGAAAATTGTCGGCGTCATCCGCCGCGGCGGCGCCAACTACGGCCTGGTGCGCACGCCCGAAGGCTCGATTTACCGCGTTCAGGCCGGCAATTTCGTCGGCCCCAATTTCGGCCAGATCAAGAAAGTCGGCGACACGGACATCCAGTTGACTGAGACCGTGGAAGATTTGAACGGAGAATGGGTGCAGCGCAACACCAGCATGTACCTGGACGAACAAGGGCAAAACAAATGAGCAAGCACTCCATCAAACTGTTGTCGGGGCTGGGCCTGTCCCTGCTGTTCGGTTTCGCCTACGCCGGCCCGGCGATCACCGCGATCCAGCTGGCCAACGGCGACGGCGACCAGCAGGTGCTGCAGGTCAGCTTTGACGGCCCCGCCGTCCAGCCCAACAGCTTCGCCATCGCCAACCCGCCGCGCATCGCCTTCGACTTCGCCGGCGCCAGCGTCAAGCTGGCCAAGCCGCAGCAGGACTTCGGCGGCCCGCTGGTCAAATCCGCGGTGGCGGTGGAGGCCAACGGCCGCTCCCGGCTGGTTCTGAGCCTGAGCCGCAACGCGCTGTACAGCAGCAGCGTGTCCGGCAACACGCTGCGGGTTACGCTGAACCCGAATCTCGGCAGCGCCGCCCAGGCCGCCACGCCGGTGGAGCGCCCCGCCGCCAGCGCGCAAAGCGCCGCGCGCCCAAGCCCGGTCCAGATCGCCGGCGCCCAGCCGCTGGCGCTGGACTTCCGCCGCGGCAAGAACGGCGAAGGCCGGGTGGAGATCAAACTGCCGTCCGCCAACACCCCGGTCGACATCCGCCGCGAAGGCAAGCAATTGCTGGTGGACGTGCTGGGCACTCAGCTGGACAGGCAGAACCAGCGCCGGCTGGACGTTGCCGACTTCGGCACCCCGGTATCCAAGATCGACGCCCGCAACCAGGGCGGCAACAGCCGCATCCAGATTCAGCCACAGGGAGACTGGGACTTCTCCTCCTACCAGACCGACGGGCAGCTGGTCGTTGAAATCCGCCGGCCGGCGCCGGAGTCCGCGGCCAGCGCCGACAACAACCAGAAACCGCAGTACAAGGGCGACAAGCTGTCGCTGAACTTCCAAAACATCGAAGTGCGCACCGTCCTGCAGGTGATCGCCGAATTCACCGGCCTCAACATCGTCACCAGCGATTCCGTCAACGGCAATATCACGCTGCGGCTGAAAGACGTGCCCTGGGACCAGGCGCTGGACCTGATCCTGCAAACCAAGGGCCTGGACCAGCGCCGCGCCGGCAACATCATCCAGATCGCGCCGCGCGAAGAACTGCTGGCGCGCGACAAGCAGGTGCAGGAGGCCAGGCAGCAACTGGCCACGCTGGAGCCGGTGCGCTCGGAAACCTTCGTGCTGCGCTACCGCTCGGCGGAGGACTTCAAGAAGGTGCTGGACGGCAGCAATACCACCGGCAAGAAGGAAAGCATCCTGACCGAGCGCGGCAGCGCGCTGATCGATCCCAAGACCAATACCCTGATCATCAACGACACCGGCAGCACCATAGACAAGATCCGCGACATCATCGGCAAGACCGATGTGCCGGTGAAACAGGTGCTGATCGAGGCGCGCATCGTCGAGGCCACCGACAACTGGAGCCGCAACCTGGGCGTCAAGCTGTCTTATGACCGCTTTACCAGCAACGGCATCATTTCCGGCGGCGGCCTGGATAACGCCATCACCAACGCCAATGGCCGCCTGAACAATGCGACGGCCAGCCCCTATGTCATCAAACCCGGCATCAATCTGCCGATCACCAACCCGGCGGGCTCTTTGACCGCGCTGTACACCGTTGGCAAATCCGCCATCATCGGCCTGGAATTGCAGGCGCTGCAGACCGAGAACAAAGGCCGGGTGATTTCCAGCCCGCGCATCATGACCGCCGACCGGCAGGAAGCCACCATCGAGCAGGGCACCGAGATTCCCTACCAGGAAGCCTCGTCCAGCGGCGCCACCTCCACCTCGTTCAAAAAGGCGGTGCTCAGCCTGAACGTCAAACCGCAGATCACGCCGGACAATCACGTGATGCTGGACATCAAGGTGAACAAGGACAGCGTCAGCCCCAATCTAACCGTGGGCGGCACCCCGGCCTTGGACACCAAGAAGGTCACCACCCAGGTGCTGGTGGAGAATGGCGGCACGGTGGTGATCGGCGGCATCTACCAGCAGCAGATCAGCGATGTCGTCAATAAAGTGCCGCTGCTCGGCGACATTCCGGTGCTGGGCGCGCTGTTCCGCAGCTCGCAAAAGTACGATAACCGCACCGAGTTGCTGGTCTTCATCACGCCGCGCGTGGTGGAAGACCTTAGCGGCAATAATCAATAAAACCCCGGCTGCGCAGCGCCCCCGGCGCTGCTGCAACGCCGAAAGACAGCGCGGCCAAGCTCGGCTACAATGCCTGCCATGGAGAAACCGGCAGGCAATTTTTTTCTGGTCGGCTTGATGGGCGCGGGCAAGACCACGGTAGGCCGAGCTTTGGCGCGGCGCACCGACAAAACCTTTTACGACTCTGACCACGAGATCGAGGCCAGGACCGGCGTACGCGTCGCGACCATCTTCGATATCGAGGGCGAGTTGCGCTTCCGCGACCGGGAAACCTCGGTCATCGCCGACCTCGCCCGCCTGGACAACATCGTGCTGGCCACCGGCGGCGGCGCCATCATCCGTCCGCAAAACCGCGCCTGCCTGGCGGCGCACGGCACCGTCATCTATCTGCGCGCCACGATAGACGATTTGCTGGCCCGCACTCTGCACGACAAGAACCGTCCCCTGCTGCAGATCGCCGACCCCAGGGCCAAGCTGGAAAGCCTGTTCCAGGAGCGAGACCCCTTATATCGCGAGGTGGCCGACATCGTCGTCGACACCACGCAGCAGAATGTCAGCCTGCTGGTTGCCCGCCTGATGGAGCAATTGGCCGGCCTCCCCCCCAAACACCGCCCCGAACAAGGAAGCTGATTGTGATTACCCTCGACCTGATCCTGCCCGACACCCGTTACCCGATTCACATTGGCCGGGACTTGCTGGAACAGGTCGAGTTGCTGCTTCCCCATCTGCCCCTGCCCAAGGTCGCCATCGTCAGCAACGAGACCGTGGCGCCGCTGTACCTGTCCCGGCTGCAACAGGCGCTGGCCAAACACCGGATTGACTCCTTCAGCGTCGTCTTGCCGGATGGCGAGCGGCACAAGGACTGGAGCACGCTCAACCTGATTTTCGACGCGCTGCTGTCGCGCAACGCCGAACGCAAGACCACCCTGATCGCGCTGGGCGGCGGCGTCATCGGCGACATGACCGGCTTCGCCGCCGCCTGCTATCAACGCGGCGCGCCCTTCATCCAGATCCCCACCACCTTGCTGGCGCAGGTCGACTCCTCGGTCGGCGGCAAGACCGCGATCAACCATCCGCAGGGCAAGAACATGGTAGGCGCGTTCTACCAGCCCAAGGCGGTGATCGCCGATATGTCCCTGCTGGATACGCTGCCGGAACGCGAGCTGTCCGCCGGCCTCGCCGAGGTGATCAAGTACGGCCTGCTGGGCGATGCCGCCTTCCTCGGCTGGCTGGAGGACAATATGCCGCGCCTGCGCGCGCGCGATCCCGACGCGCTGCAGCACGCGGTCAAGCGCAGCTGCGAGATGAAGGCGGACATCGTCGGCCAGGATGAAAAAGAGCACGGCGTGCGCGCGCTGCTCAACCTGGGCCACACCTTCGGCCACGCCATCGAGGCCGGCCTGGGCTACGGCGTCTGGCTGCATGGCGAAGCCATAGGCGCCGGCATGGTGCTGGCCGCCGCCGCGTCCGCCGAATTGGGCTGGCTGTCCGCCGCCGACGTCGAACGCGTGCGCAGCCTGGTGGCCGCCGCCGGCCTGCCGGTCAAGAGCCCGCAGATGCCGCTGGCGCGCTGGCTGGAGCTGATGAGCCACGACAAGAAGGTGGAAGCCGGCACCATCCGGTTCGTGCTATTGCAACAACTGGGCCAAGCCGCTATTCAGGCCGGCCTGCCCTCTGCGATACTCGAGAAAATACTGAACAACAATAGTTAGCGTTCAAACGGCATCGGTACAGATTCAATAAGGATTTCTACGGATTGCCGCTTGCGCCGCTTCATCAGAATAATGAATCTACTGGAGATGGAGAAGGCCGGCAGGGACACCCCGCGCAAAGCTTGAAGCCAGAGCGCACAATGTCGGGGAGCCGCCGGCGAGGCCAAGTCGTTGCAAAGCGGAAGGGGAGAAGCCACATGGTAGCGTTGAGCGCGTTTGCCGCCAGTTTTGGACTGATGGCGGGATATTACGCCCTGCGATTCTTATGGAAGAAAGTACGTTACACCAAGCCGTGCCAACGCGGCATCGATCCGGTGGGCGAGGCGGAGGTTTTTCTCGCCTACGGCCGCACCCGCGACGCGGTGCGGGTGCTGAAAGATTCGCTGCGAGACAATCCGGACGATCTGCCGGCCAAGGTCACCTTGTTGCGGGCCTATTCCAGCGAATGCAATCGCGAAGCCTATTGCTCGCTGGCGCGCGACGTTCAATCCCAAGTGCAAGGCCAGCCGGTCTGGCACACCATTCAGGAAAACGGTCGTCGGCTGGCGCCGCAAGATCCGCTGTTTGAAATCAAACTCTGACGTCTTAGCTTGCGAGTCTTAAACGCGTTCTGAGTCCTCGATGCAGTCAAGCCGGCCATGGCTCCCGCCCTGGCCGGCTTGATTTCGTCGCAGCCTCCGCTCAATCCGCGGCGGCGTCCTCGTCCTTGAACTGCAGGCTGTGCAGCTTGGCGTAGAGCCCGTCGCGCGCGAGCAACTGAGCGTGCGAGCCCTCTTCGGCGATCTCGCCCTGATGCATCACCACGATGCGGTCGGCGTTCTCTATCGTCGACAGCCGATGGGCGATCACAATGGTGGTGCGGTTCTTCATCAGATTTTCCAGCGCGCTCTGCACCAGCCGCTCGGACTGGGTATCCAGCGCCGAAGTCGCCTCGTCCAGAATCAGCAAGGGCGCGTTCTTCAACAAAGCGCGGGCAATCGCCAGCCGCTGACGCTGTCCGCCGGACAGACGCACGCCGTTTTCGCCGATCAGGGTGTCGAACCCTTCCGGCATCGCCTCGATGAACTCCTGCGCATTGGCCGCGCGCGCGGCCTCCTCCACCGCCTCGCGACTGAACGAGGCTTCGCCGTAGGCGATATTGGCCGCCACGCTGTCGTTGAACAGCACCACGTCCTGGCTGACCATGGCGATATGCCGGCGTAGATCGCTCAAGGGCATGTCCTGCAGGCGCACATCGTCCAGACGGATCTCGCCGCCGTCCGGATCGTAAAACCGCGGAATCAAGCTGACCAAGGTGGTTTTGCCGCTGCCGGACGAGCCCACCAGGGCGACGGTCTCGCCGGGATGGACCTGCAGATTGATGTCGCGCAGCACCTGCCGCTCCGCCGTCGGATAGCGGAAGTTCACTCCCGAGAGCTGCAGCTTGCCGCGCGTGCGCGGCAAGGCGGTGCGGCCGTGATCGGGCTCTTCCGGCAGATCGAGAAAATCGAAGACCGACTCCGCCGCCGCCAAGCCGCGTTGCATCGCCTGGGCAATGCCGGTGATGCGCTTGACCGGCGCGAACAACAACATCATCGCGGTCAGAAAGGACATGAAATCGCCGGCGGTGAAAGCGCCGCTCTGGGCGCGCAGCGTGGCGAAATACAGGATGGCGGCCAGCGCGCAGGCAATCATCAACTGCGTGATGCCGGTGTTGGCGGACGTGGCCGCGCTCTGCTTGACCGCGTTGCGGCGGATGGCCGCCGCCGCCTGCTGAAAACGCTCACTCTCGCGCGCTTCGCCGCCATAGACCTTGATCACGCGCTGACAGCTGATGCCCTCGCCCAGCACCTGGGTCAACATGGCCATATTCTGCTGGTTCTCGCGCGATAGATTGCGCAGGCGCTTGCCCACCACCCGCATGCACAGGGACACAATCGGCAGCACCAGCAAGCAGATCAAGGTCAGTTGCCAGTCTATATACAGCAGCCAGGCCAGCAGGCTGACCGCGGTGACGCCGTCCTTGACCGTGACCGTGATCACGCTGAAGCCGGCTTCGGTCACCTGGTTGACGTCGTAGGAAATCCGCGACACCAGACGGCCGGACTGGTTGTCGGCATAGTATTGCACCGGCAGACGCAGCATCTTGGCGAACATCTGTTCGCGCAGCGTCTGCACCAAGTGGCCGGTCAACCAGCTGGAGGTGTATTCATTGATAAAGCTGGTGACGCCGCGCACCGCGAACACGCCGATGATGGCCAAGGGCACCCAGGCGATCGCATGCGGATCACGGTTGACGAAACCGCTGTCGATCAAGGGCTTCATCAGGCGGGCGAAGGCCGGCTCGGTCAAGGCCGCCACCGTCATCGACACCAGCGAGATCAGGAAGACCTTCCAGTAACGGCCCAAATATCCCAGCAAACGGCGATAAATCGCCCAGTTGCTTTGCAAAGAATTCTTCATTCGTTCCTATCATCCAACGCCCGCGTCCGCGGGCGGTCATCAATCCGAGCGTCAAATCCCCGGCGCATCCAGGCCGCTGAGTTCCAGGATCCGCCGCACGTTCCGCTCCGGCGCGAAGCGGGAGCGCACATCGACGCGCCCGGCTTGCGCCCAGGCTTTCATCATCTCCGGCCGGCTCAGCGCCTGGTCGATCGCCGCGGCCCAGGCGGCGCTGTCCTCCGGCGGCGCCAACACGCCGGTTTCGCCATTGCGCATGGTCTCGGGAATGCCGCCGGTGTCGCTGGCGATCACCGGTACGCCCAAGCCCAGCGCCTCGATCTGCGACATGCCCAGCGGCTCGTAGCTGGACGGCATCAACACCAGGTCGGCGCGCGCCAACAAGGCGGCCACCGGACTCACCACGCCGACCAACAACACTCTATCCTGCAAACCCAACTGCCGCGCCAGCCCGGCGATCGCCTGCTGCTCCGGCCCTTCTCCGGCAATCAGATAACGCGCGTCCGGCCACTTGTCTCTCAGCAAGTCCAAGGCCGCCAACACCGTCCTGTGTCCCTTCTCGCCGCGCAACATCGCCGCCTGCACCAGCAGAGGGCCGGAAGAACGGGACAGCCATTGCTCCAGCTCCGCCGGCAAGGGCTGCGCGGCGGCCTGATCCAAGGCGGAGAAATCGATGCCGGGATAGACCACATGCAGCTTTTCAGGGCGGATGGCCGGATTCTCCAGCAAACAACGCTTCAGATAGGCGCTGGGCAACATGGTCGCGTCCATCAGCTGGTTATAGCTCCAGGCCGACGCCTGACCCGGCTGATAAGTGCGCGAGCGCAGCAGAAAGGGCCGGCCGCGCCCCATTAGCCGCGCTGCAATGGCCAGATTATTGCTGTCGTGGCCACTGTGGCAAATGGCCAGCCGCGGACGATGACGGCGCATCCAAGCGCTCAAGGCCAAGATGGATGGCATGTGGAGGCTGTTGCGAAAGCGCAGCGGCAGCACCTCCAGCCCGCGCTGACAAGCCACCTCCATCACTCGCGTCTGCGGCCGGCAGGCCAGCACCGTACGAAAACCGCGCTCTCCCAGCAGGCGCATCTGCTGCATCAACTGCAGTTCCTGCCCGCCAACATTGGGGGAAGACTCGGTGAACAACACCCAATCACGCATGCGCGGCGCCTTTCTCCCGCTGTCTCAACTCCGCCAGCAAGGCGGCGGCGGTGAACAAGAAGAGATGCAGCATATGATCCTTGTTCACGCTTTCCAGCAACATGCGTCCGAGAAAGCCGCAGGTTACCAACATCAAGACCAGACCCAAGGTGTCGCGACGCAGACGGAAGGCCCGATAGCCGGTCCAGATCAGCACGCCGCAAAACGCCAGCCACAGCGCGACGCCGATCACGCCCAGGCCCACGCCAAGGTCGATGAAGCCGCTGTGGCTGTGGCCCACCTGATTGGGATGCCCCGTCGCCGTCAGTGCATTGGTGAAGGCGTTGCGGCTATAGCCATAACCCATGGGCTTGGCTGCGATGAGGTCCAGGCCGCTGTGAATCCAGGCCACCCTCTCATAGGCGGAACCATCAACCGGCATGCCATTTGACAACTTGGGCTGAGGCTCCATCCGTAACCAGGCTTTAGTATCGGCATAGTGCCAACCTGCAGAGGCGGACTCAAAGAAGATCTGATTGCGGCTGTCTTGTCGCACAGTGTAAATCGTAATGCTACTGGCAGCGACCACCACCAGCGCCCCAATCGCCAAAGCCTTACTCCAACCAATCTTGACGCCTTCAAACACCGTATAGACAAGCAGCATCGACAGCATCAGATAGACAAGACCGATCATCCCATTGCGCGCCCCAGCCTTCAGGCTAACAAACAGGATCAAAACCGCCGCGCAACACAGCCCCCAGTTGGGGATCTGAGTAATCTTTCGTCTGGCGCCCCGCCCCAAACAATACGCCGCGACGATAAACGCCAGCACAAAATTCATAAAGAAGGTGAATTCAAGCTTGGTGGCCGTGGTAAAAACCTCCATATACGGCCACTGCCCGGCAGTCAGATAGACGTAAGCGCCATGGGCGAACTCCACCAAAGCCAAGATACAACCAGCGAAAATGACCAAGTCGGAAATCATCCAGCGCCGAGGGGGGCGGAACAAAGCCAGGCCGGCCACAAACCACAAGCCTCCCATCAATAACTGGCTGCGGAACTCGCCTACGGAGGCTTCCGGCCACATCGAGAGCGACACGCTATGCAGCAAGGCGAACAACAGGAACGCGCCGATGGCCGCGACAGGCCCGCGCTGCTCGCGCCAGTGGCGTTTGAGTTCGGGATAGTCTTTCGCCACCAGAACCAGCATCAACAACAGGATCACATAACGCAGCGCAATCGTATGAGACACGCTGGCCAAGGTCAGAAACAACAAGGACAGGCCGATAGCCAAACGGCTATGCCAGCGCGGCTCTATGCTCAGATGATCATTCATGCAGAAGTTTTTCCAAAGTTTCGGCTACCTGCCCGGCAGGCAGCGCCGCCATACACTGCGCCTGGCGGCATTCGCCGGCCTGATCGCCAAATTTTCTGAAACAACGCAAGGCCCAATCGACATCGCGATAATGCACGCTGCGCTGATTGCGGCAAGGAAACCACGCCGGGCCGACGCCGACGCAGGTGAAGCCGGCGAAAAACCGGCTCGCGCCGAACAAGGTCTCGCTGCCCGGCCCGAACAACATCAGCAAGGGCGAGCCCGCCACTTTGGCCAGATGCGCGATGCCGGTGTCCGGACACACGCAGGCGCGAGCGCGGCTCAAGACGGCGCGCAATTGCGCCAGGCTCAGCGTGCCGGCCATGACGATATCGTCCGGCCCCAGCTCGACGGCCGATAGCAGATGCTGCTCCCCCGGCCCGCACGACCACAACACCACGCAACGGCAAGCCCGAGCTGTGGCCGCGACCTGATTCCAACTGGCCGCGGGCCAGAAGCGGGTCGCCGAACTCGCGCCCACGTGCAGTACGACGAAACGCGGCGGCAAGGGCGGCAGCCCTTCAGCCGCGACCGGCCAATCCCGCAAACGAAACGGCTGGGGCTCGGGTCCGTCGATCAAGCGCGCGGCGGTATCGGTCCAGGCTTCCGGCTGCCCGGCGTACGCCACCGCCTCGTCCAGCAGCCAGTTTTTATAGCGCGGCGTTTCGCCGGCAAAGCCCACGATCCAGCGGGCGCCTATCGCGCGGGCGAGAAAGCTGAGCCGGTTTTCGCCCATCATGTAAGCGATATCGAAGCGCGCTTCGGCGAACAAGCGCCGAATCGAGGCGAAGTCGCGCGGCTGCCAGGGCAGCGGCCGAATGCCGTACGGCCGCGACGCATACAGCGGCGCTTGTCCCGGCGGACAGGCCAGCACGATCTCCGCCTTGGGAAAACGCTCGCGCGCCTTGGCCAACAGACTGGTCGCCATCAAGGCGTCGCCCAGCAGAAACTGATGCAGGATCAATACCCGGCGCGTGCGCTCGGGATCCGGCTTGCGGCGCAGCCATTGCCAGGGCAGCCTCAGCAACAGCGCCGTGAAAATCAGCAAGCGTCCGGGAAAGCGTCCCGGCCTCATTCTCCGGCCCCGCCTTCGCCGTCGCCAAGCGACAGCTCCCGGTACAAAGCCAGCATCTGCGCCACCATAGCGCCCTCGCTCAAACCCGCCACCCGCGCGCGCGCAAGCTCGCCGCTACGCGGCCAGTCCGCGCGCGCGGCCAGCCAGGCCGCCACATTGTCTTGCCAGGCGGCGGCGTCTCCCGCCGCGGCCAACCAGCCGGTGACGCCCGGCTCCAGCAGCTCCGCGCCACCGCAACGCGTGCTGGTCAGCACCGGCAAACCGCAGGCCATCGCTTCAATCACCACCGACCCAAACGGCTCGTACAGCGTCGGCAGGATGAAGCCGTCCGCCAGCCCGTAATGGCTGCGCACATCGCGCTGCGGACCGGTGAAGTGTACGCGCTCGGACAAACCCAGCCGGGCCGCCAGCCGCTGATAGCGCGCCAGCTTCTTGTCTCCGCCCACCACCACCAGATGCACGGCGGCGTGCGGCGCGACGGCGCGCAGCGCCTGCGCCACGCCCTTGCGCTCGAAACCGGACCCCACGTAGACCAGCGTCGGCGCCTCCGGCGGAATGCCGTAACGCTCGCGCAGCGCCGCCCTCTGCTCGCGCGCCGCCGCCGGATTGAAAAACCCGCTGTCCACGCCGTTGTGGATCACCGCGCAGCGCTTCGGATCCACGCCGAAACGGCCGACCACGTCGTCGCGCACCAAGGTCGAATTGCAAATCACCGCGCGCAAGGCCGGATGCCGGAACATCGCGCGCTCGGTGCGCAGCATGAAATGGTGGTAAGGATTGCAAAAGGTGCTCAGCCGCCGCCACCAGGGCCGGCCTTCCAGCCGCGCGTCCAGCCAGGCCGCGTGCACGCCGTCGCCGGCGCGGAACACATGGCAGCCGGGAATGCGCTCGTGCGATTGCACCAGATCGGCGCCGGCCTGCGTCCACGCGGCGCGCGCGGCGCGGGCGAAGCTCCAGTCGCGCCAGACGCTGCCCAGATAAAACGGCCTGACCCGCAGCGTTTCCACGCCCGGCAGGCTCTCCCAATTGCGGCTGATCAATAGCGGACGGAACTCCCCGCCGGTCTGCAATTGCTTGACGATGGCGCTGACGATGCGTTCCGCGCCGCCCGCCGGATTGTACTTCTGCCGGATAATCGCCAGCCGCTTCATGCGCTTTCCTTCAAGACCGCATCCACCGCCGCCAGCACTGTGTCCACATCGATGCGCTGCAGGCATTCGCTTTGCCAGCCTCCGCCGCAACCGGCGTTGCCGCAGGGGCGACAGGGCATGGGCTCGGACACCACGCGGTGCGGCACCTGCCACGGCCCCCATTCGACATCCCCCGACGGGCCGAACAAGGCCACGCACGGCGTTTTCATCGCCGAGGCGATATGCATGGGCACCGAATCCACGCCGATGTACAAACGCGCCTGGTCTATCGCCGCCGCCAACTCCTTCAAGCTCAGCGCGCCGGCCAGGCTGGCCACCGGCCGTTCCAGCCGCGCTTCGATGTCGGCGATCATCGCCATTTCTTCCGCGCCCGGCGCGGCCGACAGCACCAGTTGCTCGCCACGCGCGCTCAAGGCGTCGATCAAGGCGCTCATTTTTTCCGCCGGCCAGCTCTTGAACGACCAGCGTGAGGTCGGGTGCACCAGGATGTAGGCGCCGGGCCGCAGTCCGCGCTCGGCCAACTTGGCCGTCAGCGTGGCCTCGGCGTTGTGCCCCGGCACCAACACCAGCTCACGCTGGCTTTCATTCGGATAAACGCCGATCCGCCTCAAAGCGTCCAAATGGATTTCAATGGTGTGGCGGCGGTTGCCCGGCACCTGCAGATAGCGGTGGGTGAAGCTCTTTTTGAAGAAGCGCCCGTAAGGGCCTTGCGGCCCCACCGACCAGCGCGGCGCGAGCAGGCGCGCCAGCCAGGCCCCGCGATTATGCTCGGTCAGCGTGATCACAAGATCATAACCGCGAGCGCGCAAACGGCTCAGCAAGCCCAGCTCGGCGCGACACTGGCCCAGCGGCCCCAGTTTTTTCCAGTTGCGGTCTATGGTGTGCAGTTGCGCAATAGCCGGGTGAAGACTCAGCATTTCCCGGGTGTCGTGGTAGACCAGCGCATCGATCTCCAGATGCGGCGCTTGCTGTTGCAGCGCGGAAAACAGCGGCGAAGTCAGCAGCACGTCGCCGTGGTGGCGCAGCTTGATGACCAGCACCCGCCGCACGGCGTTCAGGTCGATGGGATCGTTCAGCATAAGAAAGGAAAAAGCCGGATCAGACACCCGGCTCGGCATTCAATTGTTGCAAAAGATCGGCGATTTTATCAGGGTCTTCGCTTCTAAGCATGCGCGCCGTAATCGGCGCGATCTGATCCAGGTGGGTATTGAGCACCTGTTGCTTGACCGCCAGCAGGTTGGCCGGATGCATGGAGAACTTGCGCAGGCCCATGCCCAGCAGCAAACGCGTCAGCCGGGCGTCGCCGGCCATCTCGCCGCACACCGACACCGGCACCCCGCCCTTGATGCCGGCCTTGATGGTGTGCAGGATCAGTTTCAGCACCGCCGGATGGATGGGGTCGTACAGATGACTGACCGAGTCGTCGTTGCGGTCGATCGCCAGCGTGTACTGGATCAAATCGTTGGTGCCCACCGAGAGAAAATCGATGTGCTTGAGAAAGCTGCCCACCACCAGCGCCGCCGACGGGATTTCAATCATCGCGCCCACTTCGATGTCCTCGGCGTAGGCGATGTTTTCCTCGCGCAGCTCCTGCTTCGCGTATTCGAACTGCGCCAGCGCCTGCTTCAGCTCCGGCAAGGAATTGACCATGGGGAACAGAACCTTGATCTTGCCGTGCACCGAGGCGCGCAGCAGCGCCCGCAGCTGCGCGCGGAACATCAGCGGCTCGGCCAGGCATAGACGGATGCCGGTCAGGCCCAGCGCCGGATTGTCCGCCACCGCGTGGTTCAGCCATTTCGGATTCTTGTCCGCGCCCAGATCCATGGTGCGTATGGTCACCGGCAAACCCTTCAGGGTTTCCGCCACGTGCCGGTAGGCCTCGTACTGCTCGTCCTCGTCCGGCAAGGTGTCGCGCCCCAGAAACAGGAATTCGCTGCGGAACAGGCCCACGCCCACCGCGCCGGACTTGCGCACGTCTTCCACGTCCTGCGGCAGCTCGATATTGGCCAGCAGTTCGATCGCGGTGCCGTCCTGGGTCTTGGCGTTGGATTTGCGGATGGACGACAGCTTGCGCCTTGCGTCGCGCCAGGCGCGCAGCCGGCGTCGATACTCCGCCAGCACCAAATCGTCCGGATTGATGATCACCACGCCTTGCAAACCGTCGACGACGATCAGTTCGTCTTCGCGGATCAGTTCGCGCGAATGATGCAGGGCGATCACCGACGGCAGGTCCAGGCTGCGCCCCAGAATCGCGGTATGCGAAGTGGCGCCGCCCACGTCGGTGATGAAGGCGGCGAAGTTGGAATCCTTGAAATAAACCATGTCGGCCGGCGACAGATCGTGCGCCACCAGAATGTGGTCGTCGACCAGATCCTCCGGCGCCGGCAGCTGCGGCACGTCGCCGTCCAGGTTCTTGAAGATGCGCTCCACCACTTGCAGCACATCGTTCTTGCGTTCGCGCAGATAGTCTTCCTCGATCGCGTCGAATTGCTCGACCAAGGACTCGCATTGCAGCTTCAACGCCCACTCGGCGTTGCAACGCTGTTTCTCTATGATTTCGCGCGGCTCGCGCGAGATGGTGACGTCGCCCAACAGCATGATGTGCAAAGACAGGAAGGCGCCCAACTCCGCCGGCGCGTTCTCAGGAATGCTGCCCCACAGCATTTCCAGCTCTTTGCGGGTGTCGCGAATCGCTTCGTCGAAACGCGCCAATTCCGCCGGGACTTCCTCGTCGTCCAGCAGATAATGCGCGACATCGTCCATGCTGCGCGAAATCAAATGGGCGCGGCCAATGGCAATGCCGCCGCCTATGGCCACCCCGTGCAGGATGATGCTCATCGTCCCATCCTCAGACTCCGGCTTATTCGGCCTCGTCGAACCGGTTGTTGATCAGGGCCACCAGGGCGTCCAACGCCACTTGCTCATCCTCCCCGCTCACTTCCAGTTCCACGGTCGCGCCCTTGGCCGCCGCCAGCATCATCACGCCCATGATGCTCTTGCCGTTGACCCGGCGATTGTTGCGCGCGATGAAGATATCGCTTTTATAGCGGCTGGCCAATTGGGTGAACTTGCTGGAAGCGCGTGCATGCAGGCCGAGCTTGTTGATGATTTCGACTTCAATTCGCAGCATTGCCTTCCCCCGGAATAATATAAAGCACGCCCTCCAGGCCGCCGGTGATCGCCTTGCTGACGACGATCTCCAACGGCTGGCTGCTATAGCACAAGGCTCGGACCACCATGGGCAGGCTCGCCCCGGCCACCGCCTCCACCCGCCCCGGCCGGATCAGCCGGCTGGCGATATTGGACGGCGTGCCGCCATACATATCGGTCAGGATCACCACCCCGTCGCCCGCGTCCAGCCTGTCCACCAACAACTGGGCTTCGGCTTGCTTGCTTTCCGGGTCATCGGTCTTGTCGACCGCCATCACCGCCAGATTTTCCGGCTCTCGGCCCAGGATATGCCTGGCGCAATCCGCCAGACTGCGCCCCAGGTCGCCATGCGCGATTATCAATACACCTACCATGCCTGATTCTTCATGTTGGCAGCGTCGTCGGCGCAGAGCCGGGACGCTGAAGCAAAAAGGTTGATCAACACGTCAGTCCGCCATTGTATCAGCAGTATTCCGCCAGAGGCGGCCGGCGTCAGCTTTAAACCGCGGCCCTCCGCCTTGTATAGCGCGCTTTTCTCGGCCAGCGCAACGGCAAAAAAACGTCAGCACACCCGGCTCCGGTACCAGCCCAGCTTATCCGCCAAGCCCACCACCTCGCCGACGATGATCAGGGCGGGCGACGCGATATGATGTTTGGACATCAGTTCCGGCAGGTCTTCCAGCGTGCCCGCCACCGTGCGCTGACGCTCGGTGGTGGCCCACTCCACCGCGGCGGCCGGCGTCGTCGCCGGCTTGCCGTGTTCGATGAAGGCCCGGCACAACTCCTGGGCGGTGGAAACCCCCATGTAGACTACTACGGTCTGGGCCGGCCGAGTCAACGCCGGCCAGTCAAGGTGAATGCTGCCATCCTGCTTGTGGCCGGTGACGAAGGTCACCGACTGCGCGTAGTCGCGATGAGTCAGCGGGATGCCGGCGTACGCCGCCGCCCCGCTGGCGGAGGTGATGCCGGGCACCACTTCGAAGGCGACGCCGTGCGCCGCCAGCGTCTCGATCTCCTCGCCGCCGCGGCCGAAGGTGAACGGATCGCCGCCCTTGAGCCGCAGCACCCGCTTGCCTTGTTGCGCCAGTTCTACCATCAAAAGATTGATGTCGCCTTGCGGCAACGCATGGTTGGCCCTGGCCTTGCCCACGTAAATGCGCTCGGCGTCGCGCCGCACCAGTTCCAGCAGTTCCGGCGCCACCAGATTGTCGTGCAAGACCACGTCGGCCTGCTGCATCAAGCGCAACGCGCGGAAGGTCAGCAAATCCGGATTGCCCGGCCCCGCGCCCACCAGATAGACCGCACCCTGCGCCGTCTGCGCGTCGGCGTTCTCCAAGCGTCGCTCCATCGCCTGCTCGGCGGCGGCTTCGTCGCCGTTGATCACCGCCTCGGCCAGCGGCCCTTCCAGCACCGACTCCCAAAACACCCGCCGCCGCTCGACGTCGGGAATGCCGGCCTTGACCCGGTCGCGAAACCCGGCGGCAAAGCGCGCCAGACGGCCGAAGCCGCTGGGAATCAGGCTTTCCAGCCGGCCGCGAATCAAGCGCGCCAACACTGGCACGCCGCCGCCGGAGGAGACGGCGATCAGCAGGGGGGAACGATCCACGATGGCCGGGGTGATGTAGCTGGACAATTCCGGGTCGTCCACCACATTGACCGGTATATTCAAGGCCTGGCAGGACATCGACACTTGGCGGTTGATCTCGCGGTCGTTAGTGGCGGCCACCACCAGGCGCCGGCCCCGTACTTGGGCCGGCTCGAAACAGGCGCTCAAATGCGTCAACTGCCCCTGCCGCGCCATCTCGGCCAGCTCCGGCGTCAACTCCGGCGCCGCCACCGTCAGCTCCGCGCCGGCGGACAGCAAAAGCCTCGCCTTGCGCAGCGCCACCTCGCCGCCGCCCACCAGCAAACAGGAAGCGCCTTGCAATTTAAGGAAGATCGGGAAGTAATCCATATGGCCAGCTCCGCAACAATGTTTGCAGCATACTGCATTTGTTGCATAAAAACGACGCTGGCGAATGCTATCAATATTACGAAAAGCGCCCTGTTTTGCGCCTGGTGCCATCATGGCAGCTTTGCGCGCCATCGCGCCTCCGGAGATCTGTTTGAACCCAGCCTTACGCCGCCGGGCCAGCCCGCGTCGCCGCCTGTTCGCCACCGCGGGCTCGCTATGCCTGTTCGGGGCCGACTACGCGCACGCCGCGGCCTCGGACTGGCTCGCCGGCTGGCCCTTGCTCGTCCCCATGCTGGCGTTGTTGGGCCTGCCGCTCTGGCGGCGCCGGCGGCAACTGAGCGCGCTCCGCCGCCAGGTCAGCGACAGCCGGCAAGCGCTGGCGCTGTGCGACGCCGCCGGCCGCCTGCTCGCCGTCTCCGGCCATGCGCCCGCGCCCACGCGCCAGGACGGCGGCCTGAGCGGCTACGGCTTCAGCCCGCACGATCTCGCTTTGCTGCTGGACCCGACTCATCCCGGCCATCGCGACGGCCTGCTGGCGGCCCACGCCGATTTGCTGGCTTTTCCGCTGCCCTGCCCGCTCCCCGGGCATCTCTTGCTGCGCCTGCAGCCGCCGCCCGCCATTCACGGCCCCGGCGGCGATTGGGGCGGCTGGCGGCTGGCGCTGCAGGACGCGCGGCTGGGCTTGCTGGAATTCGACCTGGCCGGCCAAGCGGTGCGCGGCGCGCCGCAAACCCTGCACGCCCTGCTGGGCCTGCCGGCCGACGCCGAACGCCTGGCGTTCTCGCGCTGGCTGGAACTGTTGCACCCGGAGGACCGTTCGCTGTTCACCGCCCTGCTCAGCCATCCGGAGCAAAGGCAGGAAAGCGCCAGCGGCATGGAGTTCCGCGTGCGTCACGCCCACGGCCACTGGGAATGGCTGGAGCAACGCACCCAGTTCCACAAGGACGAGACGGGCCGCATCAGCCATATCCACGCGCTGTGCCAGATCGTCACCGCGCGCAAGCTGGCCGAGTCCGCGATGCTGCGGCGCGAACAGGAATTCCGCACCTTGGTGGAGAACTCGGAAGACGTCATCGCCCGCTACGACCTGGAGCTGCGCTGCCAATTCATCAACCGCAGCGTCAGCCGCTATTCGACGCTGACGCGCGAGGAACACCTCGGCCGCAGCGTCCACGACAAAGCCTGGCCAGAAGCCGCGCGCGCGCGCTTCGCCGAGGAGTGCGAACAACTGATCGCCGGCGGCGAGGCGCGCCGCTTCGAGCTGGAGCTGAGCCTTGGCCCTCGGCGCTGCATTTTCGAAGTGAGGCTGTTTCCCGAATTCGGACTGGGCGGCGAACTCCGCAGCATTTTGGCGGTGAAGCGGGAAATCACTCACAGCCGCCAGAGCGAACGTTTGCTGGCGGAGGAAAACGCGGTGATGGAGATGATCGCCGGCAATGCGCCGCTGCAAGACACCTTGAATCAGATCTGTCGGATGATGGAGTCGCAGCTGAATCGCGGCGTCTGCTCCATCATGCTGCTGGACCCTGCGGGGGAAACGCTGAGGCTGGCCGCCGGCCAAAGCCTGCCGGCCGGTTATCGCAAGCTGCTGGAACAGGTGCCGGTGGGCCCGGAGGCCGGCTCCTGCGGCACCGCCGTCCACCGTAAAAGCCTGGTCATCGTCGAAGACATCGCCAGCAGCCCGCTGTGGGCCGGCTACCGCGAGCGGGTGGCGCCCTTCGGCCTCAGCGCCTGCTGGTCCACCCCCATCTTCTCCAGCGACCGCCGCCTGCTCGGCGCCTTCGCCATCTACCATCCTGAGCCGCGCCAGCCCGAGCCGGAAGAACTGCAGCTGGCGCAGCGCAGCACCCACCTGATCGCCATCGCGCTGCAACGCGACGCCCACGAGAAAAAGCTCTATCAGCTCGCCACACTGGACGAGCTGACCGGCCTGTGCAACCGCCGCCAGTTCATTGCGCTGTCCAGCCGCGAGATCGAGCGCAACCGGCGTTACCAATTGTCCTTGACCGTGTTGATGATGGACCTGGACCACTTCAAGAACATCAACGACCGTTACGGCCACGCCAAGGGCGACGAGGTGATCGTCCACTTTGCCCAAAGCTGCCGCAATGTGTTGCGCAGCACCGACATCTGCGGCCGCCTGGGCGGCGAGGAGTTCGCCGCGGTGCTGCCTGACACGCGGATGGAAGACGCGCTGCTGGCGGCGGAACGCCTGCGCCGCGTCGTGGCGGAGGCCCGCCTGCCGGGCGGCGAGGCCGGCCCTCTGCAATACACGGTCAGCATCGGCGTCGCCGTGCTGCGCGCCGACGAGACCGACATCGACGAAGTATTGGGCCGCGCGGACAAACAGCTGTACCAGGCCAAACACAACGGCCGCAACTGCATCAGCGGCGAGGAATTGCTGCTATTGCGCTAAAATGCCGGCTTGAATCTCTCTCCCAAGATGTCCACCGTGAGCGCCTGGCAAACCGATTACCTCTCCCATCCGCTGTATCTGCCCGTCCGCGACGCCGCCGCGCTGATCGCCCCCGCCTCCTGGCCGGAGCAGGCGGATTACGACCAGTTGCTGCGACGCTATCGCCGGCAGCGCCCGGACGCGCTGCCGCCCGAGCTGCGCTTCGCCTGCGATCTGGAGCCGGAAGCCTATTACGAGATGCATATCGGCCATACCGGCGAGATTCCCACGCGCACCGGCAATTGGCACGACTGGTTCAACGCGCTGGCCTGGCTTGCCTGGCCGCTGAGCAAGCTGGCGCTGAACCGCCGCCACCTGCGCGCCATCGCCCGCGGCGAAACCAAGCGCGGACCACTGCGCGACGCCGCCACGCTATTGGACGAATGCGGCATCGTCGTCGCCGTCGCCGATCCCGACTTCAGCCGGATGCTGGACGATATGGAGTGGCAGCGCCTGTTTCTGAAACATCGCCAGGACTGGGGCCGGCGCATCGGCGTCCACGCCATCGGCCACGCGCTGTTCGAAGTCGGCCTGCGGCCGCATATCGGCTGGTGCGGCAAAGCCTTGCCACTGCAGGTGCCGGCGGAATTCTTTGCTTGGGAAGAGGCGCGCCGTCTGGCGCACTTGGACGAGGCGCTGGCGCGCCGGCTGGACGACGACGCCTTCATGCCGGCGCCGCGCGCGCTGTGGCCGCTGCCGCTGTTGGGCATTCCCGGCTGGTGGCCGGACAACGAAGACCCGGCCTTTTACGATAATCGCGATTATTTCCGGCCGACGCGGCGGGCGAAGTCCTCCAGCGTCACCGACTGAAGCTCGGCCGTCATCGGCCCCAGCAGGCTTTCCACCCCGGCGCCGACATCGTCGTCGCGGTAGTTGTCGCTGCGATAGACGAATAGTTCGAACAGCTCCACCATGCAGATGGCCGACAACTTCTTGCCCAGCACCCAGCCGTCGCGCTGGCTTTTCTGCACAAAGCCGCGGGAGCTCAACATGTCCAGCACCCAGCCCAGCTCGTCGTAGCCCACCTTCACCTGGCTGCGCAATTTCACCGGGCTCAACAATTCGCCGCGGTTCTGCGCCTCGTCCAGCAACAGCAGCACTTCCACCGCGTCGAGAAAGCGCCGCCTGGGCTCGAAGCGCCGCCGCCAGGCGTCGCCTTCCCAATAGGACAGCGAGGCGGTGAACACCGCGCCGCTGAGCACCACCATCCACAAGCAATACACCCACAGCAGGAAGATGGGGATGCTGGCGAAAGCGCCGTAGACCAGCTGATAATTGGCCACCTGGCCAATGTAGAAGCCGAACAAGGCGCGGGTGGCCTCCAGCAGGATCGCGGTCAGCAAGGCGCCGACGCTGGCGTGCTTGATCGGCACGAAGCGATTGGGCACGATGCGGTACAACAAGGACAACACCAAAGCGGTCAGCAGGATGGAGCCGCCGGCCTCGACCACATTGGCCAACACCGGCAGCGCGTGGTCGAACTTGCTGATCTTGAACAGGCTGCGCCAGGCCAGCAAGCTGCCGCCCAGCACCAGCGGCCCCAGGGTCAGCACCGTCCAGTACACCATGCTCTGCTGCAACAGCGGCCGCCCGCGGCGCACGCCCCAGATGGCGTTGAAAGTCCGGTCTATGGTGGACATCAGCATCAGCGCGGTCACGCCCAGCATCACGATGCCGGCGGCGGTCAGCTTTTCCGCATTGTCGGCGAACTGGCGCATGTAGACGGTGATCACCTTGCCGGCAAACTCCGGCACCAGCGTGGACAGCAGCATGATCTTGAAACGGGTGCTCAGATCGGAGAACACCGGAAACGCGGAAATCACCGTCAAAGCGATGGTGAACAAGGGCACCAGCGCCAGCAGCGTGGTGAAGGTCAGGCTGCCGGACACTTGCGCGACGCGATGGCTGCCCATGCGCCGGGCCAGAAAGCGGGCGAAGCCCAGATACGGTTCGATTCGACTCATTTGCATCCCGGCAAAATAATGGCAAAGCGCGGATCAGGCAAGCCGCGAAGACTTGCTTTATCATGCACCGGCTCGCGCAACGGCGCGCGCCTTATCGTTTTTTTGACCTCAGACGGAAGATTCCAAACCCATGCAAGACCTCTTGGTGCTCTATTACAGCCAGCACGGCGCCACCCGCGAACTGGCCCGCCTGATCGCCCGCGGCATAGAGAGCGTGCCCGGCTGCCAGGCCCGGCTGCGCACCGTGCCCAAGGTGTCCGCGGTCTGCGAGGCCACCGAGGCAGCCGTCCCCGAGTCCGGCGCGCCCTATGTCGAAGCCGCGGACCTCGCCGAGTGCATCGGTCTGGCGCTGGGCAGCCCCACCCGCTTCGGCAATATGGCGGCGGCGGTGAAATATTTCCTGGACGGCACCAGCCCGGAATGGATGCAGGGCGCGCTGGCCGGCAAGCCCGCCTGCGTGTTCACCAGCAGCGCCTCGCTGCACGGCGGCCAGGAATCCACGCTGCTGACCATGATGGTGCCCTTGCTGCACCACGGCATGGTGATGGTGGGTCTGCCCTATACCGAAACCGCGCTGACCCAGACCCGCAGCGGCGGCACCCCCTACGGCGTCAGCCATGTCGCCGGCGTGCGCAATGAGCAGCCGATCAGCGACGATGAAAAACAACTGGCGCTGGCCCAGGGCCGCCGGCTGGCGGAGATGGCGCTGAAGCTGGCCGCTCCGATTTAAACCTCCGGCGCATCGAAGAAAGCGCTGGGCGACGCGCCCAGCTCGCGCTTGAACATTGTCGCGAAGGCGCTGGGACTGGCGTAGCCCAGATCCAGCGCCACCTCCAGCACGCTGGCGCCGCGCGCCAGACGTTCCAAGGCCGCGATCAGCCGCGCCTGCCGCCGCCACTGTCCGAAGCTGAGCCCGGTCTCGCGCTGAAAACGGCGCTGCAAAGTGCGCGGGTCCATCGCCGCCTGCGCCGCCCACTCGGCGACGCCGCGCGCGTCGCCGGGCTGACCGAGCAGTTGCCGGCACAGCTGGTCCAGCGCCGGCGACGCCGGCTGCGGCAGGGACAAAGCCAGGCTGGGCAGGCTGCGGATCTCATCCAGAATCAAGCCCATCACCCGCTCCGCGCGGCTATCCGGCGGATAAGGCACGGCAATGCCGGTCGCCGCCTGGATCAGCTCGCGCAACAAGGGCGACACCGCCAGCACGCAGCACGTCTCAGGCAAGCCGTTCAAGGCGTCGCCGCGCACGTACACCGTGCGCATCCGCACCCGGCTCAGCATGTTCACCTGATGCCAGGTGGCGATGGGCAGCCAGATGCCGCGCGTCGGCGGCACGATCCAGCGCCCCTGATCGGTGGTGACCATCATCACGCCCTCCACCGCGTACAACAGTTGGGCGGTGGGATGGGCGTGCCGCGGAGATACGCCGCCGGCCGCGTAATCGCGCGCCTTGCCCACCACCGGCGCCGCGCCGCCGTCGTAGTCATGCAAATGATCAAAATCCGTCATAACGCCTCTTTTGCAAAGATGCCTGCCCTATTTTCGCAGGACGGGCGTTGCTTTGCTCGCTAGTATGACTTCACCCACTAGCTGAATGATTCTCAAGCCCATGACTACCGCCGCCGCCTCCGCGCCAGATCAAGACAGCACCCGTTTCCGCGTGCTGGGCGCCATCAGTTTCTCCCATTTTCTCAACGACATGCTGCAATCGCTGCTGCTGGCGATCTACCCGCTGCTCAAGGGCAATTACCAGCTCAGCTTCGCCGAGATCGGCCTGATGACCTTGACCTATCAGTGCACCGCCTCGCTGCTGCAGCCGCTGGTCGGGCTCTATACCGACAAGAAGCCGATGCCGTATTCGCTGGTGCTGGGCATGGGCGCCACCCTGTGCGGCCTGCTGCTGCTGTCCAGCGCCGGCAGCTTCCCGCTATTGCTGCTGGCCGCGGCGCTGGTGGGCACCGGCTCCTCGGTGTTCCATCCGGAATCGTCGCGGGTGGCGCGCATGGCCTCCGGCGGCCGTCCCGGTCTGGCGCAATCCATCTTTCAGGTGGGCGGCAACGCCGGCAGCGCCAGCGGGCCGCTGCTGGCGGCCTTGATCGTCATCCCCCTGGGCCAGGGCAGCATCGCCTGGTTCGGTCTCGCCGCCTTGCTGGCGATGGCGGTCTTGTTCAAGATCGGCCAGTGGTACAGCCATCAGCAGCGCAAGGCCAAAGCCGCCGCCGCCGTTACGCCGCCGCCGCTGTCGCCGGCGCGCGTGAAGCTGACGCTGTTCGCCTTGCTGGTGCTGCTGTTCTCCAAATACTTCTACACCGCCAGCATCACCAGCTACTTCACCTTCTATCTGATTCAGCATTTCGGCCTGGGCGTGCAAGCCGCGCAGCTGCATTTATTCCTGTTCCTGCTCGCGGTCGCGCTGGGCACCATCTTCGGCGGGCCGATAGGCGACGCCATCGGCCGCAAGCGGGTGATCTGGTTCTCCATCCTCGGCATCGCGCCGCTGACCCTGATACTGCCCTACGTCAATCTGTTCTGGACCAGCGTGCTGTCGCTGGGCATAGGCTTTGTGCTGGCCTCCGCCTTTCCCGCCATCATCATTTACGCGCAGGAACTGTTGCCGGGCCGGGTGGGCATGGTGTCCGGCATGTTCTACGGCTTCGCCTTCGGCATCGGCGGCATAGGGGCCGCGGTGCTGGGCCAGCTGGCCGACAGCCACGGCATCGAATTCGTCTATCGCTTGTGCGCCTTCCTGCCGCTGCTGGGCCTGGTGGCCGCCCTATTGCCGGATCTGCGCGGCGACAAGGTTTGACACTGGCGCCGCCCTGCCCGGATACTTCCGCCATTCAATTTTTCCAACGCGCCTGCGGCGCCGTCCGAGCGCTCGGCGGCTTGCCGGGCGCGTTGCCCATTCGGACAGAAAATCATGTGTGGAATCGCCGGCTTCTTCTCTCAACGCCCCGCCGCCGCGGCCACCGCCCAGGCCATGTTGACGGAGCTGGGCCGGCGCGGACCCGACGCCGCCAATCAATTATTGCTGAACGCGGACTGGCAGCCTGCGGCGGACGGCGACATCCACAACGCGCTGCTGCACGCGCGGCTGTCCATCATCGACCCGCGGCCCATCGCCAATCAGCCCATGGCCAGCGACGACGGCCAGGTCTGGATCTGCTACAACGGCGAAGTCTACGACTGGGCCGCCGACAAGGCCGAACTGGAAGCCGGCGGCGCGCGCTTCGCCACCCACTCCGATACCGAGTTCATTCTGCGCGGCTACCAGGCCTGGGGCATTGAAACCCTGCTGCAGCGGCTGCGCGGCATGTTCGCCTTCGCCATCCTGGATTTGAAACAGCGCAAAGTGCATCTGGCGCGCGACCGGATGGGCGAGAAGCCGCTGGTCTATTCGCTGCTGGACGGCGATTTCGCCTTCGGCTCGCTGGTGCGCTCGGTGCTGCCCTTCCTGCCGCCGCAGCGACGAGGCTTCTCCGCCGACGCCATCGACGCCTATCTGGCTCACCGCTACATTCCGGCGCCCGCCACCTTGTTCAGCCATATCCAGCGTCTGGAGAACGGCCACCGGCTGGAGTTCGATCTGGATACCCGTTCCTTACGCAAACTGCGCTACTGGCAGCCGGCCAAGGACGGCGGCGACTGGCTTCAGGAACTGGACCGCGCGGTGGCGATGCGCACCGTCGCCGACCGCCCGCTGGGCGTGCTCTTGTCCGGCGGCATAGACTCCACCGTGATCGCCAGCCGGCTGGCCACGCAGCAACTGACGCAATTCAGCAGCTTCACCGCCGCCTTCCCCGGCTCCAAGCTGGACGAGGCCGCCGACGCCGCCGATTCCGCGCGCAGAATGGGCCTCGCCAACCTGGCGGTGCAGATGCCGGACAATCTGGCGGCCGACTTCGAACGCATCGTCGCCGACCTCGACCAACCCTTCGCCGATCCGTCCAGCTTCCCCACCTGGTATCTGTCGCGCGAAGTCAGCCGCCACGTCAAAGTGGTGCTGGTGGGCGACGGCGGCGATGAACTGCTGGCCGGCTACAAGCGGATCAACAAGCATTTGCGCACCCGCTGGCGCAGCCTGATCAAGCTGCCGCTGGCGATCAAACCGTCGCTGGACGGCAAAGGCGCCGGCAAACTCGCCACCGAGTTGGCGATGAGTTGGCAAGACGCCTATTCGCTGCGTTTTTCCGGCTTCACCCCCGGCCAGCGCCTGTTCCTGCAAAGCAATCGGCCGCTGTCGCGGCTCTGCCACTGGCGCGCGCCGGACGACATCGGCCCGCCGCCGGCCAATGCGCCGGCCGGTCTGCATCATTTGCTGGCGATAGACTTCGCCAACTATCTGCCGGACTACATTCTGCAAAAGTCCGACCTGTGCACCATGGCCCACGGCCTGGAGGGCCGCGCCCCACTGGTGGATCACCGCTTCTATCAGACTTTGCTGGCGGTGGACGGCAAACAGCGCTTCACCCAGCCTGCCAAGCTGATCTTCCGCCGCGCTATCCACCCGGCGCTGCCGGCGGACTTCTTCCAGCGCAAGAAGCGCGGCTTCAATCCGCCGCTGTCCGGCTGGCTGAAAACCAGCCTGGCCCCGCGCATGGACGGCCTGGGCGAGCGCCTGGCCCGCTTGAGCGGCGGCCAGCTGGACGCCGCCGCGGTGGACGCCTTCGCCGCCGCCTACCGCGACGGCGCGGAGCACCTGGCCGAGCAGATGCTGCAATTGCTGATCCTGGACGAAAGCCTGGCGCAGCTCAGCCGGCTGGCGGCGCAGGACTGAGAGTCGCCCGGAATCCAAGCCGGCGGAGGAAACCGAATGCTCAAGGAGTTGACGACGCTTTCAAGGCCGCCTCGTCAACGCGCGCCAACACTACGGACGGGCGCTGAGCGACGCCGCGACGCATGCCATACCTATGGCCAGCGCCGCCCG
Organism: Chromobacterium sp. CCUG 30098; assembly: GCF_059916605.1. Classification (NCBI taxonomy): domain Bacteria; kingdom Pseudomonadati; phylum Pseudomonadota; class Betaproteobacteria; order Neisseriales; family Chromobacteriaceae; genus Chromobacterium; species Chromobacterium sp. CCUG 30098. The sequence goes on along the minus strand of NZ_JAUCGS010000001.1, from coordinate 673,541 downwards.
GCGTCGCATCTGCTACATTCGACAACACATTTTCGTTTGAAAACGATAATGATTAGCATTAGTATTTTTAGGCAAGCCAAGCAAACAAAAATAAAGCGCTTACCCGCCAGGCTGGCGCCTTCAAGCGCCAAGCGGCCCGCTCGGGCCAAGCAGTGCCCTACTCAATTGAAACCAAAAGGAAACACTATGCGTCGCTTTGTTCAACTGGCTATCGCCACCGCAGCACTGACCGCTTCCGCCGCCGCCATGGCCAAGGAATACCCGATCGGCAAGCCGGCCCTGAAAAACGGCATGGAGATCGGCGCGGTCTACCTGCAGCCGACCAAGATGGAACCGGAAGGCATGATGCGCAAGGCCGAGGAGTCCGACATCCACCTGGAGGCCGACATCCACGCCACCAAGAACAATCCGAACGGCTTCGAAGAAGGCGCATGGATGCCCTATCTGGTGGTCAAGTACGAGTTGAGCAAAGTCGGCGGCAAGGAAGTGCTCAAGGGCGATCTGATGCCGATGGTGGCCAACGACGGCCCGCACTACGGCGACAACATCAAGCTGCAAGGCCCGGGCAAATACAAGCTGAAATACACCATCCTGCCGCCGTCGGCCAATCAGCACGCCCACTTCGGCCGTCACATCGACAAGGAAACCGGCGTGGGCCCGTGGTTCAAGCCTTTCGAACTGAACTATGAGTTCACTTATGCCGGCATCGGCAAAAAAGGCGGCTATTAATCCCGTTGTTCTTGTAAAAACAGGATTAATGCGAATGAGAATGTAAACGCCAGTCATTCTCATGCGTTAAAATAAGACAGCGCATGCCCTCGCCTGCGCTGTTTTCAATCCGGAGACCCTTTCCGATGAAGTTCGCGCGCATGCTCCTGGCCGCCCTCGCGGCCTGCCTAGTGTCAATGTCCGTCCTCGCCGACGAGATGCCGGTGTTCAAGCTGGTGATGAAGGACGGCGTGTTCACGCCCGCCCGCCTGGTGGTGCCGGCCGGCAAGAAGTTCAAGGTTGAAGTGATCAACGCCGGCAAAACGCCGGCCGAATTCGAAAGCACGCCGCTGCGCAAGGAAAAAGTGCTGGGCCCCGGCGCGGAATCCTTTCTGGTGTTCCAGCCGCTGTCCCCCGGCGAGTACAAGTTTTTTGACGAATTTCACATGAAGACCGGCCAAGGCGTCATCGTCGCCAAGTAAACGCGGCCCGTCCGCCGTTTAAGGCCGTATTCAGGAGTGCACCTCATGGGACAAGTCCTATTCATTGTTTGGCGTGAAAGCGTCGAAGCCTTGCTGGTCGTCGGCATCCTGAATGCCTGGATGAACCAGAACCCGGCCGGCGCCGCCGGCAAACGTTATCTGTGGGCCGGCGTGGCGCTGGGCCTGTTCGCCGCCGTCGGCCTGGCCGTGGCCCTGTTCGCCGCCAGCAGCCTGATGGCCGGCGCGCAAGACGTGTTCCAGACGGTGATGGTGTTCACCGCCGCCGCGCTAATCGTACATATGGTGCTGTGGATGCGCGAGCATGGCCGCACGCTGAAGAAAGAACTGGAGGCCGGCCTCCGCGAGAACGCCAGCAGCGCCAACTGGTGGGGCGTCACCTTGCTGGCCGCCATCGCCATCGCCCGAGAAGGCAGCGAAACCGTGGTCTTCCTCTACGGCATGCTGGCCGAGGCCGACGGCTCCACGCTGGCCAGCATGAGCTTCGCCGCCTTGATCGGCCTGGGCCTGGCCTTCCTGACCTTCTATCTCTTGCAGCTGGGCGGCAAATACCTGTCCTGGCGCTTGTTCTTCCGCATCACCGAAATCATGCTGCTGCTGCTCGGCGCCTCGCTCTTCCTCAGCGGCGTGGAAAAGCTGATCTCGATGGACATTCTGCCGGCGCTGATCGATCCGCTGTGGGACAGCTCCGCGCTGCTTGACGATATGAGCCCCGCCGGCGGCGTCGTCGCCTCGCTCACCGGCTATCGCGCCCACCCCGCCCTGATGAGCCTGATCGCCTACGCGCTGTTCTGGGCGACAATCTGGGCGCTGTTCCAGTGGCGCAACCGCAAGCAGACGCTGGCCGTATGAAATCCGCCCGCCCGCCCCTTCCCCATTCCGCCGACGCTTGCGCCGGCGCTTCCTGTAGTCAGCCGACGGCCCCCGGTTTCATGGCCGCCGTCGGCTTGTGGCTGCGCGATCACGCCGGCCTGCTGCGCGCGCTGCAATGGGGGGTGGTGCTGGTCTACGCCGCGCTGCTGATCGTGCCGGCCTGCCTGGACCTGCCCGGAGACACCGCCCGGATCTGGAACAATCTGACCATCTTCGCCCAATTCGTGTTCTGGGGCATCTGGTGGCCCTTCGTGCTCTTGTCCATGGTGCTCTTCGGCCGGCTGTGGTGCGGCGTGTTGTGCCCGGAAGGCGCGCTGTCCGAATGGGCGGCCAAGAAAGGCCTGGGGCGGCCCATCCCGCGCTGGATGCGCTGGGGCGGCTGGCCCTTCGTCGCCTTCGCGCTGACTACCATCTACGGCCAACTGGTCAGCGTTTACCAATACCCCAAGGCCGCGCTGCTGGTGCTGGGCGGCTCCACCGTGGCCGCGGTGATCGTCGGCTTCATCTACACCCGCGGCAAACGCGCCTGGTGTCGCCACCTGTGCCCGGTCAACGGCGTGTTCGGCCTGCTGTCCAAGCTGGCGCCGATGTACTACCGGGTGGACGAAGCCGCCTGGAAAGCCTCGCAGCAAGGCAAAACCATCCCGATACAGACGGTGGATTGCGCGCCGCTGCAACCGCTGCGCCATATGCAAGGCGGCAGCGGCTGCCATATGTGCGGCCGTTGCAGCGGCCATCGCGACGCCATCGAACTGAGCCTGCGCTCGCCCACTGAAGAAGTGGTCAAAGTCGCCGCCAAGGAGGCCGACGGCTGGCAAACCGCGCTGATCGTCTACGGCCTTCTGGGCGTGGCGATGGGCGCCTTCCACTGGACCATGAGCCCCTGGTTCGTGGCCATGAAGCAGGCGGCGGCGGAATGGCTGGTGGACCGCGACATCCTGTGGCCGCTGGACACCGAGGCGCCGTGGTGGCTGCTGACCCACTACCCGCAGCATAACGACGTGTTCTCCTGGCTGGACGGCGCGGCGCTGATCAGCTATGTGCTGATCACCGCGCTGGCGCTGGGCAGCGGCCTGCTGCTCTGCCTGGCGGCCGGCGTGCGCATCGCCGGCCCCTGGCGGCTGCAACGCCTGCACCACCTGGCTCAGAGCCTGATCCCGCTGGCCGGCTGCGGCGTGTTCCTGGGTCTGTCCGCGCTGACGGTGACGCTGTTGAAAGCCGAAGGGGTGCCGATGTTCTGGGCCAACGACGCGCGGCTGGCCTTGCTGGCCGGTGCCAATCTGTGGTCGCTGTGGCTGGGACGCGCCATCCTCGCACGTTGGAGTGCCGGCTGGCGTCAGGCGCTGGCCTTGCTTCCCTTGCTGGCGGCGCTGGCCCTGGTGGACGCCGCCTGGGGCTTCATGTTCTGGTGGTGGTAGCCGTCCCGCTGGCGACGGGGTGGGCGCTGTGCGATAACAAAGCATGCTCCCACCCTGATCCTGGAGTCGCGCCATGTGGCGTTCGCTGCTGCTTGCCCTCTATTGCCTGGCCGCGACTGCGCGCGCAGAAACGCCGGCGATAGACTTCGCCACCGGCGAGTGGCCGCCCTATGTGTCGCGCAGCTTCACCGCCGACGGCGTGTTCGCCGACATGGTGCGGCAAATCTGCCGACGCGCCGGCTATACCGCGCGTTTTCACTATATGAGCTGGCCCCGCGCGGAAGCCGAAGTCAAAGCGGGCCGCGCCGCGGCGGCCTTTCCCTACCGGCCGACGCCGGAACGCGCGCTCAGTTTCGATTTTTCCCCGCCGCTGATCCACAGCAGCAGCTACTTCTTCTACTACAAGCCCCGGCTCGCCAATCCCCCCTACGACTTTCACAGCCTGGCCGACTTGCGCGCCTACCGCATCGGCGTGCAGCTGGGCTATTGGTACCAGCCGTTGTTCAAGCAATACCGCCTGAACACGCTGAACACCAACGACGAGGAAAACGCGATCAGGCTGCTGCGCGCCGGCCACCTGGACCTGGCGCCGCTGACGCTGGAACGCGGCCTGTTCCTGATCCGCACCCAGGCCGCCGGTCAGGAGCGCGACTTCGCCTACATTCCCACGCCGCTGGACAAGGCCACCTCGCTGTCGCTGATGTACTCGCGCACTTATCCGAACATCGTCAAACTACGGCGCGCAATCGATCAGACCCTGCAAGCGATGCAGGCCGACGGCAGCCTGCAAGCCATATACCAGCGCAACTTTCCCGAACTCAAGCCGCGGCGCTGACCAGAACCGGCTGCAGCACCCGCTGCGCGTCCTTGGGCGACATCCCGATCAGAAAACCGCGCTTGCCGCCGTTGATGTAGATGCGCTCCAGTTCGACGATACTGGCCTCCATATACACCGGCATCGGATGGCGGGCGCCGAAAGGACTGGTGCCGCCCACCTGGTAGCCGCTGTGCTTGTCCGCGGTCTTGGGATCGCAGGGATGGACCTTCTTGACGCCAATCTGCTTGGCCAACATGCCGGTGCCCACTTCGCGGTCCCCGTGCATCAGCACGATCAAGGGCCGCTTGTTCTCGTCCTCCATGATCAAGGTCTTGATCACACAGTGCTCGTCCACGCCCAACTCCCGCGCCGACACCGTGGTGCCGCCCTTTTCCTCGTACTTGTACAGATGCTCGCTATAAGCGACCTGATGCTCGCGCAATACCCGGATCGCCTGAGTGACCGGGGCTTTCTCCTTGGACATGATCTTCACGGTGAAAAACAAAACGCCACTGTAGAAGTTTGAGCGCCGGCTGGCAAACCCCAAGCCGCCGCTTAGCCGCTCCAGTGCGGGGGGATTTGTCCCAGCTCAAGCGCCGCCGGGCCGGCGCAGCCGCCACCACAGCCGCAGCCCCAGCAGCACAGCCAACACCGCCGCGTAGATCAAGGGCTGGCTCAGGTCCTTCTTCACCAACCACCAGTAATGGATGACCGCCAGCAAGGCCGTCGGATAGACCAGCCGATGCAGCCGGCCCCAGTTGCGCTTGAGCCGGCGCATCCAACCCTGGGTGGAGGTCAGCGCCAACGGCGTCATCAGCAAGAGCGCGGCGAAACCGACGGTGATGAAGGGCCGCTTGTAGATGTCCCTGACGATGCCGGCCCAATCGAAGAACTGGTCCAGCCACAAATAGGTCAGGAAATGCAGGCTCAGGTAGAAAAAGGCGAACAAGCCCAGCATGCGCCGGCACTTGAGCGGCCAGCCGCCAGCCCCCAAACGCCGCAAGGGCGTCATCGCCAGCGTCGCCAGCAGCCACACCAAGGTCCAGGTGCCGGTGGAACGAGTGATGAACTCCACCGGGTTCACCGCCTCGCCGGACAGCACAATCCAGGCGGCGCGCGCCAGCGGCAACAGACAGACCGCAAACAGCAGGCATTTGAACCAGGCCAACGCGTGATCGGCCGGCCGGGCGGAAGCGGATTTAAGGCGCAATGTCGTCATCCTCGCCCCATCAATAGTTCTTGCGCAGATCCAGGCCGCGGTACAAACCCGCCACCTGCTCGGCGTAGCCGTTGAACATCAGCGTCTTGCGCTTGAAGAACTCGCCGATGCGGCGCTCGCTGGCCTGGCTCCAGCGCGGGTGATCCACCTCCGGGTTCACATTGGAATAGAAGCCGTACTCGCGCGCATTGGCCCTATTCCAACTGGTGGCCGGCATGGTTTCCTGCAAATGGATGCGCACGATGGACTTGATGCTCTTGAAGCCGTATTTCCACGGCACCACCAGGCGGATCGGCGCGCCGTTCTGATTGGGCAGCACATCGTTGTACAGGCCGACGGCCAAAATGGTCAACGGGTGCATCGCTTCGTCCATGCGCAGGCCCTCGCGGTAGGGCCAGTCCAGCACCCGGCCGCGCTGGCCGGGCATTTCCGCCGGCCGCTGCAGGGTTTCGAAGGCCACGTACTTGGCGCGCGAGGTCGGGTTCATCTGCTTGAGCAGGCTGGCCAAGGGAAAACCCACCCATGGAATCACCATGCTCCAGCCCTCGACGCAACGCAGCCGGTAGATGCGCTCCTCCAGCGGCATTTTCAGCAATTGCTCAATGCCGAAGCTGCGCGGCTTGGCCACCTCGCCGTCCACCAGCACGTTCCAGGGACGGGTTTTCAGGCTGCCGGCATTCGCCGCCGGGTCCGACTTGTCGGTGCCGAACTCGTAGAAATTATTGTAGCCGGCAATCTCTTTCAGGCTATTGGCCTTGTCGTTGCCGGCCAGCGTCGACAAGGGGCTTTTCTTGGCGGCCAGCGCCGCCAGCGTCTCGGCGGACAGCAGCAGGCCGGCGCTGCCCAGCATGAAGTGGCGGCGGTTCAGGTACACGCCTTCCGGCGTGATGTCCGACGAGGGAATATCGGCGGGTTTCTTGATCAGCATGGCGGTGTCTCCAGTCTTTACCCCCATGAGTCGGGAGCGGCTCCTGAATCTGACAATCGACCACGCCGATAATTTACGCAAGCGGCTCCGCACCCGCCCGCCAGGCCTGACCCAAGGCGCTGCCCTGGCCGCCGTCGCGCGCCAGGCGCCGGCCTATGGCCTGCAAGGCGGTCCAGCGCGGCCCGCACCAGTCCGGCGCGATCAAGGTGGGCGCTTGCGCGGTGGCCGACACCCGATGGTAGACCACCTGCGGCGGCGTGCGGCGGATCAGGCTGGCCGCCAGCTCGGCGTAGTCGTCCAGGCTCCACGGCGTCACTTCGCCGCGCCGGTATTGCGCCGCCATCCGCGATCCGCGCACCACCATCAGCGGATGCAGTTTCAGCCCTTCCACGCCGATATCCAATACCGTGTCCAGCGAGGCGTGGACGGCGGCGGCGTCCTCGCCGGGCAGTCCGGCGATCAGATGGGTGCAAATCTTGAGCCCGTGCCGGCGCGCGCGTCGCACCGCGTCGCGATATTCGGCCAGGCCGTGGCCGCGCCGGATCAAGGCCTGGGTCTGGTCATGCGCGGTCTGCAAGCCCAGTTCCAGCCACACCTCGCCGCCTTGGTCCTGATATTCCGCCAGCAGGGCCAGCGCGGCGTCCGGCACGCAATCCGGCCGGGTGCCGACGCACAGCCCCACCACATCGGCGCCTGCCAGCGCCTCGTCGTACAGCCGGCGCAGCAGCTCGGTTTCGGCATAAGTGCTGGTATAAGCCTGGAAATAGGCGAGGTAGCGCCGCGCGCGGTCGGTCTTCTCCTTCTCCCGCGCCAACTGCTCGCTGATAGACAAGGCGGCCGGGTCGCGGCCGAAACTGCGCACATTGCAAAAGGTGCAGCCGCCGCGCCCCAGCGTGCCGTCGCGGTTGGGGCAGGTGAAATCGCCGGCCAGCGACAATTTATGCACCGGCTCGCCGAAGCGGCGTTTCAGATAATAGCCAAAGGTATGCAGATGCCGGGTCAGGTCCATCGCCAAACAAAGCCCAAAACCGGGCAGTCTAGCAAGCAGGCCGCCCGGAAGCGCTGAGCGGGATCAAGGATGGACGCGGCGGCACCGCTCTTAAAGACGATGCCAGCCCAATAGATACAGCAGCGAAAACAGCCCGGCGCTGAGCAGCAGCGCCAGCGCCAAGGTGCTGAACAGCTCGTGCAGGCTCTGCCGCTGGCGCCGGTTGAGCAGCCAGCGCGCCAGCATCAGCAAAACGCCGCACAATACGAAAAACTTGAAGAGACGACCGAACATGGCGGGCCAGCGGAAGAAAGTCGCCCGATTATCCGGCGCGCCGCCCCAGCTGGCAAGACGGCTGTCGCCGGCGGCAAAAGACATGCTAAAGTCCTGGCTGTAGCCTACAGGAGGCTCCGCGACAGAGAATGGCCGGCATGGACCGGCCGCCGGCGGAGCGACAGCATGCGCGCAGCCGGCCCCGGCTCGCCGCGCATGCCGAAAATAGCAAAAGAGGCACTCAAGTCACCATGTCCGACCTCCACGACTCCGTCGGCATCGTCACGGCCCAAACCGCCGTGTTCGATACCCCCTTGCCGCTGAACAGCGGCGCCGTCCTGCCCGGCTATCAGCTGCGCTTCGAAACCTACGGCGAACTCAACGCCGCCAAAAGCAACGCCATCCTGATCTGTCACGCCTTGTCCGGCCATCATCACGTGGCCGGCCGGCACCAGGCGGACGACAAGGCCGCCGGCTGGTGGGACAATATGGTGGGCCCCGGCAAGCCCATAGACACCCGCCGCTTCTTCGTGGTGGGCGTCAACAATCTGGGTGGCTGCCACGGCAGCACCGGCCCGTCCAGCGTCAATCCGGCCACCGGCCGGCCCTGGGGTTCCGGCTTTCCCGTCGTCACCGTGTCAGACTGGGTCACCAGCCAGGCGCGGCTGGCGGACCGGCTGGGCGTGGAACGCTGGGCGGCGGTGATAGGCGGCAGCCTGGGCGGCATGCAGGCCATGCAGTGGAGCATCGACTACCCGGAGCGCATCGCCCACGCGTTGCTGATCGCCTCCGCGCCCAAATTGTCGGCGCAGAACATCGCCTTCAACGATGTGGCGCGCCAGGCCATCATCACCGATCCCGAATTCCACGGCGGCGATTTCTACGCCCACGACGCGCTGCCGCGGCGCGGCCTGCGGCTCGCGCGCATGCTCGGCCACATCACCTATCTGTCCGACGACGGCATGGGCGAGAAATTCGGCCGCATGCTGCGCTCCGGCGAGTACCGCTTCGGCTACGACGTGGAGTTCGAGATCGAATCCTATCTGCGCTATCAGGGCGACAAGTTCTCCGACGCCTTCGACGCCAACACCTATCTGCTGATGACCAAGGCGCTGGACTACTTCGATCCGGCCAAGGACTTCGGCGGCGATCTCGTCGCCGCGCTGAAAAAGGCCAGCGCCCGCTTTCTGGTGGCCAGCTTCACCAGCGACTGGCGCTTCTCCCCGGAGCGCTCGCGCGAAACCGTCAAGGCGCTGGTGGCCGCCAACCGGCCTGTGTCCTACGCCGAGATCGAATCCGTCCACGGCCACGACGCCTTCTTGATGACCGACGAGCCCTATGTCCAATTGATGCGCGCCTACCTCGACCGCGTGGCGCGGGAGGTGCAAGCATGAACGCTCCGCAAACCACGGCGCCCTTGCGCGCCGACCTGCGTCTGATCGCCGACTGGATCGCGCCCGACAGCCGCGTGCTGGACCTGGGCTGCGGCGACGGCGCGCTGCTGTCCTGGCTGGGCCGCAACAAACAGGTGGTCGGCTACGGCGTGGACCTGGATGTCGGCAATGTCGTCAAATGCGTAAACGCCGGCGTCAACGCGCTGCAAGGCGATCTGGAAACCGGTCTGGCCGAATTCGACAGCGACGCCTTCGACCACGTGGTGCTGTCGCAAACCATACAGGCGATGCGCGAAACCGAGCAGATCCTGAACGAGATGCTGCGCGTCGGCCGCGAAGCCATCGTCACGTTTCCCAACTTCGGCTACTGGGAAAACCGCTGGCAGATCCTGCAAGGCCACATGCCGGTCTCCGACACCATTCCCTACCAGTGGTACGATACGCCCAACATTCACTGGTGCATGCTCGGCGACTTCGAAGCGCTGTGCGCCAAGAATCGGCTGCGCGTGGTGGAACGCGTGGTGATGAACGGGGTCAAACGGGTGACTTTCATGCCCAATCTGCGCGGCAGCCTGGCCTTCTACCGGGTGGCGCGCCAATAACAACAAGCGGCGGGCTCGTCTCGCCGCGCGATCCGTAGAAACTGGCCTGCCCATGAGCAACACAACCATAGACTGGCGGCGCGACGTCTTTTCGCGCACGATGCTGATCTGCGTCTTCACCGGCTTCGCCTCCGGTCTTCCGCTGTACACCCTGATCAATCTGCTTCCCGCCTGGCTGCGCAGCGAAGGCGTCGACCTCAAGGCCATTGGTCTGTTCGCGCTGATCGGCCTGCCCTATACCTGGAAATTCCTGTGGTCCCCCTTGATGGACCGCTACGTGCCGCCGCTGCTGGGCCGCCGTCGCGGCTGGATGCTGCTGACCCAGCTGGCGCTGATCGTCACCATGGCCGGCTTCGGCCTGTTCAACCCGGCCCAGCACATCTGGAGCATCGCCGCGCTGGCGGTGGGCGTGGCCTTCTTCTCCGCCAGCCAGGACATCGTGCTGGACGCCTATCGCCGCGAGATCCTCAGCGACAACGAACTGGGCCTCGGCAATACCGTGCACATCAACGCCTACCGCTTGGCCGGCCTGGTTCCGGGTTCGCTGTCGCTGATCCTGGCCGATCACATCTCCTGGGACCGAGTCTTCCTGATCACCGCGCTGTTCATGATCCCCGGCCTGCTGATGACGCTGCGAGTCAGCGAGCCCAAGCTCGCCGGTCAAGCGCCCAAGACCCTGCGCGAAGCCGTGGTCGAACCCTTCCATGAATTCATCACCCGCCAGGGCTGGCAGGGCGCAGCCTGGATTCTGGGCTTCATCTTCCTGTACAAGCTGGGCGACAGCATGGCCACCTCGCTGGCCACCCCCTTCTACATGGACATGGGTTACGCCAAATCCCAGATCGGCCTGGTGGCCAAGCACGCGGCGCTGTGGCCGGCGGTGATAGGCGGCCTGCTCGGCGGCCTGTGGATGATCAAGCTGGGCATCAACCGGGCGCTGTGGGCCTTCGGCGTGGTGCAGGTGCTGTCCATCCTGGGCTTCGCCTGGCTGGCCAGCTACGGCCGCTTCGCCTCCATCGGCGCGCATGAACTGAGCATGCTGGCCGTGGTCATCGGCTTCGAGGCGCTGGGCGTGGGTCTTGGCACCGCGGCCTTCGTCGCCTTCATCGCCAAGAGCACCCACCCGGCCTACACCGCCACCCAGTTCGCCTTGTTCACCAGTCTGGCGGCGGTGCCGCGCACCCTGGCCAACGCCTCCACCGGCTACATCATCGACGCCATAGGCTGGACCAGTTTTTTCCTGTTGTGCACCGCGCTGGCGCTGCCCGGCATGGTGTTGTTGCTGAAAGTCGCCCCATGGAGGGAAAAGGAGGGAGCATGAAGGCATGGAAACCAGCGTTGCTCTGCGCAACGCTGCTGAGCGCGTCCTGCGCCGCGTCGGCCTCCGCCGACACGGCCATGCAAACCGTCAAATACCGCTGCAACGGCAGCAAAATGGTGGTGGTGGAGTATCCGCGGCAGCAAAGCGGCGCCGCCATCCAGCTGAACTGGAACCATCACCGCTACCGGCTGACGCCGGCCAAGGTCGCCCAGGGCGAGCGTTACGTCAGCCAACAACTGATCTGGTCGCTGCTGGACGAGCAAGCGCGCCTGACCACTCGCGGCGGCCGCGTGCTGGCGCAAGGCTGCCGCAAGATCCAGCTGCCGGCAACGGCCGACGGCGCTTAATCTCCCCAGGCCCGACACGACTGCGGGCCGGACTCCTCCGGCCCGCATTGCGCCAGATTGCCGTCCTGATCCAGGCTCAGCTGCAAGCGGCCGGCCAAACGGTGGCCGGCCCTGGGCTTGGCCAGCAAACGGAAACTGGCTTGTCCGGCACTGTCCGAGCCCAGGCTGACGCTGCCCAGCCGAATGTCGAAATCGCGGGTGGCGGATCGCGGCAGAGGCGGCCATGCCGTGGATCCCGAGCGGTTTTCGAGATGCCAGCGCTGGATGAAATGCAGATTCTCCAATAGCGCCGCGCGCGCCTCCGCCAACTGCCCGCGCAATATCTGCTGCTGATAGGCCGGCCAGGCCATCGCGGCTAGAATGGCCGCCACCGCCATCGCCGTCAGCAACTCCAGCAAACTCATGCCCGCTTGCGTCCTCATTGCGCCTCCTCCGGCAAACGCCAATTCAAACGCCCGCCGCGGCCGGCCTGCGCACCCGCCCCGGCCCAGAACCAACTCTGCACGGTCAGCATGTCGCGCTCGCTCTCACCCCAGACCCTCACGCTGACTCGATACAAACGGCCGTCCACGCCGGCGATCCGGAACGCCGGATTGAGCAATTCCAGCACATAACGCGGCGAACTCCAGCGCTGCCCTGCGCGCGGCCGCGCCGGCAAGCAGGACGCCGGCGGACGGCCGGACGTCACCTCCAAGCCGCGGCTGGGGCCGCAAGGATGCAAGAGCGGCCATCTCGCCCCGTTGATCTGGGCGCTGCGCCGCCACACATCGGGCTCGGTCGCGCACAAGCCGTATCCGACGCCGGCGACGGCGGACAGGCAATCCGGCATGAACCAGCCCAGGCCGCGGGCGTCTCCTTGCCAGGGAATGCCGGCTTCGCTCGCCAGAGCGTCCTCGAAACGGAGGTTCAAATCCAAGGTCCGCCGTTCCGCCGCCCGCAACGCCTGCAAAGCCGCCAGCCTCAATGCGCGCTCCTCCGCCAGATTGCGCGTGGCGCGCTGCTCCACCGCCACCGAGCGCGCGCTGCCCATGGCCAACACCGTCAGCAGACTGAGCAGCGGCAGAATCAGCCACAACACCGCTCCGCGCCGCCGGGCCCTCATCCGCCCGGCTCCAGCGCGCACGGCAGGGCCGGCGTCAGCGCCACCACCGTGGACCAGCTCCGCCGGCGGCCGCCCGCTTGCAACTCAAGCGCCAGTTCCACCCGCGACAGCCGCTTCCAATCCTCCGCGGCCAATTGCTCCGGCCCCTCCCTCCAGGCCAGCGCCAATGGTCGACACCCGCTGCGAACGCCAAGGCGCTGCCTCAACGCCACCACGCCCGTCGCCAGCAATTGCGGCGGCTCCGCCGCCCTACCGGGCAGGCTTTCCTCCAACCACAGCGCGTCGCCATCGTCACCCTCGCGACGCAGAACGTAACGCTGCGAGGCGATGGCCAAGACCTCCAAGGAGGCGATGTCCGCGCCCCTCAAGAGCCCGGCCCTCACCGCCCCCGGCCAGGTCAGCACATGCGCGCCGGCCTCCCGTCGCCATTCCAGCCCCGGCTCGCCCCGCTTCAACAGCCTCAGGCTGGAACAACTGACCAGCGCCGCCTCTTCCCAATCCACCTCGCCTTGCCAACTCAACGTGGTCCGCGTCGCGTCCTCCGCCAGCAAGGCCGCCGCCGCGCCAACCCCGTAGCGAAAGCGCATGCCTTCCGGCGCCTCGAACCCTCGCCCCGGCGACTCCATCGCCTGCGCGCAAGCGAAACGTCCATGCTTGCGCCAGCTTTCCGCCAATTGCGCCAGCGCGAACTGTCCATCCTGATGTTGACGCAAACCGTTCTCCAACACGCGCAAGCTGCCCTGCATCGTCAACGCCCCCTGCAAGGCCAGCGCCAACACCAGCAGCCCCATGCTCGTCGCCACCATCATTTCCACCAGGGAGAAGCCCTGGACGCGCGCGCGGGCCGCCACGGTCAAGGCTCGTCCAAGGCCAGCGCGTAACGACGCTCAAAACGACCGGCGCCGTCTCCGGCCGACATGCCGGTCCAAGTCAGCCTCACATAGGCAACGGCGCCCTGCTGCTCGCAAAGCGCCGTCATCGCGTCCAGCGCGCCGCGGCATGAGCTCGCCTCTATCGCTCCTTCCAAGCCTTCCAGCCGCTGCCGCAAACGCGCCCAATCCGCCTGAGCTTGCGACGACGCTTGCTCCGCCGCCGTCTCCGGCCACAGCAGCGCCGCCTCCCCCAGTTCGAGCGCCGCCGCGATCGCCTCCGCCCGCAACAAGGCGTCGCGGCCATGCAGCAGAGCGCGCAATTGCACCGAGGACAGCGCCAGCATCGACACCATGACCAAGAACAAGGCCAGCATGGTTTCCAGCAAGGCGCCACCGCGCACGGCGGGCTCAGGCCGGGCAGTCATGATCCGCCCTGCCGACTTCCGCCCGGCCATGAGCGCTGACCGTCAGCGTCAAGCACACGCCGGCGCGCGGGCTTTCCAGCAACAGGCGCGCGCTCTGGCCGCGCGCCAGCCGCCCGTTCGGCATGAATTGCAGCTGATCCCCTTCCGCGCGCATCCTGACCTTGCCCACGGCGAACACCAGCAGATGCAAACGCTCCTGGCTGTCGTAGCCGGCCTGGGCGCCGCCCCCTTTATCCGCATACGCCAACGCGCCGCGGTCCCACACCTGCCGCTGCTTGGCGCAGCCTTGCAATTGCAGATTGCGCTTCAGATTGGCCGCGCACACATATACCGGCCGCTTGCTCCTCAGCGCCTCGCTACGGGCAAAGTGCAATAGATTGGCCATTGCCTGGGCATGGCTGCGCAATTGCTGCGTCGACAATAAACGGCCCAGTCCCGGCGCGGCGATCGCCAGACAGAGCAGCATGATCGCCAGAACCGTCATGGCCTCAATCAGGGTGAAACCGGTCTGAGTTCGCATCGCAGGCTCCCCGTCTCATTGGGCACCTGGGTAATATATTAAGCAAAGCGAGGCGGACGAAACCGATCTTGTTCCCGCCGACGCCCGTCTGGCCAAGCATTTAGACCAGGACCAGGAAAACGACACAGGCATGAAAAAAGCCAGCCTGAGCGGCTGGCTTTCAGATGGCGACGCAAAGCTGGCTCAGTGCGCGCTTTCCCAACTTTCCCCCGCGCCCACTTCCGCCAGCAAGGGCACCTTGAGCTTGGCCACGCCGGCCATGATCTCGGGCAAGCGGCGTTTGACCAACTCCAGCTCGGCGTCCGGCACTTCCAGCACCAGTTCGTCATGCACCTGCATGATCAGCTTGCTGCCCAGGCCCTCGCCCTGCAGCCAGTCCTGCGTCGCAATCATCGCCAGCTTGATCAGATCCGCCGCCGTGCCCTGCATCGGCGCGTTGATCGCCGCACGCTCGGCGCCGGCGCGGCGCGCCGGATTGGACAACTTGATTTCCGGCAGATACAGGCGACGGCCGAACACGGTTTCGACATAGCCTTGCTCGCGCGCGGTCTCGCGCGTGGTCTGCATATACTCGGCCACGCCCGGGTAGCGCATGAAATAACGGTCGATGTATTGCTGGGCGGCGCTGCGCTCGATGTCCAGCTGCGCGGCCAGACCGAAGGCGCTCATGCCGTAGATCAGGCCGAAGTTGATCGCCTTGGCGGCGCGGCGCTGATCGGCGCTGACCTGGGACAGCTCGACGCCGAACACCTCGGCGGCGGTGGCGCGATGGATGTCCTCGCCGCTGGCGAAGGCCCGCAGCATGCCGGCGTCGTCGGACAGATGCGCCATGATGCGCAGCTCGATCTGCGAATAATCGGCGCTGACGATCACATGCCCAGGCGGCGCGATGAAGGCCTCGCGCACGCGACGCCCTTCCGAGGTGCGCACCGGAATGTTCTGCAGATTGGGATCCGAGCTGGCCAAACGCCCGGTGATCGCCACCGCCTGCGCGTAATTGGTGTGCACGCGGCCGGTGGCCGCATTGATCAGCTGCGGCAATTTGTCGGTGTAGGTGGACTTGAGCTTGGCCAGGCCGCGGTACGCCAGAATGCATTTGGGCAGCGGGTGCTCCAACGCCAGCGTCTCCAGCACCGATTCATCGGTGGAGTAGCCGCCGGACGGGGTCTTCTTCACGCCCTTGGTGGGAATGCCCAGCTTGCCGAACAGGATTTCCTGCAACTGCTTGGGCGAATTCAGATTGAAAGGCTGGCGGGCCAGATCGTAGGCCTGGTTTTCCAGCTTCAGCATTTCGGTGCCCAACTGATGGCTCTGCGTCGCCAGACGCTCGCGGTCTATCAGCACCCCGTGGCGCTCCATCGCGAACAGCACCTCGGCCACCGGCAGCTCAATGTCCCGGTAGACCTCGCGCAAGCGGCCGTTCAGCAGGCCGGAGAAATATTGATTCAAGCGCAGCGTGATGTCGGCGTCCTCCGCCGCGTAATTGGCGGCGGTGTCGATGTCCACCTCGCCGAAGCCGATCTGCTTGGCGCCCTTGCCGCAGATCTCCTCGTAGCTGACCGTGGATTCGCCCAGATGGCGGCGCGCCAGATCGTCCATATTGTGGCGTTCATGGCTTTCCACCACATAGGACGCCAGCAGGGAATCGTCGACCACTCCGGCCAAGCGGATGCCGTGGTTGGCGAACACATGGCGGTCGTACTTCAGGTTCTGGCCGCACTTTTTCTTGCCGGCGTCTTCCAGCCAAGGCTTGAGTTTGGCCAGGCTCCGCTCCAGGTCCAACTGCTCGGGCGCGCCGGCGTAATGATGGCCCAACGGCAGATAGGCGGCTTCGCCGGAGCGCACCGAGAAGCTGACGCCGATGATGCGCGCCTGCATCTGGTCCAGGCTGGTGGTTTCCGTGTCCAGCGACACCACATCCGCCGCGGCCAGCTTGGCCAGCCAGGCGTCCAGCTGCGCGGCCTCCAGAATGGTTTCATAGCGCCGCTCCGCCGCCGTTTCCGGCAGAGCCGGGCTGTCCTGCGCGGCCTCGATGGCGAACAGATCGTCGCCCTGGGTTCCGCCCGCGGTCTGCGCCACCGCCGGCATCTCCTCGCCCTCGGTCACCTCGCGGTAAAAGGTGCGGAAGCCCAAGCCCTGATACAGCTCGGCCAGACGCGGCTTGTCCTTGAGGCCGTGCTGCAGGCTGTCCAGGCCATAGGGCATGTCCGCGTTCAGATCCACATCGCACTTGATGGTGATCAGCTCGCGGCCCTTGGGCAGCCAATCCAGCGCCGCGCGCAGGTTCTCGCCCACCTTGCCGCCCACTTCCGCCGCCTGGGCGATGACGGCGTCCAGGCTGCCGTACTGCTCCAGCCACTTGACCGCGGTCTTGGGCCCGCACTTGTCCACGCCCGGCACATTGTCCACCTTGTCGCCGATCAGGGTCAGATAGTCGACGATCAATTCCGGCGGCACGCCGAACTTGTCCTTGACCCCGTCGCGATCGAAGGTTTCATTGGTCATGGTGTTGACGATGGACACCTGTCCGTCCACCAACTGCGCCATATCCTTGTCGCCGGTGGAGATGACCACCCGCATGCCAGCGGCCGCGCCGGCGCGCGCCAGCGTGCCGATCACATCGTCAGCCTCCACGCCCGGCACCACCAGCATCGGCCAGCCCGAGGCTTGCACCACCTCATGGACCGCCGTAATCTGGGAGGCGAGTTCCTCCGGCATCGACGGGCGATTGGCCTTGTACTCGGGGTAAAGGTCGTCGCGAAATGTCTTGCCTTTGGCGTCGAAAACGCAGGCGCTATAATCGAACTGCACTTCCTTCTCCAGCCGCCTGAGCATGTTCACCATGCCATAGACAGCCCCCACCGGGCGGCCATCCGGAGAACGCAAATCGGGCATCGCGTGAAAGGCGCGGTACAAATAAGAAGAGCCGTCGATCAATAACAGTGTTTTCATAAAAAGAGGCAGAATATGAGCTTGTCCGATAAATTACCGCAAACCAGCGATCGTCACGCGATGATGCAGCGTTTCCGTTCCCGCGAAGCCTGGCATGTGATGAAGATCATGTCGGAGTTTGTCGATTCGGCGGAAGCCTTGCAAGGCATCATGCCGGCGGTGAGCATCTTTGGCAGCGCGCGCACGCCGCGCGACCACAAGTATTACAAATTGACCGAAGAAGTCGCGCGTCTGCTGTCGGACTCCGGCTTCTCCGTTGTTTCCGGGGGCGGCCCCGGCATCATGGAGGCCGCCAATAAAGGGGCATTCTACGGCAGAAGCCCGTCGGTGGCGCTGAATATCGTGCTGCCGCACGAACAAAAACCCAATGAATACCAAGACCTGAGCATCAAGTTCAACCACTTCTTCAGCCGCAAGGTCATGTTCGTCAAGCACGCTATCGCCTACGTGGTGATGCCGGGCGGCTTCGGCACCCTGGACGAAATGTTCGAGGCCCTGACGCTGATACAGACCGGCAAGAGCCGCAAGATCCCCATCATCCTGTGCTGCCGCGAGTTCTGGGAGGGCCTGCTGGACTGGGTCAAGGACAGGCTGATCAGCGAAGGCATGATCAATCCCGAAGACATGAATCTGATCCAACTGATCGACGATCCGCGGCAAATCGTCGAAACTATCTTCAAACATTACGAAACCCGCGGTTTTGAAGCGCTGCCGGAAGAGCGCGAACAACTGCTGCACCTTTAAAACTGATGACAATCAAGGACCACGCCATGCGCCGCCTGCTCGCCGCCCTCGCCCTGCTGCCATTGACAGCCGCCTGGGCCGATACGCCCCCTCCCGCCAAGACCCCGGTGCCGCCGCCGCCGACGATCAGCGAACAAAACGCCGCCACCGCGGAACCGGAGGTGCGCATCATCCAGAAGGGCGAGGAGAAGATCGAAGAATACCGGCTCAACGGCCACCTCTATATGGTCAAGGTGACGCCGTCGCACGGCGTGCCCTATTACCTGATGGACGACAACGGCTCCGGCACCATGAAGCAGATCGACCCCGCCAACCGCATCATCATCCCGCGCTGGGTGCTGATCCGGTTCTGAGAGGGCCACTATGTCGGTTTACACCACGGTCAGCCATGACCAGATGCAGGAATGGCTCAAGCGCTACACCTTGGGCCAGTTGCTGGACTTGAAGGGCATTGCCTCCGGCATCACCAATACCAATTACTTCCTCACCACCACGCACGGCCGCTATGTGCTGACGCTGTTCGAAGCGCTGAAGCTGCAGGAACTGCCTTATTACCTGACGCTGATGAGCCACCTGGCGCGCCACGGCGTGGCCTGCCCGGCGCCGGTGGCCGACAACACCGACCAGTTCGCCTCGATGCTGGCCGGCAAGCCGGCCTGCCTGGTCAGTTGCCTGGACGGCGCCGACGTCGCGCAGCCCACCCCGGCGCAATGTCGCGCCGTAGGAGAAATGCTGGCGCAAATGCATATCGCCGGCGCCACCTTCCCCGGCAAAATGGCCAATCCGCGCGGTCCGCGCTGGTGGAGCGAAACCGCGCTCCAGGTCTACCCTCGCATGGACGAAGACGCCGCCGCCTTGCTGCGCGAAGAGGTGCAACTCCAGGACAGCCACCGCTTCGATCACCTGCCCTCCGGCGTGATCCACGCGGATCTATTCCGCGACAATGTGCTGCTGGACGGCGACCGCATCGCCGGCTTTATCGACTTTTACTACGCCTGCAACGACGTGCTGCTCTACGACCTGGCCATCGCCGTCAACGACTGGGCCCGCAAAGCGGACCACGGCATAGACGACGAGCGCGCCGCCGCGCTGCTCTCCGGCTATCAGTCGGAACGCGAACTCACCACGGAAGAGAAAAAAGCCTGGCCGCTGATGCTGCGCGCCGCGGCGCTGCGCTTCTGGGTGTCGCGGCTGCAGGATCTGCATTTCCCGACGGCGGGCGAGATGACCTACACCAAGGATCCCAAAGTCTTCCAAACCGTGCTGGAGGCGCATCGCTCGCGCAGCGACTACTGGCTGCGACATTAATGGCACACTCACTCCCGTCGTGTTGACAAATCCTCAGTTGTCACTTTGCAGACTTACAGTCCTGCACTATGCTGATGGCAAGCAGTATTGATTTTATGAAGTTGATAGTTTTCCTGTTTTAAATGTTGCACTTAGATTAACTTCGAAGCACAAATACACAAGGGCACACTATCATGTTGAAGAAAGTCTTTATTCTTGCCTTGGCTGGCCTGCTCTCTGCTCCGGTGTTTGCCGCAGAGGAAGCCGCAGCGACCTCGGCGGCGGGCAGCAGCGCCGCCGGCACCACCTCCGCGGCAGCCGCTGGCGCCGCAGGCACCACTGCCGGCATTGCCGGCCTGAGCGTAGGCACCATCGCCGCCATCGGCGCAGCGGTCGCCGCAGCGGTTGCAGTTTCCAGCAACAGCGACTCCTCTACCTCCCACTCCGCCACCACCCACCATTAAACCGCCGTGCCTATGCACTGCGGCTTGACCGGACACTGGCCTTCGTCCCGAACAGGCAGCCTGCCTGCGCCCGCAACAGGCTGCCTGTGTTTCTGCCTGCGTCTGACATAGACGCTGCGTAAGCTTGACGTTCTTTATTGATATTCATTTGTTGTTTGCAAGACCAAATCAATAACTCTAAATAAAGCAATCCATGCGTGGCATTCTGATAAAAGGGATCGTTTTCGGGGGTAGTTGCGGCCTGCTGTTGCCGGTTTACGCGCAACCGTCGCTCAATGGCCAATCCGGCTACATCAATATGCCGTCGGCGGACCTTGGCCGCGATGGCTCCTTAAGCTTTGGTTTCAGCTCCGACAAGCCATACAGCACCTTGTGGGTCTCGGCAACGGCGCTTCCCTTTCTGCAGATTTCGGGGCGTTATATCTCTATTGCCGGCATTGCCGGTTTTGACGATCAGCAATACGGCGGCGGCTACGGCAGTTATAAAGACAAAGCCATCGACACCAAATGGCGTTTGCTTGAAGAGGCCGACTTTTGGCCCGCGCTCTCCTATGGCCGAACGGATATTTTCGGCACCGCCCTATGGCGCGGTGATTATCTGGTGGCCAGCAAGCGCCTCCGACCCAACCTAGAAGTCTCGGCGGGTGTCGGCTCCGGCCGGATCGAAGGCCCTTTCGGCGGCCTGCGCTGGACGCCGGAACGCTTCCCCCGCTGGTCGCTGGTAGCTGAATACGACGCGAATCACTATATATCGGATATTCGTTCCAAAGACACCTTCGCTTCGCAAAGAAAAAAAGGGCCTGCGGCCGGCATTGAATACCGATGGGGCTGGCTGGGCCTGCAGTTAGCCAAGCAAAAAACCCATGCCAGTCTGAACGCCTCTATCGAAATCCCCTTGAATGAGCGCGAATTCGTTCCCAAAATCAGCGAGCCCGCTTATTTCAGCGGTGGCCCCGAAGTCCCGCTCCGCCCCACCTTGCGTCAATGGCATGCCAATAGCGCCTATGGCCACAGCCTTGTCAGCGCCTTGAGCAAACAGGATTTCAAAAACATCCGCATCAGCATGCGCGGCGACGAGTTCGTACTGGAATTGAACAATAGCCGAATTTCCAATGTGGGCCGTGCGGTGGGCCGCGCGGTTCGCACCGCGTTGTACTTTACCCCAATTGAAACGCGCAGCATCCGCGTGGTCTACACCAAGCTGGAACAGCCAATCGCGACCTATAGTTTTTTCAAGCTGTCCACCTTGAACGACTACCTGCTGGGCAAGATCGATCGCCAACGCTTTCTGGAAAGCGTCAGCATCACGCCAGGCAAGAACTTGGAGTTGGAGGAAGTCGACGCGCAGCAGCTCAGCGCCAGCATCAAAGACAGCGTCAACCTGGAGATTTTGGCGGGCAAGGACGGCGACATTGTCCAGCTTAACGCCGAGGACAACGAGGCCAATCGCTTCCGACTGGTGCCCAAGACCGGGGTTTACTTCAATGACCCCAGCGGCGCCTTCCGCTATGAAATCGCCGCCGCCGCCACCTATACGCGGCGTATGGGAACCGGCTTGTTTCTGAATAGCGCACTCAGCGCCAATCTCTACAACACGGTCTCCGGCGTCAAACAGCCATCCAACAGCCTGCTGCCTCATGTCCGCTCCGACGTGGCCGAATACAAGAAAACCAATTCGCCCAAGCTGGACCGCCTGCTGCTGAACCAGTATCTGACCCTGGGGCCGAATACCTATGCCCGCGCCTCCGCCGGCATTTACGAGGAAATGTTCCGCGGCGCCGGCGGCCAGATCATCTATTACCCCGAAACCCGCCACTGGGCGATAGACCTCGCCGTGGACGCCTTGCAGCAACGCGACTTCAAGGGCTGGCTCGGCAAACGCGATTACCAGACAGTCACCGCACTGGCCTCGCTGCACTATAAATTGCCGATGAACGTCACCGCCACGGTGCGGGCGGGCCGCTTTCTCGCCAAAGACAGCGGCGCCCGTCTGGAGCTGAAACGCCGCTTTCGCTCCGGCATCGAGATCGGCGCCTGGTACACCAGCACCAACGGCAACGACATCACCTCACCCGGCCTGCCCAGCTCGCCCTATAAGGACAAGGGCTTGTTCATTTCCATCCCGCTGAACAGCATGTTGACGCTGGACACCCAGGCGGTGGGCAATTTCGCCCTGTCCCCATGGACGCGAGATGTCGGCCAGATGGTGATGTCCCCCGGAGACCTCTACGATCAGCTGAACGACCCGCGCAGCGATGTGAACGCCTACGACGGCCTGGGCAATTTCGCCGAACGGCCGGATGAGCAAGACCTGCCTCAAGTCAACCCGCCCGCTCCGTCTTTCCATCCCTGGCCATCGGTGCGGCTACGGCTGAGCGACTCCTCCAAGCAGTTCGCGTCCATGGAAGACAAGCCAGGCGCCGTGGCCATTGCTGCCGGCATGACCCTGGCGGCGATAGCCCTGGACAAGCCGGTGAACCAGGCGGTGGGCCGGCATCAGGACAACCGCCTGCTCAAGGGCTGGAAACAAATTGGCAAGACCCTGCCTGTCGCCGTGCTGGGTCTGGCGGGCGGCGCTTTCGCGCTGGGCGACGACAGGCTGAGCAACACCGGCTTGATCGCGCTGGAATCCTCGGCGCTGTCCGCCGCCGGCAGCATCGCGCTGAAGAGCTTGGGCAATCGCGCGCGGCCAAACACCAGCGATAACCCTTGGCAACAGCAGCCGGCGGGCAGTTCCCGCTTCCAAAGCAGCTTCACCTCCAATCACGCCGCAGTGCTGTTCGGCGCGCTGACGCCGTTTGCCAAGGAATACGACCAGCCCTGGCTGTATGGCCTGGCCGCCATCGGCGCGCTCGGCCGCGTCGCCGGCAAGGACCACTGGTTGTCCGACGTCGCCGCCGGCAGCCTGCTCGGCTACGCCTCCGGCGCCTGGCTCTGGCACGCCCAGCGGGACGAGTCCCGTTATCGCACCTCGCTGATGCTGGGCCCCAAGCAGGCCGGCATTCAAGTTTCGAAATCACTGGATTGAAACGACCTCCCATGACCCATCCGCTCGCGACCATGACTGCTTATCCAAGCCTCCGCCGCCAGATGATCCCGCTGCTTATCGCCCTGTGCGTCGCCAGTCCCGTCTACGCGGCCGCAAACGCCGCCGGCAATTTCTCCAGCACCATGATGCCCAGCTATGAGCCGGACCCCATGATGTACGGTCAACCCAGCATCAACAATCAGGCCCCGCTTGCCCAACCGCAAGCGTGGCCGCCCCAAACGCCGCAACCGCAATGGCAGCAGCAACGCAGATTGTCTCCTTCCTCCAGCACAAAACAAGACAAACGCGACCCGCTGCAAAATGGGCAGCAAGAAGAGAAACTGCCACCCTTCGTCGAATACGTGAAAGTCGCCACCGGCAACATCCTGCCGGTCTTTGGCGCGGACCTGTTCGACAGCCCTCCGTCGACCTTTGCCCCCAGCGGCGCCGCCCAGGTCAATCCGGACTATGTGATCGGCGCCGGTGATCAGATCCAGGTCAAGGGCTGGGGCATGGTCGATATCGACCTGACCCTGACCGTGGAACGCAACGGCACGGTCTATCTGCCCAGAGTCGGCGCCATCGCGGTGGCCGGCGTGAAATTCAGGGATTTGCAAGACACGCTGAAAAAAAGCGTCTCACGCGTATTCCACAACTTCGATCTGAGCGCCAGCCTGCTGCAAACCCGCGCCGTGCAGGTATACGTCGTCGGCAATGCGCGCGCGCCCGGCAGCTATACCCTGGGCGGGATGAGCACCTTGCTGAACGCGCTGTTTGCCGCCGGCGGCCCCAACGACAATGGATCGATGCGTCATATCCAATTGATGCGCGACGGCAAGGCGGTCGGTCAGCTCGATCTTTACAAGATTCTGGTAGATGGGGACAAGTCCAGCGATCTGACCCTGCGCGACGGCGACGTGATTCAAATCCGACCGACGGGCAAGCGGGTCGCCCTGCAGGGCGACGTCAAACACCCCGCCATCTATGAGTTTGCCGACGGCGACAGCGTCGCAGACCTTTTGCATTGGGCCGGCGGCCTGGAATCGGCGGCGGAAGGCAAGGCTTGGCAATTGGAGAAAAGCGTAGACAATCGCTTCGAACCGCAATGGCAGACGCCCAATGGGAAAAGCGGCCTTGATAACGTCGCCCTAAGACAACTCAAGCTGGCGGCCAGCGATATTTTCCGGGTGTTCGCACCCAACGCGCTGCCGGTGAACATTCAGCAAGACGCCGAATACGTCCGAGTCAGCGGAGAAGTGAAACAAACCGGCACCTTCCTGCTGCAAAAAGGCGAGACCCTGCGCGATCTGGTCATGCGCCTGGGCGGCTCCACGGAAAACGGCTATGTCTTCGCCACCAATTTACAGCGCGAGAACATCAAGAAAGAACAGCAGGCCAAACTGGATGAGGTGGCCAATCGCTTTGAAAAGGAACTGGAGCAGGCCTCCGCCGCGCGCCTGTCCAAACAGACCGATAAAGACAATGTCGCGGCCATTACCGCGGAAGTCGAGCGTCAGCGCAAACTGGCGGAAAAAATGCGCGCCATCAAAGCGGAAGGGCGCGTCGTGCTGGAGCTGAGCGGCAGCGGCGCCCAAGTCAAGGACCTGCCCGATCTGCCCCTGCAGAACGGCGACTCCATCACCATCCCGCGCCGGCCCGGCACCGTCAATGTCCTGGGCTCGGTTTACCAGAGCAATGCCTTCATCTACAGGCCGCAACGCTCGGTGAAAGACTATCTGGACCTGGCCGGCGGCATCAGCCAGACCGGCGACAAATCCGCGACCTATGTGATCCGGGCCGATGGCACCGTGGCCAGCAATAATAATGCGGGCTGGTTCAACAGCCTGGGCGGCAAGCGCATCAATCCGGGCGACACCATCGTCGTTCCCGACGAGCTCGTAGTCAGCAGCTGGACTCAGTCGCTGAAGGAATGGACCTCGATTCTCTATCAGTTCGGGCTGGGCGCCGCCGGCTTGAAAGTCTTGAAATAAGACAAGGCCTCATCACTTAACTCGGGATTCAGACATGTCCACACACGACAGGGCAGAAGCTCAAACCGTACCTTCCGATGACATCGATCTCATCACCGTGCTGAAAACCTTGCTGAAACACAGGCGCTGGGTCATCGGCAGCGTTATCGCGCTGGGCAGCGGCGCCTTGATCCTGAGCCTGACGCTGCCGCCGCTATATACCTCCACCGCCAAGATCCTGCCGCCCCAGCAGCAAAACTCGAGCATGAATATGCTGCTGGGCCAACTGGGTGGACTGGCCGGCGCGGCCGGAGGCATCACCGGCCTGAAAAACCCGGGCGAACTCTATATCGGCCTGCTGCAAAGCCGCACGGTGGCGGACAATTTAATTCAACAGTTCAAATTGAAACAGCGCTACGCCACGGAAACGATGGACGAAACCAGAAAGGCATTACAGAGCGCCAGCGCCTTCAACAGCGGCAAGGACGGCTTGATCAGCATCAACGTGGAAGACAAGGATCCCCAATTCGCCGCGGCTCTGGCCAACGGCTATATCGCCCAATTGATCCGGCTCAATCAATCCCTAGCGGTCACCGACGCGGCCAAACGCCGGCTGTTTTTCGAGACCCAGCTAAAACAGACCAAGGAGCAATTGGCCACCGCGGAAACCGCGTTGCGCCAGACCCAGGAGCGCACCGGCATGATTCAGCCGGATGGTCAGGTCCAGGCCATTATGAACACCGTTACCCAGCTGAAAGCCAGCATCGCCGCCAAGGAAGTGCAACTAGAGGCCCTGCGCAGCTACGCCACCGAACAGAACCCGCTCTATCAACGCAGCCGGCAAGAACTGGCCGGTTTGAAAACGCAATTGGCCAAACTGGAAAACGGCGCTGCAATCGCCGGCGACGTGATGGTGCCCACCGGCAAAATGCCGCAATCCGGGCTGGAATACCTGAGACGGCTACGCGAGGTAAAGTACCAGGAGACGATTTTCGAGCTGCTGGCCAAACAATATGAACTGGCCAGAATCGACGAAGCCAAGGATTCGTCACAAATCCAGATATTGGACAGCGCCGCAATACCCGAGCTCAGAAGCAAGCCTATTCGCTCTTTGATCACCGTCGTGGGACTATTCAGCGGCTTGGTGCTCGGCATCGCGCTGGCCCTACTGCGCGAACGTTTCCAGATCGCGCAACAGTCCGGCCGCCTGCATGAATTGAACTGGGCGCTGAAAGAGCGCTAGCGCGTCACCCGCCGCCTATACCCCATCCGGAACACGAAGCCCAGGACCAGCATCACCATCATGCTGGCCGCCAGGCTCAGCGGGCTGGACCAGACCAGCGGCGCGATCAGGCCGGCCACCACGCTGGACATCATGGTCTGGAAGAAGCCCTGCAGCGAGGAAGCGGTGCCGCGCAGCGATGGAAACTGGTCCATCAGGTTTAGGGTGATGGACGGCGCAGCGATCGACATGCCGGTGGTGTACAACGCCAACGGCAATACCGCCCACGGCATCGCGGCCTCCGGCGCCAGCAGGTTGTACAGCAGATTCCAGCCTGCGGCGACGAACATCACCGCGTAGCCGCGCGACACGATGTCCTTCTGCGCCACCCGTCCGGCCATCTTGCCGGACAGATAGGCGCCCAGCATGATGCCGGACACGGCCGGGCCGAACATCCATAGAAACTGTTCCGGCCCCAGGTGCAGATGCTGCATCAGAAACACCGGCGCTGACGGTATGTAAAGGAAGAAGCCGGCGAAATTGAAGGACACCGCCGCGGTCAGCAACTGGAACTCGCGCTTGCGCCCCACCTGCCAGTAATTGGCCAACAGGTATTTAACCTTCAAGGGCTGGCGCGCGGACTCGTGATGGGTTTCCGGCAAGGCGAACCAGCTCATCAGGAACAGCGCCAGACCGATCAGCGCCATGAAGACGAAGATGGAATGCCAGCCGAAGGCGCCGAACAGCCAGCCGCCCACCACCGGCGCAATCGCCGGCGACAGCGAGAACAACATGGTCACCTGCGACATCAGCCGCTGAGCGTCGGCGCCGTCCAGCTTGTCGCGGATGATGGCCCGCCCCACCACCAGGCCGGCGCCGCCGCAAAAGCCCTGCAGCGCGCGGAACAACAGCAATTGCCCCAGGCTGTCCGACAGCGCGCAGCCTATCGACGCCAGGCTGAACAGCAAGGTGGTGACCAGCACCACCGGACGGCGGCCCACCGCGTCCGAGATGGAACCGTGCCACAACATCATCACCGCGTAAGACAATAGATATACCGTCAACGCCTGCTGCATCTGCAAGGGCGAGACCGCCAGGCTTTGCCCGATCGCGCTCATCGCCGGCAAGAAGGTGTCGATCGAAAACGGCCCCAGCGTGGACAGGGCCGCCAACAGGATTGCCAGCCCGAAGTGGCTGCGTGTGGTGGGATGCATGGCGGATAAATAACAATGAGAGTCAATGCATGGTAACGGTTGGGCCGGAACTTGCCAAACCGGACTGATGTAAATAAAACGTCATAGCCGGATATCGCTACGCTCAGGCGCGCGCCGCTGGCGCCGGCTTCGATTTCGTGCCACGATCAATCCACTCCACGCCGGCCATAACAAGGAGAGACCAGCATGATTCGCCTGTACCACAACCCGCGCTGTTCCAAATCCAGGGAGGCGCTGAGCCTGCTGGAGAACGCCGGCGCGGAAATCGAAATCGTCGAGTATTTGAAGCACCCGCCCAGCTATGAAGAGCTGGAGCGCCTGTTGACGCTGCTGAATATGGAACCGCGCGATCTGATCCGCCAGAAAGAGGAGGAGTACGCCGAACTCTATCTGGACGACATCACGCTGGAACCCAGACACCTGATTACCGCCATGATAGACAATCCCAAGCTGATTGAACGTCCTATCGCCGTTTGCGGCGATCGCGCCGTGGTGGGACGTCCGCCGGAGCGGGTGCTGCAGCTGCTGGGCTAGCCTTAGCCGGCATCGCCCATCAGCGCCCAGGGCTTTGGCCTTGGGCGTTTTTGCATGCGGCCGCCCCTGCCCAGCCCATTGCCTTCAAAATTATCACTTGCGGAATAGTAACTTCCGTTACTAAAATAACGGCTATGAATCCAACCAAGTCATTTCAAACGCTTGAGCAGGCCGTCAATCGGATCGAAGCGCGTTTTCCCGGCGTGCCGCGCCAGGAAGTCATTCTGGCGCGCTTGCTGTACCACATCCTGCCGCGGCTGTCCGCCCACCTGTGCGACAAGCTGAAGCATCACGGCCTCAACGAGACGGTGTGGATGGCCCTGCTGGCGCTGTACGCCTGTCCGCAACAGGCGCTCTACCCGTCTGAAATCAGCGACACGCTGGATTCATCGCGCACCAACGCCACGCGCATCGCCGACGAACTGGTCAAAAACGGCTGGGCGGCCCGCTCGCCCAGCGCGGAAGACCGACGCAAGATCCTGCTGGAGTTGACGCCGGGGGGCGTGCAACTCGTCGAATCGCTGCTACCCGTCTCCCGCGAATGTCACCGGGAGCTGTGGTCGGATTTCGACGCCGCGGAAAAGCAGGAGTTCGAACGCTTATTGCGCAAACTGCTCTGCAGCCTGGGCGGCTGAAGCTGGGGAACTGGCTTTTTTTCGTCCTTATAATAACTTGCGTGACTATCACATCATCAATCACTTCATCAATTGCTAATACAGCAAGTGAACACGGGGAGTCCCACAAGGTGAAAAAGACTCAATGGCAGCACGGCGTCAGCGCCCTGCTGCTCAGCGCCCTGTTGGGCGGCTGCGCGAGCTTCGGCCCGGATAGCGCGCCGGCCACGCAGCTCGATGCCGGGCAATTGCGGCTGAGCGACGGCCAGGCCGGGCAGATCGCCAGCGACTGGTGGACTCAGCTGAACGACGCGACGCTGAACCAGTTGGTGGCGCGCGCCCTGCAAGAAGCGCCGTCCTTGAAGCTGGCCGAAGCCCGGCTGCGCCAGGCGCGCGCCGCCGTCGGCATCGTCGAAGGCAATAGCGGCCCCAAACTCGATTTCAGCGCCAATATGACCCAGCTGAATTACGAGTTTCCGGCGCCGATCTCGCGCGACTACGTCAACGCCTACACCGCCATGCTGATGGGCAGCTGGGAGTTCGACTTCTGGGGCAAGCACCGCGGCCAGATCGACGAAGCCGTCGGCCAACAGCAAGCCATTGCCTTCGAAGGTGCTCAGACCCGGCTGACGCTGACTCAGGCCGTCATCGCCCAATACACCCAGTTGCAGCGGCTGCAGGCGCAAAGCGCGGTGCTGGCCAAGCGCATCCAGCTGGCGGAGAGCCGTCAAACGCTGACCCAGGCCCGCATCAACGCCGGCCTGCTGCCGGGCGACAACCAGCGCGGCAACGAAGTCTCGCTGCACCGTCTGCGCCAACAGCAAAGCGCCTTGGCCCAGGACAGCGACCGCGCCCGCCACGCGCTGGCGGCGCTGACCGGCCAGGGACCGGACGCCTTGAACGCACTGCAAGCCGCCAAGAGCACGGCGCTGCCGCCGCTGGACATGGACAGCCTGCACGCGGAACTGCTGGGCAAACGCCCGGACATCGCCGCCCAACGCGCGCGGGTGGAAGCCACGGCCGGCGCGGTCAAAGCCGCGCGCGCCGAGTTCTACCCCAATATCAAGCTGACCGCCTTCGCCGGCCAAACCTCGTTGGAACTGAACAAGCTGATGAACGGCAACTCCACCTTCTGGGGTTTCATGCCGGCAATCAGCCTGCCCATTTTCCACTCCGGCGCGATCCAGGCCAATCTGGGCAAGCAAAAGGCCGGCTACGACCTGGCTGTGCACAGCTACAACCAGACCGTGTTGGACGCGATGCGCGACGCCGCCGACGCCGTCAGCGGCTGGCAGCAAAGCGGCAAGCAACTGGAACAGGCCCGCCAGGCGCAGGACAGCAGCGGCCGCGCCGCCGACTCCGCCGCCGCCCGCTTCAAGGCCGGCATCATCAACAAGCTGAACCTGCTGGATGCCCAGGACAGCGCGCTGGCGCAACAGTCGGCGCGCATCGACGCCGAAGCCGGCCGCAAACTGGCTTGGGTCTCCCTGAACACCGCATTGGGCGGCGGCTTCAACGCTGCGCCCGCCACCCACTGAGAACGCATCCATGGACAAGAAAACCAAAACCGCGCAAGGGCGCAAACGCAATCTGATCGTCGCCACCACCCTGTTCGCCGCCATCGCCATCGGCTACGGCGCCTACTGGGCGCTGGTGCTCAGTCATCAGGAAAGCACCGACGACGCCTATGTCAGCGGCCACCTGGTGCAAGTCACCCCGGAAGTGGGCGGCACCGTCGCCAAGGTGCTGGTGGACGACACCCAGCACGTCAAAGCCGGTCAATTGCTGGTCAGCCTGGACAAGAACGACGCGCAGCTGAACTTCGACCGCGCCCGCAATGAATTCGCCCAAGCCGTGCGTCAGACCCGCCAATTGATGAGCAACACCCAACAGCTGGCGGCCCAGGTCACCCTGCGCGAAACCGAGCTGGCCCGCGCCGACGCCGACCTGAAACGCCGCAAACAGTTGGCCGGCACCGACGCGCTGTCGGCGGAAGAACTGGGCCACGCCAACGACGCCGTCGCCGCCGCCAAGGCCGCGCTGGACGCCGCGCGCGAACAGCAAAAAGCCAGCGCCGCGCTGCTGGGCAAGGACGCGCTGGCGCAGCAGCCTGCGGTCAAGGCCGCCGCCAGCCGGCTGAAGGAAGCCTGGCTCGCGCTGCAGCGCACCGAGATCAAGGCCCCGCTGGACGGCGCCGTCGCCCGCCGCAATGTGCAGGTTGGCCAGCGCCTGGCCGCCGGCACCCCGCTGATGTCGGTGATCCCGCTGCAAAACCTGTGGGTGGACGCCAACTTCAAGGAAGGCCAGCTGGCCAAGATCCGCATCGGCCAGCCGGTGGAACTGAAGTCCGATCTCTACGGCGGCAAGATCGTCTACCACGGCAAAGTGGTCGGCCTGTCCGCCGGCACCGGCAGCGCCTTCTCGCTGCTGCCGGCGCAGAACGCCACCGGCAACTGGATCAAGGTGGTTCAACGCGTGCCGGTGCGCATCCAGCTGGACCCGAAAGACCTGCAATCGCACCCGCTGCGCGTCGGCCTGTCCATGGACGCCGTGGTGGACACCTCCAGCACGGACGGCAAGGCCGTGGCCGAAGCCCAGCCCTTCGTCGCCCACCAGGACGTCTCCGGCCAGCTGCCGGACCTGAAACAGGCCGACGAACTGGTGCGGACGCTGCTGGCGGCCAACGCGGGTGAAGGCAAGGCCGAATAAGGGGTCCGGACCATGAATCATCCACCACTGACCGGCTCCAAGCTGGTCTGGATCACGCTGGCGCTGTCGATGTCGGTGTTCATGCAAGTGCTGGACACCACCATCGCCAACGTGGCCTTGCCCACCATCTCGGGCAACCTCGGCGCGGCCACCAGCCAGGGCACCTGGGTGATCACCTCCTTCGGGGTGGCCAACGCCATCGCGGTGCCGCTGACCGGCTGGCTGGCCAAGCGCCTGGGCGAAGTGAAGCTGTTCACCGCCTCCACCCTGCTCTTCGTGCTCACCTCCTGGCTGTGCGGCATGTCCAGCAGCCTGGAAATGCTGATTTTCTTCCGCGTGCTGCAAGGCGCGGTGGCCGGCCCGATGATTCCGCTGTCGCAGAGCCTGCTCTTGTCCTGCTACCCGCCGGAGAAGAAAGGCATGGCGCTGGCGCTATGGGCGATGACGGTGATCGTCGCGCCGGTGTTCGGCCCGATTCTGGGCGGTGTGATCAGCGACAACTGGCACTGGGGCTGGATCTTCTTCATCAACGTGCCGGTGGGACTGGCGGCGGCCTTCATTTCCTGGCGCATCCTCAAGCCGCGTGAAACCGAAACCGTCGATCTGCCTATCGACCGCATCGGCCTCGCTCTGTTGGTGATAGGCGTAGGCTCGCTGCAAATGGTGCTGGACCGCGGCAAAGAGCTGGACTGGTTCAACTCCACCGAGGTGATCACCCTGGCGGTGATCGCGGTGCTGGCGCTGGTCTATCTGGTGATCTGGGAGCTGGGCGAGAAACATCCCATCGTCGACCTGAGCCTGTTCAAGCAGCGCAACTTCACCGTCGGCACCGTCGCCATCAGCCTGGGCTTCATGCTCTACTTCGGCACCGTGGTGCTGCTGCCCCTGATGCTGCAGACCCAGATGGGCTACACCGCCACCTGGGCCGGCCTGGCCGCGGCCCCCATCGGGCTGATCCCGGTGGTGCTGTCGCCCATCATCGGCAAGTACGCGCAGCGGCTGGACATGCGCTGGGTGGTGACGGTGAGCTTCAGCGTGTACGCGATCTGCTTCTTCTGGCGCAGCACCTTCAACCCGCAGATGGACTTCGCCTACGTGGTGTGGCCGCAGGTGGTTCAGGGCATAGGCGTGGCCTGCTTCTTCATGCCGCTGACCACGATCACCCTGTCCGGCCTGCATCCCAGCCAGATCGCCAGCGCGTCCAGCCTGTCCAACTTCCTGCGGATTCTGGCCGGCAGCATCGGCACCTCGATCACCACCACGATGTGGGACCGTCGCGAGGCGATGCACCACGCGCGCCTGACCGAGCATGTCAGCCTCTACGATCAGGCGTCCAACGCCTGGTTCCGGCTGCTGGACATGGCCGGCCTGTCCTCCGGACAGCAGGCGGCGCTGACCTCGCTGCAAATCACCAAGCAGGGCTACATCATGGCGGCCAATGAGATTTTCTGGCTGTCCGGCGTGCTGTTCGTGCTGTTGATCGGCCTGGTGTGGTTCGCCAAGCCGCCGTTCACCGCTGCTGGCGGCGACAGCGGCGCGCATTGAACACAATAGCCTGAATAGAACGGGCAACGCTTTACTGCGTTGCCCGTTTAACTATTCAACAAATACACTTCCCTGCAAATCCTGTGGCGTAATGTGATAAACACCTTGTGCTGGGAATTGGCGTGGCCGCTCTTTGTCGACCACTGCATATAGGACTTCTCGGTTACTCTGTTTTTGTAGAATTACCCGACACTCATCATCCGTTCTTCCAGTAAAAACTGGGCTCACTCTACGTAAAGTTTTTAACTCAACCTTAGCCTGCGGCTTTGTACCCAATAGCAATAAAACATATTCTCCATCAAGGCGAACAACAAGGTTATCAACCTCCATACCACCCTCCATCACGGTAATAAAGCCCCCTGATTGTAGTAGACCAGCATCTGAAACATGCTAGGGAGATATCCATACCCCCTGAATTGAAGTCAACTCTCCAGAGTCATAACAAGAACTTCCTATTCCCCTAGGAACACCGCGGCTCTCTTTTCGAGAAATGCCCGCATGCCCTCCTTCTGATCCCTCGACGCGAACAAGAGCTGGTAAGCCTTGCGCTCCAGCATCAGCGCCGTCGCCAACGGCGCGTCGGCGCCGGCCAGCACCACTTCCTTGATCTGCTCCACCGCCAGCGGCGGCAGCGCGGCGATCTGCGTCGCCAGCTCCAGTGCGCGCGTATCCAGCGCCTCGTCCGCCGTCACCTCGCTGACCAGGCCCATCGCCAGCGCCTCCGCCGCGCCGATGCGCTCGCCGGTCAACAGCAGCTTCATCGCGCGGAACTTGCCCACCGCCCGCAGCAGCCGCTGGGTGCCGCCGGCGCCCGGCATCACCCCCACCTTGACTTCCGGCTGGCCGAACTGGGCGGATTCGGCGGCGACGATGATGTCGGCGTGCATCGCCAGCTCGCAGCCGCCGCCCAAGGCATAGCCGGCCACCGCCGCGATCACCGGCTTGGGACAGTCGGCAATCGCCTGCCATAGCTTGTGCAGCTGGCGCTGCATCAGCTCTATGCTGCCGCAGTCGGCCATCTCGGTCAGGTCCGCGCCGGCGGCGAAAGCGCGATGGTCGCCGCACAGCAGAATCGCCCTGACGTCGGCCGCGGCGGCCAGCTCCTGGAAACGCCGCGCCAACTCCCGCCGCAGCGCCGTATTCAAGGCATTGAGCGCCTGCGGGCGGTTCAGGCGCAGCCGCGCCACGCCATCGGCCGGATAATCCAGCAAGATCAGTTCGTCCATCACGCCTCCTCCACCCTCTCCAGCACCAGGGCCACGCCCTGGCCGACGCCGACGCACATCGCGCACAGCGCCAGCCTATCTCCGCTGGCCTCCAGCTGACGCAGCGCGGTCAGCGCCAGCCTGGCGCCGGAAGCTCCCAGCGGATGGCCCAGCGCGATCGCGCCGCCGTTGGGGTTGACCCGGGCGTCGTCGTCGGCCAGGCCCAGTTGGCGCATCACCGCCAGCGATTGCGAGGCGAATGCCTCGTTCAGCTCGATCACGTCCATATCCGCCACGCTCAGGCCCAGCCGCCGCAACAGCTTTTCCGCCGCCGGCGCCGGCCCCATGCCCATGATGCGCGGCTCCAGCCCCACCGAGCACATGCCCAGAATCCGCGCCCGCGGACGCAGGCCGTGGCGCTTGAGCCCGGCGCCGCTGGCCAGCAACAGCGCCGCCGCGCCGTCGTTGACGCCGGAGGCGTTGCCGGCGGTGACCGAGCCGTCCGCCACCACGCCCTTGAGCCGCGCCAGCTCCGCCAGCGTGGTGGCCGGCCGCGGGTGTTCGTCCCGGATCACCCGCAGCGGCTCGCCCTTGCGCTGCGGCAGCTCCAAGGCCAGGATCTCCGCGTCGAAGAAACCGCGCTCGCGCGCCGCGGCGTAACGCTGCTGGCTGCGCAGCGCGAAGGCGTCCTGATCGGCGCGGGAAACCTTGAACTGGCGCGCGACGTTTTCCGCGGTTTCCGGCATGGAGTCGATGCCGAACTGACGCTGAAACGCCGGGTTGACGAAGCGCCAGCCTATGGTGCTGTCCTCTACCCGCGCATTGCGCGCGAACGGGCTCTCGGCCTTGCCCAGCACGAAGGGCGCGCGCGACATGCTCTCCACGCCGCCGGCCAGCACCAGTTCGGCTTCGCCTGCGGCGATCGCCCGCGCGGCCAGACCCACCGCGTCCAGTCCGGACGCGCACAGGCGGTTGACCGTGATCGCCGGCGCGGACTGCGGCAGGCCGGCCAGCAAGGCCGCCATCCGCGCCACATTGCGGTTGTCCTCGCCGGCCTGATTGGCGCAGCCCAGAATCACCTCGTCCAGGCAGGACCAGTCCAGCGGATGGCGCCGCATCAGCGCGGCGAGCGGCAGCGCCGCCAGATCGTCGGCGCGCACGCCGGAAAGCGCGCCGCCGTAACGGCCGAACGGGGTGCGAATGCCGTCACAGATATAGGCATGGGGCATGGGAAACCTCCTGGATCAACGGTGTTGGAACTGCGGCGGCCGCTTGTCGAGAAAGGCCTGCATGCCTTCCTTCTGGTCGGCCAGCGAGAAACTGGCGTGAAAGGCGCGCCGTTCGAACAGCAGGCCTTCGGCCAGGCTGGATTCGAAAGCGCGGTTCAAGGACTCCTTGATCAGCATCAGCGCCGGCAGCGAGTAGCCTGCCATCCGCGCGGCCAGCGCCTGCGCCGTCGCCAGCACGTCGGCGTCCGCCACCACCCGCGACACCAGGCCGGCGCGCTCGGCTTCGTCGGCGCTATAGAGCTGGCCGCTCAAGCACCATTCCATCGCCTTGGCCTTGCCGATGGCGCGCGGCAGCCGCTGGGTGCCGCCCATGCCGGGCAGGGTGCCCAGCTTGACTTCCGGCTGGCCGAAGCGGGCGGACTCGCCGGCGATGATCACATCGCACATCATCGCCAGCTCGCAGCCGCCGCCTATCGCCAGGCCGCGCACCGCGGCGATTAGCGGCTTGCGCACGCCGCGCGCGCGCTCCCAGTGCCGGCTTACGTAATCGTCGAGAAAGACTTGCTGATAATCCCATTCGGCCATGCGGCCGATGTCGGCGCCGGCGGCGAAGGCCTGCTCGGTGCCGGACAGCAGAATGACGCTGATGTCGGGATCGCCGTCCGCCGCGTCCAGCGCGGACTCCAGCTCCCGCATCAGCTCGGGGCTCAGCGCATTGAGCTGCGCCGGCCGGTGAATTTCCAGGTGGCAGATCCGCTCAGCGCGGCGCTCCCTCAGATGCTCGCTCATGGTCAGTTCCCTCTCCACATCCATACACCCCGTGAAGAAACAACTGGCTGACTATCCGCGCCATGCCCTGCCGGTCCACCGCGCCGTCCGCGCGGAACCAGGTGAAGGTCCAGTTCATCATGCCGAACAAGGTCATCGTCACCGGTTTGACCTCCGTCGCCGGCAGCTCCGGCCGCAAACGGGCGATCAGTTCGGCAAAGGCGGACACCACGCCGGCCTGCTTGGCCTTCACCTTCAGCCGGTCCGCCTCGCCCAGGAATTTGACGTCCTGCACCAAGACCATGTGGTAATGGCGCGAGAACGCGTACTCCTCCATGAAGCGCTCGATCAGCAGCCGCAGATGCGCGTCCGCCGGCAGCGCTTGCCGCGCCGCCTCGTCGACGATGCCCACCAACCTATCCACATAGGTGTCGGCGATGTCGAACAGCAGATGCGATTTGTCGCGGTAGTAGTGATACAGCAGCGGCTTGGACATGCCGCACAGCTCAGCCAGTTGGGCTATCGAAGCACTGGGAAAACTCTGCTCGGCAAACAGGCGGGCAGCGTTCTCCAGTATGTTTTGTTGCTGCGCCTCGTAATTGGGAGATTTTGTTCTGGCCATATCCGCATATCGGTTGAATGAAAAGACCAGACGCGGCACCAGCGAACCTCCCCGATGACTACGAGCCGCCAGGCAAACCCCGGTCAAACCGGGGCTTGCCAGCGGTTCTAGACAAGCAACCGTCAACGCTCATCAAAACTGAGCACCACTTGCTGGGTCCGTGGACGCGCCTGACAGGCGAGCACGAAGCCTTGTTCCACCTCGGCCGCTTCCAGGGCGAAATTCTTGTCCATGGACACGCGGCCGGACAGCACCTTGGCTCGGCAGGTGCAGCATACCCCACCTTGGCAAGAGTAAGGTAGGTCGACCCCGGCCGCGGTGGCCGCTTCCAGGATGCGCTCACCGGCGCTCAGTTCCAGTTGGCGCTGCTGGCCGTCGATGATGAGAGTGACGCTGGCCGCCGGATTGTCCTCGGCCGCCGCTGCCGGTTTGGCCGCACCGCGCCCCGGTACGCCGAAACGTTCGTAATGGATGCGTCCGGCGGCCAGCCCCACGCGCTCCAGGCAGGCGCAGGCCTGATCAATCATATCGTTGGGGCCGCAAACGAAGGCTTCGTCCACCGCGCTGTCCGGCAGCAGCGCGGCCAGCGCCCTGTGCAGCCGTTCGCCGTCGAGACGGCCGTGAAACAGCTCCGGCTGCTGTGCTTCGCGGCTGAGGAAGTGATACACCGCCAGGCGCGCCGGATAGCGCGACTTCAGCGCCGCCAGCTCGTCGGCGAACAGAATACCGCCGCGCCGCCGATTGCCGTACAGCAAGGTGAAACGGCTGTGCGGCTCTCGCCGCAAGGTGGTTTTCAAGGTGGACAGCAAGGGGGTGATGCCGCTGCCGGCGACGATGCCCAGATAGTGCTTGCGCTGCTCCGCCGCCAGCGGCGTGAAAAAGCGCCCCTCCGGCGGCATCGCTTCCACCTCCTGCCCAAGCTGCCAATGCCGGTGGACGTGGCTGGAGAACACGCCGCCCTCCACCCGCTTCACCGCCACCCGTAAAATGCCTTCGTCCGCGCCACAGCACAGCGAATAAGTGCGCCGCTGCTCCACGCCGTCGATATGTTCGCGAAACACCAGGTGCTGGCCCTGGGTGAAGCGGAAGCGCTCCTTAAACTCCGCCGGCGGCTCCAAGGTCAGCGAAATGGCGTCGTCGGTTTCCTGGCGGCGTTCGACGACGCGCAGGCGATGGAAAGCTAGTCTCATCCCGGTCTCCTTACTCCGGTCCCTCAGTGGACTCAGATCGGCTTGAAATACTCGAATGGCTCCAGACAGGCCTCGCAGCGGTAAAGCGCCTTGCAGGCGGTGGAGCCGAACTGGCTCAGCCGCCGGCTGCGGACGGAGCCGCATTGCGGACAGGCCGGCGCCGCCGTTTGGAAGCGCAGCGGCTGCCAGTCGTCCTCGGCCGCCCTTGCGCAGGCCGGCGGCGCAATGCCGTAACGGCGCAGCTTTTCGCGGCCGTCGGCGCTGATCCAGTCGCTGCTCCAGGCCGGACTCAGCTGGGTGCGCAACACCACCCGCTCTTCGCCCGCCTGACCCAAGGCCTGCCGCACCGAGGCGGCGATGGCCTCGGTCGCCGGGCAGCCGGAATAAGTGGGGGTCAGCGTGACCTCCAGATCCTCCCCCACCCGCGCCACCTTGCGCACGATGCCCAGATCGCACAGCGACACCGCCGGCACCTCGGGATCCGGCACCTGGTCCAGCACCCGCCAGGCTTGCGCCACGCTCAGCCGCGCGGCGCGCATCACCAGCGCCCTCCGGGATAGGCGCGCTGCAGGAACTGCATCTCCGCCAGCACATGGCCCAAGGATTCGCTGTGTTCGCCGCGCTTGCCGCCGGAACGATATTCGGTGTCCGCCGGCGGCCGCAGCGTGGCTTCCGCCAGCACCGGCAGCATCAGCGCCTCCCATTCCTTCCGCAGAAGAGCCGCTTGCGGCGCGACGCCGTCCAGGCGCCGCTCCAGCGCGTCCTCGTCGAACATCTCGGCCAGATACGGCCACCAATGCGTCAGCGCCCGCTGCATGCGCCGCCTCGATTCGTCGGTGCCGTCGCCCAGCCGCACCACCCATTCCGCCGCGTAGCGCAGGTGGTAGCGGCTTTCCGCCAGCGCCTTGCCGGCGATCGCCGCCAGCCGCGCTTCGCCGCCGCGCAAGGTCCGCCACACAGCCACTTGGTAGGCGCTGAACAGGGCGATGCGCAACACGGTCTGACCGAAGTCGCCGTTGGGCAGCTCCAGCAAGGTCAGGTTGCGGAACGCCGGCGCGTCACGCAGATAGGCCAGCGCGTCCTCGTCCCGGCCCCGTCCCTCCCATTCGCCGGCCAGACTCAGCAGCAAGCGCGACTGGCCTATCAGATCCAGCGCGATATTGCTCAGCGCGATATCGTCTTCCAACTCCGGCGCGTGGCCGCACCATTCACCCAGGCGCTGGCCCAGCAACAAGGTGTTGTCGCCCAGCCGCAGCGCGTATTCGATCAGGTCCGCCGTCGCCGGCGGCTGCGTTTGCACAGCTATCTGCACAGACATCGCGCACTCCTCACATATGGTTCACGGCTTCCGGCAACTGGAAGAAGGTGGGCAAGCGATAAGTCTTGCTGGCCATCGGTTCGAACAGCATCTCGCGTTCGTCCGGCTCGCTGCAGCTCAGCGCAGCGCTGGGCAGCGCCCAGACCGCGCCGGGCGGGAACTCGCCGAAGGCCCGCTCCGCCCGCTCCAAGGCCTGCGATGCCGACGCGGCCAGCAGGCTGGCGACGTGCAGATGATCCAGACCCGGCTTGAGCTGCAAAAACACTTCGTACTGTTGCGGCGCCGCGGCTTCCGTCGCAGACGGCGGCTCGCCGTTCTCGCTTAGGCGGGCGCTGGGCGCCACCCACAGGCTGATGCCCTCTTGGCGGCGGAAATAGATGTCTCTGGCCAGCAGCAGCGCATGGCGCGCATCGGCGGCGTGCAGGCTGCTGGAGTGCTTGTATTGCAAGGCGTTGCGGCCAAGGACAAAAACCTCGAAACGCGGCCAGGCGTTAGGCTCGGACATGATGGCTCCTGATCAGGCGGCGGCGCGCGCCGCCTGTTTGTCGGCATAGGCTCGGGCCGCGGCGCGCACCCAGGCCCCCTCTTCATGCGCGCGGACGCGCGCGGCCATGCGTTCGCGGTTGCAGGGGCCGTCGCCCGCCAGCACCCGCTTGAACTCCGTCCAATCCGGCTCGCCGAAGTCGTAATGACCGCGCGCCTCGTTCCAGACCAGCGCCGGGTCCGGCAGCGCGATGCCCAGCACTTCGGCCTGGGGCACGATGGCGTCGACGAACTTCTGCCGCAAATCGTCGTTGGAAATGCGCTTGATGCCCCATTGCATGCTGCTGGCGCTGTGCACCGAATCCCGGTCTGGCGGGCCGAACATCATCAGCACCGGCCACCACCAGCGGTTCACCGACTCCTGCACCATGGCCCGCTGCTCCGCGCTGCCGCCCATCATCGTCAGCAACAGATCGTAGCCCTGGCGCTGGTGAAAGCTTTCTTCCTTGCAGATGCGCACCATGGCGCGGGCGTACGGGCCGTAGGAACAGCGGCACAGCGGAATCTGGTTCATGATCGCCGCGCCGTCCACCAGCCAGCCTATGGTGCCGATGTCGGCCCAGGACAAAGTGGGGTAATTGAAGATGCTGGAGTACTTGGCGCGGCCGGACAGCAAGGTCGCCACCATTTCGTCGCGCGGGCTGCCCAGGGTTTCCGCCGCCGCGTACAGATAAAGGCCGTGCCCGCCCTCGTCCTGCACCTTGGCCAGCAGAATGGCCTTGCGCTTGAGCGTGGGCGCGCGGCCGATCCAGTTGCCTTCCGGCAGCATGCCCACCACTTCGGAATGCGCATGCTGGGAGATCTGCCGCAACAAGGTTTTGCGGTAGGCGAGCGGCATCCAGTCGCGCGCTTCTATCTTGTCGTCCGCCTGCAGCTTGGCGTCGAAGGCCTGCTGCTGAAGCGACGGCTCGGCCGCCGCCGCGGCGATGTCCGGCTGATCCAGGGCTTGGGTGTACATGGCGCATCCTCCTAGGTGAGCATCGCCGGAAGCGGATGTCCGGCGCGCTGAAACAGCATATTAATTAATTTACCGGTCGTTCAATTAAAATACAAGCATTAACGAAACCAGCCCCTCGTCGCCTAGTCGCGCGGCCGCTTGTCCACCACCCGCCGCGCCTTGCCCACCGAGCGTTCTATGGTCATCGGCTCCACCACCTGCACTGTGGTCGTCACGCCGACATGGCTCTTGATGCTGTGCTGCAACTGCCGCG
This sequence comes from Chromobacterium sp. CCUG 30098, assembly GCF_059916605.1. NCBI lineage: Bacteria > Pseudomonadati > Pseudomonadota > Betaproteobacteria > Neisseriales > Chromobacteriaceae > Chromobacterium > Chromobacterium sp. CCUG 30098. The sequence continues at coordinate 632,865 of NZ_JAUCGS010000001.1, read as the reverse complement.
CCGCCAGCTGTTTGGCGTCGTCGCGCGCCGGCCCGCTGGGCTCGCGCTCGACGAAGACCGCCAGGCTGTCCAGGTGACCGTCTTTGTCGACCTCCAGATAGAAATGCGGCGCCAGCCCCGTTTGCCGCAGAATCACTTCCTCGATCTGGGTGGGAAACACATTGACGCCGCGGATGATCAGCATATCGTCGGACCGGCCGACGATCTTGCCGATGCGCCGCATCGAACGGCTGCTGGGCGGCAGCAGCCGGGTCAGGTCGCGGGTGCGGTAGCGGATCACCGGCATCGCTTCCTTGGTCAGCGAGGTCAGCACCAATTCGCCCTCCTCCCCGTCCGGCAGCACTTCGCCGCTGTGCGGATCGATGATTTCCGGGTAGAAGAAATCCTCCCAGATCACCGGGCCGTCCTTACTTTCCACGCACTCGCTGGCCACGCCCGGCCCCATCACCTCGGACAGGCCGTAAATGTCCACCGCGTCTATGCCAGCTCGGCGCTCGATCTCCTGCCGCATCTGCCCGGTCCACGGCTCGGCGCCGAAGATGCCCACCTGCAAGGAGCAGGCCGCCGCATCCATGCCCCGGCGCTCCATTTCATCGAGGATGTTCAACATATAGGACGGCGTGACCATGATGATGTCCGGGCGGAAATCCTGGATCAGCTGCACCTGGCGCTCGGTCTGACCGCCGGACATCGGCACCACGGTGCAGCCCAGGCGTTCCGCGCCGTAGTGCGCGCCCAGCCCGCCGGTGAACAGGCCGTAACCGTAAGCGATGTGCACCATGCTGCCGCGCCGGCCGCCGGCGGCGCGGATGGAGCGCGCCACCACCGTGGCCCAGGCCTCGATATCGTTGCGGGTGTATCCCACCACCGTGGGCTGGCCGGTGGTGCCGCTGCTGGCGTGGATGCGCGACACCTGGTCTCGCGGCACCGCGAACAGGCCGAACGGGTAGTTGTCACGCAAATCCGCCTTGCTGGTGAACGGGAAGCGGCTCAGATCCTCCAGCCGCCGCAATTGCCGGGGATGGACGTCGGCTTGCTCGCACTTGGCGCGAAAGGGCGCGACATTGTCGTAAGTGTGTTGCAGCGTCCATTGCAGACGCTGCAGCTGCAAGGCGGACAGTTCGTCGCGGCTGGCGGTTTCCATCGCGTCCAGCTCGCTGGACATAGGGCGGGTGACGGGCATGGTGCTTCTCCTGTGTGGGTTCGGGGCTGGCTCTGCGGCCAATTGCTGCTGGCTGGACAAGACGGCGGGCTTGCGCTCCTTGGACGGGCGTTGAGAAACAAAAAACGGCATGCGGCCTTTTACTCGGCCCGCTCTCCGCTCCGGTGCGAGCGGCCGCGCAGCAGGGCCAGGGTTTCGCCGCGCTGATTGCTGATCCGCACATCGTAAAGACCTTGCCGAGCCCCCTGATGCAGGCACTCGGCCTCCGCCAGCAGGCAGTCCCCCCCGCGGGCCGGCAGCAGATACTCCACGCTGACGGCCGCGCCGACCGTCCTCGGCCCCCAGCTATTGCAGGCGACGGCGAAAGCGGTGTCCGCCAGCGCGCACAGCAGGCCGCCGTGACATAGCTGGAAGCCGTTGAGCATGTCGTCGCGCACGCGCATGCGTAGCCGGGCCCGGCCCGGCGCCACGTCCAGCAGCTCCATGCCCAGGCTGGCCGACGCCCGATCCTGGCTCAGCATCGCCAGCGCGCTGTTCTCGGCAAGTTGCCGAGCGGCTTCTGTCTCAGTCATGGAAGCGTCCTCCGGACAAGGCCAGCCGCCGCAGCAGCGGCGAGACGCGATAACGATCGTCGCCGTAGTGCGCGTGCAAAGCGTCCAATGTCTGCGCCAGATAGTCCGTGCCGAGCTTATCGGCCCAGGCCAGCGGACCGCGGGGATAAGCGGCGCCCAGGCACATCGCCTGATCCACGCTGTCCGCCGCGGCCACGCCCTGCCCCACCGCGTCGGCCGCCTCGTTGGCCAGCATCGCCACGGTGCGCAACACCGCCATGCCGGCGGCGTCGTCCATCCGCGACACCAGCAGGCCGGCCGCCTGCAACACGCCCTCCGCCCGCGCCGCCGCCTCCGGCGCGGCCTGGTCCGCCATGGCCAGCGCCAGCCGCGGCGCGCTGGCGTAATCCAGAGCCAGATCGAACACCGCCCAGCCGGCGTGGCCGCTGTCCGCGGCGCGGCGGGTGGCGCTGCGGCCGTCGGACAGGGCCAGCCGCAAATCATCCCAACTCAGCCAGCCCTGCTCCGGCCCCGGCTCGCGTTCCACACGCACGCCGCCGGCCCGCAAGCGCGCCAGCAAGGGTTCGGCCGCGCCCAAGCCGCCATGCACGCGCAGCGCCGCGGGCGCCGCTTGCGGCGGCGCGGCGTCCGGCGCCGGCAAGGCCTGGCCGTAATCGTAAAAGCCGCGACCGCTCTTGCGGCCCAGGCGGCCGGCCGTGACCAACTCCTGCTGCAGCGGCGACGGCCGGAAACGCGGGTCCTGCTGCATCGCCTGATACACCGACTGCGTCACCGCGAAATTCACGTCATGGCCGATCAGGTCCATCAACTCCAAGGGTCCCATCGCGAAGCCGCCGGCTTCGCGCAGCAAGGCGTCCAACGTGGATGGCGCGCAAGCGCCTTCTTGCAGCAGCCGCAAGGCCTCGGCGTAGAAAGGCCGCGCCACCCGGTTGACGATGAAGCCGGGAGTGGACGCGGCCGGCGCCGGCGTCTTGCCCCAAGCGCGCATCCACTGGCACAGACGCTCCGACAAAGCCGGCGCGGTCTCCAGCCCGCTCACCACTTCCACCAGCTTCATCCGCGTGGCCGGGTTGAAGAAATGCAGGCCTATCACCCGCTCAGGATGGCGCAGGCCCGCCGCCAGCGCGGTAATGGACAGGGAAGAAGTGTTGCTGGCCAGGACGGCGGCGGCCGGCAACAGCGCGTCCAACTGTCGCAATAGCGCCTGCTTGGCGTCCAGCCGCTCGACGATGGCCTCGATCGCCAAGCTCGCGTCGGCCAATTCCTCCAAGCTGCTTACCGGCCGCAGCCGGCGGCGCGCGGCGTCCAGCTGCGGCTGACTCCATTTGCCGCGCTGGACCAGGCCGGCCCAGTCGGCGGCGATCGCGTCCGGCGCCGCCGCCGCCGCGCCGGCGTCCTGATCGTATAAATACACTTCATGCCCAGCGGCGGCCGCCACCGCGGCGATGCCACGCCCCATCGCGCCGGCGCCTATCACCGCCACTCGCTGTTCGCTGCCCAATTGCATGCTCACTGCCCTCCAAAGCGCGGCGGGCGCTTGCCCAGAAAGGCCGCCACGCCTTCGCGGTAATCGGCGCTGAAGCCCAGCTCCCGCTGCGTATCGCGCTCCAGTTGCAGCTGCTGTTCCAGACTGTTGCCCTCGGATGCTTGCAGCGCCCGCTTGATCCGCGCGTAGGCCAGCGTCGGCCCGCTGGCCAACTGCTCGGCAAGCTGCCCCACCGCGGCGGGAAAAGCCTCGTCGTCTACGCAGCGCCAGATCAAGCCCCATTGCTCGGCACGCTCGGCCGGCAAGGGCTCGGCCAGCAGCGCCAACCCCATCGCCCGCGCCTGGCCCAGCAAACGCGGCAGCCAGTAGCTGCCGCCGGCGTCCGGCAGCAGACCGATCTTGCTGAAGGCCTGGATGAAACTCGCCGAGCGGGCGGCGATCACCAGATCGCAAGCCAGGGCGATATTCGCTCCGGCCCCGGCCGCCACGCCGTTGACCGCGGCGATCACCGGCTTGGGCATATCGCGCAGCCGCCGCACCAGCGGCGCGTAGTAAGCCTCGATGGACAAGCCCAGATCCGCCGGCGGCTGTCCCGGCTCCGGCGCCCGGTCGCTCAGATCCTGGCCGGCGCAGAAGGCGCGGCCGGCGCCGGTCAGCACCAGCGCCCGGACCTCGACGTCGTCGCGCAGGCGGTCCAAGGCCGCCGCCAAGGCCTGGTGCATGGCGGGGTTGAAACTGTTCAGCCTTTGCGGCCGGTTCAGCGTCACGGTCGCCACTCCGGCCTCCAGATTCACCTCAATACTCGTTTCCGCTGCCTGCATGCTCGCCTCCCCTTTGGGCGCGGCCTTGGCTCAACTGGCCAAACCGCCACTTCAGCAAACGCTATCATTGACCGACCGGAAAATCAATTATAAGCTGACCCACATCAATGACAGTGCGCTGAAACTGTTGTTACCGTGCCCGGCTTGCCGCTGACATGGCGCAGGCCGGCCTCTCATCCCTCCGCCCGAGGAGAACGTCCATGTCTCACCCTCTGTTCCAGCAGCATCAAGCCACCTTGGACCAGGCCCTGCAGGCCTTGAGCGAGCGCCAGTACTGGTCCCCGCACCCGGAAATGCCCAGCCCCAGAACTTATGGCGAAACCGCCGCCGCGGACGGCCAGGCGGCGTTTGAGGCTTTATTGCAACAAGACTTCCAGCTGGACGGCCTGCCGGCCGGCCAGGGCTGGGTGGGCAGCGAACGCTCTCCCTATCGCGGCGCTTTGCGCATCCGCTATCCGCGCCATGACGCCGACGCCTTGCTGAACGCCTCCACCGCGGCGCTGCAATCGTGGCGGCAAGCCGGCCCGCAGGCCTGGGTGGGCGTCTGCCTGGAAATCATTCAGCGGCTGAACCGCCGCAGCTTCGAGATCGCCCACGCGGTGATGCACACCACCGGCCAGGCCTTCATGATGGCCTTCCAGGCCGGCGGCCCGCATGCGCAGGACCGCGCCTTGGAGGCCGTGACCTACGCCTGGCGCGAGATGTCGGCCATTCCCGGACACTGCCGCTGGAGCAAGCCGCAGGGCAAACATGAACCGCTGGTGCTGGAGAAAAGCTGGAAGGTGATCCCGCGCGGCGTCGGCCTGGTGATAGGCTGCAGCACCTTTCCCACCTGGAACGGCTATCCGGGGCTGTTCGCCAGCCTGGCCACCGGCAACAGCGTCATCGTCAAGCCGCATCCCGGCGCGGTGCTGCCGCTGGCCCTGACGGTGCGCATCGCCCGCGAAGTGCTGGCCGAGGCCGGTTTCGATCCCAATACCGTGCTGCTGGCGGCGAACCAGCACGGCGAGCCGCTGGCCAGCCTGTTGGCGCAGCGGCCGGAGGTGAAGCTGATCGACTTCACAGGCAGCAGCGCTCACGGCGAGTGGCTGGAGAGCCAGTGCCGCCACGCTCAGGTCTACACCGAAAAAGCCGGCGTCAACTGCGTGGTGCTGGACTCCACCGCCGATTTCCCCGGCCTGTGCCGCAACCTCGCGCTGTCGCTGGCGCTGTACAGCGGCCAGATGTGCACCGCGCCGCAGAATATTTTCATCCCGGCCGACGGCATCCACACGCCCGAAGGCAAGCTGTCCTACCAGCAAACGGTGGAAGGCCTGTGCGCGGCGCTGGAAGCGCTGTGCGCGGAGCCGGCCAAGGCGGTGGAACTGCTGGGCGCGCTTCAGAACCCCGGCGTGGTCCAAAGGCTGGAAGCGGCGCGCGCGCTGGGCCGGCCGGCGCTGGACAGCCGGAGGCTGAGCCACCCGCAATACCCGGAAGCCGAGGTGCGCACCCCGCTGTTGCGCCAGTTGACGATGGAGGACCGCGCCGTTTACGAGCAGGAACACTTCGGGCCGATCAGCTTCCTGATTCAGACGCCGGACAGCGCCGCCGCGCTGCGCCAGGCGGAAGACAGCATGCGCCGCCACGGCGCCCTGAGCTTCTCGGTCTACAGCACGGACCAGCAGGTGCAGGCGCTGGCCCGGCAGGCGGCGGAAAACGCCTGCGTGTCGCTGGCGCTCAATTTCACTGGCGCGGTGATGGTCAATCAGTCCGCCGCCTTCAGCGACTTCCACGGCAGCGGCGGCAATCCGGCGGCCAACGCCAGCTTGTCCGACAGCGCCTTCGTCGCCAACCGCTTCCGCGTGGCGCAAACCCGCAGCTTCGTCTGAGCCCCGGCCCCGGTCTCGGCCGGGGCGCCACCCGCCATCGTCAAAAGCGCGTTTACGATCCGGCAAGCCGGAGCGAGACAAGGCCTTGCCGCGGAAGAACAGGAATGTGCCGGCGATGCGCCGGCGTTCTTGCGCGGAGCTCGCCGGCTAACGCTCCACGCCGCGCAGCTGATCGTAAACCGCTGGTTAAGGAGCCGCGCCATGAGCCCGCAACAACAGCAAGCGATTCTGAATCATCCCGCCTTTCAACAACTGGCCCGCGGCAAAGCGCGGCTGGGCTGGAGCCTGACCGCCGTCATGCTGCTGCTCTATTACGGCTTCATCCTGGTGCTGGCCTTCGCGCCGCAGTGGCTGGCCCGGCCCATAGGCGCCGGCGTCACCACCGTGGGCATGCCGGTGGGCGTCGCCATCATCCTCGCCGCGTTTGTGCTGACCGGGATCTACGTGCGCCAGGCCAACAAGCGGCTGGACCCGCTGAACGAACAAGTGCTGAAGGAGTGCCAGCCATGAGAATCCCTGTCGCCATGCTGGCGCTGACGCTGGCCGGCCCCGCCTGGGCCCAGTCCGGCGCGCAACGGCCCTTGAACTGGAACGCCATCCTGATGTTCCTGCTGTTTGTGGCGCTGACCCTGTTCATCACCGCTTGGGCCGCCCGTCGCACCCGTTCCGCCTCGGACTTCTATACCGCCGGCGGCGGCGTCACTCCCCTGCAAAACGGCCTGGCCATCGCCGGCGACATGATCTCCGCCGCCTCCTTCCTCGGCATCTCCGCGATGATGTTCAGCAAGGGCTACGACGGCTTGATCTATGCGCTGGGGGTGTTGGCCGGCTGGCCCATCATCATGTTCCTGATCGCCGAGCGCTTGCGCAATCTGGGCCGCTTCACCTTCGCCGACGTGGTGTCCTACCGGCTGAGCCAGACCCCGGTGCGCATCACCGCCGCCTGCGGCACGCTGACGGTGGCGCTGCTCTATCTGGTGGCGCAGATGGTGGGCGCCGGCAAGCTGATCGAACTGCTGTTCGGCGCCAGCTACCTGAGCGCCGTGATCATCGTCGGCGCGCTGATGGTCTTGTACGTGATGTTCGGCGGCATGCTGGCCACCACCTGGGTGCAGATCGTCAAGGCGGTGCTGCTGCTATCCGCCACCAGCTTCATGGCCTTCATGGTCTGGCGACGCTTCGGCTATAGCAGCGAGGCCGTGTTCGCCGCCGCCGCCGAGCTCCGCGGCCAGGCCATCCTGGCGCCGGGCGGCCTGGTGTCCAATCCGGTGGACGCCGTCTCCCTGGGGCTGGGCATGATGTTCGGCACCGCCGGCCTGCCGCATGTGCTGATGCGCTTCTTCACCGTGGCCGACGCCCGCGCCGCGCGCCAATCCGTGTTCTACGCCACCGGCTTCATCGGTTATTTCTATCTGCTGCTGATCCTGGTGGGCTTTGGCGCCATCCTCATCGTCGGCGGCGACGCCGGCTTTCGCGACGCAGACGGCGGCATTGTCGGCGGCGCCAATATGGTGGCGGTGCACCTGGCCCAGGCGGTGGGCGGCAATCTGTTCCTCGGCCTGGTGTCGGCGGTGGCCTTCGCCACCATTCTCGCCGTGGTGGCCGGCCTGGCCCTGTCGGCCGCATCGGCGGTGTCCCACGACCTGTACGCGGTGGCGCTGCGCAAAGGCAAGGTGAGCAGCGCCGAGGAAATGCGGGTGTCGCGGCTGGCCACGCTGGTCATCGGACTACTGGCCATTCTGCTGGGCTTGTTGTTCGAGAAGCAGAACATCGCCTTCCTGTCCGGCCTGGTGCTGGCGATTGCCGCCTCGGTGAATTTCCCGGTGCTGTTTCTGGCGATGTTCTGGCCCCGGCTCACCACCCGCGGCGCGGTGGCCGGCAGCCTGGCCGGCCTGGCGTCCGCCATCGCGCTCTTGGCGCTGGGGCCCATGGTGTGGGTGGATATCCTGGGCCATCCGCGGCCGATCTTCCCCTACGCCAACCCGGCGCTGTTTTCCATGAGCGCGGCCTTCGCCTGCGCCTGGTTATTGTCGATCTGCGATCGTTCGTCCCAGGGCCAATTGGAACGCAGCCGCTTCCCGGCGCAATACATCCGCGCGCTGACCGGACTGGGGACCGGCGCCAAGCCCTGATGGGGTTCAGGCCAGCAGCGCCGCCATCGTCATGTTCTGGAACGCGGCCATGCCGCGGGTCAGCGTCTTGTCGCGGTGCTGCACCTGGTACAAGGTGCGCGTCAGCACCGGCAGGCCGGCGTTCAGCTCCACCACCGCGCCGGTCTGCAACAGATCGGCCACCACCCGCCGCGACAGGCAGCTGACCCCCAGGCCGGCGGCCACCGCGTGCTTGATCGCTTCGGAATGGCCCAACTCCATGCTGACGTTGAGCATGGCCAGGTGCGGCAGCAATAGACGATCCACCTCCTCGCGCGTACCGGAGCCGGCTTCGCGCAGAATCCATTCCGCTTGCGCCAGGTCCTGGCGCGCCGCCTCCCCTCGCGCCAGCGGGTGATCCGCGGCGGCGAACACCACCAGCTCATCCTGTCTCCAGGGCTGGGCGACCAGATCCGGGTGATGGCAAGGCCCTTCGATGAAACCGAAGTCCACCCGCAAGGCCGCCACCGCGTCGACGATGTCGCGGGTATTGGCCACGTCCAGCTCCAAGCGCGCCAGCGGCCAGGCAGCGCGGAAGGCCGCCAGCTGCTGCGGCAGCAGATAGTTGGCCACCGTGCTGCTGGCGCCTATCTTCAAGGACATCGCCCCGGCGTTGAACAGACTCTGCATGTCCTGAGCCGCGTCCAGCATGGCCCGCGCCTTGGGCCACAGCAGCCGGCCATGCTCGTTCAGGCTCAGCCGTTTGCCGATGCGGTCGAACAAGCGCACGTCTAGGCCGGTTTCCAGCTTGTCCAGCGCCTGGCTGGCGGCGGACTGGGTCAGCGCCACCTGTTGGGCCGCCTGAGTGACGGTGCCGTATTCGGCCACCGCGACGAAGACCTCCAGCTCGCGCAGGGTCAGCTTCAAGGCCATACCCCCTCCTTATATTGATTTTGCTACTGACATATATCCATTTTATCCGTTTCTCTACTGAAAACGAGGGGCGTATCGTTAGCCTCATCCGCCATAGACCAAACAGGCATTTACTTATGACAAACCTTCGCCAAATCATGCCGGGCCTGGCGTTGGCCATCGCCCTCGCCGTCGCCGCGCTCTACGCCGCGGATTTGCCGGCGATGAAACACCTGGGCTTCTCCGCCCTCACCCTCGCCATCCTGGGCGGCATGCTGATAGGCAACACCGTCTACCGCTACTTCGCCGGCGCCAGCCACCACGGCATCCAGTTCTCCAAACAGAAGCTGCTGCGCCTGGGCATCATCCTGTTCGGCTTCAAACTGACCTTCCAGGACATCGCCGCCGTCGGCTTCGCCGGCGTGCTGATCGACACCCTGGTGCTGTGCACCACCTTCCTGCTGGCCTTCCGCATCGGCCGCAAGTATTTGGGCATGGACGAGCAAAGCGTGATCCTGATCGGCGCCGGCAGCTCCATCTGCGGCGCGGCCGCGATCCTGGCCACCGAACCGGTGCTCAAGGCCCACGCGGAAAAAGTGGCGGTGGCCGTCGCCACCGTGGTGGTGTTCGGCACCGTGGCGATGTTCCTGTGGCCGATGCTGTATCAGTGGACCAGCCATCTGGGCATTTCCGAGTTCAGCTACGGCGTGTTCGCCGGCTCCACCATCCATGAAGTGGCGCAGGCGGTTGCCGCCGGCAAATCGGTCAGCGAGGCGGCGATGACCACCGCGGTGATCACCAAGATGATACGGGTGATGATGTTGGCGCCCTTCCTGATCGCCCTGTCCAGCTGGCTGGCCGCCAAGCCGCACGGCAGCCGTCAGCAGAAGGGCCGCATCGCCATCCCCTGGTTCGCCGTCGCCTTCCTGGGCGTGGCCGCCTTCAACTCCTTCAATCTGCTGCCGGCCGCATGGGTCAACGCCATCGTCTCCCTGGACAATCTGCTGCTGGCCGCCGCGATGGGCGCGTTGGGCATCACCACCCATTTCTCCGCCATCCGTCAGGCCGGCGCCAAACCGATGCTGCTGGCGTCCATCCTGTTTGGCTGGTTGATCGTCGGCGGCGGCCTGATCAACTTCGGCGTCAGCCATCTGCTGCACTAAACGCCGCTCGCGCAAAATCAAAACCGCCCGGTTTGCGCCGGGCGGTTTTTTTCACTGAGCGGCCATCATGGTTTAGAACAAGCCACGGAAAGGGTTCCACCCCTTATAGCCTTTGACCTTCTTTTGGTAATACAGATAATTCACCGACATGCCAGCCAGCGCGCTAAAGCCGAAACCAAGCCCGCGGGTGATCGACTCAGGCACATCCAGCAAGACGAGGAACAGGTTGATCAGCAGCGCCACACCCAACAAGGACAGCATGTTCTTCCACAAGCCCAGCACCAGGTAATAGATTGGCCAGAAGAAAAAAGCGATGAAATTCATCTGCACCTTAAGGCGGTCGCCAAACGACAAGGCTTTGAATGCCTCCTTGTAACTGGCGCTATTCGGCGCGCCGTGCTGATCGAAGAAGGCAAAGCGCATCTGCCATTTGTCGCTGTAAGCGGTGTAAGCGGAAGGTTCTGACATGACTTTTCCACATGTGGTTAATAATGACATTATTTTGCGACATGCCAAAGGATAGGACAATGAAATCGCGGTCGGAGCCCATCCCGAGCCAAAACAAAACCGCCCGGCTTACGCGCGGGCGGTTTGGGACGGTCGGATCAGTTCCGGCTCAGCACGGACACTTCTTCATGCTCTTGCCGCCATAGCGTTCGTCCTGACAACGGCGGAAGAAAGCCTCGCGGCTCATCACCTCCGCCTTGGGATCGAAGCGGCGGCGGCTGGCGACGTAAGCGTCGTAATCCTTGACCCCCACCATCAACCGGGCGGTTTTCGCCCATTGTTGCCATAGCTTGCCCATCACGCGCCCTCCTCCCGGAACATGGCCGGCACCTCCTTGGCGGTGGACCATTTCACCGCCAGGGACTTGCGCATCACGTTCAGCGCAAACACCAGCATGGCGATCACCACCGCCATGAACAGCGCCGTCAAAGTGGCGTCCACATAGTCATTGAAGATGATCTGATGCATTTGCGCCATATTCTTGGCCGGCGCCAGCACCTCGCCCTTGGCCGCGGCGGCGGAGAATTTGTCCGCGTGGGCCAGGAAGCTGATCTTGGGACTGGCGTGGAACAGCTTCTGCCAGCCGGCGGTCAGCGTCACCACCAACAGCCACAAGGTGGGCACGGCGGTGACCCAGATGTAGCGGGTTTTCTGCATTTTGATCAGCACCGCGGTGGCCAGAATCAGCGCGATGCCGGCCAGCATCTGGTTGGCGATGCCGAACAGCGGCCACAAGGTGTTGATGCCGCCCAACGGATCCACCACGCCCTGGTAGAGGAAGTAGCCCCAGCCGGTCACCGCCAGGCCGGTGGCGATCAGGTTGGCCGCCCAGGACTCCGTGTTGGCCATAGGCTTGACCACCAGACCCAGCAGATCCTGGATCATGAAGCGCAGCACGCGGGTGCCGGCGTCGATGGTGGTCAGGATGAACAGGGCCTCGAACAGAATGGCGAAGTGATACCAGAAGGCCATCATCGCCGGCCCGCCTATCACATTGGACAGAATGTGCGCCATGCCCACCGCCAAGGTCGGCGCGCCGCCGGCGCGGGACAGGATGGTGCTCTCGCCCACGTCCTTGGCCATCTGGGTCAACATGTCCGGCGTGATGAGGAAGCCCCAGCTGGAAATCACCTGGGCGGCTTCTTCCGCGGTCTTGCCTATCACCGCCGCCGGGCTGTTCATCGCGAAGTACACGCCCGGATCCAGCACGCAGGCGGCGATCAACGCCATGATGGCGACGAAGCTTTCCATCAGCATGGAGCCGTAGCCTATCATGCGGGCGTGGGTTTCGTTCTCCAGCATCTTGGGCGTGGTGCCCGAAGCCACCAGCGCGTGGAAACCGGACACCGCGCCGCAGGCGATGGTGATGAACAGGAAGGGGAACAGATTGCCGGCGAACACCGGGCCGCTGCCGTCGATGAATTTGGTCACCGCAGGCATGTGCATATTGGGTGCCACGATCATGATGCCGATGGCCAGGCCGACAATGGTGCCGATTTTCAGGAAGGTGGACAGGTAGTCCCTCGGCGCCAGCAACAGCCATACCGGCAGCACCGAGGCGACGAAGCCGTAGCCGATCAGCGTCCAGGCCAGCGTGGTGCCGCTCAGGGTGAACAAGGGCGCCAGGGTTTCGTTCTTGGCGATGTCGCCGCCGTAAACAATGGCCAGCATCAGCAGGATGAAGCCGATGACGGAGATCTCGCCGATCTTGCCCGGCCGGATGTAGCGGGTGTAAACGCCCATGAACAGCGCGATCGGTATCGTGGCGGCAATGGTGAAGGTGCCCCACGGGCTGCCGGTCAGCGCCTTGACCACCACCAGCGCCAGTACCGCCAGCAGGATGACCATGATCATCAGGATGCCGATGGAGGCGATGACGCCGGGGATGGCGCCCAGTTCGGTGCGGATGATCTCGCCCAGCGATTTGCCGTCGCGGCGCACCGACAGGAACAGGATCAGGAAATCCTGCACCGCGCCGGCCAGCATCACGCCGACCAGAATCCACAGCGTGCCCGGCAGATAACCCATCTGCGCGGCCAACACCGGACCCACCAGCGGCCCGGCGCCGGCGATGGCGGCGAAGTGGTGGCCGAACAACACCCATTTATTGGTGGGCACGTAGTCCAGGCCGTCATTGTATTTTTCCGCCGGGGTCAGCCGGCGAGCGTCCAGTTCCAGCACTTTGTGGGCGATGAAGCGGCCGTAAAAGCGATAGGCGATGGAGTAGACAGACACCGCCGCCACGATCAGCCAGACCGCGTTGACCGGCTCGCCGCGATTGAGGGCCACCACGGCGAAGGCCGCCGCGCCCGCCAGGGCGACGGCCAGCCACACGGCCCATTCTCTTATCTGTTGCATATGGCAAGTTCCTATTCTCTTTATCCCGTTTTAATTTATCGGTCCCTGGCGGCAACGGCGGCCACAGCCGGCTTTTTGTGCCTGACCGATTCTGGATTGATAGCGCCGGAAAATCAAGCAGGCCAAATCATTTGCAAAAACTATCGATAGTTTATGACGAATAGCAGTCACGATAATGCTAAAGTCGCCGGCAAACCTCGCGTGCTAATATTTTGATTTGAACCACCGAAATCCCGTCGACGGACATGAACAGCGATACCCCCCATATTCTCATCGTCGAAGATGACGTGAGACTAGCCGAATTGATAGGCGCTTATCTGAGCAAGCACGGCTATCGCATCTCCCAGCACGGCCGCGGCGACACCGCGCCGGCCATCATCCTGGAAGAAAAGCCGGACCTGGTGATCCTGGACATCATGCTGCCGGGCAAGGAAGGCTTCGACGTCTGCCGTGAAATCCGCCCGCGCTATAACGGCCGAGTGCTGATCATGACGGCGCGCGACGAGGACGTGGACGAAATCCTGGGGCTGGAACTGGGCGCCGACGACTACCTGGCCAAGCCGGTGGAGCCGCGCCGCTTGCTGGCGCGGGTGCGCGCGCTGCTGCGCCGCGGCGGGCCGGGGGCGCAGGCCGACGGCGAGGCCGGCGACGAAGACAGCTTCACCTTTGGCCAGTTCTGCATCAGCCAGGCCACGCGCGAAGCCACGCTGAACGGAGACCTGATCGATCTGACCACCGCCGAATTCGACCTGCTGTGGCTGTTGTCCTCCCATGCCGGCCAGGTGCTGTCCCGCGACGACATCATGAGCGAGCTGCGCGGCATCGGCTTCGACGGCTTGGACCGCTCCATCGACGCGCGCATTTCGCGGCTGCGCCGCAAGCTGGGCGACAATCCCGACGCGCCGGCCCGAATCAAGACCGTGCGCGGCAAAGGCTATCTGTTCTCGCGCAGCGACTGGGAATAAGGCATGAGCACTCGTCGTTTGCGCGGCTGGCTCAAGCCGTCGCTGGGCACTCTGTTCGCCCGTTATTTCTTCGCCACCATGCTGGTGGAGCTGATCATCATCATCGGCTTCGGCTTCCTGGTCACCAAGCTGTACGAGAACAGCGACCGCGACGGCAAGCTGCAATTCATGAACGGCACCGTGAGCCTGATCCGCGAGCAGCTGGCTCAGACGCCGCATCGGGACTGGGACCGCAAGCTCGCCGACATCGCCCGCGCCTTCAGCTATCCGGTCAAACTGATCGCCCATCCTCCCGACGATTTCGAACCGGAAGGCCATGCCGCGCTGCAAGGCGGCCGCCCCTATCTGGATTTCGACAGCCAGTTGCTCTACGTGCCGCTGCCCCATGATCCGCGTCTCTTGCTGCTGGGCCCGCTGGAAGCCCCGGCCAGCAACAGCAGCTGGATCAGCGAAGACATGGAAATCCTGCTGTTGTGGATTCTGCTGACCGGCTCCACGCTGGGCACCCTGATCTACTTCAGCCTGCGCCCGCTGTGGAAGGACTTGCTGGAAGTGCGCCGCAAGGCGGAGGTGTTCGCCGACGGCGACTTCAGCGCCCGCGCCCAACCGTCCAAAAGCCGGCTGCTGGCCCCCCTGTCCCTGGCCTTCAACAGCATGGCCGCGCGGCTGGAGCGGCAGATGGAAACCCGCCAGGCCTTGTCCCACGCCATCGCCCACGAGATCCGCACCCCGATCGCGCGGCTGCGCTTCGGTCTGACCATGCTGGAGGAAGAAGAGGACGAGCAGGAATGGCGGCGCTACCGCGAAGGCATGGAGCGCGATATGCAGGAGCTGGAGGAGCTGTTCAACACCAGCATGGAGTTCGCCAAGCTCAACCGCAACGAAGTGCCGCTGCACTGGGAAACCGTGGACCTCTACGACTGGTTCGACGATCTGGTCGATCTGGTCACGCCGCTGAAACCGCCGGGCATCGCGCTGGAGCTGGACTGCGCGCTGGGCAACGGCGCGTTCGACCGCAAGCTGATGTATGTGGCCAGCCGCAACCTGCTGCTCAACGCCTTCAAATACGCCAACGCTCAGGTCCGGCTGACCGTGTGTCACAACGCTTCCGGCCAGCTGCTGATTCATGTCGACGACGACGGCTGCGGCATTCCCGAGGCTGAACGCGACAAGGTGTTCGAACCCTTCCTGCGGCTGGACCGCAGCCGCGACCGCGCCACCGGCGGCTATGGTCTGGGGCTGTCCTTCGTCAAGCTGATCACCGAACACCACGGCGGCCAGGCCAGCGTGAGCGCCAGCGAACTGGGCGGCGCGCGCTTTACTCTGCGCATCATGCAACCACAGCAATAAGACCCGCTAAACCAACCCCTGATCCTGCGCTGCGCGGTTTAGTTAGCGGCTCTATGAGCGGCTCAGAGCCCGCTTGCGATCCGCGGGGCCTCACGCGGCGAGCACGGTTTCAGAACGCGCATCGACCGCTTCTCCGCTTCTTCCTTGTCCCGCTCTTGCCCGCGAGACTTTGAAGAGGCGGCCAAGAACGCCGGCGCCGGCGAAAAGTAAAGCCGCAGTTTGTTAAGCAATCTGAATGGGGTCACGCGCCGTCACAAAGCGGGGACAGGAAGCCAACAGACCCCAAGCCGCCGCGTCGGGATAATGCCAGCATCTCAACTTGGATTCGGGTATTTCCCATGGTTTCTTCACGACCGGCCGCCCTGCTGGTACACGGTCTGGGCGGCAGCGCATACGACCTTGGCGCGCTTGGACGCACGCTGGAGGAGGCGGACATCGTCACGCACACCCCACTGTTGCCGGGACATGGCGGCGAGCCGGAAGATCTGCTGTCCGTCCGCTGGCAGGACTGGGTGGAAACCATACGCAAGGAATACCTGGAACTGAAGACGCGCCACAAGGTGGTGCATCTGGCCGGCGTTTGCCTGGGCGGACTGGTGGCGCTGGAAGTGGCGCGGCTGGAAAACCATCAGGACGGCCTCGCCTTGTACGCGCCGCCGCTGTTCCTGGACGGCTGGAGCCTGCCCAAGCTGACCTGGGCGCGCCACATCGTCTACCGCATTCCCGGCCTGGCCAAGAAGATGCGCGTGCCGGAAGTCGAACCCTTCGGCATCAAGAACGCCCGCATCCGCAAGGCCATCCAGCAGCGCTTCGAACGCGGCGAACGCTTCCACTACGCCTACATCCCGCTGGCCTGCATCCGCCAGGTAGATGGACTGCGCCGCCAGCTGATGTCGCGGCTGGAAGAGATCACCTGCCCGACGCTGATCGTGCATGCCGACGAGGACGACATCACCAGCCCGCGCTCGGCCCGCTACCTGCAGCGCTATCTGGGCGGCAAGGTCGACTTCATGCCCTTGTCCAATAGCTACCACATGGTGATGGTGGACAATGAACGCGGCGAGGTGCTCAAGCGCAGCCTGAAGTTTTTCAACCTGCGCGCCCAAGCCCGGGCCGCCGCCGCTGAACACGCCGACTGGGCCGTCTTCGCCGCCGCCTGAACGCCGCGTCGTCGCCATCAGGGCAAGCCTCAGGCTTGCCTTTTTTCTTGCCTGCACCAGCCGCGCCCGTCCCTTCTTCAACTAAAGTTGCAAGCAATCACAACTAAACATTGAATTTAACAGCTGCGCAAACTTCCCGGCCGCCCCGTCATCAACCGTCATCAAGCCAGAACACAGCGACAATGGAAGACGAGGACCGGCTGAAGCAAACTGTTTGCACGAGCCGGATCGGCCCCCCGCCGGTCTTGCAACGGTTCCGTTCTCTTTTCCCTTTGTGTGACTTTGCGTGCCCGCCGGCTCCGGCGGGCATCTTTTCTTTTCCCTGCCCGTCCCGCTTTGTTACAGATCGTTACACAAGCCCTCCATCGATCACACAAAGAGCGTTTACAAGCTCAACAGACTGATTTGGTTCCTGTTCGCACAATATCGCAGTTATCAACAAAGCAAACAGTCGCAAAAATGAAAAAACTGATTACCGCTTCCGTGCTGAGCCTGGCAGCTCTGACCGCACACGCCGCCGATCCGGGCTTCTACGTCTTCGGCAACACCGGTTACAACTTCTCCAAGCCGGAGTCCGGCAACCGCAACATCGTCCTGAAAGACGCCAAGGCCGCCGGCACGGTATGGGAACTGGGCGCCGGTTACCGCTTCAACCAATACCTGGCCACCGAGCTGTCCTACGCTGACTTCGGCAAATCCACGGCCAACGGCTCCTTCAGCGGCCGCACCGGCAACGGCTCCGTCGCCACCAAGGCCGAGCGCATCGCCGTGCTGGGCATCCTGCCGGTGACCCAGGATTTGGAAGTTTTCGGCAAGGCCAGCCTGAACAACGTGCACACCAAGCTCAAGATCGACCGAGTTGCCAACAAAACTTTCAACGACACCCGATTGGGTCTTGGTTTCGGCGCGCAGTATCAGCTGCACAAAAACCTGTCCTTGCGTGGCGAATACGAATACATCGCCGGCACTGACTTCCAGATGGCGGGCCAAAGCGTGGTCAAGACGTCCGGCACCAGCGTGCTGAAGGCCGGCATCAGCTACCACTTCTAATCTCAGCCTTGCCACGCCCTTCCATCGCCAGCCGCGGCCCCTGTGTCCGCGGCTGGTTTTGCGTTTCAGGCCGCCGGCACCGCCATGCCGCGCCGCACCGCCGGCCGCTCGCCGACGCGTTGGAACCAATCGCTTACCCGCGGAAACGTCGCCAGATCCACCTGATGCCAATCATGACGCGCCGCCCATGGGTAGAGCGCGATATCGGCGACGCCGTACTCGCCGGCGACGTAATCCCGCCCGGCCAACTGCCGGTCCAGCACGCCGTACAGGCGCAAGGCCTCGTCGTGGTAGCGCTTCTGCGCATAGGGAAGGCTTTCCGGCGCATAGCGCAGGAAATGGTGAGCCTGCCCCAGCATGGGCCCGAAGCCGCCCATCTGGAACATCAGCCATTGCAGCGCCTCGTAGCGCGCCGCGCCCGCCGCCGGCAGCAGGCGGCCGTGCTTTTCCGCCAGGTATTGCAGAATGGCGCCGGACTCGAACATCGCCAGCGGCCGACCATCTGGCCCCTCGCTGTCGACGATGGCCGGAATCTTGTTATTGGGACTGATGGCCAGAAAGGACTCGGCGAACTGCTCGCCCTTGCCGATATCCACGGTGTGCACGGCGTATGGCAGCTCCAGTTCTTCCAGCATGATGGAAATCTTGCGCCCATTGGGCGTGCCCCAGGTATACAGATCAATCACGATGCGCGTCTCCCATGTTCAAAGCCCGGGCGGCGCGCCTGCGCGCGCCGCCCCGTCTGCTACAATGCAGCCCATTTCAAGCCTTCAGGATACTGCGATGAGCCAGCCGCGCGTCAATGATGTCAAAGCCTTTCTCTTGGACCTGCAAGACCGCATTTGCGCGGCGCTGGAGCAGGCCGACGGCGGCGCTCAATTCGTCGAGGACGCCTGGCAGCGTCCGGGCGGCGGCGGCGGACGCAGCCGGGTCCTGACCAAGGGCGCGCTGTTCGAGCAGGCCGGCGTCAACTTCTCCCATGTCCACGGCGACGCGCTGCCCGCCTCCGCCACCGCCCACCGGCCGGAGCTGGCCGGCCGCGGCTTCCAGGCCATGGGCGTGTCGCTGGTGATCCATCCGGAAAACCCGCACATTCCCACCAGCCACGCCAATGTCCGCTTCTTCATCGCGGAAAAAGAAGGGGAAACGCCGGTATGGTGGTTCGGCGGCGGTTTCGACCTGACCCCGTTCTACCCGGTGGAGGCCGACGTGGTGCACTGGCACCGCGTGGCCCGCGACTTGTGCCTGCCTTTCGGCGAACAGGTCTACCCGGACTACAAGCGCTGGTGCGACGAGTACTTTTTCCTGAAACACCGCAACGAGGCGCGCGGCGTCGGCGGCCTGTTCTTCGACGATCTGAACGCCTGGGGCTTCGACTCCTGTTTCCGCTTCATGCAGGCGGTGGGCAAGGGCTTCACCGACGCCTACCTGCCCATCGTCGAGCGCCGCAAAGGCGATAGCTGGGGCCACCGCGAACGTCAGTTCCAGCTTTATCGCCGCGGCCGCTATGTTGAATTCAATCTGGTTTGGGACCGCGGCACCCTGTTCGGCCTGCAGTCCGGGGGACGCACCGAATCCATCCTGATGTCGATGCCGCCGCTGGCGCGCTGGGAGTACGATTATCAGCCGGAGCCGGGCAGCCCGGAAGCGGCGCTGACCGAGCGCTTTCTGGCCCCGCGCGACTGGCTGGCCTAAGCGCCGCGGCCAAGCCGGATGCCGCCGCTTTCTCCAGCCCGCACATGAGTTTAGCCAATCACAAGGACGGCGAAATCGGGTATCCTTGCGCAGCTGTCCATAATAATCCAATGACTATCCGTTCCGCATGAATCAACCCCATTTTTCGGCCGGCCTCTCCGGCCCCGCCGCCCGTCCCTGGCTGGAGCCGGCGCTGTGGCTGCTGTTCGCCGTCGTCTGGTTCGGCTCCCTCGGCTACCGCGGGCTGATTCACGCCGACGAGGGCCGCTACGCCACGCTGTCGCTGTTCATGTTGCACAGCGGCGACTGGATCACGCCGCGGCTGAACGGCCTGCTGTATTTCGAAAAACCGGCGCTGCAGTATTGGATGGGCGCGCTGAGTTTCGCCGCCTTCGGCGTCAACGAGTTCGCCGCCCGCTTCTGGCCCGGCCTGACCGGCTTTCTGACGGTGGCGATGTGCGGCTACACCGCGCGCCGGCTATGGGGCGTCGACGCCGGACGCTACGCGGCGCTGGCCGCCGGCAGCTGCGCCTGGATCGTGGCCAACAGCCATTTCCTGGCGCTGGACATGGGCGTCAGCTTTTTCCTGACCGTGGCGCTGTGCGGCTTCCTGCTGGCCCAGCGCGACGACGCCGGCCCGCGCGAAACGCGCCACTGGATGTGGCTGACCTGGGCGGCGATGGCCGCCGCCACGCTGAGCAAGGGCTTGATCGGCCTGCTGATCCCCGGCGCCACCCTGGTCTTGTACAGCCTGCTCAACTGGCAATGGGGCTTCTGGAAACGCATGCACTGGCTGAGCGGCCTGGCGCTGTTCCTGCTCCTGACCGCGCCCTGGTTCATCCTGGTGTCCCAGCGCAATCCCGACTTCGCGCATTTCTTCTTCATCCGCGAGCACCTGGAGCGCTTCCTCACCACCGAACACAAGCGCACCGGCGCGCCGTGGTATTTCGTGCCCTATCTGCTGCTGGGCCTGCTGCCCTGGAGCAGCCTGCTGCCGGCGCTGTGCCGCGACGGCTGGCGCGAGCCGGGTGCGCGGCTGCGCGCCGGCCGCCTGCTGCTGATCTGGTCGGTCTTCATCTTCGCCTTCTTCAGCAAGTCCAGCTCCAAGCTGCCGTCCTACATCCTGCCGATGTTCCCGGCGCTGGCGCTGCTGCTGGCGCCCACGCTGCTGCGCATGCCGGCCGCCGCGCTGAAGAAGCACCTGCTGCCGGCGCTGCTGCTGTGGCTGGCCGCGCTTGGTCTTTACCCCTTCGTCGACCGCTTCGCCTCGGTGGACACCCCGCTGGAGGTGCTGCATGGCTTCGCTCATTTCGTCGCCATCGCCGCGCTGCTGTTCCTGGCCTGCGCCGTCGTCGCCTGGCGTTTGCTGGGCCGCGAGCGCAAACTGGCCGCGCTGTGCTGGCTGGCCTTCGGCAGCCTGCTCGCCGTCAGCGTCGCCGCCGCCGGCCACGACAGCTACGGCCGGCTGAAGGGCAGCAAGGAAATCGTGCGCCAGATTCAGCCCTATCTGGGGCAGGACACCCCGGTGTTCTCGGTGCGCTATTACGATCAGACCTTCCCCTTCTACCTGGGCCGCCCGGTTACCCTGGTGCAGTTCGTCGACGAGTTCGAGTTCGGCGAGGGTCAGGAGCCGCAGCGCTGGATGCCGCGGCTGGAACAATTCGTCGCCGCCTGGAAGGCCGCGCCGCGCGCGCTGGCGATGACCGACCCCGCCACCTATCAGGAACTGCAAGCCCAGAGCCTGCCGATGCGGGTGGTCTACCAAGATCCGCGCCGCCTCGTCGTGGCCAAGCCGTGAAACCGCCAACCTTTGGACCCCTTCTAATATGAAGTTGATCGAATTCGGCCTGATTCTGCTCGGCGTGCTGCTCAACGCCGCCGCCCAGCTATGCTTGAAGGCCGGCGTGCGCCAAATCGGCCACTTTGACTTTTCCGCCGCCAACGTGTTGCCGATAGGCTGGTCGCTGGCCACCAATCTGCCCATCGTCGGCGGCCTGTCCTGCTACGTGGTCAGCGTGGTGGTCTGGATCATGGCGCTGTCGCGAGTGGAGGTCAGCATCGCTTATCCCATGCTGTCCATCGGCTACGTGGTCAACGCGCTGCTGGCCTATTGGCTGTTCGGCGAGGCCTTGAGCGCGCAGAAACTGATCGGCATCGGCGTCATCATCATCGGCGTGGTGCTGGTGGCACGTAGTTAAGGCTTATTTTTGCCACGGAAACACACGGAATGACACGGAAAATAAAACGCCCGCTCAGCAGCCGACAAGATTCAATGGCGCAAAACGAATTTGAATGACTGTTTTTGTCCGTGCCTCCGTGTGCTTCCGTGGCTAATTTTCAGGGTTTGAATATGGATTTTCTACCGTTTACCCGCCCGGACATCGACGAAGCCACCATCGCCGCCGTCGGCGAGGTGCTGCGCTCCGGCTGGATCACCACCGGTCCCAAGTCCCGCCAGCTGGAAGCCGAGTTGTCCGCCCATGTCGGCGGCCGCCCGGTGCGGGTGGTGGCCTCCGCCACCGCCGCGCTGGAAATGGCCTTGCAGGTGGCCGGCGTCGGCCCCGGCGACGAGGTGATCACCTGCCCGCTGAGCTGGGTGGCCACCGCCAACGTCATTCTCAAGGTGGGCGCCAAGCCGGTGTTCGTCGACGCCGACCGCGCCAGCCGCAATATCGATCTGGACCTGGCGGAACGGGCGATCACGCCGCGCACCCGCGCCATCATCCCGGTGGACTTGGCCGGCCTGCCGGTGGATCGCGACCGCCTGTACGACATCGCCAAGCGCCACCGTCTGCGAGTGGTGGAGGACGCCGCCCAGTCCATGGGCGCCAACTGGCGCGGCCGCCGCATCGGCAGCGACGGCGATCTGGTGTCCTTCAGCTTCCACGCCAACAAGAACATGACCAGCGGCGAAGGCGGCTGCCTGGTGCTGAACGACGAGAACGAGGCGCGCCTGTTCGAGAAGCTGCGCCTGCAGGGCGTGACCCGCCACGCCGACGGCGGCATGGACGTGGACGTGCTGGGCGGCAAGTCCAATATGACCGACATCGCCGCCGCCATCGGCCTGGGCCAACTGCCGCGGCTGGAAGGCTTCAACGCCCGCCGCCGCGAACTGGCCGCGCTGTATTTCCGCCATTTCGACCGCGAGCTGGGCTGCGAGCTGCCGCTGGAGGACATGGCCCAGAGCAACTGGCATATGTTCCAGCCGCTGCTGCCGCTGGATCGGATGAGCATGGACCGCGGCGAATTCATCGCCCGGATGAAAGACCTGGGCATAGGCGTGGGCGTGCACTACCCCGCCATGCATTTGTTCACCCTGTTCCGCGAGATGGGCTTCCAGCCGGGCGACTTCCCGGTGGCGGAAGACATCGGCCGCCGCACCGTCACCCTGCCGCTGTTCCCGGCCATGGCCGACGAGGACGTGGAACGCGTGTGCGCCGCCGTGAGCGGCGTGCTGAAGCCCGTGCTGAGCGTATAAAACATTATGAAAAGCGTAATCGATCTTTCCGTCGTCATCCCGGTATACAACGAGCAGGACGTGCTGCCGGCGCTGTTCGACCGCCTCTACCCGGCGCTGGACGCGCTGGGCGTGCGTTATGAAGTCGTCTTCGTCAACGACGGCAGCCGCGACAAGAGCCCGGCCATGCTCGCCGCGCAGTTCGACCTGCGCCCGGACGTGACCCGGGTAGTGCTGTTCAACGGCAATTTCGGCCAGCATCGCGCCATCCTGGCCGGCTTCGAATACAGCCGCGGCGAGCGGGTGGTGACGCTGGACGCCGACTTGCAGAACCCGCCGGAGGACATCAAGCTGCTGCTGGCGGAAATGGACAAGGGACACGACTACGTCGGCTCCATCCGCCGCCAGCGCAACGACAGTCTGTGGCGCCATCTGGCCAGCCGCGCGATGAACCGCCTGCGCGAGAAGCTGACCCGCATCAAGATGACCGACCAGGGCTGCATGATGCGCGCCTACAGCCGCCGCATCATCGACACCATCAATCAGTGCAACGAACTGCACACCTTCATCCCGGCGCTGGCCTATCAGTTCGCGCAGAACCCGACCGAAGTCACCGTCGGCCATGAAGAGCGCTTCGCCGGCGAATCCAAGTATTCGCTGTACAGCCTGATCCGCCTGAACTTCGATCTGATGACCGGCTTCTCCATCGTGCCGCTGCAGCTGTTCTCGCTGCTGGGCATGCTGGTTTCCGCCGGCTCCGGCGTGCTGGTGGTCTATCTGGTGCTGCGCCGCCTCATCGTCGGACCGGAAGTGGGCGGCCTGTTCACCCTGTTCGCCATCGCCTTCTTGCTGATCGGCATCGCGCTGTTCGGCATCGGCCTGCTTGGCGAATACATCGGCCGCATCTACCAAGAAGTGCGGGACAGACCGCGCTATGTGATCGGCGCGGTGCTGGAGCAAAAGGACAAGCCATGAAAGCCGTGGTCTTCGCTTATCACAATGTCGGCGTGCGCTGCCTGAAGGCGCTGATCGGCGGCGGCGTGGAAGTGGCGCTGGTGGTCACCCACCGCGACAATCCCAAGGAAAACATCTGGTTCGCCAGCGTGGAGCAAGTCGCCCGCGACTACGGCATTCCGGTGATCACCCCGGACGACCCGAACACGCCGGAAACGCTGGCCCAAGTGCAAGCCGCGCGGCCGGACTTCCTGTTCTCTTTTTATTACCGCCACATGCTGAAGGCCCCGCTGCTGGAATCCGCGGCGCGCGGCGCCTTCAATATGCACGGCTCGCTGCTGCCCAAATACCGCGGCCGGGTGCCGATCAACTGGGCCATCATCCACGGCGAAACCGAAACCGGCGCCAGCTTGCACGTGATGAACGTCAAACCGGACAACGGCCCCGTCGTCGACCAGATGGCGGTGCCCATTCTGCCGGACGACAACGCCGACGAAGTGTTCGCCAAGGTCACCGTGGCCGCGGAAATGGTGCTGGCCCGCAGCCTGCCGACCCTGCTCGCCGGTCAGACCGAGTTCCGCCGGCAGGACTTGAGCCAGGGCGGCTATTTCGGTGGCCGCAAGCCGGAAGACGGCCGCATCGACCCCCGGGCCGGCGCCGCCCAGCTGCACAACTTCGTGCGCGCGCTGACCCACCCGTTCCCGGGCGCCTTCGCCGACACCGAAGGCGGACGGCTGGTGATCTGGAAAACCCTGCGCGCCGGCGGCCACGGCCAGCAATTGCAAGCGGCCCGGCTACACTCAGAACACGGCGCGCTGTGGCTGGACGCCGTGGACGGCGGCCGCCTGAAGGTTCTGTCCGCCACGCTGGACGGCGCGGCGCTGGAGCCGGCGACGGCGGTGGCGCTGACGCTGGCCTGAGGCGGCGGACTCACGGAATACACATGCAAATCACAGCTCCCTTCCGGGGGGCGATGAAGGAAATCTCAATGAAAAAAGTACTGATCCTCGGCGTCAACGGCTTCATCGGCCACCACCTGACCAAGCGCATCATCGAAACCACCGACTGGCACATCTACGGCATGGACATGCACGATGACCGCGTGGCCGAGTGGAAAGACCATCCGCGCTTCCACTTCTTCGAAGGCGACATCACCATCAACAAGGAGTGGATCGAGTACCACGTGAAGAAGTGCGACGTGGTGCTGCCGCTGGTGGCCATCGCCACCCCGTCCACCTATGTGAACAATCCGCTGCGCGTGTTCGAGCTGGACTTCGAAGCCAACCTGCCCATCGTGCGCCAGTGCGTGCAGTACAAGAAACATCTGGTGTTCCCGTCCACCTCGGAAGTCTACGGCATGTGCCATGACGAAGAGTTCGACCCGGAAAACTCCGAGCTGATCTGCGGCCCGATCAACAAGCCGCGCTGGATCTACTCCTGCTCCAAACAGCTGATGGACCGCGTGATCCACGCCTACGGCATGCAGGAAGGCCTGAACTACACCCTGTTCCGCCCGTTCAACTGGATCGGCGGCGGCCTGGACAACATCAACACGCCGAAGGAAGGCTCCAGCCGCGTGATCACCCAGTTCCTGGGCCACATCGTGCGCGGCGAGACCATCAAGCTGGTGGACGGCGGCCATCAAAAGCGCGCCTTCACCTATGTGGACGACGGCATCAGCGCGCTGATGAAGATCATCGAAAACCAGGACGGCAAGGCTTCCGGTCAGATCTACAATATCGGCAACCCGGCCAACAACTACTCCATCCGCGAACTGTCCGCGATGATGCTGGACCTGGCCCGCGTCTACCCGGAATACCAGCTGAACGCCGACAAGGTGAAGATCGAGGAAACCACCTCCGGCGCTTACTACGGCAAAGGCTATCAGGACGTGCAGAACCGCGTGCCCAAGATCGCCAACACCATGGCGGACCTGGACTGGAAACCGAGCGTGACCATGGCCGACGCGCTGCGCGGCATCTACGACTACTACCGCGACCAAGTAGCCGCCAGCCGCGACCTGTCCGAGTAAGCGGCTCCCGGCGCCAGGCGAGATAGAATGCCCGGCGCCGGTTTCAGAGATACCCCATGAAAAAACTCGCCCTTAAAATCGACGTCGACACCTGGCGCGGCACCCGCAACGGCGTGCCGCGGCTGATGCACATGCTGCAGCAGCATCACGCCAAGGCCACGTTTTTGTTCAGCCTGGGCCCGGACCATACCGGCCGCGCGATCAAGCGGGTGTTCCGTCCCGGCTTCCTGTCCAAGGTGTCCCGCACCTCGGTGGTGGAGCACTACGGCATCCGCACCCTGCTCTACGGCACCGTGCTGCCCGGCCCGGACATCGGCAAGCGCGAGGCGGAACTGATGCGCGAAGTGCGCGCGCAGGGCTTCGAGGTCGGCATTCACACCTGGGACCACATCAAGTGGCAGGATTACGTCGCCGGCAAGGACGCCGCCTGGACCCGCGCCGAAATGCGCAAGGCGGCCGAGCGCTTCGAACAGATCTTCGGCGAGCCGGCGCGCACCCACGGCGCGGCCGGCTGGCAGATCAACGACGCGGCGCTGGCCTATGAGCGCGAACTGGGCATGCTTTACGCGTCCGACGGCCGCGGCAGCCACCCCTTCCAGCCGGTGGACGCCGCCGGCCAGCCCCTGGGCGTGCCGCAGCTGCCCACCACGCTGCCGACGCTGGACGAATTGATAGGCCTGGACGGCCTCACCGCCGACAACGTCCATCATCATATCCTGGCGCTGACCGAAGAAGCGCCGGCCACCGGCCATGTGTACACCCTGCACGCCGAGCTGGAAGGCCTGCGTCTGGGCTATACCTTCGAGCATCTGCTGGTGGGCTGGCAAGCCCAGGGCTATCAGCTGTGCAGCTGCATCGAGCTGTTCAGCAGCCTGGACGCGGCCGCGCTGCCCGCCGGCCGCGTGGTGATGGGAGAGATTCCCGGCCGCAGCGACACGCTGGCGCTGCAAGCCTAAGAACCAGTACTCTATCTTTTAGGGCTGAAACGATAGCCCACCCAGCCGCCGCCCGGTTTCATTTCCCGGCCGGCGGCGTCTGCGCGGCCAGTTGGTCCAGCATCGCGCGCAGAGCGTCCATGCGTTCGTCCAAGCCTTCCGCGCCGCCCTGCAACAGCATGCCCTCCAGTTCCCGCGCCAATTCCGCCAGCTCGCGCTGCTCCATTGTCAAGGCCGCGCCTGAGATCCGGTGCAGATGCTGGCTGGCCGTGGACCAGTGAGCATGCTGGACCGCCCGCACCGCCTGGCGGTAATCGCGCTCGTTATGCTCGATGAACATCTGCCATAGACCGCTGACCTGGGGCGGAGATTCGACGGCCTCGGAGACCGGCGCCGCGTCCGGCAGCCACATGAGCAAGATATGCTGCAAATCCCTGAGCCGCAGGGGCTTGACCAGCACGCCGTTCATGCCGCTGTCCATGCACCTTTCCCGGTGCAGATCGTCATTGGCCGCGGAAATCGCCACGATGGGCAGCAAGGCGCCGCCCTCCTCGCGCTCCCATGCGCGGATGCGCCGCGTCGCCTCGTAACCGCTGATGTCCGGCAGGCTGCAGTCCATCAGGATCAAGCGCACCTCCGGGTGTTCCTTCAGGATGGACAAGCTGCTCATGCCGGTGCTGGCCACCGTGGCGCGGCAGCCCAATTGGCGCAGCTGCTCGCAAATCATCAGCTGATTGGCCGGATGGTCTTCCACCACCAGCACCAGCTGCCCCTGCCCCACCGCCTGCGGCGGGCCGGAGGCTTCTTCCTCCGCCGCCTCCTTGACCAGCGCCGGCCCCAAACGCACCGGCAGCTTGATGGTGAGAATGGTCCCGGACGCGCCGTCGCTGTCCAGCGTGATGCGCCCCTGCATCAACTCTACCAAACGCTTGCAGATGCTCAGCCCCAGCCCCGAACCGCCGAACTTGCGGGTGGCGACGGAATCCGCCTGCACGAAAGCATCGAAAATATTCTTCTGCGCCGCCAGCGGCACGCCTATGCCGGTGTCTATCACCTGGCATACCAGCACGCCGCACTTGCGGCTTGATTTTCCGCGGCGCAAGTCCGCCTTCAGCGTGACCGTGCCCTTGTCGGTGAACTTGATCGCGTTGGACATCAGATTGTGCAGCACCCGCTGCAAATGCGAAGCGTCCAGCCAGAAGGCGCGCTCCGGCAGTGCATGGACGTAGCGCAGCTCCAGCCCCTTCATCTTGGCCGCCAAGGCGTACAGCCGGACCTGGTCTTCCAGAATGGAGCCGACGTTGACGAAGGACGGGTCCAGGCTTTCCTGGCCCGCGTCCAGCCGCGAGGCGTTGAGAATATTGTTGAGCAGTTGCAGCAGGCTGCTGGCCGCCAGATTGGATTGCAGCACCAGCTCCCGCTGTTTCTCGCCCAAGGACATGGTCTGCAGCAGTTCGCCGGCGGCGATGATGGCGTTCATCGGCGTGCGGATTTCATGACTGACCACCGCCAGAAACTCGCTCTTGGCCGCTTCGCCCGTCCTCGCCTTGCGCAGCAGCAAGGTGGTGGTGCGTATCACCAGCAGCAGGACGAAGAACAGCAGCACCAGCAGGGTGCCTTCGCCGGCGTAACTCCTGAACACGCTGGAGACGGACGGCCGCGGCGCCACTTGCTCTTCCCAGGCGGAGCGGGCGGCGTCGACGTCGTCGGCCGACATCGTGTCCAGGCTGCGCCGCAGGATGGCGTAGAGCAAGGGCTGGTGCTTGCTGACCCCCATCCGGTAAATGGCGTAATAGCCGGGCAACGCGCCGGAGCTGCTCAGATCGGGGAAACGATAATTCAGCAGGAAGCGCGCATAGCTTTCCGGCACCAGGCCGATGTCCGCCCTCCGGTCCTGGATCGCCAGCAAGGCCTGAGTGGGCGTCTCCGCCGCCACCAGGTCCGGGTTGGCGTGATCGCCCAGCAACCAGGAGCGCGAGTTGTCGTTGAAAATGAAGGCGAGCTTGCGCCCGTGCAGATTGTCGTGGTCGAACACCACCGGGTAGTCGCGGCGCGTGATCGCCATCAAGGGCTGCGAGGAATACGGCTGGGTGAAGTAGTAATTCTTGTTCAGGTTCAGTTCGCCGATCGCGTCCTGATTGATGCTGGCCAGCATCATCGCCCGCCCATTGCCGCTGGCCTCGATCAGGGCTTGCGCCGAATGCACTTGCACGATATTGAAGCGCAAACCGCTTTTCTCGCTGACGTATTGCAGGAAAAAAGCCTCGACCCCCTTGTAATGGACGTTGCTGTTCTTGCGCTTGGCCGCCGGTTTGGACCTGAGCACGTACACGTCCACCACCGGATTCCGGCTGACCCAGGCCTCTTCCTCCCGGCTCAGCGGGATCTTGCTACCCTGGTCGGCGCAAGCGGACAAAACGCCGCACAGGACGAGCAGACCGCTCAAATGTTGAAATCGCACCGCTACTCCAATTTGGAGTTCAATAAAAACAACTCCCTGTCCGTATTGATGCCCAGTTTCTGGAAAGCCGCTTTTTTCTGAGTGCTGACCGTCTTGATGCTGCGCGAGAACTTCTCCGCGATCTGGCTGGTGCTCATGCCGTCCAGACAGCAGCGCACCACCTCGCGCTCCCGCGGCGACAAACGCGCATACGGGTCCAGCGTCCGCCCCTCCTCCAGCTTGATGTCGCCCGACAGCAAGAGATTCATCTCGCTCATCATCTTGACGGTCAGATACACCCGCCCGGCATAAACGCTGTGGATGGCGCCCGCCAGCGCGTCCACCGGCTGCGACTTGCTGAAAAAACCCCTGGCACCCGCGCGCAGCATCAGATTGACCGTTCCCACCAGGTCCACCGACGACAGCACCAGGACTTTGCACTCCGGATAACGGACATTGATGGACTGAATCAGGTTCAGCCCGTCCACCTCGTTGCTGCCCAGGGAGAAATCCATCAACAAGACATCCGGCAGCCGCTTGCGGAAAACCGCCAGCAACTGGGTGCTCTGCGCGAAACTGCCGACAATCTCGAACTCCGGGTATTGCTTGAGCTTGGCCTCCAGCCCCACCCTGACCACGTCATGGTCATCCAGAATCATCAGCGATATTCTTTTTCTCATGCCGTTCTCGTTAAAGTTGACCAATTCGCTTCCCGCCGCATCCCCTGTCCCGGCGGAACGCCTTGGGGCCGCGCCTAATCGCCCGCGCCGCGCGCGCTCCACTCCTCCGGCGCCTGCCGCGCCAGCTCTATATAGCGCGACGGCGCCATCGGGCGGTACAGGCCGAAGCCCTGGCCGGTCTCGCAGCCCATCTCCCGCAAGGCCTTGACGTGGCGCGTGCTCTCCACGCCCTCGGCCACCACCTGCAGATTCAACTCCTTGCCCAGCAGGATGGAGGAGCGGACGATTTCATAATGCCGCGAGCTCTCCAGCATCGAGGCGACGAATAATTGATCAAGCTTCAAGGATGAAAACGGCATGGCGGACAACATCTTCAGCGAGGAGATGCCTATGCCGTAATCGTCGCAGGCAATGTCGAAACCATTGGCGCGCAGCTGGTTCAGCGCCACCATCAAATCGAGTCCGATTTCCGGCTCCAGGTTTTCCGTCAGCTCGATCACCAGCAGCGAGCGTTCCAGCTTGGTCTTGTCCCAGCGCATGGTGATCTCGCGCACGAGATTGGGTGACGCCAGGGTGGCCGCCGACGCGTTGATGGAAATCGGCAAGCGCACGCCCTTCGCGTTCAGCGCCTGCTGGGTGGAGATCACCCCGCTGAGCACATGGAAGAACAGCAGCAGGTCCAGGCCCAGCTTGCTCACCACCGGCAGAAACACCGATGGCCGGATATTGCCCCGCGTCGGGTGCATGCAGCGCGCCAGCGCCTCGGCGCCGACCACCACCCCGTCGCTCAAGCGCACCTGCGGTTGCAGGTCTATCGAGATATTGCCTTTGGAGCACAAGGCCTCGATCACCTCCTGCTCGCTGAAAGGCCGGGTTCCCAAGCGCCCCGGCACGCCGTTGACTCTGGCCGCCTCGGCCATGGCCGCGCGCGCCAGTTCAACCTGGCGCAAAAACTGCGCGCATTCGCCGTCGTCCATGGTCGGATGCGCCGCCCAGACGTAGTTGAAGCCGGCCTCGCGCGCCAGCCTGACGTGCGACTCCTGCAACAGCTTGCCCGCGGCGCTGTGCCACAACAGCATGGGCGCGTCGGCCAGTTCGCCGCGACGCACGCCGGCATGCACCTTGGCGATCAATTCGGCGCCGCCGCCGTCCGGCATCTGAATATCGCACACCAGCAAATCCACCGGCTCGCGCAGCAATTGCTGTTCCGCCTCGCGAATATGGCCGCAATGGCGAATATTGCGAATGCCGGCCTGCGACAGCATGCGCTGAAGGCGCTCATTGTCCCGCGATGATCCGGACACCACCATGACATTAAGATTTTCCATGGATTCCCTACCATTTGGAATACCGACAGCTGAATATCCGCCACGCCCGCGTTGGCGCGCTGTCACGTTTCAACATCCCAAAAAGCATACGATTGATCAGCTTAATTTCCGGACTTGCTTTAGCTAATTCGATAATGACAATGTGGCGGCACATTGCCGGAAGGACGCGGCCAAGGTCAATGAATCTAAAAAAATCATTCAAGGCCGAAAATCCGGTCCGGCAAGCTTCTCCGCCCTCGCCCGGCAGCGGCGGGAAACCGCGCTGCCGCTGCCCGCTTAATTGACATCGCCAAGCAAGAGCCGTCATTCAATGAGCCGGCCATATCGGTTCAATTCACAGCGCGCAGCACACCCGCGCGTCCTATGGTCATCGTTCCGGAGACGCCTGCTCGGGTGTGGAATCAAACTGAATCACGCCGTTCTATTTAGGGCTTGTAGACGCCATGATAAGAAAATCCGCTGAAATCAAATATAGGATTTATCTTAAAAACAAATTCAATTGTCATTTTTGTTTTTTTAAATATATTTACAATATAAAAATAGAAATCAATTAAACATTAAAAACCGGCATCATTACGAATGGAAAGCGTCAAGCACGCACGCGGACTCCAAGCGGCATGGACAAACGCGGCCGGCAATGGATTGGGAAAGGGAAACAATAAGCACCGGCGAGCAAGCGCAAGACCAGGCCTTATGGCGCAGCAAGCGGAATCACAAAGAGGGAATGGGCATGGCTAAGCTGAACTCGCCGTGCAAGGCTTTAATCCCCGCAGCGGGCTTTGAACAGCTTAGCGCAGGACCAGGCGGCAACGCCCCCTGGCCTGAAATCTGGCGGACGGTTTCGCGCCGGGCTTCTAACCCGGCGCGGCAAGACTCCGCGGGCGGTCAGCCGCGCTTGTTCAGGCGCAGGGTCAGGGTCAACTCGCCCTCGCCGTCGTTCTGCGACTGGATATTCTTCAACGTGATGCCCGTGGGCAGCAGCACGCTGATGCCGTGGCCGACGCCGTACTTGGACAGGGTTTTTTCCAGCTGCCGCGCCATGCCCTTGGCCGGCAGCTTCGCCTCCTCGTCCAGCGCGAAGCCGTAGGATTCGGCGGCGGAGCCCATGGCCTGGTCCACCTGCTCGCGCGGCACGAACTTCTCGGCGGCACTGGCCAGTTGGCGGGCCGACACGTCTTCCTCGCTGCTCACCAGATTGAGGAATTCATCCTTGAAGCGCGCCTGTTGCAGCGGGTCCTCTATCTCCTCCGACAGCTGCTCCACCACGCTGGCCATCATCTTGCTGCTGGACGCCTTGTCCGGCACCCGCATCGCTTTCAGGAAATCGTCCAGCCAGAACTTGGCCTCGCGGCTGAGCCGGTCCACCGCGTAGACCGTGGGGCCGTGCTCCAGGATCAGCGCGCCCTTGTCGATCAAGCGCGGATTGATGCCCGAGGCGTGGCTGATGTCGAACACGTCGCCGGACTCCACCACGGTGAGGAAGTCGTCGCGGATCTCGGACTTGAACACCCCCAGCGCGCGCAGCTCGCGATCGCCGTCGTTGAGACCGGAAAACAAGATGACCAGCAGATCGCCGGCGTTGATGTTGGGATGCTGCGAACGCGCGTACAAATGCTTGGCTATGCGCTGGGACACCGCCAGGAAATCCAGCTCGCCGCGGAAGAACTGCCGGGTGTAGTGGTAGATTTCGTTCAGATTCAGGTCGGACTCATGGAAAAACTGATGCTGGCGCTTGTCCGACACAATGTTCTTCAGATAACCACCCAGCAACAGCGAGGACACTTCCTCGTCCACGGAGCTGGCCCGCTCGGACAGGCGCGCGCCCTCGCCGCGCGCGGCATTGCCCACCCGGTGCACCACCAGCCGCTCCACCCTGCATTCGCCAATCGCCAACATTTCCGCGCTCCCGCCTAAAAATCGAATGCGCGATTATTGCTACTGCGCCCGGGCTTGGCAACCGCGAAAGCGGCCGGCTATTCCGGCAAGGCCAGCGGATCGTCGGTCAGGGAGTCCGCCAGAAAGTCCATCAGCAGCCGAACCTTGGGCGACAGCTGGCGGTTATGCGGCGTCAAAGCCCAGATGCCCTCTTCCGGCTCGCGGTAATCGGCCAGCACCTCGATCAGCTCGCCGCTGCTCAAATAGGCGGCGACGTAGTAATCCGGCAATTGCGCCAGCCCCAGGCCCAGCCGCGCCGCGTGCGCCAGCGCGTGGCCGCTGTTGCAGCGCAAGCTGCCCTTGATCCGCACCTGCCGCCTGCGGCCGCCGTCCAGCAGATGCCAGTGCTCGCCGCTCAAAGACAGGCAGTTGTGGCGCTCCAGGTCCGCCGGTTCCAAGGGCGCGCCGCAGCGCTCCAGATAGGCCGGCGCGGCGCAGACATGGTGCCGGCGCGAGGCCAGCCGCCGCGCCATCAGCGTGGAGTCGCTCAGATGGCCGATGCGGATCGCCAGATCGTAACCGTCCTGCACCAGGTCCAGCACCTCGTTGGACAGGTTCAAGCTCGCCTCCAGCTGCGGATGGCGTTGCAGGAAACGGGTCAACAGCGGCGCGATATGGCTTTGGCCGTAAGCCAGCGGCGCGGTCAGCTTGAGCTTGCCCTGCGGCTGCGCCTGATGGCGCGAGATCGCCTGTTCCGCCTCCTCCAGCGAATCCAGCAGCTGCCGGCAGTGGCGCAGATACAACGCGCCGATCTCGGTCAGCGCCTGATGGCGGGTGGTCCGGTACAGCAATTTGGCGCCCAAGCGCTGCTCCAACTGCGTGACCTGGCGGCTGACCTGGGCGACGGAAATGCCCAGCGCCAGGGCCGCCTTGGTGAAACTGCCCTGTTCCGCCACGCTGACGAATTCGCAGATGCCTTCCCAACCCAGCATTATTCCACCTTGGAAAAAATCATTTACCAATTGCCACGATTATCTATTCAAACACGAGAAATACAATCAAAGTTTTGCCGTCGCCCGGCCTATGGCCCGCGGCGGCTATCCAACACCAAGGAGGGCTCATGAGCCAGGACATCATCAAGTGCAAGGCCGCCGTGGCCTGGGCCGCCGGCCAGCCGCTGAGCATAGAAGAAGTGGAAGTGCAGCCGCCGCGCGCCGGCGAGGTGCGGGTGAAAATGGTGGCCACCGGCGTCTGCCACACCGACGCCTTCACCCTGTCCGGCGAAGACCCGGAAGGCGTGTTCCCCTGCATCCTGGGCCATGAAGGCGGCGGCATCGTCGAATCCGTCGGCCCCGGCGTCAGCAGCGTGGCGGTGGGCGATCACGTGATCCCGCTGTACACCCCGGAATGCCGCGAGTGTAAATTCTGTCTGTCCGGCAAGACCAATCTGTGCCAGAAGATCCGCGCCACCCAGGGCAAGGGCCTGATGCCGGACGGCAGCACCCGCTTCTCCAAGGACGGCAAGCCCATCTACCACTATATGGGCACCTCCACCTTCGCCGAATACACGGTACTACCGGAAATCTCGCTGGCCAAGGTTAATCCGGCCGCGCCGCTGGAAGAGGTCTGCCTGCTGGGCTGCGGCGTCACCACCGGCATGGGCGCGGTGATCAACACCGCCAAGGTCAAGGCCGGCGACAGCGTGGCCATCTTCGGCCTGGGCGGCATCGGCCTGTCCGCCATCATCGGCGCGCGCATGGCCGGCGCCGGCCGCATCATCGGCATCGACATCAACGAGAGCAAGTTCGAACTGGCCAGAAAGCTGGGCGCCAGCGATTGCGTCAACCCCAACGATTTCGACAAGCCCATCCAGGACGTGATCGTGGACATGACCGACGGCGGCGTCGACTTCTCCTTCGAATGCATAGGCAACGTCAAGGTGATGCGCGCGGCGCTGGAGTGCTGCCACAAGGGCTGGGGCGAATCGGTGATCATAGGCGTGGCCGGCGCCGGGCAGGAAATCTCCACCCGCCCGTTCCAGCTGGTCACCGGCCGGGTATGGCGCGGCTCCGCCTTTGGCGGCGTGCGCGGCCGCAGCGAGCTGCCGGACTACGTGGAGCGTTATCTGAAGGGCGAATTCCGCCTGGACGACTTCATCACCCACACCATGCCGCTGGAGCGCGTCAACGAAGCCTTCGATCTGATGCACGAGGGCAAGAGCATCCGTTCCGTGATCCATTACTGAGCCGGAGAGCCGCGTGAACCTGGAAAACATCAGCGCCAACAAATCGTTTGGCGGCTGGCATCGGCAGTATCTGCATGATTCGACGACGCTGGGCTGCCGGATGCGCTTCGCCGTCTACTTGCCGCCGCAGGCCGGCGCCAACCGGCGCGTGCCGGTGCTGTACTGGCTGTCCGGCCTGACCTGCACCGACGAGAACTTCATGCAAAAGGCCGGCGCGCAGCGCGTGGCCGCGGAACTGGGAATGGCCATCGTCGCGCCGGACACCAGCCCGCGCGGCGCGGAGGCGGCGGACGACGAAGCTTTCGATCTGGGCCAGGGCGCCGGCTTCTACCTGAACGCCACCCAGGCGCCGTGGGACCGTCACTACCGGATGTACGACTACGTCAGCCGGGAACTGCCGGCGCTGATCGAGGCCAATTTCCCCGTCACCGGGCTGCGCGCGGTGGCCGGCCACTCCATGGGCGGCCACGGCGCGCTGATCTGCGCGCTGAAGCGGCCGCAGGACTATGTCTCGGCATCGGCGTTCAGCCCCATCTGCCACCCGGTCAACGCGCCCTGGGGGCAGAAGGCTTTCGCCGCCTATCTGGGCGAAGACCGCGCCGCCTGGGAAGCCTGGGACGCCAGCCTGCTGCTCAAGCACGCGCCGCGGCAACTGCCCCTGCGCGTGGACATTGGTCTGGCCGACAGCTTTCTGGACGTGCAATTGCAACCTGAGGCGCTGGAGAAGGCGGCGCGGGACTGCGGCTACCCGCTGGAACTTCACCGCCACGCCGAGTACGACCACAGCTATTACTTCGTCGCCAGCCTGATCGAGGAGCAGTTGCGCTTCCACGCGCGCCACCTCGGCTTGTGATACGGCGGAACGCAAAAAAGCCAGGCAGAGCCTGGCTTTTTTGTTGAATCTGGTGGAGGGAGAAGGATTCGAACCTTCGAAGGCAGAGCCGTCAGATTTACAGTCTGATCCCTTTGACCGCTCGGGAACCCCTCCAGAGAGAGGCGGATAATATAGCTCCGCGGCGACGGCGTCAATCACCTGCGCGCAATCCCCTCCGCCGACGCGCCGTCTCCAGCCACGGATTTGGCAAATCTGTGCGCGCGGACGCTCAAGCGCGCCAAGAAAGCGCGCCGTGCCATTGGCATGATCTCGCCATCGGGGACACGCCCCGACATACGGAGACAAGCCATGCAGACCCTTTCTCTCGCCGCCCTGTGCCTGAGCCTGGCCGCCGCCTTGCTGGCGCAGCCGGCGCTGGCCGCGCCCAAGCTGCAAAAAGCACCGCACCAGGCGCAAGCCCGGCCGAAACAAGCGCCGCCGCCGCGGCAATGGCAACAGCGTCCGCCAAGCGACGCGCAATCCCGCTACCAGTTGCCGGACGACCGCACGGTGATCGGCAAGCCCAAAAGCAAGCTGATCCGACGCGCCACCGTCGCGCAATGCCCGGATGTCGGCGCCATGGCCGGCTACAGCGGCGCGGCCTTGGCCAACTACCTGGCCGGCCTGCCCGACTACACCTGCACCTACGGCCTGTTCTCGCTGGACAGCAAGCTGGCCGCCACGCTTTACAGCGCGGCCAATCTCAACGCCGTCGCCGGCCGCTTCGCTCAGGAGGCCGCCGCCTACAACGCCGGCTCCATGGCCCTGGTCAACCTCACCCTCTATCTGCGCGCCGGCTACTACCTGGCCAGCGGCGGCGCCTTGCCGGCGCTGGACCCCAACCTGCTCGCCGTGCTGCGTCCCGGCATCAAGCAACTGGCCGACGGCAACGCGCTGTTCTCCGCCAACGCCCAGGCCTCCACCACCGCCGGCGAGGTGATGAAGCTGATCACCAATATGGCGGACGAGGCCTATTACCTGCCCAGCATGCGCGCCATCGTGCAGCGCTACACCAATAGCGCCAGCCAGCCCAACGCCGCCCAGTCCCTGCGAGAAACCACCGCCAACCAGGGCTTCACCGGCGCGCTGACCGTGTTCTTCTACGCCCACGGCCGCGCCAACGCCGCGCCGCTGCTGCAGAACGACGGCAGCTATTCGGCGGCGCTGACCCGCTTCGCCCTGGCCAACAAGAGCAGCCTGCTCGGCACCGAAAGCGCCTTCCAGCTGGGCGACGCCACCCGCGAAGGGCTCCGCTTCATGCAATACCCGGCGCTGAAGCCGGCGATCAAGCCGCAAGCCCAGGCCATACTGTCCGGCAGCAGCATGAGCGGCAACGACAATGAGCTGTGGCTGGCCGCCGCCGAAGCGGTCAAGTATTACGACGCCGCCAACTGCGCCGACTACGGCACCTGCAATTTCGAAACCCGGCTCGCCGACGCCATCCTGGTCAACCGCTACACCTGCAGCGCCAGCATCCGCATCCGCGCCCAGGAAATGAGCGCCGAGCAACTGCAGTCCTCCTGCGCGCTGCTGCAAAAAGAAGAGTCCTATTTCCATCAGATGCTGCAGACCCGCAAGCAGCCGGTGGCCAACGACAACAACAGCTCGCTGGAAGTGGTGGTGTTCGACGACTACAACAACTACGCCAAATACGCCTCCATCATCTACGGCATCAGCACCGACAACGGCGGCATGTATCTGGAAGGCGACCCGGCCGCGGCCGGCAACCAGGCGCGCTTCATCGCCCACGAAGCCTCCTGGCTGCGCCCGGCCTTCAAAGTCTGGAACCTGGAACACGAATACATCCACTACCTGGACGGCCGCTTCGACATGTACGGCGACTTCGGCGCCAGCACCCGTCTGCCCACGGTCTGGTGGATTGAAGGGCTGGCCGAATACCTGTCGCTGGGCAACGGCAACCAGCCGGCCATCGACGCCGCCCGCAGCGGCAACTACACCTTGAGCCAGATCTTCGGCAACACCTACGACATGGCGGACTACGTGACCCGCGCCTATCGCTGGGGTTATATGGCCACCCGCTTCATGATGGAGCGCCACCGCGGCGACGTGGACGGCTTCCTCGCCCGCTTCCGCAGCGGCGATTACAACGGCTACCGCAGCCAGATCCAGCTGATAGGCAGCCGCTACGACGCCGAGTTCGCCAGCTGGGCGCAAAGCGCCACCACCGCCGGCCAGCCGCCCTTGCCGTCCGACCCCGGCCTGCCGCCGTGCAAGGAGGCTTCGCCCAGCTATCTGGGCAAGAACTGCTCCATCGGCGGCCTTTCCGCCTCCGCGTCCGGCGCGGCTTACGCCACCATCCTGCTGCCGGCCGGCGCGCGCAACCTCAAGCTGTGGACCAGCGGCGGCAGCGGCGACGTCGATCTCTACGTGGCGCTGGACCGCTACCCGACGCCCGGCAATTACGACTACGCGTCCGCCGTCGCCGGCAACGAGGAAAGCGTGGCCATCGCCGCGCCGCAAACCGGCCGCTGGTACTACCTGACGCTGCAGGCGCGTCAGCCCTTCGCCAACGTCACGGTCAGCGCCAGCTACGACTAAGAGTCCGTTTACGATCTGCGGCGCGGGGCCTTACGCGGCGAGTACGGCTTTGAAACGCTCATGTGCCGTTTGCACATCCCGCTTTCTCGGCGGTTCTCGCCTTGCCCCGCCCTCGCTCGCGAGACCGTGAGCAGGCTCCCAGGCCGGTTCAAAGCCCGGCGCCCGCCTCGCCAAACCAAGCCGCCGCGGCCCGTCCGCGGCGGACTTGCAAAATGGGTTGAATTAATGCATTTTGTTTTCAAACAATGCTTAATGAATGACATCAAGATTGGATAGCCCGGTCCGCCTCAGGCGGCCGGCTGTTTCCTTGGAGCGCAACACACCGTAAACCGCTTAAAAGGCCGCCCGCCATGTCCATGCCGCCGCAACGCCCCTACATCGTCAGCGATCTGAACGCCATGCAGGCGATGGCGGCCTTGTTCGATCAGTTGCCCGACGTGGTGTTCGCGGTCAAGGACCTGGACAGCCGCTACCTGGCCTTGAGCGAGGGTTGCGTCGGCCGTTGCGCGCTGCGCAACAAATGGCAGGCGGAAGGCAAGACCGCGCACGAACTGTTTCCCAGCGCCATGGCCAACCGTTACCGCAGCCAGGATTTGCAGGTGTTCTCTGAACGGCGGCCGGTGCGCAACCGGCTGGACCTCACCGTCTACCACGACCGCGCGCCCGGCTGGTGCCTGACCAACAAGCAATCGCTGCACGACCCGGACGGCCGCCTGCTCGGACTCGTCTGCATCTCCAAAGACCTGACCGAACTGACCCGCGAAAAACTGCTGGACGAGCGCTTCGCCGCCTGCGTCGATCACATCCAGACCCATTTCGACCGCCCCTTGCACCTGGAGGAGCTGTGCGATCTGTCCGGCCTCAGCGTCGGCCAGATGGACCGCCGCATGAAGCGGGTGTTCCAGGCCAGCGTCGGCGAATTCATCCGCCGCACCCGGATGGAAGCCGCCTGCCACGCCATCCAGCACAGCGGCCGGCCGCTGGCCGACATCGCCGCCAGCTGCGGCTTTTCCGATCAAAGCGCGCTGACCCGGCTGTGCCGGCAAATGTTCGGCCTCAGTCCGCGCCAATTGCGGCTGCGGACGCCGCCCGCCGCGGCGACCATGGGCGCGGCCGCCTGGGCCGCCAGCCCCTGACCAGGCCGTCGCGCGACGGACTTCGCACGGGTTCCCGGAACGTGTTCACGCGAGCTAAGGCGGGACAAGGCGAAAACCGCTGAAGGAGCGAAGTGCGCATACGGCGCGTAAGTGTTTCGTAGCCGGTTCCAACGCCCTTTATCTATCCATTCCGCCGACGCGCAGCAGACATCGAACGGCTTCTCAGGCCCCGCCCCGCCAGGCCGCCACCGTCGCCACGCTCTGCCAGGCCGCGCGCAGAATGCGCTCGCAGGCCGCAAACGGCGCCTTGCCGCCGTCCAGCATCCCATACATGCCCTCGAACAAGCGCACCAGGAACTCCGCGGCGATGCCCACCTCGATATCCCGCGGCAGCTCGCCCTGGGCGATGGCGCGCCGCAGCTGGCGGCGCACATAGTGCATGGTGGCGCGGTCCATCAGTTCGCGGCGGCGCAGGATGCCGCGGTTCTCCCGGTTGCGCTCGCACTTGTGGTACAGAAACTCCGTCACCCGCTGCGCCGGCCCCGGTTCGTGGAACTGGCGCAGGTAATACATGCCCACCGCCACCAAAGTCTCGCCCGCCGACGCCCGCTCCGCCGGGAAACGCAGCGCGTCCAGTTCGAACACGCGGTCCACCATGGCCCGGCACACTTCCATCTTGTTGTCGTAATGCCCGTAGACCGCGCCGCGCGACACCCCCGCCTCGTCGGCGATTTGCGCCATGGTGGCGTTGGCCACGCCCTGCCGCAGAAACACCCGCTCCGCGCCGTCCAGGATTGCGTCCCGGGTTTTTTGCGATTCTTCCTTGGTTTTCCTGGCCATATCCGCCTCTGAACTTTTCCCCGAATGCTACCTCAAAGGATTAATTAATCAAGCGTGATTGATTAATTAAACGGACGACACTCGACGCGCTCAAGGCAAGGCGCGCCGGCCTGGCGTCCCTCGATCTTTTGAAACTCTTCTTAGGCACTACCCATGTCACACACAACGACAAACCACCGCGATCTGGACACGTTGCCGGTGTCCAAACTGTTCTGGCAATACACCATTCCCTCCCTCGCCGGCATGCTGGCCACCGGCCTTTACGTGGTCATAGACGGCATCTTCGTCGGCCACTTCGTCGGCAGCCACGGCCTGGCGGCCATCTCGCTGGCCTACCCGCTGGTGATGATGCAAGTGGGCCTGGGCGCCATGCTGAGCATGGGCGCGGCCACCCGCATCGCCATTTTGCAAGGCGGCGGCGACTATGATCGCGCGCGCTCCACCCTGCTGGCGGCACTGGCGCTGCTGGCCCTGATCAGCCTGGCCATCCCGCTGCTGGGCCTCACTTATCTGGACACCCTGCTGCAATGGCTGCAAGCCGACAAGCAGCCTATCGTGATGGCGGAAGCGCGCAACTACCTGCAATGGATGCTGGGCGGCGCGCTGTTCACCATGGGCCAGATGGTGGCCACTTATCTGCTGCGCAACGACGGCCGCCCGCGGCTGGCCACGCTGCTGATGGTGATAGGCTCGCTGTTGAACGTGGTGTTCAATTACCTGTTCGTCGGCGTGTTCAAGCTGGGTCTGGCCGGCTCGGCCCAGGCCACCTTGCTGTCCGAATCGGTGGTGATGCTGGGCGGCCTCGGCTATTTCTTCACCCGCCACGCGCGGCTGCGCCTGCGCTTGACGCACCTGCGGCTGGACTGGCGCTGCTGCGGCCCCGTCCTGGCGCTGGGCCTGTCCAGCCTGCTGATGGAGTTCAATCTGGCCTTGCTGATGTTCGCCCACAACTTCCAGCTGCTGCGCTGGGGCACGGACCTGAGCGTGGCCGCCTACGCCACCGCCGGCTACAGCGAGGCCTTGTTCACCCTGGTGGTGCACGGGCTGGCGGTGGGCCTGCAGCCGCTGCTCAGCCACTCCACCGGCGCCGGCCGGCCGGAACGCACCCGCGAAGCGCTGCGCTACGGCCTGCGCGTCACCCTGCTGCTGGGGTTCACCGCGCTGGCGGCGGTGCAGCTCTTCCCCACCCTGATCGTGCGCATGTACAACAGCGAAGACCTGGCGCTGATCGCCGCCGGCAGCCACGCGCTGCGCCTGCACTTGCTGGCCATGCCCTTCGACGGCCTGGTGATCATCGGCATTCTCGCGCTGCAGGCGATGGCGATGACGCGGGCGGCGCTGCTGCTGACCATAGGCAAGACCCTGTTGCTGCTGCCGGCCTTGTGGCTGTTGCCGCTGTGGCTGGCACTGGACGGCGTCTGGCTGGCGATGCCGCTGGTCAATCTGCTGCTGGGCACGGCCGCCGCGCTGGCCTTGTGGAGCGCCTTGCGCCGGCTGAAACGCGAAGAGAAGCCGGCGACCGCAGCCTGATCGCTTCCGTTCTCAACCAATGGCCGGATTTCCGGCCATTTTTTTTTGACATTGGCGAACCGGTTCCAATTGCCATTGTCTATATCCTTCGCGCGCACGTCGCGCCTCCTTGCTCTTGCCCCCCGCTTCGGCCCCCGGCCGCGCCCCGCCGCGCTTAAAGCCTGCTCCACGTCTCAGACAAGGCGTTGAACAGCTTCTTAAGGCGTGTTTACGATCTCGCGAGCTAAGGCGAGACCAGACCTTGCGGCTGAGAAAGCGGAATGTACAGGGGATACACGAGCATTTCGAAGGCGCACTCGCCGTGTGACGTCTCACGACGCTCAGCAGAGCGTAAACAGGTTCTTAGGGGTCGCGGGATCCCGGGCCGATTCGTATAGTGATAGCACCCGTCTGTCGGCGCCCGCGCCGCGGCTTGACTCCAACCCGTCAATAACAAGGAAAACAATGTCTCTGACCACCATTCCCCGCTGGACCGTCGCCGCCCCGCTTGTCGCCTGGGCCGCAATCGTGGCAGCGCCCACCTTTGCCGCCTCCGCGCTGTTCACCGCCTTGCTGGCCGTCTTGCTGGCCGGCACCGTCTTCGCCGCCGTCCATCACGCAGAAGTGGTGGCACACAAGGTGGGCGAACCGTTCGGCACGCTGATCCTGGCGCTGGCGGTGACGGTGATCGAAGTGGCGCTGATCGTCTCCTTCATGCTGGCCGGCGGCGAAAGCAAGCTGGCGCTGGCGCGCGACACCATTTTTTCCGCCATCATGATCACCTGCAACGGCATCGTCGGCATCTGCCTGCTGCTGGGCG
Source organism: Chromobacterium sp. CCUG 30098 (assembly GCF_059916605.1). NCBI lineage: Bacteria > Pseudomonadati > Pseudomonadota > Betaproteobacteria > Neisseriales > Chromobacteriaceae > Chromobacterium > Chromobacterium sp. CCUG 30098. The sequence continues at coordinate 590,061 of NZ_JAUCGS010000001.1, read as the reverse complement.
GCCTGCGCCATCGCGAACAGAACTTCCAGCTCAGCGGCGCCAAGGTGGCGCTGACCGTGCTGGCCGCCATCTCCGTGCTGGCGCTGGTCTTGCCCAATTACGGCACCAGCGAGCCCGGCCCGCTGCTGTCCTCCTCGCAACTGGCCTTCACCGGCGTGGTGTCGCTGGTGCTGTACGGCGCCTTCGTCTTTGTGCAGACCATACGCCACCGCGACTACTTCCTGCTGGAAGGCAGCCGCAGCGAGGACGAGCACGCGCCGCCGCCGTCCGTCAAAGTCACGCTGACCAGCCTGGCGCTGCTGCTGGTCTGCCTGGTGGGCGTAGTCAGCCTGGCCAAGCTGCTGTCGCCGTCGATCGAAGGCTTCGTGGCCGCCGCCGGCGCGCCGGCCGCCGTGGTGGGCATCATCATCGCCGCCCTGGTGCTGCTGCCGGAAGGCCTGGCCGCCGCCAACGCCGCGCGCGCGGACCGGGTGCAGACCAGCCTCAACCTGGCGCTGGGCTCGGCGCTGGCCTCCATCGGCCTGACCATTCCCACCGTAGCGATGATCTTCGTGGCGATGGGCGAGCCGCTGATCCTGGGCCTGGAAAACAAGGAAACCATCTTCCTGGTGCTGACCCTGCTGGTCAGCTCGATGTCGCTGGCGGTGGGCCGCACCACCATTTTGCAGGGCATCGTCCACCTGGTGATCTTCGCGTCCTTCGTGTTCTTCGCCATCAGCCCCTGAGCGCCTGCTGTACGCAAAACAAAACCGCCAACCGTTGCCGGCTGGCGGTTTTTTCATTGGCGGACCTGGTTCTCAGAACCGGTTCATGATCTCGCGAGCTAAGGCGAGACAAGGCGAAAACGGCTGAGAAAGCGGAGTGTACACACGGTACATGAGCATTTCGAAGCCGGTACTCACCGTGTGACGCCTCACGACGCGCAGCAGATCGTGAACCGGTTCTCAGACCGACATCGCTTCCAGCACCTTGGCGCTGTCCACAATCTGCACGAACTTGACGATCTTGCCGTCCCGCAGCGTGTAAATGTGGGCGAAAGAGGCGACGAAGCCCTTGCCGGTGGCGCGGTAAACGCCGTGGTAGAAGCCCTGGGCGATCACATGCTCGCCGGCGTCGTAGAAGCTGTCCACCGCCGCGCGGTAACCTTCCCACTCGCGGCCCAGCCGCTCGTGCACGTTCTTGACGATGGACTCCGCGCCGACATAGGTGCCGGCGTAAGGGAAGCCGGCGGCTTCGGTCCATTCAGCGTCCGGTGCCAGCGCGGCCAAGAGATTGCGGCCGTTGGCCTCGGAATCGCCTTCATAGGTGGCGCGGACGATGTCCACATTGCTCAGGTGGCCCTGGCCCGGGGTTTGATTAGCGTTCATGGTGTTCCATCCAAAAATCGGTTTGCTCATGCCCTTCCTTCATTGCGGCAACACACAGCTGTCCGGCCCGCAAGCCAGCGTCTCCGCCGCGGCCCGCGCCGCGCTGGACGCGGCCTGGCTTAGGCGGGCGCGCCAAGCGTCCGGCCGGCCCAGATAAGCGCCCAGGTCCAGCACCGTCAGCCGGCCGTTTTCCTCCAGCGCCAGCGTGGGGAAGCCCTGGCCGCCCACTTGGGCCAACAGCCGGCGGCTTTCCTCGAAGTGGGCGTCGGTGGCCGAGCCTTCCAGGCGATGGTAAGCCGCGGCGAAAGCCTCCGCGTCCAGGCCGATATCGGCGGCCAGTTCGGCCAGCACCGGGAATTCCGCGATACGGCGGCCTTCCACGAAGTGGGCGCGCTGGATGCGATGCAGCAGTTCCAGCCCGCCGCCGGCCGCCTCCTCCGCCGCCAGCACGGCGGTGGTGGGCGGCGCGGAATCCATCACCGCGCCGTGGTCCTTGAGCAGGCCGTCGAAATACGCTTCGCCGAAAGGCTGGCCGGAGACTTCCGCGATGCGGCGGTCGTGCGGCAGCACGAATTGGCGCCACTCAGGGCTGACCCGGCGGCGATTGGCGCCCACCATCATGCCGCCGCCGTGCAGCGCCACCGTCAGGCCCGGCACGCCGCGCGCGGCTTCCAGCAAGGGCGCGGCGCCGTAGCACCAGCCGCAGAGCGGATCGAAAATAGTGTGCAAAATAATGCCGGACATGGCGGTTTCCTTTCTTGCGCCGCCCGCGACGCGGGCGGCCATACATTCAAATCATCAGACGTAGAAAGCATCAAGGGCGGCAAACGAATCCTGAGGCAAGGCGCGCCGACGCCGGCAGTACATGGAGTACGGCAAGTCGGCGCCGCGCAGCATCAGGACTTTCGCTGGCTGCCCTCAGAGCCTTATTGCGGCCACTTCATCTCGCCCTTGAGCACCTTGGCGCTCAGTTCCAGATCCGCCACGCCGTCCAGCTTCGGATAACGCTGCTTCATCGCCGTCACCAGCTCGGCCGAGTTCTTGGCCTTGGGCAGTTCCGCTTCCAGCGTTTTCAGGTAGTCGCTGGTGAACTTCACCGAAGCCAGGGTATGCGGCGCGTTGTTCAGGAAATGACCGGGCACCACGACCTTGGGCTTCAGCGCCTGCAGGTTTTTCAGCGACTTCTGCCAGTCGGCGCGGTCTTTCGGGGTTTGGGTGTCCGCGGTCCAGACATGCATATTGCCGTAGGTCAGCACGCCGCCCATCGCGGTTTTGATCGACGGCGCCCAGATATAGGTGCGGTCCGGAGTCGGGCCTTTCAGACCCATGACCTGCAGTTTCTGGCCGTCCACTTTCAGGGTGTCGCCCTGGATGGGTTCCGGCACGATCACGGTCTTGGGCGCGTTGTCCTTCAGGATCGGGCCCCAGTAGGCCATCTTGCCGTCCTTGGAAGCCTTGATCGCTTCAATGGTGGCGGCGGTGGCCAGCACCTTGGCGTCCGGGAAAGCGGCCTTGATCACATCCAGGCCAAAGTAGAAGTCCGGGTCCGGATGGGAGATGAACACCGTGGTCAGCTTCTTGCCGCTGGCCTTGACCTTGGCCACCAGGGCCTCGGCGTCGTTGCGCTGGAACTGGGCGTCGATCAGCACGGCTTCGCTCTTGCCGGTGACCAATTCCGAGGACACCGGGAACAGGCTCTTGGCGCCGGGATTGTAGACATCGACTTTCAAAGCGTCGGCCTGGGCGAAGGCGGCGGACATCAACAGGGCGCCTGCTACAAAGCTGCCGGAAATGCGGTGTTGGATCATGATGGTTTCCATTTGGTGAATTTGAGATCGGTCGGCTTGGTAGCAAGCCTGATGTGAATCATAGATTGCTATTTTCGAATCAAAAACCGGATAATAAGCAATGGTTAGTTGCATGAATCGAGCGAATCATGGATAGGATCACCGCGGCGCAAGTGTTTGTGACCATTACCGAACGCGGCAGCCTGGTGGCCGCGGCGGATACGCTGGACATGTCGCGGGCGATGATCACCCGCTATCTGGCGGAAATGGAGGAATGGGCCGGCACCCGGCTCCTGCATCGCACCACGCGGCGGCTGAGCCTGACTCCGGCCGGTGAGGAGACGCTGGCGCGTTGCCGGCAGATGTTGGAAATCGCCGGGCAGATGCCGGCGGCCAACAGCGCGGACCCCGGTCAGCCGCAGGGCCTGCTGCGCATCAGCTGCGCGCAGTCTCTGGCTCAGGACGCGCTGGCGGCGGCGGTGACCGAGTTTCTGCGCCGCTATCCGCAAACCGCCATCGATCTGCAGATCAGCAACCGCGCGGTCAATCTGGTGGAAGAAAGAATCGACCTGGCCATCCGCATCACCAATGCGCTGGACCCCAGTCTGATCGCGCGGCCGCTGGCCAGTTGCGCGTCGGTGATCTGCGCCTCTCCCGCCTATCTGGCCGCCCACGGCGCGCCCAAGCGGCTGGAGGATTTGTCTCTACACAACTGTCTGACCTATTCCTATTTCGGCAAGAGCTTGTGGCGTTTCCAGCGTCACGGCGAGCAGTTGGCGGTGCCGGTCAGCGGCAATCTGAGCGCCAATGAATCCATGGTCTTGTTGTCCGCCACCGCGGCCGGCGCGGGCATCGCCTTGCAGCCCTTGTATTCCGCCGCGCCGCTGATCGCCAGCGGTCAGTTGGTGGCTTTGTTGCCGGAGTACCAGCCGCAGGAGTTGGGCATTTACGGTATTTACGCTTCGCGCCGGCAGATGCCGGCCACCTTGCGGGCGATGCTGGATTTTCTGGTGGAGCGGTTCGCCAGCGATCCGGCCTGGCAGGCGCGTACCGCTGGCGGCTGAGTGGGGGACTGTGAACGCTTCGCTGAGCCGAATATGGCAGGTGCAGCGTTTTTTAATGATTAATCTGTTGAATCCGCTACGCGGATATTGATTTAGGTGCCGCTTTCCGCGCTGACCGAGCGAAGCAAGCGCAGCGTCGCGAGGGAATAAGACGGGGAGGGGGCGGGCCGCCGCCCCCTTCCAGCCCCCCTCGTCCCCCAGGACGCGAAACCCGGAGCGCGCCCCGAGGGGACACTTGGGCGCTACACAAGGTGGTCTTTTTTGAATATAGAGAGGTGGTTTAGCGAAGTGGGTCATTTCTGTGAATAACTTGACCTCATTGCTCTTGTCTGTGGATAAGCCTAGCTCCCTAAAAGAAAGCATGTATCCGACGCGCCCCTGGTCCCTTCAAGCCTGCCGCCGGGTGGCAGGCCCGAGGTCTTAAGCGGCTGCCCTGTTTGAGCGATTTGACGTTAGCAAATCGCGGGTTCAGCCGCGCCTCGGGCCTGACGGGAACCGGCGGGAAGCCGTAGGCCAGGCTTGCAGGGCGGCCTTTGGGGTGTCTACGTGCGAATCTTTGATTCGCTCAGTGATAGGGAATTTGGCCGAGTTGTTCCCCTTCCTGCCCGCCGGGCAGCCCCGGTAATGAAAATCATCATCCGCGCAGCGGATTCAAAACCCACCCACCTAGCCAAAGCAACCGCCCCACCTTGACCCCACCCGCCCCCTCGGCAACAATCCCCACGTTGCCGCCCACACGCGGCACACGGGATTGGCGTCCCGTCGCTAGCATTACCCCCAGGCCTACGCAGCGTGCTGCGTGGGCTGCTTTGCCATGGCAGAGCCATTCGGCAGGTGCGTGGGAGGAGAGTGCCATGCACTCGCCGGTTTAATGCTAGCCCGGTACGCCAATCCGCTCACGCGCCTGCCAATACCTCAGCCTCACCCGGCAGGTGGTTTATCTTGTGTCACAGCAGGAGAAACACCATGCAACACGCTCAAACCTTTCCCCCACGCCGCCGCTACAAATTGAACGCCCTGGAACAACAGAGCGCACGGCTCCCCTTCGTCCGCTTCTGCCCCGGCCGCACCTACCCGCATTACTGGCAAATGCCCACGCCCAGCAAGGATCTCCTCGCCGACCACGCCTATGGCCGCGAATGCGCGGCTCACCTGTTGCAATGGCTGAAGGACAACCGGGAATACGTCGGCAAAGGCCTGCTCAGCCGCGTGGCGCGCGACATCGATTTTGACGACCGCGACGGACGCGGCCAGTGGATGGGTTTCTTCAACTATCTGGAAATCATGATGCTGCTGGGCGCCGACCGGGTCCGGGTTTACCGCCATGTCGATAGCCAACACCAGATCTACCTGGCGCTGGGACAGCGCTTCAGCCTGGAAGCGCGCTTCCGCCGCATCCGCCTGCGAAACCGCTAAGCGTCTTGCGGTGGGTATCGCTGCGCTTCACCCACCCTACGGCGGATGGTTTGGTCGGGGGTATTTGTAGGGTGGGTGGAGCCGAAAGGCGATACCCACCAAAACCCGCCGCCAAGACCCAAGCATCAATCCCATCACGTTTCCGCGTGGGTATCGCTGCGCTCCACCCACCCTACGGCAGGAGGTTTGGTCGGGGGTATTTGTAGGGTGGGAGGAGCCGATAGGCGATACCCACCAAAGCCCGCCGCCAAGACCCAAGCATCAATCCCATCGCGTTTCCGCGTGGGTATCGCTACGCTCCACCCACCCTACGGTGGACGGTCTTGTAGGGTGGGTGGAGCCGTAGGCGATACCCACCACACTCCTCCACCGAAAACCAACGCTCAAGGCGCGGCCAGGTAATCCTGCAGGCATGCCTGCAAATGCTCGCGCAGCGCCGCCACCGCCGGCGACAGCATCAGACGATGCGGGATCACCAGACACAGCGGCGTGGCCTCGGTCTGCCAATCTTCCAACAGCGGCAGCAAACGGCCGGCGCGCAGATCGTCCAGCGCGTCCAAACGCGACTTATAGGCGATGCCCAAACCCTCCAGCGCCCAGCGCCGCACCACCTCGCCGTCGTCGCTCTGGCGGCGGCCGTCCACCGTCACCTGCTCCCGCAGCGGACCCTGGCTGAAACTCCAACGCTCGTGCAAGGCCGCGCCCAACACCAGCCGCAGGCATTGATGGCGGCGCAGTTCCTGCGGCGATTGCGGCCGGCCGTGGCGCGCCAGATAGTCCGGCGACGCGCACAGCACCCGCCGGTTGTCCGGCGCCAGCGGCAGGGCCACCAGGCTGGAGTCTTCCGGCACGCCGTAGCGCAGAGCCACGTCCACCGGCTGCCGGTACAGATCCGCCACCCGGTCGCTGATCCGCAATTGCAGGCGCAGGCCGGCGTGCCGCTCCAGAAAGGCGTCCAGCCAGCCGCGCAGCCGGCTGCGCCCCAGGTCCGACGGCATGGACAGCGACAGCTCCCCGCTCAAAGCCTGCCGCTGCAAGGCCAGCGCCTGGCCGCCGGCCTCCACCGCCTCCAGCGCGGCGCGCGCATGGGCCAGGTAGCGCTCTCCGGCCAGGGTCAGCCGCAGGCTGCGGGTGGAGCGCGCCAGCAATTGCGCGCCCACGGTTTTTTCCAGCCGCTTCAGCGCCGCGCTGGCCACCGCCGGGCTCAGATCCAGCTGGCGCGCGGCGGCGGACAGGCTACCGTTGTCGGCGGCGCGGACGAATACCTGCAAATCTTCGAAACGGACCATGATCGTCAAAATTTTTTTGAAACTGAATCGAATTTTAGCCGGCTTTTCGTTGGGTCGAATAGGAATAGCATAAGCACCATCAAGACCGGGCCTTAGAACCTGTTCAAAGTCTGCTGCGCTTCGGCGATACGGCGTTGAAAACAAGCTCAAAATGCTCATGTACCACGTGTACATTCCGCTTTTTCGCTCGTTTTCGCCTTGTCTCGCTCTTGCTCGCGAGACTTTGAACAGACTCTTATCGGCCCACACGCTATGGAGCATACCAAGATGAAAGCCGTCGCCTATTACCAGAATCTGCCGATCGAGCACCCGGAATCGCTGCAGGACGTGCAGCTGCCCGAGCCCGCCATCGGCGAGCACGACCTGTTGGTGGAGGTCAAAGCCGTTTCAGTGAACCCGGTGGACACCAAGGTGCGCGCCGGCGCGGCGCCGGAAGCCGGCCAGCCCAAGGTGCTGGGCTGGGACGCCGCCGGCGTGGTGCGCGCGGTGGGCGACAAGGTCAGCCTGTTCCAACCCGGCGACAAGGTGTGGTACGCCGGCGCGCTGCACCGCCCCGGCGCCAATAGCGAATTGCACGCGGTGGACGAGCGCATCGTCGGCCGCATGCCGCGCAGCCTGGACTTCGAACAGGCCGCCGCCCTGCCGCTGACCGCCATCACCGCCTGGGAACTGTTGTTCGACCGGCTGCAAGTGCTGGACAACCGCGCGCCCAGCGGCCGGAGCCTGCTGGTGGTGGGCGCGGCCGGCGGCGTCGGCTCCATCCTGGTGCAGCTAGCGCGCCAGCTGACCGGCCTGACCGTGATCGCCACCGCCTCGCGGCCGGAAACCCAGGCCTGGGTCAAGGAGCTGGGCGCTCACCATGTGATCGACCACCGCCTCCCGCTGAGCGAGGAGCTCAAGCGCATCGGCTACCCCAGCGTCGATTACGTGGCCAGCCTGAACCAGACCGACGCCCACTTCAAGGAGATCGCCGCCGCCATCGCGCCGCAGGGCAAGCTGGCGCTGATCGACGATCCGGCGGCCCTGGACGTGCGCGAGCTGAAGCGCAAGAGCGTGTCGCTGCACTGGGAGTTCATGTACACCCGTTCGCTGTTCGGCACCGATGATCAGATTGAGCAGCACCGCCTGCTGAACCGGCTGGCCGAGCTGGTGGACGCCGGCCTGATCCGCAGCACGGTGGCCGAGCGCTTCGGCCGCGTCGACGCCGCCAATCTGAAACGCGCCCACGCCTTGCTGGAGAGCAACCGGGCCAAGGGCAAGATCGTGCTCTCGGGTTTCTAAGAACCGGTTTGCGATCCGCTGCGCGTCGTGAAGCGTTGCACGGTGAGGACGAGCTCAAAATGCCCATGTACCACAAGTACATTCCGCTTTTTCGCTCGTTTTCGCCTTGCCTCGCTCTCGCTCGCGAGAGCGTAAACGCCCTCTAAGAACCGATACACGCCATCGCGCCGGCGGCGGCGCCTCGCCGCCGGCCTCATGCCAGCGCGCTAAGCGTCGCCGTCCGTCGCCGAAATCGCTTCACAAGGCGCAGCCGGCGCGGAATAATGGCCTGCTGGCTGTCTTTAACAATCCGGGGAACGAGATCACGAATGCGCACGCTTTCGCCTCCGGCCCCGCCGCAGGCGACGCCGGCCGCGCAGCAGCGCCTGGCCCGTCCCGCCATTCCACCCTCCGTTCCCTCAGCCGGCCAGACCGGCGGCGCAAGCGCTCCCTGCCGCCAAACCTTTGCGTAATGGCCTATACCAAGCCTGAGGCCGAAGCGAAACCGGAGCCGCCGCCCGCGCAACAGAATACACAGGTTCAGAGACATAACCATGGCGCAAGGCGCAGCCGCGCCGCCATCTGTTGGGATACTCATATGCCTGATGCCAAATCATTGCGGAGCCAGCCGATACAGATCACCTTGCTGGACGATCACCTGATGGTGCTGAACAGCCTGGCCGGCCTCCTGGCCGATGAAACCGACTTGAACGTAACCGGACAGTTCACCAGCAGCGCGCCGCTGATTCAGCATCTGAAGCAGCACGACGGCGTCGACGTCGTGGTCACCGACTACGCGCTCAGCCCCGGCGACATCGACGGTTTCAGCCTGATCCGCGGCCTGCGCCGGCGCTTCGCCCGCGTGCGCATCCTGGTGATGTCGGCCTATTACACCCCGGCCACGGTGGCGCTGGCGCTGCGCTGCGGCGCTCACGGCTTCATCGGCAAGGAGCAGAGCCTGGACGAACTGGTGGCCGCCATCCGCCTGCTGGCCGACGGCCACAGCTATCTGAGCCCGGACATGAGCGCCGCGCTGAACGAAAGCTGCGCCAACCTACCGGCGCCGCAAAAAGCCATGTTGCGCAGCTTGCTGGACCATCCGGAACTGTCCCCGCGCGAACGCGAGGTGCTGCGCTGCTGCCTGGACGGCATGACGGTCAGCGACATCGCCGTCAAGTTCTCGCGCAGCATCAAGACCATCAGCAATCAGAAGCAATCCGCGCTGAAAAAGCTGGGCCTGCGCAGCGACAACGAGCTGTTCCAGCTGCAAAGCCGGCTGGCCAGCCACTGAAGCCATGCGCGCGCGCTCCTTTCTGCTCTCCTGTCTGCTGCCGGTCTTCTGCCTGTCCGGTCTGAGCCACGCCGGCTTCAAGCCGGCGGAACGCGCCTGGCTGGCCAAACACCCGGTGGTGCGCTACGCGATAGACCCCCACGGCTGGCCTATCGAATACATGGAGGACGGCGAGCACCGCGGCCTGACCCAGGCTTATCTGAACCGCATTTCCGAGATCAGCGGCCTGCGCTTCGAGCTGGTGCCGGTGGCCAACCGCCAACAGGCGGTGGACATGATGCTGAGCGGCCGCATCGATCTGCTCACCGCGCTGTCCTCCGGCCTGATTCCGCCGGAGGTGGGCCGGCGCATCCGCTTCAGCGACCCCTATTTTTCCGGCAGCACCGTGCTGGTCACCCAGCCGGACAAGCCCATCGTGTTCAACACCTCCAAGCTGGCCAACAAGACCATCGCGGTGGAAAGCGGCGACCCTTACGAATACTTCCTGCGCGAAAACTTTCCCGCGGTGGACATCGTGGCCACGCCCACGCCGCTGGCGGCGCTGGACGCGGTGGCGGACGGCAAGGCCTACGCCGCGGTGGGGCTGGACGCGGTGATGCAGTCCGTGATCCGCCGCCGTTATTACGGCTCGCTGCGCATCGCCGGCAGCGTCAGCGAAATGCCCAGACTGGTGTCGATGGCGGTGAACAAGGACCAGCCGCAACTGCTGTCCATCATCAACGGCTCGCTGGCGCGGCTGACCGCGGACGACACCCAGCACATGCTGGAAGACTGGTTGCAGACCACCGACTACGGCGCGCCGTCCTGGCGCTCCATCGCCCGTTATTACGCGCTGGAGCTGTCCGGCGTCGGCCTGGTCCTGCTCTTGCTGCTGCTGTTCGCCCAGCGCGCCCACGCCGCGCGCCGCGCCGCCCAGCGCAGCGAGGCGGAGAAATCCACCTTTCTGGCGGTGATGAGCCATGAAATCCGCACGCCGATGAACGCGGTGCTGGCCTCGGTGGAGCTGCTGCGCCAGGCCGAGCTGCCGCCGCGCGAACGCGAGCTGGCGGCGCTGGCCAACGCCTCGGCGGTGAATTTGCTGGAGCTGCTGGACAATGTGCTGGACGTGTCCAAGCTCAACGCCAGGCGGCTGCGGCTGGAGCCGCTGGCCACCGACGCGGCGGCGCTGTCCAGCGGCGTGGCGGCGATCTACCGCGCCTGCGCGGAAAAGAAAGGGCTGGAACTGCGGCTGGAGCTGCTTGGCCTGTGCGGCCGCCTGCTGGTGCTGGACCCGGTGCGCCTGCGCCAGATCCTGAGCAATCTGCTCAGCAACGCGGTCAAGTTCACCCGCCAGGGCGAGGTGTGCCTGCGATTGGAACTACAGGAAATAGAGGAAGAGCGGGCGCTGCTCTGCATCCAGGTCAGCGACACCGGCATCGGCATCGCGCCGGAACAGCAGGCCCGCTTGTTTCACGAATACGCGCAGGCGGACCATACCCAGCAACGCTACGGCGGCACCGGGCTGGGCTTGTTGATCTGCCGGCAACTGGTGGAGCTGATGTCCGGCCGCATCGCGCTGGACAGCCAGCCGGAACAGGGCACCACGGTGACCTTGTGGCTGCCGGTGCGCCATGCGCCGGCCGAGCCGGCAGCGGCCGCCGAGCCGGACGTCGCCAGCCCGCCGGCCGCCCTCAAGGAAGCCTGCGATCCCATCCTGGTGGTGGAGGACCAGCCGGCCAATCGCTTCATCATCGCCCAGCAGCTGCTGCAACTGGGCTACCGCGCGGTGACGGCGGACAACGGCGCCGCCGCGCTGGGCTTGCTGGATCAGGGCCAGCGCTTCGCCATGGCGCTGCTGGACTGCAATCTGCCCGGCATCAGCGGCTATCAACTGGCGCTGCGGCTGCGCCGCCACCCGGCCTTGCAGTGGCAGCCCTATCTGCCCATCATCGCCATCTCGGCCACCACCGGCATAGAACACCAGCAGCGTTGCCTGGACAGCGGCATAGACAGCTGCCTGACCAAGCCCTTGCGGCTGGCCCAGCTGGAACAGATCATGACGCTGTGGCTGGATCACCGCCCCGGCCCGGCGCCGGCCGCGCCGATCCCGCCCGACGGCGAGCTGACGCAGTTGCTAAGCCACAGCTGCGACGCCGACGCCGCCGCCTTGCGCCAGGCCTTGCTGGCGCGGGACTGGCCGCAGGCGGAACACTACGCGCACCGCCTGCACGGCGTGGCGCTCAGCGCCGGCCTGCCGCGCCTGCCGGCGCTGGCGGCGGACATGCAGACCGCGCTGCGCCAGCCGCAGCCGGACGCCGCCCGGCTGCAAGACCTGCTTCAGGCGCTGGAGGCGGCGCTGCCGCAAGCGGAGCCGAGCGGCGACTGAGCGAGGCGACCCGCCAGCTGCCGCTCCACCACCTGGCAGACATGGGCCACGGTCTTGATGTCGACGATGTCGTCGACGCCGATCTCGATGCCGAACTCATCGTTCAGCAAGAGCACCATGTCCAGCAGCTCCATCGAGTCCGCGTACAACTCGTCCACCAGCCGCGCCTGCGGCTGCAGCTTGGACTCCTCCACCGATAAACAGCAAGCCATCACCGCCACCACTTGTTGCTCAAGACTGATTGCCACGGTTGCGCTCCCGGATGCGGTTGGGATCGAGATGCAGGCCGTCGGTGGTCAGGGTGACGCCCGAAGACGAGCTCAAGGCTTCGCCGCGCCGCGCCTCCGCGGCCGCGTCTATGCTCAGCCCGCTGAGCAACGCCGTCACCAGCGGGTTGGCCGGCTTGCCGCGCGGCAATAGATTGGCCTCGCGGATCAAGGTGCGCGCGAAGCTGCTCAGCGCCTGGCGCTGTCGCTCCAAACCCGGATGCTCGGCCAGCACTTGCCGCAACTGCGCGGCATCGTCGCCCAGCGTGCCCGCCTTGCCGTCGGCGAAGTCCTTCAGCACGCCGCTCTGCTGGGTGCTGTTGCCCGGCAACACGCGGTTGCGCAGCGCTTCGAACTCGCGCCGTTGCGCGAAGGGCTGCGTCGCGTCGGGCTCCAAGGCGCCGCGCACCGCGCGGATCAGCTCGCTGCCGGCGTCGAGCGCGAAAGCGCGGCTACGCAGATAGGCCTGGGTCGGCAGCGTGTACAGATTGCCGTCGCGGAACTTGAGCCCGCCGAAGCCGCCTCCGGCCCCTTCAGCCGCCTGAGCCGCGTCCGCCGTCGGCGCGCGGCCAAGCTGAGACGGTCCATTGGCCTCCGGTTCGCCGGCCGCGCTCTGGCCGGCGGCGGCGTTCAAGACTTGGGATAAGCCATCCTCCACCTGTCGCGCGGCCTGATGCAGACTCGAGCCGGCATCGGCGGCCGGCGCGTCTCCGGCCGACAAGCGAACCGCCTGGTCCAGCGGCGTGCTGGCCGCTTGCTGGATATCGACGCGTTCGGCCCGCAACTCGCCTTCCACGCGCCGGCCGGCCGCGGTGTCCAGCACCTGGGACAAGCCGTCGGCTACCTCGCGCGCGGCCTGATGCAGGCGAGAGCCGGCATCCGCCGTCGGCGTGTTGCGCGCCTGAAGACCCAAGCCGCTCAGAAACTCGCCCAACAAGGGATTGGCGCGTCCGCCCGGCGGCAGCAAATTGGTTTCCCGGATCAGGGTTTGCGCAAAACCGCCCAGCGCCTGACGCTGCCGCTCCAGGCCGGGATGTTCGGCCAACACGCCGCCCAGCCGGCGCGCGTCGGCGGCCAGCGCTTCCGGCGCGCCGTCGGCGAATTGCCGCAGCAAATCGTCCTGCTGCGCGCGGCCGCTGGGCAACATCCGGTTGCGCAAGGCTTCGAACTCGCGCCGTTGCGCGAAGGGCTGCGCCGCGTCGGGCTCCAGCGCGTCGCGCAGCGCCTTGATCAGCTCCCGGCCGGCGGCATGGCCGTCCAAGGTCGAATGGAAGATCTGGCTGCGCAGATAGGCCTGGCTGGGCAGATTGCGCAGCGGGCCGCCGCGGAAGGACAGCCCGGCGAACTCCCCGCCTAGGCTGGCGGTTTGCGGCTGGGCTGCCGCGTCGAGCCGCGCCTGACGCGCCGTCGCGTCCAACTTGCCCGCTTGCGCCGCGCCGGGAATGGGGGTCGCCAGCGTTTCCTCGTCCAGCGCCGTGTTCATCAGCTCGGACATGGCCGTCGACACCTGGCTGGCCGCGTCGCGCAAAGCTTGGCCGGCATCGGTCTGCGTGCCCTGTTCCACGCCGGACGGCACGCCGCCGAGAGTCGCGGACTGCGGCATGGCCGGCTGGCTGAGCCGCGCCTGACGCGCCGTCGCCTCCAGCTTGCCCGCCTGCGCCGCGCCGGGCGTGGGCGCCGTCAGCGTTTCCTCGCCCAGCGCCGTGCCCATCAGCTCGGACATCGCCTCCATCACCTGGCTGGCCGCGTGATGCAAAGTCTGGCCGCCATCGGTCTGCGTGCCCTGCTCCACGCCGGACGGCGCGCCTCCCAGGATTGCGGATTGCGATGCGGCCGGCTGGCTGATCCGCGCCTGACGCGCGGTCGCTTCCAGCTTGCCGGCTTGCGCCGCGCCGGGCGTGGGCGCCGTCAGCGTTTCCTCGCCCAGCGCCGTGTTCATCAGCTCGGACAAGGCGCCCGTTACCTGGCTGGCCGCGTCCAGCAAGGGATGACGCGTTTCCGACAAGGTAGCCTGCTGCGGCTTGGGCAAGTCCTGGCTGCGGGCGACTTGCGGCGCCGGCATGCGCAAGGACGTCACCAGGCGCGAGGGCGCTCCGCCATGATGGCGGTTGCCCTTGTTCACATCGCCCAGATACATGTCGCCGCGCTTGTCCCAACGCCGGTTGTCCTGACGGTTGTCCTGACGATTATCGTTATTGGTGGTGTAGTAGTTATTCACCACCATCGGCTGCTGCGCGCCCCCCGGCTCGGTCGGGCCTGGTTGAGGGCCCGGGCCGGGGTCGGGCTGACCATCGCGGGCGGGGTCCGGTTGTTGCGGGCCTTTCGGGTCTTGCCCCAGCCCCTCCAGCACACTGCGCAGCAATTGCGGCAGGATGGCGACGGTGTCGAGGTCGCGCGCCTGCCGGCCCAGGCTCGGGCCGCTCAGCCCCAGCATCTCGCCGCGGCTCTGGCGCAGCGCGTCGAAGGCCAGCTTCGCCGCGCTGTCCACCAGTTCCATCACCTTCTCGCCGGTGGCGGTGTCCAATGAGCGCCCCAGCTGGGTCTCGACATAGGACAGGATGAAGGTGCTGACCTCGCGCTGCATGAAGTCGTTGCCCAGCTTCATGGTGTCGCCGCCGCAATGCTGGTGCGCCAACAAGGCCAGCTTGTGCTCCAGCTGATTGCGCAGCTGGTATTGCTTATTGGTGCTCTGGGTCCACGGACCGAAGGCGGATTTGGCGCCCAGGCCGTCTTTCAGGACCCGAGCGGTGTAGTGCTGCGCCAGATCGTCCAGAGATTTGGCGTCCTGCGGGCTCAGGTCCGGCTGCTGCTTCAACTGCGCGTAAACCTTGGCGAACTCCGCAATTTCCAATTGGGCGTAGACATTGGGCGAAGCCAGGTAGAGCTTGTCCAGCGCCTTGGCGTCCGTCGAGGCGGCGAACAAGGCCGCCACGCTGTCCCGGGTGTGCTGGGCCTTGAAGCTGGCCGGATCCATCAGCGAGTGGCGGCGCGCCGGCGTGGCGGCGCTGCTGCGCCCGCCGCTGAAACGCTCGGAGAGCGGGGTGGCCGGCCGCCGCGACGCGTCCGCCGGCATGGACAGGGAGCGCGTCAGAAGGGGAGATGCTCCGCTAATGGGCATGGTGTGGTTCTCCTTAGCCTTATAGAGCGGCTAATAGAAGTCGGTTTTACGGCTGAGGCAAGGCGCGCCGACGGTAGCCGTCATACGGCAAATCGGCGCGCAGCGCCGCGGGAGTTTTGTCCGCCGCGCTTAGCCTTGCAGGAAGGACTTGGCGGTTTCCGTGCAGCTGCTGATGGTGCTGCTGAGCACCTTGACCAGATTGTCGAACAGCGAGTTGGCGTTGCTGTATTTCTGGGTCAGCGTCTGCAAGGTGTTCTTCAGGTTTTCCTCCTGCGCCTTGAAGCCGGACTGCCAGGACTGGAATTTGGCATTGTCCATTTCCACCTTCTGCCCTTGCGACGGCACCTTGTTGCCCGCCAGCCCTTCCAGCGCCTTCATCATTTTATCCACTGGACCGGTGTCGATGACCACCACATACCTGCCTGAACCCTTGGGTTGTTCCTTCACACATTCCTTGGGCAAGCCCAATTCCGCGGCCCATTTTTCCGCTTCTTCCTTAGCCTTCTCTGGCGTATCGGCGGTACTGGCAAACAACTCCGTGTTCTCGTATTTCTCCTTCAATGTCTTCAGCTCGGCATACAGATCGCCCACATTCAAAGTGACTTTGTCGCCCTTGTCGTTGGATGAAATCCAACCGGCCATCTTGGCCAAGATGTCGCTGAACTCCTGGTAGAACTCGATGTATTTGCCCACCACGTTCTCATACACGCCCAGATAGCCGTTCTTGATGTTGCCGATGGAGTCGCTGATCAATTTCCACAGCTCGCGGTCGGAGATCACACCGCCGGAGGCGTCCCGGGCCGCGTTCAGCATCGGCGCGGCAAACTCCCGCGCCGTCGGCGAAATGTCGGCGACTTCCTTCTCGATACCGTCGAGCAGCTGCTGCTTTTGCTGCGGCGTCATCACATAGCCGCTTTCTCCCACGCTCTTCAGCGCGCCAACGAACTGTTGGGTTGCCAGGGTCTGCATGTCGCGGGCCTCGTCCAAGGCCCGCGTCAGCGCGCCGCGCTGGAATGCCACGCGCTCGGCCGGCGGCTGCTCGCCGCCGGAGATCGCCGCCTGCCAGCGCTGGTCCGCCAGCTTGTTTTCATAGGTGGTCTGTCCTTCGATGACGCGACGGACGGTTTCGTTGACCTGACGCAGCGCGTCAGCCTTGTTCTGAGCGGTATTGAGCGCGGACAGCTCCGGTCCTTGCGGCGCGGCGGAGCGGATTTCGGCAGCGACGCCGCCGACATCGGCGCGCGGCGCGGCGGCCGGGGTTTCCGTCATTTGCGGCCGCGTCAGCGGCAAGGAGGATGTGGTTTGAATGCCGTTCATGGGAATTCCCCTGCATGGCCAGCGCCGAAGCAGGCGCCAAGGCGCTGGCGGGATGAATGGTGTGGAAGGCCGGCCCGGCCGGGATGGCCGGGCCGGCGGACGGCGCCTGGGATGGCTCCGCCCGGTTCCGGGCTAGCGGATCAGGCGCGAATGTTGCCGGCTACCGCGCCCATGGCCGCGTTCTTGGATTGGCTGATGCTGTCCAAGGTGCGCAGCAGCTCCTGGATGAAGCTGTCGGACTTGCGGCTGCTCTCGCGGGTTTCCTCGGAGGCGGTATTGGCCACGCGGCTGGAAGCCTGGCTGATCTGCTGCTCGGACTGCTCCAGCGTGGCCGCGTAGCGGCCAGAGCCGCCGGCGATATTGCTGGCCGCGGACGAGCTGTCCATGATGGCCCGGCCGGTGGTTTTCTTGGCCTCGGCCTTGAGCTTGGTGTCGTCCATGGCCAGTTGTTCCGCCTGTCCCTTCACCGACAAGTTCTCGCCGGCGCCGCCCAGCGCGGTTTCATGCTCCTTGGACAAACGCTGCTTGCTGGACTGCAGGTCGATCTTGTCGCCGGCCATGCCGTCGGCCACGCTGCCGGCGGCGTTGGACTGCGCGTTCAAGTCGCCCGCGCCCGGCTTGGCCGCGCCCGGCTGCTGCGGCTTCAGGCCCACCTGCTTCAGGCTGTCGGCGTCGGTGCCCAGCTTGACGGTGTTCTGGCGGCCCAGCGCGGACTGGATATTGCGGCCCTCATCGCCCAGCTTGGCCAGCTTGGGCGCGTTGTTCTTCAGCGCGCCGCGCTCGGCGCTCAAGCCGCTCAGGTTCTTCTTGGCGCCGACGCCGGTGATGGCCATCTGGCCCACGCCCTGGGCGATGCTGCTGGACAGGTTGGCCACGCCCTCGCGCACCATGGAGGCGGCGGTGGCTTTGGTGGCGTCGAAGCCTACCAGCGACAGCTTGCTGCTCAGCGTGTTGTCGGCGGTGCGCAGCGCCGACATCAAGACAATGGCGGCCACCATCAGCGCCGCGCCGTTGGGCGCCATGCCGCTGATGTCGAAGGGCTTGCCTTGCTCGGCCTGCTCCTTGACCTTGTCGTCCACCAGCTTGCTGACGCCGGACTCGACCTTCTGATACACCGCGCCCAGATCCTGGACGAAAGCCGGGTCCTGGGCTTTTTCGCTCAGGTAGCTCTTCAGCGCGTCGGTCACCTGCTTGCTCACCTCGGCGGACGGCGGACGCAGTTGCGGCCCGCTCATCGCCTCGGCCAGCGCCTTGCCGTCGCGGCCGGCGCTGTTCAGGATGGGCAGGATGTCCTTGATGTCCACCAAGGACTTGGCGACAGGGGATTTTTCAGCCGCGCCGGATTCAAGCGCCGCCGGAAACGGATTGTGGGTGGAAACACTGCCGATAATAGTTGCCATAATATTCTCTCCTAACTCAAGCGTGACTCTGACGCAGCACGAAACGGCCGGCTTCGGCGTTCTGCTGCAACGCGGAAGACATCATCGTGGTCAGGTCTTGGGTAACTTTCTGGGTGCTGGCGAAGACTTCCACCGCCTGCTTCAGCCATTGTTCGATCTGCTCCATCGCGGCGCGCGCCAGGGTGAAGTCGGCCAGCATATCGCTGGCGTTCTTCATGAACACGCCCTGCGCCACATTGCCGCCGGCCTGAGAGGTGGCTTGCGCCACTTCCCCGCCCACCACCACGCGGTTGAGGGTGTTGGCCATCAGTTGCTTGGAGGCGGCGTCGGTGCGCAGGCCCAGGCTGTTGGCCAGGCGCTGGAAGCCCTGGGTCAACATCTTGCTGCCGTTCTTGGCCAGTTCCTTCAGCACATTGGGCACCATCTTCTTGATGGCGTCGCCCATCAGCTTGCTGAGCGCGCCGCCCAGCTTGCTGGCGGCGCCCTTGCCCACCACGGCCACCACCACCATCACCGCGACCATGGCCACCGCGGCCAGCACCGCGCCGATGATGGAGCCGGCCAGCTCGGCGGTCTTCTTGTCCACCCCCATGCTTTCCAGCGCCTTGGTAATGGCTTTGCCTATCAGGTCCATCAAGGGTTTGAGCACCTTGTCCATCAAGGGCTTCAACGCCTCTTCCATGAAAGACACCCCGGTGGTGGCCTTGACCACCTCGTCCGCCACCATCAGCGCGACGCCCACCGCGGCCAGCGCCAGGCTGGCGCCGCCGGTGAATGCTGCGGCCACGACGCTGATCACCGTCAGCACCGCGCCTAGAATCTTGCCAATGCACCCCATGGTGCGATTGAGTTCTTCCGCCTTGCGCACTTCTTCCTGGTACTCGGCGGATTTTTTGTCCATTTCCTTCTGGCGGCCTTCCTGCATGGCCTGGAACAATGCCAGATCGCTTTTCAGGCTTTCTTCGCTGTTTTTGCCCACCATCTCGACGAACATCGCCATCAGCATGGTCAGCTTGGCCACATTGGACAGGTTGTCCTCGCCGGTTTTGCGCGCGACATCGCCGCCCACATTGGCGCCTTGCACCTTGCCGGCCAGATCATCGGCGATCTTGCCCTTTTCCACCGCCACCACGCGGGCCTTTTCCACCGCCTCGGACGCCTTGTCGGCTTTCTGCTTGGCTTGCGCGGCTTCGCCGGAGGCTTGCTGGCTGGCGGCCTGGGCGTCGGCGTAGCCCGGATCGTCCGGCGACATGCCGTTCAGCTTGGCCAGGGCCGCGTCGGCTTTCTTCTGGGCGGCGTCCGCGGCCTGTTTGGCGCTGTCGTAATTGCCCACCGCGTCTTTCAACGCCTCGGTGGCTTCGCTCGCCGCCTTGAACGCGTCCTGGAACTCTTTGGACAGTTTCTCGCCCATCGCCACCTGCGCTTCCATCATCGCGCGCCAGGTGGCGATGCGGCTTTCCAGCTGCGACAGCGAGACATTGCCCAGCAAGGACATCAACTGTCCCAGCAGCAGCGTCAGCTTGCCCGCGCCGTCCAGCTCTTCCTTGGCCTTGGCCGTGGGCTGGGTCAGCGGCGGCGTGTTCAAGTCGCTGCGCGGCTTGGCGGCGCCGGCGTCGTCGCTGACGCGCATCGTGAACAGCGCTTGCGCCGACTTCTGCGCGGCGTCGACGAATTTCTCGCTCGCCTGGGTGTTACCCGATAGCGCTTTCGCCAGCTTGGCACTGTCAAGATTGAAGCTTTGACCGATAGTGTTACCGCTCATGCTTGCTCCTTTTCCTGCTGACGGGATTGCTCGGCCTCCGTCTCCTGCAAACTGTCCAGATACACTTGGGCCTTGGCGCGCAGCGACTCGTCGTCGCTTTGTTCGCACACCAGCTCGAAACACTGCCTGGCCTTGGCCGCCTTGCGCATGAACAGCTGGCACTGCCCGGTGAAGAACACCGGCCGGTAGTCGTTCTTGCTCAGGGCGAAGGCCACCGCGTACAGATCAGCAGCCTTCTGGAACTGTTTCTTGAGCTGGCACACGGCAGCAAGCCCCATGATGTAGTCGGGGTTGTAGAAGTCGTAGATGCACAGAAAGCGGAAGAAGGTTTCCGCCTCGTCGAGCCTTCCCTTGTTGTAAAAATCGTAAGCGTGGGCGTACAGGCCTTCCATCATGTCCGGCGGAATGCCGTGCACGTCTTTCAGGGTGGCGCCCGCGCTTACCGCTTCCCAGACCATCTCTGCCAGGCGGTCGTCGCTGACACTGTCTTCAGGGTTCATCAAACTTCTCCTAGTCGCTGTCACCAACCCGGCAGAGCTGGCTAGAGACGACGGTTGTCTTGGGTGTGAAATGACCGTCGTCGCTGTCATTTAACAGCGGTCGGCGGGGGGAAACATTCAGGAATCGCTCATGGCGACGGCGCATCGGCTATCCGGGCGTGTTCAATATGGCCTTACGGGTTTTGAGGCCCCCGCCGCGCGGGGGAAGATTGGCGTTGCCAGACCTTCCCGGCGGGCGGGAAGGCTCTTGGGCCGCGTCTATGCGCTCAGCCTTCCTGGTCGTTTTGTTTATCCACAGAGGCAGGCTTGGCGGCGGATTTATCCACAACCGGCCCGGCGGCGTTCGCGTCCTTCCCCTGTTGCTCCGCCGGTAGCCTCGATGGCTCCGGCTCCGGCTCCGACGCCTGCGCTCCGGCGTTTTCCACCTGCTCCAGCCACATCAGCAAGCGCAGCACTTCCTCCACCTCGTCCAGGCTGACCAGGGAATAACGGCGGTGGCTGGCGAAAATGCGCCGCGCCAGCGGGATGTCGCGCACCACCGGCACGCCCACTTTTTCCGCATAGGCCCGCACCGCCAGCGCGCGCTGATTAGTCTCCATCACCGAGATGAAGGGGATGGGCAGCAGCTCGGGCTTGAAATAGATGCCGACGGCGATATGGGTGGGGTTGGCCACGATCAGGCGCGAGTTTTCGATGTCGGACTTCACCTGCTCGGACAGGATTTCCATATGCGCCTCGCGGCGGCGAGACTTGATCTCCGGATTGCCCTCCTGCTCCTTCATCTCGCGTTTGACCTCCTGCTTGTCCATCTTCATATCTTTCATGAACAGGAAGTACTCGGCGATGGCGTCCAGCACCAGCACCGCCACGATGCAGCCCAGGCAGGTCAACACCAGCGCCAGCAGCAGTTCGCGCCAGATCGCCGCCATGCCTATGGGGTCGCCGTTGAGCTGGGCGAACAGCAGGGCCTTGTGCTTGTGCCACAGCACCAGCACCGCCACCACGAAACTGGCCAGGTAAAGCAAGGCCTTCACCGCCTCCTTCACCGTGCGCAGGCTGAACAGCTTCTTGAAGCCGTTGACCGGGTTCAAGGCCTCCAGATTGAGCTTCAAGGCCTCGCTGGCCAGCACAAAGCCGCTTTGCAGCAGGGAGGGCAAGGCGGAGGCGACGATGCACAGCAGAAAGATGGGCAGCAAGAGCTTGATGCCCAGCCAGGCCACCGCCTGGGCGTAGCCCTGCATGTCCTGCTGGAAGCCGCCGGCGATCACCTGGCGGAAAGCGCCCATCAGTTCCACCAGCGAGCCGAAGGACACCAGATAGGCGACGCCGCACAGGGTCAGGCAGGCCACCACCAGATCGCGGCTCTTGAAGGACTGGCCTTTCTTGGCCGCGTCCTGCAAGCGCTTGCGCGTGGGTTGTTCGGTCTTGTTCGACATCTCAGCGCACCGGCGCGCTCAGCCAGCCGGGCAGCGCCGTCGGCGGGAAGGCCAGCCGCATCACCGTGTCGGGCAACACCGGGCCGAAATACATCAACATGATCAGCAAGGCCGCCGCGCTCTTCACCGTCAGCGACACCGCGAAGGCGTTCATCTGCGGCGCGAAACGCGACAGCAGGCCCAGCACCACCTCGGACAGCAGCAAGGCCGCCACCACCGGGCTGGCCAGCACCACCGCCTTGCTGATCACCTGATTGAGCAGGCTCAGCGTCGGCTGCAAGGCCGGCGCGCACACGCCCAGCGGGTCGCACAGCTGATAGCTCTGACGGAACAGGTCCAGCATCAGGCTCATGCCGCCACCTTGCAGATAGACCGCGGCGGCGAACAGATTGAACATATTGGCCAATTCCGAAGTGTCCACGCCGTTGGCCGGGTCTATGCTGCTGCTCAGCGTCGCGCCGCGCTGGTTGTCTATGATGCTGCCCAGCGCGTGAAACACCCAGAACGGCCAGGCCAGCAGGCAGCCCAACAACAGGCCCACCGCAGCCTCGCGCGCGATCAGCGCGATAAAGGGCAGCGCCTGAAAGGCCGGCAGCGCCTCCACCGGATGCGGCCACAGCCCCAGCGCCACCAGCATGGTGGCCGAGGTGCGCACCACGCCGCTGAGCACATTGCTGTTCAGGAAGGGCAGGATGAAGAACACCGGCGCCACGCGGGCGAAGCCGAGCGCGGCCGAGGCCACCCAGCCGTGGATTTCGAAGAACAGGCCGAACTGCATCCGCCTCAGCCCCGGGCCAGCGCCATGCGCATCACCTCCCGGCCAAAGCCGAGCAGGGTTTCGCCGTACCAGCCGGACAACAGGAACAGGCACAGGCTGACGCCGAACAGCTTGATGCCGAAGGGCAGCGTCTGTTCCTGCAACTGGGTCACGGTCTGGAACAGGCCCACCAGCAGGCCGATGGCGGTGGCGACGATGATGGGCCAGGCCGACATCAGCAGCACCAGGTACAAGGCCTTGTTGCCGGCGAACACCAGATCATTCATAGCAAAACTCCAAAGTTGAGGCGGGCGGCATGGACAGCGCGGTACTCCGCCCGCTCCATGAAAGCCATTCGCTCCGAGACGCGGAAAGCAAAACCAAACGCAGCGCCATGCCGTGGCGGGACGGTTTGCTCCGCCCGGCTAGGTCGCCAAATCCAGGTACTGCAACACCAAGCCCTTGGACAACAAAGTCCAGCCGTCCAGCGCCACGAACAGCACCAGCTTGATCGGCACCGAAATCGTCACCGGGCTCATCATCATCATCCCCAGCGCCAGCAAGATGCTGGAGATCACCAAATCCACCACCACGAAGGGCAGGTAGAGATAAAAGCCGATCTTGAACGCGCTCTTGATCTCGCTGAGCGCATAGGCCGGCAGCAAGGCGAAGAGGGACGGCTGTTCGTCCTCGGCCGCGTTGCCGGTTTCGCGCTCGGTGCGCTGCGCCTGGGCTTTTTCAAAGAAACTCACCAGTTCCGGATCGGAATACTTCTGCAAATAGCCGCGATAACCGTCCAGGCCGTTTTCGACGAAGTTGCTCACCGATTCCACGCTGTTGAAGCTGACCTGTTCTTCCTGGTAGTGGCTGTAGGCCTGCTGCGCGATCGGCAGCATCACGAACATCGACAGCATCAGCGCGATGCCGTTGAGCGTCATATTGGACGGCACCTGCTGCAGGCCCAGCGCGTTGCGCACCATCACGAACACGATGGAGAACTTGATGAAGCAAGTGCCGGAAGCGATCAGGAAAGGCAGCAGCGTGGCGAAGGCCAGCAGCGCGATCAGCGAAATATCATTCGACATCGGCGGCTCCGCCCAGCCACTCCGTCACTTCCACCCCCAGATGGCCGGCCAGCTGCACCAGTTCGCCGCGTCCCAGCAGCGCGCCGTTGGCGCGCACTTCCACCCGCCGCTCCACGTCCGCCGGCAGGTTCAACAACTGGCCCCGGCACAAGTCCTGCAGCTCCGCCAGCGTCACCCGCCCGCGGTGCAGCACGAACTCCAGCTCCACCGGCAGCTGTCCCATGTCGCGCGCCGACGCTTCCTGCTCCGCCGCCTGTTGCGATTCATCCCATTCCATGACGATTCCTTCCTCATACGTTTGATAAGTGCCCAGCGCGCGGTCGTGGCAGCGCACCGCCGCCGCCGGCTCGCGGATCAGCAGCACGTCGCCGCGCGTCACGCCGCGCAGCAAGCCCAGGCTGATGCGGCTGTCGCCGATGACGAAGCGCAGCGGCCAGCTCAACAAGGGCGCCGGGTCCGGCGCGTCTCCGGCCTCGAACGCCGGCGCGCGCTCCAGCCACAGCGGCCCCTCGGCGCACATCACCCGCAGCAGCGGCTGGCGCGGCAAGGCGTCGCCCGGCCCCGCCTCGCCCAGGCTCAAGCGCTGGTAGGCCAGCTCCGGCATCGGCGGCGTCAGCGGCCGTTCCGCCGCCGCCAGCCATTGCGCCGCCTGCGCCTCCACCCCGGCGGACAAGGCCAACCGCGCCAGTTCCGGCGCGGCGTTCTCCAGCCAGGCGCGCGCTTGCAGCCAGCCCTGCCAACGCTGGTCCGCGTCGGCCACAGGCAGCCACAAGCCGCCGCGCGGCGGCGTTTCCAGCGTCGCGTCCCAGCCCTGGCGCCGCCAGGCGGCGGCGGCAAGGCTCAAGGCGCGTTCACGCGCGTCGATTTGTCTGAGCGCCAGCATCAGGCGTCCTCCTCCTCATCCCGCTGCGGCTGCTGCCGGCCCTGCTCGCGGCCGTCGTCGCGGGCCATCTGCCATTGCTGCGGGTTGCCGGACTGCCATTGCTCGCCCAAACGCTGTTGCACCAGGCTGTCCGAGGGCTGCAGGCTGAGCACGCCGCCGGGCTGGCTCTGCACGTTCACCGCGTGTTCGCCGCCCCAGCGCTGAAAGCGGTAGGTCAGGCCCGGCTGGGCCGGCTCCGGCGCGCTGGGCGCGGACGGCGTCGTCTGGCTCAAGGCAGGGTCCTGCCGCGGCCGCGCCTGCGGAGCGGCTTCGCGCGGCGGCGGCGTCGCGGACGGTTGGGCCGGCGGAGGCGTCAGCGCCGCGGCCGCCGGAGCGGATTCGGTCTTGCGCGTCTCTCCGCCTTCGCGCGCGGCGGCCGGCGTCGGGACCGGCGCGGCGGCTTCGGCTTTCGACACGGTCCGTCCGGGCGGCGTCGGCGCGGCGGCTGCCGTCTGCGGCGCGGCGGCGGGAAGCGAGGCTTCGCCCTTGGCCGAGGCGTGCTCGGCTTTGCGCAGCGCCGGCTCAGCCTTGGACTGCGCCCCCAGCGTCTGCGCCACGACTTTGACCGGCGCGTCGGCCGTCGGCGCCAGGCTGGCCGCATGCTGGGCCGCCAGCGCCGCGGCGGCGGCCTGCGCGCCTTGCGGCCGGGCCGCGGTCTTGCCGCGCGCGCCGGCGTCCGGTCCTTCGCCCTCGCCCAGCGGCGTCCGGCCGCGCTTGCCCGGCGCGGACAGCGCGGCTTCCGCCGCATGGCGGCCGCCGGCGCTCAGCCGCGCCGCGTTCCAGTGCGGCGGCAGCGGCGGCTGCCACAGCGCCCCGGCCGGCAGGCGGGAGCGGTCCCGCTCGCGTTCGCCGGCCTCGTCCTCGCCGTCGCGTTCCGGATCGGCGGCGTCTTGCCGCTGCCTTTGGGCTTCGCGGGCAAAGGCTTCAGCGGCGCCGTCGGCTTCGGCCGCCGGCCGGGCGTCCATGCTCGGCGCGGGAATAGGCGTCATCGCTTCCATATCGTCCTCTCTTCCTGCTCGGCCTCGTCCAGCCGCAAACGCCGCATGCGTTCCTGGCGGCGCTGCAGCTTGGCCCAGCGTTGATACTTGTCTTCCTTGCGCAGCCATTGCCGACGCAAGACCTGTTGTTCCTCGCGCCGGCCGGCCAGGCCCTGGCGCTGTTCTTCCAGCTGTCCGCTTTGCAGGTCCAGGTTCTGCAACTGACGTCGCAGCACCGCCTGCTTGCGCTGCAAGGCGAACAGCTGGCCGCGGCTCATCGCCCCGGCCGGCCGTTGCGCCAGCAGCAATTGGCGCAGGCCCTGGCCCTGCGAGGCCAGCGCTTCTTGCTCCGCCGCCAGCGCGCCATCCTGGCGCGCCAGCTGAGCCAGCTCGGCCTCGCAACGCGATTGCGCCGCCTGACAACGGCGCAGCAGCGCGCCCAGCTTAGGCAACAAGCTCATGCAGGCTGCGCAGGGTGTCGGCGAAACCCGCGCCTTCGTCCACCGGCTGGCGCAGCCAGCGCCGCAGCGCCTCGCGCGCATTCATCGCCCGGTCGTTGTCGGGGTTCTCGCCGGGGCGGTATTCGCCCAGGTCGATGAAGACTTGCAACTCTTCCAGCCGCGCCATCAAGGCGCGCAGCGCCGAGGCCGCCTGCAGATGGCCGCCGTCGCAGACCTGCCCCGCCACGCGGCTGGCGCTCTTGAGCACGTCGATGGCCGGATAATGGCCCTGACCGGCCAGCTTGCGGCTCAGATAGATGTGGCCGTCCAGGATGGAGCGGATCTCGTCCGCCATCGGGTCCGGCTCGTCGTCGCTCTCCAGCAGCACGGTGTAGAAGGCGGTAATGCTGCCGCCGCGGGTGGCGCCGGGGCGCTCCAGCAGCCGCGGCAGGCTGTCGAACACCGAGGCCGGGTAGCCGCGCCGCGCCGGCGGTTCGCCGGCGGCCAGCGCCACGTCGCGCAGCGCGCGGGCGTAGCGGGTCATGGAGTCGACGAAGAGCACCACTTTCTTGCCCTGGTCGCGGAAGTACTCGGCCACCGTGGTGGCCAGCAGCGCCGCGTTGCAGCGGTCCACCGAGGAGAAGTCCGAGGTGGCGAACACCAGCGCGCAGCGCTCGCGCTTGGGCGAGGCGCGCAGCGATTCGGCGAATTCGGTCACTTCGCGGCCGCGCTCGCCGATCAGGCCGATAACGAAGACGTCGGCGTCGCTCTGCTCGATCAGCATGTGCATCAGCACGGTCTTGCCGCAGCCGGCGGAGGCGAAGATGCCGACGCGCTGACCGACGCCGCAGGTCAGCAGGCCGTCGATGGCGCGCACGCCGGTGGCCAGCGGCTCGCGTATGCCCACGCGCCGCGAGTACGGCGGCGGATCGGCGTCGATGCCGCGCTCCTCGCCGCCGACGCCGGCCTCGGGCGCGAAGCGCTCGACGATGCGGCCGGTGGGGTCCAGCACCGCGCCCAGCGCCGACTCGCCTATCCAGGCCGCCAAGGCTCGGCCGGTGGGCTGCAGCACCGCCTCGCGCGACAGGCCGCGCGCGTTGCCGATCAGGCTGAGCACGGCGCGCGGGCCTTGAAAGCCCACCACCTGGGCGCGGGCCACCACCTCGCGGTCCTGCCAGCTGCGGCGGATGTCGCACAGCTCGCCTATCGCCACCTCGGGCAGCGCGGCTTCCAGAATGGGGCCGGACAGGCGTTGCGGATACGCCAGCCGGCGCAGCAGGCGCGGCGCTTTCATCGCAGCAGCGACTCGCTGAAGCGTTCCAGCGCGTCGAAGAAGCCGTTCAGCGCCTCGGAGAAGCGCTTGCCGTCGGCCAGATAATCCGGGTGGGCCATCGCCTTCAGCTCCAGATAGCCGTCGTTGGCGGCCAGTTGCAGCTGGCCGCCGCGGGCGAAGTGGCAGCCCTGCATCAGGTCCTGCAGCAATTGGCCGGCGCGCTGGGCCAGCACCGCCTCGTTGTGCTCGCCCAGCCGCGACCACAGCCACACCTCGCCGTCCTGGGCGCTGACGTGGATGCTGGGCAGATCGTGCAGATCCAGCGCGATGGTGGAATGGCTGTCCAGCTCGCCCAGCAGGGCGGGATCGCAGCCGCTCTCTTCCAAGGCGGAGCGGACCAGTTGGGCGATATCCATGGCGAACATAGGCGGAATCCTTTTTTAAATGGTTTTGATCACGTTCACCGACACGCTGTCGGCGATTTCGCCGAAGGACACCACTTCCAGGTCGCGGAAGCGGGTTTCGACCAGTTTCTTGATGAAGCGCCGCACGTCCACCGAGGCCAGCAGCACCAGGTCCTTGTGCGCGATGCCCATGCCGTCCAGACCGAGCGCGAACAGGTCCATCAGCTCGTCCGAAGCCGCCGGCTCCAGGTTGAGGAAGGCGCCGGCCGAGGTCTGGCGTATGCCCTTGCGCACCATGTCCTCCACCTCGGCGGACATCATCACCGCGCGCAGTTCGCCGCCGCTGGCGAACTTGTGGCAGATGTAGCGCGC
The DNA here is from genome assembly GCF_059916605.1 of Chromobacterium sp. CCUG 30098. Lineage (NCBI taxonomy): Bacteria > Pseudomonadati > Pseudomonadota > Betaproteobacteria > Neisseriales > Chromobacteriaceae > Chromobacterium > Chromobacterium sp. CCUG 30098. The sequence continues at coordinate 562,193 of NZ_JAUCGS010000001.1, read as the reverse complement.
CAGCGCGCCGCGCACATGCTCGACCAGATTGATCACGTCTTTCTCGCGCGGCGCCCACAGCGCCAGCGCCTCCATGATCAGCTTCATATTGCGCACCGAGATGCGCTCGGCCAGCAGCCGTTGCAGCACTTCGGCGATGCGCTGCACCGTGGCGTGGCGCAGCACTTCCTTGAGCAGGTCCGGGTATTTGGCCTCCAGCTGATCCAGCATGTGCTTGGTTTCCTGGACGCCGAAGTATTCGTTGACGTGGCGCGCCAGCAGCGCGGCCAGGCAGTGATAGAGCTCGTCCAGCGCCGGGCGCAGCTGGTAGCCCAGTTTGGCCAGCTTGTCGCCGTCGGCCGGGCGCACCCAGGCGCACTGGCTGGCGCCCTGGGCGCTGAACACCGGCTGCACCAGCGCGGCGGCCTCGTCCGAATAATTGATCACCCGCAGCAGATCGAAATGCAGTTCGAACTCGTCGGCGCGGATTTCGTTGATCAGCACCGCCACCCGGTTGTCCGGCAGGCCTTCGCCGTCGCGCAGCAGCATGTCCGGCAGCCTCACCCCGTAATCAATGAAGAACTGGCTGCGCAGGCGCTCGGCCAGCTGCGCCTGCTCCAGCGCGGCGCGGCGCGCCTTGGGCACCAGCAGGATCAGCGGCACGGTTTCCGCCGCCACCTTGTCCAGATTGCCGATCAGGCCCAGGGAGCTGTCCTTGCCGCTCGCCGGCGCCCCGCCGGCCGCGGCCGCCGCCGGAGACTGGGCCGCGCCCGGCGCGCCTTTGCCGGCCATGCGGCGCTTGTAATAGAACAGGCCGCCCAACGCCGCGGCCAGGATCAGGAACACGATCAGCGGGAAGCCGGGCAGCATGCCCACCGCCAAAGCCAGCACCGCGGTCACCACCAGCACGAACGGGTTGCCCAGCAACTGGCTCATGATGTTGCGGCCCATATTGTCGCTGTCGCCGTTGACGCGGGTGACGATGAAGCCGGCGCTGATGGCGATCAGCAGCGCGGGGATCTGCGCCACCAGGCCGTCGCCGATGGTGAGCATGGTGTAGGTGGACAGCGCGGTGGACAGGTCCATGCCGTGCTGAGTCATGCCCACGGCGATGCCGCCGATGAAGTTGACGAAGATGATGATGATGCCGGCGATGGCGTCGCCCTTGATGAACTTCATCGCGCCGTCGAAGGAGCCGTAAAGCTGGCTTTCGCGCTCCAGCACGCTGCGGCGTTCGCGCGCGCCGTCGGCGTCCACGATGCCGGCCTTGAGGTCGGCGTCGATGCTCATCTGCTTGCCGGGCATGCCGTCCAGCGAGAAGCGCGCCGCCACCTCGGCTACCCGCTCCGAGCCCTTGGTGATGACGATGAACTGCACCACGGTGACGATGGAGAACACCACGAAGCCCACCGCCAGGCTGTCGCCGATCACGAACTGGCCGAAGGTGTTGATGATCTCGCCCGCGTCCGCCTCGATAAGGATCAGGCGGCTGGTGCTGATGGACAGCGCCAGCCGGAACAGGGTGGTGATCAGCAGCACCGAGGGAAAGGTGGAAAAGCTGAGGATGCGGTCGATGTAGAAGGAGCCCATGAACACCAGCACGGCGATCACGATGTTGAGGCCGATCAGGAAGTCCACCAGATAGGTGGGCAGCGGGATGATCAGCATCGCGATGATCATCACCATCAACAGCAGGATCAGCAATTCCGGCCGCGAGCGCGCGCCGTTGAGCAGGGAATTAAACACCGTTAGTCATCCAAAGCGATTCGATATTGGCGACGGGCCGCGGCCCGCCGGGAAAAACAGCCAGGCAAGACGGGACGTGTCCCCCGCCTTGCCTGGCGGCTCTCGTTTACTCCGCGCCTCCGCCCTCGGCCTCGCGCCGGCGCTCGGCCAGCTCGTGGCGATAAGCGATGGCGGCCAGGCGGCGGAATTCCTCCTGCAAGGCGTCCAGCCAGCGTTCGTCGACGAACAACTGCGGCGGCAGCGCCTTGCAGGCCTGGTACAGCGCCTGCAGCAAGGTGGAATGCTCGCTGTGGCGGCTGAGCAAGGCGGTGTCGCCCACCGTCTCCGCCAGCAGGCCGTCCAGCTGCTGCGGCTGTTGCAACAGCGACAGCAGGAACAACAGCCAGTCCGCCTCGCTGGGGTTGAAGGCGCATACCTGCGGGTTGGCCAGCATGCGGCCGACGAAGAGCGCGTCGGCCGAACGCAGCAGCTTGAGCTGGCTCAGCCGGCCCAGCAGGTTGCCGAACTCCAGCCGCGAACAGCTGGCGTCCAGCGAATCGATGTCGGCCAGCAGCGCGCCTTCGATGAAATCCAGCACCACCGCCCGGCGCTGGTAGCCGTAGCTGCCCACCCAGTCGGCGTAAATCTCCACTTCCGCCGCCTCGCTCTCCAGAAACTGGCGGTAGCTGGCGCGCAGCAGGCCGGGGCTCAGGGACAAAGCCTTGCCGAACAGCCTCGCCTTCAGCGCGCAATTGATGCCGGCCTTCAAAGGCTTGGCCTCGGCTTGCTCCTCCACCTGCTTGAGCAGGGCCTGCAGGCGTTTGCGCACCACCTCGTCCAGCTGACGGCGGCGCAGCAGTTCGCGCAGCACCAGCACCAGATCGCTGTCGTCCGGGAACAAGGAACGCGCCTGGCGCAGCAAGTCCTCGGCGCTGATCCCGTGGGACTTGGCCACGTTCACGATCTGCTGCGCCTTGGGCTGGGCTTCCTCGTCCAGCACCCGTTCGAAACTGTCGGCCAGATGGCCCAGCTTCTTGTCGTAATCGCGGCGGTTGCGGAACTGGGTCAGCGCCGCCGACATTTCATCGGTGGACTGGACGAAGCGCTGCACCTCGGCCGCCGGGCTGGCGTCCTCCACCTGCTGCGCGTCCGCCTGCCGGGCCTCGCCCTGGCGCTGGGCGTCGCGCTGGGCGTCCAGCTTGCCCTGGTGCTTGGGCGAGCGGACGCCGAAGACCGGCGGCGGACGGCCGCTAATGTCCACGCGTCGCGCCCTTGGCCGCGCCCTCGGCGCGCTGTTCGCGGTCCAGATAATCCCGCACCCATTGCTGCAGCGGATCGCTGGAGATGCCGCCCTCTTTGGCCACCGCCGCCGACAGATCGCTGGCGTCCGGCGTCAGCGGGTCGTCGATCTCGCGCGGCTGAATCAGGAACACGCGCACGGTATTGCTCTGGTTCTGGCTGCGGTAGCGGAACAGGCCGCCCACCAGCGGCAAGCTGCCCAAGAACGGCACCTTGTTGTTCTGCTCGATATTGGCGTCGCGGGTGTAACCGCCTATCAACAGGCTCTTGCCCTGCGGCACCCGGGCCACGGTGCTGATGCGGGTGCGGCCCACCTCGGGCAAGGCGTCCTGCGGGTCCTTGTCGTAATCCGGGCTCTTGGCCTCGCGGCCGTCCTCGATATTCAGCGACATCTCGATCTGGCCGTCGGCGGAGAAGCGCGGCAGCACGCTGACCAGGGTGCCGTAGGTCACGTGCTGCAGGCTGGCATTGCGCTCGCCCACCAGCTTGGCGTAGAAGGTGCGGTTATTGTCGAAGATGGCCGGCACGTTTTCCTGGGTCAGCACCACCGGGCGCGACACCACATTGGCCTTGTTCTTCTGCGACAGCGCCATCACCGAGGCGATGAAGCGGGTGCCGTCCAGCGTGCTGATCGAATTGCTGGGGTTCAGCGCCACGCCCAGCTTATTGCCCACGGTGACGCTGCCGCTCCAGTTGACTCCCAGCTGATCCAGATCGCCCTTGTCCAGATCGATGATCCACAGCGACAGCTCCACATGGCGCTTGGCCACGTCCAGCGCCAGCGCCAGGTTTTCGATGAAGCGCACCTGTTCGGTGGTGCCCTTGATCAGCAGGCTGTTGGTGTCCGGATAGGCGATCACCTTGATGTCGCCGGCCGCCGTGTCCTGCTTCAGCGCGTCGGGCAGGCTGAGGCCGGCCTGGTAGGCCGGCGCCTTGAGCTCCCCGCCGGCGGGAAAGTCCGGCATCGCCGGAATGTCGCTGCCCCGCGCCGGCGGCCGCGCCGGATTGGCGGCGGTCTGCAAGGGCTTGTCTTCGCCCTGCAACAGCTTCTCTATCACCGTGGCCATGCCGGGGATGACGATTTTCTGGTCGCGCAACTCATAGCTGCGGTCGCTGACGAAGGTGTTGTTGAGCCGCACCACGCCTATCTTCTGCCGACCCAGCTCGATGCCGTCGCTCTGCTTGTCCATGAAGCCGGCGGCGTTGACCACCAGATCCACGAAGACCGGCGGCCCGGACACGTAGAAAGTGCCGCTGCGGTTGTCTCCGCGCAGCGGATAGCGCTTGTCGTAGAGGCCGGACTTGCGCAGGAAGTCGTTGAAGGCGGAGAGCGAGACATTGCGCAGCGACACCACCGCGTTGCGGGTTTCGCTGGCGTCGTAGACGTAGATGGCCTGGCCGTCGTGATACCAGATCAGGCCCAGCTGCTGGGTCATCTTGTCCAGCAGCGCCTGCGGATTGGCCAGGTCGAAATCGCCGCTGATCTGCTTGCGCGCCGCCTGCTTGCTGACGATCACCGGCTTTTTCAGCCGCGAGGAAATCGCGTCGAAGAAAGAACGCAGGCCCTCCTTCTTGGCGACGTAGCCGGCGGAGTCGGCGGCGCGCGCCGGTTCCGGCGCGGCGGCGGCCGGCAGGGCCGCGAGCAGCGTCGCGGCCAGCAGCGCGGCGGATAAAAAGCTTCGATTCATTTGGTGGCCAGTTGAATGATATTGGACAGACCGCGCGGCGACACGCCGATCAGTCCCTTGATTTCGTTGGAAAAATGCGACGACGAGGCGTAGCCGTGCTTGAGCGCCACCTGGGTCAGGTTTTCCCGTCCCTCCGCCACGTCCAGCAGCGAGCGGGCCATGCGCCAGTCGCGCAGCTCGGTCTTGGCCGCGTTGCCCAAGGCGTGGCGGCACAAGCGGCGGAAGTGGGAGTAGGACACGCCGTAGCGTTCGCCCAGCGCCTGCAGCTTGTCGCCGCAGGTGGACTGGGCCAGCAGGAAGCGCACCAGCCAATAGCTCTCGCTGCGGCGCAATAGCGACAGCAGCGCGGCGAAGGCCGGCGACGGCGTCAACACCTGCAGCAAGAACCAGTATTCGCAGCGCTTGCGGTCCTGCCAGGCGCTCAGATCGGCCAGCGGCAATTGCGCGCAACGCGCCTCGCCTGCCGGCGCGTCCGCGTCGCGGGCCTCGTCGGTCTTGGCTTCGTCGACAAAAGCCAGCAGCTTGCTCAAGGGCTCCAGCCGGACCGGCTGGAAGGCCAGCTCGCCGGCGGCCACGCTCACATCCACGCGGTCCAGCAGCAGCAGGCCCTGCCAATCCGCCGCCAGGGTCAGCGTTTCCGCGCCCTCTTCCCAGCTCAATTCCAGCCGCGCCTCTTCCCGGCGCGGCGGCAGCAGCCAGACGTCCTGGGCCGGCGCGCAGCGCTTGGCGGCGGCCTCCAAAGTCTCCAGCGGGAGCAACACATCGTTATCGGTCATCGGTCAAACGCCCTGCGGGGCTCGTGCTTGGACCGGGAAAGTGTCCCCCAGCGCCGCGGGCGAATCCTGATGCAAATCTGATGGGATCCCGAGTTTTCGCTCCAGCGCCCGCCAGATAGAAAGAACAGGCCCGCCGCGACGGCCCTCGCGCGGTGCAGGCCGCAGCGAGCGCGCAGGCGCGCCCCGCTTGAGCCGGGATCAGCGCCGCGATTATCCCTTTCCCCGCCGCGGGCAACTTTCAACTATCGACCATGGCGCCGGCTTTTCGCCATCCGTAAGAACGCTCAGCAAAACTACGCGGGCGCGGCCGCGCCGCCGCCGTGCTATAGGCAGAGATAGGCCCGACATGCCAAATAAATGATCGAACCAAAATCAAAAACCGCCGTGCTGCCGATGGAGAGAATGCGATGGCCCAGTTGACCCCTACCCTGCGCCGGGGAGCGGCGTTGCTCTTGCTGTTGAGCCTGGCCGGCTGCCGGGACGGCGAGCCCAAGCCCGGCACCGTGCTGGACGAAGCCAAGCAGGCCCAACGCACGGTGGAATCCTTCCCCGCCGCCGACGAGGACTACTTCAAGGACATGGACAGCGCGGTGGCGCTGGACGCCGCCGAAGTCAAAGGCCGCAACACCTGGCTGGTGTGGACCGGCGGCAACGACAGGCTGTGGGATAAGCTCGCCACCGTCAGCGTGGGCAATCTGGACCTGCTCAAGACCCTGTCTTCCCACCCCGGCCTCAAGTTCAGCCGCGACAACCGCTGGAACTATCTGGGCCTGGTCAACGAGCCCTGTTTCGACAAGGCGGGCGGCCCGGACGACAAGCGCTTCGGCCTGTGGCTGGACCAACGCCGCGCCGATTGCCCGAAAGACCCGTTCGAGAACGAGCAGAAATATCCGGGAGTGGCCATAGGCGCGCGCGGCAAGAACCTGCCCGCCGGCTCCTTCTACGGCTACGCCACCGGCGTGGTGGGCCTGCGCCTGTTCCCCAACCCGGCCTTCGACGAGGCCGCGGCCAAGAAATGGGACGCCAAGCGCTATTACGAAGACCCGACGTATTACAACGACAAGGACCTGATCCGCCCCTACCGCGTGGGCATGTCCTGTGCGTTCTGCCACGTCGGCCCCAATCCGGTGAAACCGCCGGCGGACCCGGAACATCCGAAGTGGGAAAACCTGAGCTCCAACGTCGGCGCCCAGTATTTCTGGGTGGACCGCATCTTCTCCTGGCAGGCGGACCCCAGCAGCTTCCCCTTCCAGCTGTTCCACACCTCGCGCCCCGGCGCGCTGGACACCTCGCTGATCTCCACCGACTCCATCAACAACCCGCGCACCATGAACGCGGTGTACGGCCTGGGGCCGCGGCTGGACATCGCCAAGCGCTGGGGCAAGGAAACCCTGGCCGGCGGCGGGCTCAACAATAAGCAGTTCAACGACTTCGTCAAAGACGGCCCGCTGACCCAGTTCTTCCAGCCGCCCAAGACCGTATGGACGCCGCGGGTGCTGAAAGACGGCTCGGACTCGGTGGGCGCGCTAGGCGCGCTGAACCGCGTGTATCTGAACATCGGCCTGTTCAGCGAGGAATGGCTGCTGCATTTCAACCCGCTGGTGGGCGGCAAGACCATCACCCCGATCCAGATCGCCGACGCGCGCAAGAACTCGGTGTACTGGCAATCCACCGAGCAGCAGACCGTGAACATGGCGCTGTTCTTCCTGAAGAGCACCGACCCGCACAAGCTGAAGGACGCCCCCGGCGGCGAGCAATACCTGAGCCGCGACGCCGCCCAACTCAGCCGCGGCAAGGTGGTGTTCGCGGAAAACTGCGCGCGCTGCCACTCCAGCAAGCTGCCGCCCAAAGTGCCGCCGCTGGACCCCACCGCCGGCTGCGCCGGCCCGGACTACCTGGGCTGCTTCAACAAATACTGGGACTGGACCAAGACCGAGGACTTCAAATCGCAAATGCGCCAGATCGTCCAGGCCGACGACTTCCTGAAGGACAACTACCTGTCCACCGAACTGCGGGTGCCGGTGACCTTGCTGCAGACCAATGCCTGCAGCCCGCTGGCCACCAATGCGCTCAAGGGCAATATCTGGGACAACTTCTCGTCCAAAACCTATAAAGACCTGCCCTCGGTCGGCGAGATCACCGTGCACAACCCCTTCACCGGCGCGCCCTCGCAATACAAGATGCCGGCCGGCGGCCGCGGCTACACCCGTCCCGCCTCCTTGATCAGCGTCTGGTCCACCGCGCCCTTCCTGCTCAACAACAGCCTGGGCAAATTCAACCCCAGCCCGTCGGTGGCCGCGCGCATGGAGTCCTTCAACGACTCCATCCAGCAACTGCTGTGGCCGGAAAAACGCGAGAAGGACACGATGCTGGGCGCCAAAATCCCCGGCCTGATAGACCGCACCACCGCCCGCAGCTATCTGCGCGTGCCCACCGGCTACCTGCCGGACGCGCTGCAAGAACTGCAAGGCCCGCTGCAACGCTATCTGCCCTGGCTGTTCGGCAAGGACGGCGTGGAACTGGGCCCGATTCCGGCCGGCACCCCGGTCAATCTGATCTCCAACCTGCAGGTGACGCTGGACAACCCCTCGCTGGGCGAACGGCTCAAGCACGACAAGAAGCTGCTGGACCTGCTGCTCAAGATCAAGCACGACCTCAAGGCGCTGCCGCCGGGCGCCAGCGACGAAGAGGCGCGCAAGGTGTTCGCCAACCTGGCGCAGCCGATGCTTGAGCTGAGCACCTGCCCGGACTTCGAGGTCAACCGCGGCCATTACTTCGGCACCGGCTACCAAAGCAAGGAACCCGGCCTCAGCGACAGCGACAAGTACGCGCTGATCGAATTCCTGAAAACCTTCTAAAGGCGCTCCATGGACGAATACGAATACATCGTGGTGGGTTCCGGCGCCGGCGGCGGCACGCTGGCGGCGCGGCTGGCCGAGGCCGGGCACTGGGTCATGCTGCTGGAGGCCGGCGGCGACCCGCGCGCGCTCAAGGGCGGCGACGCCTGGCAGCCCCAGGCGGAACGGCTGCCCGACGATTACGATGTGCCGGTGTTCCACGCGCTGGCCTCGGAAAACGAGGCGATGAAACTGGACTACTTCGTCCGCCACTACGCCGACGACGCCCAGCAAAAGCGCGACCCCAAATACCGCGCGCAATGGAACGGCCAGAACGTGGACGGCGTGCTCTATCCGCGCGCCGGCACGCTGGGCGGCTGCACCGCCCACAACGCCATGATCACCGTCTACCCGCACAACGCGGACTGGGACGGCATCGCCCAGCTCACCGGCGACCCCAGCTGGCGCGCGGACCACATGCGCGGCTATTTCGAACGGCTGGAGAACTGCCACCACCGCCCGCTCTACCGCTGGCTGGGCCTGCTCGGCGTCAACCCCACCCGCCACGGCTGGCGCGGCTGGCTGCAAACCGAGAAGGCGATCCCGGAATCCGCGCTGGGCGACGCCGGCCTGGTGGACACCCTGCTGGTATCGGTGGACAAGGTCTTCCAGGAGGTGGACGTGCCGCACCGCAGCTGGCGCTGGCTGCTGCAAGGCCAGGCCGATCCCAACGACTGGCGGCTGGTGCACGACAACGCCGTCGGCGTCTGCTACCCGCCGCTGGCCACCCGCAACCATCAACGCAACGGCAGCCGCGAACGGGTGCTGGACGCGGCGGCCCGCCACCCGGACCGGCTGCGCGTCGAGCTGGACGCGCTGGCCACCCGGGTGCTGTTCGACGAAGGGCAGCGCGCGGTCGGCGTGGAATACCTGAAGGGCGCCGGCCTTTACCGCGCCAGCGGCCGGGTCAGCGACGCCGCCGGCGAGCGCCGCGAAGTCCGCTGCAGCCGCGAAGTCATCCTGGCCGGCGGCGCCTTCAACAGCCCTCAGCTGCTGATGCTGTCCGGCATCGGTCCGGCCGCCCATTTGCAAGAGCACGGCATCGCGCCGCGGGTGGACCTGCCCGGCGTCGGCCAGAACCTGCAGGACCGCTACGAAGTGGGCGTGGTCAACCGGATGAACTTCAAGCACTGGGAAGTGCTGAAAGACGCGGAATTCGCGCCCGGCGACCCGCAATACAAGCAATGGGCGGAAGGCCGCAAGGGCGTTTACACCACCAATGGCGCGGTGCTGGCGGTGATCCGCCGCTCGGCGCAGGAACGGCCGCTGCCGGACCTGTTCTGCTTCGCGCTGCTGGGCCTGTTCAAAGGCTATTTCCCCGGCTACTCGCGCCTGTTCCCCGAACACCTGAACTACCTGACCTGGGCCATTCTCAAGGCGCACACCAATAACCGCGCCGGCACGGTGAAGCTGCGCTCCGCCGACCCGCGCGACCCGCCGGACATCAACTTCCACTACTTCGAGGAAGGCAGCGCCGGCGGCGATCAGGATCTGGACTCGGTGGTGGAAGGCATCAAGTTCGTGCGCAGCCTGACCGCCGATCTGAAAAAGCAGAACCTGATCGCGGAGGAGGAACTGCCCGGCGAGGCGCTGCAAAGCGATGACGAACTGCGTCAGTTCGTCCGCGACAACGCCTGGGGCCACCATGCCTCCTGCAGCTGCGCGATCGGCGCGCGCGAAACCGGCGGCGTGCTGGACAGCCGTTTCCGCGTCCACGGCGTCAGCGGCCTGCGCGTGGTGGACGCCTCGGTGTTTCCGCGCATTCCCGGCTTCTTCATCGTCTCCGCGGTCTACATGATCGCGGAGAAGGCGGCGGAGGCGATTTTGGAAGACGCCAAGCGCTCATAAGCGCTGCGGGATGGCGTCCAGGCGCGAACCGGCCTTGCCGAGTGGCCTTTAGGCGTGGAGAGGATAGGGAAGCAAACCCATATCATCTCCCCGCCCCACCCGCGCCGCCACCTCGACCCATTCCGTCGGAAAGGACCCGATGAGCACCCCGACCCAGCCCTTCTCCCAAGTCCACGCCGACGAACGCGCCGGCCTCGCCGCCGCGCGGGCGGAAGAAGGCGTGGAACGTCCAGGCGGCGGCGAAGCGCCGCAAGCCGGCCTCGCCTTCTCCGGCGGCGGCATCCGCAGCGCCACCTTCAACCTGGGCGTGCTGCAAGCGCTGGCCAGCAGCCGCTGGCTGCGCGAGTTCGACTACCTGTCCACCGTGTCCGGCGGCGGCTACCTCGGCGGCTGGCTGTCCGCGCTCAAGCGCCGCGCCGGCAACGCCGGCATGGAACAGACGCTGCGCGACCATCAGGGCCGCCAGCCGGCCATCCAGTTCCTGCGCGACTACAGCAACTACCTGACGCCCAAGACCGGCCTGTTCAGCCTGGACACCCTATCCGCCGTCATCACCTACTGGCGCAACTTCATCCTCAACCAGATCGTGCTGCAAAGCCTGCTGCTGGCGCTGCTGCTGGGCCCCCATTTCCTGGTGGGCCTGGCGCGCAGCCTCGCCGCCTGGCCCTACGCGGGCACCGCCGCGCTGGCCGTGGCCGCCGCCTCCGCCGTGCTGTCCGCCCTGCTGGCGCGCGCCACCACCCGCGACGGCAAAACCGCCGCCTCGCCCAATGCCCCGGCCTGCAGCATAGGGCTATTGCTGCTCTTCTGTTACGCGATGGCGGTGTTCACCCTCCAGCAACTGGAAAACCGCGCCGACTTCTGGCACCAGCTGCCGCTGTGGCGAGTGGCCCTGGTCTCCAGCCTGGCCTACGCCGGCTACTGGGCCTTGCTCGCGCGCGGCTTCAGCCAGCTGCGCGGCAACGGCTATCTGCGCAGCGTGCTGTGGGCGCTGCTGGCCGGCCTGGCCGGCGGCGGCAAGCTGTGGCTCTTGCTGCAGGCGCTGGATTACGGCCTGGGCATCCGCGCGCCGCTGGCCCAGGCCTGGTATGTGGTGGCCGGCGCCTTCGCCGTGCTGCCGCCGGTGTTCGCCCTCAGCGCCGCGCTGCACATCGGCCTGGTCAAACGCAGCTTCTCCGATCTGCAGCGCGAATGGTGGTCGCGCCTGGGCGGCCTGCTGCTGGCGTTGGATCTGGCGCTGGTGCTGCTGTTCCTCGTGGTGGCGCTGTCGCTGCCGCTGCTGGCGGTGACCGCCGACTGGCTGCGCGCGCTGACCCTGCCGGCCTGGCTGCTGACCACCTTGGCCGCGGTCTGGCAAGGCCAGTCCGCCAAAACCGGCTGCGGCCAGTCCGCCGGCTGGCGCGACCTGGTCGCCCGCATCGGGCCTTACGTCTTCGTCGCCGGCTTGCTGATCCTGCTCAGCGCCGGCCTCAGCTGGCTGCTGGCGGCGCTGGAGATCCACGCCGACGGCTGGCAGCTGCGCCAACAGTTGTGCGGCTTTCAGCGCTGCGGCCTCAGCGATTGGACCGCGCTGCATTTCGCCGCCTCGGAACAACAGGGCATGGGCGGCGGGCTGTACGCGGCGCTGATCCTGGCCTTCGTCGGACTGGCCGTGTTCGCCTCCTCCCGCTTCGACATCAATCTGTTCTCGCTGCACAACTTCTACCGCAACCGGCTGACGCGCGGCTATCTGGGCGCCAGCGCGCCGCAACGGGCGGACACGGTCAACCGCTTCACCGGCTTCAACGCCGGCGACGACCTGCCGCTGGCCGAGCTGGCCGGCTCGCCTTCCGGCCCGCCGCAGCGGCCCTACCACCTGATCAACACCGCCCTCAATCTGGTGGCCGGCGACGACCTGGCCTGGCAGCAGCGCAAGGCCGCCTCCTTCACCTTCACCCCGCTGTACTGCGGCTACAAATTTCCCGACAGCGCGCCGGAAGTCATCGACGCCTTCGTGCCCACCCGCGCCTATATGCACGACGACGCCACCGGGGCCGAGCAGGGACCGATGCTAGGCTCGCTGATGGCGGTGTCCGGCGCCGCGGTCAGCCCCAACCAGGGTTACCACAGCTCTCCGGCGGTAACTTTTCTGCTGACGGTGTTCAATGTGCGGCTGGGACGCTGGTGCCCCAATCCGGGCAAGCCCGGCGCCGCGCTGCAGGCGATGTCCCCGCCGCAGGGCTGGGTCTATCTATTGAATGAATTGCTGGGCCGGACCAACGCCCGTTCGGACTTCGTCTATCTCAGCGACGGCGGCCACTTCGAAAACCTGGGCCTGTATGAATTGCTGCGGCGGGAATGCCGGCTGATCGTGATCAGCGACGCCGGTCAGGACGAACAAATGACTTTCGAGGACCTGGGCAACGCCATCCGCAAATGCCGGATAGACCTGGGCGCGGAAATCCACATCGACGTGGACGCCATCCGCCGCGATCCGGCCACCGGCCTCAGCCGGTCCGCCTTCGCCGTCGGCTACATCCGCTACGCCTCCGGCGCCAACGGCCACCTGCTCTACCTGAAGCCCTGCCTGCAAGGCCAGGGCATGGAGCCGGTGGACGTGCTGCAATACCGGGCCGAGCATCCGGCCTTCCCGCACCAGTCCACGCTCAATCAGTGGTTCGACGAATCCCAGTTCGAGAGCTACCGCAAACTGGGGCTGTGCATAGGCGAACAGGCGGTGCGGGAACTGGACCGCAACGGCGCGGGCTGGCTGGCGGCGGACGGCGGCGGCGCCTGAGCGGGAACAGGCTGAACGTTTCCGGTCCGCCGTCCGGCGTCTTGCTATGCGCATTGGATCATGAACAGGCGCTTAGAGCCGCTAACAAAAGCTCGCAGAGAAGCTGAGCCAAGGCGCGCCGACGCAGGCAGTACCAGTCGTACGACAAGGAGGCGCAACGCAGGATCAGGGGTTTTGTTAGCGGGTCTTAGAGCCGCTAACAAAAGCTCGCAGAGAAGCTGAGCCAAGGCGCGCCGACGCAGAAAACGAAGTTTCTGCGAAGCTACAGTACCAGTCGTACGACAAGGAGGCGCAACGCAGGATCAGGGGTGTTGTTAGCGGGGCTTAGGCCATATCCTTTTGACGCGCCACATCGATAGGAAGCCTAAGTTCGCTATAGTCGGCAGGCATTGGTGCTTTACTTTCAGGCATGCCTTTAATCTTATGTAACATATCTTTGCTCGGCAATATAAATTGCCCATCGTTTCGGGACAATATCAATTCATTGATATTTCCACCACTCTTTAAATGCTGAATGACCTCATCAATACCAAATGCGCGCGACTCATTTAAGGGATGATCCCCTTTGTTCACCCAAATATGCATATGCAAAGTAGCGGTTGAAGGCGCCACCGGAAAATGGAAAAACAATTTAACCTTATCTTTTTCAGCAGACACCCCATAGGTATCAACTAAACACTGAAGGCTATCCCGCTTTAGTTTTTCCAGCATTCCAACATCGCTTTGTTCCAAATCCAATATAGAAGTCAATGACTTCACGCCTGATTTTAACTCGGCGTTATATTGATTTAATTCCTCCCTCTGCTTAACCGCTACTTTTTCTATTGAAGGATCACCCCTCATTTCCTGAATCAAGTCATGTGGCAAAGCAGGATGAACGGCCCAGGCCGTCAGCTGGATGCCTTCTGGCCTAGCGGCCAAATCCGTGACTTGTCCAGCGGTGTAGGTTTGCGACATGTAGGGAATATTCGGATAAATCAGAAACCCATTGCCCGTCCCCAACGGGGCAGAGTAATGGAAGATATCTGGATTTTTTTTATACACCTCATTGTATACCTTATCGCCAGGTTCCCGGCTGTTACCGCGTAGCAGCTCAACCAGGAACTGGGTAGTATTTTCATTTTTGTACGTTTCCTGGAGCTGCGCCAGGTTTGTTGTTGTCAACCTTACCTGAGCTAGGTCCTTAGTTTGATACTTTTGCAAACCTCTTGGGTTTAGCCATCTGAAACTACCATAGTCGTCTTCAGATTGTTTGGATATATAGACACCATGGGTTAAATCGGCGGCGCCGGAGTTGTCTTGCTTAATCAACACCTGATACCTGTCTTGATTTAGCTGGCTCAGGATTTTCCGGTTGTCATCAATGCCGTAAGCATCCAGTGTTCTGCGGATCGCAGAGCTTTCGTGTTGTGTCAGGCTGGCCTGAGAGTTACGTACTGCCTGTACATCTAGGGTCTCATGGCATAAGCGACTCGAGTCAGCGGGCAAAGTCGCAGCAGAAGGCCGCAACGCTTGAATTGAAATCATGAGTTATCTCCTGTAATTGTCATATTGCACGTTGCAGGTGCGTTGGCTGCACTTAGTCACTCAGGCTTACTGATCGCACTCCAACGAACAAAAGGCCAAGTATAAATATTACAAAGGCAGATTTAGAACATTGTCGTGCACGCCTTTAAATGGAATACCGCTAATATCCTTAATGGAATCTGAGGTCGGCAAAAAATAACTCCCCCCGTTTCGGTCAAGAACAATATCGCTAATCTCTTTCCCGGACTTAAGATGCGCAATAATCGCGTCGAGATCGAAAGACCTTGGTTCATTCAGCGGGTGATCGCCTTTGTTTACCCAGGTGTGCAAGTGAAGCGTGGCGGTTTTCTCTGCAACGGGAAAATGGAAAAACATTCTGGTATTGTCATGTTCATTTACAGCATATACATTTCGAAGATGTTGCACTGTCTCTTGTCGCAATTTTTCGAGCTGCGGAAGATGCTCTTGTTTTAAACTCAGAATGCTGGTCAAGGAGTCAATCTGTGTTTTTTCATCAATCATCTTTTGTGGCGTCTTCTGGCTTGCCTCAAGCCTCTCAGGGCCTGATTGATGATTTCTCGATTCCAGAAATGAGGACTGTATACCCGGATGAATCGCGTAGGTGCACAAGATGATGCCATGTTTGCTATTTTTGAGTGTTTCGGGAGCGTTGACATAGGCATCCAACACTTTTGCATCGCAGTACGGTGTATTGGGACTAATGAGATATCCATGTTGCGTGCTGTCAATTGGCGAAACAAACTGTGCCAGACGCTCATTCCGGCGATAAAGATCAGTATCTAGGCAGGCCTCTGCATTAAGTACCTTGGTGAGAAAATCCGGCAAGGGAGTCTTCGAGTAGGTCTCGCTAAGCTGTGTTAACTGATCTTTATTCGTAAAGCTGATAACAGCGACATCTGGGGTTTGATATTTCATCAGCCCCTTTGGATTTAACCAGTTAAAGTTGCCATAGCCATCCTCACCCTGTTTGGACACATAGGCACCGTGGGTTAAATCAGAATTACCTGAGTGGTCTTTTTTAATCAACACATGGTATTTATCCTGATTTAGCTGACTTAACGCTTTCCGATTATCATCTATACCGTAGATGTCCAGCGTTCTGTGCATCGGCGAGTTTTGAGTATTGTGCACTGCCCGCACATTTAGGGACTGATTGCGCTGATGACTTTGCTCAGTCGGCGTAATAGAGGTAGAACGATGCAATGTTTGAACTTGGATCATTATCTATATCCTAATAGAATGTGTTTGTATTATTAAACTCCCACCTGGCAAACAACACCATCAACCAGAATACTTCCTCACCAGCGCTTTTATATCACCCTGCGCGATAGACTTGGCGTGGATATCGAGCTCGTCAATATTGACGCCTTGCGCCGCCAATCGAGCTAAAAGATGTTCTAGCTGAGGCCGCTGCGGCATATAGTGGCCGGAATCCAGATGAAATGATTTCGCTTTTCCCTGTGCAATGAGTATCATGCCCGCTGATAAAACCGGCTTACCTTCTGTCGTCGAAGTATGTTGCCATTTGCCTTTTTCATATGGATGGACAAAGATATTTCCATCGCGATGGACAACAATGGCAGCGTGGCCCTCCATCCCGGCCTTGCCTGGCAGATGTGTCGTATCTAATAATTTACCCCCTACTTTCCATTCACCCTGTGAAAGCGTTACCCGATAATTAGCGGCTTGATCTGAGGATAGATAATTGATATAGCCGACATCCTGCGACAGAGGATGCTTAGGTTTATTCTTGAGCGTATTGATTTCAACATCGGGATGCTGATCAATCCACGGGAATAGCCCAACCTTGCTATTAGCGTCTTCCTGCCATGCGCTTAATGCACCGGACTGGGCATCAAGACCATTCAACGAAACCCTATCGCGATGCTTCGGATCTTTAATTTCCAGCCAGTATTTTGGATTAGCACCTGCTTCCCCACAGCTTTTTCTTGGCATCATTTCCATAATGAATTGTGCGGCTTCTTTGAAACGCACCATGCCTGGGGAGTTTTTTATTGTTTTAACCGGCAGTAACTGAGGCTCACCCTGCTGTTCTGCTTGGCATCTGCCGACCTGGGCGATGTGATTGACTTTAATTTCCAGCATTAAACATCCTTCCTCATCGGTGGCTAGACACAATCTTTAGCGCGCCATAAAAACCATAAATAACTTCACTGAATTTATTTTCAAGCAATGCACTCGGGTTAATCAATGCTTTTAATTCGAAACCATCATTGCACTTACCCAATGTTAAGTGGCCCGTTTCAACATATTCCATTACAGTTGTGAGAACAGGCATGATGTGCCTGGCATTGTCTATCAACAGCTCCTCACCAATCGGGATAAATGACCAAATGAAGAGGCGATCGTCAACCAGCGAAATATTAATAGACAGCCCTTCATTTAGATCAATGGCTATGGTTGAGTGTGAGTCAAAACCATGCAACAATTGATCTGAAACGCCCAGCTCGGTCAGTGCATCGCGAACCAACGAACTAAGTTCATGATGAATATTCTGAGAGAATGATAATGAACTGTAGGTCACAGAATTCAACGACCTGCCCAAGGAGTGGGTTTGATCATTCATTTTTTCGCTCATGGCATTTCCTTTTTCTGCACCGCACGGCCCAGTGGTTTGTCCTCAGACTGCAAGCTGGCCTTCAATTGACTGAACAAGCCGCGTAGTTGTTTTTCCTGCTGATATTGCTTGGCATCCGGAAATAGCGTATTCACTTGTTCGCGGACTTCCTTATTCACCGCGTAAGCGCCGAATCGTTTCGAATCCACCCACAAATTCACCGTGCTGTTCGGGTTTTTCTCCAACCCTCCGCGCAGATATTTCTGCTGGCTGTCGCCAGGCTTGGAGCCAAGCCAAACCATATGGATTTCCGACGACACCGCCTTGAAATCGCTCTTATCGTAAACCTGAGCAAAACGCTTGCTGGCCTGCACCGATTCCACGCCGGCATTGGAGGATGAGGTTTGAAGCAGACGAACTCCGACTGAATTCAGCATCATGTCTGCGACTCCTGAAAATTAAGAAAATAAAACAGTCGGAAGTATTTAAATCCAAGCCAAGATCAAGCACTTCCAAAAAGCGCTCACCTAAGCCGCGGGCGCCGAGCTGACATAAAAAAAACGGCGCGCCAAATTGGCGCGCCGCTTGCGTCTGAAACCGTCCCGGCTTCAGTGCCGGGCCTGGCGATAGGGCGCCAGCACCTCGGCCAGTTCCGCCCGGTCCTCATGCGGAGCCAGCACCGCCAGTTTCGACAGATCCATCTTGCCGTTCAGAAAATCCAGCAGCCGCTCCAGATCGTCCAGATCGCTCATATAGTGGCCGGAGGACAACACCAGCGACCTGGCCTTGCCCTCGCGCAGCTCTATCATCGCCGCTGCCCGCACCGGCTTGCCGGCGCTGGCGCTGGTATGGTGCAGCCGCCCCAGCACCGCGTCGTGGACAAACAGCCTGTCGTCCCGGTCCAGCACCAGGATGGCGTAGCCGGGCATGCCCAGCTTGCCCTTGGAGCCGGCGGTGTCGATAGCCGTGCCGTCCGGCCGCCGCCATACGCCGTCGGCCACCTCCGCCAGATAGGGCTGGAGCGCGGCGGCCTCACTCAGATAGCTGACTTGCGGCGCGTCGCCCAAGCGCGCCATCCGCGGCAGCTGGCCCGGCTTGGCCAGGTTGATTTCCAGCTGCGGGCGGGCGTCCATCCAGGCGAAGAAGTTTTCCCTGGCGCTGTCCCCGCTGGCCACCCATTGCCGGTGCGCCGGCTGTGCGTACTCCCGGTAGCGATGGCGAGGGTCGCGCGCCTCGCGCAACTCTTCGTCCACCAGTCCGGTTTCGCCTTCTTTGGGCATCAGCGCGGCGACGAAACGGGCGATGTCGCGGAAGCGCTCCAAGGGCCGCGGCGCGGGCTCGCCCACGCTGTCGACGCCCTTGAAGGCCTGCGCCAGCCGGCTGGGCGCCGCCGTCGGCGTCGCTTCCGGTCGCGGCGGCGGCATGGCCGCGCCACTAGCCGAGATTCTCATGCGCTTTGATCCTCTTCATCTTTAATCCACCGCCGCTAGAATCCACCGCCGCTAGCGCGCCAGCGGCAGTTCTTCCCAACCGGCGAAACTCTGCTTGTCCGCCTGCCATAAGGGAAGCTGGCGCTCCATCATCGCGTCCAGTTCCTTCAGCGCTGCGTCCCCGGCGGGCCTGGAGCCGCCGACAGCGTAAGCTTCCATCGCGGCGAAGAAATCCGCGCCGTCCGCGCCCTGGCGCCGCAGGTAGTAATCGGCCTCCCGCCGCACCGCCGAGCCCGGCTCGGCCAGCTTGCGGCACAAGGCTTCCAGCGCCGGGCGCTGCGCCTCTCTCATCGCGGGCCAACGCTCGCTCTCGTCCACCGCCTTCAGGTGCAGATAATGCATCAGCGGCGCGCTCAGGCTGTTGTCGCCCCAGCGCTCGCCCAGCACCGCGGTGGCGGAAGCGCCGGCGTTAAGGCCCAGCTCCAGGGACACGCCCGGCTGCAGCGGCACGCCGCCGGAGGCGGACAGGCCAAGGTTGCCGCTGGCGCTGACCCGGCTCAGTTGCAGCCGGAAGCCGGCGGCTTCGGCCGGGAAATCGGCCTGGGTCTGGTATTGCGGCCGGTAAAAGCGCAGCAGCAGGGTCAGCGCGCCGCCGCCTTGCAGCCCCGCAGAACTTTGCAGGCCGGCCAGCGCCGCCGGCACTTCGGCGGCCAGGCCATGCGGCGCCAGCTGCGCGCTCAGCGCGTCGCGCAAGGTGTCCAGCGGCCAAGAGCCGCTCAGATTGCCGGACAGGCTGATCCTCACGTCCTTGTAATCCCCGGCTCGCACCGGATTGTGATGCACCCGGGTGCGTTCGGTCAGCGAGGCTTCCGCTTTCAGGCCCAGCGGTCCCAGCGCGCCGCCCAGATCCAGCGCGACGCTGCGGTCGCGGATCTGCAGGCGCAGCACATCGTGGAAGCTGGTGCGCTTGGCCAGCGCCGCCGCGTCGTGACGGACGGGCGGCGCGTACAGCCGAGGCGCCAGCTCGTCCAGGCTCTGCAACAAGGCCTCGTCGCCCTTGCCCGCCGCGCTCAGGGTCAGCGCGGCGTGGGCCAGCGCCATATTGGCCAGCGTTTCCTCGCGGCTTCCCGCGCGCCAGGCGGCCTGGATGGAGCGTTCCACCGCCGCGCCGCCCTGACGCTTGCCGATGCCGGCGTCCAATTGCTGGGCGACGGCGCAGAAATGTTCGAATTCGGCGCGCAGGCCGTCCGAGGCGTCGCGCAGCCGCTCCGGCGTCTGTTCGCGCAGCGCCGCCATGCTCTGCGCGCCGCTGAGCCAGCTCAGCGGATGATTGCGCGCGTCCGCGCCCATCAGCGCGGCGGCTTTTTGTTCGATGCCGGCCAGCCGCTGTTGCGCAATCGTCGCGTTGCGCGCCGCGCCCTGCTCCTGGCGCAGGCCTTGCCAGATCGGGGTCAGCGCGTCGGCCTGGATGTCGATGCGCTCCACCGCCGCGCCAACGCCGACGCCGACGCCCGCGGCTTCGGCGCGCGCCGAGGCGCTGCCCTTGACGCTGTCCACCGTGCTGGGCGGCAGATAGGGCGTCTGCGCGCCGGGCAGGGACGCGGCGCTGTCGCGCTGCCCCAGCCAGCCCAGCAATACGCCCAGCCGCTGCTGCTGATCCGCCGCCTGCTGTTGCAATTGCTGATACTGACGCAATTCATTGCCGTGGCCGGGACGGAACAAGCGGATCAAGGCGCCCACCGCGGTGCGGGCGCTGACGCCCAGGGTGTCTCGGCGCGAGCCGTGAGCTAGTTGGTCCGCCTTGAGTTTGACGAAGGCGCGGGAGCTGGCGTACTCCACCGCCCGCGTGCGTTGACGACGCCCCTCCACCGCGCCGGACAAGGAGGCGACGCCGACGCCGCCCTGAATCCCGGCGCGCGCGGACACCGCCTTGCCCTGGTTCTGGAACACGAAGCCTTCGTCGTCGTTGTCCATGCCGCGGCTCCAGGCCAGGCCCACGCTGAAGGTGGCCTTGGCGCCGGCGCCGGCCTCGCCCAATCCCAGGCCGACCCCGACCGAAGCGCCGACATTGCGCTCCTGGCTGGCGCCCGGCTGATCAAAGCGCTGGAATTGCGGCAGCAGCTGCGCTTCCGCCTCCGTCCGCGCCAACTGCGCCCAGGCCGCCTGGCCCAACAGGGCCAGCCGCTGGCCCAGTTCCGCCAGCGGGCTGCCCGGCGTCGCCGCGCGTGCCAGCGCTTCCATGTCCAGCGACAGCCGCGCGCATTCTTTAATGTCCAGCGGCGTCTGCGCGTCGCCGGCCGCCAATTTCTGCCGCAAGCTTTCCACGATGGCCACCGTCTTGGGCGCCACCGCGTGGCTGCGCGGCAGGATGTTCAGCGCCTGCACCCAGCGCGGCCAGCGCGAGCGTTCCGGCTCCGCCTGGCGATACGCTTCGCGTTTCATCGCCAGCAGGGTCTGGCCCAAGTCTTCGCGCCGCAAGCGCAGCTTGTCGTCGCTGAGGACCACCTGGCTGCCGCGCGCCGGCGGCGCGTCTTCCACGCGGCGTTCCGCCGCGCCGCGCGCGCCGCTCAAGGCGGCGGCCAGGCCCTGCGCCGGCCGCGGCGCCGAAGATTCCGATAAGCGGCGGAAGCCCTGCAACCGCACCGTACCCGCCCCGCTTGCAACTGTGTCCAACATGGATGCCTCCTCGCGCCGCATCGCGGCTCAAACGCCGGGCCGGGCCCGGAGCGACTGCCTAGTTTTCGCCGTTGCCGGCTTTCAAGTTCGCGGCCAACGCCAAGGGCGACGGCCTTTCCGCTTGCAATTCCCGCCCCATCTCCGCCCAGCCCAGCAGCAGCCCCTGCAATTGCCCGCGCGCCTCGGGACTGACTGTCCCGTCTTTCACGCCCTGGGCCGCCAAATCGCAATATTTAGCGCAGTCCCGAGCCAGCTCGGCTATCACGGCCTGCCAGGCGTCGGCCTGCTTGGACGCCGGCTTCTGTTCGACAGCCGGCGCCTGCGCCGTCATGCCGCCGCCGCGCAGCGCGGCCGCGAACGGGCTCTGCGCCGGCGCGGACGGCGCGCCTGGCTGCGGCTCGGACAGCGTCGCCAAACGGGGGGAATTGGCGGTCGGCTTCGACGAAACATTAAAAGACATTTCAAACGCTCCTGATTTGGCGGCGAGGCCAGAACAACGGTGATGAGGGGCCGCCGGCGCATGCTCGGCGACAGCGTCAAACTACCCCAACGCCGGTAACCGAACTTGCATAAATCGGCCGCGGCCTCGTCCGAGCCGCCCCCTCGTTTTTGAGAGTTTTCCCATTTGTAGCAAGCACTCCCTCACGTAGTATTCCTACATACATCAATTTATGCGAAGGAAATCAAAAACCTCCCTAACAACCCGATGACATAACAACAGGACAAACAAGACCATGTCATTCGCTGAACATTTTTTGCAAGCTGGCCCTCGGCGGCAAAAGTACCATCCACTCTCTCTGTTTTTATGACCGGATAAAGGCTTTGAGCGCCAGTTGACGACACTGGCAATTCCAGGCGACAGCGGGCGGGAAGCGGCGGACACACGCCGCGCGATGCGAATCCGCAGCCGGCCCCAAGAACCAGCGCAAATCACCCAACAGATCCACCGAACAAAAAACACGCCGACATGCCGCGATGCTACGGGGAATAGCACACAAGTCGCAGCATTGGTCGACTCGATCCGCATGGTCCGCCATGCGCTATTGCGCCGTGCGCGCAAGAGGAACTAGAAGATGGCGTTACATAAAGATGGCTTCATGAACAGGCAATTTGTTTTTGGCGACTTCGTCCTTCACTTCGACGGCATGCTGCTGCACCGCGAGCAGCAGATCAGCATTCCGCCCAAGGAACTGGCTGTGCTGACCACCCTGCTGGAAGCGGCGGGAGAGCTGGTCAGCAAGGACGCGCTGCTGGACCGCGTCTGGCCGGACGGCGAAGTCAACGAAGAGTCGCTGACCCGCTGTATCTACGCGCTGCGGCGCATCCTGCTGGAAACCAAGGATTGCCGTTATATCGACACGGTGTACGGCAAGGGCTATCGCTTCAGCCGCCCGGTGGCCATGGTGTCCAAACCCACGCCGCTGGCGGCGCAATGCTCGGTGGCCGTGCTGCCCTTCCGCACCCATCCGCAGCTGGACGCGGTCAGCCTGCACAACGCTCTGGTGCAATGCCTGTCGCGCTACTCGCCGTTCGGCCTGATCGTGCTGCCGGCCACCATCACCCAGAACTGCCGCGACGTCACCGACATCGTGGCGATGATCGATCAGCTGCGCCCGGACTACTACCTGGCCGGCCAGACCCTGCAGCAAGGCGGCGTCTGGAAGCTGCGGGTGGAATTGGTGCGCGCCGCCGGCCATCAGCTGATCCACCATGAAAGCATAGAGCTGAGCCCGGAACAGCCGATCACCGCGCTGCAAACCCGGCTGGCCAGCCTGTTGCCGCAACGCATTCCTGGCCTGCGCTGGAACCAGGGCCAGAACAACGAGCTGGGCTCGCTGGACATGGCCATCACCTATCTGAACGGCCGCCACGAACTGCAGCAGCACACCCCGTCCAGCCTGCGTCGCGCGCTGATGCTGCTGCGCCAGTGCGTCAACGCCGGCCCCAGCCACGCGCTGCCTTACTGCAGCCTGGCCGAGTGCTATCTGACCCTGGCCCAGCTGGGCCTGTTCGACCAGGCCCAGGCGCTGATCCAGGCGCAACAGGCGGTGAACAAGGCGGTGGAACTGGACGCGGCCAACCCGCAGGCGCTGGGACTGCTGGCCTTGCTCAGCAGCATGCGCTCGGAGCAAGCGGTGGCCGAGGCGCTGTTCGAGCAAGCGCGGCTGCTGGCGCCGGATGCCGTCGACATCCATTACTACCACGCCTGGCATTTATTCCTGTCCGGCAAGCTGGCCCAGGCGCAGCAGGCGCTGGACGCCTGCCTGGAACGCGACCCCTCGCGCATCTCCGCCAGCATTCTGAAGCTGTGGCTGACCTATTACGAACACCGCATCGACGACGCGGTGTCGCTGGGCAAGCGCCAGCTCTGCCAATACGGCCAGAACCACCCGGTGCTGCAAAGCGTGCTGGCGCTGCTGCTGGGGCTGCAAGGCCAGCACGCGCAAGCCGACGAGCTGGTGCAGGCGGTGCGCGACTCCGGCGAGGAAGCCGGCCTGCTCGCCCTCAATCACAGCTACGTGGACTACTGCCGTCGCGGCGACGCGGCGCTGCCGGCGTTGCGCGCCTTCCTCGCCAAGGTAGACAGCCGCCAGGTGCGCTCCAGCCTGCTGCCGCTGATCCTGGCCGCGCAGGGCCCGGAGGCCGCGGTCCAGCATTGGCGCCAATTGCAGGCCGAAGGCTATCTGTGGATCAAAGCCTGGCGCCACGATCCGCGACTGAGCGAGCTGGCGGAACACGCTCAGCCCTGCCAGCCGGAGGCGGCGTGATCCGCGTCTGTCTGTTGTCCGCCCTCTTCTTGTGCGCCGGCGCGGCGCGGGCGGACTGCTGGGATCGCGCCGGCCGCATGTTCAATATCGCGCCGGACTTGCTCTACGCCATCGCCCAGCAGGAGTCCGGGCTCAAGCCGGACGCGGTGGGCCGCAACCGCGACGGCAGCCGGGACCTGGGCCTGATGCAGATCAACAGCACCCATCTGCCGCGGCTGCGCCAGCTGGGCGTCACCGAACCGCAGCTGATGGGCGACGCCTGTCTGTCCGTGGTCGTCGGCGCCTCCATCCTGGCCGAGATGATGAAACGTTACGGTTATTCCTGGGAGGCGGTGGGCGCTTACAACGCCGGCACCGCGCCCAGCCGCCGCGCCTTGCGCATGCGTTACGCCGAGCAAGTGTGGCGGCGCTACCAGAAGCTGCGCCAAGCCGCCCCACCCCCAAGCAAGGAGCTCTCATGATTCGCTCGCTTTCTCCCGCCCCGCGCGCGCTGTCCGCGACGCCGCCGCCCACCGCCCCCAAGCCCAGTCCCTCCTCGGCCTGGACCGCCCAGTTGCGCGGCGTCAGCCAGGGCGCTGCGCCCCAGCCCGCGCCGCGCACGGCGCAGCCCGGCCGCTCGGTAGGCCTGCTGCGGCAAGCTTTCCAGCAAGCCGCGCCCCAGGCCCGCGCGGAAACGTCGGCTCGGCCCATGGCCAAACTGCAGCAGCCCGCGCCCCTGGCGGACGTCGGCCCGGCCCGCGCCGACGCCGCGCCGACGCCCAAACGCGACCCGATGGCATTGCTGCGCCAACGCATGACGCCCGAGGCGCTCAAGGGTTTCGAGCAGAAACTGGCGGACACCGCCGGCAAGCGCGCCCCGGCCAAGGCGCCTCAAGCGCCGGCCGCCGTCGTACAAGCCGCGCCGGCCGCGGCAGCCCCGCCAGCAGCCCCGGTCCTGGCCGCCGCGCCGCAGCCGACGCAGCCCGGTCAGATTCCACCGCCGCCTCCGCCTCCCCCACCGCCGCCGCCGCCCGTCAACGCGGCGGCCCCGGCGGCCGGCCCGGCGCGCGTCTGGAACAAGATCGCGGCGGCCAGCGCGGCCGATATCCAGCAACTGCGCGACGAACAAAGCCAAAAACTGCGCAAGGAGCCGGGTTCCAAGCCCTCCGCCGCCTCGCCGGCGGGAGCGGAGCTCATCAACGAATTGAAAGAGCGACAGCAAAAAATGGCGGCGCGGGCCGCCAGCGCTCAGCTGCGGTAATTCCGCAGCTCTCCCGATCCCCCTTTACATGGCGGCCGCCGCTTCCGCGGCACGCCGCCATGCTTTTTCCCTCCTCCCCGAATCTGATTCCCCTCCCGAGATTTCATCGGTTTTCCATCAGGAATCCGTCTCCGCATGTCCGTAAAGTGGATGCCAACATCGCAGAACCTTGCGCACTCACCGACAGACACCATGGCAGCTGAAGACATCACTCTCTCCGCGCCGGCGCCCATCGTGGTCCGCCTGCTCAACAGCCCGCTGCGCGGCTGCGAATTCCTGCTGCAGCCGGGCAAGACCCTGTTCCTGGTCGGCCCCGCCGCCGCCCTGACCGAGGCCGGCCAGTTGCCGGAATTGCCGGCAGACGCCCTGTTCATTCCTCTGGAGCAAGGCGGGGTCAATTTCGAAGTGTTGATCGACCGCGCCGAACCCGACCGGGTGACGCTGCGCGAACTGCGCGACGCCGGCGTGGACGAGCGTCCGGCCGAATTCAACCGCCCGCTGCGCATCGGCGCGCTGGAACTGGCCTTGCGGCCGGAGCACCTGTCCTGGTCGCCGGAAGTGCTGGGCCACGGCCAGGACGCGCCGCCGCCGGAACAAAAACCGGCGCGCCGCCACGCCGCCGCCGCGGTGGCGCTGGCGGTGATCGCCGCGCTATTGCTGGCCGGCGGCGGCTACTGGCTGTGGAACACCCCGCAACGCCAGGCCTCGGAATTGAACGCGCTGCTGGGACGCGACAGCCAGCGCTTCCAGGTGCTGCCCGGCCGCGACGGCGTGTTCTACGTCTCCGCCGCCAATGAGCGCGACAGCGCCTGGGCGCGGCAAGTGCTGGCGCGCGGCGACTACAACCGCCCGGCGCAGGTGCTCAGCCCTCAGCAGGAAAACGAACGCATGGGCCGCTGGCTGGCGGATAACTACCCCCACCTGCCCTATTACCGCTTGCAGCTGGACAACCCTCGCCGGCCGCAGCTGTGGGTCAGCCAACAGCGCGCCGCGCTGGGCGGGCCGGCCAGCCAGGCGCTGTCGCAGCGGCTGGCCGAGCAGATGCCCTACGCCGACGCGGTGGACATCGTGCCGGTGGACGACGCCGCCGCCGCGAGCCAGGCCGAAACCGGCCTGTCGCGCCAGGCGCTGCCCTTCACCCGGAGCGAGCAGCCCAATGGCGTCACCTTCGTGATCCAGGGCGCGCTGGACGATGGCGAGCTGCTACGCGCGCGCCGCTTCGTCGACGACTACTACCGCCAGTGGGGCGGCCGCTACGTGCAATTCGCCATTGAATTGAAGGACGACTGGCTCAAGGGCAAGTCCTTCAAGTACGGCAACCAGGGTTACGTCAAGATGGCGACCGGCCACTGGTACTTCCCCAAACCCCTGTAAATAAAAGGCAAACCACCATGGCAATCGACCTCCCTTCCAAAGACTGGACGCTCAGCGATATGTCCGGCGAATTCGACAAAGGCGTCACGCAACTACAAGCCGACTTGAAAACGGCTCTGGACGACCTGAACAAGAACCCGTCCAACCCCAAGATCCTGGCCGACTACCAGAGCAAATTGTCCGAGTACAACCTGTACCGCAACGCGCAGTCCAACACCGTCAAAGTGTTCAAGGACATCGACGCGGCCATCATCCAGAACTTCCGCTAAACCCCGGCGCCGGCCACGCGCCGGCGCTCCTGGAACCTGCCCATGACCCCCATCGCCGCCCGCTCGCTGGATGCGCTGACCTCCCAGGTCAGCGACATCACCCGCTCCGAGCACAATCTCGTGTCGCTGGACGACCGCCTGATCCAGGCCTTCTCGCAAAACGCCGTCGATATAGGCATGGAGAAGGACGCCATCCTGCAACGGCTGGAACAGCCGGGCCTGTTGAGCAACCCCGCCATGCTGATGGAGCTGCAGCAGCGCACCTCCAATTACAATCTGGAGGTGTCCATGATCAGCACCCTCACCCGCAAGACCGTGGGCGCGGTAGAAAGCCTGCTGCGCTCATGATCCGCCATGGTTTCAAAGCCGTATTGCTGGCCTTGCTGCTGACCGGCTGCCAGCAGAAGGACTTGCTCAAGGGCCTGGATCAGCAGCAGGCCAATGAAGTGATCGCCGTCTTGCAGCGCCACAATATCGAGGCCGACAAGACCGACCGCGGCAAGACCGGCTTCAGCATCGCCGTGGCGCAGCCGGACTTCGCCGCCGCCGTGGATTGGCTGAAGGCCTACAACCTGCCGTCGCGGCCGCGGGTGGAAGTGGCGCAGATGTTCCCGGCGGATTCGCTGGTGTCCTCGCCGCGCGCGGAAAAGGCGCGGCTGTACTCCGCCATCGAGCAGCGGCTGGAGCAGTCGCTGCAAACCATGGACGGCGTGCTGTCCGCGCGCGTGCACGTCAGCTACGACCTGGATTCCGGCGAAGGCGGCCGCGCCGCCAAACCCATCCACCTGTCCGCGCTGGCGGTGTACGACCGCGACGTGGACCCAGAGCAAATGGTCAACGACATCAAGCGTTTCCTGAAGAACAGCTTCACCGACATCGATTACGACAATATCTCGGTGGTGCTGTCGCGGCGCAGCGAGGCGCAGCAGCAGGCGCCCACCGCGCCGGCGGAAGAGCGCGGCTCCGGCCTGAGCTGGCTGATGGCCGGCGTGGCGCTGATCGCCCTCCTGGGCGCGGCGGCGGCCTGGCTGTGGCAGCGCCGCGCGCCCAAACCCGTTGCGCAGCCGCCGGCCGCCGAGCCGCAGGCCGGACATGAGTAGCCGGCACGCGGCCCGCTCGCCGGCGCTGCAAGCGCTGCTGTACGACCCGCTGGCCTATCTGCACCCGCGGCGCTTGGTTCTGCCGCCGGCGCTGACCGCCTCCGCCGCCGCGCGCGCGGCGGCCAATGAGCTGCTGATCTCCGCCTACCGGCTGGACAGCGACTGCGCCGACGCCCAGTTGGACCCGCTGGCGCGGCAATGGCTGCGCCACTGGCGGCGTTTGCCGCAAACCGCCTATTTGCTGGGTTGCCACGCGCTGCGCGCCGGCCTGGGCTGGCAGGCGGGCCTGCTGCGGCTGCCGGACTGGGCGCAGGACTTCGCCGCGGTGGCGCTGCCGCCGGACGCCGCCGCCGCGCAGCGGCCGGCGCTCAGCCACGGCGCGCTGCTGCTGACCGGCTACGGCCGCCTGCAGGCCTGGCGCGAGCGTCTGCCGCGCCCCTTGGCGCAACGCTTGCCGCTGCAGTTCCCGCCGGAGGCCGACGCCGCGCCGCCGCAGCCGCCCGCCGACGCCCTGATTCTGACCTTGGCCCTACAACATGCCCAGAGACATCCCCACATCCCGCCCTCCGACCGCCGCTGAAGGCGTGCTGGTGCGCCGCGGCCAGCTGCGCCGAGCCGAACGCGCCGATCAGCTGGAACGCGAGGCGCGGCAACAGGCGCAGCGCGTGCTGCGCGACGCCGAGCGCCAGGCCGAAGCCCTGCGCCGGCAAGCCTGCCAGGACGGCTATCAGCAAGGCATGCTCGCCGCGCTGGAACACGCGGCCGCCCATCTGGCCGCCGGCCAGGCCATGGCCTGGAACTGGCGCGAGCGGCTGGAGCAAGAGGCCCGCGCCATGCTGAGCGCCGCCGTGGACCATCCGGACACCCTGCTGCTGCTGCTGGACGAATGGCTGCGCGGCCTGGATCAGCCGGACGCCACCCTCTATCTGCAGCTGCCCAAGCGCGCCCGCGCGCTGCAGCCGCAGTTGATGACGCTGCTGACGGAAAACTGGCCCGGCGCCATCCAGATCGACTATCACGCCGACACGCGCTTCATGATGCGCTGCGCGGACCAGGCAGCGGAATTCTCGCCGGAACAATACGTGGAGCCGGCCAGCCGCCAGTTGCTGCAATGCCTGGAGCCCTTGCCTCAGGACTGCCGCCGTTTGTCGGAGCAGGCGCTGCGCGGCTTGATCGCGCAACTGGAACAAGACCTGGCGGCCTTGACCGCCGTAGACAGGAGCCCAGAATGATCCCCTCGCTGACCCCTTCCGCCATCGGCCGCGCCGCCGCTGCCGGCGACGACATCGTCCCGCTGCAGCAACGGCTGCTGGCCGCGGCGCCAAACGCCGACGACGCCGCGCCGCCGACGGACACGCCAAAGACCGACGACGCCAAGCCGGTGGAGCCGCCGCACAAATGGCCGGACTTCCAGTCCGACCCGGTAGCGGTGGCCTTCCTCGCGGCGCTGCACGGGCTGCCGCCGCCGGCGTCCGACTCGCAAGAAGACAAACAGCGCTACGCCGACGCCGTCGGCAAGCTGCTGCGCGACTTCAAAGACCCGGCCACCGGCGAACTGGCCTTCACCACCTTGAAGCAGAAGAACGACATGATCCAGCGCACGCTGGAACAGATCGACGAGAACTCGCCGCTGCACACCGCATTACTGACATCGCTGGTGAGCAATATGGGTATCGGAAGCATGATGACCCAATGGATGCAGGACGCCATCATGTCAGGCGGCGTGCCCAAGGAGATGGAAGACTGGTGATTCACACCGCGTCCCACAAGGCCCGCGCCGCCGCCGCGTGGTAGAAGGCGTCGCCGCTGCGCTGGAACTCGCGATGGCAGGCGTACACCAGCTTGATCACATGCTCGTTGCGCACGTTCAGCACGCGTTGCAGCAATAAGGGCCAGGCCGGCTGCGCGTCCGGCAGTTCCTCCGCCTCCAGCGCCGGCGCGCCGATGGACACATAGGCGACGCAGAAGGTCTGCCACAAAGCCGGGTACCAATCCTCCGCCGGCAAGCCGGGCAGATGCTCCAGCACGTCGCGCAGCGCCAGCGTCGCCGTCACCATGTGCAGCGCGGTGAAGTTGTCGGTCTGCCAGTACACCCGCAGCGCCGCCCGCGCCAGCGCGTCCAGCCAGTCCGGCGTTTGCGGCGCACTGGGCAAGGCGGCGGCGAAGCGCGGATCGGCCAGCACCGCGTCGAAGCGATCGTGTATCCAGTAATCCGGGCTGTTCCAGCCGGCCAGCGCCCGCGACAGCCGCGCCAGCCCGTCCTCCGCCGAATCCGCCGGCGCTTGCGCGTCCAGGCCGGCGGGCAGGCGCAGATAGCCGCTCAGATAATAGGCCAGCCCCGCCGCCGCTTCGCCGGCGTGGCCGGCGCGCAGGGCGAAAGCCAGGCGGATCAGCGGGTGGAAGGCGCCGCCGCCCGGCGAGAACGGCAGGCTGGCCAACACTTGCCGCGCGGTGTCCTCCACCCCGCGCGCCGCCACCCGCTCCTCCATCACCCGGAGCAGCGCCGGGAAGGCGTCCAGCCGCCCCAAGGCCGCGTCCCAGCGGCCCCAGCCGATATCGTATTCCACCGGCTCCGCCGGCTCGGCGCGCTCGCTCTCCCAGAAGTCGAAGAATGCCCGCAGCTGATGCGGCTCCGCTCCCATTTCCGCCAGCGCGGTCAGCGCCATCGGACAATGGTTGGTGGTGTCGCTGTGCATCAGCGAAAACTCATGGTTGGCGTCCAACAAGGCATGCAGTTCAGTGTGACGGCTTGGCGCGTTCATGGCGTCCTCCTTGAAAAATCCATGCGCTTACGATAAAAGTTAAAGTCAACTTTAAGTCAAGCGAGTCCGCGCATGCCCGTCGCCCCCATGGCCAAACCCTCTCCCTGGCTCAGCATAGGCGAGCTGGCGAGCCGTTCCGGCGTCGCCGCCAGCGCCCTGCGCTACTACGAAACCCAGGGCCTGCTGCACAGCGCCCGCTCCGCCGGCGGCCAACGCCGCTACCCGCGCGACGCGCTGCGCCGCGTCGCCTTTATCCGCGCCGCCCAGATCGTCGGCATCAGCCTGGACGACATCCGCGGTTCGCTGGCCGCGCTGCCCAGCCAGCGCACGCCGACCCCGCGCGACTGGGAGGCCTTGTCCGCGGACTGGCTGCCGCGTTTGCAGCAGCGCATAGACGAACTGACCCGGCTGCGCGACCGGCTGGGCAACTGCATAGGCTGCGGCTGCCTGTCTCTGAGCCAGTGCGCGCTGTACAACCCCGGCGACTGCGCGGCCAGCCTGGGCGACGGACCGCGTTACCTGATAGGCGAACCGCCGGCGGAAGCGCCGGGCCAACAACCGGGCTGAACGCCTGTTCTAAAGTCTCGCGTGCAAGAGCGAGACAAGGCGTTGCGACTGAGAACACGTGGTACATGAGCATTTTGAGCTTGGTTTCAACGCCCATTTCTATCCATCCCGCCGACGCGCAGCAGATCGTAAACAGGTTCTGAGCGCTTCCTGAAAGCCGCTGTCACAACGGCGCGGTGTAATAGCGCCCATTTCAACGCCACTGGAGCGCCACCATGCTATTGCCTCTCGGCTTTCCCTCCGTCCGGCCCAACGCCAGCCCCTCGCACGCCCCTGCCCAGGCCCCGGAGACCCCCGTCGCCCAGACCGGCAGCCTCAAGGGCAAGCCGGTGCGCATAGACGACAGCGCCGAAAGCCGCGGCAAAGCCCATGCGGTCTTGAGCGAATGCCTGTCCGACGTGCGTCGTTTCTTCCAGCCGCTGAGCGGCCGGGTCGCCCGCTTCTTCGGCGCGATCCCGGACTGGGTGCGCAAGCTGACAGGCCAGGCCAAGCCGGCTGCGGCCAGCGCGCAGCAAGCGCCCGTGTCTCCTCTCACCGCGTCGTTCGCCGCCAATTTCTGCCGCCTGTGCGACACGTTCCAGGCCAGCCTGGCGGATAAGCGCAATATGGACGGCGCCTTCCGCGTGCCGGCATCGCACGAGAAATTGCAGAACGTGAAACAACAGATGGCGAATGGAGAGATGGCGCCGGACTCGCTCAGCCACATCGAGATTGCCGCGCTCATCAAGGACACCCTGAAACAATTGCCGCTGCCCAGCGATCAAGACCTGCACGCGCTGCACGCCAGCGGCGCAGAC
The DNA here is from genome assembly GCF_059916605.1 of Chromobacterium sp. CCUG 30098. Classification (NCBI taxonomy): domain Bacteria; kingdom Pseudomonadati; phylum Pseudomonadota; class Betaproteobacteria; order Neisseriales; family Chromobacteriaceae; genus Chromobacterium; species Chromobacterium sp. CCUG 30098. The sequence goes on along the minus strand of NZ_JAUCGS010000001.1, from coordinate 530,096 downwards.
GTCACCCGCCTGCACCGCGAGATGTTGTCGCAATTGCCGGAAGGGCCGCTCAAGCAGTGCGGAAGCGCGGCGATGCGCACCCTGGCCTTGAGCCATCGCCATGCCGACGCCGGCACCGGCAGCGCGTTCAGCAAAACCTCCATCGAGGTTTCCGCGCCGCTGTGGCAGATGACCGAGCTCCAACTGGCCAAGACCATGCCCGCGATTGGCGGAGCGCTGCTGCAAGGCTGGCTGGATGAGCCATCCGCCCCGGCGGGCCCGCAAGCCGCGCTGATGCAGGAGTTGCGCGCCAAGCTGAACGCCGGACAGTAAGCACCATGCCGCCGGCCGCCGCGCGCGGCCGGCTTCTCTTCCCTCATCCAAAAAAGAAAAACCATGTCCACGCCTTTCCAACACGCCGTCGCCCAGCTTTGCCAGTCTCTGTCCCTGCAGCCGCCGGAACGGATGGACGACAGTCTGTTCACCTTGCAAGTGGGCGAACACGCGGTGCACCTGAGCGAACAGCCGGCGCGCCAGTTGCTGATGTTCTGCTGCCTGTCGCCGCAACAGGCGCAAACGGACGCGCCGCCGCTGCGGCAGAATCTGTTCAGCGACGATCCGCTCAAACCGGTGATCGGCCAATCCGAGCACAGCCAGGACTGGGTGCTGTGGAACCGCCAACCGCTGGCCGATTGCGACGCCGCCGCGCTGCAGCGGCAGTTGGAGCGCATCAGCGATTGCGCCGAACAGTGCTGCCGCGCGCCGGAACCGGCGGCGTCGACCTTCGCGCCGCAGGCGCTGCGTCAGCGCCACGCCCGGCTGCATTGCTGAGCAGGACAAAACCCGCACGAAAGCGGCCGAGGCCGCCGGCATACCCCAGTACGCCGGTCAAGCCTCGGCCGCGCTCAATCAACGGCAAGCGCCGCCTACAAGTCCACCACCGGGAAATCGATCTCGGTGCCGGCGATCAGATTGGCGTAATTGGTCAGCGTGTTCAGCGCCACCGCGGCGATCACCTCCACCAGCAGGCCGTCGTCGACGCCGGCGGCGCGCGCCGCGGCCAGGTCCTGATCGGACAACACGCCGCGCTGGCTGACGATTTGCGCGGTCAGCCTGGCGATCGCGGCGGTCTGCGCGTCGGCGGCCTGGCCGGCCCGCGCCGCCTGGATGTCGGCCTCGCTCAGGCCAGCGCCCTTGCTCATCAGGCTATGGGCGGACAGGCAGTACTGGCAGGCGTTGGCCTGAGCGGCGGCCAAGGCGATCACTTCGCGCTGGCGCGCGCTGAGCTTGCCCTTGGCCAGGGCTTCGGAGAAGCCCAGATAAGCGTTCAACACCGCCGGAGACTGGGCGAAGGTGGCGAACAGATTGGGCACCTTGCCCAGCTTGGCCTTGACGGCGTCCAGGGTGGCGCTCAGTTCCGGGCTGGCTTGATGGCGGTCTACGGTGGGGATGCGGGGCATGATGGGCTCCTGACTCTCGAGTTGAACGACGATGGGGACTGCACAGAAGTCATCTTGCAATACAATCAGAAGCCTATCGTCTCGAAAACTTTGCAGATCGTATCGAAATGGACCTGTTGACGCCCTTGCTGCAGCAAAGCGCCTTCTCCGCGCGCGTATTCCATCATGGCAATCTATGTCATCTGGCGGACTTCGACCCTGGCGCAATGGCCGGTCATCTGCATCTGCTCAAGGGCGGCCGCCTGCGCTGCACCTTGCGCGACGTCCTGGTGCTGGACACCGACCGCCCCTGCGCCTTGCTGTTTCCCCGCCCCAGCGCCCACATCCTGCTGCCGGAGGGCGAGCGCGGCGCCGACTTGGTCTGCGCCAAGCTGGACCTGGGCTTCCAGACCGGCGGGCCGCTGGCGCTGGCGCTGCCGGAATGCCTGGTGCTGTATCTGGACGATACGCCCAGCCTGCTGCCCACGCTGCGGCTGCTGTTCGACGAGGCCTTCTCCGAACGCTTCGCCCGCCAGGCGGCGCTGGACCGTTTGATGGAGTATTTCCTGATCCAGGCGATACGCGTGGTGATAGACGGCGGCCAGATCCACAGCGGCATCTTCGCCGCCATGTCCGACCCCAAATTGGCGCGCGCCGTCAACGCCATCCACGCGCGGCCGGAGCGCGGCTGGACCGTGGAACTGCTGGCGGAGCAGGCAGGCATGTCGCGCGCGCGTTTCGCCGCCCGCTTCCGGCAACAAGTCGGCCTCGCCCCGCTGGATTATCTGACCGACTGGCGGCTGGCCGTCATCCGTCATCAGCTGCGCCAGGGCCAGCCGATCAAACGCATCGCCGCGCAAGTGGGCTACGCCAGCCCCGCCGCGCTCAGCCGGGTGTTTGCCCAGAGGCTGGGGCTGCCGCCCAGCGATTGGCTGAAGCGGCAAGCGGCCTCCTGAGCGGCCCGCGCGTGGAACTTTGGAATCCGGCGCCCCATCTGACTTCAGACCGCGCGGTCCAAGGGATGCCGCGCTGAATCCATCAAGGGAAACATCATGAACACACCACGCCTCGCCGGCGCCGCTCTGCTCTGCGCCGGCCTATTCAGTCTGCCCGTCCACGCCGCCACGCTGTGCACGCTGCTGGCCGACGCCAAGAGCGGCGACATCCTGCTGCGACAAGGCAGCTGCGAACAACGCTACACCCCGGCCTCCACGTTCAAGATTCCGCTCAGCGTGATGGGCTTCGATTCCGGCTTCCTCAAGAGCGAACACCAGCCGGCCTTGCCCTACCGGGACGGCTATGTGGACTGGGGCGGCGACAACTGGAAACAGCCCACCGATCCGGTGCGCTGGCTGAAGTATTCGGTGGTGTGGTATTCGCAGCAGATCGCCCAGTCGCTGGGCGAGGAGAAGCTAGGACGCTACGCCGACGCCTTCGGCTACGGCAACGCCGACTTCAGCGGCGACCCGGGCAAGCACAATGGACTGGAACGCGCCTGGATCGCCTCCTCGCTGCAGGTGTCGCCGCTGGAGCAACTGGCCTTCCTGCGCAAGCTGGTCAATCTTGAACTGCCGGTGTCCAAACACGCGCAGGAACTGACGATGAAGATCGTGGAAACCAGCGCGGCGGCGGACGGCTGGCAGGCGCACGGCAAGACCGGCATGGCTTATCCGCGCAAGGCGGACGGCGAGTTCGACGAGGAACATCCGTACGGCTGGTACGTGGGCTGGGCCAATAAGGGCGAACGCTCGCTGGTCTTCGTGCGCCTGATTCAGGACGACAAGAAAGAGCCGGGCACCGCCGGCGTGCGCTCGCGCGCGGCCTTCCTGGAGGAATTGCCGGCGCTCGCCGCAGCGCCCGCCCCCGCTCAATCCATCAGCCGCTGATACAGATAGACCAGCACCCGCGCCAGTTCCTGCGCGGTCTGCTCCTGGCCGGCGTTGCCGCTATGGCCGCCGGCCTCGGTTTCCAGCAGCAGCGCGTCGTGGCCCAGCTCCCGCATCCGCGCCACCATCTTGCGCGCATGCGCCGGGTGCACGCGGTCGTCCTTGGCGCTGGTGGTGAACAGGGCCAGCGGATAGGCCAGATCGCCGCGCAGCCGGTGGTAGGGCGAATACGCCTCCAGCGCCGGCCGCTGCGCCGGGTCCTCCGGATCGCCGTATTCGTCTATCCAGCTGGCGCCGGCCAGCAGCTCGGTGTAGCGCAGCATGTCCAGCAGCGGCACTTCGCACACCACCGCGCCGAATAATTCCGGCCGCTGCGTCATGCAGGCGCCCACCAGCAGGCCGCCGTTGCTGCCGCCCTCTATGCCCAGCTTGGCCGGCGCGGTCAGGCCGCGCGCCACCATGTCTTCCGCCACCGCGATGAAGTCGTCGAAGCCCACTTGGCGGTTCACCCCCTGCGCCGCCTGGTGCCAGCCGGGGCCGAACTCGCCGCCGCCGCGGATGCAGGCCAGCGCGAAAGCGCCGCCGCGTTGCAGCCAGTGCGGGCCGAAGTTCTCCACGTAGTAAGGCATCATCGGCACTTCGAAGCCGCCGTAGCCGTACAGCAAGGTGGGTGTGGCGCCGTCCAGCGGCGCGTCGCGGCGGCGCACCACGAAATAGGGAATGCTTTCGCCGTCCGGCGCGCGCGCCTGCCATTGCTCGGCGACGAAGTCGGCCGGATCGAAAGCCTCCGGCTGACGACGCAGGCATTCCTGCTGGCCGCTGGCCACGTCCAGCCGGTACAGGCCGGTGGGGGTCAGAAAATCGCTGAAGCTGTAGCACAGGATGTCGCTGTCCCAGGGCTGGTCGGCGAACTCGATCACCCCGCCGCTGGGCGTGGGCAGCGCGCGCTCGCGCCAGACGCCGTCGATCTTGTCGAAGGCCAGCAGCCGGCTCTTGACCTGGTCCAGCAGATTGACCACCACGCTGGCGCGCGTGGTCTCCACCGACTCCACCGCCAGCCGCGGCTGCGGCGCCACCAGCAATTGCGCGTCTATCCGTCCCTGCCGCAGCGGCTCCAGCGCCACCGCCAGCAAGGCGCCGGCCGGATAGCGGGCCCCGGCGGCGTCCCAGTCCTCGGCCAGCTTGACGATCAGATCGCCGTGCAGATAGGCCTCCAGCTCCGCCTTGGGCGGCAAGGGCAGCGCGTGGGTTTCCAGCGCTTCGTCGATCAGATGATAGGTCTTGCTGTAGAAGCTGTCCGAGCACTCGATCAGGTCCAGCGTCGCGCCGTCGGCGTCGAGGAAACGCCAGGCGGCCACCATCATCGCGTCTTCGCCGGCGGAGAACACCTGGCTCCAGGCATGCCGCCCTTCCTCGCCGCGCTCCACCAGCCACACTTCGCGCGGATAGCCGGAACGGGTCAGCGGCGCGCCCGGCCAGCCGGGGCAGGCCCAGGCGCTGTCCGGATCGCGCCAGGCCACATGGCTCTTGCCTTCCGGAAAACTGAAACCGTCCGGCCGCCACGCGCCGGCGGCCAGATCGTATTCGCGCGCGATGCCGGCGTCGCCGCCGCCCGCGGTCAGGTGCACCATGGCTTGCAGCGGCGCCAGCGTGCAGTGGGACACCCCGTCCAGATACCAGTCCTCGCCGGCCTCATCGGCCAGCGCGTCGATGTCCAGCACGGTCTGCCAGTCCTGCTCGGCGGCGCGGTAGGCCGCCAGCGTGCTGCGGCGGTAAATGCCGCGCGGATGGGCTTCGTCCTGGTGGAAGTTGTACAGCCAGCCCTCATGCTCGGCGCAGAACGGGATCTGGCGGGTATCGCGCAGGTGGGCGAGGATTTCGTCGCGGAGGCCGGCGAAACGCGGGTCGGCGTCCAGCCGCGCCTGGGCGCGCGCGTTCTGCTCGGCCACCCATTCGGCGGCGGCGGGATCGTCCAGGTTTTCCAGCCAGGCGTGGGGATCGAGGGCGTTATAGTCGGACATCGGCGTCATCACAATTGCGGATCAATGGCCGCGAGGTTAGCACCCCGCGCCGCCAACGCCAAATGCGCCATGCCCGCTGCGCCCGAAGTTCAGACCGCGCTGATCTCCACCCCCTCCCCCCGCAGCTGGCGACAGGCGTGCTCGGGGTCCAGCAACGCTTCCCCCAGATAGACGCCGGCGGGCGGCGCGTCCGCCCCCAATAAATGCTCGATCTGCAAAACGGCGCCCAAGGCCGTCAGATGCGCTTGTCCCAAAGGGTCCGCCAGTTGCACGGTTTTTCCGCACGGCCTGCCGGCGGCGTCCTTGCCCTCGACGGCAATGCGGATGCGGTGAGCCGCGCCCGGCCCGGGGTTGTAGAGCAGCGCCTGCCGCGCGCTGTTGAACATCGGCCGCGACAGCAGCCGCCATACGCCGCTGCGCACCAGCACATGCAGCAAGGCGGTGGCTTTGCCGTCGTCGAAGCCGATGCGCGCATCCACCTGCGCGGCGCCGACGATGGCGGGCAGATTCGCTTGATCCGGGGTATCGAAACGGTAAACCCGATGGCGTCCGCCGACGCCGAAGTCCGCGACGCGGCCATCGAGAAAACCGCCGCGCTTGACCCACTTCCCCCCTTCCATGGTGTGGAACGGTTCGGACAGGCGGTCCATGTATGCGGTCGAATTCGGCCCCGCCTGATCCGCCATCGCGAACAGGATGTCGATGCCGACGCGCTCGACCTCGGCGACGGCCCTCGCCGCGTCGCGCGCCGCCAGGCTGGCCGCGCCGGCCATCCAGGCCGATGACAAGACCACCGGCGCGCGGGGAGGCCCGTAAGCGGCCGTCGTCAGCAAGGCCTGCTTCAGCCGCTCCGTCCAGCGGGTAACGTCAAGGTAGGCGTGACCTTGGGCCAGGGCCAGGCGCAACAGCCGGTCATGCGCATCGTTGACCAAGCCCACGATGAGCGCGCCCTTGAGAGCCTCCGGCAGCGCCGGCGCGTCCACGTCCATCGCCATCGCCTCGGCGCCATATCGCTGCGCCACCGCCCGAGCCGCGTCTAGACGACGGCCGGCGATGACGAGCTTGAGATCCGGCCTGCGCCGCGCCAGCAAGGACGCCACTTGCGCGCCCACCACGCCGCTGCCGCCGACAAGAACAACGCTGGAAGAAGTCATGCGCCACCTCAGTTTTGGTCAATTGACCAATATTAAAACATGAACTTGGTCGTTTGAACAATTAAACTGGCGCTTCAGCCATGCCGGACGATCACGAAGGAGGAAAGATGTCGGCCAAAGGAGAGGAAAGACGGGAAGCGATTCTGCGCGCGGCGATGCGGGTGCTGACCCGCGACGGCGGGCAGGGCTTCCGCATGCGCGCCATCGCGGCGGAAGCCGGGGTGGGCATCAGCCATGTCCAGTACTACTTCAAGAATATCGACGCGGTGATGGAAGGCGTCATGGTTCGTTACCTGGAAGACTGGGATGAACTGATGCTGGACGCGCCCGCCAGCCTGGCCGGCGCGCTGGACTTTGTGCTGGCGACCCAGCTTCAACACGGCGGCTGCGCCTTGCTCTGGGAGCTGTGGGCGCTGTCCAGCCGCAACGAGGCCGCCGATGCGGCGCTCAAGACCTTCTACGCCGGCTATACCGACCGGGTTTGCGCGCTGCTGCGCCGCGAGGCTCAGACGGACGCGCCCGACAGTGTCGTCAGGGAGCGCGCGGCGCTCATCGTCGCCTTGATCGAAGGCCTCTCCATCCTGCGCGGCAACGGCCGGGAGCAAACGCTGGCGCCGCAAGCCCAGCGCCATGCCGTAGACGCCGCGCTGGCCTTGGCGGCCTTGCCGCTGCCGCCTGCCAAGGCCTAATCCGCGCTCCGCGCGGCGGCCTTGAAACGGGCGATCACCGCCGGCGCGGTGCCGCGGTTGAAGGCGGCGTACAGCGCGCTGTCCAGCTGCGCCAGCTTCATGCCGCGTCGCACCAGCGACGCGTCCAGCCCCAGGGACTTGAGCTTGCTGCGCATGCCTATCTCGGTGGCGGGCAGCAGATCGCAGCGGCCGGACACCAGCTTTTTGACGTTGATGCTGGAGTCCGAGGTCGGGTCCAGTCTTGGAAAACCTTCTTCCTTCAAGTACTCCTGCCGGTAATCCCCCAGCACCACGCACACCGAATAGCGCTTGGCCGCCGCCAGCGTCGGCGCCTGGATGTCGCGTCGCGACGCCAGCTGATAAAAATACACGTCGGAATCCAGCAGCTTGACGGCGAAGTCCAGATGTTTGAGCCGCTCCCGGGTCTTGGCGATGGGAAAGATCGCCGCGCCCGGCCGGGTCTTGGCCTCCTCGTAGGCGCGCGCCCACGGCACCGTTTCAATCCGCGACGGCGGCAGGCCGAGCTTGCCCAGGATCGCCAGAACCGGCGCCACCGCCAGCCCGCCGCTGATCCGGCCGTCCGGCCCCAGTTCCACATAGGGCGGATCGCCGCTGCTGAACAAGCGCACTTCGTCCAGAGCCCCCGCCGGGGCCCCGCCGCAGGCCAGCGCGGCGCAGCAGGCGCCCAGCCATTGTTTCATTCCGCCTCCCTTTTCCACGCCGCAGCTGCTTATTTATAGCCGCCGGGCCTCGGTTCAGTCGGACAGCACCCGTTGCAGCGTCTCCACCAGCCGGTCCAGGTCCTCGCGTCTCACCTGCCAATGGGTGACGATGCGCATCAGGCCGCCTTCGGGCGGATTGGCCTTGACCCCGGCCTGGCGCAGCGCGGCCATCAGTTCGGCCACGTCGATGTCGGCGGTGAAACGGAACCACACCATATTGATGTGCACGTCCTCCAGCCTCACCTCGACGCAGGGCAGCGCCGCCAGCCGCTCGGCCAGGTAGCGGGCGTTGGCGTGGTCGTCCTTGAGCCGGTCCACCATCTCGTTCAGCGCCACGATGCCGGGCGCGGCGATCACCCCGGCCTGGCGCATGCCGCCGCCCAGCAGCTTGCGGTTGCGGCGCGCGCGGGCGATGAAATCGGCGCTGCCGGCCAGAATGGAGCCTACCGGCGCGGCCAGGCCCTTGGACAGACAGAACATCACCGTGTCGGCGTATTGGGCAATCTCGCTCGCTGCGCAGCCCAGGTGGGCAGCGGCGTTGAAGATGCGCGCGCCGTCCAGGTGCACCGGCACCTGGTGGCGACGCGCCACTTCCGCGCTGGCGGCCATCGCCGCCAAGGGAATCACGCGGCCGTTGCAGTGCGCGTTTTCCAGACAGATCAAGCCGGTGCGCGGCCAGTGGATGTCCTCGCCGACGCGGATGCGCTGCTCTATCGCCTCCGGCGCCATCACCCCGTCCACGCCGGCGACGGCGCGCAACTGCACGCCGCCTATCACCGCCGCGCCGCCGGTTTCGTGCCAGACGATGTGGCAGCTCTCTTCCAGAATCACCTCGTCGCCGCGCTGGCAGTGGGTGAAGATGGCCAGTTGGTTGCCGAAATTGCCGGTGGGCACGAACAGCGCCGCCTCCTTGCCCAGCTTCTCCGCGGCCAGCTGTTCCAGCGCTTGCACCGTGGGATCGTCGCCGTAGACGTCGTCGCCCACCTCGGCGTTGAACATCGCCTCGCGCATCGCCGGCGTCGGCTGGGTCACGGTATCGCTGCGCACATCAATCCATTGCATGGTCAACTCCTTCTCTTAAGGGGAAATCTCGGGGTCTTGCCGCGGCAAGGTCAGATAGGCGGCCAAGGCCGCCGCGACGCAGCGCGTCAGTTCCACCTCGTCCGGCGCGTCTTCCAACGCCAAGCCGTGAATCAGGCTGTCCGCCATCCGCAGCAGGCGCGGCGCGCGCTCGGCGGGCAGCCCGCGGGCGGCCAGCCACTCGGCCACGCAGTCCAGCAGCGCCGCGTCCAAGGGATTGTCCGCCGGCGGCGGGTCGAACTGCGGCCACTCCCATTCCAATACCCGATGCAGCCCGGGCGCGGCCAGATGCAGACGCAGGCAGGCGGACACCAGGCTCTCCAGCTGCGCCGGCCACGGCAGGCCGGCGCTCAGCCGCAAGGCCTCCCGCACCGTGGCCAGGGTTTCCTCGCCGTGGCGGCGGTGCAAGGCCGCCACCAGCGCCTGCTTGTTGGGGAAGTACTGGTACAAGGAGCCGATGCCGACGCCGGCCAGCTCCGCCGCCTTGTTGGTGCTCAGCCCGGCGTAGCCGTCGCGCTCCAGAATGCGAGCCGCCGCCTCCAGAATGGCGGCCACCACATGGCGGGAGCGGGCTTGGCTGGGCTGTTTGCGGGCTTGCGGAATCATGGGCATGCGGCGGTCCGTAAGGGAGGAAGGCTTGCGCCGCGGTCATGGGGCCGACAGCAAAAAGACGGCGGCAAACGCTTAGCAAAACACGAGTTTTACCCGCTGACAAGGGCGGATACATTGAAAGCGTCGCCCATCCTCAATGAAAGCGGAACCATGAGCCAAAGCTACGCCTTCTTCGCGCTGCTGCGCGTCCACCCCAACTGGCTGCGCCTGAGCCGGCCGGAACGCCGCCGGTTCGAAGCGGAAACCCTGAAGCCGATCTACGCGCGCTATCCGGCGGTGCGCATGCGCTGGTTCGACGCCGAGGCCTTCACCGCCCGTTGCAGCGATATCGCGCTGTTCGAAACCGAATCGATCAAGGATTTCTATTATCTGATCGACGCGCTGCGCGACAGCCCGCTCCTCACCGAGCCCTATTTCGAATTCGTCGACATCCTGCCGGCGGTGGAGGACGGTTTCCGCGACTACGACGCGCAGTTGTCCGCAGGCGGATCATAGGCCGCTTAGCCTGCCGGCCAATACAAACGGCGACCTTGCGGTCGCCGTGTCGCTGCTGCGGGAGGCCGGGTTATGCCCGGCGAGTCCGGCCCGAAACGGCCGGCGGGGATACTCTCAGATTGTCAGCAGTGGCTTAATGGATTCGATAAGATTGCTTGATCTCGCTTACGCGACGCTCGGCCTGTTGAACGGTCAGCGGGCTCATGGCCATATGGGCGCCGCAATGGCAGCGCAACACGCTGTCGGGATGCAGGGACTTGAGATGATGGCGGATTTCATGGCCGCATTCCTCGCAGGCGACCACGACGGTGGCGTTGTAATGCTTGTCCAGATCAATATCGAATCTTTGCTGCTTCATGGGAATCTCCCTTGCTGTGACAAAGGCCGGCCAGCCAGAGGAAGAGCAGGAAGCCCTTCATGACAGACCTGAAGAGAAGGATAGCTCCGCCGGCGAAAGGTTCCCAGCAATCAGCCACTTAACTGTAGTTTTTTTGACCGCGGGCAAGCCTCGCGCCCACGGCCGCCGCACTGGTCAGCAAGCGGGGCTTGCAGTATCCTTCGCCGATTTGATTGTTGACGATTGCAGCCATGGACACCCACAACGCAGATCTGGAACGCCGCTTCGGCGGCATCGCCCGTCTCTACGGGCCGGAGGCGCTGGCCCGCTTTCAGGCCGCCCACGTTTGCGTGGTCGGCGTCGGCGGCGTCGGCTCCTGGGCGGTGGAAGCGCTGGCGCGCAGCGCCGTCGGCAAGCTGACCCTGATAGACCTGGACAATGTGGCCGAGTCCAACACCAACCGCCAGTTGCCGGCGCTGGACCCCAATTACGGCATGGCCAAGGTCAGCGCGCTGGCCGAACGCGTGCGCGCGATCAATCCGGCCTGCGAGGTGATCGAGATCGAAGACTTCGTCACCGAAGACAATCTGGAACAGCTGCTGGGCCGGGACTACGACTTCATCATCGACTGCATAGACAGCCTGCGCATCAAGACCGCGATGGCGGCCTGGTGCGCGCGCCGCCGCCAGCCCTTCATCGTGTCCGGCGGCGCCGGCGGCCAGACCGATCCCACGCTGATCCGGGTGGCGGACCTGGGCGAGGTCACTTACGACCCGCTGCTGTCCAAGCTGCGCTACAACCTGCGCCGTCACCACCAGTTCAGCCGCGAAGCCGGCAAGAAGCTGCACGTTCCCTGCGTGTTCTCCACCGAACAACTGATCTATCCGGACACGGAGCAGCAGGCTTGCGACGCCACGGAGCCGCGCGGCCCGCAGGGTCTGTCCTGCGCCGGCTTCGGCGCGGCGATGACGGTGACCGCCAGCTTCGGCCTGGTGGCGGTGGCGCAGGCCTTGAAGCACTTGGCCAAGCCGCCAAAGGTCAAACGCGGCTAGCCACTGTCCCGGCAACAAAAAAGCACCGCCTAGGCGGTGCTTTTTTCATGTGCGGGCGGATGCCGCTTACATGCTCTGGATCTGTTTTTCCAGTTTCACCGCGCGGTCGCCCGGTGCCGGGTGGCTGGACAGCAGGCTGCTGTCGTTGCCGTACAGATCGGCCAGCTTGCGCAGCGCGGCCGGACCGCCTTGAACGTTGTAGTTGTGACGCTTGAGGAAGCCCACCGAGTAGCCGTCGGCGTCGCTTTCCTGAGACTGGGAGAACTGCGCGTTCACCACGGCTTCGGCGAAGCCGCCGAGCTCGGATTCGGACAAGCTGCTGGCGACGCTGTTGCCGCTGCCGGCCGCGCCCTTGCGCGCCGCGGAAGTGGCGTAGGCCAGTTGCATGGCTTTCTTGGTGTGGCCCAGTTTCACATGGCCGATTTCATGACCGATGACGAAGCGCACTTCGTCGTCGTTCATCTTGTCCATCAGGCCGCTGTACACGCGTACGGTGCCGTCGGCCATTGCGAAGGCGTTGACTTCCTTGGTCAGATAAACCTTGAAGTTCAGCTTGGTGCCGTCTTCGCTGTCCAGGCCCTTAACCATCTTGGCCAGGCGCTTGGAATAAGCGTTGGAGGCCGGAGCCACCTTGTTTTTCTTGTCCATCACAACGCTGGATTCGGCGGCCATGGCTTTGACGTCGGCGTCGCTGAGGGTGGCGGACTTCACCAGGTCGGAGCCGGCGCTGATCATGGAGCCCAGATCGAAAGCGTGCACCGGGGCGGAAAGGCAAGCAGCAGCCAGAACGGTCAGAGCGAATTTTTTCATTGTGTCAGTCTCATTTAATTTACAAATTCAATTTACAAATAAAGCAGACGGATGCTATCCGCTTTGCCTCCTCTTGAAAAGCGATTGGCATAACTCCCACCCATTGCCGATTCACGCCTCCTCAGACCTTGCCGCCGGCAAGCCCTTGCCAACGCAAAGGTTTTTCCGGAACCGCTCTAGACCGGCGGCGAAGCGGGCTGCGAATGGTTGTCGCGGCGACGCAACGCATCCGAACCATTGGCGGACGCGCCCCGCAGCGCCGGACACGCATGATCTTGCAATTCCTCGACCGAGGCGCGGTTGGCGCCGATCAGGCTGGCGCGGCTGCTCAGCAGAATGAAGCCGTCGCGGCCGTCGGCCAGCCGCGTCGCCACCAGCGCCAGGCCGTAGCGGCCCATGTCCAGGCCGGCTTCCGGCTGTCCGGCCGCCAGCGCCTTGAACGGGTCCACCTCCGGGCCGCCGTCGGCCTTGGCCGCCACCGCGCGCGCCCAGTAGGCGTGGCCCTGCAGCTCCACCGGCAACTCGCGCCACTCCTCGCTCAGGCTGTCCTTCAGGTCCTCCAGCTGCTGGCGCACGGTGGCGTCGGTGCAGGAGATGTGGATGTGCAACTGATTCTGGGTGCGTCCGTACTGGGAATTGATGGTCAGCGACAGCAGTTCGCGCGGAATCGGCCGGCCGTAGCGCTGCTCCAGAAAGCCGCGCGCGCGCCAGGCCGCCCCCCAGTAATCCGGCGCGCGCTCGCTCAGCAGCTCCGGGCTTTCGATGCCGCTGACGCGGGCGGTGGGAATCAACAGGTATTGCAGCCAACCGTTGCGGTCTTTCAGCACCGCGTAGCCGCCGGCCTCGCCGCTGCCCGGTTCCACCGCGGCGCAGGGCGCCGGCTGGCCGCTCGCCTGCTGATTGGGCAGGCATTGCCGGCTGACGATATTCCACAAGGCGTCGGAATCGGCCCACAACAGCGCCGAGTACCCCAAGGCCAGCGCGGCCAACAGGCCGGTGGCGATTTTGAGCGTGGTTTTCATGTTTGGATTTTTGCTTGATGCCACTCCGCCACTATAGCGAAGGCCGGGCCCGGACATGAAAAAACCGCCCCTAGGGGCGGTTTGGCGCGGGACAGGGTCCGGCTCAGGCCAGCAGGCAGGAAGACTGGCTCTGCTCGCTGACGCGGCGCAGCGGCGTGGCCTGCTGAGCGCAGCGCGTCTCCGCCTGCGGGCAACGGGTGCGGAACACGCAGCCGGACGGCGGATTGATCGGGCTGGGCAGGTCGCCTTGCAGGATCTGGATCACCTTGTTCTTTTCCAGCTTCGGGTCCGGGATGGGAATCGCCGACAGCAAGGCACGGGTGTACGGGTGCGAAGGCGCGTCGTACAAGGCGGACTTTTCCGCCAGCTCCATTTCGCGGCCCAGATACATCACCAGGATGCGGTCGGAGATATGCTTGACCACGGCCAGATCGTGGGCGATGAAGATCAGCGCCAGCCCCATCTCACGCTGCAACTCCTTGAGCAGGTTGATGATCTGCGCCTGGATGGACACGTCCAGCGCCGACACCGGCTCGTCGCAGATGATGAGCTTGGGCTCCAGGATCAGCGCGCGGGCAATGCCGATGCGCTGGCACTGGCCGCCGGAGAACTCGTGCGGATAGCGGTTGATCATCTGCTCGCGCAGACCCACCTTGGCCATCATCGCCTTGACCCGGCGCATCACTTCCTCCGGACCCAGCTCCGGCTTGTGCACGCGCAGCGGCTCGCCGATGATGTGGGCCACCGTCATCCGCGGATTGAGCGAGGCCAGCGGATCCTGGAAGATCATCTGGATGTCCTTGCGCACCGCCAGCCAGTCCTTGTCGCTGCCCTTGCGCAAATCCTTGCCCATCCAGACGATTTCGCCGTCGGTGGCGGGAATCAGATTCAGGATGGCGCGGCTGAGCGTGGACTTGCCGCAGCCGGATTCGCCCACCACGCCCAGGGTTTCCCCGGCGTAGAGGTCGAAACTGACGCCGTCCACCGCTTTCAGGGTTTTCTTGGGGCTCCACGGCCAACTGTCGTTGCCCTTGACCTGGAAGTGCACTTTGACGTCGCGCACCGAAAGAATGGCCTGTTTGGCTTGTTCAGACATGGGCCACCTCCTGGGCTGCTTGCGCCAGCTCGACGGCCGGCTTGTGACAGGCGCGGATCACCTGCGGATTGTGGCTGCTGGCCTGCAGCAGCGGCAGTTCGTCGGCGCAGCGCTCGGTGCTGTGCTGGCAACGTTCGGAGAACGGGCAGCCCTTGGGCATGTGCGCCATATTGGGCGGATTGCCGGGAATGCTGACCAGCTCGCTGCCGTCATGGTCCAGCCGCGGCAGCGCGCCCAGCAGGCCGATGGTGTAAGGATGGCTGGGGTGGTAGAAGATGCTGTCGGCGTCGCCGTATTCCATCACCCGGCCGCCATACATCACCATCACTTTTTCGCACAGGCCGGCCACCACGCCCAAGTCGTGGGTGATCATGATGATGGAGGTGCCGAAGTCCCGCTGCAGGTCTTTCAGCAGGGTCAGGATCTGCGCCTGCACCGTCACGTCCAGCGCGGTGGTGGGTTCGTCGGCGATCAAGACCTCCGGTTCGCACAGCAGCGCCATCGCGATCATCACGCGCTGGCGCATGCCGCCGGAGAACTCATGCGGATACATGTCCACGCGGCGCGCCGCTTCCGGAATGCGCACCGCTTCCAACAGCTCGATCGCGCGCTTCTTGGCCGCGCGCCGGCTCATGCCCTTGTGCAGCTCCAGCACCTCGGTCATCTGCCGCTCCACCGTCAGGTAGGGGTTCAGCGAGGTCATCGGATCCTGGAAGATCATGGACACGCGGTCGCCGCGGATGGCGTTCAGTTCCGGCGCGCCCATCTTCAGCAGGTCTTTGCCGTGGAACAGCACTTCGCCGCTGGTGGAACCGTTGCGGGCCAGCAGGCCCATGATAGACAGCACGGTCTGGCTCTTGCCGGAGCCGGACTCGCCGACGATGCCCAGGGTCTGCCCCTTGTCCAGTTCGAAGCTGACGCCGTTGACGGCGTTGACCATGCCGTCGTTGGTCTGGAACTGGACCCCGAGATTGCTGACTTTCAAAATGCTCATAGTGGTTCTACCTCGGGCTCATCGATCTTTCGGGTCCAGCGCGTCGCGCAGGCCGTCGCCGATATAGTTGGCGCAGTACAAGGTCAGCGACAACATGCCGGCGGGGAACAACAGCTGCCAGGGCTGGGTTTCCATGGTCTTGGTGCCGTCGCCGATCAACACGCCCCAGCTGGTCATCGGCTCTTGCACGCCCAGGCCCAGGAAGGACAACACGGATTCGGTCAGAATCACGCCCGGCACCGTTACCGTAGTGTAGATCACCACGATGCCCAGCAGATTGGGCACGATGTGGCGGGCGATGATGGTGGCGGTGGACACGCCGATGGCGCGCGCGGCCTCCACATACTCCTTGGACTTGATCGACAGCGTCTGGCCGCGCACCACGCGCGCCATGTCCATCCAGCCCAGGATGGTGATGGTCAGCACCACCAGATAGAACTCGCGGCCCAGCAGGGTCACCATCAGGATGGCGATCAGCAGATAGGGCACCGCGTACATCATGTCCACGATGCGCATCATCAGATTGTCTATCTTGCCGCCGAGGAAGCCGGCGCTGGCTCCCCAGAGCACGCCGATGATCACCGCGGCGACGGTGGCCAGCGCGCCCACCATCAGCGAGATGCGGCCGCCTATCAGGGTGCGCACCAGCAGGTCGCGGCCCAGGTCGTCGGTGCCGAACCAGTGCATGCCCTGCCAGGTGGGCGCCAGGCTGATGGCGTCCCAGTCGGTGTCGTCATAGGTATGGGGCAGGAACATCGGCCCGAAAATACAGGCCAGCACGATCAGCGACAGGATGATCAGGCTGACCACGGCCGCGCGGTTGCGGAAAAAGCGGATGCGGGCGTCGCGCCACGGGCTGCGGCCCTCTACGGCGGCGTCGTCCAGACGGGTCTCCAGCGCGATCGCCGCTTGCTTCTGTTTGCTTCTCAACATGGGAAATCCTTCGCGGTCACGCGCGTCAATAGCGAATCTTGGGATCGAGGAAGGCGTAAGCCAGATCGACCAGCAGATTGAGCAGCACGGCAATCACCGTCACCAGCACCACCAGGCCCAGCACCAGCGTGTAGTCGCGGTTGGCCGCGCCGTTGACGATGAGCTTGCCCAGGCCGGGCAGGGAGAAGATGGACTCGGTGACCACGGCGGAGGTGATGGAGGAGATGGTCAACGGCCCCAGCAGCGTCACCACCGGCATCAGCGCCGGCTTCAAAGCGTGGCGGACGATGATGGTGCGCATCGGCAAGCCCTTGGCGCGCGCGGTGCGGATGAAGTTGCTGCCCAGCACCTCGATCAGGCTGCCGCGCATCACCCGGCCTATGGTGGCCACGTTGATGAAGGTCAGCAGCGCCACCGGCAGGATCATGAAGCGCGGATCGAAATCGTTCCAGCCGCCGGACGGCAGCCATTGCAGGGTGACGGCGAAGATCAGCACCAGCACCGGGCCGATGATGAAGGACGGGAAAGCGCTGCCCATATTGCTGATCAGCATCACCAAGTAATCCACCGCGCTGTTCTGACGCAACGCGGCGACGATGCCCAGCGCCACGCCTATCACCAGCGAAATCAGGATGGCGCTGCCGCCTATCGCCGCCGACACCGGCAGCGCCTTGGCCACCAGATCGTTGACGCTCCAGTCCGAATAACGGAAGGAGGCGCCCAGATCGCCTTGCAGCAGGCTCTTCAGGTAATACAGGTATTGCTGCCACAGGGGCAGGTCGAGATGGTATTTGGCCTGCAGATTGGCCAATACCGCCTCGGAAACTTTGCGCTCCCCGTCAAAGGGGCCGCCGGGGGTCATGTGCAGCAGCAGATAACAGACGGTGATGACGGCCAACACGGTTGGGATCGTCAACAGCACGCGTCGTAAGGTGTAGGACCACATTGCAAATTACTCCGACTCGCCGCGCCCGCCGCGCCGGCGCAATGCGCGGGCTGCGGACGGACCAACGGCGATTGACACCGACAGTCACGGGCGGGCGGCGCCGTCAGCGACGGCCGCCCGCTCAACACACCGGGGTTGCCCCCGTTTCCAGATCAGGGCCGAACGCGCGTCCGCCCGCGCGCCTCCGGTCCCCTGCGGGACGGGAGGCGTTCAGGGCGTCGGCGCGAGGCCGGCGATCAATGCTGGATGATGTAGAGTTCCTTGCTGCGGTAGCGATCCACCGGGTTCTTCAGCGAGTAGCCGCCCACATACGGTTTCACCAGGCGCGGCAGCGTGTACTGCAGCACCGGGATCATCGGGTAGTCGTCCATCGCCAGCTTGGTGGCCTGAGTCAGCAATTGGGTGCGCTTGGCTTGATCGGTGCTTTCATTGCCCTGCTTGATCAACTCTTCCGCTTTCTTGTTGCAGTTGAAGTTGTCGTTCTGGGTATTGCCGCACTGGACCAGCGCCAGGAAGGTGGTGGCGTCGTTATAGTCGGCCAGCCAGCCGTTGCGCGCCACCTGGTAGTCGCCGTCGTGGCGTTTCTTCAGGAAGACCTTGAACTCCATGTTTTCCATGGAGGTGTTGAAGCCCAGCTTGCTCTTCCACTCGGAGGCCACGAAGATGGCCATCTTCTTGTGGTAGTCGCTGGTGTTGTAGGACAGCTTGAGCGTGGTGCCCGGCTTGACGCCGGCCTGGGCCAGCAGCTTCTTGGCCTCGTCCACGCGCTTGGCCATCGGCCATTGCGCCCAGTCGTAGCTGGTCGGCAGGCCGCCGTGTACGCCTTTGACCATCACGCTATAGGACGGCAGCTGGCCGTCGCCGGTGATTTTCTTGGCCATCAGGTCGCGGTCCACCACCATGGACAGCGCCTTGCGCACGCGCACGTCCTTCAGCAGCGGATCCTTGTTGTTCAGGCTGTAATAGCGCAGGCCCAGGATGGTGGAGGTTTTCAGATCCTTGGGCATGGCGCTCTTGAGCTTGTCGAAGCTGCCCGGCGGGATCTCGTAAGTCATGTCGGTCTGACCGGACTGGTACAGCTTCTGGTCGGCGTTCTGATCTTCGATGGGCAGGAAGCTGACGCGGGTCAGCTGCACGCTCTTGGCGTTCCAGTACTGCGCGTTCTTCTCGATCACCACCTTGCTGTTGACTTGCCAGTCTTTCAGCACAAAGGGGCCGTTGCTGACCATCTTGCCCGGCTTGACCCAGTCCTTGCCGAACTTGTCGATCACCGCCTTGGGCGCCGGGCCCAGCTGGGCGTTGGACATCAGCTCCGGCAGGTAGGACACCGGGAAGGCGGTGTCCACTTGCACGGTGTATTTGTCCAGCGCCTTGACGCCGATGGCGGTCACCGGCTTCTTGCCGGCCACGATGGCCTCGCCGTTCAGGAAGAAGATGCCGAAGGTGCCGGCGTAGGGAGCGGCCAGCTTGGGGTCCACCAGGCGGCGGATGCCGTAGACGAAGTCGTCGGCGGTGACGCCGCTGCCGTCGGACCATTTGGCGTTCTTGCGCAGCTTGAACACCCAGGTGGTGGGCGCGGTCTGTTTCCAGGACTCGGCCACGCCGGGCTGCAGCCTGCCTTCGTTGTCGGTGGCGGTCAGGCCTTCGAACAAGTCGTGGGTGATGATGTTGGCGGGCACGCCCTCCACCACCATGGGATCCAGCGATTCCGGTTCGGAGCCGTTGGAGCGCACCAGTTCCTGCTTGGCGGCCAGCTTGGTGCCCGGCGGCACAATGGCGGCCAGGGCCGCGCCGGAAGTCAGGGCCAGCGCCACGGCGGCCGTGATTGTCTGTAGCGATTTTTTATCAGCCATCTCGCCTACTCTCCTAAGTATTGCCGCTCCCGTCGACTATCGCGGGGCGATCAGAATCTTCACTCGATTGTATCCAGAGTGGTTGGCGGCCATTATGCGCTGAGGATTTTGAATACTTCAAGTGCTAAGCACGGCGCGACGGCGGGCGATTTAACGTTTTTGTCGCAAATTGACTATCCTTGCCCGCATTAGCTGTCACAGCTTGCTGATTTCACATTGTTTTTCCACCATTATTTCGTTTCTCATTCTAAAAATTAATGCCTCTCATACGCATTGCTCATGACATTGAAAATAAGCCTATACAATTACCCCGTTCAAATATTACAAAACGCTTATTTTTAATTTGCCGGCTTTTCCCAAAATCATTAACGCTTTTGCGCTTGGCGAAAACGGAAGGGCTTGAGTAAGCTCGATCCGACGCATGCCGCGCGCCAGCCCCGCCCCCCGGCCCCACGCTCATGAGCCCAGGCCGCGCCGCCAACGCATCTTCCTGATCCGCAAGCCTTATTCGGCCCTATCATTCCAATATGCGGACAGAATCCGGCCCGGTTTTCCGGGCCGCGCGACCAGCGGCGGAGGGACGCCCTGGAAACGCGGCCCGCCGCCGGACGGATGTCCGCGGCAAGCGGCGACGCCGGCATGCGCCAGCAGGTATCGATGGGACGACGCCTGGCATCCACACGGCGGGCTAGGCGCCCGCCCCAAGAGCGAGAAGAAAAGATGAAGAAACGAGTCGTTGCAAGCGCTGCCGCGCTTGCTCTGGCTGCGGCCGGCCTGGCCGGCTGGTATGGCTCCAGGACGAGCGCCGCCGCGTCCAAAACCGCGGCGCGCCCGCCGATTGCCGTTGGCATCGCCAAAGTGGCGGCGGAGGATCTGCCGATAGAACTGAGCGCCACCGGCAATGTCACCGCCATTGAAAAGGTGGAGGTCAAGCCGCAGGTGTCCGGCGTGGTGGCCAAGGTCCACGTCAAGGAAGGCCAGAGCGTAAGCCCGGGCCAATTGCTGTTCACGTTGGACGCGGCGGCGGAAACCGCGCAGCTGAAAAAGGCTCAGGCGCAGACGCTCAGCGACCAGGCCCAGCTGAAAAACGCCGAACGCGACCTGGCGCGCAGCCGCGACCTGCTGGCGAAAAACTTCGTCTCGCAAAGCGTGGTGGACGCC
This sequence comes from Chromobacterium sp. CCUG 30098, assembly GCF_059916605.1. Classification (NCBI taxonomy): domain Bacteria; kingdom Pseudomonadati; phylum Pseudomonadota; class Betaproteobacteria; order Neisseriales; family Chromobacteriaceae; genus Chromobacterium; species Chromobacterium sp. CCUG 30098. The sequence continues at coordinate 509,815 of NZ_JAUCGS010000001.1, read as the reverse complement.
AACCAGTCCAAGGCCGACGCGCTCAGCGCCACCGTGGCCGCGGACCGCGCTCAAGTGGAGGCGGCCCGCGTGGCGCTGGACTATAAAACGCTGCGCGCCTCCATCGGCGGACGCATCGGCGTGATCGGCGTCTATCCGGGCACCCTGGTGCAGCCGGGCATGGCCGCGGCGATGCTGACCATCACCCGCATTCATCCGATCAACGCCACCTTCACCCTGCCCGAGCGCGAACTGGGCGCGGTGCGCGCCGCCGAGGCCGCCGGCAAGCTGCTGGTGCGCGCCACGCTGCCGGACAGCGGCGACAGCGTGGACGGCAAACTGGTTTTCATCGACAGCGCGGTGGACAGCGCCAACGGCACGTTGACGCTGAAAGCCGAGTTTTCCAATCCGGACGGCAAGCTGTGGCCGGGCCAATTCGTCACCGTCTCGCTTAACGCCGGCCGCTACCGGCAGGCCACCACCATTCCGGTGGCGGCGCTGCTGACCGGGCCGGAAGGCAAATTCAGCTACGCGGTGCAGGCCGACGGCAGCGTCAAGCGCGTGCCGGTGGAACTGCTGGCCATCCATAAGGAAAAAGCCGTCGTCAAAGGGCTGAGCGTAGGCGAGGCCGTGGTGTCCAACGGCGGCCTCAACCTGCGCCCAGGCGACAAAGTGCGCGCGGCCGCGGCCGGCCCGGCCGGCGGAGGCCAGTGATGCAAATCTCCGAACTCTGCATCCGCCGTCCGGTGATGACGGTGCTGCTGTGCCTGTCCCTAGTGGTGGCCGGCCTGATCGCCTATCAGAAACTGCCCATCGCCGCGCTGCCCAGCTTCGACACCCCCACCATCAACGTTTCCGCCAGCCTGCCCGGCGCCAGCCCGGACAGCATGGCCTCCTCGGTGGCCGCGCCGCTGGAAAAGCAGTTTTCCACCATTCCCGGCATCGCGGTGATCAGTTCGTCCAGCACCCTGGGCAGCACCTCGATCACGCTGGAGTTCGACAACGACCGCAATATCGATCTGGCGGCGGTGGACGTGCAGGCGGCGCTGCTGCGCGCGCAGCGCTCGCTGCCGACGGAAATGACCTCGACGCCGTCCTACCGCAAGGTCAACCCGGCGGATTCGCCGGTGCTGCTGCTGGCGCTCAATTCGCCGGCGATGTCGCTGTCCGACCTCAACGACTACGCCGAAAACTGGATATCGCCCAATATCTCCACCCTCAAGGGCGTGGCCCAGGTCAATATCTTCGGCCAGAAGCGCTACGCGGTGCGGATCAAGGCCGATCCGGGCAAGCTGGCCTCGCGCAATCTGACGCTGGACGACGTGGCCGCCAGCATCCGCGCCGCCAACGTCAACACCCCGGTGGGCACGCTGGAGGGCAAATCGCAGCTGATGACGGTGGAAGCCAACCGCCAGCTGCAAAACGCCGCCCAGTTCGCCAACCTGGTGATCGCCAGCCGCAACGGCCTGCCGGTGAGGCTGTCCGACGTGGCCGCGGTGGAAGACAGCGTGGAAAACCTCAAAAGCGGCAGCTGGGTCAACGGCGAGCGCTCCATCGTGCTGGCGGTGATGCGGCAGAGCGACGCCAACACCGTGGCGGTGGTGGACGCCATCCGCAAGGAACTGCCGCAATTGCAGGCGCAGTTGCCCGGCTCGGTGCGGCTGAACCTGCTGAACGACCGCTCGCAGTCCATCCGCGAAGCCATCCACGACGTCAAGCTGACCCTGCTGCTCACCATCGCGCTGGTGATCATGGTGATCTTCATGTTCCTGCAGCGCATGGCGGCCACGGTGATCCCGGCGCTGTCGCTGCCGATCTCGCTGATCGGCACCATCGCCCTGATGTACTGGCTGGGCTACAGCCTGGACAATATCTCGCTGCTGGGCATCACGCTGGCGGTGGGCCTGGTGGTGGACGACGCCATCGTGATGCTGGAAAACATCGTCCGCTACATCGAGGAAGGGCTGTCGCCGATGGAGGCGGCGCTGAGGGGCTCGCGCGAGATCGCCTTCACCATCGTGTCGATCTCCTTGTCGCTGGTGGCCATCTTCATTCCTATCTTCTTCATGCAGGGCGTGATCGGCCTGCTGTTCCATGAGTTCGCCGTGGTGGTGTCGCTGGCGGTGCTGGTGTCGGCGGCGGTGTCGCTGACCCTGATCCCGCTGCTGTCCTCGCGCTTTCTCAGCGCCGACTCGATCGGACACCAGGCCCGGCGCGGCCGGCTGGCCGCCGCGCTGGAAGGCGGCTTCGACGCGGTGCTGGCCGGCTATCGCCGCACGCTGGACCTGGCGCTCAAGCATCGCCGCCTGACCCTGGCCGGCGCGCTGTCCACCTTCGTCCTGACCGCGCTGATGTTCAACGGCATTCCCAAGGGCTTCTTCCCCACCGAGGACACCGGCCAGATCATGGCCAGCACCGAGGCGGCGCAGGACATCTCCTACGAGGCCATGCTCAAGCTGCAGCAACGCGCAGCGGCCATCACCCAGGCCAATCCCAACGTCGCCTTCGCCACCTCCTCGCTGTCCGGCGGCAACACCGGCCGCATGTTCATCCAGCTCAAACCGCGCGGCGAGCGCGCCAAGCTGGACCCGACCATGGAAAGCCTGCGTCGCGACCTGCGCGCAGTGCCGGGGCTCAGCGTCTATCTGAACCCGACGCAGAACCTGCGCCTGGGCGGACGCCAGAGCAAGAGCCGCTACCAGTACACCTTGCAAGGCATTCAGGCGGAAAGCCTGAACACCTGGTCCGACAAGCTCTTGCAGCAGATGCAGGCCGATCCCATCTTCCGCGACGTCACCAGCGACTCCCAGCTCAAGGGCCTGCAAGCCAAGCTGAACATAGACCGCGACAAGGCCAATCTGCTGGGAGTGGACATCCAGAGCATACGCAGCGCGCTGTACAGCGCCTTCGGCGAACGGCAGATTTCCACCATCTACACCGCCAGCGACAACTATCAGGTCATCCTGCAGGCGGACGACCCGTTCAAGGTCAACGAGTTCGACTTCTCGCGGCTGCGCGTGCGCGCCGCCGACGGCCAGCTGGTGCCGCTGTCCAGCATCGCCTCGGTGGAGCGCACCGTCGGCCCGATCTCGGTCAACCACCAGGGCCAGCTGCAGGCGGTGACGCTGTCCTTCAACCTGGCGCCCGGCATCCCGCTGAGCCAGGCCGATCAACACCTGCGCCAGCTCAAGGACCGCATCTCGCTGCCGCCCTCCATCGCCACCAGCTATAGCGGCGACGCCGCCGCCTTCGAGGAAACCCAGGGCAGCCAGATCCTGTTGCTGGGCATCGCGGTGGCGGTGATCTACGTGCTGCTGGGGGTGCTGTACGAAAGCTATATCCACCCGCTGACGATTCTGTCCGGCCTGCCCTCCGCCGCCATCGGCGCGCTGGGCACGCTGATGCTGTTCGGCCAGGAACTGACCGTGATCGCCAGCATCGGCATCCTGATGCTGATCGGCATCGTCAAAAAGAACGCCATCATGATGATCGATTTCGCGCTGGAGGCGCAGCGCAAACAGGGCATGTCGCCGGAGCAGGCCATCCACGCTGCCTGTCTGCTGCGCTTCCGGCCGATCATGATGACCACGCTGGCGGCGCTGATGGGCGCGCTGCCCATCGCGCTGGGCCTGGGCGCCGGCGCCGAGTTGCGCCAGCCCTTGGGCCTGGCGGTGGTGGGCGGCCTGGTGTTCTCCCAGGTGGTCACGCTCTACATCACCCCGGTGCTCTATCTGTATTTCGACGCGCTGGCGCAACGCCATGCGGCCTGGCGGGAAAAACGGCGCGCGCTGCGCGCCTGACGCGACAAGGCCCACGCCGGAGTCCGGCGCGGGCCTTGCTCTAAAAGTCTCACGAGCAAAAGCGAGACAAGGCGAATAAGCCGCGCCCTCCTTGCAATCCCCCTCTAGCCGGGCATAATGCAATCATTGCTATCAAGTACAGGGAGGCAGACCATGGCCAATCTGATCGTGCGCAATATCGACGATGAAGTCGCCGCGGAGCTCAAACGTCGCGCGGCGGCCCACGGCGTCAGCGCCGAAGCCGAGCATCGCCGCATTCTGCGCAGCGCCTTGCTCGCTCAACCCAAACGCCGCAGCTTTGCCGAAGTCCTGGCCAATATGCCCGACGTGGGCGAAGACGCCGACTTCGAACGCAGCCGGGAATAGGCCGTGTATCTGGTGGACACCAATATCGTCAGCGAAGCTCGCAAAGGCGGCAAAGCCAATGCAGGCGTGCTCGCCTTCTGGCGATCGGCGGACACGGACAGCCTCTATCTGTCCGCCATCAGCGTGGGGGACATTCGCCGCGGCATCGAGAATCTCAAGCACCGCGGCGACCTCAAGCAGGCCGGCCTGCTGGAACAATGGTTGGACACCATCACCCAGGAATTTTCCCAACGCATTCTGAACTTCGATGCCGATTGCGCCCAGGTATGGGGCAAGTTGATGTCCCCTCATCCCCAGAACGCCGTCGACAAGCAAATCGCCGCCATCGCGCTGATCCACGACCTGACGATCGTGACCCGCAATAGCGGCGATTTTGCCGGCATCGGCGTCAAACTATTGAACCCGTTCGCTCCGATCTAAAAAGCTCAGCCCTGACGCAAGCGCTTGATCGCCTCCTCGGCGTCGCGCGGCGCGCGCTTGTCCGGGCAGGCCAGATCGCGCAGCGAACGGCGCAGCTTGTCGTCGCGCTCTATCTTGCGCCACACCGCCTTGTTGGAACGGATCCAGTTTTTATCGATGCTGTTGCCAAAAGCGTAAGCGCGGTAGCTGCCCTCATTGCACAGCAGGCCCTCGAAACTCAGGTTCTCGCCGCCGGCCGGGCTTTTCACCCGCACGATCATCCGCACCACGCCGTCCTCGCCCGCGCTCAGGGTCTTGGCGTCGACGAAATACTGATTGACCTGCAGATTGTCGGTGCTGACCGCGATCCAGTCCGGCTGCGCCGGATACGGCGGCAACTGGTAATCGCCCTCCTGCCACGGCACCTCCGGCGCAAAATCTATATTCTTCTTGATCTTGTTGTCGGCCAGCGCCGGCTGCGCGGCGCAGAGGGCCAGCACGATGATGGCGGCAAAGGTCTTCAAATCACTACTCCTCGTCAACGCGCCGGGGCCGCGCTTGGCTGGCCCGGACGCAAGGTGAAACGGCGGCGGCCGGTTTCCCTGCCGGCCAAGCCCCAACTCAATTCCGAAAACTGCATATCGCCGCGCGCCGACACCGTCAGCAGCATGGACGCGCGGGTGCCATAGTCGCGGCCCTTGATGAAGATGGGCGACAGCACCCGCTCCAGCGCGGAACCGATGCGGGTGTTCGGCAACTGTCCCGGCGGCGCCGGCGTGCCGTCGGACAGGGCGATGAAGGCCTGATCCTCGGTGGGCACGCGCTGAAACTCGCGCAAATACTCCGCCAGCCGCTCGCTCTTGAACCACGGCGTGTCCAGCGTGGCGTTGGACAAAGTGTGAATGCCCGGCGTCACCCGGGCGATCTGGCCGCCGCGGCTGTGGAAATGAAACAGATCCGAGGTATAGCCGAACAACAGGTTAAACGGCGCATAGCGGCCTTGCTCGGCGCGCAGCCAGTCCGCGAAGGCGAACGGGTCCTCGTCGCCGGCGACGAAGCGCTCCACCAGTTCGCCGCGCGAGCGCTCCGCCTTGACCGGATGGCCGTCGCGGATATTGGTCACCGCGGCGATGCGGCCGCGGCCGTCCACCATCAGCCAGCCGCCGCCGGACTCGGCGTCGCGGCCGCCCAGCGTATTCTGATATTGCGGCCACCAATCCAGCGGTTCGGTCGGACGCGCATAGTATTCGTCCCGGTTGGCCAGCAACACCAGCTGGCCCAGTCCGGGGGTCTTGTAGGCAAAAGCGATCACGCACATGATGAAGACCGATTTGAGGATGGCTTGGCGACTCGCGTAAACTTAGGGTTTAGGGAGCAGCCGCGGACAGTTCCGACCAGGCCTGTATTCCGCTCGATGTCCGCCTCGCGTCGGCGATGCGGCCTTGAACGGGTTCCAAGCGGCCGGGCTTCCCTCCATTGTAACTGATAAGGCTGAGGAAGCCGGACCATGAATTTCGACAAGACCATAGACCTCTCCGGCCTCAACTGCCCGCTGCCCATCCTGCGCGCCAAGAAGGCGCTGGCGGAAATGGACAGCGGCGCGGTGCTGGAGGTGATCGCCACCGATCCCGGCGCGCCCAAGGACTTCGAAGCCTTCTGCCGTCAGACCGGCAATGCGCTGTTGACCTCGGACACCACGGCGGAAGGCAAATTCCGCATGGTGCTGAAACGGAAATAATTTCGATGGCTCAAAGCCTGTTTACCCGCTCGCCGGCAAAGGCGAGACCAGGCGAAAGCGGCTGAAGAAGCGGAATGCACATAGCGTACATGAGCATTCTGAAGAGACTTTCAACGCCGTATCGCCGACGCGCAGCCGCTTGTAAACAGGTTCTTTTTGGCCGCCGCCTTTTTCACCGCTACCCGCAGGCAAGACCATGACGCAAACCCTGACCCTGATCCGCCCCGATGACTGGCATCTGCACGTGCGCGACGGCGCGGCGCTGGCCGCCGTATTGCCCGACACCTGTCGCCAGATGGGCCGCGCCATCATCATGCCCAATCTCAAGCCGCCGGTGACCACCGTGGACGCCGCCGCCGCCTACCGAGAGCGCATCCTGGCCGCGCGCCCGGCCGGCAGCCGCTTCGAGCCGCTGATGACGCTCTACCTGACCGACAACACCTCGCCGGCGGAAATCCGCAAGGCCAAGGCCAGCGGTTTCGTCCACGCGGTCAAGCTCTACCCGGCCGGCGCCACCACCAATTCCGATTTCGGCGTGTCCGACGTCAACAAGGCGATGCCGGCGCTGGAGGCCATGGCCGAGGCCGGGCTGCCGCTGCTGGTGCACGGCGAAGTCACCGATCCGGCCATCGACGTGTTCGACCGCGAAGCGGTGTTCATCGAGCAAGTGTTCCAACCGCTGCTGGCCAAGCTGCCCGCGCTGCGCGTGGTGTTCGAGCACATCACCACCCGCGACGCCGCCGAATACGTGGCCGCCGCGCCGGACAACGTCGCCGCCACCATCACCGCCCACCACCTGCTGATGAACCGCAACGCGCTGTTCGTCGGCGGCATCCGCCCGCATCATTACTGCCTGCCGGTGCTCAAGCGCGAGCTGCACCGCCAGGCGCTGCTCAAGGCCGCCACCAGCGGCTCCGCCAAATTCTTCCTCGGCACCGACAGCGCGCCGCACGCGCGCCACGCCAAGGAGAGCAGCTGCGGCTGCGCCGGCATGTACACCGCCAACGCCGCCATCGAGCTGTACGCGGAGGCCTTCGAGGCCGCCGGCGCGCTGGACCAGCTGGAAGCCTTCGCCAGCCTCAACGGCCCGGCCTTCTACCGCCTGCCGGTCAACGAGGAGCGCGTGACCCTGGCCAAGCAGGCGTGGACCGTGCCGGACACGCTGCCCTACGACGGCGACGCGCTGGTGCCGCTGCGCGCCGGCGAGAGCGTGGCCTGGAAGCTGCTAGGCTGAGAGCTAAAAGACAGAGCCCCCGCGCTGAAACAGCGTGGGGGCTCAACATGATGACTAAATTGACCTTAACTGCTACTTCACAATCACCCTTTACATTCAGAACCAGTAAGCAAATGCACGAACTGGCGGCTCGCCCCCGAAGCTTGTAGGCGCTTTTCCTCCCACTCGAGGGACAGCAAGCGCGGTGTAGGCCAAGACCGCCTGCCCAGTAGTATTAATTGCAACCTGCGGTTCAGATAGATTTGCTTTATTTGCAATAGTCTCCCATGCAGTCCAACCACTAGCAAAAGTAAAACGACCAATTGCGATAGATTGGTTTAGTGAAGAACCATCCAAGCCATTCACTATAACGCTAGCCACCGCCTTGCCATCCATATTCATGGCCAGCGAAATATGTCCTGAGCGAGGAACTGTTCCCAACGCTCCCAAATCCACCACAGCAGGTATAGACCAAGCACCTCCATAAGATGAACGAGACCACATCAATCTAGTGGTACTCGGTACAGACTCATCAAATGCATGCCCCGTTGACTCCTTCCAAACTGCCAACGCATTACCCAATCGATCTACCGCCACAACTGGCGAAACAGGCAAGAAAGTCGCTGGAGCATTAAGACGTGTGCTGTCTACACGAATAGAACCTGCAGTATAAACTCGATGCAGCTGCAGGTTATGGGTTCTACACCCCACCGCATCAGCGGCAAGAACAGTAAGTACACCTTCAACCTGGGGAGTAATAGCTGCAACTAAAGGGCTGTCATAGGACGGGGTGTAACAAAGTCCTCGATAGGAACCAATAGGAAATGCACTGAAAGCACTGCTATAGACATCCGCTATCTGAGCTTTAATATCCACTTGCCCTGAACCACCAGCTGAGTCGGATAGTTGATAAAACAGGCCATAACCATTGGGCTTGGTCGAGAAAGCAGCATACGGGTAATACTCATTATGATCACCCGTTTTTAAGTTGAGGCTCGGCTGCCCCTGACGATTATTTCTCAAAACGGCACTAGTATAGCCAGAGCTTCCTGATACACGAACCGATGTAGTAAAAGAGTCGTCATCCAGCATGGTCAAATCCCACGCACTGGTACTACCAAAGGTACTGCTGGAGCTCCCCCCTCCCGCATCATAAGCCTGAGCATCCCAACCGGCCCCCTGAATAAACCGTGCGGTCTTATAGCCCCACTTATCCGTGGAGGGAGCCTCCCTCTCTTGATTCACCCACCCTAATACTGCATTACCAGCTGCATTCATTCTCAAAGTTAGGCCAAATTGGATAGATGAGTTGCGGGCCTGTGGTAATGCTTGAGGCTCCCCGAAGGTGCTTGTAGTTGTGAACTGAGTCCAAGATGCCTCTTGCTCCCCACCTCCAGCCGCAGTCACTTGCCATACCGCTAGCGCTCGTCCTTGGTCCGACAAGGCGATAGCTATCTTTGGAGTACCACCATAAGTCGCGCCAGGTAGAGCAGCCTTCCCTAGGTCCATAGTGCCTGTGGCATGGCCAAGCCTGCCCAGCCCATCCGCATCATTGACCAAGCTTGCCCCAGCACCCGGCGAGCTTGAAGCCCCTCCTCCACCGCCGCCACATGCACTCAGCAACAACACTAGCGATGTGGACAAAAGTAGTTGATACCTCAAAATCATTCCCCAAGAATTCAAAACACGGAATTTGCCAACATTTGTCATATGCTGTAAAGAGCTATTCAGTGCCACAACATTAATATGTTTATATTTTGCAACATGCAAAATCGCATCACTTTCGATAGATGAGGCAGAATATGCCGCCGCGCCGCCTCAATCGTCGCGGGTCAGCACTTCCAGCAGCTCGATCTCGAACAAGAGATTGGAATTGGGCTGGATGCGGGCGCCGATCTGGCGCTCGCCGTAGGCCAGATGCGCCGGCACGTACAACCGGCGCTTGCCGCCCGCCTTCATCCCCATCAAGCCCTGATCCCAGCCCTTGATCACGCGGCCGGTGCCGATCACGCACTGGAACGGCCGCCCCTTCGCGTAGGACGAATCGAACTCGGTGCCGTCCTCCAGCCAGCCGGTGTACTGCGTGGTGATCAAGGCGCCCTTGACCACCTCCTTGCCCGTGCCCTCCACCAGATCGGTGATGTGCAGTTCATCGCTCATATGGCTTCCTCGCCTTCAATCTGCCGCGGATGATAGCGGACTCGTCCCGCCGCGGCGAGCCCGGCTCGCCAGCCGGCGCGGTAGTCGCGCGTAAAACTTTTTCTACAAATATATTAATCATTAAATGCAATTCAAATACTACAAGGACAAACTTTCCCATTTGACATACATCATGACAAATCAGTAGGATGCAAACACTTGAGAACGGCTGATCCCATACAAAATAGCCGTCGGAGAAATAGCAGGAGCCGTCAGGCCAACGCCCGGGAGAGTGTTCCAAGCGTGGCAGGCAGGCCAGGAGAACCCCTATGTTGCTGGATTTGCCATGGCAGGACCTGAGCGCCATCTTTGCGGCGGTCACCATTGCTTACGTGATTTTCGGCGTGGCCGGTTTCGGCACCGCCCTGGTCGCCAGCCCGGTGCTGGCCATTTTCATCCCGGTGGCCAAGATCGTGCCGCTGCTGGCGCTGATGGATATGTTCGCCGCCTTCAGCAACATCCTGCGCGACGGCAGCAAGGCGGACCTGGGCGAACTGAAGCGGCTGATCCCGCTGATGGTGGCCGGCAGCCTGATCGGCGCCGCCATCCTGCTGAAAGCCCGGCCTGACGCGCTGCTGCTGGCCTTGGGCGTGTTCGTGGTGGCCTACTCGCTGTATTCGCTCAGCGGCCTCAGCCCCAAGCGGCAATTCCAGCCCCGCGCGGCGGTGCCCTTCGGCCTGGTGGGCGGCGTCTTCAGCGCGCTGTTCGGCAGCGGCGGCTTCATCTACGCCATTTATCTGTCCGGCCGCATCGAGCAGAAAGAACATCTGCGCATCACCCAGACCACGTTGATCGGCCTGAGCACCCTGACCCGGGTGGTGCTGTTCGCGCTGGCCGGCGTTTATATGGACGCCTCCCTGCTGCTGCTGGCGCTGATCCTGGCGCCGGCCATGCTGTGCGGGGTGTTCGCCGGCCGACACATCACCCTGCGGCTGACCCGCGAACAATTCATCCGGGTGATCAATACCGTCGTCCTGTTTTCCGGCATCGTCCTGCTGGGCCGTTACTTCAGCCACTGAGCGGCCCCACTACTCAATACCCGCCGTAGCCATCCGCCGGCCGTGACCACGCGCGGCCGCGCCCATGGCATCGATTCTCTCATCCCTGACGGGAGGGCGTCGTGTCGCCCGCAGTCCGGGAATGTGTTTGCTGCTCTTAAATGACGATGAGGAGTGCCAAGTGAATCATGCTGCATTGAACGAAATGATGACGCCGGAGGAGTACCTGGCCAGTCTCAACGATGGCCGCGAAGTCTACATCTACGGCCAGAAGGTGGCGGACGTCAGCCGGCACCCGGCTTTCCGCAACAGCGCTTACTCGATGTCGCGGCTGTACGAGGCGCTGCACCACCCGGACAGCCAGGAATTGATGACCGACATCGATCCGGAAGGCTATCGCACCCACCGCTATTTCATGCCCAGCCGCTCCTGTGAGGACTTGCTCAAGGCCCGCGACGCCATCGCCCACTGGTCGCGGCTGACTTACGGCTTCATGGGCCGCACCCCGGACTACAAGGCCGGCTTCACCGCCACGCTGAAATCCGACCCCCATCTGTACGCGCCCTTCCACGACAACGCGCTGAACTGGTATCGCCAGAGCGCGCGCAAAGTGCTGTTCCTCAACCACGTGCTGGTGAACCCGCCGGCGGGCCGCGCCCGCGCCGCCTCGGAGATGCGCGATCTTTACCTGCACGTGGAGAGGGAAACCGACGCCGGCATCATCGTGCGCGGCGCCAAGATGGTGGCCACCAGCGCGGCCATCTCCAACGCCACCTTCGTCGCCCAGAACAGCGCCGCCCAATACCAGGCCGGCGGCGAGGAGGACTTCGCGCTGTGCTTCATCCTGCCGATGAACGCGCCCAATCTCAAGATCATCTGCCGCCGCTCTTACGAGGCCGCGGCGCTCAGCCCCTTCGACAACCCACTGTCCAGCCGCTTCGACGAAAACGACTCGGTGCTGATCTTCGACGGCGTGTTCGTGCCCTGGGAAAACGTGCTGATCTACCGCGACATCGAGCGCGCGCGCAGCTTCTATTCCGCCTCCGGCTTCCTCAACCGCTATCCGCTGCAATCCGGCACCCGGCTGGCGGTGAAGATGGATTTCATCTGCGGCCTGCTGGCCAAGGTGCTGGAATCCAACGGCAGCGACGGCTTCCGCGGCGTGCGCGCCCGGCTGGCCGACATCGTGGCGCTGCGCAATCTGATGTGGTCGCTGACCGAATCGCTGTGCCACAACCCGGAACCGCGCCGCGACGGCTCGGTGGTGCCGCGGCTGGAAGCCGCCGCCACGGTGCGCTATTTCGGCACCCAGATGATGTCCCAGCTCAAACCGGTGTTCAACACCATACTCGGCGGCTCGCCCATCATGCAGGTGTCCAGCTGGCTGGACCTGGCCAATCCGGAACTCAAGGACCTGATCGGCTGCTACTTCCAGGGCACCGATCAAGAGGCGGTGGACCGGCTCAAATTGATCAAGCTGCTGTGGGACGCGCTGGGCAGCGAGTTCGGCGGCCGCCACGAACTGTACGAGCACAACTACGCCGGCAACAACGAGCAGGTGCGGCTGGACATGCTACGCCACTGCGAGAGCAGCGGCGTGCTGGAGCAATGCCGCGCGCTGGTGGACGACTGCATGGCCGACTACACGCCGGACGGCTGGGCACGTCCGGGCTGGCAGTTCGACGGCGCTTGCCGCGACCGCGCGTGAACCGGACCGGAAAGGAGGCAAGCATGCTGTACACAGGCAAATGGGACCGCGCCGGTCTGGACTACCAGGCCTTGAAGAACCAATGGCACGTGGTGGCGCGCGCCGACGAAGTCAGCGCAGAACGCCCCAAGGCGGTGCGGCTGCTGGGCGAGGAACTGGTGCTGTGGCGCGACGGCGCCGGCCAGATCCACGCCTGGAAAGACTATTGCGGCCACCGCGGCGCCAAGCTGTCGCTGGGCTGCGTCAAAAAGGGCGAGATCGAATGCCCGTACCACGGCTGGCGCTTTGACGCCGGCGGTCAATGCACGCGGGTGCCCGCCCACCCGGACCAGGCCACGCCCTCGTCGGCGCGGCTGATCTTCCGCCACCACGCGGCCGAACGCTACGGCCTGATCTGGGCCAGCCTGGACGCGCCGCAACGGCCACTGCCGGTGTTCCCGGAATGGGAGGACGACAGCTTCCGCAAGGTCTTCGCCGGCCCCTATCGCTATATGGGCAACGCCTTGCGCTCAGTGGAAAACTTCCTCGACGCCTCGCACTTCCCCTTCGTCCACGCCAATCTCAACGGCGACCCGGACGCGCCGGAGCCCTTGCCGGACTACCAGGTGTTCAAGGACGAACACGGGCTGCGCACCTCGGAAATCTCGGTGTTCCAGCCCTATGGCGACCACCGCGGCATCCCGGTCACCGCGCGCTACACCTACTCGGTGTTCAACCCCACCACCGCCTACTTCGTCAAGAAGACCGGCGACACCGAGCGCTTCTGCACCTTCCTCAACGCCACCCCGGTAGACGAGGCCGAGTGCGTGATCTGGCTGATCGTCGCCATCAACTTCGGCGCCGACTTGAGCGAGGAAAAAATCCTCTATCGCCAGGACATGGTGTTCGAGCAAGACCGGCTGATCGTGGAATCGCAGCGCCCGGCGCGGCTGCCGCTGGACCTCCAGCAGGAAATGCATGTGCGCAGCGACCGCTTGGGCATCGAATACCGGCGCTGGATCAAGGAACTGGGTCAGCGCGCCGACGCGCAGGACCACGCCGAGCCGCGCGCCGCGGCCTTGCTGAACTGACAGGGAGCAAACGATGGACGCCTTTGAACCCCGCCGCCTGCAACTGGCCGAACGCGAATCCAACGCCCGCACCTACGCGCGCGGCATAGACCGCGTGATCAGCCGCGGCGAACTGGCCCGAGTCTACGACAGCGAGGGCCGCGAATACCTGGACTGCCTGGCCTGCGCCGGCGCGCTGCCGCTGGGCCACAACCACCCCTTCGTCCAACAGCGGGTGGCCGATTTTCTGCAATCCGGCCAGCTGCAGCAGGCGCTGGACATCGCCACCCCGGCCAAGCTCGCCTTCGTGGAACAGCTGTACCAGGCCCTGCCGACCGCCTTCGCCGAACACGCCAAAGTGCAGTTCTGCGGCCCGTCCGGCTCCGACGCGGTGGAAGCCGCGCTCAAATTGTTCAAGACCGCCACCGGCCGCCGCCCGGTGCTGGCCTTCCAGGGCGCCTACCACGGCATGACCATGGGCGCGCTGGGCATGATGGGCAATCTGGGGCCGAAACAGGCGGTCAGCGGCTACCCGGCGGAAATCCAGTTCCTGCCGTTTCCCTACGCCTACCGCAGCCCCTTCGGCGCCGACGCCGCCGACACCGAACGTCTGTCGCTGGCCTATCTGGAAAACCTGCTGTCCGACCCGGAAAGCGGCGTAGGCAAGCCGGCCATGCTGCTGGTGGAACCCATCCAGGGCGAAGGCGGCTGCATTCCGGCCAGCGCGGAATGGCTGCGCGGCCTGCGCGAGATCACCGCGCGCCACGACGTGCCGCTGGTGATGGACGAGGTGCAGACCGGCTTCGGCCGCAGCGGCGATATGTTCGCCCATGAGTGGGCCGGCATCGTGCCGGACGCGGTCATCCTGTCCAAGGCGGTGGGCGGCGGTTACCCGCTGGCCTTGGTGGCCTACCACCGGAAATACGACCGCTGGGCACCCGGCGCCCACGCCGGCACCTTCCGCGGCAACCAGATCGCCCTGGTCAGCGGCGCGGCCACGCTGGAATACCTGCGCCGGCCCGGCGTGCTGGAACAGGTGCGGGAAGTGGGCCAGCTGCTGCGTCGGCGCTTGCAGGCGCTGCAAACGCGCTTCTCCTGCATCGGCGAGGTGCGCGGCCGCGGCCTGATGCTGGGCGTGGAACTGATAGACCCCAACGGCGCGCCGGACGCGCTGGGCCACCCGCCGGCCAACGGCCTGCTGGCCAAGGCGCTGAAACGCGCCTGTCTGGAACACGGCCTGATCCTGGAGAGCGGCGGCCGCCACGGCGCGGTGATGCGGCTGCTGCCGCCGCTGATCATCAGCGCCGACGACGCGGAGGACATCGTCCGCCGTTTTGAAACCGCGCTGGCCAGCCTGTGGCCCGCCGCCCCGGCCGCCGCGCACGCCCCGGCCGCAATGGCATTCTGAACCCTGGAGCGACAGCATGACGCACACCGTACACGACATCATCGGCATCGGCTTCGGCCCCGCCAACATCGCGCTGGCCATCGCGCTGGAAGAACTGGCGCCGCAGCTGTCCGTGCGCTTCCTCGAGCGGCGGCCCTCCGCCGCCTGGCAGCCCGGCATGCTGCTGGAAGGCTCGGACATCCAGAACCACCCGCTGCGCGACCTGGTCACCCCGCGCAACCCGCGCAGCCGCTACACCTTCACCAACTTCCTGCACGAGCACAACCGGCTCTACGAGCACCTGAACCTGCCGCTGCACTACCCGCTGCGGCTGGAGTACGCGCAATACGTCAGCTGGGCCGCCGGCTGCTTCCAGCACCTGGTGGAATACCAGCGCGAAGTCATCGACATCCTGCCGGTCAGCGACAGCGACGGCGCGCTCAGCCATTACCGCGTGCTCTGCGCCGACGGCCGCGAATACCTGGCGCTCAGCGTGGTGCTGGCGCCGGGCCGCACCCCCAACATCCCGGAACCGTTCCAGCGCGCGCCGGACCCGCGCGTGGTCCACCTCAACCACTACCTGCCGGCGCTGGAACGATTGAAAGCCAAGGGCGGCGGCCGGGTGGCGGTGATAGGCGGCAGCCAGAGCGCGGTGGAAATCCTGCTGCACGCCAGCGCCGAGCCGGCGCTGACGCGGGTGGTCGGCGTCACCCGCAACTTCGGCTACCGTCAGAAAGACACCAGCCCCTTCTCCGACGAGGTGTATTTCCCCGCCTTCGTCGACGCCTTCTTCGCCGCCAGCCCGGAACACAAGACCCGGCTGCGCCAAGAACTGGTATTCACCAATTATTCGGCCGCCGACATCGACGTGCTCAACCAGCTCTACGTCAAGCAATACGCCAACCGGCTGCAGGACAAGGACAGCCTGGCCCTGCTCACCTGCATGGACACCGAGGCCTGCGAACCCGGCGCCGACGGCGTCACCCTGCGGCTGCGCCACTTCCTGGGCGGAGAAATCGTCAGCGAAACCGTGGACCTGGTGATCTTGGCCACCGGCTTCCTGGATCTGGGGCGCGGCCCCAAGCGCGAACCCTGGCCGCGCGTATTGGAAACGCTGGCGCCGCAGCTGTGCGCCGAGCGCGACACCGTGGACATCGCGCTGGACTACCGCGTGCGCCTGCAGGGCGAGGCCGACCGCGGCGCGCCGCTCTACCTGAACGGCCTGTGCGAATCCTCGCACGGCATGGGCGACGCCGGCTCCTTCAGCCTGCTGGCGCTGCGCTCGCAGGCCATCGTGCAATCGCTGACGGCGCGGCTGGAACAAGGATCGCGGCATGACGGCGCCCGCACTTGAGGCCTTGCTGAGCGCCGCCAGCGGCTGGCAGGCGCGCGCGCCGCGGCTGCTGGCGGCCAAGGCCGACGCGCTGCCGGTCAGTTGCGAACTGGCGGTGATAGGCGCCGGCCTCACCGGGCTGTCGGCGGCGCTGGCCGCCGCCGAGGCCGGCTGCTCGGTGGTGGTGCTGGAGGCCGACGCCGTCGGCGGCGGCGCCACCGGCCGCAACTCCGGCTTCGTGGTGCCGGTGCCCGCGCGCTGCGGCCCGCCGGAACTGCGCGCCTGGCTGGGACCGCAGGCCGACGGCTATCTGGCCGGCCTGAGCGAGGCCGCGGCCGAACTGCTGGCGCTGCCCGAAGCCAGCCCGGTGCGCAAAGGCTGGATGCAGTTGTTCGCCGCCCCCGGCTCCGCGCCGGCCGCCGCGCCGGCCGCCGCGCTGGCCTGGCGCAGGCTGGGCGTGCGCGCCCGCGCGCTGGACGCGGAACAAGCCCAGGCGCTGAGCGCCGCCGCCGGCTACCACGGCGGCCTGCTGTTCGAAGACGGCGGCCAGATCGACCCGCTGGCGCTGGCGCGCGGCCTGGCCGAACGCTGCCGCCGGCGCGGCGTGGTGCTGCTGGAGCGCTGCCCGGCCAAGCTGGTGGAAGGCAGCCCGCGCGACGGCATGCACGTGATCCGCACCCCGCGCGGCAGCCTGCGCGCCGGCCGCGTGCTGATGGCGGGCAACGCCTACAGCCGCGACGGCGTCGCCGAAGTCGCCCGCCACAGCGTGCCGCTGACGCTGGCGCTCGGACAGTTCGAACTGAGCCCGGAACAACAGGCGCGGGTGCTGCCCGCCGACATCCCCTTCTCCGACAACCACCGCGACATGTGGTTTTTCCGCAAAATGCCGGAAGGCCAATTGCTGACCGGCCTGTTCGCGCTGCGCGCCGACGCCGAAGCGGAGCAATACGCCGCCGCCTTGCGCCAGCGCGTCCGCGCCGTCTTCGGGCTGGAGCTCGACGCCGCGCCGCGGCTATGGGCCGGTCAGGTCGGCCTCACCCCGTCCGGCCTGCCCAGCCTGCGCCGCGTCGGCGACGGCGTCCTGGCCTGGACCGGCTGCAACGGCCGCGGCCTGGCGCTGTCTTTCATGCTGGGCCGAACCCTGGCGCGCCAGCTGATAGGCGCCGGCCCGGCCCTCTTGCCCTTCAACTCGCGACCGCTGCGCGGCCGCGCGCTGCTAAAGTGGATGGCCGAAACAGCCATCGCCCACGACCGCCGCCGGCGCGCCCGGCTCGCGCAGACCGAAGCGCCTACGCAAAAGGACACCCTCCAGTGAGTTCATGCGCCTTCCATTATCAGGAATACTGCTGTAGCCGCCCCGAGCTGATAGACCGGATGATCGCCCGCTACCCGCTGGCGCTGATCAGCAGCGAACACCAGGGCCGGCTGCACGCCAGCCACATCCCGCTGTTCCGCGTCGCGGACCGCAGCCTGTTCGGCCACGTCGACCGCCGCAACCCCCAATTCCAGGGCCGCGGCCGCTTTCCCGCGCATCTGGTGTTCATGGGCCCGCAAAGCTATATCCCGCCGGAAGCCTACCGCAGCCGGCTGCTGCCCACCTGGAACTACGTCGCCGTGCATATGGACGTCGAAATCGAAGTGCTGGACGACCTGGAATCCGCCCGCCGCGCGCTGAGCGACACCTGCGAGCGGCTGCAGCCGCCGCAAGCGCCGTTCCAGTACGAGGCCGCCGATCCCCGGGTGATCGCCAACGCGCCGCACATCCTCGGCCTGCGCGTCCATGTGCTGCGCGAGGAAGGCCGCTTCAAGCTATCGCAGGATAAAAAACCGGAAGACCAGCAAGCGGCGCTGGACCATCTGCTGCGCCGCGACGAAGCCGGCGAGCGCGCGCTGCTCGACGCCTTGCTGCGCTTCGCCGAAACCGCGGAGCCGGCGCATGGCTGAACCCTCCGCCCTGAGCCGGCGCTTCATCGATCAGGGCGTCGTGCTGGACCCCGGCCAGCGCCGCGCCGCCGACGCGCTGGACGCGCTGCGCCTCCATGCGCGGCCCGGCCCCGCCTGGCCGCTGCGCCGGCCGTCGCCGCAAACCGGCGCCTATCTATGGGGCGAGCCCGGCCGCGGCAAGACCATGCTGATGGACGGCCTGTTCGCCTTGTCCGCCGAGCCGGCGCAGCGCATCCATTACCACCAGTTCCTGCGCGATCTGCACCGCGGCCTGGCCCAGGCCGGCGGCGAGCAAGCCAACTACCTGCCGGCGCTGGCGCGGCGCGTGGCCGCGCAAAGCCGTTTGTTCTGCCTGGACGAATTCCATCTGCACGACATCGCCGACGCCATCCTGATGGAGCGTTTTCTGACCGTGCTGCTGGAAGAACGGGTGCGGGTGATCCTGACCTCCAACTACGCGCCGGAACAACTGCTGCCGGACCCGCAGCTGCACCGTTACGCGCTGCGGGTGATCGCGCTGATCCAGCGCCATATGCAAGTGCTGCACCTGAACGGCGAGCGCGACTACCGCTACCGCGAAGCCGCCGCCGGCGAACACTATCTGCACCCCTGCGGCGCGGACACGGAACAACACCTGCGCCGGCTGCTGCAAGAACAGGGCCGGACCGTGGGCCCCGCCGCCGCCGTCTCCCTGTCCGGCCGGCCGCTGCCCGCGCGGGCGCATAGCCCGGACTGCGTCTGGTTCGATTTCGAAACCCTCTGCCTGGGCCCGCGCTCGCATCTGGATTACCTGGAAATGTCGGAACGCTGGCACACCGTGGTCGTCTCCGACATCGTCCAGACGCAGCTGAACAAGGCGGACGGCCTGCGCCGCTTCATCTGGCTGGTGGACGTGCTCTACGACCGCCGCCAGCGCCTGCTGCTGATCTCGGAACGCCCGATCGAAACTATGTTGCGCGAAATCACGCTGTCGGCGGACACCCACCGCACGCTGAGCCGGCTCGCCGAAATGCAATCCGCCTCCTTCGCCGCCGCCACCGCCATCGAAATGAGCCCCCTATGCCAATAGTCAGAATCGAAGACGCCGCCGCGCGCACGCCGGCCCAGCGCCAAGCCATCGTCCACTGCGTCTACGACGCGCTGCGCGCCGTGTTCGGCGTCAGCGACGAAGAGCTGCAAGCGCGCTACCAGCGCTACGCGCCGGAAGACCTGCTGCCGCCGGGCGGCGATCCGGACTACCTGCACATCGAAATCACCGTCTTCGCCGGCCGCAAGCCGGAAACCAAGAAAAAGCTCTACGCCAGGCTGGCCGCGGATCTGGCCGCGCTGCTGAACATCGCGCCCGCCTCGGTGCTGATCCTGCTGCGCGAAGAAGCCGCCGACAACTGGGGCATGCGCGGCGGCCAGGCCGCCAGCGAAATCGATTTCGGCTACGCCATCGCCGTCTGACGATGGGCCAAGACCAGCAGGCCCTGCGCCAAACCCTGGGCAGCTTCGCCACCGGCGTCGCCGTCGCCTCCGTCCTGGACCCCGAGCGCGGCCCGCTGGGGCTGACCATCAACGCCTTCAGCGCGCTGTCCCTGGAGCCGCCGCTGATCCTGTGGTGCCTGCGCCGGCAATCGCGCGCCGCCGCCAGCTTTCTCTCCGCCGATCGCTTCGGCATCCAGGTGCTGAGCCGGCAACAACTGGACCTGTGCCGGCTGTTCGCCGGCCCCGATCTCGACGAGCGCAAGCGCGCCCAGTTCACGCTGCGGCGCCACGGCGCGCCGCTGATCGACGGCGCCGCCGCCTGGCTGGCCTGCCGCCGCAAAAGCCATTACGAAGAAGGCGACCACCTGATCTTCATCGGCGAGGTGCTGGAAACCCATCACGACCCCGCGCGCCAGCCGCTGGTCTACTGGCGCGGCCGCTACCATCAAACCCATCCCCTAGCCCCTCTGGAACCGCAAACATGACGCAAAACAGCAAACACGTCCTGCGCAGCCTGATAGCAAGCCGCTCCGGCCTGCTGGTGCCCGGCGCCTACAACGCCCTCAGCGCGCGCCTCGTCGAAGACCTCGGCTTCGGCGCCCTCTATCTGACCGGCGCCGGACTGACCAATATGCAGCTGGGTCTGCCCGATCTGGGCTTCGTCGGCCTGAAGGAAGTGGCGGACCAGACCGCCGCCATCCGCGACGCGGTGTCCATCCCCATCATCGTCGACGCCGACACCGGCTTCGGCAACGCGCTCAACGTGCGCCGCGCCGTGCGCGTGCTGGAACGCGCCGGCGCCGACGCCATCCAGCTGGAAGACCAGGTCTTGCCCAAGAAATGCGGCCATTTCGCCGGCCAGAGCCTGATCAGCGCCGCCGAAATGTGCGGCAAGCTTCAGGCGGCGGCGGACGCGCGCCAGGATGAGAACCTGCTGATCATCGCCCGCACCGACGCCTGCGCGGTGGACGGCATAGACGCCGCCATCGAACGCGCCGGCCGCTACGCCGAGGCCGGCGCCGACGTGCTGTTCATCGAAGCGGTGCGCGAGCTGGACGACATCCGCCGGCTGCCGGCGCTGTTCGACCGCCCCTTGCTGATGAATATCGTCATCGGCGGCAAGACCCCGGCGCTCAGCGCCGCCGATCTGAAAGAACTGGGCTACGGTCTGGTGCTGTACGCCAACGCCGCGCTGCAAGGCGCGGTGCTCGGCATGCAGCGGGCGCTGGGCGCGCTGTCCCGCGACGGCATTCTGCAAGAAGACCCGCAACTGGTGGCCCCATTCGCCGAACGTCAGCGCCTGGTCAACAAGCCGCTCTACGACGAACTGGACGCGCGCTACGGCGCGGCCGGGCGGGAGTGAGCGCGGCCGGGCCGCGACGAAGGGCGGGCGCCCAGCCCGCCCGTCTATTGGATTTCGTCCTTGATGAAATACAGCTCGTGGTCCGACTTCAGACCCAGCTTCTTGATCGCAGCCTGTTTCTGGCCGCTGATGGTCTTGATGCTCTTGGAGAACTTGTCCGCGATTTCGCTGACCGTCATGCCTTCCAGAAAACAGCGCAGCACCTCCAGCTCCCGCGGCGACAAGGCGGACAGGCGGACCACCCGGTCCATCGCGTCCGGCGCATGCGTGGAACTGTCGGCGGGCACGCTGTCCGCCTGCTGGGCCTGCGCCAATTCCAGCGCCATTTCCGCGGTCAGATACACGCGCCCGGACGCCGCCACCCGGACCGCGCGCACCAGTTCGTCCAGGTCCTGCTGTTTGCCGACGAAGCCGCGCGCGCCGGCCCTCAAAGCCAGGGACACCGTGGCCGTGTTGTAATAAGAGGACATGATCAGGATCACCACCTCGGGAAAACGCGCGCGGATGGCACGGATCAGGTTCAAACCATCCATGTCCTGCGGCTGCAGCGCGTAATCCAGCACCAGCACGTCCGGCCGCTCATGATTCAAGGCCGCCAGAAAAGAGCGGCTGTCGCCGAAACTGCCCGCCAAGGCGATATCGCCCTCCTGCGACAATCTAAAGCCCAAGCCCTGTCTGACCACCTCGTGGTCGTCCAATAACATCACTTTGATTTTTCTTTTCTTCATTCCTCCTCCATAACAATAAAAATCATTTCAGCATCAATTCACATTCCCGCCCTTTGAAAAGCACGCTTAAATATAGCATGCGCCATCATCGCATCGCAGCCGGGCTCATCTCTCTTTTCAAGATCCGCCGCAATATTTTAAACATCGACTTTGACCCATGATAAAACCAGGCAAAACAATAAGACGCCGGCCATCAACATCATGCAATAAAATCAAGCAAAATAGATATTTCTCAAAAGATCAAAATACAAAAACATACTCTGCGCGCGCAAGCGCGCTTGCGAACCGGATTCATCAAAATGCTAAATGCCTGGGCAAATAGGCGTCAACAAGACCATTCTCAAAGCTGGGGCATTCGCTAAGCGCTTATTTACCAGGTAAAATAAGCCGCATGCAATTAACCGCCTTCCAGAACGCCGCATCGCCAAAACGGCCGGACCGACTATAATGCCCAAGAAAACACAGCAAAGACGGCGGCCGCATGGCAAACAATACAGCTAAGCAATCTATTCTCCCCTTTGCCGCCCCGCCGCTGCGCCCGCTCCTTAATACCGCGTTTCACGCCCTGCTCTGGCCCGCGCTGTTGATTATCTGGCTGTGCGCGTCCAGCGCGGCCAGTCAGGCGGAGCCGCCGTCCTATACCGCGGAAGAAATCGCCTGGATCAAACAGCACCCCACCATCTACTATTCCATCGATCCCTACTGGCCGCTGGAATATATTGAAAACGGCAGCCACAAGGGGCTGAGCTGCGCCTACCTGAAAGCCATTGCCCAAAAGAGCGGCCTGCGGTTTCAATTAGTCGCCGCGGCGAACACCCAGGACATGATAGGCAAGTTGAAAAGCGGGCAGATCTATCTGGCCACCATGGGCGCGACGCAGCTGATTCCCAAGGAATACGGCATACCGCTGCTGAATAGCCAGCCTTACGCCTCCACCGCCACCATCATCATCACCAAGGCCGGCGCCGAAGGCTTGTTCAACCCGTCCCAACTGGAACGCAAGGCCGTCGCGGTCAAGGGCGGGGGAGGTTATGAGCAGTATCTGCGCGCGCACTACCCTTATCTGCAACTGGTGCTGATCAACGACCCGGTGGCGGCCTTGAAGGCCGTCGCCGACGGCAAGGTGTTCGCCGCCATCGGCGCGGAAATCGTGTTCCGCCCGGTGTTGCAGGGACGCTTCCCCAAAACCCTGCAAATCTCCGGCACCATGCCGGAAATGTTCACCGGTCTGAACATCAAGGTGGCGCAGCAATATCCGGAGCTGCGCTCTATCATCGACAAGTCCCTGCTCCAGCTCAGCCCGTCCGAGACCGACGAGATTTTTGACGATTGGGTCGCCGACATCGACTTCGGCAAACCGTCCATGCATCAGATCAGCCGCTACTACCTGCCGGAAATCCTGCTGGTGATCTGCGTGCTGTCGGTGATGGTCTTCCTGTTCACGCAGGCCCGCTGGGCCAAACGCCGGGCGGTGGCCAGCGAGGAGGCGAAGTCGAAATTCATCGCCATGATGAGCCACGAAATCAGAACGCCGATGAATGCGATACTCGCCGCCATCGAACTCCTGCAGCAAACCCGGCAAAGCAAGCAGCAGCAGGAGCTCGCCGCGCTGGCCGGCTCCTCCGCCCTCAATCTTCTGGAGCTGCTGGACGATGTGCTGGACACCGCCAAGCTGGAAGCGCGGCATCTGGCGCTGGAAAAACTGCCCACCGATCTGCTGGAACTGGCCAGAGGGATCAGCGACAGCCAGCGCCTGAGCGCCAGCCGCAAAGGACTGGAGCTGACCCTGGCCGCGGACGGGCTGGAAAACCGCCTGTTGATCCTGGACCCGTTGCGCATGCGTCAGATCATGACCAATCTGCTGTCCAACGCCATCAAATTCACCGATCGCGGCGAGGTGGCGCTCTTGATGCAGTTCAATCTGCAAAGCGCCAAATCCGGGAAGCTCCTGGTCACGGTGCGCGACACCGGCGTCGGCATCGCCAAGGCCCAACAGGAAAAACTCTTCCGCGCTTATAGCCAGGCGGAGCGCTCCACCAGCCGCCGCTACGGCGGCAGCGGCCTGGGCCTGAGCATCTGCAAGCAATTGATCGAGCTGATGGGCGGCAGCATTCTGCTGGAGAGCGCCGAGGGCAAGGGCACCGCCGTCAGCTTTGTCCTGCATGTCGATGTTGCCGAGCCCTCCGCCGCCGACGCGCAGGCCCCCGCCTCCGGCCCCCCGCCCGACGCCCTGCCGCCGCAACGCCTGCTGGTGGTGGAGGACATGGAGGTGAACCAGCAGGCCATCCGCCGGCAGCTCGCGCAACTGGGCTGCGACGCCGTCATCGCGGAAGACGGCCAGACCGCCTTGCGGCTGCTGCGGCAAGGCGAAACCTTCGCGATGATCCTGATGGACTGCAATCTGCCCGGCATCGACGGCTACGAAACCGCCAGGCGCATCCGCCAGTTGGAGGCGGAGCGGAATCTGACCTTCACCCCCATCATCGCCATCTCCGCGATCACCGATCTGGCGCACAAGAACCGCTGCATCGCCAGCGGCATGGACGGCATGCTGTCCAAGCCGCTCAGCCTGCGGGATATCGAGGACATCTTGCGTTTGTGGTTGACGACGGAAGGCGCCGCGCCGCCACCGCTCGCCCTGCCCGCCTCGGCGCTGGACCTGGCCCGGCTGTACAGCCGCAGCGCGCGGCAGGACCTGCTCCAGTTCCGGCAAGCCGCCGCCGACCAGCTGCCGGACATCATGCTCCACCATGTGCACCGGCTCAAAGGCGGCGCGCTGACGGTGGGCGCGGAGCCTCTGGCGCGGCTGGCCGCCGACATGGAGCAAGCGCTACAGGCCGAGGGCGGATGTCCTGACGAGGCCGCGCTGAGGGCTTGGCATCGGGAGTTCGAGCAGGCCTTGGCGCAATGGCGGCGGCAAGAAGCGCCCGAGGACGGCGCTTAACCGCGCTCGCCGCCGCACTGATCCAACACCACCCGAATCTCGTCGCCCAGGCCCACCCGGACCAGAGAACGTCCCGTCAGCGGCGCCAATCGCGCCGCGCTGCCGGGCGCCTGTATCTTGGTGCTGCCGGTTTTGCCGCCGCAGGCCTCGTCCTGCAACAGCCAGAAGGCCGCGTTGCCGGTATTGCGCAAAACTCCGTGATCCAGATGGAAGTCCAGATAGGCCGCGCGCGGCCGGACAATCAACACGCTGCCCAGCGCCAGCGGATAATCCGCCCAAGCCCCGGCCCGGCGCGCGCCCTGCGCGCCGGCCGCCGCGTCCTCCACCACTTGCAAACGATAGTAGCGCTCCCGCCCCTCCATCGCCGCGCCGCGGTAACGCAGCTTGATCGCGCCGCTGGCACCGGCCTTCAAGCTCAAACGCGCCGGCGCCGCGTCCACCGTGGCCGGTTCGGCGTCCTCGCCCGCGCCGGCCTCCAGGCCGGCCAAGGGCCGCAGAACGATGCGGTAGCTGTGCGGCTGCCGGGAATCGTTTTTCAACTCCACCCGCATCTCGCTCCGGTCGGCGTCCAACTCGATCACCGGGGCCATCTGCAAGGACCAGGCCGACATCGCCGGCAAGGCGCACAGCAGCGCCGGCCAGGCCTTTCGCATATTCATGAACATCTTTCGTTTCCTTCCGCCGATGCGCCGGGCCGTAACGGCCGCGCGCATCCGCCTGCTTATTGGGCGAGCTCCAGGCTCATGTCCACCCGCACCGCGCCCGAGCCCAACGCGCGGCCATACCACGGCGCGCCCTCGGTGGTCAGCAGCGACACCGGATCGTCCAGCTGGAACCACAGGCTGAACGGCAGCTTCCGTTTCTCCAGCCCCTGGGCGGGATCGCTGCCCTCGTCCAGCCAGGCGCCGGCGCTCAAATCGTGGCTTACCGTACCGGAACAATTGTCCGGCTCGCGCCGGCCGCCGCCGGCGGCGTCGAAGGTGAGCCAGGCCGGGAACAACACCCCTTGCCGCACGTCGTGCTGCAGCGCGAAACGGCACATTCCTTCCCGCTGGCTCGCGCCGTGCTTGCCGTCCAGCGACAAGCTCGCCTTGACCGCGCCCAAGCCGCGCTGGCTCAAATAGCGCCGCGTCGCGCCGCGCTCCGGCCCGCCCGCCGGCGGCAGATTGGCCATTTGCGCGCGGATCAGGTAATCCAGCCGAATCCGGCCGTCCGGCGCGCCCACCCAGCCGCCGCCGCGATTCGAACCCTCGCTGGCCGGCAGCACCGAGACGCTGGGCTTGGGCTGATAGATGCGTCCGGTGGCGCGCTTGGCCCCGGCCGGCGGCTCCGCGCCCGGCCTGTCCTCGCTCAACACCGCGCCCAACTCGAGCGCGCGCGTGGCGCGGTCGCCGTCGTCAAAACGCCGCGTCGGCACCTCCACCTCAATGGTTTCGCTGCCCTGCGGCAGGGTCACCGCGCCCCAGTCGCCGGTGTTCAAGGCGGAGGACAACACGCGTTCCCCGTCTCTGACCGTCACCCGGCCGCCCTCATAGCCATCGTCCTGCGCCTGGCCATCCTGCGGCCGGGTCCGCAGCCACAAGGTCAAGGCCTGCGACGCCGGCGCATTCAAGCGCAGCCGGTAGCGCAGCGGCGCGCCGACCGTCACATCGCCGTCGGATGCCAGCGACTCCAGCCGCCAGGCCGGCACAATCGCGAAATCCTTGCCCAGCGTCTTATCCCCCTCCAGGCTGGCCGTGATGCGGTAGCCGTCGCGGCCGCCGCTCACCGACTGAGCCTTGACGCCCAGCGCCAGGGTCACCCGGTCGCCCTTGTCCGGTCGCAAACTGAACACGCAGTCCTTGTCGCAACGCGGCGGGACCTTCACTCCCCCCACCTGCAGCGTCGGCGTCTCCAGTCCCCAGGGCGCGCCCTGGCCCGCCACGGTGACGGTCAGGTCGCGGTCGCCCAGCGACACGCCTTCGGTGAAAATATGGTATTGCAGCGCCTCCCCTACCCGGCCTTCGTCCGGACCATCGATGGAGACCAGCTTCAGATCCTTCTCAACGGCATTGACCGAGGCATAAGACCAGCCGGAATAGTTGTACTCGCAGGAAACGGTTTTAAGGCCGGTGTAACCGCCGGCCTTGGTTCGGAGCTTGAACCTCACCGGAAACGGATGCTGGCTGGGCAGGATTTCCAGCGTCTGGCGGCCCTTCAAGGGCAGCATGCCGATGTGTTGGCCCTGATTATCCCTAAGCTCGACGGCATCGGGATCGCCAAACAGACCAGCGGTCTGATTCAGATCGCACTCCAGCTTGTGGTCATTATTCCCAGCGCCGGGCCCGTCGATGATATCGATGGCGAACTCGACCTCGGTCTCCAAGGCCGTGCTCACCATATCCGGATTGACGCTGACATGCTTGATCCTGGCCTCCTTATTCTCAAACCAGCGGAACCAGTCCGGCACCGCCTGCCCGTTGAAGGTCACGTCGACCCTTTTGACATTGCTGTCCTTATCAATGGTGCATGCCTCATTTTTGAAGCAGGCGTGCTTGAACTCGAAAGTCGCCGCTTGGGTGCCTACCGGCAGTTTCAGCGTCTCCAGCAGGGAGATGTCTTGCTCGCCGAGAATCGCCGGCGAAAACTTCACATGCGCTTGTTTCCCCAATACCGAGTCGCTCACCTGGCCGAACACGATTTCATCCGGCCCGCCCGCCATCACCTGCTCGTTCAGCACCAAATTGATCGAGGCCGGCACCTCCTTCATCACCCCCTCGTGGCGGGTGCCGAAGACGAAGCTCACCCGGCCTCCCGCCTCAAGCGGCTTGGGCGCCTCCAGCGGCAGCGCCAGAACATCCTCGCGCTCGCCGGAGTAAAACACGGCCTCCATCCCCTGCGCCTGGCGGCCACGGCCGGCCAAAGGCAGAAACAGCTCCACGGTCTTGGCGCCGGCGAACTGCGCCAGCTCCACGCTCTCGCCCAGCCTATGCCAAGGCTGCGCGCCCACCCGGAAGCGCGCCTTGGCCAGCGTTTGCCGGCTGCGCACGCTGAAGCGGACGCCGCCGCCGCTCTGGGCCTGGGATTCGCCCGCTACCGAGCGCAGCGCGCAGACCCGCCCATGGACGCCGTCCACCGCCTCCGGACGGCAGCCTGCTGCCGGCGGCCCCAGCCGCAGCGTCGCGCTTTTTTCCGCCTGCGCCCGCAGCGTCACCGGCAGGCCGCCGCGTTCCGCCTCCAGCGTCAACAACTGCCGTCCGCCCAGCGGCTGGCGCAGCCATTCGGCAAAAGCGCGCTCATTGAACACCGGATGGACCTGCCCCGCCTGCCGCTGCGCGCGGCCGACGCTGATCCGCCCCTGGCGATCGGCGAAACCGGCGATCAAGGCCGACGGCAAGGCCTGCCTGGCTTGCAGCTCGCCGCCACGCGCGGCGGCGACGTCCGCTTCCACATACCAGGTGGCGGCGCGCTGACCCGCCCGCGGTCGCCGCGCGCCGTACAGGCTTTGCCCTTGCTCGGCCTGCAAGGTGGTGATGTAGTGCTGCTGGCTGGGCTGGTCCTCTATCGTCAGCAGCTTGAGCGCGGCGGCCTTGGCTTGCGGCGGCGGCAGGATGTTCGCCGTCAGGCTCAGCGCAAAACGGTCGCCCTGATGCTGGCGGCCATTGGAATAGAAATAGGCGTCCACCAGCGTGGCCAAGGGCTCGCCGGCCGCCGGCGCCGATGCTCCGCGCAGCAAGCCGTCCGCGGCCGGCAGGAACAACTCCAGCTCGCGCGCTCCGCTCAATTCGGCGATGGCCACGCTCTCGCCCAGCCTGTGCCACTCGCGGCCGGCGCGGAAACGGCCCGCCGGCAGCGGGCGCTTGGCGCGGACCAGCAAGCGGATGTCGCCGCCCGTCCGGATCTCCGCCGTCAGCCGGCGCAACACGCAGCGCTGGCCGGCCACGCCGTCCACCGTGTCCGGCCGGCAAGCCGGCCCCTCCGGCGCGGCCAGCGTCAGCCTGGCTTGCTGGCTGGCGTTCAATTGATAGCTCACCCCTTCCCCGCCGCGGCGCAAGCCCTCCACCGTCAGCCGCCGCTGCCCGCCCAGCGGCTGATGCAGCAGCGCGGCGAACGCGCTTTCGCTGAACACCGGGTTGAGAAAGGGCGCGGCGGCGCTGAGACCGGCCCGCACCTGGCCCTCGGCGTCGGCAAAGCCGGCGAAGCCGCCGGCGGGACTGGCATGGCCCAGCTGTTGCAGCGCGAACAGCGGCGGCCGGCGGCCGTTTTCCAGATACCAGGCGGCGGCGCGGCTGCCGTCCTGCGGATGGCGCTCGCCGTAAATGGCCTGGTCCTGGCTGCCGTTGACGCTGCTCACGTACTGGCGGCCGCTGGGCTGATCGTCGATCAGCAACAGGCCCAAGCGCGAATAGCGCTGCTGGACTTGCGGCCTGCCGCCGCCCATCGTCGGCAATTGCAGATTGAAGCGATCGCCGTTGAACAAGCGCGAGCGCGAGTAAAAACCGGCTTCCACCAAGGTATTCAGCCGGATCTTGGGATGGGCGGCGACAAAAGCCTGTAGTTGCTCCGCCGGCGGCGGCACAAAAAACACCTCCACCGCCTTGGCGCGGGCGAAAGCGGCGATCGGCACGCTGTCGTTGATATGACGCCATTCGCCGCCCACCCGGAAGCGGGCGTTCGGCGTCGCCATCATCTTGGCGCGCACGGTGAACATCAAATCGCCGCCGCTGCTGGCATTGCTTTGGCCGGAAATGGTGCGCAACACGCACAGCTTGCCGGCGACGCCGTCCACCGTGGCGTCGCGACAGCTATTGGCCGGCGCGGGGTTGAGAATCAGATGGGCGCGCTTGCTGAGCTGGGTGACGAAGCGGCGCTCGCCGCCGCCGGCCAGCGTCTCCACGAAGGACAACTCGCGCGACGCGCCGGGCGCCGCCTTGGCGATGGTGTCAAAGGCCAGCTCGCTCAGCACCGGGTTGACCTGACGACCCTGCGCCGGCTTGAAGCCGTCGCCGCTCAGGCCCACCGCCGCGCCGCGCGCGTCCGCCATGCCGCGAAACGCTTGCAGCGGCTGCAACTGGCTGATATCCCGCACCTGAGCGTCCGGCTTGTGCGTGTACCAGATGGCCACTTTCTTGGCGCCGCCCCGCGGCGCGCGCGCGCCGAAGATGGCCTGGGGCTGGCTGCCGGGCAGGATGCCGCCGCTGCTGCCCAGGGTGCTCAGGTACTGGGTGCCGGCCAGCCGGTCTTCAATCAGGATCAGATCCTGCTGGCTGCGCCACTCCTGCCGGGCCGGCGCCGGGACCGGCCGCGCCGGAATCTGCTCCGGCCGCATGCCGGGCGCGGGCAAGGGCACGGCTTGCAAAGCGCCGGCCGGTGCCGTCTGCGCCAGCCCCGCGCCGATGCCGGCCATCAATATCAGGGTTGAGATCCAGTATTTCATTTCAGTCCGTCTGTCCTGCTGGGAGGGGGTGATGAGGGGATTGCGCATGCCGGTTCAGCCTTCGTCGTCGCGCAGCGGCGCATAGACCCGGCTCGCGTCCCGGCCGTAAACGATCTTGCCTAGCCAGGCCGTGGCGCCGGCGTCCGCCAGATCCAGCTGGACCCGGAAGCGCTCCGCCGCGTCGGGCTCGACGCTGACCTCCGGATGACGCTGGTCCACGTCGATGGCGAAGTTGCCCAGTTCGTCGGTCTGGGCCTGGCCAATGTGGTTGCGCACCATGACATGGCGCAGCGGGGCGCCGTCGGCGCTGGTCAGCTGACCGAACACCGTCACCATCTGTTTGACCTTGGGCGTCACCCGCACCACATTGCCCGGGTAGAGCGTGTATTCGTGGTCGGTATCGGACACCTCGTAGCTGGCCTTGCCGCTTTCCGCGTCGCGCACATAGAAGTGGTAAGTGTTGTACGCCGGCACCGCGATCCAATTGCGGCCCTGGCGCAAGCTGTAAGCCTGCTCGTTCAACACCGCCTCCAGCGCGCCGTCCGGGGTCTCTGGCACGTCGACGACGACGCCGGCCTCCTCCTGCCCGCCGCCGGCGGCGATGGCGCCGCCGCCCCAGGCCAGGCCGCCCTGCAGATTGACGCTGGCGCTGCGGCTGTCCCCGTCGGCATCCACGGCAACATTGCCCTGGCCGTAACGGCCGTTGAAGCCGGCGTAGGCGCCGAAACTGGAAGACCGGCCCTCGGCCTCCTCGCGGCTGATGCTGGCATTGACGCCCACATCGTCGATCACGCTGTTTTCAAACGATTTGCTGGCCGACAGGTCCAGGGTGTCGCCGCCGTCCCGGTGCGACATGCCCACGCTGAAATTGCCGTCGATGGCGAGGTTGAAGGTCAGCATCGCGTAATACTGTTGATCGGCGGCCTTGCCGTTGAGATTGCGGCTGGTGCCGAGCTGCAACTGGGCGCCGCCCCATTTGCCGTTGTACATCTGCCGCGAATAATCGGCGCGCATGTATTGGTAGCCGCTGCCCCGGTCCCGGTCGTAACTGAGATTGAGCGAGCCGGCGTCCACGCCCCAGCCGTGCAGATTGACATTGGCCCCGACGGAATCGTAATCCCGGGCGTAGAAATTCAGCCGCCGGCCCTTGTCGCCGCGCTCGCTGGTCAGCCACAGGCTGCCAATGCCATGGGGCAAGGACAGATTGAGCGTGCCCGCCCGGCGCCGGGTGCCGTCGCTGGCCAGCAGGTTTTGCAGGCTGGCGCGGACCGCGTCGGACAGCTGCCAGGAGGCGTAGCCTTCCTGCACCGTGGTCTTGTCGTTTTGATACAGGGTCAGATTCCAGTCCAGCTGACGCCAGAGCCCGCCCGCCGACAAGCCGAACAAGGGACGGTAAGCCCCGCCCTCGTCCGCCGGCGCGCCCGGGCCGCCGTAGCGGGACATCGCCTCGCCGGCGCCGCCCCACAGCTGCCAGTTCAGGCCGTCGCGCAGGCTGGAGCCGCCCACCGGCTTGTTGATCCGATACAGGCGGCGGCTCTGCACCTGGCCGGCCACCAGCACCTCGACTTCCACGTCGTAAACGCCGGCCTGCAAGGCCGAGGTGTCCAGCCTATGATTGCCCATGCCCAGCCGCTGCGTGCTCAACAAGCGGCCCTCGCGCTTGAGCCGCACCTCGCCGGTGGCCGGCAGATAGACGTCGATGGGATTCAAGGACTGGCTGGCGTCCAGCTTCAGCGTCTGGCTGACGTTGCCGTAGGAAAAACCGTACATCCGGCTGCCGTTCAGCGTGGACACATTGCCCAGGCTCTGCAGATTCCAACCGTCCACCATGCCCAGCGCCAGCCGTTTGCCGTCGATATCGCGCTCATACATGACGCGGTCCAGCGTCACGGACTGATCCGCCGCCGCATCGTCGAGATAGGCGGAACCCATGACATTGAGATGATCAACGCCCAAGGACGTGGTGTCGTCGAAAGTGAGATAGCCGGAGGAATGGCCGCGGCCCTGATTGCGCGAGCTATAACCGTTGAACGCGTACTTCAGCACGCTGGACAAGCCTCCAGACGACGGAGCCCGCAGCACGGATTCCCGCTGATGGGCGCTATCGACGGCGAAGCCCTCCGGATCGAGAAACAGATCCACCCGCATCGCCAGCGCGTCCAATTGCAGACGCTCGTGGGCGCCCAGGCTCAGCGCGCCGTCCAG
Organism: Chromobacterium sp. CCUG 30098; assembly: GCF_059916605.1. Classification (NCBI taxonomy): domain Bacteria; kingdom Pseudomonadati; phylum Pseudomonadota; class Betaproteobacteria; order Neisseriales; family Chromobacteriaceae; genus Chromobacterium; species Chromobacterium sp. CCUG 30098. Next base: position 477,576 of record NZ_JAUCGS010000001.1, on the reverse strand, counting down.
CCCAAACGTCCGCCCCGTCGCCTGCCGCAAGGCCTGCAGCGCGGCCGGGCTCAACACGCTCTTGTTGTTGGCCAGCAGCGGTTTGACCTTGTCCAGCCGCATCGAACCGTCGGCCTGCAGCCTCACCGTCAGCGTCGCCGACACCATTCCCTCGTCCGAGGCTTGCAGCGCCGAGCGCGCCACCAGCGGCATGGACACGCCTTGGCGCAACAGCTCCTTGATCTCCGTCGACAAGGCAAGCTTGTTTAACTGCACTTGCTGCGCCAGCGGCCGCCGCTCGGCATCCGCCACAGCGGCCAGCGCCGTCTCCGCCAACAGCAGCGCACTTAAAAAAACCATCCCGTTTTTAAGACCGCTGCGCCGCGCGCGCCTCATTCCGCGCCACCCAAACGCCTGGCCCCCATCGCCGCCGTCATGCCTTGCCATGCGCCGCGTCTTTTTCCGCGTCAAAGAACTTCCCATCCCGTTGCAACATCACCTTGTCCTGGTCCTGGCTGCTGTCTATCGTCTTGAAATTCACCGCATAGCCCGGACCAATCCAATAACGCTCCTTGCACACCTCGCCCAGCCGCTTTTCCCGGCACGGCCCGTAGGCGATAGCCTGAAACGACACATTGCCCCGGTTTTCCAGATGGCCGCGGCGATAGGCGTAAGCGAAACGCTGCTGTTTCGGGAACACCAGCAAATTGGTTCTGATGCCGGTCAAAAACTCGACATCGCCGCTTTTCTCGGAATCCGCGCTCTCATCCGCCAAACCCAGCAAGGCGTTTTTCCAGGTCACCTTGTAATAGCGCTCCCGCTCATCCTTGGGGCCGTTGTAAATGAAGCGCACCGCCTGATCCTGCCCCGCCGCCAGCAATACCCGCGCCGGGGTGAATTGCAGGCTGGCGCCATCGGCCTTCACCTCGCGCGCGCCCTCATACGGCGAATCCACCTGCGTCACGCTGACCGACAACAAGGACGCTCGCTGCTCGGTGTTTCTGACATGAATCGCGACCTCCCCCTTATTGGATGGAATCGCCGACGTCATGTCGGAAACCTGAATCGCTCCGGCCAAGGCCGGCAATAGCAAATAGAGCGCAGCGCAAAAATTCAACCACCATGGCATAAACCAGAACTCCTCAAAATAAAAAGGGAGCCAGGCTCCCTTTTATTGGCGCTACCATTTGAAATCAGCGAATGGAAACTTGGCTGCTTTCGTCTTCGCCTTTTACGGTTTTCTGCCAGGAGGCATCCAGAATCAGATCGAATTTGCCGACATACTGGCCATCGCTGAGTTTGGAGGCCTCGGTCACGATGGCGCCGTTGGCGTCCTTGCCGCTAATGAACTCCGCTTTCAATTGCGAAGTGCCGCTATTCTCGCCGGCCATGGCCGCCACTTTCGCGAACTCGCCAAAACCGGACAGGCCGTTCAGGTCCTGCGGCTCCGCGCTCAGTTTCACCTGTTTGCCGGTGTGGTCGGTCACGCTGAGATCAAAATCCATTTTCCCGATGGAGGCGGTATGGCTCAGCTGATGCTGCACCGAGGAGGCTTTCACCTTATAGCCGCTGATGGTGTATTCATCCGAATTCAGCATGCGGATATCGAAATCCAGATTCTTGGATTCGATGGTTTTGGAAATCGGGCTGTACACAAAATGCACATTCGGTTTTTTAGCGGTGATTTCGATAGCGTGCGAGCTATCCTTATCCGCGGTCACGTCCCATTCGGCGGAAGCGCGAGTGGAACCGGGAATGGCGTCGGCGGCATGGGCGCCGACGCTGAATACCGCAGCCAGCAAAGCAGGCAGCACGACTTTATTCATAATTTCGCTTTCAATGGCAATTCAGAAAATAAAAGCTGTAAATACAGCCAACAGCTGTATCTGGCCTGTCATTATCAAAAAGCCGCCAGTCAAATTCTATGAGAGCACTCTCAAATCACGCATTGCGGCCTTTTCATCCTCGCCATCGCCAAAATACTCGTCGGTTTTTCGGTTGTCGCCGCCGCTAGCCAAACCCTAAGCTGTGCGCTTTCAAACCGGAGACATCCATGGACTTCACCGCCCTGCACCATCAAGCCGAGCCGCTGTTGATGGCCAATGTCTGGGACGCCGACAGCGCCCGCCTCGCCGAACAGGCCGGCTATGCCGCCATCGGCACCTCAAGCGCGGCAATCGCCGCCATGCTGGGCTGCGAGGACGGAGAAGGCGTCGGCTTCGACGAACTGCGACAACTGATCGTCCGGCTGCGCGCCGCCTCCCGGCTGCCGCTGAGCGTGGACATGGAGGCCGGCTACGGCGACAGTCCCGCCCGCATCGTCGCCAACCTGCTCGACTTGGCCGCGCTTGGCGTGGCCGGCGTCAATCTGGAAGACAGCGTGGTGCGGCAAGGCCAGCGCCGCCTGCTGCCCGCGGAGGACTTCGCCGCCACGCTGGCCGCGGTGCGCGCCGGCATGACACAAGCGGGCGCCGCGCTGTTTCTCAACATCCGCACCGATATCTTCCTGCTGGGCGCGCCCGACGCGCGGACACAGGCCATCGCCCGCGGGCGCTTGTACGCCGAGCGCGGCGCGGACGGGCTGTTCGTGCCTGGCGTGGTTCAGGAAGAAGACATTCGCGCCATTGCCGAGGCGGTGCCGCTGCCCTTGAATGTGATGTGCATGCCGGCCTTGCCGGACTTCGCCGCTCTGGCGCGGCTGGGCGTCAAACGGATCTCCATGGGCAATGCCGTCCACGAGCAATTGCAGCGGAACTTGCGGAACATGCTGCAAAATATCCGCACCCAACAATCCTTCCAGGCTGTCTTCACCCATGCTGATCACTGACACGGCCCAGGCCGACGGCTATTACCGGGCGCTGCTGGAGCGCGCCGAGGAATACAACGGTATTTTCTTCGTCGGCGTCCGCACCACCGGCGTGTTCTGCATCGCCAGCTGCCGCGCGCGCAAGCCGAAACGGGAGAACGTCGAGTTTCACTCCAGCTTCAAATCGGCGCTGGACGCGGGCTTCCGCCCTTGCAAAATCTGCCGGCCCACCGAAAACGCGCACGCGGCGCCGCCGGCGGTGGCCCAAGTCATGGCCTGGCTGCGCGCCGATCCCCAAAGCCGGATCACGGACGGCTGGCTCAGGCAAAACGGCATCCGCCCGGAACCGCTGCGCCGCTGGTTTCTCCAGCATCACGGCATGAGCTTCCACGCTTTCCAGCGCATGCTGCGGATCAATGCCGCGCTGCAGGAGCTGAAGGGGGGCCGCAGCGCCACCCAGGTTGCATTCGACAGCGGCTACGACTCGCTCAGCGGCTTTGCCTACACCTACAAGAAACTGACCGGCAGCGCCCCCAGCGACCCTGCGCGCCTCATTCTGCTGCACCGCTTCACCACGCCGCTGGGGCCGATGCTGGCCTGCGCGACGGAACAGGGCATCTGTCTGCTGGAGTTCGCCGACCGGCGCATACTGGAAACCGAGTTCAAAGACCTGCAGCGCCTGCTCAAGGCGCGGATCATCGCCGGGGAGAACGAGCACACCCGGCAGGTAGAGCGGGAAATAGGCGAATACTTCGCCGGTAGCCGGCAACAGTTCGACGTGGCGCTGGAAACGCCGGGCAGCGCATTCCAGCGCAGCGTCTGGCAAAGCCTGCGGACGCTGGATTACGGCAGCACCCACAGCTATCAGAGCCTGGCGGAACGGATAGGCCGGCCCAGCGCGGTGCGCGCGGTGGCCGCCGCCAACGGCGCCAACCGCATCGCCATCATCGTTCCCTGCCACCGCGTGCTGGGCAAGGATGGCGCGCTGACCGGTTACGGCGGCGGCCTGGCGCGCAAGCAATGGCTACTGGAACACGAACGCGGTCCGGCCTCGGAGTCGACCTTCCGGCTGGAGGCTTAGAGCCTGTTCAAAGCCTCGCAAGCAAGGGCGAGACAAAGCGAAAGCGGCTGAGAAGGCGGAATGTACGAGTGGTACATGAGCATGTTGAGCTCGTTTTCAACGCCCCTTTCTATCCATCCCGCCGCCGCGCGGCGGACCCTAAGCCGCTTCCAACAGCCAGCCCTACCGGGCCGGCTGCCCCTCCCCGGCTTAGCTCCTCTTCTTCCGCCGTGGCTTCCGCTGCAAGGTTTCCAACTCGTCCAGGCTGAGATGGAAGCGTTGCACCGCCTCCACGTGTTGCGCCAGGTCGACCTGTTGCGCCCCCAAGTTCAGCAGTATCTCCAGATAGTTGAAGAAACTTTTGCACATGCTGCGGCGGTGGCCGCGGTCGCGAAAATCCATGTCGCTGGCAATGCGAAACAACAGCCCGCGCGCCGAGTGCTGGCGGTTGAGCTTCAGCATCTGCGCCAGGTGGGCGGCGTACTGGCGGCCCAAGGCGCAGGCCTCGAACTCATCCTTGGCTTCGGCAGGCTGCCAGTAATGCGGATAGGTGCGGCCTTCAACGCGGCGGATGAAGGGCAGGCTGAGGTCTTTGGCGTGGGGGCCGGCAAAGCGGTAGCGCGAGCGTGGACCTAGCGGCGGGAGTGGGGACACGGAGTCCAGACGGATGTCTTGGGTTTCAGTAGCGGACGGAGAAAGTTCGATGCCTAGCACCGGACGGACAAGCTTTACCATTTGCAACCTCCTGAGCAGAAGGGCCATGCCGCAAAGCGGCAGGGCGGGCACATGACAAGAGTTGGTCTACCGGTGAATGCTTGCACAAGCCGGTGCGCCCATAAGGACGCCACTTGCCACGGCCCGCCCGGATAGGCAAAGCAATGGCAACGGATACGCTGTGGAAACAGCGCATCCGCGACAAGCATTCATTATCAGGAGACCAATCCCGAGCGCCGCGATTGCTGCGGCGCGGGGGCTATTGTTGGGGAGCAGCGGGAGAGCGTCAAGCCAGCGGCATCCGGCCAGACCGGAATAGCCGCGCCTGGCACGCAGCGCGGGGCGGATTCAAGCCAGCGCTTGGGCTAGGAATGGCGTTAAATTGGCTGTTCAGGTTGCTTCGCAAAATGCCGGCGCACCCACTGCTCGCACACAAGCCAAAGCTGCGGCGCGCCTTTCTGGATCACCGGGCCGTAACGGGACAGCACCTGCTCCAGCGAAACATCGTTCTGCGTCCAAGTCCCGCCGCCGGTGAAGACATTGATCAGCAAAGGCTGGAAGCGGTCCAGCGCCTTGGCGAAACAGGCGTCCGCGCTTTCCGCGAGTTCGAACTCCCGCCACAAGGCCAGCAGCTCAGCGCCCTGCTCCGGCGGCAGCAAGCCAAACAAACGCTCCACCGCCCTCGCCTCTACTTCCGCCTGCGCCCCTGGCGCGGCCTGGCCGTGAATGGGGAAATCGCCGGCATCCACCTCCACCACGTCGTGCAGCAGCAGCATCTTGATCACCCGCTCGGTGTTGACCGGACCGCAGGCGTAATCGCCCAGCAGCAAGGCGTACATCGCCAGATGCCAGGAATGCTCGGCCGAGTTCTCCCGGCGGCTCTGGTCCAGCAACGGCGATTGCCGCAGCACCGACTTCAAGCGGTCTATCTCTCTCAGAAAATTCAGTTGCCGTTCCAAGGCCGATACTTGCATCGCTTATCCCGCATTCAGATCTGTTTCGCTACGGAGGGGGATTATAGCTGTGGTCCTCGTCTGACTCCTGTGTCGCCTATGCAATTATTCCTTAGCTCAACAATCTTGGATAACAGGTTGCCTGCCTAGAAACATTCCATTCCAATCGCACCTCAGTAGGTCCGCTCGGGATAGTGCCTGTGCAAGGGGTGTTGCTAGTCTGCCAAGACAGCGTTTGATGGTCTAAAAACCGGTGTACCTACATTCGACCCAACGAATGCCTTCAATAGCCGACGACATACCTCTGCTCCTGAAGGGAAGGCAGCAAGTCAACTTTCGCAGCCATCAGCCACTCACCGTGGCATCGGCAGCGATCAACTTTTAAGCTGCCTTATCTTCATACCCAGCTAGTACGGGGCAAACTAGACCGCCGTTCGCTCGTTGCGAACACTCATAATAGAAATGAGCCTCACTAGGGAGGCTCATCATAGCAGAGGCATAGCCCCCTAATTTTAGTTAGGGACGCATCTCTACTAATCGTTAGACATCAATAGTATGCGTCCAGTGTGACACTCCGCTTCTCGACAGATAATCGACAAGATTTCGGTCTCCATAGAACTGGACCCTACCATTCACTTGATAGGCCAAAGCAGACTGGTCCACCTTGAGCCCTGCGTTCCTAGCGGCGATAGTCAGCTGGTATAGTAGGGTATTGTTGTCGCCGCTCGTAGATTTTGCATCAAATACGGCGAAATCGATCCATCCGCCAGATGTCGATCTCTCTCTCAAATGTGCAAGACTGACTTTCATTTACCTTTCCCCTTTGCTTGGGCAAGCGCGCTGCCAGCCGCAGACTTGGAGGCCGCGCTAGTTCTGCCATCCCGAAGTACTTGAGAGGCGGCTGTTGCTGCAGAGGCCGAGGTCTGCTTACGAGGAGCCTTCGTTTGAGAAAGAGCGCTTCCAGCCGCAGTGCGGGAGTTATTACCTGTAGAAGTGCTTTGCAGGGTTTTAGATGCTGCAGTGGCAGCTTTGTTGCCGGTCGTTTTGGTATTGCTCATGGGCAGAGCCCTCATCCAAGAATTACATCGTAGAGATGTGCCATCCTTCGCTACACCTTGCGAGGAAGCCTTAACCAGAGGTACGCTGCAGGTCCCAACCAAAGCGTTCTGAAAGACTCGTCCCAAGGGCGACCGAGGAACCACCAGAGGCCGACGTTGAGTCGGCCTTTGGTTTTGCACTTTGTCACACAGAAACAACACAACATATTGATTTAATTTCTGCGATCAATACAAATCCTAGCGCCTAGATGCCCAGTTCGCAAGAAAGGCCAACATAGTTACCCACAATCTCCATACAATAGTGCCAAATATGGCCTATCTTGTGGATAAATGACCCCGGAACAAGAAAATCAGTACCTTAGGTTTGCCTCGCATGCCGAGTTACGTGTTTATCTCGCATCCAAGATTCGGCGAGCGCGGACACTTCGCAAAGAGTCCCAAGTAGCGTTTGCCACAAGAGCTGGGATAGCTTTAAGAACCTATAAAAGACTAGAAACACATGGTCTCGGACATCTTGATACCTTTTTGAAGGCTCTGATTGCTCTAGATCGTGGCCAATATCTTCATCTCTTGTTTACACCCGACAATCCATTGCCAAAAGTTCAGTCTCTTCAAGGCAAGCTGGAGTCGATTCGCCAGCGGCAAGGGTGAGGCCTGTTTTCAAATATTGAACAGGTATTACGGCTTACGTACCGGTCTGCTGATGGCTTCTTGTATCTCTTAACTGGACGCCCAAAGTCCAGTGAACGACAAGTTAAGGCTACTTTCCGGAGTATGACGAGCAAGGCCTCGTGGAGTATGAAGTTCTGCTTTGACCGACGAGACCCCCTTACCCTTGCACACCGTCAAACCAAGCAATCTCAAACGCAAAGAGGCCCTACCGGGCCTCTTCGTTTCACTCAACTAGCAACAAGCAGATCAGGTCATCGTCGTGACTGACTTTATTCTTACTGCTCGAACACCAGCCGCAAACCTCACTCCACCGTCACGCTCTTGGCCAGGTTGCGCGGCTTGTCGACGTCGGTGCCGCGCGCCAGCGCCACGTGGTAGGCCAGCATCTGCACCGGGATGGCGTGCACCACCGGGCTGAGCACGCCGACATGGCGCGGGGTGCGGATCACGTGCACGCCGTCGGATTCGCTGAAATGGCTGTCCAGGTCTGCGAACACGAACAGCTCGCCGCCGCGCGCGCGCACTTCCTGCATATTGGATTTCACCTTTTCCAGCAGCGTGTCGTTGGGGGCGATCACCACCACCGGCATGTCCTCGTCCACCAGCGCCAGCGGGCCGTGCTTGAGCTCGCCGGCCGGGTAGGCTTCGGCGTGGATGTAGGAGATTTCCTTCAGCTTGAGCGCGCCTTCCAGCGCGATGGGGAAATGCAGGCCGCGGCCCAGGAACAGCGCATTGTCCTTGGCGGCGAACTTGTCGGCCCAGGCCTTGATCTGCGGCTCCAGGTTCAACGCGTGCTGCACGCTGCCCGGCAGGTGGCGCAGTTCGTCCAGGTAGCGCGCCTCGTCGGCGGCGCTGACCTTGCCACGCATCTTGCCCAGGGTCACGGCCAGCGCGAACAGGCCCACCAGCTGGGTGGTGAAGGCCTTGGTGGAGGCCACGCCGATTTCGGCGCCGGCGCGGGTGAAGAACACCAGTTCGCTGGCGCGCGGAATCGCGGATTCGCGCACATTGCAGATAGACAGCGCGTAGCGGTGGCCTAGTTCCTTGGCGTATTTCAGCGCTTCCATGGTGTCCAGCGTCTCGCCGGATTGGGAGATGGTGGTCACCAGGTAATTGGGGTTGGCCCAGGCGCTGCGGTAGCGGTATTCGCTGGCGATTTCCACGTCGCACTGCACGCCGGCGATGGTTTCGATCCAGTATTTGGCGGTCAGGCCGGCGTAGTAGCTGGTGCCGCAGGCCAGGATTTTGACGCCTTCCAGCTGCGGCAGCACTTCGCCGGCGCGCTCGCCGAACAGCTCGGGATTGAAGCCGTAGTCCTGCACCGCGTCTATGGTGTCGGACAGCGCCTTCGGCTGTTCGTGGATTTCCTTCTGCATGAAGTGGCTGTACGGGCCCAGTTCCAGCGAGGCCAGCGACACGTCGGACACATGCACCGGGCGTTGCGCCGGCTGGTCGTCCTTGTCCAGCAGTTCCACGCCGTCGCGGGTCAGCCGGCCGATGTCGCCCTCTTCCAGGAAGATCACGCGGCGGGTGGCGGACACGATGGCGGAAACGTCGGAGGCGATGAAGTTCTCGCCGTCGCCCAGGCCCACCAGCAGCGGGCAGCCCATGCGCGCGCACACCAGTTCGTCCGGGCGGTCCACCGCGATCACGCCGATGGCGTAAGCACCGGTCAGCTCGCGGCTGGCGCGCTTGACCGCGTCGAACAGGCTGTCGCCGGCTTGGTAGTAGTGATGCACCAGGTGAGCGATGACTTCGGTGTCGGTCTGGGATTCGAAGGCGTAGCCCAGGCCTTTCAAGCGTTCGCGCTGCTCTTCGTGGTTTTCGATGATGCCGTTGTGCACCACGGCGATCTTGCCGAAGGATACGTGCGGATGGGCGTTGGGTTCGGTGACGCCGCCATGGGTGGCCCAGCGGGTGTGGCCGATGCCCACCTGACCTTGCAGGCTTTCTTCCGCCGCGGCGTTTTCCATCTCCGCAACGCGGCCGACGCGGCGCACGCGACGGATGGCGTCGCCGGCCAAGACCGCCACGCCGGCGGAGTCGTAGCCGCGGTATTCCAGCCGCTTCAGGCCGTCCACCAATACCGGAACCACATTACGCGCCGCGATGGCGCCGACAATGCCGCACATTACTTTCTCCTTGGACTATCAGCAGGCGAGGACGCGCAGATCAGCGCAATGCCCTTCGCCTGAATTTGGGTTCTGGCCTCCGCCGACAAGGCGTCGTCGGTCACCAGGGTATGAATGCGCTCCCACGGCAATTCCAGATTGGGGATGCGCCGGCCTATCTTTTCCGACTCCACCATCACGATGACTTCGCGCGCCACTTCGGCCATTACGCGCGACAAGCCCACCAGTTCGTTGAAGGTGGTGGTGCCGCGCTCCAGGTCGATGCCGTCCGCGCCGATGAACAGCTGATCGAAATCATAGGAACGCAGCACCTGTTCCGCCACCTGGCCCTGGAAGGATTCGGAATGCGGGTCCCAGGTGCCGCCGGTCATCAGCAGCGTCGGCTCGTTCTCCAGCTCGCGCAGCGCGCCGGCCACGTTCAGGGAGTTGGTCATCACCACCAGGCCGCGCTTATTGCCCAGCAGCGGGATCATCGCGCTGGTGGTGGTGCCGCTGTCTATGATCACGCGGTTGTGGTCGCGCAGCCGCTCGGCGGCGGCGCGGGCGATGGCGATCTTTCGTTTTGAAACCTGTTCCGCGTCTTCCTCAACCACCATCTCCGACGGCAAGGACACCGCGCCGCCGTAGCGGCGCAGCAGCAGGCCGCCGGTTTCCAGCAGGGCCAGGTCTTTGCGTATGGTCACTTCGGAGGTGGAAAAGCGCTTGGTCAGCTCGTCCACGCTGACCTCGCCGCGTTCCTGCACCAGGGCGGCGATGGCGTGACGGCGTTGCTGAGTGTTTCGCTTGGTCATTTTATGTTTCGTTTCGAAAGTTTCGCGATCATAGCAGCGCCGCTTCGGCTTTGACAAGCGCCGGCCGCGGAAGCGTCGCGCCGCGGCAAGGGGTTGTCGCAAGAATGCCGCCATGAAAAACGGCGCCCATCCTCCAAATCAGGAGAATGGACGCCGCATGGCGATGGAAGGGAATCAGTCGGTTTTTTTCTGCGGCCGCTTCCAGCCCGGCACCGTGACCTGGCGCGCGCGCGCCACCGTCAGTTCGCCGGCCGGCGCGGTCCGGCTGATCACCGAGCCGGCGCCTATGGTGCTGTAGGATTCCAGCGTCACCGGCGCCACCATCAGGGTGCCGGAGCCGACGAAGACGTTGTCGCCGATCACGGTCTTGAATTTGTTGATGCCGTCGTAATTGCAGGTCACCGAGCCGGCGCCCACATTCACCTTGCCGCCGATCTCGGCGTCGCCAATATAGCTCAGGTGGTTGACCTTGGAGCCTTCGCCTATCGTGCTCTTCTTCACTTCGACGAAGTTGCCGATATGCACGTGGCCGGCCAGTTTCGCGCCGGGGCGCAGCCGGGCGTAAGGCCCGATCCGGCATCCCTCGCCCACCACCGCGTCTTCCAGATGCGAGAACGGGGCGATCTTGGTGCCGGCGGCCACTTTGACGTTTTTCAGCACGCAGTGCGCGCCGATGTCCACTTGCTCGCCCAGCTCCACCACGCCTTCGAACACGCAGCCCACGTCTATGCTCACGTCCATGCCGTGGCTAAGTTCGCCGCGGATGTCGATGCGCGCCGGGTCCGCCAGCGTGACGCCGGCTTCCAGCAAGGCTTGCGCCTGGTTGCGCTGCAGGATGCGCTCCAGCTCGGCCAGCTGCACCTTGTTGTTGACGCCGGCGGCTTCCCAGCTGGCGTCCACGCTGGCGCTGTCCACGCTCACGCCGTCCGCCACCGCCAGGGCCAGCACGTCGGTCAGATAGTATTCGCCCTGGGCGTTGCCGTTGTTGAGCGCGGCAAGCCAGCCGGCCAGCCGCGCATTGGGCAGGGCCATCATGCCGGTGTTGATTTCACGGATCGCCAGTTGCGCCGGCGTACAGTCCTTGTGCTCGACGATGGCTTGGAGCTTGCCGTCCGCGCCGCGCACCATGCGGCCGTAGCCGCTGGCGTCGTCCAGCACGTCGGTCAGCACCGCCATGCCGGCGCCGGCGGCGTCGGACAAACGATGCAGCGTGTCCGCCTTGGTCAGCGGCACATCGCCGTACAACACCATGGTCTTGCCGTCCTTCGGCAGGTGCGGCAGGGCCATCTTCAGCGCGTGGCCGGTGCCCAGCTGCTCGGCCTGCTCGGCCCAGATCAGGTCCGCGTCCGGGATGGCCGCCCGCACCTGTTCGCCGCCGTGGCCGTACACCACGATCAGACGCGCAGGCTTCAAGGCGCGCGCGGTGCGGATCACCCGCGCCAGCATCGGCTCGCCGCCTATGGGGTGCAATACCTTGGGTTTGGAGGAGTACATGCGCTTGCCCTTGCCGGCAGCGAGAATGACGATGCTGAGACTGTCCATGGTTTTTTCACGACTCGAAAACGGAAAAAGGCTGCCACTTGCGTGGCAGCCTACTATACACGATTACATCTCTTATCAGTGGGCGCGCTTCTTGAGGAAATCCAGCGCCTTCAACTCCGCGATGGCCACTGCCAGAGCAGCGTGCGCCTTCGCGGTGGAGAGGTCGTCGGTGGCGCGCTTGAGAGAATCCTCCGCAGCGCGTTTTGCCTCATTGGCGCGGGCCTCGTCGAGATCCTCGCCGCGAATCGCCGTATCGGCCAGCACGGTGATCAGGCTGGGCTGCACTTCCATCATGCCGCCAGACACTGCCACCAGTACTTCTTCGCTGCTGCCCGGCACTTTCAGACGCAGCACGCCGGGCTTGATACGGGTCAGGAGCGGCACGTGTTGGGGATACACACCGATCTCGCCTTCGGTAGCCGGCGCAACCACGAACTCAGCTTCGCCGGAGAAGATCATTTGCTCGGTGCTGACCACTTCCACACGCATCTTGGACATCAGCCCTCTCCTTAGTTAAGGGTCTTGGCTTTCTCGGCAGCTTCTTCAATGGAGCCAACCATGTAGAACGCTTGTTCCGGCAGATGGTCGTACTCGCCAGCGAGAATGGCCTTGAAACCCTTGATGGTTTCGCGCAGCGGCACGTATTTGCCCGGCGAGCCGGTAAATACTTCAGCCACGTGGAACGGCTGGGACAGGAAGCGCTGGATCTTACGGGCGCGAGCCACGACCAGTTTGTCTTCCTCGGACAGTTCGTCCATACCCAGAATCGCGATGATGTCGCGCAGTTCCTTGTAACGCTGCAGCGTGGACTGCACGCCACGGGCTACCGTGTAGTGCTCGTCGCCTACCACCAGCGGATCCAGCTGACGCGAGGTGGAGTCGAGCGGATCCACCGCCGGGTAGATACCCAGCGAAGCGATGTCGCGCGACAGAACCACGGTGGCGTCCAAGTGGGCGAAGGTGGTCGCCGGGGACGGGTCGGTCAAGTCATCCGCAGGCACGTATACGGCCTGGATGGAGGTGATCGAGCCATCGCGGGTCGAGGTAATGCGCTCTTGCAGGCGGCCCATTTCTTCCGCCAGCGTCGGCTGATAGCCCACGGCGGAAGGCATACGGCCCAGCAGAGCGGATACTTCGGTACCGGCCAGGGTGTAACGGTAGATGTTGTCCACGAAGAACAGCACGTCGCGGCCTTTGCCGCTTTCGTCTTTCTCGTCGCGGAAGTGCTCGGCCATGGTCAGACCGGTCAGGGCCACGCGCAGACGGTTGCCCGGCGGCTCGTTCATCTGGCCGTACACCATCGCCACTTTGTCCAGTACGTTGGAGTCCTTCATCTCGTGATAGAAGTCGTTACCTTCACGAGTGCGCTCACCAACGCCGGCAAACACGGACAAACCGGAGTGTGCCTTGGCGATGTTGTTGATCAGTTCCATCATGTTCACGGTCTTGCCCACGCCGGCGCCGCCGAACAGGCCCACTTTGCCGCCTTTGGCGAACGGGCACAGCAGGTCGATCACCTTGATGCCGGTTTCCAGCAGGTCGGTGGCGGGGGACAGTTCGTCGAACTTCGGAGCGGGCTGGTGGATGGCGCGGCGAACATCGGTCGCTACCGCGCCGGCTTCGTCCACCGGGTTGCCCAAGACATCCATGATGCGGCCCAGGGTGGCGCTGCCCACCGGCACCGAGATCGGTGCGCCGGTGTTGACTACGCTCATGCCACGCTTCAGGCCGTCAGAGCTGCCCATGGCGATGGTGCGCGCTACGCCGTCGCCCAGCTGCTGCTGGACTTCGAGCGTCAGGTCGGCATCAACCAGCTTCAGGGCATCATAAACCTTTGGCATGGCGTCGCGCGGAAACTCCACGTCGATCACCGCGCCAATGATTTGTACGATTTTACCTTGGCTCATTATCGGTTCCTAAACATTAAACTTTTTCAGTCTGCGACGGCTTACACCGCTGCGGCGCCTGCCACGATTTCAGACAATTCGGTAGTGATCGCCGCTTGACGCGCCTTGTTGTACACAAGTCGCAGTTGCTTGATCGTGTTACCGGCGTTGTCCGTGGCGGATTTCATCGCCACCATGCGGGCAGCTTGCTCGGAGGCCATGTTCTCGGCCATCGCCTCGAACACAACCGACTCGATATAGCGTTTGACCAGGAACTCCATCACGGCAAGGGCGCTCGGCTCGTACAGGTAATCCCACGAGTGCGAGTGCTCCACCACCATGTGTTCCGAGGTCAACGGCAGCAGCTGTTCAGTCGCCGGCTCCTGCTTCATCGTATTGATGAAACGGGAGTAAACGATGTAGAGCGCGTCCAGTTCGCCTTCGGCGTACTGCTTGAACAGCACCGTAAGCGGGCCAATCAGTTTTTCCATCTTCGGCACATCGCCGAGCTGGGTTGCGCTGGCCACAACGTTGAGGCGCGCGCGCTGGCATGCCGCCAGGCCTTTCTGGCCCAGGCAGCAGACATCCACTTCGATGCCCTGGTCCTGCAGATCCTTGACTTGGGCAAAGAAGCGCTTGAGCGTGTTCACGTTCAAGCCGCCGCACAGGCCCTTGTCGGAGGTCATCAGGATGATGCCGGCGCGTTTGACTACGTCGCGGCTTTGCAACAGCGGGTGCTCAAGATCCGTGTTCGCCTGAGCAAGGTGCGCCATGACTGTGCGCACCTTCTCGGCGTAAGGACGGGCAGCGCGCATACGCTCTTGCGTTTTGCGCATCTTGGAGGTCGCCACCATTTGCATTGCGCGAGTGATCTTCTGCGTGTTTTGCACGCTTCGGATCTTGGTGAGAATCTCTTTGCCGACTGCCATTCCTGAACCTTTCCTAGTAACTGTTTGCGTTAACCGAAAAGACTCAGTTGTAGCTGAAGCCAGCCTTGAACGATTCCATCGCCTTGGCCAGGATTTTCTCGTTGTCGCCGGACAGATCGCCGGAAGCGTTCACCGCGGCCAACACGTCGTGGTGGTTCGCGCGCACATAGGCGAGGAACGCCGCTTCGAAAGCCAGGGCTTTCTTCACCGGAACGTCTTCGTAGCTGCCCTTGTTCACCGCCCACAGGGTCAACGCCATTTCGGCGGTGGCCAGCGGCAGGAACTGCTTCTGCTTCATCAGCTCGGTCACCACTTCGCCGTGTTGCAGTTGCTTGCGGGTAGCCTCGTCCAGATCGGAAGCGAACTGCGAGAACGCAGCCAATTCACGGTACTGGGCCAGGGCCAGACGGATACCGCCGCCCAGCTTCTTGATCACCTTGGTCTGCGCGGCGCCGCCAACGCGGGATACCGAGATACCGGCGTTGATGGCCGGGCGGATGCCTGCGTTGAAGAGGTCGGTTTCCAGGAAGATCTGACCGTCGGTGATCGAGATCACGTTGGTCGGCACGAAGGCGGAAACGTCGCCGGCCTGGGTTTCGATGATGGGCAGCGCGGTCAGGGAACCGGTCTTGCCTTTCACTTCGCCGTTGGTCAGCTTGGCCACTTCGTCTTCATTGATGCGGGAAGCGCGTTCCAGCAGACGGGAGTGCAGATAGAACACGTCGCCGGGGTAGGCTTCGCGGCCCGGCGGACGGCGCAGCAGCAGCGAAATCTGACGGTAGGCGACGGCTTGCTTGGACAAGTCGTCGTACACGATCAGCGCGTCTTCGCCGATGTCGCGGAAGTATTCGCCCATCGCGCAGCCGGAGTACGGGGCGATGAACTGCAGCGCGGCGGCTTCGGAAGCGGTCGCGGCCACCACGATGGTGTGGCCCAGCGCGCCGTGTTCTTCCAGCTTGCGCACCACGTTGGCGATGGAGGAGGCCTTTTGGCCAATCGCCACGTAGATGCACACTACGCCGGTGCCTTTTTGGTTGATGATCGCATCCAGCGCCACCGCGGTCTTGCCGGTCTGGCGGTCGCCGATGATCAGCTCGCGCTGACCGCGGCCAACCGGAACCATCGAGTCGATGGCCTTCAGGCCGGTCTGCATCGGCTGGGATACCGATTGACGCGCAATCACGCCCGGCGCGATCTTTTCGATCGGGCTGGACAGCTTGGCGTTAACCGGGCCCTTGCCGTCGATCGGCTGACCCAGGGCGTTGACCACGCGGCCAACCAGTTCCGGACCTACCGGAACTTCCAGAATGCGACCGGTACAAGTAACTTCGTCGCCTTCCGAGATGTGCTCGTACTCGCCCAGAACCACGGCGCCGACAGAGTCGCGCTCCAGGTTCATCGCGAGGCCGAAGGTGTTGCCCGGGAATTCGAGCATTTCACCCTGCATCACGTCTGCCAGGCCATGGATACGAACGATGCCGTCGGTCACGGAAATCACGGTACCTTTGGTACGGGTTTCTGCGCCTTCGGCCAGGTTCTGAATCTTCGCCTTGATCAGATCGCTGATTTCAGAGGGGTTCAACTGCATGATCTCTCCTAATTCTTGAGGCTTACTGCCATGGCTTGCAGTTTGCCGCGCACGGAAGCGTCGATGACATCGTCGCCTACCAACACACGAACCCCGCCGATCAGGTCAGGGTTGTCACGCACATCAATCCGTACGGATTTGCCGTACTTCTTGGAAAGCGTGTCGGTCAGTTCGGCTTGCTGTGCATCGTTCATTGCAAACGCCGTTTCCACCACGGCATCCACAACGCCTTCCGCTTGCGCCTTGAACACTTCAAACTGTTCGGCGATTTGCGGCAGCAGCGTCAAACGGTTGTTCTCGATCAGCGCGGCCAGAAAACGTTTTACGTCTTCGTTGCCGCGCGCGCCCAGAACATCCAGCATCAGCGCCTCAAGCTCTTGTGCGGTATGTTTCGGATTGGTGATGACGGCTTCCAAATCCGGGTTCTTCACCATGGCAGCCAGCCACGACAGCGATTCCGACCATTGCTGGGTGGCGTGCTGCTCGGTGGCGAGGCTGTATACCGCTTCGGCATAGGGCCTAGCTACGGTAATGAGTTCTGCCATGAGTTAATTAAAACTCCGCTTTGATGGAGGCAAGCAGATCAGCGTGCTTGGCCGAGTCGATCTCTTTGCGCAGGATCTTCTCTGCGCCCGCAACCGCCAGGTCGGCCACTTGCGCGCGCAGGGTTTCCTTGGCGCGCAGGACTTCCTGATCGATCTCAGACTTGGCGTCGGCCACAATGCGCGCGCCTTCAACGCGTGCGGCATCCTTGGCTTCGTCCACGATCTGGCTGGCGCGCTTTTCAGCGGCCATCACGATTTCGGTCGCTTGCTGTTTGGCCTTGCGGAGTTCGTCCGCAACGCGCTTTTCAGCGGCTTCCAGATCTTGCTTGCCACGCTCGCCGGCGGCCAGGCCGTCTGCGATGCGCTTGGCGCGCTCATCCATCATGTTGGTAAGCGGAGGCCAAACAAACTTCATGGTGAACCATACCAGGATGGCGAACGTGATCGCCTGGCCCAGTAGTGTTACGTTGAATTCCACGCTTGTTTTCCTCCAGTAGTATTACTGCAACAACCAATTCCGCTTAAAAATTAAGCGCCGGCTTTCAGAGCGGCCAGAGCGGCGGACAGGAACGGGTTATTGAAGGTGTACAGCATGGCGATACCAACACCGATCATGGAGATGGCGTCAAGCAGACCGGCCAGAATGAACAGTTTGGTTTGCAGAACCGGGATCATTTCCGGTTGACGGGCGGAGGACTCGAGGAATTTGCCACCCAGGATGGCAAAACCCAGAGCAGTACCGATGGCGCCCAGGCCAATGATCAGGGCAGCGGCCAGTACGGTCATGGACTGGATCTGAGAAACGAGTGCTTCCATTGTGTATCTCCTAAGACTTAATCAAGGATGGTTGGTAAAAAAGCTAAAAAAACAAAGGTAAAACAAAGAAACCGGTATTAGTGCGCTTCCACCGCCAGGCTCAGGTACACGATGGTCAGCATCATGAACACGAAGGCCTGCAGGGTGATGATCAGGATGTGGAAGATCGCCCACGGCGCGCCCAGCAGCCATTGCAGGCCCCAGGGCAGCAGCGCGATCAGGATGAAGATCATTTCGCCGGCGTACATATTGCCGAACAAACGCAGGGACAGCGAAATCGGCTTGGCCAGCAGTTCCACCATCTGCAACAGGAAGTTGGCCGGAGCCAGCAGGATCTTGCCCACGGTGCCTTCCGCGTGGAAAGGCGCGGTGAACAGTTCTTTGGTGTAACCGCCCACGCCCTTGGCGCTGATGGAGAAGCCGATGATGCAGAACATCACGGACAAGGACATCGCGAAGGTGGCGTTCACGTCGGCGGACGGCACGACGCGGAAGTAAACATGATGCGGCTCGGCGCCGAAGAAGGTGTAACCCACCCACTGGGCCAGCGTCGGCAGCAGATCCACCGGCAGCAGGTCCATGAAGTTCATCAGGAAGATCCAGCAGAAAATGGTCAGCGCCAGCGGAGCGATCACCTTGCTCTGGCCGTGGAATACGTCGCGCACCTGCTTGTCCACCATCTCCACGATGCTTTCCACAAACAGCTGCAGCCGGCCCGGATTCTCCAGCTTGGCCTTGCGCGCCACGACAGCGAACACGCCGGCGAAGATGAAGGCGAGAACCAGCGAAATGGAGAAGGTATCAAGGTGCAGGCTCCAGAAGCCGGCGGAAGGATCCGAATTCCAGAAGGTGAGGTGGTGCTTGATGTAGTCAGTTGCGTTGCTTGCCATCGCTCATTTTCTCAATTTTTGATTAAAAGCCCGAACCAGTAGCCGGATACGGCGGCAAAAAATCCGCCAAAAAGACCGACTATCGATAAATCCTTGAAAAATACCAAAGTCGCACCAAATATCAGGATGGTGAGGACGTATTTGACGGCCTCTGCCCTGAAATGCGCTTTCATCAGTTCCGCGGGAGCGACATGGCGCTTGGCGTAGGCGATTCTGGCGTACACCAGAGCCGGCACCAAGGCCGACAATCCGCCAAGCAAGACAGAAACCGGAACGGCCAGGTTTCCTCCCCCTGCAACCATTCCGATCAGCAGCGCGACCCCCACCAGGGTGCACTGCAGGCGCAGTATACGCTTAACTTCTGGATTAACCATGTTTACCCAGCAAAAAAACCGCCGAATTATAGGCTTCACGCTTGATTTGCGTCAACTTGCCTGTCATTGACATGCTGCGTTGCAACAGTCTCATTTGCTTGAAGTTTTCTGCAGCTTTTCCAGCAAGCCTTCCAGCTCGTCCAGCGTTGCATATTCTATGACCAGCCTGCCGTTGCCGCGGTTTGCGTGACGGATGCTGACGCGCGCGCCTATGCGTTCCGACACCTGTTCCGCCAGCCGGCTCACGTCCGGGTCTGTCTGTTTTTGCTGCGGTGCAACTGTGGTTTTTTCCACAGCTTTCTGCTGTACCCTGCGCTCCACCTCGCGCACGGACAGGCCTTTCTCGCCCACCTCCTGCGCCAGATCCAGCTGCTCAACCACCGGCAGCGCCAGCAAGGCGCGCGCATGACCCATCTCCAGCCGCCCCTGATGCAGCATGGTCTGCACCGGCTCCGGCAGGGCCAGCAGGCGCAATAGATTGCTGACCGCGCTGCGCGAACGGCCCACCGCGTCGGCGGCGGCCTCGTGGGTCAAGCCGAACTCGTCGATCAGGCGCTTGAGGCCCTGGGCCTCCTCGATGGGGTCCAGTTCCTGGCGCTGAATGTTTTCGATCAGCGCCATCGCCAGCGCCGCTTCGTCCGGCACGCTCTTGATCACCGCGGGCACTTCGGACAAGCCGGCCTTGCGCGAGGCGCGCCAGCGCCGCTCGCCGGCGATCAGTTCGTAATCGCCAAAGCCGATTTCGCGCACCACCAGCGGCTGAATCACGCCCTGGGAGCGAATGGACGCGGCCAATTCGTCCAGCGCGCCCTCGTCCATGAAGCTGCGCGGCTGGTATTTGCCGGGACGGATGCTGTCGATGGGAAGGGAAGTCAATCTGTCGTCCACTGTCTCGGCAGTGGACAGGAGCGCGTCCAGGCCGCGCCCCAATCCTTTTAATTTGGCCATATCGCTTAGACGGAGGGGGTTGTGGTTGCGGGCTCTAGCCTGTCCGCCAGCTCTTGCGCCAGCGCAAGATAGGCTTGCGCGCCGCGCGAGGCGCGATCGTAGACCAGGCCGGGCAAGCCGTGGCTGGGCGCTTCCGCCAGCCGCACATTGCGCGGTATCACGGTGTCGAACACCTTGGCGCCGAAATGGCGGGCCAGTTGCTCGGACACCTGCTGCGACAAATTATTGCGCGCGTCGAACATGGTGCGCAGCAGGCCCATGATCTCGATCTTGGGATTCACCGCCACCCGCACCTTGCGCAAGGTCGCCACCAGATCGGACAGGCCTTCCAGCGCGTAGTATTCGCACACCATCGGGATCAGCACGCTGTGCGCCGCCACCAGCCCGTTCAGGGTCAGCAGATTCAGCGAGGGCGGGCAGTCTATCAGCACGTAGTCGTACTGCTCCTCCACCGCCTGCAGCGCGTTCTTCAGCCGCGCCTCGCGCGCCAGCTCGTTGACCAGCTCCAGCTCCGCGCCGCCCAGATCGCGGTTGGCGGGCAGCACGTCGTAACCGCCCTCCTTCGCCGGCTGGCGCGCGTCTTCGATCGACGCCTCGCCCAGCAGCACGTCGTAGCCGGACAGTTTCAGGGATTGCTTGGCGATGCCGCTACCCATGGTGGCATTGCCCTGCGGGTCGAGATCGACAATCAGCACGCGCCGGCCCAAGTCGGCCAGGCCCGCCGCCAGATTCACCACAGTCGTGGTCTTGCCGACCCCGCCCTTCTGGTTGGCGACCGCGATCACCCTTGAATTCATTGCGCACCCACCCCTTCCAGGCGCATTCTCACCAGATGCCGTTCGGCATCCAGGCCCGGCACTGTCACCGGCAATACTTCGGAAACCACCGTACCCTGCGGCAACAAGGCGATTTCCTCGTAAGGATAGACACCCTTCATTGCTACATATTGACCGTGATCCGCCAGCAGGTGGCGGGTCAGCTTGACGAACTCGGCCAGCTCGGAAAACGCCCGGCTGGTGATGCGGTCGAACTTCTGTTCCGGCTGGTAGGCCTCCACCCGCTCGGTCATCACCTGCACATTGGGCAGGCCCAGTTCCACCACCACCTGACGCAGGAAGGTGGTTTTCTTATGGTTGGAATCCAGCAGCACCACTTGCAGATCCGGGCGAGCGATCGCCGCCGGAATGCCGGGCATGCCGCCGCCGGAGCCGACGTCCAGCAGACGGCTGCCGCCGTCCAGATGCGGCACCAGGCTCAGGCTGTCCAGCAGATGGTAGCTGACCATGCGCTTTTCCTCGCGCACCGCGGTCAGGTTATAGGTCTGGTTCCACTTGGCCAGCAGCGCCAGATAGCGGTCCAGCAAATCGATTTGCGCGTCGCTCAGTTCCAGTTTCAACTGCGACAGGCCTTGTTGTAGTTCTGCGTTATGTGTCATGCGGTTTTCGTTGCGTCGGCAAAGCCGCGTTTCAGGTGGACCATCAAAAGAGCAACCGCCGCCGGGGTAATACCCTGGATGCGCGAAGCCTGCCCCAGGGTTTCCGGGCGTTGCTGGTTCAGTTTCTGCTGCACTTCCTTGGACAGGCCCTTGACCAGACCGTAGTCGATGTCGGCCGGCAGGCGCACGTCTTCAAGGTTGTCGCGGCGCGCCAGTTCTTCGTTCTGGCGGTTGATATAGCCTTGGTATTTGACCTGAATTTCCACCTGCTCGGCAACCGCCTCGTCCGCCACCGCGCCGCCGGCCTCCGGCAGCGTCATCAAATCGGCGTAGGCGACATTGGGCCGCTTCAGCAAATCGTACAGGCTGTATTCGCGCTCTATCGCCTTGCCCAGCAACGCTTGCAGCGCGGCGGCGTCGCTCAGGCGCGCCGGATGCAGCCAGGTGGCCTTCAGGCGGGCCTTCTCCGCCTCCACCGCGTCGCGCTTGCGGCAGAAGCTGTCCCATTGGGCATCGCCGATCAGGCCGTGTTGGCGGGCAATCTCGGTCAGGCGCAGGTCGGCGTTGTCTTCGCGCAACTGCAGGCGGAATTCGGCGCGGCTGGTGAACATGCGGTAAGGCTCGGCCACGCCCTTGGTGATCAGATCATCCACCAATACGCC
The DNA here is from genome assembly GCF_059916605.1 of Chromobacterium sp. CCUG 30098. Classification (NCBI taxonomy): domain Bacteria; kingdom Pseudomonadati; phylum Pseudomonadota; class Betaproteobacteria; order Neisseriales; family Chromobacteriaceae; genus Chromobacterium; species Chromobacterium sp. CCUG 30098. The sequence goes on along the minus strand of NZ_JAUCGS010000001.1, from coordinate 455,796 downwards.
CAGATAGGCCTCGTCGCGGCGCGGACACCAGCTAGCCTGATCCCGGGCGAACAGGGCGGCGTTCATGCCGGCCAGCAGGCCTTGGGCGGCGGCTTCTTCATAGCCGGTGGTGCCGTTGATCTGGCCGGCGAAGAACAGGCCCTGGATCGCCTTGGTCTCCAGCGAGGCCTTCAGGCCGCGCGGGTCGAAGTAATCGTATTCGATCGCGTAGCCGGGCCGCAGGATGTGGGCGTTTTCCATGCCGCGGATCGAACGCACCGCCGCCAGCTGGATGTCGAAGGGCAGGCTGGTGGAAATCCCGTTAGGGTAGAACTCGTGCGTGGTCAGGCCTTCCGGCTCCAGGAAGACCTGGTGGCTGTCCTTGTCGGCGAAGCGGTTGATCTTGTCTTCGATGGACGGGCAGTAACGCGGGCCAACGCCTTCTATCACCCCGGTGAACATCGGGCTGCGGTCGAAGCCGGAGCGGATGATCTCGTGGGTGCGTTCATTGGTGTGGGTGATCCAGCACGGCAGCTGCTTGGGATGCAGCGCGCGGCTGCCGCGGTAGGAGAACACCGGCTCCGGCGTGTCGCCCGGCTGCTCTTCCATCACAGAGAAGTCGACGCTGCGGCCGTCGATGCGCGGCGGCGTGCCGGTTTTCAGCCGTCCCACCGGCAGGGCCAGTTCGCGCAAGCGCGCGCCCAGCGTGGACGCGGCCTGATCGCCGGCGCGGCCGCCGGTGTAGTTTTCCATGCCGACGTGGATCTTGCCGGACAGGAAGGTGCCGGCGGTCAACACCACGGTCTTGGCGCGGAAGGTGATGCCGATGGCGGTGATGGCCCCGGCGACGCGGTCGCCCTCTATCAGCAGATCGTCCACCGGCTGCTGGAACAGCGTCAGATTGGGCTGGTTCTCCAGCATCTCGCGGATCGCCGCCTTGTACAGGATGCGGTCGGCCTGCGCGCGGGTGGCGCGCACCGCCGGGCCCTTGGAGGCGTTGAGGGTGCGGAACTGGATGCCGCCAATGTCGGTGGCCAGCGCCATCGCACCGCCCAGGGCATCCACTTCCTTGACCAGATGGCCCTTGCCGATGCCGCCGATCGACGGATTGCACGACATCTGACCCAAGGTCTCGATGTTGTGCGTCAAAAGAAGGGTGTCGCAGCCCATGCGCGCGGCCGCCAGCGCGGCCTCGGTGCCGGCATGGCCGCCGCCCACCACTATCACGTCGAAGTTTGTCGGATAAATCATGGCTTTGTCGGAAAGAGCAAATCGAACGGAAAAACGGCCTATTCTACGCCAAATCCTGAACCAGCGTAAGTCGTTGATTTCAATAAACCCAGCCGGTAACGACGGCGTCAAGCGCCGGTCACCCGATAGTCATATTAAAGACATCGCCGCGTCAAACAAGCTGCCTAGCATGGGACTCACCACAAAAGGGAGCAAAACATGCTGCTAAATGAACAGCTTGCCGTGAGCGCCAAACCGCGCCTAAGCGTGCGCGTGGCCAGTGAAGCGCGGGATATCCGCCGCGCGCAGAAGCTGCGCTTCGATGTGTTCGCCGGGGAAATGGGCGCGGAGCTCGGCTCCCGCGACCTGGGCATCGATTGCGACGAATACGACGAGTTGTGCGATCACCTGATCGTGGAGGATGCCGCCAGCGGCCTGGTGGTGGGCACTTACCGCATGCTGTCCCCGGCCATGGCGCGCCGCGCGCCCAGCCTGTATTCCGAACACGAATTCGATCTGACCCGGCTGGCCCACCTGCGCGCCGGCCTGATCGAAGTGGGCCGCTCCTGCGTGCACCGCGACTTCCGCTCCGGCGCAGTGATCGCCCTGCTCTGGTCCGGCCTCGCCGATTACGTGCAACAGCACGGCGGCCAATACCTGGCCGGCTGCGCCAGCGTCTCGCTGAGCGACGGCGGCCACCAGGCGGTCAGCCTGTACCGCCAACTGGAGGCCAAGCATCTGTCGCCGCCGGAATGGCGGGTGTTCCCCCACCTGCCGCTGCCGCTGGACCGGGTCCGCGACGACGCCCCCTCCGCGCCGCTGCCGGCGCTGATCAAGGGCTATCTGCGCGCCGGCGCCTATATCTGCGGCGAACCGGCCTGGGACCCGGACTTCAACTGCGCGGATTTCTTCATGCTGCTGCCCATGGGCCGGCTGAGCAGCCGCTACAACAAGCACTTCGTCGGCTGATCTGTACCAAGCTGCCAATGTAGATGCGCCGTCAGGCGCATCTTTCATTTTGCAGCCACAAGCCGCATGATGGACGAATTCACTGTCCGCCCAGCACCATCATGCCCAGGCCTCCCTCGGTAACCCTCGCCATTGCGCCCATCCTGCTCTTGCTCCTAATCCTCGCCAGCCTGCTCCAGAGCGCTTACCCGATGCTACGCGGCTGCGCCCTCATCGCCTTGCTGCTTTTTCTTGCTTGTGCCTCCCTGAGCCATACCCGCACAGCCATCCATACCGGTGTATTCCATGATTACAGATCACGGACAAACATCTTGAGACAAGACCGGTCCTTCCGTTTCTGGCTCCACGTTTCGATCTCTCTGATATTGGGCATAGGCGCATTGGCGGCTGCCGTTGCTTTACTTGCGCGGCTGTTCTCTTCGGCATAGCGGGAATAAAGCGGTGGGGCAGCAATGCTACAATCCGGCCATGAGCTACACCTTCGACACGGTGGGCGTGATCCGCTCGCCCTACCGCGAAAAATTCGGCATCCCGCGCCAGCCCTCGCTGGTCAACGCCGCCCGCATCACGCTGGAGCTGCTGCCGCCCTACGACCACCCCGACATGGTGCGCGGGCTGGACGCGTTTTCCCACGTCTGGATCAGCTTCGTGTTCCATCAAACCGCCGAGCGCGGCTGGCAGCCGCTGGTGCGGCCGCCGCGGCTGGGCGGCAACGCCAAGGTCGGCGTGTTCGCCAGCCGCGCCACCCATCGCCCCAATCCGCTGGGCCTGTCCCTGGTGCGGCTGCTGCGCGTGGACACCCAGCCCAAGGTGGTGCTGACGCTGGAGGGCGCCGATCTGCTGGACGGCACCCCGGTGCTGGACATCAAGCCCTATATTCCCTTCGTCGAAGCCCGGCCGGAAGCCCGCGGCGGCTTTGTCGACGGCCCGCCGCCGCAATTGAGCGTGGGCTGGGACCCCGCCGCGCGCGCGCAGCTGGCCGCCGAAGCCGACCTGCCGGGCGATTTCGCCGCGCTGGTGGAACAGGTGCTGGCCCAGGACCCGCGCCCGGCCTATCAAGACGACCCGCAGCGGGTCTACGGCGTGGCGCTGCACCACTGGAATGTGCGTTTCCGCGTGGAAAAAAACCATGCGCAAGTCATTGAAATTCAGCCGTTGACCCCGAACTAATCTTTTGCGCCCCAGTCATACCGGGGCGATACCAACCACTCAGGAAAAAAGCAAATATGACCACCCGCGCGAAGACGATCATGCTCGCCTTCACCATGGTTTCCATGTTGGCCGCTCCGTTCGCGGAAGCGGCCCGCCTAGGTAAAGGCAAGAGCGCCGGCATGCAGCGCTCGGCCCCCACCCGTTCTTACCAACAACAAACGCCGGCGCGCCCGGTTGCGCCGCCCGCGCAAGCGCCCGCTCCGGTTCAAGCTCAACCCAAGTCCGGCCCGGGCATCGGCACCGCCGTAGCCGCAGGCGCCGCGGGCGCGGCCGCCGGCTATATGCTGGGCTCCGCCATGAGCGACAAAGGCGGCCAGCAACAAGCGCCGGCCGCAGCCAACGGCAACGCCGATCCGGCGCTGGCGGCGCAAGCCCAAGGTCAGCAGCCGCAGAAGAGCGGCGGCATGCCCTGGGGCACGCTGGCCCTGCTGGGCCTGGTGCTGGCAGGCGGCTACATGTTCTTCCGCCGCAAGGCCGGCGCGGCGCGTCCGGCCATGGCTGCGCCGCAAGCAGCGGGCATGCCGCAGAATATGGGCGGCTATCAAGAACCGGCCCGTTTCGACTCCATCCCGAAAATCGGCTCCGGCCTGGGCGGCGCGCAAGCCGGCTTTGGCGGCGGCGCGATCAGCGAGGCGCCCGCGCGCCTGCCGGACGGCACCGAGACCCCGCACTTCCTGCGTCAGGCCAAGGCCACCTTCTTGCACCTGCAAAACCTGAACAGCACGGAAAGCCTCGAAGAAGTGCGCAAGTACATGACGCCGGACCTGTTCAACGCGCTGCGCGAAGACATCGCCGCCAATACCGAAGTGGCCGATTTCCCGCAACTGGACTGCCAGCTGTCCGAAGCCAGCATGGAAGGCGGCCGCTACATCGCCAGCGTGCGCTTCTCCGGCACGGTCAGCGAGGCCGTGGGCGCGTCGGCGGAGCCGTTCTCCGAATACTGGCACTACATCAAGGACGACAGCACCAACGGCAAGTGGTTGGTGGCGGGCATCCAACAGTAGCAAGCTTCTTAACATCTTTATCCAAACGGGCCGCATGGCCCGTTTTTTATTTTTAATGGCGATGCACTAAACTGGAATGCCGATTGCTTCAGGCAAAAAAACAATACCGGCCGTAGAGTCCGCGCCACGGAGGGCAGCTATTCCATGAAAGAATTCGAGCATGCCGGCTTGAAACTCGGCAGTCACTTCCAGCCTATCTACAGTCTGGCGCATCGCCGCACGATAGGCATGGAAGCTTTGCTGCGCGCCAGACAGGACACGTCCCCGCTGACGCCGGCGGAGGCTTTTTATTCCGTCGTCTCGCCCGAACGCCGCCACCAGCTGGATCTGGCGGTGAGCGAAGCCCATGCCGTCCGTTTCAGCCAGATGCAAAGCGATCATCCCTGCTGGCTGTTTCTCAATATCGACGCCGCGTCCTTGTCGCGGCCGGAACGCGCGATGGCACTGGCCAACGGCATCAAGGCCGCCGGGCTGGACCCCAGCCAGGTGGTGCTGGAAGTGTTGGAACATGTGCTGGAAGTGGACGAGGCCTTGATCGAAGGCGTCAATGTGCTGAAAAGCAGCGGCTTCCTGATCGCCATCGACGACTTCGGCGTCGGCCATTCCAATCTGGACCGCGTCTGCCAACTGGAGCCGGACCTGGTCAAATTCGACCGCCATTTGCTGCGCGCCGCCGTCCACCAGCCGCGCACCCGCAACCTGCTGGCCAAGCTGGTGCGGCTGATGCACGAAATTGGTGCCTTGGTGGTGGAGGAAGGGATAGAAACCGATCAGGACGTGCTGATCGCGCTGGAATCGGGCTGCGATTTGGTGCAAGGCTATTTCGTCGCCCACCCCAGCGATCAGCCGGATCAGGACCACGTCATCACGCCGCGCATCGACGAACGCTGGGACGAGCTGATGGCGCGCGAGCTGCTGAAACGCAAACTGACGCGACGCCAGATCGAGCTGGCGCGGCAATCCTTCGTGCAAAGCGCCATCTCGCTGATGCAGGGCACGCCGTTCGATCTGGCCGCCAAGCCCATGCTGGCGCTGCCGGACGTGGTGCGTTGCTTCCTGCTGGACAGCGCCGGACGCCAGATCGGCCGCAACCTGAACAGCCGCCAGCCGCGGGCCGCCGCCAATCCCAAGTTCGCGCCGCTGGTGGACACCACCGGCGCGGTCTGGTCGCGGCGCAGCTACTTTCAACACGCGGTGGATCAGCCCGGCGTGCTGTATATGAGCGAGCCTTATCTGTCCATGACCGACACCCGCTCCTGCGTCACCATCTCGATGGCGATAGAAATCGACGAGATCATGCACGTGCTGTGCGCCGACGTGCTGATTCCCCAGCACTGACGGCGGCCGCGCCAGGATCAGCGAAACTTCAGGATGTCCTCGGCCGCGGGCTGCGGCGTGTAGGCGGCCTTCAAGGATTCGTCCTCCTCGCCGGCCTCCGGCGCGGCGCCTGCCTTGGGCGACATCTTGATCCGGGCCACTTCCGCCTTCATTGCGGCGCTGGCGCTGGATTGCAGCAATTCGCCGCGCAGTTTGGCCAGCGCCATTTCCGCCGCCTGGCCGTCGGCGGCGCTCAGGCGCAACTCGTTCTGAGACCGCAACAACAGGCTTTTCGCCTCGGACAGCTCCCGCTCCAGTTCGCCAACCCGGACCTCGGCCTTGTCCATGCGCTCCCGAAACGCCTCCGCCTGCGGCTGCGCCACCGCCAGGTCCTGCGCCTGCTGCGCGGTCAAGGCCAGGGAGGCCGACAACTGGCGGCGCGTGGCGTCCAGCTCCGCCGCCTGGCGTTCGAAAGCGCTGGCGAGTTCGGCGCGCAGATGATCCAGTTCGGCCCGCTCGCGCTCCCAGGCCGTCTGGGCGGCGCTCAGGCTGTCGTTGGCCAGCGCCTTGGCCTGGGTCCAGATCGCCTCCAGCGCGGCCATCCCCGCCTGGCTGACGCCTTCCGGCACCTCGCCGTCCAGGGCCGCCGCCGTCGCCGGCTGCACCCGTCGCCAGTCTTTCAGCACCACGCTGGCGGCATCCATGTCCACCCCCGCCAGCTGGCGGACCTGGTCGACGGCAGGGTGCCGCTGGCGGCCGGACTTCTCGTATAGTTCCGTCGCCGCCGCGATGATGCGCTCCCGCGCCTCCGCCGATATCTTGCCCGCCTGGTTCATAAAGCCGCGTCCTCGCCCATCTTTGCCAACTGCGTTGCCGGTACCGCCCGGCCAAAACCGGGCGTCAGAAATTGCGCCGAAACGCGAGGTTTCGGCAGCAAGGCAGATTGCAGCAGAAGCGCCGGCGAGCGGACATAGGATTTTTCCTAAAAAACCCAGGAATTCTCCGCCGCCCCGCCGCCGAACAATGAAAAAGCCCGGCCTAAGCCGGGCTTGTGATCGCGGGACATCCGCCTTACTGCGCGATGTCGTTGATGTATTCGAACAAGGTCACCACTTTCTGCACGCCGGAGGTCTCGCTGACCACCTTGGCCGCCGCCGCGCCTTCCGCCTGGGTCACCATGCCCAGCATGTAGACCACGCCGCGCTCGGTCACCACTTTGACGTTGTTCGGGTTATAGCCCTTGCCGTCCAGCAGGCGGGTGCGCGCCTTGCTGGTCACCCAGGTGTCGCTGCTGCGCTCGGAGAAGCCGGACGCCGGCGCCACCACGGTGTAGTTGAACACGCGGCGCACATTGGGGATGCCGCGCGCGGTCAGCTCCGCCTGCTGGCGCGCCTGCTCGCTGGGCACTTCGCCGGTCAGCAACACCGCGCGGTTGAAGCTGGTGGTGTTGACGTGGGCGGACGGCAACAGCTTGCCGATCTGGTCGGCGGCTTTCAATTCTATGCCCTGGTCGTCCACATAGGCGCCGCTGGTGCGGCGATCCGTGGCCACCAAGGCGCCGCCGGCCGCGCCCGCCGCCACTACGCCGAAACAACCGCTCAGAGCGCTGCTGAAGCCAGCAGCCAGCAATACCGCGAATACGCGACGCTTCATCATTCACCTCCCAACAACATGTAATCGATGGTGTCGCACAGGGCGTGGACCATCAGGGTGTGCACTTCCTGAATCCGGCAACGACGCAGCGCCGGCACAATCAGCTGTATGTCTTCCGGCGACAGGATTTCGGCCACCTTGCCGCCGTCCATGCCGGTCAGGGCGATCACGCTCATGCCGCGCTCATGCGCCGCGTAGATGGCCTCGATCACATTGGCGGCGTTGCCGGACGCGGAAATCGCCAGCAGCAGGTCGTTGGTGTGGCCCAAGGCCCTGACCTGTTTGGAAAACACCATGTCGAAATCGTAATCGTTGCCGATCGCGCTCAGGACCGAGCTGTCGGTGGCCAATGAAATCGCCGCCAGGCCCGGGCGTTCCTTCTCGAAGCGCCCGACCATTTCTGCGGCGAAGTTCTGCGCGTCCGCCGCCGAACCGCCGTTGCCGCAAGTCAGAATCTTGCCTTCGTTCATCAGGCAAGCCACCATCTGTTCCGCCGCCGCGGCTATCGCCGGCGACAACAACTCCATCGCCTCTTGCTTGACGGCGATGCTTTCCAGGAAATGCCCGCTGACGCGGTCAATCAAATCCATGGGACATCCTTATCTTTTAGGGTCGGTCGACCCATCGCACTACATGAAAATATTCTGCAACCACTGCGGCTCCGCCTCGCCCACGGTCAATACCGCGTCAAAACGGCATGGCGCGTCTATTCCCTTTTGGGACAGATAGACCTCGGCGGCCAGCATGAGTTTCCTTTGCTTGGCCGCCCCTATGCTGGCGGCCGCGCCGCCGAAGGCCGCGCTGGCGCGATGGCGCACCTCGATAAACACCCAGTAGCGCCCATCGCGCATGATCAGATCGATTTCGCCGCCGCGGCAGGACCAGTTGCGCTCCACCAGCGTCAGGCCCCGCCTCAGCAGCCAGGCCAGCGCCTTGTCCTCGGCAAGCCGGCCTTGAAGATTCACTACGGCTGCTCCACGCTCAGCACCGCCATCGGCAGCTGGCGCTCGAACAGGCGGTCGCGCCCCAGCCTCAAATCGCCGGTGACGCCGTCCAGCCTCAGGCCCAGCGGCTGCCGCGCGCCCGCCAGCAGCACCGCCAGCCGCCAGGCGTCCACGCCCAGCGCGTACAGACGCTCGGTCTGCATCGTCAACGCCGCCGCCGGCCGCGGATAGCGTTTCACCGCCGGATGCTCCGGCATCAGGAACCAGGGCATATCTATCACCCTCACCCCGGCCAGCGCCACCGCGCTGCCGCGGCCGTTGAGCTGGGAGGTGCCGTACACCGGCAGTTCCGGCGCCAGCGCGGCCTTGACGATGCCGGCCTCATGCGCGTCCAGCGCCATGAACACGGCGTCGGCGCCGACCGCCGCCTGCAGAATCGCCGGCAGGCTGTCCGGCTTGGCTTCCAGCGCCATCGGGGATTTGCCGCGGCTCAAGCTTCGCCATTCGTCGATGAAGGCCTGGCGCAGCCGCTGCGACAGGCTGTCCGCGCCGAACAGCAGCAAGGGGTTGGCGCGGCCGTCTTCGTACATCAGGCGCGCCACCTGGCGCGCCTCGCCCTCGACGATCAGCGACAGCGAGAACAGCTTGGGATTGGCTGGCACTTCGCGGCCTATCGAGTTCAAAGCCAGCGTAGGCACCGTGACCGCGGGCGCCACCGCGGCGATGGCCCCGCGCGACAGCGGGCCGATCACCACATTGACCCCGCTGGCCAAGGCCTGCTTGTAGCCGGCCACGGCGGTGTCCTCGGACGCCTCGATGGGCACCAGCTCGGCGTTCTGATCCACGCGCGCCGCCGCCTCCACGCCGCTGCGCACCACCGCGGCGGCCTCGCCCAGGGTGGCGGAGCCGGTGGGCAGCAGCAGGCCGACGCGCAGGCGGCCGCCGGCCGGCTGTGGTTTCGCCGCCGTCGCGCTGGCGTCCCGCGGCGCGGTCGCCGGCACGGCCGGTTTCGGCGCCTGCTGGCCCAACAACTTGAGCGGCGCGGTATTGCTTTGGATGATATAGTCCGGGGTTTGCGCCATTGTCGGCGTCAACCAAGTCATCAAGACGCCAACCAACAGCGGAGTCAGTCTTTGCATACTTCGTTCGCTCATCTGCTTGAATCAGCCAGGGAAAGTTTCTGTCGCGGCACATTATATGTGGTGGCCACGCCCATTGGAAATCTGGCCGACATCAGCGCCCGCGCCTTGGCCGCTTTCAGCGCCGCCGACGTGGTCTGCGCCGAGGACACCCGCGTGACCGGACAGCTGTTGTCCGCCTACGGCATTCACGCCAAACGCCTGGTCAGCCTGCGCGAGCACAATGAGCGCGGCATGTCGGAACAAGTGGTGCGCTGGCTGTCCGAAGACCAGATCGTGGTGCAGGTGTCCGACGCCGGCACGCCGGCGGTGTCTGATCCCGGCGCGCGGCTGGCGGAGGCGGTGCGCGCCGCCGGCCTGCCGGTGCGGCCGGTGCCCGGCTCCAGCGCGGTGATCGCCGCCTTGTCCGCCAGCGGCCTGACCGCGCCGTCCTTCCTGTTCCACGGCTTCTTGCCGCCCAAGAGCGGCGAGCGCCGCAAGACGCTGCGCCAATGGCTGTCCGCGCCGCATCTGACCGTGTGCTACGAGGCGCCGCACCGTATCGTCGACACCTTGCGCGACATCGTCGCGGAGCTGGGCGCGGAGCGCCGGCTGCTGCTGGCGCGCGAGTTGACCAAGACTTTCGAAACCTTCCGCAATCTGCCGGCCCAGGACATGCTGGAGTGGGTGGAGTCCGACTCCAATCAGCAGCGCGGCGAGATCGTGCTGATTCTGGACGCCGCGCCGGCGCGCGAGGACGCCGACGACGCGGTGCCGGAAGACACCGTGCGCGTGCTCAAGCTGCTGGCGGCGGAACTGCCCACCAAGCAGGCGGCGTCGCTGACCGCGCAGATCTGCGACGGCAACCGCAAACAGCTCTACGACTTGGCGCTTAAATTGAAGCAGGAGTGAACCGCGGCCAAGCGCCGGGGAAAAAAGGATTTACAAAGCGATTTGCTATCGCTATTATTCTCCTTCTCGGAATGCCGAAGACGCCCGGATGGCGAAATTGGTAGACGCAGGGGATTCAAAATCCCCCGCCGCAAGGTGTGTCGGTTCGAGTCCGACTCTGGGCACCAGCGATTTTGGCAGGCCGAACATCAAAAACCCCGCACAGCGCGAGCTCTGCGGGTTTTTTGTTGTCTCAAGCAGCCCTTCTTATTCCGGCAGGCGCACCGCCGACAGTTTCCAGCCCAACCAGCCGTCGCGCTTGAACACCAGACCCAGCGACTGTTCGGCTTTGTCCTTCTGCTTGACCGTCACCACGAAACGATCGATGTCTTCATAGCCCATGGCCGTGTCGACGCCGGCGCGCGGCTCCGTCGACGCTGCGCCGCCTCCGCCGGCCGCCGGCTCATCCGCGCCGCCTTGCGGCAGGCCCGGCTTGGGCTTGATCCCTCGCATCATCAAGGCCAGGCTTTCCGGCGTCACCATGGCGTCCACCACCGGGGCGACCACCGCGTCGGCAATGGCCGCGCCCATCGCCGCCAGCGGGTTCTTGTCCTTGGATTGGTTCAGGTCCAGCACCGATTTGGGCACGACGGACTCTTTCAGGCTGTTGCGCAAGGCCGGGTAGTCCACATAGCCGGACAGTTTGGCCGCGTCGCGCGCGTCCAAGGCCTGCTGCATGCCCCGCACCGCCAAATACGGCGTCGCGTAGAACCACGCCCCCAGGGCCACGACCGCCGCGCCCAGCGTCAACTTCATTTTCATGCTCATGTTTATCCCCCTGAATCAAGCGGCCGCCTCATGCGGCTCATAAAGTCTACAGACCGCCGGCCGGCGCGCAGATTCCCGCCGGCCGCGGCAAAAAACGCGCGGCCGGCGGCTCAGAGCCTGTTCAACGTCTCGCGAGCCAGAGCGAGACAAGGCGAAAACGAGCGAAAAAGCGGAATGTACGAGGGGTACATGAGCATTTTGAGCTTGTACTCGCCGTGCAACGCTCCACGAAGCGCAGCGGACTCTGAACAGGTTCTCAGAAGCGCGCTTCCATCCCCATCCGTATGGTCCGCCCCGGTATCGGCATGCTGATCACGGAACCGGTGTCCACCGCATAGCGGTTGGTCAGGTTGTCCACATTGAAATTCAGATTGACCTGCTTGTTCAGCCGGTACTCGATGAACAGGTCCACCAGCCGCTCGGACGCCAGTTCCAGCACCGGTTGCGCGCCGGTGCCTTTCAGCCACCCGGCCGGATTGGTCTTGCCGGCATGGTATTTCAGGCGGCCGCCCACGGTCAGGTCGCCGTTCAGCCAATGCTTGCCGGCGGAAATCACGTACACGCTCTTGGGCGGGATGCGGGTCGGAATCAGGCTCCAGGCGAAGCCGTTCTGATTGCACACCGCGGCGTCGCGCCGGCTCGCCTGGTTCACCGAGCACACTTCCGGGTCCAGGTAGCGCGTGGCGGCGGCCTCCACGAAGAAGGACGGGCTGTGGTAGTCCACGCCGAACTCGAAGCCGCGCAGCTCCACCTTGTCGTAGTTGAGGAAGGTCAGATTGCCCTGCCACGACGGCATGCCCGGCGTACGGTCCAGCCAGGCGCTGGAAATATAATCCGCCACCTTGTTGTTGAAATAAGCGGCCTTGAAGCCGATGCGTTCCTGATCGCGGAACACATCCTGGAAGCTCGCCTTCAAGCCCAGTTCCAGGTTCAGCGAACGTTCCGGCCGCAAGGGGTTGTACGGGTTGTAGCTGAACACCTCGGAGGAGGTGGTGGTTTCATACAGGCTGGGAGTGCGATAGGCGCGGCCGCCCTTGGCGTAGACATCCAGCCACTTGGCCAGGTGCACATCGACCTGGCCGGTCAAATCCAGCTTGGGCGCGTAATCCGCTTCCAGATTGGTCGCATAGTCGCGCGTGGTCGAACCATGCAGATTCGCGCCCAGGGAGAAGCTGGCCCAGCGATAGGACAGCACGGCGTTGCCGAACAGGCTGCGCTCGTTGCGCACGCCGTTGCGCGAGGCCACCAGCGTCCGCGGCTGCTCGGTGTAGCGGCTGGTGGGCTGGGTGCGCTCCTGCTGGAAGGCCAGGCCGTAGCTCAGGCTCAAGGGCAGCGCCTCCAGTTCCGAGCGGTTGAGCAAATTGAAGCCATGGCGCTTGTTGTTGTAGGCATGCATGTACTGATCGCCGTAGGACGCGCCGGGACGGCCGGCCCACAAGCCGTTGTGCTGGTCCAGATCCGCCTCGGTGGCCCACAGGCCCAGGTTCAGGTCGATCAGCTTGTTGTCGCTCGGCGTATAGCTGTAGTTGGCGCTGTAGGCGTGCACGACGGCGCTGCCCAGCGCCCATTGCGGCATGGACTCCACGCCCGGCGGCAGTTCCTGGAAGTTCTTGTCGTTGGAGTTCTTGTACCAGTAGGCGGCCAGCAGTTCGCCGGCCTGCTGGCGGTGGCGGCGGAAGATCAGCTTCAGTCGCTGCGCGTCGTTCAGCGCGAAGCCCAGCTTGGCCAGCAGCGAATCGCTTTCGTAACTGGTGTTCACCACTTCCTGGCCGCGCGACACCACCGCCTCCGGGTAACCGTCGAAACCGTGGCTGCCGGCGAAGTAATTGCCGGTGCGCCGCTTGCTGTAGGCCAGCAAGGCGTCCAGGCCGGGCTGCCGATAGGCCAGCGCCAGCGTGGCCGAGCCGTTGTTGAAGGTGCGCGGGCTGAGGCCGTTGTTGAGCTGGTAATACACCTGGTCGCGCTCATCGTCCGGCACCCGGGGCGTCTTGTTGTTGTTGTACACGCTGCCCTTCAGCAGCACGCCGAAATCCTTGCCGGGGCGCAGCACGTCCTCGACGCCCAAGGTGCGCATCTGCACCAGGCCTCCGATCGCGCCGCTGGAGAAGGCGCCGTTGCTGGCGCCCTCCTCCACGCTGACCTTGCTGATCAGGTCCGAATCGATATAGGTGCGGTCGCTGGTGCCCTGGTAGCCGCGGGCGGTGTGGGTGGATTGCAGGCTGCCGTCTATCAAGACCGGCACCCGGCCTTCGCCTTGCAGGCCGCGGATGCCCAGGTCGATGGCGCCGGCTTCGTTGCGGATATTGTTGACCTGCACGCTGGGCAGGCCGGAGAAGATGTCGGCGTTGCCGGTGCCGCGCGCGCGGCGCAATTGCTCCGCGTCCAGCACCTCGCCATGCAAGAGCGCGGCTTTGCGCTCGGCGTTGACGTGGACGGTTTCCATTTGCGGCGCGGGTTCGGCGGCCAGCAGGGTTTGCGGATGGGCTGCCGACAATAACAGGCAGGCGGAAAGGCTCCGGTATTTCATGGCGTGGGTGGGGTGGGGTTCAGGAGCGCCGAAGTTAATGCTAATGATTCTCATTAACAATGGTAATTATACCAAGCCACTCTCCGCGCCGGCCCCACCCGGCACGCGGCTATTTACCGTCCAGCGGCACTTGCCAGCGCTGATCCTTGAGCGTGCGCATCACAATATAGGAGCAGATGTCGCGCATGCCGGGAATGCGGTTCAGCCGCTCCACGATGAAGCCGCTGAAGGCGGCCAGATTGCGGCAACGGACATGCAGCACGTAGTTGCTGGGACCGGCGACGATGTAGGCGGCGGCGATTTCCTCAAACTGCCGGATGCGCTCCATGAAGTCTTCATGCCAGTCTTCGCGCGCCCGATCCAGCGTCACGTGGACGATGGCTTCCAGCTCGTAGCCGAGCAGGGCCGGGTCCAGTTGGGCGTGATAGCCGCGGATCAGTCCCTGGCTTTCCAGCGCGCGCACCCGCCGCAGACAGGCGGACGGTGACAGGGCCACCTGGTCGGCCAGATCCTGATTGCTGAGCCTGGCGTTGTGCTGCAATGCGGAAAGAATCCGGCAATCTATCGCGTCAAGCTGCATTTGCAATTTCCCATCGTTATCTGTCTGCTCCGCTGCAGTTCCTGCGAAAAGCATGCCATTAGCAAGACCAACTTGCAATTTCTGGCGGATGCCTTGGTGCTAGCATGATTCCAGGCTTCTTACCGCTCAGGAACCGCTCCATGTTGCTCGATATCAGCCCCCCGCTGCGCGCCGGCCTGCCGGTCTGGCCCGGCGACACCGCCTTCGACGCCAGCCCCGCCTGGCAGCTGGACGCCCACTGTCCGGTCAATGTGGCGCGGCTGACGCTGTCGCCTCACAGCGGCGCGCACGCCGACGCGCCGGCTCACTTCCAGGCCGCCGGCCAGGGCATAGGCCAGGTGGCGCTGGACGCCTATCTGGGGCCGTGCCGGCTGATCCATTGCCTGTCCCCCGGCCCGCTGATCCGGCTGGAGCAGATCCGCGCGCGGCTTGAGGCCCGGCCCGGCCCGCTGCCCCCGCGGCTGCTGATCCGCAGTTACGCGCGCTATCCGCTGGAGGCCTGGGACGCGGACTTCCCCGGCGTGGAGGCCGCCGCCATCGACTGGCTGGGCGGCCAGGGCGTGCGGCTGATAGGCGTGGACACCGCCTCGCTGGACCCGATGGACAGCAAAACCATGGATGCCCATCACGCCACCGCGCGCCAGCGCATGGCCATCCTGGAACAGCTGCTGCTGGATCACGCGCCGGAGGGCGATTACGAGTTGATCGCGTTGCCGCTGAAGTTGATGAACCTGGACGCCAGCCCGGTGCGCGCCGTGCTGCGGCCCTTGCCCGTTTCCACCCCTCTCGTGTAGGACCCGCCATGAAACACACTCGCGAAGCTTGTCTCATCGCCGATCAGCAAGACCCGCTGGCCGGCTTCCGCCAGCGGTTCGACCTGCCGGCCAACACTTTCTATCTGGACGGCAACTCGCTGGGCGTGCTGCCCAAGGGCGCGCTGGAGCGCAGCCGGCAGGTGATCACCGGCGAATGGGGCCATGATTTGATCCGCAGTTGGAACACCGCCGGCTGGTTCGACATGCCGGCGCGTCTGGGCGACAAGCTGGCGCCGCTCTTGGGCGCCGGTCCCGGTGAAACCGTGGTCACCGACACCACCTCGCTGAACCTGTTCAAGGCGCTGGCGGCGGCCCTGCGCATCCAGCGGCAAGCTCATCCGGAGCGCAAGGTGATCCTGTCCGAGCGCGACAACTTCCCCACCGATCTCTACATGATCCAGGGCATGATCGAATTCCTGCAGCAGGGCTATGAATTGCGTCTGATCGACGAGGCGCTGCCGCAGGAACAGGCGCTGGACGAGGACGTGGCGGTGCTGCTGCTGTCCCACGTCAATTACCGCACCGGTTATTTGTACGATATGGCCGCGGTCACCCGCAGCGCCCATCAGCGCGGCGCGCTGGCGATCTGGGACCTGGCGCACTCGGCCGGCGCGCTGCAAGTGGACCTGAACGGCGCGGACGCCGATTTCGCCGTGGGCTGCACCTACAAATACCTGAACGGCGGACCGGGCTCGCCCGCCTTCATCTGGGTGGCCCCGCGCCATCAGAACGCTTTCTGGCAGCCCTTGTCCGGCTGGTGGGGCCACGCCAAGCCCTTCGAGATGGCGGCCGACTACGCGCCGGCCCAGGGCATACGCCGCTTCCTGTGCGGCACCCAGCCCATCGTGTCGCTGGCCTTGGTGGAATGCGGTCTGGACGTGGCGCGCCAAGTGGATGCCCAGCAGCTGCGCGCCAAATCGCTGGCGCTGACCGATCTCTTCATCGAGCTGGTGGAACAGCGCTGCGGTGGCCACCCGCTGACCCTGATCACCCCGCGCGAGCACGCGCGCCGCGGCAGCCACGTCAGCTTCCGCCATCCGCAAGGCTTCGCGGTGATGCAGGCCTTGATCGCCAACGGCGTCATCGGCGATTACCGCGAGCCGGAAGTGCTGCGCTTCGGCGTCACTCCGCTCTACCTGAGCCATGCCGACATCTGGGACGCGGTGGAAATCCTGCGCGAGATTCTGGACAGCGGCAGCTGGGATAAACCTGAGTTCCACCGCCGCGGCGCGGTGACCTGAGCCCAGAACGGCGCGACGGCCCCTGCCGCCTCGCCTCCACAGAGCCGCCGCCCGCGATAGCTACGCGGCCGGCGGCTCTACAGCGCAAGGGACGTCAGATCCCGCCAGACCGCGCTGCATAGACAGAGGAGAACATCATGAGCAGTTTCCAGGACATCAAGGATAGGGAACAGGGCCTGCAGCGCCGGCTCAGCGCCGGACAGATGAGCATGATCGCCATCGGCGGCGCCATCGGCACCGGTCTGTTCCTAGGCAGCAAGTTCGCCATCGGCTTCGCCGGCCCCAGCGTGGTGCTCAGTTACGCCATAGGCGGCCTGATCACCCTGTTGCTGATGGGCTGCCTGGCGGAGATGACGGTGGCGCACGCCACTTCCGGCTCCTTCGGCGCCTACGCCGAGCACTACGTCAGCCCGCTGGCCGGCTTCCTGGTGCGCTACAGCTATTGGGCCTGCGTAGTGCTGGCGGTGGGCACCGAAATCACCGCCGTGGCCGAATACATGCGCTACTGGTTTCCCGACACCCCGCCCTGGATCTGGATTCTGCTGTTCTCCAGCGCGCTGATCGGCGTCAACGCCACCAGCGTCAAGGCCTTCGGCACGGTGGAGTACTGGTTCTCCACCATCAAGATCTTCGCCATCGTCGCCTTCATCCTGATGGGCTGCTATGTGGTGTGGGGCAGCGGCAACCCCGCTTACGGCGCGCGCAACTTCAGCGCCGACGGCGGCTTCTTCCCCAACGGGGTCTGGGGCATGTGGGTGGCGGTGGTGATCTCCATCTTCAGTTATCTGAGCGTGGAGATGATCGCGGTGGCCGCCGGCGAGGCGGAAAACCCGGAACAGGCGGTGCGCCAGGCGTTCCGCGCCACCATCGCGCGGCTGGTGGTGTTCTACCTGCTGTCCTTGAGCCTGATCATCGCCATCGTGCCCTGGGGCCGGATCGGCGCCGGTAACAGCCCCTTCGTCACCGTGATGCAGGTGCTGAACATCCCCTACGCCGCCGGCATTCTCAACTTCGTGGTGGTGGTGGCCGCGCTGTCGGCGATGAACAGCCAGCTCTACATCACCACCCGCATGATGTTCAGCCTGTCCCGCGCCGGCGACGCGCCGATCGGGCTGGGCAAGCTGAACCAGCGCGGCATCCCGGTCAACGCGCTCCTGCTGTCCACCAGCGGCATCGCGCTGGCGGCGGTGCTGTACGTCTTGTTTCCGCAACAGGCGTTCACGCTGATGATCGCGCTGTCGATGTTCGGCGCGCTGTTCACCTGGCTGATGATTTTCTACACCCATCTGCGCTTCCGCCGCCATCACGATCAGGCCGGCGGCCTGGATCTGCCGTTCAAGATGCGCCTGTTTCCCTACACCACGCTGGCCGGCCTGGTGTTGATGCTGGCGATCATGATCACCACCGCCTTCACCGAGGTGTTCCGGCTGACCCTGGTCTTTGGCCTGCCCTTCCTGCTGCTGCTGGTCGTGCTGTTCCACACCGTGCGCAAGCCGCGGCCCAAGCCGGCGGCGCAACAGGGCTAGACCGTCATACGAGGGCCCGCCCGAGAGCCGCTTCAGGATCCGCCGCGCTTCGCGCGATACGGGCTTGAAGCGGTTCTGACACCGCGATCGGATTCGGCATAGAATATTCGGCTCGCACCCAATCCGGATAATCCGCCCCCGCCATGTCACGCCCGTCCGCTCTCGCCCCCGGCGCCAGCCTGTCCGCGCTGCTGCGCGACTTCGTCCTCCGTCATTGGCCTTACTATCTGCGCGCGGCGCTGATGCTGGCCGCCGTGGCGGTGCTCACCGTGCTGATTCCGCGCCAGATCGGAGAAATCGTCGACCTGCTGGCCAAGGGCCAGCTCGGCGCCCCGCAACTCATGCGCGAGCTGGGCTGGCTGCTGCTCTTCGGCGTGGTGATCTATCTGCTGCGCGCCGGCTGGCGGCTGCAGCTCTTCGCCGCCGCCTACCAACTGGGCGTGGAATTGCGCACCCGGCTGTATCAGCGGCTGAGCCGCCAGGGGCCGGGCTTCTACCATCACCAGCGCACCGGCGATCTGATGGCGCGCGCCACCAACGATATCGACGCGGTGGAAATGGCCGCCGGCGAGGCGATGCTGGCCGGCTTCGACGGCAGCCTGGCCCTGGTGATGGTGCTGGCGATGATGACCCTGGGCATAGACTGGCGGCTGGCCGCCGCCGCGCTGCTGCCCTTCCCGCTGATGGCCTTCGCCTTCTGGCGCATCACCCGCCGCGTGCACCAGGCCTGGGCCGGCTCGCTGCAAAGCTTCAGCCGGCTCAACGACCACGTGCAGGAAACGCTGAGCGGAGTGCGCACGCTGCGCACCCTGGGCCTGGAGGAACGCAATAGCCGCGAGCTGGCCGGCCTGGCCGCCTCCGCCGCCGACAACAGCCTGGAGGCGCAACGCTGGGAGGCGGCGTTCGAACCGGTGGTGGGGCTGACCCTGAGCACCGCGGCGGCGGCCACGCTGGGCATCGGCGGCTATCTGGTGTGGCAGCAACAGCTGACCATAGGCGCGCTGACCAGCTTCAGCATGTATCTGGGCCAGCTGATCTGGCCGATGTTCGCCGCCGGCTGGGTGCTGTCGCTGCTGGAACGCGGCCGCGCCGGCTGGAACCGGCTGGAGCCGGTGCTGAGCGCGCCCGAGTCCGTGGACGACAGCGGCGTCAACGCCACGGAGCCGGCCGGCGAACTGCGCTGGCGCGATCTGAACTTCACTTATCCGGGGCAAAGCGCGCCGGCCTTGCGCGCGATCGATCTGCGCCTGGGCCGCGGCCAGACCCTGGGCATCGTCGGCCCCACCGGCAGCGGCAAATCCACGCTGCTGCGCCTGCTGCTGCGCCAGTACCCGCTGCCGGCCGGCAGCGTCAGCTGGAACGGCGTGCCGCTGGAGGAATACAAGATGGACGCCTTGCGCGCGGCGATCAGCTGGGTGCCGCAGGAGTCCTTTCTGTTCTCCGCCTCGGTGGCCGACAATATCGCGCTGACGCGCCCGGACGCCGCCGAACGCGAGATCGAACGCGTGGCGCGGCTGGCGGCGGTGCACGAGGACATCCTGCGCCTGGCCCAGGGCTACGCCACCCCGGTGGGCGAAAAAGGCGTGGCCTTGTCCGGCGGCCAGCGCCAACGGCTGGCCATCGCCCGCGCCTTGCTGGCGGACGCGCCGCTGCTGCTGCTGGACGACGCCTTGTCCGCGGTGGACACCCAGACCGAGACCCAGATTCTGCAACATCTGCGCGAAGCGCGCCGCGGCCGCAGCGTGATCATCGCCAGCCATCGGCTGTCCGCGGTGGCGGACGCCGACCACATCGTCGTGCTGCAGCACGGCGGCATCGCCGAAGCCGGCAGCCACGAGGCGCTGCTGCAATTGAACGGCTGGTACGCCAGCCAGTGGCGCTATCAACAACTGGAGGCCAGCCTGGATGAAATCTGATCAATCCGCGATCAACCGCAGCCGGGCGGTGGCCCTGCTGCGCCACTCCGCCGCGCCGGAAAAGCGCCATGTGCTGTGGGGCACGCTGTGGCTGATCGCCGCCGCGCTGATGGAGGCGCTGTCGCCGCTGCTGGGCAAGGTGTTCATCGACCGCTATCTGCTGCCGCGCGCGCCGCAATGGCTGGAAATGGGCCTGCTGCTGCTCGCCTGTCTGATGGCCGGCTACGCCGCGTCCAGCCTGCGCTATCTGCAGCTGGTGCGCCTGTCCGGCGTGGCGATGCGCTCGGTGCAAAGGCTGCGCGAACAGGTTTACCGCCACGTGATCCGGCTGCCGATGGCCTTTTTCGACAAGGCGATCACCGGCCAGCTGGTCAGCCGCGTCACCAACGACACCGAATCGGTGAAGGCCTTGTACGTGCAGGTGCTGTTCGTGATGCTGGACAGCAGCATCGTGGTCATCGGCGTGATGGCGGCGATGGCCTGGCTGGACTGGCGGCTGATGCTGCTGGCGGCGCTGCTGCTGCCGGCGATGCTGGCCATCGTCTGGCTCTACCAGCGCTGGAGCGCGCCGTCGGTGACGCGCGCCCGCGCGCTGCGCAGCGACATCAACGCCCAGATGGCCGAGTCCATCTCCGGCATGAGCGTGTTGCAGGCCGCCAACGCCACCGGCCGCTTCGCCGCGCGTTTCGATCAGGCCAACCACAATTACTACCGGGCGCGGATCGCGGAGTTGAGCGCCAACGCCTGGCTATTGCGTCCGGCGCTGGACCTGCTGAAAGTGCTGTTGCTGGCCGGGGTGATCTACAGCTTCAGCCAGCGGCCGCTGGGCGCGCTGCAGATCGGCGTGCTCTACGCCTTCATCAGCTATATCGGCCGCATGGTGGACCCGCTGATCCAGATCACCATGCAGTTCAGCCAGCTGCAGCAGGCGGTGGTGGCGGCGGCGCGGGTGGACGCGCTGCTGCAGGAGCCGGCGGCGGCGGCCGGCCAGGGCCAGGGCCGCATCGAGCGGGGCGCGGTCAGCTTCCGCCGGGTGAGCTTCGGCTATCAGCCTGAGCGGCCGGTATTGCCCGATCTTTCGCTGGAGATTCCGGCCGGCGGCTTTATCGGCATCGTCGGCCACACCGGCAGCGGCAAATCCACGCTGCTGTCGCTGCTGCTGCGCTTCTACGCGCCGCAAGGCGGCGAGATCTTGATCGACGAGCAGCCGCTGGCCGCCTTCGACGACGCCGCCTTCCGCGACGGCGTCGGCCTGGTGCCGCAGGAGCCC
Organism: Chromobacterium sp. CCUG 30098; assembly: GCF_059916605.1. NCBI lineage: Bacteria > Pseudomonadati > Pseudomonadota > Betaproteobacteria > Neisseriales > Chromobacteriaceae > Chromobacterium > Chromobacterium sp. CCUG 30098. Next base: position 434,776 of record NZ_JAUCGS010000001.1, on the reverse strand, counting down.
TTTCTGCTGGCCGCCAGCGCGCGCGACAATATCGCCATGGGCCGGCCGTTGACGCAGCAGCAGATCGAGGACGCCGCGCGCGCGGCCGGCGCGCACGATCTGATCCTGGCCCTGGAGCAGGGCTACGACACCGATATGGGCGAGAGCGGCTCGCGGCTGTCCAGCGGCCAGAAGCAGCTGATCGCCATCGCCCGCGCGCTGGCGGGCAAGCCGCGCATCCTGCTGCTGGACGAGGCCACCTCCCACATCGACAGCGAAACCGAACAACTGGTGCAAGGAGCGCTGGAACAGCTGCGCGGCCAGATCACCCTGATCTCCATCGCCCACCGGCTGTCCACCATCCGCGACGCCGACCGCATCATCGTGCTCAACCACGGCCAGATCGCCGAAACCGGCAATCACGAGGCCTTGATGACCGAGGGCGGCATCTACCAACGGCTATACTTGCTGCAGCAATTGCAGCCGGAAGCCGGCTGAGCGAACGACGAATCCGCCATGCACCGTTTCCCCGCCCTGCCCGCGCCCGGCGCGCTGATCGACACCCACTGCCATCTGGACGCGCCGGAATTGGCGCCGATGCTGTCCGCCGTGCTGGAGCGCGCGCGCGCCGCCGGCGTCGGCCAGATCCTGGTGCCGGCGGTGCGCGCCGACACCTTCGACGCGGCCGCCGCCATGCGCCGCGATCACGGCTGCTGGATAGGCTTCGGCCTGCATCCCATCTATCTGGAACGGCATCTGGACGAGCATCTGGAGCAGCTGGAGCGCGCGCTGCGCGAACAGCGGCCGGAGGCGGTGGGAGAGATAGGCCTGGACTTCTATCTGCCGGAGCTGGATCCGGCGCGGCAGGAGGCCTTGTTCGTCGAACAGCTGAAGCTGGCGCGCAAATACGCGCTGCCGGTGGTGCTGCACGTGCGCCGATCGGTGGACCGCGTGCTCAAGCATCTGCGCGAGCAGCGCGTCGAGCGGGGCATCGCCCACGCCTTCAACGGCAGCCCGCAGCAAGCGGACGCGATGCTGCGCCAGGGCATGAAGCTGGGCTTCGGCGGTGCGATGACCTACTCCGGCTCCCAGCGCATCCGCCGGCTGGCGGCCACGCTGCCGCTGTCCGGCCTGGTGCTGGAGACCGACGCGCCGGACATCCGCCCCGAATTCGCCCAGGACCGGCCCAACGAGCCGGCCCATCTGGCCGCCTTCAGCGCGCAGCTGGCCGAGCTGCGCGGCCTGCCGGAGACGGCGCTGCGCCAGGCCTTGTACCGCAATAGCCTGGAGGCGCTGGGCATCGCCGGCTGAGATGAAGCCCCTTCCCTCAGGTGCGGAAGCGCCTGAGATTGGAGTCCAAATCCACCGACAACTGCTGCAGTTCCTGCGATAGCTGGCTGGCCTGGCCGGAGGCCTTGGCGGTGCTCTCGTTCATCTGCGCCATCTGCTCCACATTGCCCGCCACCAGCTGGCTGGCGTGGCTTTGCTCCTTGATCGCGTTGGCGATGTCGGTGATGCGTTCCACCGAGTGCTGGGACAGCTGATGGATTTCACGCAGCGACTCGGCCACGCTGGAGGTGCTGCTGACGCCGCTCTCGATGCGGGCGTTGGCCTGCTGCATGCTCTGGTAGGCGCGCTGGGTATCGGTCTGCACCCCTTCGATATGGGTGGAAATCTCGGTGGTGGCCTGGCTGGTGCGCTCGGCCAGCTTGCGCACCTCGTCCGCCACCACCGCGAAGCCGCGGCCCATCTCCCCGGCCCGCGCCGCCTCGATCGCCGCGTTCAGCGCCAAGAGATTGGTCTGCTCGGCGATATCGCGGATCACCCGCACGATGTCGCCGATATCGCTGGAACGCTGATTGAGCTGCCCCATCACCGTGGAGGTTTCGGTAATGCCGCTGGCGATCAGCTGGATCTCGCTGGCGGCTTTTTCCGCCAGGCCGTTGCCGCGATCCGCCTGCGCCATGGTCTGGCGCGCCTGGCCCTCCACGTCGCGGGTATTGTCCGCCACCAGATTGATGCTGACCGACATCTGCTCGATCGCCGCCGCGCCGCTGGCGGCGGATTCCGCCTGATTGGCCGCGGCGCCGGACACCTGGGAGCTGACGTCCGCCATCTGGCCCGAGGCGCTGGCCAGTTGCGTGGCGTGGCCCTGGGCTTCCTGCACCAGCCGGCGCACGGTGCCGACCAGCGAGGCCAGCGATTCGCCGACGCTGCCCAGCTCATTGCGGCCGAAGTCCGGCAGTTCCAGGTTCAGATCGCAGGTTTGCGCCAGTTGCTGCGCGGAATCCCGCATCTGCAGCAAGGGCACGCGGATGGAGCGGATGATGTACCAGGACACCACCAGGCTGGCCAGCAGGCCGACCGCCACCGTGGCCAGCAACTGGCTGCGCACCGCGTCCGCGGAGGCGTCGATCTGGCCGCGCAGCCCCGCCACCGCGTCGGAAGCGCCCTTGGCCAGTTTGGCCGAGACCTCTTCCATCTGGTGGATGCTGCCCTTGTACTGGCCAAACGCCTTGTTGGCGTCGCTGGTGCTGGCCAGTTCCTGCTTGTCCACCTTGGCGCCCACCGTCTTGAAGCCGTCGGCGTAGCTGTTGAGCAGTCCGTCCAGCGTCGTCAGCTGCTGGGCGGCGTCGCCGTTCAGCGGATGGGTGCCGGCGCTCTTGATCGCCGCGTGCGCGCCGTCCAGCGTCTTGCTCCATTTCCCGCTGTACTCGCTCCGCTTGGCGGCGTCGCCCAGATTGATGAAATAGTCCTTCTCGAAACGCCGCAGATTGCCCATATGCTGCTGCAACTCCACCACGTCGCGGTAAAAGGCCAGTTCATGAGTGCTGACATCCTCCACCCGGCTGGAAATGCTGCCCAACCCCATGAAGGCCAGCAAGCTGGTCACCGCCAGCGCCACCAGCAACAAGGCGAAACCCAGGGTGATCCGGGCCGCAATCGTCATATTCCGCATTTACACACTCCCCAACCAAACTATGTTTTTTTTGGATTCCCGCCGATTCAAGTCCGCGGTTTCGCCGCGATGGTAAACCAAGCCGTTCACGGTTTTCACCGCATGACTCCGGCAAGTTTCACACTCTGCGCCCGGCATGCGCGGCGGACGCAAAAAAAGCCGTCAGCATGAGCTGACGGCTTCCTTTTGGCTGCGCGCGAGGTCTACTGCGGCTGACGCGACAACTTGAAGGTTCTGGCAAAGCCCAATACACAGACGAAGAATAGTCCGCTTAAGAAGATTTCGCCCCATGCAAGTTGTTGCGACAGGCCGCGATCCGCCCAACCGCGCATCACGCCCTCGGTGAAATAAGCCAGGATGAACATGCTGGCCCATTGATAGGTGTACAGGCGCTGGGCCAGGATGCCGCGCAGCGGCAGCAGCAGCACCGCCGCCTTGAGCGCCAGCAGCGAGCCGCCCGGACGCAGCGGCGCCAGCCACAGCTCCCAGGCCAGGCACAGCAGGATCAGGGCGATCAGCGACGCCGACGCGCCGTAATGCCAGGCGTTTCGATTCATGAACCATCCTCCAGCAAAGGGCGCTCCTTCTTGCGGCCCAGGAACACCGCCAACAGAATGCCCGCCTCGTACAACAGCCACAGCGGCACCGCCAGCAGGGTTTGCGACAGCACGTCCGGCGGCGTGACGACGGCGGCCACCACGAAGGCGCCGACGATCACGTAAGGCCGGCCCTGGCGCAGTTTTTCCACCGACACCACGCCCATGCGCACCAGCAGGATCACCACCACCGGCACCTCGAAGGTGACGCCGAAGGCCATGAACATGCCGAGCACGAAGGACAGGTATTTATCGATGTCGGTCATCATGCTGACCCCGACCGGCGTCACCGCCGACATGAAGCCGAACACCACGGGGAAGACCAGGAAGTAGGCGAAAGCCATGCCGGTGAGGAACAGCAACAGGCTGGCCACCACCAGGGGCAGCACCAGCCGTTTCTCATGGTGGTAGAGCCCGGGCGCGACAAAGGCCCAGATCTGGTACAGGGTATTGGGCAGCGAGATCAGGAAGGCCACCAGCATGGTCACCTTGACCGGTACGAAGAACGGCGCGGTGACGTCGGTGGCGATCATGTTCGCCCCCTTAGGCAACGCGTCCAGCAGCGGCTTGGCCAGCAGATGGTAGATGTCCCCGGACCAATGGAACAGGCCGAGAAACACCAGCGCGACGCCGAGCAGCGCCCGTACCAGACGGGTGCGCAACTCGATCAGATGCGCGAGCAAGGGTTGTTCATTCATGCGCGGGATGTCCAATGGATTCAGGAACGGCCGGAGCGGGCGCCAGTCCCGCCCGGCCGGGTGCGGCCAAGCTCAACGCGGCGATGGCGGATCGGCCGGCTGGGGAGCCGGCGCCGCCGGCGGCAAGTCGTCGAACAGGTCCAGCTGGTTCTCGTCCTTGACCGGCGCCGCCTCGGCCTGCGCCTCGACGTCGGCCGGAAGCGGGTCCAGCAGATCCGGCTGCAGGCCGCCGTGGATGAGATTGGCCGCCTCTTCCACCGGCGCGCGCGCCTCGTCCGCCAGGGAACGCAGTTCGGCGCTGTTCTGCTCCATCGCCTCGCGCACGCCCCGCACTTCGGAGTCGAGCTGGCCTTTGAACGACTGCGCCGCGTCCTCGATGTCCTGCCGCAATTCGTTCAGGCCGGTCAGATTGGCCTGCTGCTGGATGTCGGACTTCACCGTGGCCACGAAACGCTGGGCGCGGCCCACCAGCGCGCCCAGGGTGCGCGCCACCGTGGGCAGGCGCTCCGGCCCCAAGACCACCAGGGCCACCACGCCTATCAACAGGATTTCGCCAAAGCTGATTTCAAACACGCTTGAGCCGCGCCTTATTTCTTGTCGGCGTCGCCGTCGATGATGCGGCCGGTTTCAGCCGGCTTGTCCTTGGCGGCCTTGTCGTTCTCGCCGTTCATGCCTTCCTTGAAGCCTTTGACCGCGCCGCCCAGATCTTCACCGATATTGCGCAGTTTCTTGGTGCCGAACACCAGCACCACGATCAGCAATACCACCAGCCAGTGCCAGATGCTGAAAGAACCCATGATTCACTTCCTTATCAAATCGAATTAGTACGCGGAGGCCGCCCGGCCTCCCGCTTCGGGCCCGCGGGCCGATCAGTTATTCTTGTGGCCGAACACATGCACGTGCAGGTGGAACACTTCCTGCCCGCCGCCGCGGCCGGTGTTGATGCCGGTCTTGAAGCCGCCCTCCAGGCCCTGCTCGCGCGCCAGCTTGGGCGCCAGGGTCAGCATCTTGCCCAGCACCGCCTCGTGCTCGGGGCCGCAATGGGCCAGCGAATCCACGTGCAGCTTGGGAATCAGCATGAAATGCACGGGAGCGATCGGACGGATGTCGTGGAAGGCCAGCACATCGTCGTCTTCGTAGATTTTATTGGCCGGAATCTGCCCGGCCACGATTTTGCAGAAGATGCAGTCTGTCATTATTGTCGGCTCTCGCTCAATCTTAAGGGGTGGGGGCGCGGGAGGCCTTTTCATCCAGGCCGGAAATACCCTCGCGCCGCTTCAACTCCATCAGCACGTCCTCGGGCCGCAGGCCATGATAGGTCAGCAACACCATGCTGTGGAACCACAGGTCGGCCACTTCGCGCACCAGATGCAGCTTGTCCTTGTCCTTGGAGGCCATCAGCGTTTCCGCCGCCTCCTCCGCCACTTTCTTCAGAATGGCGTCCTCGCCCTTGTGAAACAGGGACGCCACATAGGAAGACTGGGAACTGGCCTCGCGCCGCGCTTCCAGCGTGTCCGCGATGGTTTTCAGCACATCCTGGCTCATGTCGCTATTCCTTTACGCCGCAACCCCGGCAAGTATATGTCGTTCCGATGGCAAAACGATAACAATCGCCTTGCCGGCTGCCATTCTAACGGCCAGCCGCCGCAAGGCGTTGACCGCGCGCAAGTCAGGCCTTGCCGTAGATGGCGCCCGGGTCCTTCAAGACCGCGTCCACCACTTCCCAATCTTGCCGCGCCGGATCGAAGCGGCGGTAGAAGCAGCTTTCGCGGCCGGTATGGCAGGCGATGCCGCCGGCCTGCTCGATCTGCATCACCACCACGTCGCCGTCGCAGTCCAGCCGCAACTCCTTGACGCTTTGCAGGTGGCCGGAATCCTCGCCCTTCTTCCACAGCTTGCCGCGCGAGCGGCTCCAGTAATGGGCGACGCCGGTTTCGGCGGTCAGGGCCAGGCTGTCGCGATTCATCCACGCCACCATCAGCACCCGGCCGCTGGCGGCGTCCTGGGCGATGGCGGCGACCAGGCCCTTGTCGTCCCATTTGACTTCATCCAACCAATTCATGGCTCACCTTTAGAAGGCCGCGCGCCTTGGCTATGAGTGGCGGCGCAGCAAATGATTCAGCGCGGCGCCCGCTTCGCCTCAAATTAAGACGCCGGCAAGAGTGTCGATCGGAAAGCGCTCACAGCCGCACTTCGATGCCGGCGTCCCGCATCGCCTGCTTGGCCTCCGCCACCGTGTGCTCGCCGAAATGGAAAATACTGGCGGCCAGCACCGCGTCGGCCTTGCCCAGTTTGACCCCGTCCACCAGGTGCTGCAGCGTGCCCACGCCGCCGGAGGCGATCACCGGAATGTCCACCGCTTCCGACACCGCGCGCGTCAGCTCCAGATTGAAGCCTATCTTGGTGCCGTCGCGGTCCATACTGGTCAGCAGGATTTCGCCCGCCCCCAGTTGCTGCATCTGACGCGCCCACGCCACCGCGTCGATGCCGGTGCGCGTGCGGCCGCCGTGGGTGAACACCTCCCAGCGGTCGTTCTCCGGCGTCACCGCCTTGGCGTCCACCGCCACGACGACGCACTGGCTGCCGAAGCGATCGGCCGCCTCGCTCACCAGCTGCGGCCGGGTCACCGCCGCGGTATTGATGCTGACCTTGTCCGCGCCGGCGCTGAGCAGGCGGCGGATGTCCGCCACTTCCCGCACGCCGCCGCCCACGGTCAGCGGAATGAACACCTGCTCCGCCACCGATTCGATCACGTGCAGAATGATGTCGCGCTGGTCCGAGCTGGCGGTGATATCGAGAAAGGTCAGTTCGTCCGCGCCCTGCTCGTTATAGCGGCGGGCGATTTCCACCGGGTCGCCGGCGTCGCGCAGACCCAGGAAGTTGACGCCTTTGACGACGCGACCGGCGGTCACGTCCAGACAGGGGATGATGCGTTTGGCAAGCATATGGGGTCCGGCAAACGGCCAACCGGCCCGAACAGTGCGTACGGGCCGGCATGGCTTGATAAGTCGAGAACAGGCTCTCAGTCCGACAATTCGTCGGCCAGCGTCTGCGCGGCGGCGAAATCGATGCCGCCCTCGTAGATGGCGCGGCCGGTGATCGCGCCTTCGACGCCCTCGTCCTTCACCGCGCACAAGGCGCGGATGTCGTCGAGATTGCTCAGGCCGCCGGAGGCGATCACCGGGATGGTCAGCGCCTGCGCCAGCTTGACGGTGGCGTCGATGTTGACGCCGTTCATCATGCCGTCGCGGCCGATGTCGGTGTAGATCACCGAATTGACGCCGTAGTCCTGGAAGCGTTTGGCCAGATCGATCACCTTGTGGTTGGTGACCTTGGCCCAGCCGTCTATCGCCACCATGCCGTCCTTGGCGTCCAGGCCGACGATGACCTGGCCGGGGAAGGCGTCGCAGGCATCGTGCAGGAAGCCCGGGGTCTTGACCGCGGCGGTGCCGATGATCACGTAGGCCAGGCCCATGTCCAGGTACTTCTCTATGGTGTCCAGATCACGGATGCCGCCGCCCAATTGCACGGGGATTTCATTGCCGACTTCGCCCAGAATATCGCGGATCACCGCCAGATTCTTGGGCTTGCCGGCGAAGGCGCCGTTGAGGTCGACCAGATGCAGGCGGCGAGCGCCCTGATCGCGCCAATGGGCGGCGACTTGCACGGGGTCGTCGGAGAAAACGGTGGCATCGTCCATCACGCCCTGTTTCAGGCGTACGCATTGACCGTCTTTCAGGTCTATCGCGGGTATGAGCAGCATGGTGCTAAATCAAACGTGAGTTAAACACTGCCATCCCAGGCCAGGAAGTTCTTCATCATCTGAAGGCCGGCCCGGTGGCTCTTTTCGGTGTGGAACTGGCTTGCGAAAATGTTCTCACGACCGACAATACAGGAAAACCGCTCAGGGTATTCACTTTCCGCCAACGTCAGGCCCGCATCGGCCGGCGCAAAGTGGTAACTATGCACAAAATAGAAACGCTCGCCGTCGGCGATGCCGGCGAACAAGGGATGGACCCGCGTCTGGAACACCTGGTTCCAGCCCATGTGCGGCACTTTCAAACGCTCGCCCTCGGCGTCGCGCAGCCCGGCGGCAAAACGCGCCACCTTGCCGGGGAACAGGCCCAGGCCTTGAGTCGGCCCCTCCTCGCTTTCCTCGAACAATAGCTGCGCGCCGACGCAGATGCCAAAAAACGGCTTGTTCTTGGTGCTTTCCCTTATCGCCTCGGCCAGCCCGTGCTGGTTCAGCTCGCGCATGCAGTCCGGCATCGCGCCCTGTCCGGGGAAGATCACCTTGTCCGCCTTGAGCACGGCTTCCGGCTCGCTGGTGAGGAAGATGTCCGCGCCGATGTCGTTGACGGCCTGCGCCGACTTGAGCACCGAATGCAGATTGCCCATGCCGTAATCCACTACTGCAACTTTAATCGCCATCCTGCAAGCTCGCTTCGGGGTGTGGCGGCGCTCCGGCCAAATGCGGCCGGAGCCCTGAAAAAACGGCGCGGCCGACTTATGCGGTCAGCGTGCCCTTGGTGGACGGCGTCTGTCCGGCCATGCGCTCGTCCGCCTCACAGGCCATGCGCAAGGCGCGACCGAAGGCCTTGAAGATGGTCTCGGCCTGATGATGGCTGTTGACGCCGCGCAGATTGTCTATGTGCAGCGTGACCATGCTGTGATTGACGAAGCCGTGGAAGAACTCGGAAAACAGGTCGACGTCGAACTGGCCGATGCTGGCGCGGGTGTATTCGACCTGGTATACCAGGCCCGGACGGCCGGACAGGTCGATCACCACCCGGCTCAGCGCCTCGTCCAGCGGCACGTAGGCGTGGCCGTAGCGGCGGATGCCCTTCTTGTCGCCTATCGCCTTGGCGAAGGCCTGGCCCAGGGTGATGCCGATGTCTTCCACCGTGTGGTGGGCGTCGATATGCAGATCGCCGTGGGCGACCACGTCCAGATCGATCAGGCCGTGGCGGGCGATCTGGTCCATCATGTGGTCGAGAAAGGGCACGCCGGTTTCAAAGCGGCCTACGCCGGCGCCGTCCAGATTCAGGCTGACGGTGATCTGGGTTTCCAGGGTATTGCGGGTAACGGTTGCGGTTCTCATGGCTCAGGCGAAGTAAGCGTCCAGGGCCGCCAACATGGCGTCGTTTTCCTGCGGCGCGCCCACAGTCAGGCGCAGGCATCGCTCCAGCAAGGGGTGGCTGCCGTGCAGTTGCTTGATCAGGATGCCGCTGGCCTTGAAATGCTGGTACAAGGCCAGCGCGTCCGGCACCCGGATGGTGATGAAATTGGCTTCCGACGGGAAGGCTTCGATGGCGGCGTGGCGCGCCAGCCCGGCGGCCAGCCGGCCGCGTTCCTCGCACAGTTCCGCGGCCTGGCGGTTGAACACCTCGATATGGCGCAGCGAGAAGCGCGCGGCGGCCTGGGTCAGCACATTGACGTTGTACGGCGGGCGCACCTTGTCCAGTTCCCGGATCCAGTCGGCGGGGCCGGCGGCGTAACCCAGGCGGATGCCGGCCAGGCCCAGCTTGGACAGCGTGCGCATCACGATCAGATTGTCGCGCAGGCCGGCCAGGTTCATGAAGCTGTCGCTGGCGAAAGCCTGATAGGCCTCGTCCACCACCACAAGGCCGGGCGCGGCCTCGCAGATCGCTTCCACCTCGGCGCGGGCGAAGCGCGGGCCGGTCGGGTTGTTGGGGTAGGACACGAACACCACCGCCGGCTGATGCTCGGCGATGGCCGCCAGCGTCGCCGGCAGGTCCAGGCTGAAATCGGAACGCAGCGGCACGCCGACATAGTCCAGGCCGGAGAACAGCGCGTTCATCTTGTACATCACGAAGGACGGCTCCAGCGCCAGCAACTTGGCGCCGGGACGGGCCAGCGCCTGCGCCACCAGGGTGATCAGCTCGTCGGAGCCGTTGCCCAGCAGCACTTCGGCCGGCTCCGGGATGGAAAACGCCTGCTTCAGCTGGGCTTTCAGCGTGCCGCCGGACGGGTCCGGATAACGGTTGACGGCGACGTCGGCCAGCGTCCGCGCCAGTTCCTGGCGCAGCTCGGCCGGCAGCGGCCACGGATTCTCCATGGCGTCCAGCTTGATGTAGCCGTCGGCGGAGGCTACCGGGTAGGCGCTGATGGCGGCGATCTCATCGCGCACCAGCTGTCGGACGGACTTTTTCATGACTTCGCAATCGGCCTGGCGGCCAACAAAAGCCCCGCGGGCGGAGCCGTATTATCGGAAAAGACGAAAAGCTATAGTAGCGTGTTCATTCGCTTTCAGCTACTCGACCCAATTCGCCCGTTCCCGCAGCCGCGCCGGCAGCTCTATGCGGTCTCGCGCCAGGCCTTCGCGGCTGAAAACATAGCGGCCTTCCGACGGCGTCACCGGGAACAGGCTGGCCACCGGCTTGCCGTGGAACAACACTTGCTCGGCCAGCTTGGCCGCCTCGCGGCCCTGCTCGTAGCCGGACAGCACCAGGCCGCCGGCGGCCTTGTCCTTGCCCACGGCGAAATCCCAGAACGCGAACAGCGGCAGCTTGGCGTGGGCGGCGGTCCAACGCAGCACTTCATCGCCGGGCACCACCTTGCCGCCGGCGTCGCGCAGGGTGAAGTAAAGGCCGACCCAGACCGCCTGATAGCGGCCGGCGGCGCCCAGCACCCGCCGCTGCCAGTCCGCATAGGAGCCGGTCAAGGCCAGGTCGACGTGGATATTGGCCAGCAGCATGGTGTCGCGGCCGACGAAGGTCTCGTCGCGGATGATGCGCGAGGTGAGATCGTCGTCGAACAGCACCAGCGCGCTGCGCAGGCCTTTGACGGTTTTGCCCAATTCGAAGACGCTGCGCAGAATCAACGGCCGCTCCAGCACGCCGCTGACGCCCGACGCCGCGCCCGGGAAGTAATTGCGCGGATTGTTGTTGATGCCCAGATAGATCACCGGGACGCCCCGCTGGGCCAGCTTGCTGCCCACTCTTTGCAAGGCGGCGTCGTCGCCGACGATGACGAGCTCAGGTTTTATTTTCGCCGCCATCGCCAGCGCCTCGTCGGCGCGCGCCTGATGCTGGGCCGGCGGCAGACGCTTGGTGTCCATCGCGTAATAGCTCAGCTGCGCGCGCTTGCCCAGACGCTCCTGCAGGGCGCGGCGGTAATCCTGATCCCAGGGGTAGTCGCTGTGATAGCTCTCCACCACCAGCACCCGCGGTTGCGCCCCTGCCGCCGCGGACAAGAAAAAGGCCAGACAGAGTCCGGCCATGATGCGTTTCAGCCCAGCCATCGCCTTCTCCGGTTACCTATCCAGATTAAGCGATGAAGCGGCGTTTCGCCTCCAGCGGCGCTAGGCGTCCAGCCTCAGCTCCGCCGCACGCGCATGCGCGCTCAGGCCTTCGCCGTGGGCCAGCAGGCTGGCGACCTGGCCCAGCGTCTGCGCACCGGCCTGGGACACCCGAATCAGGCTGCTGCGCTTCTGGAAGTCGTACACGCCCAGCGGGCTGGCGAAACGCGCGGTGCGGCTGGTGGGCAGCACGTGGTTGGGGCCGGCGCAATAATCGCCCAGGCTCTCCGAAGTGAAACGGCCCATGAAGATGGCGCCGGCGTGACGGATCAACGGCAACAGCTCGTCCGGATGGGCCACCGACAGTTCCAGATGCTCGGGCGCGATGTAGTTGGCGATCTCACAGGCTTGCGCCAGATCGCCGACCTGGATCAGCGCGCCGCGATTGCCGAGGCTGGCCTCGATGATGGCGCGGCGCGGCATCTGCGGCAGCAGTCTGGCGATGCTGGCCTCGACCTGGGCGATATAGTCCGCCGACGGGCACAGCAGGATGGCCTGGGCGATTTCGTCGTGCTCGGCCTGGCTGAACAAATCCATGGCCACCCAGTCCGGCGGGGTGTCGCCGTCGCAGATCACCAGGATTTCGGACGGGCCGGCCACCATGTCGATGCCCACCACGCCGAAGACCCGGCGCTTGGCCGCGGCGACGTAGGCGTTGCCCGGGCCGGTGATCTTGTCGACCTGGGGCACGGTCTCGGTGCCGTAGGCCAAGGCCGCCACCGCCTGGGCGCCGCCGCAGGTGAACACCTTGTCCACGCCGGCGATGTAGGCGGCGGCCAGCACCAGATCGTTGCGCTCGCCGTCCGGCGTCGGCACCACCATGATGATTTCGCCGACGCCGGCCACCTTGGCCGGCATCGCATTCATCAACACCGAGCTGGGATAGGCGGCCTTGCCGCCCGGCACGTAGATGCCGACGCGGTCCAGCGGCGTCACCTGCTGGCCCAGCAAGGTGCCGTCCTCGTCCTGATAACTCCAGGAATGCGCCAGTTGCTTCTCGTGATAGCGGCGCACCCGTTCCGCCGCGGTGCTCAGCGCGTGGCGCACCGGATCGCTCAGCCGGTGGAAGGCGGCTTCCAGTTGCTCGCGCGACAGCGTCAGATCGGCCATCGAGACCGCGCGCATGCGGTCGAAGCGGTTGGTGTAGTCGATCACCGCGGCGTCGCCGCGCGCCTTGACGTCGTCGCAGATGGCGGCGACGGCGGCGTCGACGGCCGGGTCCTGCGCGGTTTCAAAGGCCAACAGCGCCTGCAGGCGGGCGGTGAAATCGGCTTGGGAAGAGGACAGTTTCAGCATGGAGCGGACCTCAGGCCGGCACGGCGCCGGCGAATGCGTCCAGCACCGGCTGGATCACGTCGTGTTTGAGCTTGAGCGCGGCCTGGTTGACCACCAGCCGCGAACTGATGTCGACGATGTGTTCGACCGCGACCAGATCGTTGGCGCGCAGCGTGCCGCCGGTGGAGACCAGGTCCACGATGGCGTCGGCCAGGCCGACCAGCGGCGCCAGCTCCATCGAACCGTAGAGCTTGATGATGTCCACATGCACGCCCTTGCGGGCGAAATGCTCGCGCGCGATCTGCGGATACTTGGTGGCGATCTTCAGGCGCGCGCCGCAGCGCACCGCGGCCTCGTAGTCGAAGCCGTTCTGCACCGCCACCATCATATTGCATTTGGCGATATTGAGATCCAGCGGCTGGTACAGGCCGGCGCCGCCGTGCTCGATCAGCACGTCGCGGCCGGCGATGCCCAGATCGGCGGCGCCGTACTGGACATAGGTCGGCACGTCGGACGCGCGCACGATCACCAGCCGCACGCCCGGATGGTTGGTGCCGATGATCAGTTTGCGTGAGGCTTCCGGGTCCTCCGCCGGCAAAATGCCGGCGGCGGCCAGCAGGGGCAGGGTCTCTTCAAAGATGCGCCCTTTGGACAGGGCAATAGTCAGCTTCATGATGTCTTGCGGCAAGGATGACGAAATCGAGGTTAAGGCGAAGCGGCGCGCGGATTCAGCCGACCAGCGCGCGGCGTTCGCGCTCCAGCAGGCCGACGTAGCGCTGGATCAGCGTCTCCATCGCCGGCGTCAGCCCCAGGTAGGAGCAACCGATGCGCACGGCCTCGTTGCCGTTGCGCAGCTTGGCGGCCAGCCGGTGACGGACTTCCAGCCCGATATGCAGCCCGCCCAGCGGTTTCAGGTCCAGCGTGCAGCGCTGGTATTGCTGGCCGATGTCGAAGCCGGGCGTGGCCGGCTGCGGCAGCCACATGCTGACGCCGCCCAGGCTGACGTCGAACAAGGCCAGGTCGATGGGCTTGTGCGGGTAATCGGCCACATGGCACATCACCGGGCTGGCCGCCGGGGTCTGGATGCGGAAGAATTCGCGGCGCTGCAGCTTGATCACCTGCTCGGGCAGATCCGCCTGGAAGGCGGGCTGGCCCTCCCAGTCTATGCGGCGCACCTGGCCGGTGACGAACTGGGTCTTGACGCCCTCCGGCGAGCAGACGAAGACATTGCGCTCGCTGGCCAGCAGATGTTCATTGGTCTCCGGGTCCGCGCCCCAGTCGAACACCAGCGTGCCCGCCTTGTGGTCCACCTCCAGGAAACGAGTCAGGATGAAGGTTTTTCCCTTATTGGAAAACACCGTCACCATGTGGCCGTTCTTGGCGATGCCGGCCAGATGATGGGCGATCTCCACCGACGTGGACAGCGTGTATTTGGCGAGGTCCAACGATGGTTGCGAGCCGGATGTTGCGCCAGCGTTATGGTCGTTGCTCACTTTGATCCGACTTTCATGTCTGCGTCAGTTTCCGATACGCCAAGTTTAGCGTAACAACTGGCCAATATCATGAGCCAAGCTCGCCGACGGCGTGCCATAGGCCTCAAACACTCGCAAACGGCCCTGTTTATCCAACAGATAGGAGCCGGCGCTGTGGTCCACGCTATAGCCGCCGCCCGGCTGGCTCACCCGCTGGGCGACGACCTTGTATTGATTCTTGATCTGCTCGACCTCGCCGGCCGTGCCGGTCAGGCCGACGAAGCTTCGATTGAAATGCGGCACATAGCCGGCCAACACCTGCGGCGTGTCGCGTTCCGGGTCTATGCTGACGAACAGCACCTGCACCTGGCTGGCCTGCTCGCCCAGCTGCTTCACCGCCGCCGCGTATTCCAGCATGGTGGTGGGGCAGACGTCCGGGCAATGGGTGTAGCCGAAGAACAGCGCCACCACCTTGCCCTGGTATTGGGACAGGCTGCGGCGCTGGCCTTGGTGGTCGGTCAGCGTGAAATCGCCGCCTATCGACGCGCCGGCGACGTCGGTGCCTTTCAAATCCAGCTTGGGTTCATTCGGCGAGCACGCGGCCAGCCACAACGGCAGCAGCAGCCAGCCGGCGAGTTTTATCAATTTGCGCATCAGGAAACGGGTATCAGCCAGTAATGGTCTATCAGCAGGGCCGCGAACAGCCAGGTCAGATACCAGATCGACCAAGCGAAGGCGCGGCGGGCCAGAGCGTCAGCATACTGGCGATGCAGGCGCACGGCAAGGAAGAGCAGCCGCGCGTCCAGCGCCAGCGCCGCCAGCAGATAGAGCCAGCCGGCCGCGCCCATCGCCACCGGCAACAGGGTGATGGCCGACAACAGCAGCGAGTACAGCAAGATGGACAGCGTGGTGAAACGCTGGCCGTGGGTCACCGGCAGCATGGGCAGCCCGGCGCGGGCGTAATCGTCGCGGCGGTACAGCGCCAGCGCCCAGAAATGCGGCGGCGTCCAGGCGTAGATGATCAGGAACAGCACCAGCGCGAACGCGTGCACCTCCCCGGTCATCGCCGCCCAGCCCAGCACCGGCGGCATCGCGCCGCTGGCGCCGCCGATCACGATGTTCTGCGGCGTATTGGGCTTGAGCAGCAGGGTGTAGACGATGGCGTAGCCGACGAAGGTGGCCAGCGTCAGCCAGGCGGTCAAGGCGTTGACCAGGCCGGCCAGCAAGGCCATGCCGATGCCGCCGGCGGTCAGCGCGATGACCAGGGTCTCGGCCGCGCCGGCCTCGCCGCGGGCGGTGGCGCGCCAGGCGGTGCGGCGCATATTGGCGTCCACCGTGCGCTCCACTAGGCAATTGATCATCGCCGCCGCGCCGGCCACCAGCGCGATGCCGGCGGTAGCCGGCAACAGGCGCGCCGGATCCGGCCAGCCCGGCCCCGCCAGAAACATGCCGATCACCGCGCAGAATACGATCAGCCCCACCACCCGGGGCTTGGCCAGTTGCATCAAGGCGACCGCGTGCTGGCGCGCCTGCTGAAGCTCCGCTGCGTTCATGTTTTTCCCCCTCAGGATGCGGCGCTCAAACCCATTCGCGATGGTTTTTGGAAAGACGGGGCAAAGGCCCGACCGGCCGCGCCTGCGCGGCGCGCGCCGGCCTCAGCCGCAGCGCCAGCAGGCTGCTGATCAGCAGCAGACAGGCGGCGCCGGCGTTGTGCAGCACCGCCACCGGCAAGGGCAGCGCCAGCAACACATTGGCGATGCCCAGCCCGATCTGCAGCGACAGCGCCGCCAGCAAGCAACACAGGTGGCCGCGCAGCGCCGGCAGCCTCCAGCCGGCGCGCGCCGCGCTCAGGCACAAAACGGTCACCAGAGCAGCGCCCAGCCGGTGCAGCCAATGCACCGCCACCAGATTGCCCACCGCCAGCGGGCTGCCGTCCGGCGCCTCGCCCAAGGCGCGGAACAGATGGAAAGCGTGTTCGAAGCGCATCTGCGGCCACCATTCGCCATTGCAGGCGGGAAAGCCCTGACAGGCCAGCGCGGCGTAGTTGGTGGACACCCAGCCGCCCAGGGCCAATTGCATAGCCACCGCCAGCGCCAGAGCGCGCGCCAGCCAGCTCAACGACACCGGCGCGTCCACCGAAGCGAGCCGCGGCGACAGCGCCAGCCAGGCCAGCAGCAGCAGCACCGACACGCCCCCGATAAGGTGCAGGGTGACGATGGCCGGCTTGAGCAGCAAGGTCACCGTCCACATGCCCAGCAAGCCCTGGAGCAGCACCACCGCCAACAGCGTCCCGGCGACCCGGCGGTGGCGTTTCCGCCGCCACGCCTGCCAGCCGATGGCGACGATCAGCGCGCCGAGCGCGCCGGCCAGATAGCGATGGCTCATTTCCTTCCAGGCCTTGCCCAGGCTGACCGGGCCGTCCGGGCTCTGGGCTTGCTGTTGCTGAATGCGTTCCGCGGCGTGATGCGGGGAGATCTGGCCGTAACAGCCCGGCCAGTCCGGACAGCCCAGCCCGGCGTCGGACAGGCGCACATAGGCGCCGAAAGGCACGACCACGCATGCCAGGATGAATGCCAGCCAGATCAGTCGCCTCATGCTGCTCTCCCCTTGTCGAGCGGCCAAGAAACTGCGGATGTCGCGGGGCCGCGCGGGCGCCGCGGCTTAACAAGCTCAACCGATGCCGTTATTGGTTTTCAGCACGCGGCCTATTTCCTGGATCACTTTCTTGGGATCGGCGGCGTCGGGATAGAACAAGACCTGGTTGCCCAAGGGGTCCACCAGATAGTAGCCGCCGCCGTCGACGTCCGTCTGCGCGGTTTGCACGATGTGGGTGGCGTCCACCTCCTCGTGCGCGGCGCTCTCCTGCCAGCCCAGCCGGGTCAGACGGCCGGCGGCCTCGCCCTGCGCACGCTGGATCTGGCGCATCGCGAAAAAGCGCTGCTGGCAGCGTGTCTGGCAGCCCGGTTCTATCCTGGCCGCCAGCACCCATTTGCCGCGCGGCCATCCTTGCGCGCCGGTCAACGCGAACGGCCGCGTCGGCAACAATTGGCCGTAGCTCTTGCCGCCCTGCGGCGGCATCAGCCGGTAAGCCGCCCAAGAGGCGAGCACCGGCGCCAGGCAGATGGCCGCCATCAGCAGCAGCTTGAGCCGGCCGCGGCGCCGGGACGGCTCGGGGGACGCTTCATCGACGCGGCTCATGGGAACGTCTCCTCAGCGAATGCAAGGACAGCAGCAATAACAGGCCCAGCAGCAGCCACTGCGCCGCATAGGCGTAATGGCGCTCCGGCATGAACTCCGGCAGCACCGGCCAATGCCGCAGCGGGTCCGGCGAGTGCTCCAGCACCACCACGCCCTGATGCCAATGGCCGGGGTAGCGCTGACGCAGCGCGGCCATGTCGATGGCGTCGACGCGGCCCTCCACGCCGGCCACCGCGCCGGGCAGCACGAAGTGGCGCGGCAGCGGCATCCAGTGTCCGCGCAAGGTCAGCGTTTTCGGATCGACGGCGGGCGGCGTCACGCCGTCGGCCAGCCAGCCCAGGTCCAACAGGGCCATCGCGCCGTCTTCCAGCCGCCAGGGCTGCAGCATGCGCCGGCCCTTGACCTCGCCCAGATAGCTGTTTTCCAGCAGCAAGGCCGGGCCGGCCGGCTGCGCGCCGGGCAGCGCCACCCGGCTGAATTCCGGCTGCGGGCGGGCCTCGCGATAAATCAGGCTGACCGGCGGCACGCCGATGGCGCTGGTCAGCGAGCGCAACAGTTCGGACTTTTCCTGCGCGCGCTGCCATTGCCAGGCCGCCAAAAAGAAAGGCAGCACCGCCATGGCCAATAAACACAGCCAAACCAGCCGTTTGCCGCTAGACTTCAAAGCTGTAGATCGACGGCCCAATCGACCGGGGGATTCCGCAATGAAACTTGTCATTCTGTTCTTGCTCGCCTGCATCGTGCTTGCCCTGTTCTGGGGCCTGACCGGCCTGCTGAAGTCCGATCAAGGCTCTCAACGTCTGGTTCGCTCCCTCACTTTGCGCATCGGCCTGTCCATCGGCCTGTTCCTGCTCTTGCTGCTGGGCGCGCTGTTCGGCTGGTGGCGCCCTCATCAAGCTTAGCCGAGCCGGCCGCCCTCGTCCCGGCGCGGCCCCTGGCCTTTGGTCCGGCCGCGCGGTTCACAGCCAGTAGACGAAGACGAACAGCAACAGCCACACCACGTCGACGAAGTGCCAGTACCAGGCCGCCGCCTCAAAGGCGAAATGATGCTGGCCGTCGAAATGCCCGCGCATCACCCTCAGCCACACCACCGCCAGAATGATGGTGCCCAAGAGCACGTGCAGGCCGTGAAAACCGGTCAGCATGAAGAAAGTCATGCCGTAAGCGCCGGAGGCCAGGCTCAGATTCAACTCGCTCATCGCGTGGCCGTACTCATACATCTGCAGGCAGAGGAACAAGCTGCCCAGCAACACGGTCAACAGCAGCCCCAGCTTCAATTGCGCGCGCCGGCCTTGCAGCAGCGCCCAATGCGCCCAGGTCACCATCGCGCCGGAACTCAGCAGGATCAGGGTATTCAGCGCCGGCAGGCCCCAGGCCCCCATCGCCTGATAGGGCTTGGTGATGCCCGGCCCGGTCAGCAGCGGCCAGGACGGCTCGAAATCCGGGTACAAAATTTTGTAGTCCATCTCGCCCAAGGTCGGCACCGACACCACCCGCACCCAGTACAAGGCGCCGAAGAAGGCGCCGAAGAACATCACCTCGGAGAAGATGAACCAGCCCATGCCCCAGCGGAAGGACATGTCTTCCTTTCCCTGGTAGTCGCCGTGCCGGCTTTCGCGGATCACATCGCCGAACCAGCCGAACAACATATAGATCAGTATCAGCGCGCCCACGCCCAGCGACAGCTTGCCCAGCGGCTGGCCGTTGACGGCGAAAGCCGCGCCCAAGCCCAGGCAGAACAGCGCCACCGCGCCCACCGCCGGCCAGCGCGATGGCTGCGGCACAAAGTAATGCGTCTGTTCCCGCTCGTTCGCTGTCGTCATTGCGTTCTCCCTGCACACCGATTAGGACGTGGCCAGCCGCACCACCAATAGCAACACGCCGATAAAAGTCGCCGCCAGCAGCAGCGCGGTCAGTATCAGCTGCAGCGGCGAGAGCTTGCTGTCCTCGCGCGCGTCCGCCTTGCGGCGCACGCCGAAAAAGGCGGACAACACCGCCAACACGCCTTGCCATGCCCTCATGAGCCCGCTCCCGCATTGCCCGGCACGTCAAACACGGTATAGGCCAGCGTGATGCTGTCTATTGAGGCCGGCAAACGCTTGTCGACGACGAACACCACCGGAAAGCGTCTGGTTTCGCCGGGCGCGAAGGCCTGCTGGCGGAAGCAGAAGCACTCCAGCTTCTTGACGTACTCGCCGGCGGCGGCGGGCAGATAGCGCGGAATCGCCTGCCCCACCACCCGCTGACCGCTGGCGTTGGTGATTTCGTACTCCACTTGCACGAACTGGCCCGGCTTCACCTTGAGCCGGGTCTGCAAGGGCCGCACCTGCCACGGCAGGCCGGCCTGCACCGTGGCGTCGAAAGTCATGTCCACCTCGTGCGCCGCCGCGCCGCCGTTTGTCGCCGTGTCGTCCAGGCTGTCCGCCTTGACCACGTCGTTGAGGCCGGTGACTTCGCACACCACCTTGTACAGCGGGATCAGCCCCCAGGCGAAAACGAACATCAGCAAGGCCACCACCGCCAGTTTCTTCATCAGCTGGCGGTTGCTGCGACCCTGCTTGGTGGCGGCTTCCATCGCATCGTCCTCAGTGGTGCTCGCCGCCGGTGCTGGACACCACCACACCGTTTTCAATCACCTCCAGCTGCGGCGCTTCGGCGAAGCTGTGATAGGGCGCCGGGGTGGGAATCGCCCACTCCAGCGTATTGGCGCCCTCCCACGGATGATGCGGCGCGGGCTTGCCGTGGCGCAGCGAGCGCAGGATGTTGTAGAGGAAGATCAACTGCCCCAGACCGAACATGAAGGCGCCGATGCTGGCCAGTTGGTTGAATTCGGTGAATTGCAGCGCGTAGTCGGGAATCCGCCGCGGCATGCCGGCGAGACCGAGGAAGTGCATGGGGAAGAAGGTGACGTTGAACCACAGCAAGGACCACCAGAAATGCAGCTTGCCCAGGCCCTCGTGGTACATCTTGCCCGTCATCTTGGGAAACCAGTAATAGATGGCGGAGAACAGGCTGAACAGCGCCCCGGCCACCAGCACGTAATGGAAATGGGCGACCACGTAGTAGCTGGCGTGCAGCTGGATGTCCACCGCCGCCACGCTGAGGGTGACGCCGGACAGGCCGCCTATGGTGAACAGCAGGATGAAGCCGATGGCGAACAGCATGGGTGTTTCAAACGTCATGCTGCCTTCCCACATGGTGGCCACCCAGTTGAACACTTTGACCCCGGTGGGCACCGCGATCAGCATGGTCGCGTACATGAAGAACAGCTGGGCGGTGGCCGGCATGCCGGTGGCGAACATATGGTGCGCCCACACCATGAAGGACAGGATGCCGATGCTGGAGGTGGCGTAAACCATGGAGGCGTAGCCGAACAAGGGCTTGCGGGCGAAGGTGGGAATCACCTGGCTGACGATGCCGAAGGCCGGCAGCGCCATGATGTAGACCTCGGGATGGCCGAAGAACCAGAACACGTGCTGATACAGGATGGGGTCGCCGCCGCCGGCGGCGTTGAAGAAATGGGTGCCGAAGTGACGGTCGGTCAACACCATGGTGACCACGCCGGCCAGGACCGGCATCACCGCGATGATCAGGTAGGCGGTGATCAGCGAGGCCCAGGCGAACATCGGCATCTTCATCATGGTCATGCCCGGCGCGCGCAGATTGAGGATGGTGACGATGATGTTGATCGACCCCATGATGGAGCTGACGCCCATGATGTGGATGGCGAAGATGGTCATGTCCATGCCCATGCCCATCTGGGTGGACAAGGGCGCGTACAGCGTCCAGCCGGCCGCCGCCGCGCCGCCGGGCACGATGAAGGACAGCAGGAGCAGCAGCGCCGCCGGCGGCAGCAGCCAGAAGCTCCAGTTGTTCATCCGGGCGAAAGCCATGTCCGGCGCGCCTATCATCAGCGGCAGCATCCAGTTGGCCAGGCCGGTGAAGGCCGGCATGATGGCGCCGAACACCATGATCAGGCCGTGCAGGGTGGTGAACTGGTTGAACAGCTCCGGCTGGAAGAACTGCAGGCCGGGCTGGAACAGTTCGGCGCGGATGCACAGCGCCATCACCCCGCCGGACAGAAACATGATGAAGGAGAACCACAGATACATCGAACCGATGTCCTTGTGGTTGGTGGCCGCCAGCCAGCGCATGATGCCGCGCGGGCGCTCGTGATGCCCCGGCGCGTGCCCGGCATGGCCGGCGTCATCGACAATTGCCATATCGCTCTCCTTGCATGGGTTCGCCGCCGCTCCCGGCCTCAGCCGGTGGCGCCGCGGGCCGCCTTGATCTCTTTGGGCTGCACCAATTCGCCGGTGTGGTTGCCCCAGGCGTTGCGCTCATAGGTGATCACCGCGGCAATGTCGGTATCCGACAGCTGCTTGCCCCAGGCTTGCATCGCCGGGTTTTTCTGACTGCCGAACAAGACGATGTGGATGTGCGCCGGCTTGTCAGCGATGGCTATCTTGGAACCGTCCAGCGCCGGGAAGGCGCCGGGCAGGCCCTTGCCGTTGGCCTGATGACAGGCGACGCAGTTCTGGGCGTAGACCTTTTCGCCGCGGGCTTTCAGATCGGCCAGCGTCCACACCTTGTTGGGATCGTCCGCCGCCGCGGCCATTTGCTTTTTCTTGGCTTCCAGCCACTTGGCGTAGTCGTCCGGCGTCTTGGCCTCCACCACGATGGGCATGTAGCCGTGGTCCTTGCCGCACAACTCGGAGCACTGGCCGCGATAAGTGCCGGGCTTGTCTATGCGAAACCAGCTGTCGCGCAGAAAGCCGGGAACCGCGTCCTGCTTGACGCCCAGCTGCGGCACCCACCAGGAGTGGATCACGTCGTTGGCGGTCAGCAGCAGCCGCACTTTCTTGCCGGTGGGCACCACCAGCGGCTCGTCCACTTCCAGCAGATAATTGACCGGTTTGGCCGCGGCGTTGGCGATGGCCTCGCGCGGCGTGGACAAATGGCTCATGAAGCCGAAATTATCGTCCAGATAGTCGTAACGCCACTTCCATTGATAGCCGGTGACCTTGACCGTCATGTCCTCGCCGCGCGTGCTCTTCTGCGACAACACCGCCTTGGTGGCCGGCCAGGCCATGCCGATCAGGATCAGCAGCGGAATCACCGTCCAGATGATTTCCACCGTGGTGTTTTCATGGAAGTGCTTGGCCTGATGGCCGGCGGCTTTGCGGTGGCGGACGATGGCGTACATCATCACCAGGAACACCAGCGCGAAGATGACGCAGGTGATCACCAGCAACATGGTGTGCAGGTCGTATTGCTGACGGGCAATGGGAGTGACGGGGGCTTGCAGATTCAACTCGGCCGCTGACGCGCAGGATATCGGCAGCCAACAGCAAAGGACGCGCATACAGGACATGGAGCCCCCCTAGAAATCCTCAACTGACATGAAATGGTGCTGACTGGTCCGGTCTATTCCCATGACCGGTTAATGGCATGCTAGAAAAAAAGGTCAAGGAAAACAAGAAAATGTCTTGCGGCAACGCAATAAAATATTACGGATGGGAATCGCTGCGCGCGCCGTTCCGCGCCCGGCGGCTCAGTTGGATTCGCCGGCCAGGTGCGGCACTTCCAGCAATAGCGGCGCCGGCATGTGTCTTTGCAGGGTTTCCAGGTTCTGCTCGTAGGCCTGTTGCTGCGGCACCACTCGATTGGCCACCCAGCCGGCCAGCGGCAGGCCGGCGTCCAGCACCGCGCGCGCGGTCAGCAAGGCGTGGTTGATGCAGCCCAGCCGCATGCCCACCACCAGAATCACCGGCAGTTGCAAGGCCTTGGCCATATCGGCCATGAACAGCCGGTCGGACAGCGGGGCCATCCAGCCGCCCGCCGCCTCCACCACCACCACGTCGGCGCAAGCGGCCAATTGCTGGTAATGGTCAACGATCACGTCCAGCCGGATGTCCACGCCGGCCTCGCTCGCGGCGATATGCGGCGACACCGGCGGCAGGAATCGATAGGGGTTCATCAGTTCCAGATCGGACTGGCCGGTGGCGGCGGTCAGCCGCGCCACGTCGTCGTTCCACCAGCTGCCGTCGGCCAGCAGTTCGCAGCCGGAAGCCACCGGCTTCATCGCCAGCACGCGCTTGCCTTCGGCCTGCCATTGGCGGATCAATTGCACGGCGACGTGGGTCTTGCCGATTTCGGTATCGGTGCCGGTGATGAAGAAGGCTGCGGACATGGGCGCTTTCCGTAATGGGGAAGGAGAGAGCTGGCAGTCTAGCGCCGGCCCGTCCGCGCGTAAAACGCAAAAACCCCGGCTCCGCCGCGCAACGACGCCGACCTCATGGGTCGGCTGTCCGCCGCGCGGCCTTGTGAGCCGGGGCAAAAAGGGTCGGCCTTGTGGGCCTGATGGACTTCACACTCGATAAAGTGAACTCCCTGGGCCGGACGGTCTAACGCTGACTGCACGCCGACAAGGACGGGATGGAAAACCTTGTCGACGACGCGCCGCGCTGGCCGCCTCGGCCGGAAAACCTCATACCAGCGCTTGTGCGTTCAGCTTTTGCTCCTGGTTCATCAATTTGTTCAAGGCCGACAAATAGGCCTTGGCCGAGGACACGATGATGTCGGTGTCCGCGCCCAGGCCGCTGACGATGCGGCCGTCTCGCGCCAGGCGCACCGTCACTTCGCCTTGGGATTCGGTGCCCTTGGTGATGGCGTTCACCGAGTACAGTTCCAGTTCCGCGCCGCTGGCGGCCACGCTTTCAATCGCCTTGAAAGCGGCGTCCACCGGACCGGAGCCGCTGGATTGGGCGCGGCGCTCTTCGCCGTGCGCCAGGAAGACGATGGAGGCCACCGGCGCTTCGCCGGTTTCGGTGGCGATCTTCAAGGACACCAGTTTGTAATCCTCTTCGCGGACGGTGCTGAACTCGTCCGACACCAGCGCGTGCAGGTCCTCGTCGAAAATCTCGCGCTTGCGGTCCGCCAGCTCCTTGAAACGGGCGAAGGCGGCGTTCAGCGCTTCTTCGCTGTCCAGCACGATGCCCAGCTCGATCAGCTTGGTCTTGAAGGCGTTGCGGCCGGACAATTTGCCCAGGGTCAGGCGGTTGGTGCTCCAGCCCACCGATTCGGCGGACATGATCTCGTAGGTTTCGCGGTGCTTGAGCACGCCGTCCTGATGGATGCCGGACTCGTGGGCGAAGGCGTTGGCGCCGACGATGGCCTTGTTGGGCTGCACCGGATAGCCGGTCACCGTGGACACCAGCTTGGAGGCCGGCACGATCTGGGTCGCGTCGATGCCGGTTTCCAGTGCGAACACGTCCTTGCGGGTGCGCACCGCCATCACCACTTCCTCCAGGCTGGCGTTGCCGGCGCGCTCGCCCAGGCCGTTGATGGTGCATTCCACCTGGCGCGCGCCGCCCAGCACCGCGGCCAGGCTGTTGGCCACCGCCATGCCCAGATCGTTGTGACAGTGGGCGGACCAGACCACTTTGTCGCCGCCCGGCGTCTTGGCGATCAATTCGCGGAAGAAAGCCTCGGTGATGAAGGGCACCGCGTAACCGACGGTGTCCGGCACGTTCAGCGTGGTGGCGCCGGCCTTGATCACTTCGCCGAAAATGCGCGCCAGGAAGTTGATGTCCGAGCGCAGCGCGTCTTCGGCGGAGAACTCCACGTCGTCGGTGTATTCGCGGGCGATTTTCACCGCCGCCACCGCCGCCGCCACCACTTCGTCCGGGCTCATGCGCAGCTTCTTCTCCATATGGATGGGGCTGGTGGCGATGAAAGTATGGATGCGGCCGCGCGCCGCCGGCTTGATCGCTTCGCCCGCGGCGCGGACGTCGCGCTCGTTGGCGCGGGCCAGACTACAGACGGTGGAGTCCTTGATCACCTCGGCGATGGCGCGGATGGCGTCGGCGTCGCCCGGGCTCGCCGCGGCGAAACCGGCTTCGATGATGTCCACGCCCAGACGCTCCAGCTGGCGGGCAATCCGGATCTTTTCTTCCTTGGTCATCGATGCGCCCGGCGATTGCTCGCCGTCGCGCAAGGTGGTGTCGAATATATAAAGACGATTGCCCATCTGGCTGTTTCTCCCTGGTCCCTGCATTGCAATTTCCGCGCCTGTCCCGACGCCGATCAGATAATCGTTGAAATCGAAGCGTTTACCCTGGCTGGCCGCCATCACCGCCAGCTTGTTGAGCTGGGCCAATGGCAGGCTGCCGCGTTCTCTCCATTTGTATATCGCCGCCCGAGTCACCGGCTCATCGGCGAACAAGCGATTCAGATCCTCAGCCAGCTGTCCCGGCCCGCCGAAGTCCGCAATCAAGCGTTCAATGTCCAATTGCATCATGTGCTCCCGCAGCAAATTTTGATCCAGCCTACCGGCAAGCAAGACATAAAGTCAAATCTGCATGCTGAAAACTGTGATTAAAACGTTACACCGGATGTCCAAGCCAAAAATATCGGACATTATGTCTATTTTTGCCTGGCAATTGCCTAAGCTTTAAGCAAAGCGCAAGCGATCAGACGCCGGCAGATCGGTTATACTCTTGGGTTTAGTCAGATTGATCGAGGACAAACCAGTGTCCGAACGCCTGTTCGTGCTGTTGCAACATCTGATGCCCAAGCTGGCCATGACCCGATTGGCGGGCCGCATCGCCAACTGGGAAGGCGGCAGCCTGACGCAATGGATCATCCGCCGCTTCATCGCCCGCTATCAGGTGGACATGAATGAAGCCGCCGCCAGCGATCCCTCCGCCTACGCCAGCTTCAACGCCTTCTTCACCCGCGCCCTGCGCGCCGACGCGCGCCCGCTCTCGAGCGAACGGCTGGCGTGCCCGGTGGACGGCGCCATCAGCCAGTTCGGCCGTATCGAACAGGGGCAGATTTTCCAGGCCAAGGGCCGCAGCTACTCCGCCCAGGCGCTGCTGGCCGGCGACGCCGAATCGGCGCGCCGTTTCGACGACGGCCATTTCGCCACCATCTACCTGAGCCCGCGCGACTACCATCGCATCCACATGCCTTGCGACGGCCGCCTGCTGCGGATGAGCTATGTTCCGGGCGAGCTGTATTCGGTGAACCCGGCCACCGCCCGCGGCGTGGACCGCTTGTTCGCGCGCAATGAACGCGTGGTCTGCCTGTTCGAGGGACAGGACGGCCGGCCCTTCGCGCTGGTACTGGTGGGCGCCACCATCGTCGGCAGCATGGCCACCGTCTGGCACGGCGTGGTCAATCCGCCGCGGCCGGGCCAGATCCGGCACTGGGACTACCGCGACCAGGACATCCGTCTGGCCAAGGGCGAGGAGATGGGCCGCTTCTTGCTGGGCTCCACCGTGGTCTTGCTGTTCCCGCAAGGCCCGCTGAGCTTCAACCCCGCCTGGCAAGCCGCCGGCGCGGTGCGCATGGGCGAGGCGATGGCCGACTGAAGGCTCTCGCTCCAAACGCAACGGCGCCCAGGGCGCCGTTTTTCATGGGCCGGCCTTGCGTCCGCGCCGTCCACACGCAAAAAAGCCGGGAAATCTCCCGGCTTTGCTTAATGCGGCAGCCCGCGGACTCAGTTCTTGGACTGGTCCACCAGCTTGTTCTTGGCGATCCACGGCATCATCGCGCGCAGCTCGGCGCCCACTTTCTCGATCGGGTGATCAGCGGTCAGACGACGACGCGCGGTCATGCTCGGATAGTTGGTCTTGCCTTCCAGGATGAACATCTTCGCGTATTCGCCGGACTGGATACGGTACAGCGCCTTCTTCATCGCGTCCTTGGTGGCGGAGGTCACCACTTCCGGGCCGGTCACGTACTCGCCGTACTCCGCGTTGTTGGAGATCGAGTAGTTCATATTGGCGATGCCGCCTTCGTACATCAGGTCGACGATCAGCTTCAGCTCGTGCAGACACTCGAAGTAAGCCATTTCCGGCGCGTAGCCGGCTTCCACCAGGGTTTCGAAGCCGGCCTTGACCAGCTCCACCGCGCCGCCGCACAGCACGGCCTGCTCGCCGAACAGATCGGTCTCGGTTTCCTCGCGGAAATTGGTCTCGATCACGCCGCCCTTGGTGCCGCCGTTGGCCGCCGCGTAGGACAGGGCCACGTCGCGCGCCTTGCCGGACTTGTCCTGATAGACCGCGATCAGGGTCGGCACGCCGCCGCCCTTCAGGTATTCGGAGCGCACGGTGTGGCCCGGGCCTTTCGGCGCCACCATGATCACGTCGACGTCGGCCGGCGGCACGATCTGGTTGTAATGGATGTTGAAGCCGTGGGCGAAGGCCAGCGCCGCGCCCTTCTTCAGATTGGGCGCGATGTCCTTGCCGTAGACGTCCGGCTGCGATTCGTCCGGCAGCAGAATCATCACCACGTCGGCCTTCTTCACCGCCTCGGCCACTTCCTTGACCTTGTGGCCGGCCGCTTCCGCCTTCTTCCAGGAAGCGCCGTCCTTGCGCAGGCCCACCACGACGTCCACGCCGGAGTCTTTCAGGTTCTGCGCATGGGCATGGCCCTGGGAACCGTAGCCGATGATGGCGACTTTCTTGCCCTTGATGATGGAGAGGTCAGCGTCTTTGTCGTAGAAAACTTTCATTTGCAATCCTTGATTTCGTTTGTTTAGGCGGCCCGGCCCTTGGCCGGCGCCCGCCTGCTTCAGATTTTCAGAACCCGCTCACCCCGACCAATGCCGGATGCGCCGGTACGGACCGTTTCCAGGATCACTGTGCGGTCCACCGCCTCGATGAAGGCGCCGAGCTTTTCGCTCGTACCGGTCAGCTCGATGGTGTAAGTCTTTTCCGTCACGTCGATGATGCGTCCGCGGAAGATGTCGGCCATGCGCTTCATCTCCTCGCGGTCCTTGCCGGTGGCGCGGACCTTGATCAGCATCAGCTCGCGCTCGATGTGCTCGGATTCATTGAGGTCTATCACCTTGACCACCTCGATCAGCTTGTTGAGCTGCTTGGTGATCTGCTCGATGACTTCGTCGGAACCGTGAGTGACGATAGTCATGCGCGACAGCGTCGGGTCCTCGGTCGTGGACACTGTCAGCGAATCGATGTTGTAGGCACGGGCCGAAAACAGGCCCACCACGCGGGACAATGCGCCCGCTTCGTTTTCCAGAAGAATGGATAGGATATGTCGCATACCGGCTGGCCTCAACACATATTGCCGTAGTCACGGTTGTTCTCGAAGGGCACGTTCTGCACCTCGCTCATGTGCTCGGGCAGGTCCATCTGATCCAGGCCCTTGCCGTTTTGCACCATCGGGAACACGTTCTCGGACTGGTCGGTACGGAAATCCAGGAACACCAGCCGCTCCTTCAGCTTCTGGCTGAACGCCTCCTTCAATACCGGCTCCACGTCGGCGGGGTCTTCCACCTTGAAGCCGATATGGCCGTAAGCCTCGGCGATTTTGACGAAGTCCGGCAAGGCGTCCATATAGGATTCGGAATAGCGCGTGCCGTAGAAGAACTGCTGCCACTGGCGCACCATGCCCAGGTAGCGGTTGTTCAAGGCCAGCACCTTCACCGGGGTGTGGTACTGCTTGCAGGTGGACAGTTCCTGGATGTTCATCTGGATCGAGCCCTCGCCGGTGATGCAGGCGACGGTGGCGTCCGGATTGGCCAGTTGCGCGCCCATCGCCGCAGGCAGGCCGAAGCCCATGGTGCCGAGCCCGCCGGAGTTCAGCCACTGCTTGGGATTGTCGAACTTGTAGTACTGCGCCGCCCACATCTGGTGCTGGCCCACGTCGGATGTGACGATGGCCTTGCCGCCGGTGATTTCGTACAGCTTCTCCACCACGTACTGAGGCTTGATCAGCTCGGTGGACGGGGTGTACAGCAAACAGTTGTGGCCGCGCCATTCCTCAATCTGCTTCCACCAGCCGGCCAGGGCTTGAGCGTCCGGCTTCTGGCCGGATTGCTTCAGCAGGTCCAGCATGTCTTTCAGCACATGCTTGACGTCGCCGACGATGGGGATGTCCGCCTTCACCCGCTTGGAGATGGAGGACGGATCCACGTCGATGTGGATGATCTTCTTCGGCTGGCTGAGGAAGTGCGAGGGCACGCTGATCACGCGGTCGTCGAAACGCGCGCCTATGGCCACCAGCACATCGCAGTACTGCATCGCCATATTGGCTTCATAAGTGCCGTGCATGCCCAGCATGCCGAGGAACTGCGGATCGGAACCCGGATAGGCGCCCAGGCCCATCAGGGTGTTGGTACACGGCAGGCCCAGCGATTTGACCAGTTCGGTCACTTCGCCGGCGGCATTGCCCTGCACCGCGCCGCCGCCCACGTAAATAAAGGGGCGCTTGGCTTCCAACAGCAGGTTCACCGCTTTCTTGATCTGCCCCGGGTGCCCGCGGGTAGCCGGCACGTAGGAGCGGATATGCACGCTTTCCGGGTATTGGAATTCCGTGCGCTGCTGGGTGATGTCCTTGGGGATGTCAACCACCACCGGACCGGGACGACCGGTCTTGGCGATGTAGAACGCCTTTTTGATGGTGGCGGCTATTTCATTGACGTCCTTGACCAGGAAGTTGTGCTTCACGCACGGGCGGGTGATGCCCACCATGTCCACTTCCTGGAAGGCGTCCAGGCCGATGGCCGGAGACGGCACCTGGCCGGACAGCACCACCATGGGGATGGAGTCCATATAGGCGGTGGCAATGCCGGTCACGGCATTGGTCGCGCCGGGGCCGGAGGTGACCAGGGCCACGCCCACCTTGTCGCTGGAACGGGAGTAGGCATCGGCGGCATGCACCGCCGCCTGCTCATGCCTGACCAGCACATGTTTGAATTTGTCCTGCCGGAAAATGGCATCGTAGATTTCCAGCACCGCGCCGCCGGGGTAGCCGAAAACAAATTCGACACCTTCTTCCTGCAGGCAGCGGACAACCGCTTCCGCGCCCGATATCTGCATATCGCCTCTTGTCTTTGCGTTAGTTTCATCCCGTATCGGACGACCTTAGCGTATTGCTTTGAAACCGGTCAAGTGCTTTTGTGCAGGTGCAATATGCGTCTAAGCCTCGGTAAATTCAGGAAAAAAATCAGGCTTGGCCGAATCGGCGGCGCTCTGCTACCATCTTCTGTTGGCATCAACTCAAACTCTCATCCGATGGCTAGCCGCGAGGAAATGGCCGACTTCCTGGAGTCGGCGGAGAAACGCGCTTTCAAGCAGGCGTGGTATGCGGTCCAGAACGAAGACAGCGCATTGGATATCGTGCAGGACTCGATGATGAAACTGGCGGATCGCTATCCGCACGCCCCGGCGGCGGAACTGCCGCTGATCTTCCAGCGCATCCTGCAAAACACCATCCGCGATTTCTACCGCCGCAGCAAGGCGCGCCGTTTCGTCAGCACGCTGCTGTCCTCGCTGATCCCCGCCCGCGAGGAGGAGGAGGGCCCGGACCCGCTGGAAGTGCTGGACGTGGCCGCTGACGAGGCGCACAGCAACCCCGAGCTGTGGTGCGCGCGCAAGGAAACCGCCGTGTTGATCGAGGCCTCGCTGCAGTTGCTGCCCGCCCGTCAACGCGAGGCCTTTTTGCTGCGTTATTGGGAGGGTCTGGATGTCGCCGCCACCGCGCGCGTGATGGGCTGCTCGGAAGGCAGCGTGAAAACGCATTGCTCGCGCGCCAATCACACGCTGGCCGCCATCCTCGCGCAAAAGGGAGTGACGCTATGAAACCTTCCAATCCCCTGCCCGGCCATGTGTCCCGCGTGCTGGACCACGCCAGCGACGATCTCGACCCCGCGCTGGAACGCAAGCTGCGCCAGGCGCGCGAACGCGCGCTGAGCCGCTTCGACGCCCATTCCCCCGGCGCCGCGCCCCCGCGCGAGCGGCTGGGCCTGTGGGCTCAACGCCATGTGTTGTCGCTCCGCCGCGGCGGCCTGGCCTTGGGCTTCGCGCTGTTGACCGGCGCCGGCATGATGCTGGCCGAAGACCTGCTGCTGGAGGAAGAAGCGGTGGACGCCGCGCTGCTGGCGCAGGATCTGCCCTTCGAAGCCTTGCTGGAACCGCATTTCAGCCGAGGCCTGCATGAATAGCGGCCGCCGCCTGCTGCTTGCCCTGTGCCTGAGCGGGCTGCTGACGCCGGCGGTCAAGGCCAGCCCGCCGGCCAACCCCAGCTGGGCGCAGTTGAGCGCGGAACAGCAACAGGTGCTGGCGCCGCTGGCCACGGAATGGGACCGCTACGCGCCGTATAAAAAGCAGAATCTGCTGGCCATCGTGCCGTCCTTCCAACAGCTGCCGGAGGCCCAACGCCAGCGCGTGCAACAGAAGCTGAAAGCCTGGTCCGAACTGAGCCAGCAGCAGCGCGACGAAATCCGCGCCAACTGGAAAGCCTTGCAGCAGATGCCGCCCGAACAACGCCGGCAGGCCATCCAGCGCCTGCAACAACAACATAAAGCCCAAGATGCCTCCCGCTGACGCCCCCGCCCTGACTCCTCCGACACTGAAACGCAGCCTGGCCAGCCTGTTCTACGAATTGCTGCTGGTCGCCGCGCTCTTGCTCACCGTCACCGCGGCGCTGACGCCGTTGCAAACGCTGATCGGCCAGGGGCCGCTGTTCAAGGCCCTGCTGAAAGGCGTGCTCGCCGTCGCGCTGTTCGGCTACTTCGGCTATTGCTGGGTGCGCAGCGGCCAGACCGTGGCGATGAAGACCTGGCGCATCAAGCTGGTCAACGCCCGCGGCGGCGGCATTGTCTGGAAGCAGGCGGCGGCGCGCTACCTGATCGGCCTGACCTTGTTCGTCGGCATGCCGGCGGTGTCCTACCTCGGCTGGGCCAATGCCTACGGCCACCAGCCGCAGGCGCTGTGGCTGGCGCTGAGCTGGTGCCTGGTGCCCTTCCTGGCCAAGTTCTACGACCGCGACAAACTCTTCCTGCACGACAGACTGGCCGGCACCCGGCAGATCGTGCTGCCCAAGCCGCCGCATCCGGGCAAGAAGCGGCGCGGCGAGCCCACGCCGGGCTGACTAAGCCCGCGCCAGCAAAGGCTCCGTCTCGGCGAACTCCGCCAGAACGTCCAGCAAGACCCGCACCCGCGCCGGCGGATAACGCCGTTGCGGCCATACCGCGTACACCGGCTGCGCCGGCATTTCCCAGCCGGCCAAGACCTGCCGCAAGCCGCCTTCCGCCAGCTGACGGTGGCACAGGCTGTGAGGGCAGACGGCAATGCCGACGCCGGCCTCGGCCAAGCGGCGCGGCAGCAGCATATCGTTGACCCGCAGCCGCGGCGGCGGCAACTCCCATTCCGCGCCGTCGCCCCGGCGCCGCAAATGCCAGCGCTCGAACGGCTCCGCCACCAACAAGGCGTGACGCGCCAGCGCCTCCGGCGTCCGCGGCTCGCCTTGCGCCGCCAGATAGGCCGGCGCGGCCACCAGCAAAGTGCGCACCCAGCCCAGCCGCCTTTGGTTCAAGCTGGAGTCCGGCTGCTCCCCTACCCGCAAGGCCAGGTCCGCCATGCCGCTGAGCAGGTCGTCGATGGCGTTGTTCAGATGCAGCTCCAAGCGCAAGTCCGGATAGTCTCTGAGCATCCGCCGCCACACCGGCACCAGGACGTCGTTGCCCAGGCTCAGCGGCGACAGCACCCGCAGCACGCCCTTGACCTGGTGCAGCGAATCGGCCAGCGACGCGGCGGTCTGGCTCAGCGATTGCAGCAAGGGCCGGCATTGCTCGTAGTACTGCCCCCCTTCCGCCGTCAGCTCCATCCGCCGCGCGCTGCGGTGCAGCAGGCGACAGCCCAACTCCCGCTCCAGCGCCTGCAAGCGCCGCGACAGGGTGGCGGTGGGCACGCCCAGCCGCCGGGCGGCGGCATTCAGGCTGCCGGCGTCGACAATGCTCACGAACAACTGCAGATCATCCAGCATGATTTTCATTTTTGGAATTTGAATTCGATATTTTAAGTCTATTTACATAAATGATTTTTGCCTAGACTGGCCTTGCAGCTCGCCGCTGCGACTCTCTCTCTTGAAAGGAATTGCCATGTCTCTGCGCCTGCCCTACACCCAACTGTCCCCCGCCGCCTACCAAGGGCTGGCCAGCGTCAAAGCCAGCCTGCAGCACAGCAGCCTGGGCCTGCCCTTGATCGAGCTGGTTTACCTGCGCGTATCCCAGATCAACGGCTGCGCCTTCTGCCTGAAAATGCACGCGTCGGCCCTGCGCGCCCGGGGGGAAAGCAATGAACGCATCGATTCTCTGGCCGGCTGGCGCGTCAGCGAGTTGTACAGCGCCCGCGAACGCGCGGCGCTGGAATGGGCGGAATCGCTGACCGACATCGCCGTCACCCAGGCGCCGGACCAGCACTATCTGCCCTTGCAGGAACACTTCAGCCCGGAAGAAGTGGCGGACCTGAGCTTCGCCATCGCCCTGATGAACGCCTTCAACCGGCTGGCGGTCAGCATGCGTCAGTAAGCGCGCTTCCCGCTGGTGCGGGTGATGACTGAAGACTATTCTTTCACGTGAAGATAAACTAACTTCAAGCCGTGCTAATCTCTGCGCCCGGTAGTCATCCAGTTGTCACCCACACATCAGGAACCGTCAGTGATGCAACAAGCACCAGACCAGATTGACCGTATCGTGGCCCTGTGGCGCGAGGTTCGCCCGGACTTGGACCCGTCCTCCACCGAAGTGGTCGGCCGCATTGTGCGAATGGAGTACTTCGTCACCCGCCGCGTACTGCACGATTTGGCGCGCCACAATCTGAATGTCGGCGAATTCGACGTGTTGGCCGCGCTGCGCCGCGGCGGCGAGCCGTTCCAGCTGTCCCCCAATCAACTGCAAGGCATGGTGCTGATTTCCTCCGGCGCGCTGACCAACCGCATCAATCGTCTGGAAGAAGCCGGCCTGGTGACCCGCTCGCCGGACCCGGGCGACCGCCGCGGCGTGATCGTGACGCTGACGCCCAAGGGCTTCGAGGTGATCGAGGACGCCGTCGGCAACCATCTGTCGGCCGAGGCCGAGTTGATCGAGATGCTGGACGCGGAAGAACGCGCCACGCTGGCGCGCTTGCTGAAAAAGATGCTGCAAACCCAGGAGGATTGAAATGCGCGCGCCCTCCTGTAGCCTGCCGCGCTGAGCGGACAAAAAAACCGGCCTGGATTCCAGAGCCGGTTTTTTTTGCATCCGCGCTTCAGCGCAGCAGCGGCGGCGCGGCGCCCGCCGCCGCCGTTTTCACCGGCAGCGGCGCCACCCAGTGCCAGCGGCCTTTCCAGGCCCCCATCACCAGATTGGGATACTCGGCGCGGCCCAGGCTGCCGTTGTAGCGGCCCAGCGCGCGGAACAGATTGCCGCGCTCGATATCCAGGTAGTAACGCAGAATGGTGCAGCCGTAGCGCAGATTGGTGGTGAGGTCGAACAGATTGTGCTGCGCATTGCCTATGCTGCGCACCCAGAACGGCATCACCTGCATCAGCCCGCGCGCGCCGGCGCCGGAGATCGCGTACTTGTTGAAGCCGCTTTCCACCTGGATCAGGCCCAGCACCAGCTGCGGGTCCAGGCCGGCGCGGGTGGCCTCGTAATGGATGGCGGTGAGCAGACGCTCGCGCGTCCATTTATCCGGAATCCGCTTGGCCAGCCGGCTGGACATCTCTCCCAGCCAGGCGTCAGCCTCGCGCTGGTCGTCGAACACCAGCCGCGGCGCATTGGCGTCCGACACCGAACGGCGCATGGTGGAAGCGACGTTGGCGGCCAGCGCCTCTTCCTTCTGCGCGCCGGCCCACGCCGGCATCGCTGCCAGCGCGGCCAACAATACGACGATGCCGGATCGGATCATAAGACGGTCACAGCCCCAGTTTGGCTAGCACTTGTTCCAGCATAGCATCGGCGGCCAGCGCGCTGGCCTCCGCGTCGCGACGGTGCTGGTACTCGACCTTGCCTTCCTTCAGGCCGCGGTCGCCGATGGTGACCCGATGCGGCGCGCCGATCAGTTCCCAATCGGCGAACATCGCGCCCGGGCGCTCGCCGCGGTCGTCCAGGATCACGTCCACGCCCTTGGCCAGCAGGCCTTGGTACAAGGCGTCGGCGGCGGCCTTCACCTCGGCGGAACGGTCATAGCCCACCGGGCAGATCACCAGGGCGAACGGCGCGATGGCGTCCGGCCAGATCATGCCTTTGTCGTCGAAGTTCTGCTCGATCGCCGCGCCCAGAATGCGGGTGACGCCGATGCCGTAGCAGCCCATCTCGAACGGCTTGGGCTTGCCGTCCTCGTCCAGGAAGGTGGCGTTCATCGCTTCCGAGTACTTGGTGCCCAGATAGAACACATGGCCCACTTCAATGCCGCGCTGGATCGCCAGCTCGCCCTTGCCGTCCGGCGAGGCGTCGCCGGCCACCACATTGCGGATGTCCATCACTTCCGGCTCCGCGCAATCGCGGCCGAAGTTGACGCCGGTGTAGTGCTGATCGTCCTCGTTGGCGCCGGTAATCATGTCGGCCATCTTGGCGACGGTGCGGTCGGCGATGACGCGGCCCTTGAAGCCCACCGGGCCCAGCGAGCCGGGATTGGCGCCGAAGGCAGCCTTGATCGCGGCCGGCGAGGCGAAAGTCAGCGGCTTCTTGATGCCGGCGATCTTCTCCGCCTTGACTTCGTTCAGCTCGTGGTCGCCGCGCACCAGCAACAGCACCGGCTGATCTTCGTCGCCGTCCACCACCACCGCCTTGACGGTCTGCTTGACGTCCACGTTCAGGAAGCCCACCAGATCGGCGATGGTCTTGACCTTGGGCGTGTGCACCTTGGCCATGGCCGCGCCGGCGGCCGCGCGTTCGCCGGCCGGGGCCACGGCTTCGGCCAGTTCGATGTTGGCGGCGTAGTCGGAACCCGGGCAGTAGACGATGGCGTCCTCGCCGGTGTCGGCGATCACCTGGAATTCATGCGAGCGGTCGCCGCCGATCGCGCCAGTATCTGCGGCGACGGCGCGGTAGCTCAGACCCAGGCGGTCGAAGATGCGGCAGTAGGCGGCGTACATATTGTCATAGCTGACGCCAGCGGCGTCGGCGCTGCGGTCGAAGGAGTAGGCGTCCTTCATGGTGAACTCGCGGCCGCGCATCACGCCGAAGCGCGGACGGCGCTCGTCGCGGAACTTGGTCTGGATCTGGAAGAAGTTCTTCGGCAGCGCGCGGTAGCTGCGCAGCTCGTTGCGGGCGATGTCGGTGATCAGCTCCTCGGCGGTGGGCTGCAAGGCGAAATCGCGCTCATGGCGGTCCTTGAAGCGCAGCAACTCCTCGCCCATCTTGTCCCAGCGGCCGGTTTCCTGCCACAAGCCGGCCGGTTGCACCACCGGCAGGCTGACTTCGATTGCGCCGGCGCGATTCATCTCTTCGCGCACGATGTTTTCCACCTTGCGCACGCTGCGCAGGCCCATCGGCATCCAGGAGTAAATGCCGGCGGCCACTTTGCGGATGAAGCCGGCGCGCATCATCAGTTTCTGGCTGGCGATGTCGGCGTCGGCGGGGGCTTCCTTCAGGGTGGAAATGAAAAACTGCGATGCGCGCATGATGCGTCCTTGGCAATACGGTGTAATTGAGGGCTTGATTGTAGCGTTTGCCGCGCCTCGCGGCCAAGCCTTGCGCCGGCATCGCCGATTTGCGCTATAAAGATGCGTGTCCCGCCCCCCGCCGGCTACCCCAGATGCGGCCGCCGCGCAAGCAGACAGCCCGGACTCTGTCGTTTTACGAGAACACATCTCGGCTCTTGCGCGGCCTTTGCTTGGCTTACCCAGACCTCTGGAGTAATCTGCGCGCTCAAGAACCACCGATATTGCTGTGCAGCAATATACGGTGACGAACAATTCCATTGGATGCTTATGCAGGATCACAACAAACAGGCCATGGCTGGCCTGACCCTGGCCGCCTTGGGCGTGGTATACGGCGACATCGGCACCAGCCCGCTGTATACCCTGCGCGAATGCTTCACCGGCCAGGGCATCCCCACCACCCCGGAAAACATCTTCGGCATCTTGTCGCTGATCTTCTGGTCGCTGATTTTCGTGGTTTCCATCAAGTACGTGGCTTTCGTGCTGCGCGCCGACAACCGCGGCGAAGGCGGCATCATGGCGCTGATGGCGCTGGCCCGGCATTACACCACTCACGCCGCGCGCTGGAAGATCGTGCTGCTGGGCTTGTTCGGCGCGGCGCTGTTCTACGGCGACGCCATCATCACCCCGGCGGTGTCGGTCTTGTCCGCCGCCGAGGGCATGGAGCTGATTTCCCCGGCGATGGAAAGCTATGTGCTGCCGATGGCCATCGGCGTGCTGACCGGCCTGTTCCTGCTGCAACGCTTCGGCACCGCCAGCGTCGGCCTGCTGTTCGGCCCCATCATGCTGGTCTGGTTCTCTGTGCTGGGTCTGCTCGGCTTGCACCAGATCGTGCAAGCGCCGCAAGTGCTGCAGGCGCTCAATCCCTACCACGCGCTGCACTTCATCGGCCACAACGGCTGGGGCTCCTTCCTGACCCTGGGCTCGGTGGTGCTGGCGCTGACCGGCGCCGAGGCGCTGTACGCCGACATGGGCCATTTCGGCAGCTCGCCGATCCGCCGCGCCTGGTTCAGCCTGGTGCTGCCCGGCCTGGCGCTGAATTATTTCGGCCAGGGCGCGCTGCTGATGCAAAACCCGGCGGCGATCAAGAATCCCTTCTTCCTGCTGGCGCCGGACTGGGCGCTGCTGCCGCTGATCGTGATGGCGACGCTGGCCACGGTGATCGCGTCGCAGGCGGTGATTTCCGGCGCCTACTCGCTGACCCGCCAGGCCATCCAGCTAGGTTACTGCCCGCGGCTGGAAGTGCAGCACACCTCGGAAAAAGAGATCGGCCAGATCTATATGCCCTTCATCAACTGGGCGCTGCTGATCGCGGTGATGGTGGTGGTGCTGACCTTCAAGACTTCGTCCAGCCTGGCCGCCGCCTACGGCATCGCCGTCACCGGCACCATGCTGATCACCACCTGCCTGTTCTTCGTGGTGGCCCGGGTCAACTGGCGCTGGCCGCTGCCGCTGGCGCTGGGCGTCACCCTGATGTTCGCCACCATAGACCTGGGCTTCTTCAGCGCCAACATCCATAAAGTGGCCGACGGCGGCTGGCTGCCGCTGGTGCTGGGCATGGTGATCTTCACCCTGATGAGCACCTGGAAGCAGGGCCGCGAGCTGCTGTTCACGCGCCTGCGCGACCAGGCGCTGCCGCTGGACAGCTTCATCGAGAACCTGGAAGCCTATCCGCCGACGCGGGTGCAAGGCACCGCGGTGTTCCTGACCAGCACCTTGCACGGCGTACCGCACGCGCTGCTGCACAATCTCAAGCACAACAAGGTGCTGCACGAGCGGGTGGTGTTGATGACGGTGCGCACCGAAGACGTGCCCTATGTGGCGGAAGAGGACAGACTGGAGATCGTGCAGATGTCGGCTTCGTTCTGGCGCGTGGTGGCCCGCTACGGCTTCAAGGAAGACCCGAACGTGCTGCAGGTGCTGGAAGACTGCACCGCCCAGGGCCTGGCCTTCGAGCTGATGGACACGTCCTTCTTCCTGTCGCGGGAAACCATCGTGTCCACCGAGCGTCCGGGCATGTCGCGCCTGCGCGAAAAGCTGTTCGTGTGGATGAGCAAAAACGCGATGCGCGCCACCGACTTCTTCCAGGTGCCGACCAACCGGGTGGTGGAGCTGGGCGCACAAGTCGAGCTGTAAGCCCTCCCGCCCCGCTCCCAAGCCGGACCGGCCCTGCCTGTCCGGCTTTTTCGCGCCTGACTCTAGCGTTGCAGGCCGCTGTCCGCCTCCGCCCGCGCCCAATCGAAGAACGGGCCGGGATCGGTCTTGCGCCCCGGCGCGATGTGCTCGTGGCCGATGACGGCGCTAAGCGGCAGCTTGCTCCGCAATGCCCGCGCCAGCGCTTGCAGCGTCCGGTATTGCGCCTCGCTGAACGGCTCGAAATCGCAGCCTTCCAACTCCACGCCGATGGAAAAATCGTTGCAGCGCTCACGCCCCCGCCAGCTGGACATGCCGGCATGCCAGGCGCGCCGCGTCACCGGCACGAACTGCTGCAGCTCGCCGGACCGACGAATGAAGAAATGGGACGACACCCGCAGATGCTGGATTTCGGCGTAGAACGGATGCTCGTCAGGATTCAGCCGGTTCTGGAACAGCTGTTCCACGCCCAAGCCGCCGTAGCGATACGGCGGCAGGCTGATGTTGTGGATCACCAGCAGTTCCGGCGCCATACCCTCGCCGCGTTCATCGTGATTGGGCGAGGGCAGCCGGCGCGCGCCGTCCAGCCAGCCGTCTTCCAATAATTGCAAAGCAGGCGGCGGGGCCGGCTGATAATTCAAACGCCACAACATCAAGCCGTCCGGCGTGGACCAGCGCTGCTCGGCGACGAAACCGGCCTTGCGGTACAAGGACAACGCGGCGATATTGACCTCGGCGGTGTCCACGCTGACCTCGCCCTCGCCCACCAGCGCCCGGTTCAGCAGGCGATAGCCCCAGCCGGCGCGCAGCTGTTGCGGATCCACCACCACTCTTTCGATATGCAGACCGCCGTCCTCGCGGCGCGAGGCCACCAGCAGACCGCGCAGGCTCTCGCCCTCGAACGCGCCCCAGACCGCGTCGGCGCAGGCCCGCGCCGCGGCCAGATCGGCCCACAGCACGGGCAGGTGCGGATAGGACAGCCACTCCGCCTCCAGGCGGTGGGCGGCCAATTGCAGATCCAAGGCGCGCGCGGCCAGCGCGGCGTCCCTCAAATCCAGGCTTTTCACTTCAAACGGGGCTTGCATTCACTCTCCCTGCGCGCGTAACCGATGCAACAATCCGGTAACTGGAACAGTCCAATATCGCACTTGTTTTCTGAGGCCCTACGCGGTATCAAGAACAACCGGGGCGGACAAGCCTTCATCCTGCATTCTACCGCTCCCGCCCGGCGGAAGGCTCGCCTTGCTTGAGCCGAATCATGGCCGCGGCCCGTTCCATGCCGCAGAATGCAGGCCGTCACCCATCACAGGAGAACGCCCATGCTGACGCTGGACTCTCTGAGCAACGCCGCCGCGCCCAGCTTCGAACAGCCGCTGGAAATGCTGCAAGCCTGTCACGACAAGATTCGCCGCTTCTGCGAGCAATTGGATCAACTGCCCGCCTACATCGAGCAACACGGCGTCAACGAGGCCGCCCGCAATACGATAGACGGCGTGGTCCGCTACTTCGATCTGGCCGGCCCCGCCCATCACAGCGACGAGGAGGACGAGCTGTTCCCGCTGATTCTGGCGCGGGTGCCCACCGCCGCCTCGCGGCTGGAGCAACTGAGCGCCGAACACGGCTATCTGCATTCCTGCTGGAACGCGATCCGCGACGATCTGCTGGCGCTGCGCGACGGCAAGATCCACAGTATCAGCCGCAACGAGCTGGAGGAGTTCGCCCGCCAGTACCGCGAACACGCCGCCGCCGAGGAAAGCTGGCTGTTCCCCACCGCCGCCTCCGCCATCAGCGCCGAGGAAATGAGCGCCGCCGGGCAGCGCATGGCGGCGCGCCGGACGCAGCAGGCCGCCTGAACGACGGCCGCTCCAGGCCGCACGCGCAAAAAAGGCTGACCGCGCTGGTCAGCCTTTTTATCTTTCCGCACTCAAAACCTGTTTACGATCTGCTGCGCGTCGGCGATACAGCGTTGAAAACCCCTTCGAAATGCTCATGTACCGTGTGTACACTCCGCTTTCTCAGCTGTTTTCGCCTTGTCTCACCTTAGCTCGCGAGATCGTAAACACGTTCTCAGAGCTGGTTTACACTCTCAGGCGGTCAGCTTCAGCAGCTGCTCGAACGCGTCTTCGAACAGCTTCAAGCCGTCCTGCTGCAGCTTCTCGCCGGCGGCGGCCAGATCCACGCCGGACGCCCCCACCGCGTGCAACAGGGTTTGCGCGTCGTCCATGCCTTCCGGCAGCGTCAACGCGGCCTGGCCGTGATCGCGGAAGGCCGCCAGCGTGCCGTCCGGCACGGTGTTGACGGTTTCGTCGCCGATCAGGCTTTCCACGTAGAGCACGTCGGAGTAAGCGGCGTTCTTGGTGCCGGTCGACGCCCACAGCAGATATTGCGGACGCGCGCCGGCGGCTTTCAGCGCGGCGAACTCGGCGCCGTGGAAACGTTCGCGGTAGCGGGCGTAAGCGGCCTTGGACAGCGCGATGGCCACCTTGCCCTGATGGGCCGCGCCCACTTGCGGATCCAGCAGGCTGTCGACGCGGGACAGGAAGAAGCTGGCCACCGCCTTGATTCCGGACACATCCTTGCCGTCGGCGTGACGGGCGGACAGGCCGGCGATGTAGGCGTCCCACACCGCTTCCACTTGCGGCAGCGAGAACAGCAGGGTGATGTTGACGTTGACGCCTTCGCGGGTCAGCGCCTGAAACGCGCGGATACCGGCGGCGGTGGCCGGGATCTTGATCATGGCGTTGGGGCGGGCGATTTCCGCCCACAGGCGGCGCGCCGCGGCCAGGGTGCCGGCCTCGTCGTTGGACAGCTCCGGCGACACTTCCAGGCTGACATAGCCGTCGTTGCCCTGGCTGGCGTCGTACTGGCCGCGCAGCAGATCGCAGGCGGCCTGGATGTCCGGCACCACCAGCGCTTCGTAACGCGCCTCGGCCGACAGGCCGGCGTCCGCTTTCAGGCGGGCCAGGTCGGCCTGGTAGCTGGCGTCGCCGCTGATCGCCTTGTAGAAGATCGCCGGATTGGAGGTCACGCCGGCAATGCCGTCGTCGGCCAGCAGGCGCGCCAGTTCGCCGGAGGCGATCAGTTCGCGGGACAGATTGTCCAGCCAGATGCGCTGGCCGAAGGGGCGGATGGATTGCAGTCGATTCATGGTGGAACGATCCAGAATAAAGTCAGGGCGGACCCGGCGTCGCCGAGCCGGCCGGTGGCTACCACGCCATAGAGCCTGTTCAGAGTCTCGCGCACAAGGGCGAGACAAGACGAAAACAGCCGAGGAAGCGGAATGCACATACGGTACATGAGCATTTCGAAGCGGGTTTCTAACGCCGTATCGCCGAAGCGCAGCAGACTTTGAACAGGTTCTAAAATCGGCGGGCTAAAACGGACATCCTAACCCGCTTGGAGCGGCGCGCCAAGAGCGCCGACCCAAGCTTGCAAGAATACGCCGCATGCGGCCCCGCGGCGCGGCGCTCAGGCCGCTTGCGAGCCGCTGCGGCGGTCGCGCGGGAACACCGCGGAGAACACGCTGCCCTTGTCCGGCTCGCTTCTGATCTCCAGCCGGGCATGATGACGCGCCAGCACGTGCTTGACGATGGCGAGCCCCAGGCCGGTGCCGCCGCTGCCGCGCGAACGGCCGCGGTCCACCCGGTAGAAACGCTCGGTCAGGCGCGGGATATGCTCGCGCGGGATGCCGATGCCGGTGTCGCTGACGGAGAAGCGCAGCTGCTCGCCCTCCTCTTTCCAGCTGAGGGTGATGCAGCCGCCCTCCGGCGTGTAGCGCACCGCGTTGGACACCAGGTTGCCGAAGGCCGAGTGCAGCTCCTGCTGGCTGCCCCACAGCCAGGCGTCGCTGTGCCGGTCCAGCTTGACCTGATGGCGGCCGTGGGACAGGCCCTCGGCCTCCACCATCAGCGTGTCCAGCATGTCCTGCATGTCCACCCGCTCCGACACCGTCGCCTTGGGGCTGTTCTCCAGCTTGGACAGGGTCAGCAAGTCCTCGACCAGGCTTTGCATGCGCCGCGACTGCTCCATCATCATCGGCAGAAACTGGCGGAAGGTGGCGTCGTCCACCTGCGGCATGTCTCCCAGCGTCTCCAGAAAGCCGCCCACCACGGTCAGCGGCGTGCGCAGCTCGTGCGAGACGTTGGCGACGAAATCCTTGTGCACGGTCTGCACCCTCTCCAACTGGGTGATGTCGCGGGTCAGCAGCAGCTTGCGGGTGGAGTCGAAGGGCACCATCTGCAAGGAGATCACCAGTTCGCGCGGCTGCACGAAGTTGAGCACCAGCGGCTGGCTGAAGCGCGCCTCGTTCATATAGGCGTGAAAGGCCGGTTGGCGGATCAGATTGAGAATCTGGTTGCCGACATCGCGTTTGCGGTCCAACCCCAGATGCTCCACCGCCATCGGATTGATCCATTCGATGCGGTCGTGCTCGTCCAGCACCACCACCCCGTCCGGCATCGCCTCGCCGGCGTTGATGAAACGCTCCAGCGCGTGGGTGAGCTTTTTCTGGCTCTGGCTCTGGGTGCGGGTGGTACGGTACAGCGTCATGA
This sequence comes from Chromobacterium sp. CCUG 30098, assembly GCF_059916605.1. Classification (NCBI taxonomy): domain Bacteria; kingdom Pseudomonadati; phylum Pseudomonadota; class Betaproteobacteria; order Neisseriales; family Chromobacteriaceae; genus Chromobacterium; species Chromobacterium sp. CCUG 30098. Next base: position 391,137 of record NZ_JAUCGS010000001.1, on the reverse strand, counting down.
AAATGGTGTGCCAGACGCCGAAACCGTCAGGCACCCGCTCCGGAGTCGGCCGTTGCAGCCAACGCAACAGCAGCGCCACATGGTAGAGATTGAAGGCCAGCCAGCCGCCCAGGCAGATGGCCACCGCGATCAGTCCGTCTTCCGCCGACGAGCCCAGCCAGAAGCCGAGGCCGATGACGGCGGTCGCCAGCAGCGAGGCCAGCGTGCGTTTCAGAAATTCAGGCATCAGGCCTCACTGCTGGGTGGAAAAGCGATAACCGGTGCCGCGCACGGTCTGGATCAGCGTGTCGTGCCCGGTGCCCTCCAGCGCGCTGCGCAGCCGGCGGATATGCACGTCCACGGTGCGCTCTTCCACGAACACATGGTCGCCCCACACCTGGTCCAGCAGTTGGGAGCGCGAATGCACGCGCTCGGGGTGGGTCATGAAGAAGTGCAGCAGGCGGAATTCGGTGGGGCCCAGATCGATGACGCCGCCGTTGCCGGTGACGCGGTGGGTGACCGGGTCCAGCCGCAGGCCTTGCACATCCACCGCGTCGTCGGTCATCTGCGGCGCGCGGCGGCGCAACACCGCCTTGATGCGCGCCAGCAGCTCGCGCGGCGAGAAGGGCTTGGTGATGTAGTCGTCGGCGCCGGTTTCCAGGCCGGTGATCTTGTCCTGCTCGTCCGAGCGCGCGGTCAGCATGATGATGGGCACGTGGCGGGTGCGCTCGTCGGCGCGCAGGCGCTTGGCGATGTCCACGCCGCTGGCGCCCGGCAGCATCCAGTCCAGCAGCACCAGGTCAGGCAGCGCGTTGCGCACCAGCGTCAGCGCCGCTTCGGCGGTGCTGGCCCGCAGCACATGGTGGCCGGCCTGCGCCAGGTTGAAGGCAATCAGCTCCTGGATTGCCGGTTCGTCTTCAACAAGCAAGATATTGGCTGGCATGGTTGATCCATTCCCGTTTGAGTGTGTGGCAAGGATAAAAACGGGTGATTACAAAAATATGACATTTCGTCAAACTTTCCCACTTTGGCGCAGATTATTTTAACGCGCCAGCCGTAGACGCCTCAGCAAGCCAAAAAAAACGGGCCTGTTGCTGTGAACAGGCCCGGAATGGTCGTCGTCAATACAGATTTGATCTGACTAGAGACCAGGGACAAAGAGATCACCAGGACAGTTTCAAATGAGAGCGTTTTGGGACAATTCTCATCCGCAACGGATCTGGACAGGCGGGCCGCGGGACAGTGCGGCCAACCCTGATACGGCCAGCATTTTACGTAGCAAACAGGCGTTTTGATCAGATGGATGATTGGATTTTCAGCCATTACGCCTTTTTTTATAAGTTTGTTTCGTCATATTTCCTTATAATCGAAGAATGGATAAATTTGATAGAAAAATCATCGCCGCACTGCACGAAAACGCCCGAATCAGCTTCGCGGAACTGGCCCGGCGGGTGAATCTGTCGCCGCCGGCGGTGGCGGACCGGGTGAGCAAACTGGAGCGCGGAGGCGTGATCACCGGCTACCGCGCCACCATCGATCCCAACAAGGTGGGCATGCCCATCTGCTGCATGATAGAGCTGACGGTCAAGCATCTGGAGTACTTCGCGGTGATAGAGGAAATCCGCACCATGCCGGAGATCATCGAATGCATGTCGGTGACCGGCACCAGCGGACTGATGATGAAAGTGGTGGTGGACAATATGCCCACGCTGCAGGCCTTGATCGCGCGGCTGATGCAGTTTGGCGACACCAAGACCTCGATCGTGATCGAGGTGCCGGTGCCGCCGCGGCTGCCGGATCTGCAGCAGGATGAATAAACCGGCGCCGTCCCAAGCGCCCGCTCCTGGCGCCGCGCCATGAAAAACGGACAGGCAAGCCTGTCCGTTTCTTGAGCCGGAACCCCGCTGGGCGCTTACTTGGCGGCCTGCCAGGCCACCGCGGTATCGATCATGCGGTTGGAGAAGCCCCATTCATTGTCGTACCAGGCCAGCACTTTGACTTCGCGGCCGCCGATGACGCGGGTCAGCGTGGCGTCGAAGGTGCTGGACGCCGGGTTGTGCAGGAAGTCGCAGGACACCAGCGGCAAGGTGTTGACGCCCAGCACGCCCTTGAGCGGGCCTTTGGCGGCGTCGCTGATCAGCTGGTTCACTTCTTCCTTGCTGGTATCGCGGCCGGCGGTGAAGGTCAGGTCCACCAGCGAGACATTGCTCACCGGCACGCGCACGGCGAAGCCGTCCAGCTTGCCCTTCAATTGCGGCAGCACCAGGCCCACCGCGGCGGCGGCGCCGGTCTTGGTCGGGATCATGGACACGGCGGCGGAACGGGCGCGGCGCAGGTCTTTGTGATCGGTGTCCAGCAGCACTTGGTCGTTGGTGTAAGCGTGCACCGTGGTCATCAGGCCGCGCTCGATGCCGATGGTGTCGATCAGCGGCTGCACCATGGGGGCCAGACAGTTGGTGGTGCAGGAGGCGTTGGAGACGATGGTCATCGCGCTGCTCAGCTGCTGGTGGTTGACGCCGTAAACCACGGTGGCGTCCACGCCTTCGCCGCCCGGAGCGGAGATCAGCACTTTCTTGGCGCCGGCCTGCAGATGCGCGCCGGCTTTTTCGCGGGTGGTGAACAAGCCGGTGCATTCCATCACCACGTCCACGTTCAATTCTTTCCACGGCAGCTCAGCCGGGTTGCGGATGGCCAGCAGTTTGATCTTCTTGCCGTTGACCACCAGGTGATCGCCGTCCAGCGCCACGGAAGCGGCGAACGGACCGTGCACGCTGTCGTAACGGGTCAGGTGTTCATGCAGCTCCGGCGAGGCCAGATCGTTGATGGCGACAATCTCGATGTCCTGATCGGCATAGCGCTCTTGCCATGCACGCACAATCATGCGGCCGATGCGGCCGTAACCATTGATAGCAACTCGCAACGTCATGATGCATCCTCCAAGTTGAAATGGCGCAAGGTCATCTTCCCGTGCCCTGCGCCACCACTGTCCGCCTGATTCCGCTTGTAATCAACTCGCTACATAAGTAGTGGGCGAATTACCAACATCGGCAGTGCGGAAATTGCGCCCAAGCTTGCCGTGCGTCAAATTCCGCCGGGCGACGCCCGGTTCTCAAGGCCTGTCCGAGGCCCCGCGACGCGCGGCGCATGGAAACGACGCTCAGCCTTGCAATGCGGCGGCGTAATCGCCCGCGTCGCTATTCAATACTATATGCAATAGCGTGCCGGAGAAGGCGGTGACGCCGCTGGCGCCCAGTTGTTGCAGGGCGGCCTGGTCCACCAGCTCCGCGTTGGCCACTTCCACCCGCAGCCGGCTGCCGGCCACGGCTTCCACCTTGAGCACATTGGCCGCGCCGCCCAGCGCCGCCAGCCAGCGTTCGCGGTCTATGCCGACCACCTCGCCCAGGGCCTGCGCCGGCGCGGCCGCTTGGACGGCCGCCTCGGCGTCCGGGTTGCCCAGCGCGACGCGGATTTCGTCGGCGATCAGGTCCGCCTCCGGTCCCAGCACCACTTGCACGCTGCCGGCGGCCGGCTTGATCAGGCCGCGCGAACCCAGCGCCTTGAGTGCGGCTTCGCTCACCTTGTCGTTGCTGGCCACTTGCAGACGCAGACGGGTGGTGCAGGCGTCCACGGACTTCAGGTTGGCGGCGCCGCCCAGCGCGGCGATGAAGGCGCGCGCGCGGTCGCTGCCGGCGGCCACCGCCGCCACGGCCACCATCGCGTCTTCGCGGCCCGGGGTTTTCAGGTCGAATTTCTTGATGAAGAACACGAACAGCACGTAGTAGAGCGCGAAGTAGCCGATGCCCACCGGGATCAGCAACAGCGGCTTGGTGGACAGGCCGAAGTTCAGCAAGTAATCGAACAAGCCGGCGGAGAAGCCGAAGCCCAACTTGATGTTGAGCGCGTGCATCAAGGCCATGGCCAGGCCGGTCAGCACCGCGTGGATGGCGTACAGCGCCGGAGCCAGGAACATGAAGGCGAATTCCACCGGTTCGGTGACGCCGGTCAGCATCGCGGTCAGCGCCATCGAGAACAGCAGGCCGCCGACGGCTTGCTTGTTCTCAGGCTTGGCGGTGCGGTACATCGCCAGGCAGGCGGCCGGCAGGCCGAACATCATCACCGGGAAGAAGCCGGACATGAACATGCCGGCCGTCTTGTCGCCGGCGAAGAAGCGGGTCAGGTCGCCGTGCACCACCTTGCCGGCGGCGGAGGCGAAATCGCCCACCTGGAACCAGACAATGGTGTTGAGGATGTGGTGCAGGCCGGTGACGATGAGCACGCGGTTGAGCACGCCGTAGGCGAAGACGCCTATCTCGCCGGCGCCAATCAACCAGCGGCCGACGCTGTCGATGCCGGTCTGCACCGGCATCCAGACATAGCCCAGCACCGCGCCCAACAAGAGCATGGAGAAGCCGGTGACGATGGGCACGAAGCGCTTGCCGCCGAAGAAGGCCAGGTAGCTGGGCAGCTTGATGTCCTTGTAGCGGTTGTACAGCGCCCCGGCCACCAGGCCGGACAGGATGCCGGACAGCACCCCCATATTGATTTTCTCGTCTATCACCTTGAGCACCGCGGTGATCACCAGATAGCCGATGGCGCCGGCCAGGCCGGAGGTGCCGTTGTTGTCCTTGGCGAAGCCCACCGCCACGCCGATGGCGAAAATCAGGGCCAGGTTGCCGAAGATGGCGTCGCCGGCCTGGGCCATCATCTTGATGTTGAGCAGGTCCGGCTGGCCCAGGCGCAGCAGCAAGCCCGCCACGGGCAGAACGGCGATCGGCAGCATCAGGGCGCGGCCCAGCTGCTGAATGCCAGCGAATTTATTGTCAGAGGTACTCACGTCTCGTCTCCCAGTGTATGGACGCCGATGGGGGCATGGCGCTCCAGGCTGCTACCTTCTTGTGTGTCTGTACCGCTCGCTGCCGCGTGTCCCCGCGGCATGCGATGACTTCAAAACCACTTCATAAAAGCCCCGCGCGCGCCTGCGCGCCGGGCCGATTCAATCTTCCGGCCACCATTCGGCGGCCTGCGCGCGCACCGCGGCGGCGGAATCCAGCGCCAGCAATTGCTCGGCGCGCTTGCGGCAAGCCTGCTGGTCCAGCGTCCTCACCTTGGCCTTGATCTCCGGCACCAGGCCGGGGCTGACCGATAGTTCGGCGACGCCAAGGCCGACCAGCACCGGCGCGGCCAGCGGGTCCGAGGCCAGGGCGCCGCATACGCCCACCCATTTACCGTGCTGGCTGGCGCCAGCCACCGTGCGTTCGATCAGCCTCAGCAGCGCCGGGTGCATCGCGTCCAGGCTGGCGGCCAGCGAGGCGTTGCAACGATCCATCGCCAGCGTGTATTGCGTCAGGTCGTTGGTGCCGATGGACAGGAAGTCGGCCTCGGCGGCCAGTTGGTCGGCCAGCAGCGCGGCGGAGGGCACTTCCACCATCACGCCCAGCTGCGGCCGCTCGCTCAGCCCCGCTTCCTCGGCCAGCGCGTCGATGCGCTGGCGCAAGCGCCGCAGTTCGCCGACATCGGCGATCATCGGCACCAGGATGCGCAGCAAGGACAAGGGCCGCAGCATCAGCAACGCGCGCAGTTGCTCGTCCAGCATCTCCGGATGGGCGAAGCCGGTGCGGATGCCGCGCAGGCCCAGCGCCGGATTCGGCTCCGGCGGCAGGATCAGATAGGGCACTTCCTTGTCGCCGCCCACGTCCAGCGTGCGGATGATGGCGACGCGGCCCTGTAATTCGTCCAGCACCGCCTGATAGGCGTTGGCCTGTTCGTAGCGATCCGGCGCGTCCTGACGGTCGATGAACAGAAACTCGGTGCGCAGCAGGCCGACGCTGTCGGCGCCGTGGCGCACCGCTTCGCGCGCGTCCTCTTCATTGGCGATATTGGCGGCCACCTCGACGCGCACGCCGTCCAGCGTCACCGCGGCGCCGTCGGCGTCCGCGCGCATACCGGCGCGGCGGCTCTCTCGTTCCGCCATCGCCTGTCGGGCGGCGGCCAACAGGGCGGCGTCCGGCGCCGGATGACAGCCGCCTTGGCTCGCATCCAGCAAAACTTCGCTGCCGGCGTCCAGCCGCAACACCTGAGGCCCGCAAGCCACCAGGGCCGGGATGCCCAGCGCGCGCGCCAGGATGGCCACGTGGCCGGTGGCGCCGCCGGCGGCGGACAGGATGCCGGCCACCCGCTCGCGCGGCAGCCGGGTCAGTTCGGAAGGCGCCAGGTCTTCGGCCACCAGAATGGAAGCCGGATACAGTTCGGGCTCGCTTTGGGCGTCGCCCAGCAGGGCTTTCAGCACTTGGCGTTCAATGTCTTTGAGATCCGCGACCCGTTCGGCCAGCAAGGGGCTGCCCAGGCCGGACAGCACGCGGCATTGCGCGCGCACCGCCTGGCGGAAGGCGTGGCCGGCGCTGTGGCCGGCGGCGATGTCCCGTTCCGCCGCGTCCCGCAATTCCGGATCGTCCACCAGCGCCAGATGGGCGGCGAAGATGTCGCTTTGCGAGGTCTGGCCGCGGCGCAAGGCTGTGTCGATGGCGGCGGCGATGCCGGCGCTCACCTCGGCCAGCGCCCGGCGCAATTGCTCGCGCTCGCTGTCGGCGTTGACCGCGAACTCCGCCACCTGCGGCTCGAAGGCGTCGAGACGCACCACCTGGCCGATGGCCAGGCCCGGCGCCGCGCACACGCCGCCTATCCAGCCGGCCGGCAACGCGCGCGCCGGCGCGCTCGCCAAGGGCGCGGGCCCGCCGTGGCCGGATTCGGTGCGGGTCTGCAGCGCGGCGATCACCGCCGCGGCCGCGGCGGCCGCGTCCTCGCCCTGCGCCAGCACCGCCACATCGTCGTCCTCGGCCACGCCCAAGCCCATCAGGGCCACCACGCTGCGGGCGTTGGCCGCCTGGCCTCTGAACTCCACCCGCACGCTGGCGCGATATTGACGCGCCGCGTTCTGCACCAGCGCCGCCGGCCGCGCGTGCAGGCCGCCGGCGTGACGCACCGTGGCCTGACCGCGGCTTTCCGCGCCCTCGGCGCTGGGGGCCTCGTCGGCCGCCGCGCCGCCGGACAGCGTCAGAAACACGCTGCGGCCCGCCTGCTGCCAGCCCTCGCCCCGACTTTCCAGCGCATAAGCCTCGCCATTGGCGATCACCACCATGGTCAGCAGCGACGGCGCGCGCCGCGCCACCGCGTCCAGATCCACCTCGATCAGGGGCTGGCCCTGACGCACCGCGTCGCCGGCCTTGACCAGCGGCTTGAAGCCCTCGCCCTCCAGCTTGACGGTGTCGATGCCGAAGTGGATCAGCACTTCCGCGCCGTTGGCGGCTCGCAGCGTCAAGGCGTGGCCGGTGCGCGCCAATTGCGCCACCTCGCCGTCACAGGGCGCCAGCAGGGTGCCGGACAGCGGCTCGATCGCCAGGCCGTCGCCCATCATCAAGCCGGCGAAGACCGGATCGGGCGCGCGGCTCAGCGGCACGGACGGCCCGTCAAACGGGGCCAGGAGTTCGAGCGTAGCGGACATGGGGGGCGTCTCCATTCTTACTGACTGATGTGTCTCCGCGGCCGACGCGGCTTCCGCTGGACGCCGTTCGCGGCGCGCCCCGTTCGCGCAGACGGTCGGGGCGCGGTTTCAAGCAGGACCGGACTCAGCGCGTGCAGGTCACTTTGGACAAGTGGCGCGGCAGATCCGGGTTCAGGCCGCGCGCCTCGGACAAGCGCGCCGCCATCAGGTAGAAGCTCTGGATCGCCAGCAGCGGATCCAGCGCCTCGTCGTCGGCCAGCGCCAGGGTCAGGTCGCGGCTGGCGATATTTTCCGGCGCCGCCAGCAGCACCTTGGCGCCGCGGCCGCGCATCTCCTCGGCCAGATCGATCAGGCCCTGTTGCTCCGGCCCGCGCGGCGCGAAGATCAGCAGCGGATAGCCGTCGTCGATCAAGGCCATCGGCCCGTGCTTGATCTCGGCGCCGGAGAAGGCCTCGGCCTGGATCGCGCAGGTTTCCTTGAATTTGAGCGCGGCTTCCAGCGCCACGGCGAAGCCCAGACCGCGGCCCACCACCATGATGCGTTCGGCGTCGCGCAAGACGTCCACCGCCGCCGTCCAGTCCTGGCGCGTGGCTTCGGTCAGGCGCTGCGGCAGATTGGCCAACGCGGCCAGCAGCGCGTCGTCCGCCTGCCAGTGAGCGACCAGGCGCGCCACCGCGGACAGCGAGGTGATGTAGCTCTTGGTGGCGGCCACGCTTTTTTCGTCGCCGGCGCACAGAGGCACCACCCATTCGCAGGCGGCGGCCAGCGGCGATTGATGCTTGTTGACCAGCGCCGCGGTGCGCGCGCCGGCGGCGCCCAGCGCCTTCATGGTGTCGATCAGGTCCGGGCTTTGACCGGACTGGGACAGGGCCACCGCCAGCTGGCCCTTCACCGCCAGCGGCGCGCGGTGCAGGGTCACTAGCGACATCGGCAAGGACACCACCGGCACGCCCAGCCGCTGCATCGCCAGATAGGCGAAGTAGTTGGCGGCGTGATCGGAACTGCCGCGGGCCACGGTCAGCGCCAGGCTGGGGCGTTCCACCGCCAGCGCGCGTCCCAGCGCGGCCAGCGCTTCATCGGCGTACATGTGTTGCGCGGCCACCGCCTCGGCGGCGTACAGCGCTTCTTCAAGCATCAACGAGGCCAATCTGTTCTCCCTCTACATAGACTTGCTGCAAATTCAAATCCGCGTCCATCGTCACGATGTCGGCCCAGGCGCCGACGGCGAGCCGGCCGCGATCGGCCAGGCCCAGGTAGTCTGCGGGATAGAGCGACAGCCGGTGCGAGGCGTCCGCCAGCGGCAGGCCGATGGACACCAGGTTGCGCAGCGCCTGGTCCATGGTCAGCGTGCTGCCGGCCAGGGTGCCGTCGGCCAGGCGCACGCCGCCCATGCACTTGGTCACCGAGTGCGAACCCAGCTTGTATTCGCCGTCCGGCATGCCGGCGGCGGCGGTGGAATCGGTCACGCAGTAGAGGCGCGGAATCGAGCGCAGGGCGGCCCGGATCGCGCCCGGATGGACGTGGAGCAGATCCGGAATCAATTCGGCGTATTCGGCGTGCGCCAGCGCCGCGCCCACCATGCCGGGCTCGCGGTGGTGCAGGCCGCTCATCGCGTTGAACAGATGGGTGAAGCCGGACGCGCCTTGCTCCAGCGCCCGCACCCCGTCCTCGTAACTGCCCAGGGTGTGGCCCAGCTGCACCTTGACGCCCTGCTCCGCCAACTGGCGGATGATGTCCATATGACCGGCGATTTCCGGCGCCAGCGTGATCAGCGACACCGGCGCCAGCGAGCGGTACCAGTCCACCTGCTCCATCACCGCGCGGCAGGCGTCGTCGGGCTGGGCGCCCAGCTTGCCGGGATTGATGTAAGGGCCTTCCAGATGCACGCCCAGGATGCGGGCGCCGCCGGGCTGGCGTTCGCGACAGGAGGAACCGAGCGCGCGCAACACCTGTTCGATGTCGATCGGCGGCGCGGTCATGGTGGTGGCCAGCAAGGATGTGGTGCCGAAGCGGGCGTGCAGCCTGGCCACGCTCTCGGCGGCGCGGCCGCCCTCCATGATGTCGACGCCGCCGCCGCCGTGGACGTGCAGGTCGATGAAGCCCGGCAGCAAATAACGCTCCACCGCTCGGCCGGAGGCCAAGCGCGCGTCTATGGCCTCGATGCGGCCGTCGGCAGCCAGTTTCAATTCGCCGTCCATCCAGCCGGCCTCGGTCAGGATGCGTCCTTGCAGCACTCGGTTTTGGGTCATCGTCTCAGTTCGGCAACAAAATCGTAGTAGTCGTTACGGCAATAGGTATCGGTCAATTCAATCGCGATGTTCTCGGCGTTGAAGCCGATGCGGGTGATCAGCAACATCGCTTCGCCGGGGCGGATGCCGGCCAGCGTGGCGATGTCGCCGGAGGCGTTCACCGCGCGGATATGCTGCAGCGCGCGCACCACCGAATGGCCGCTGGCGTCCAGATGGGCGTACAGCGAGGTGCCCACTTGCTGCGGCTCCGGCAGATACGCCACCGGCAGCGTCGTCATCTCGATCGCCATCACCACTCCGTCGGCCAGCCGCTGGCGCTTCAGCCGCGACACCTGCGAAGTGGGCGACAGCCCGAGCTTGATCACTTCTTCATTGCTGGGCGCGAACACGCCGCGCTCCAGCCACACCGACGACGGCACGAAGCCGCGCTGGCGCAATTGTTCGGTAAAGCCGGTCAGCCGCGACAAGGGCTGCTCCAGCCTCGGCGTGATGAAGGTGCCCGAGCCCTGGCGCCGGCGAATCAGGCCCTGCTCCAGCAGCACATCCATCGCCTTGCGCGCCGTCACGCGCGAAATGCCCAGTTCTTCGGAAAACGTGCGTTCCGACGGCAGCGCCTCGTCCGCCTGCCACCAGCCGGCGTTGATGGCGTCGGCCAATTTCCGCGACAACTGCAGATACAGCGGCGTGGTCAGGGTTTCATCCGGTTTCAATGCAAGCCAGCGATTTTCCATGGGTTGTCTGCAAGTGGTCTGAAAACCCCAGTGTATAACCTGGCTCCCCGGCTGGCATCTTCCACGCTGACGCGAGTCGATTCCGGCCTTCCGGCTTACCGCGAACGTTAATACCACATTAATACCACGTCAATACCATTTTATTTACGCACATCATTGTCCGCTTGCTGCATGGCAGCAAAACGACAAACAGATGATTTGGCAGGGGAAATTGCGGGAGCAATGCGTATTGACCTGCGGGACAGGTCAGGTAATGAGCGTTTTTTGCAAGAATCAAGCAGATACAAGACCACACAGTAAGTATGGCAATAGTACCTTTCGCCAAACTTACATTAAAAATAGTCGTCTCATTTTAAATCATATGGCATTTTTATGATGATTGGACTGCTCGGCAAACTGCTGGGCGCTTGCATACCACTCGTAGCTCAAAGGAGTCAGAATGAAACCACAACTGCGCCTTCCCGCCGCCCTCGCCCTGGCCTGCCTCAGCGCGCCGCTCTGGGCCCACGGCACCATGGAAGTGCCGATCAACCGCACCTACAACTGCTTCAAAGAGGGCGCGGAATCGCCGAAATCCGCCGCATGCCAGGAAGCCCGCCGCGTGGGCGGCACCCAGGCCATGTACGACTGGAACGGCATCAACCAGAACCCGCAAGGCGACAACCACGCGGCGGTGGTGCCGGACGGCAAGCTCTGCGCCGGCGGCCAGGACAAGTTCAAGGGCTTCAATCTGGGACGCACCGACTGGCCGAAAACCAAGCTGGTGCCGGACGCCAACGGCAACTACGAGTTCGTCTACCACGCCACCGCGCCGCACTCGACCAAATACTTCAAGTTCTACGTCACCAAGAACGGCTGGGATCAGACCAAGCCGCTGAAGTGGTCCGACCTGGATCCGCAGCCCTTCCACACCGTGACCGGCAACCCGCCGCTGGACGCCAACAAGCGCTACCACATGGTGGCCAAGCTGCCGGCTGGCAAGAGCGGCCCGCATATCATCTTCAACGTCTGGAAGCGCGCGGACAGCGAGGAAGCGTTCTACTCGTGCTCCGACGTGGTATTCGGCGACGGCACCAATCCGCCGGAACCGCCGCCGGTGACCAATCCGTGGAAGGAAATCGGCAAGGTGACCGCTTATGAAAACCTGCCGAACAACAGCACCGCCACCCTGCGCGTGTTCGACGCCAGCGGCCGCGACGCCGAAACCATCCCGGTCAAGCTGGACGCCGTCAGCGGCCAGATGGCGAACTGGCCGTACGAGCTGGGTGTGAAAGTGAACGCGACCTCCAAAGCGATCCGCATCGGCGTGATGAATCAGAAGCAACGCACGGTGAGCATCACCCCGGAACGCAGCGCCACCGCCAACCGCGTGTACCTGAACGACAGCTACAAGGGCTACACCTATCAGATCGACCTGAAAAAGGGCGACGGCGGCATCACGCCGCCGCCGGTGGGCGACACCTGGAAGGAAGGCCTGTCCTACACCGCCGGCCAGATCGTCAGCTACCAGGGCAAGAAGTACCGTTGCCTGCAGCCGCACACCGCCTGGGCCGGCGCGGGCTGGACTCCGTCCACCCAACCCGCCTTGTGGGCTCCGGCCTGACCGTCCCCTTGTCAGCGCGCGGGCTGAACGCCTGACGTGTTGACTCGCCGGCCTTCCCCGTCCCGGAAGGCCGGTCTCTCCCACACTCCTCCTGCCGCAGGCCCATTCCTTGGATGGCCACCGCGCCATGCCCGCGACGCAGGCAGGACGGCGGCCGCGCGTCGCCTGCCGGGATTCGCAAGAAAGCCGATTCCGATTCCGATGGAAACCCCAACCCAGACCTATCCGCCCATCGCCGCCTGGCTGCACTGGATTTGCGCAGTCGTGATCCTGTGGGCGATGATCAGCGGCTTCGCGCTCGCCTCCGGCGCGCTGCCGCCGGCCGTCGCCGCGGCGATTCCGCCGTTCAACGTTGCGCTGACCACCTTGTTGATGCCGGTCTTCCTGCTGCGCGTTGTTTACCGCGCCAGCTTCCGCATGCCGCCGCCGGCCGGCATTCCGCCCGCCAAGCACCGGCTGGCGCGCCGCGCCCACGCGCTGCTCTATCTGCTGAGCTGTCTATCGCTGGCCAGCGGCTGGCTGATGATGGAGCGGCCGGTCGATCTGTTCGGCCTGATCACGCTGCCGCCCAGCCTGGAAGCCGGCGCGGCCACGCGCGCGCTGGCCAAGCTGCACTTCGCCAGCAATGTGCTGCTGGCTCTGCTATTGACCGCCCACATCGGCGCGGTGATTCAACACCAGCGCCAAGGCCGGCGCCTGCTGCGGCGCATGTCGCTGCTGACGGGCTAACGCCGCCAGCTGATCAAGACCACCGCCGCCACGATCACGCTCATCGCCAGCATCTCGTGCAGGCCGATATGCTCGCCGAGGAAGACCACGCCCAGCAAAACCGCGATCACTGGGTTGACGTAGGCGTAGCTGGTGGCGGCGGCCGGAGACACCGTCTTCAGCAAGTGCAGATAGGCGCTATAAGCGATGATGGAGCCGAACACCGCCAGGTAAAACAAGGCCAGCCAGCTGGACAGCGTCGGCATCGCCTGCAGCTTCTCGCCATAAGCCTGGCTGGCCAGCAACAAGGCTGCGCCGCCGAAAATCATCATCCAGGCGCTGCCCATCGGTCCCTTGGGCTGAGCCAAATGGCGGCTCCAGGCCGAGCCCAGCGCCCAACCGGCGGAGGCCAGCAGCAGCAGCGCGGCGCCGCTGGGGCTGGCCTTCAGATTGGCCCCCATATTCAACAGCACCATGCCGCAAACGCCCAGACCGATGCCGGCCCATTCCACCTTACGCGCCTTTTGGCCGAACATGCGCGCGAACAACAGGGTGAACAGCGGCACGGTGGCGATCACCAAGGCGGCCACGCCTGAGGACACGTCTTTCTCCGCCACCGTGACCAAGCCGTTGCCCACCGCCGGCATCAGCACGCCGAGCAAGGCGGCGCCGCCCAGCTCGCGCGCATTCGGCATCGGGTATTTGCGCAAGCATAGATAGGCCAGCATCAGCCAGCCGGCCAGGGAAAAGCGCAGGCCGGCCATCATCATCGGCGGCCAGGACTCGATGCCTATGCGTATGCCCATATAGGTGGAGCCCCAGATCACGTACAGGGCGAAGAAAGCAGCTAAGGTCAGCGGGGGGATGCGCGAAAACGGCATGGTGCGGCTCGGGAAAGTGGAACCGGATACCATGCCGTATGGGAATGTCCGTGGCAAGTCCAATTTTGCCGCGGACGGGCCAGGCTTAACGCGTGGCCAAGCGCTGCAAGATGTTGGAGAACTCTTCCATATAACTGTCGAAGCGGGTGGCCAAGCGGTCGACGTCGGTGGCGAAGCGGTTGTAGGCCACCACCGCCGGAATCGCGGCGAACAGGCCGATGGCGGTGGCCACCAGCGCCTCGGCGATGCCCGGCGCCACCGTGGACAAGGTGGCCTGGCCGGCGTTGCCCAGGCCGATGAAGGCATGCATGATGCCCCACACCGTGCCGAACAGGCCGATGTAAGGACTGACCGAACCGACGGTGGCGAGGAAGGAGGTATGGCTGTCCAGGGCGTCCAGCTCGCGCTGCGCCGCCGCCTTCATCGCCCGGCGCGAGCCGGCCATGATGTCGGACAGCTCGGTGCCGTTGCGGCCGCGCAGCTTCAGGAACTCGGCGAAACCGGACTGGAAAATGCGCTCCATGCCCACGGTGTCGCTACGGCGGCTGGCGTCCTCGTACAAGCGGTTCAGGTCCGCGCCGCTCCAGAAATTACGCTCGAACTCGTCGCTATTGCGCCGCGCCGTGCGCAGCACGGCGATCTTGTTGAAGATCAGGGCCCAGGACAGCACCGACATCAAGGCCAGGCCGGCCATCACCAATTGCACCATCAGGCTGGCGTCCAGGATCAGGCTCAGGAAGGAAATCTGTTGCACGGCAACTCCTCTTGTAATCGCCAGGCTCAGCGCAACACGCGGCCTGTTTCCAAATCAATGATGGTGGACGGTTTGCGCCGCTTGCCGATGCGGCCCGGCAGGGTCAGCACCCGCTGGCGGAAAGCCTCGCGGCAGGCCCGCGCGGTTTTCAGCGATTGCTGGCCGGCGCGGTTGGCCGAGGTGGACACCAGCGCCGTGCCCAGGCTGCGGCACAAGGCAGCCGCCTCGCCATGCGCTGTCACGCGCACGGCGATCTTGTCGTGTTTGCCGCGCAAGGCCGGCGGCACCCGGCTCGAGGCCGGCAGCAAAAAAGTATATGGACCGGGCCAGTAGCGCGCCAGTTCCGCGTATTGGGCGGCGCTCAACGGACGGATCAGATGACGGATCTGGGAGACGTCGGCCGCGATCACGATCAGCCCCTTGTGATTGGGCCTGGCCTTGATCGCCAGAATTTTGCGGATGGCGCGCACATCCAGCGGATTGCAGCCCAGGCCGTAGCAGGACTCGGTGGAATAGGCGATGACCTCGCCTTGCTTCAAGGCGGCGCGGGCCTGCTGTTGCAGGGCGCGGCCGGGCAGACGGGGCACGGGCCGCACCTGGCCTAGCGTGAACTTCATGATGGACGGCGATGCGAAAGTAAAGCCGCATTGTACCGCTGTCCGCGGCGGCGACCTAGCGCTTCGACGCCGCGTCGTCAACATCCTCCGGCGCCGGCCGCCAGGCGTAGCAGCGAAGCGGCGGCCTGTCGCTGCGGAATTGCTTCAACCAATACGCCAGCCGGCGCCAGCAGCGGCGCTCGTGACGCAGGAAATGTGTTAGTTGGCGACGCCAGCTCCCTGGCTCAGCAGCCTCTCCCTCGTCCACTCGGATCATGACTCCTCCTTAGCGTATACGCGCCGCGAGTCCTTCAAGAGCCGCGGCCCAAGCCAGCGATCAGGCCTGACAGGGATACTCTACAAAAACACATATAAATATAAAATATAGATAAATATATATTTTATTAAGAAATAGAAAACAATCCTTTCAATATTAATATATTAATTAAAAATCATGAACAACCTCATGCCCAGCACAGACAGGCAAAACCTAGTTTTTTTAAGACTTTTCCTAATGATGATATTTCATGCCGATGCTAACATCATGGGCAAACCTATAACCCACAACAAACAAAAGCTTATACAGCTTAAAACCCTCAAAAATTCATCAAAGGATGCGGCAACGAAAGCCCTATCTGGATATAAAAATCATGAATGCCATTCAAACCGGAATAAATGTCCTGCGCACGCAAGGACAGGCCTTGATCCGACAAGCCGACACGCTGTCGGCGTCCTTCTCTCGCGCCATTGACTTCATGTACGCCACCACCGGAAAAGTCATCGTTTCCGGCATGGGCAAATCCGGCATCATCGGCCGCAAAATCGCCGCGACCCTGGCCTCCACCGGCACCCCCAGCTTCTTTGTCCATCCCGGCGAAGCCTTTCATGGCGATCTTGGAATGATCATGTCCAATGACTGCCTGCTGCTGATCTCCAATAGCGGGGAAACCGAGGAGGTGCTGCGTCTGCTGCCCTATCTCAAACACATCCAGGCCAAGGTTATCGCCATCACAGGCAAATCGGGCTCCACCCTGGCGACGCAAGCCGATTTGTCGCTCCCCATCCCAGTGGAGCGCGAAAGCTGCCCCAACAATCTGGCGCCCACCACCTCCACCACGCTCGCTCTGGCCATGGGCGACGCACTGGCCATGGCGCTGATGGAAAGGCGCCAGTTCCAGGCCGAAGATTTCGCCCGTTTCCATCCCGGCGGCGCGCTCGGCCGAAAGCTGCTGACCAAGACGAGAGACGCAATGCAGGCGCGCGTTCCCTTCAATCTTCCGGACGATAGCTTCAAAACCATCGTCAGCTCCATTACCGCAGGCTGCCTGGGCTTAACCGTGGTGGGCGCTCCCGACGCCCCCGCCATAGGCATCATCACCGACGGCGATTTGCGCCGCGCCATTGAACAGCACGAAGACCTCAAATCGCTGCGCGCTCGCGACATCATGAGCCCATCGCCATTTCACATTGCCGCGGAAGCCATGCTGTCGGAAGCGGAAACGCTGATGCAGCAGCACAAGATCACGGCCTTGCTGGTCACCGATGAAGAACGGCGAACCGTCGGCGTCATCAAATCGTTCGATATCTGATATGCGCAGCGGCTTCGACATCATGCGCACCACCGTGCACGCGCTACTGCTCAGAGAGCTGAAAACCCGCTTTGGCAAGTATCGGCTGGGTTATCTATGGGCGTTGTTGGAACCAGTGGCACATATGGCCATCCTGTTGCTGGTGCTTGGCTTCATCATGCGACGCGCGATGCCCGGCGTTTCATTCCCGGTCTTTCTGCTCAGCGGCATTGTGCCTTACATGCTGTTCAGCAATATCTCCCTGCGCTCCTTGAACGCCATTGAGGCTAATCGCGGCCTATTCAGCTACCGCCCGGTACACCCGCTGGACGCGGTACTGGCCCGTGCACTGCTCGAAAGCCTGATCTATGTGCTGGTTTACCTCATGCTGATGAGCGGCCTGTGGCTGGCAGGAGAAACCATACAGCTCAGCCAATTGCCGCTGCTGACCACGGCATGGCTGCTGCTGAGTCTGCTGGCCTTGGGCTGTGGCCTGGTCTTCATGGTCCTGGGCCATGCGTTCAAAACGGCCGAAAAACTGTTACCCATCTTGATGAAGCCACTTTACTTCATCAGCGGGATCATGTTCCCCCCCAGCCTGATCCCCGGCGATTATCGCTGGCTGGTGGATTGGAACCCTCTGCTGCACGCCTTCGAATTGATGCGGCACGCGATCTTGCCCGGCTACCCGCTGAACGACGACAGCCCGTCCTACCTCTTCGCCTGGACGCTGGCCCTGCTGTTTGCCGGCTTATCTCTCTATAAGGGCCGGGAACCGGCCATGTTGCGCTCATGATCCAGATACACAAACTCAGCAAATCCTATAAGACGCCAAATGGACGCTTCTATGTCTTCAAAGACCTCAACCTTGAGATTCCATCCAATGTCAGCGTCGGCCTGATCGGCCGCAACGGCGCGGGCAAATCAACCTTGCTGCGCATCATCGGCGGCATGGATCGGCCGGACGGCGGCAGCATCGTCACCCGGCACAGCATCTCCTGGCCGGTGGGCTTGGCCAGCGGCTTTCAAGGCAGTATGACCGGGCGGGAAAACGTCAAATTCGTCGCCCGGCTCTATGCCCGCAAAACCGAACTGAACGACAAGGTCGCCTTCGTCGAAGACTTTGCGGAACTGGGCAACTACTTCGATATGCCGATCAAAACCTATTCCTCCGGCATGCGATCGAGACTCGGCTTTGGCCTGTCGATGGCCTTCCCTTTCGACTACTACCTGGTCGACGAGGTCACCGCGGTGGGCGACGCCGCCTTCAAACGGAAAAGCGCGGCACTGATGCAGGAGCGCCGCCAACACAGCCAGTTCCTGATGGTGTCGCACTCCATGTCCGAACTGAAGAGGTTCTGCGACGCCGGGCTATTGATCGGCCGCTCTCAGGTCCGCTATTTCCAACGCATTGACGACGCCGTCCAGGCCTATCGGGAAGAAGAAAATGTCGACGTGGTTTGACCGTTTCCGGCCCCAGGCCCTGCTCGCCCGCCTTGTCTCTCCATGGGTCTGCATCGGCCTGCCGCTGGCCTTGTGCGGCGGATATTTTGCCCTGATCGCCCAGGACCGTTATGTCAGCGAATCCAAAGTCATCGTCAAGCGCTCCGGCGATGGCGGCGGCGATCTGAACCTGAGCACGCTGCTGGGGGCCGGGGCCTCCACCATCCGGGAAGACGCCATGCTGTTGCAGCAATACATACATTCCCCGGACATGCTGCAGCGGCTGGAGCGGCGGCTGGCGCTCAAGCAGGCTTATCTCGCCGCCGGTCTCGACTGGCCGCATCGGTTGGCCGAATCGGCCAGCAAGGAAGACACGCTGGCTTTCTACCGCAACAAGGTCGGCGTCCAATTCGACGATAAAACCTCCTTGCTGACGATACGCAGCCAAGGCTTCACCCCCCAGTTCGCCCAACAACTGAATCTCGCCATCCTGCAAGAATGCGAGCGCTTCATCAACGGGCTGTCGCAGGCCATCAGCCGCAATGAACTGGCCTTCGCCCAGCAGGAGGCGGAACGCGCCTATTTGGGCCTGAACGCCGCCAAGGAAGCCTTGCTGAAATATCAGAACAGCCATGGTCAGCTCGACCCTGTCGCCCAAGCCCAGGCCGCCGGCCAACTCCTAGCGGAACTGCAGGCCAAGCAGACGCAGTTGGAGGCGGAGCTGCGCAATTTACAAAGCTATCTGCAAAGCGATGCCCCACAAGTCACCGCTCTGACGGGTGCGCTTGAGGCGCTGAAAGCCCAGCTTCGCCATGAAAAGGGCAAGCTGGCCGCCCCCGAGGACGGAAAGCTGAATCGTCAAGCCTCCCAATATCAGGAACTGAAGTCAAAAGTCGACTTTCAAGCCGACCTGTACAAGTTGGCGCTGACCGCGTTGGAGAAAAGCCGGGTAGAGGCCAACCATAAACGCAAAAGCCTTGCCGTCGTGAGCTCGCCACAACTGGCGGAAGACGCGGAATACCCACGCAAGCTTTATACCCTGGCCACGCTGCTGATCGCCTGCAGCCTGCTCTACGGCTGCGTACGCCTGGCCCTGTCCATCATCGAAGATCACAAGATTTAGCCCCATGATGCAACACGCCAAGATCCTCCCGTTTCTTTGCCTGGTCCTGAGCCAGGCCCACGCAGTGTCGCTTCTGCCCGGCTCGCAAGCAGAGTCGGAGCAGCCCCTGCGGCAGCAGGCCGCCGAGCGGGCAATACAGCCTCCGCCACAGGAGGCCCCGATCATCGTCCCGCCACAAGCGCCCGGCCGCATGTTCGGCTCGCAACTTTTTGGCGGCGCCTTCCGCAATAGCGCAGGCCAGGGCTTCAACCCCAACTACCAGCTGAGCATCGGCGATCGCATCGCGCTGCGCCTATGGGGCGCCTTCAACTTTGACTCGCAGCTGCTCGTCGACCCCCAGGGCAATATTTTCATTCCGAACATAGGCCCGGTGCCGGTCGCCGGCATACGCAACGGCGAATTGAACACGGCGGTGTCAAACCGAGTGCGTCGCGTCTACAAGGCCAACGTCAACGTCTACGCGGCGCTGGACATCGCTCAGCCGGTCAAGGTCTTCGTCACCGGCTTCGTCAAACAACCCGGCCTCTACGGCGGCATCGCGGCCGACAGCGTACTCAGCTATCTGGATAAGGCCGGCGGCGTCGACGCCGAGCGCGGCAGCTATGTCGACATTCAGATCAAGCGCGGCGACATCGTGCGCCAACGCGTCAACCTCTACGACTTTCTGCTTCAGGGCCGGATGGACATGACGCAGTTCTCCGATGGCGACGTCATCGTGGTGGGCCCGCGCCAACATACCTTCTCAGTCAGCGGTCAGGTATTCAACGCCTATGACTTCGAATTCGGGCAGAGCAGCATCAGCCTGCAACAAGCCTTGCAGGTCTCCCGCCCCAAGCCCGGTGCCACCCACGCCAGCATCATCCGCCGCCAGGGCACGCAGAAGCGCAGCGAGTACTACCCGCTGGAACAAGCGGGAGACGTGGTACTGCAGGACGGTGACCAGCTGCTGATCAGCGCAGATCGATACGCCGGCACCATCCAGGTGCGGGTGGAAGGCGCCCATTCCGGCGAACACGCCATCGTACTGCCTTACGGTGCCAGCATGGCCGACGTGCTGGCCAAAATTCAAGCCAACAGCATGTCTCGGGTGGACGCGCTACAGCTGTTCCGCAAATCAGTGTCCGAGCGGCAAAAGGCCATGCTGGCCCTGTCCTTGCAAAAGCTCCAGGAGACCGCGTTCTCCGCTCGCTCCTCCACCAAGGAGGAAGCCGAGCTACGCACCCGCGAAGCCGAACTGATCGAGCGCTTCATCGCCAAGGCCAGCAAGGTCGAACCACATGGACAAGTCGTGCTTGACGAGAAAAATCTGCCAACCACTCTGCTGGAAGATGGTGACGTTATCCGCATCCCGGAAAAAACCAACGTCGTGATGGTGCATGGCGACGTGCTCTTTCCCAATGCCATCAGTTGGCAAGCAGGCCTGACCGTGGGCGACTACGTCGCACGTGTCGGCGGTTACAACCAAAGCGCCGACAAGTCCCGATTGATCTTGATGAAACAAAATGGCAGCGCTCTCCCCGTCAGCGAACGCATCCAAGTGGACACCGGTGATGAAGTCATGGTCATGCCAAAGATTGACAGCAAGAGTATCGAAATAACACGCGGCATTACGCA
Source organism: Chromobacterium sp. CCUG 30098 (assembly GCF_059916605.1). Lineage (NCBI taxonomy): Bacteria > Pseudomonadati > Pseudomonadota > Betaproteobacteria > Neisseriales > Chromobacteriaceae > Chromobacterium > Chromobacterium sp. CCUG 30098. The sequence goes on along the minus strand of NZ_JAUCGS010000001.1, from coordinate 370,390 downwards.
GATTCTTTACCAGATCGCAGTTGCAGCGAAAGTCGTGCTGGACCTGTAACCCGGACACACCCTAACTGGAGTATCGAGAATGAACGTCCTCTATTGGCTATGCCCTTTCACCATGGCCCCCGGCTCACGCGCGCCGACATTGCGATGGCATATAGACCCCCTCTTTCGGACCCTCGCCGACAATGACTCCGTGGCGATGATTGCACTAACCGACCCCCAGAGTCTGAACCTGGCCAAGCCGGATACGCTACAGGTACCAGTACGCACCGTGGGTCGAGTGGAAAAAATCCGAGCCATGCCGCAAGGCACCGAGCGCCTAGCAGCCATGCGCCAGTCCGTGCGCAAGGCCACAGGCAATTTCCAGCCTGACTTGGTCATCGCCTATGAGGGGCACGCTTCTTGGCTACGGGAGCTTTTTCCCGAAGCGGTCATCATCAATGAGTGCTGGGGGGTACTAACACGGCTTCCTTTCCCTGCACTATACGCTTACGATACCCACGGCATTTACCAAGAGTCAGTGCTCGCACGCTATGCCGACATAATCCGCACCAACCCCATCAGCCCTCTTGAACGCCGCACACTTCAAACGCTGCGTGCGGGTATGATTGCAGCCTTGGCTGCCACCGACCCCATCTACCAAGTCGTAAACGAGCTGCAAACACGCTTCTCCAAACTGGTGCTACTCCCTCTACAGCTGGACGAGCACGACAGCTTCATCGGCTGCGCACACTGGAACACTCACCGCGTGATGGTGGAAGATATCCTCGCAACACTGCCGCGGGACTTCGGCCTGATTGTCACCCAACACCCAGACCATCCACCGATACTGGACCAGACCGCCATCGCTGAGCTACGCGACAACCATCCCAATTTCATCTACATCACAGCACTAGAACAAGTGCCAATGCTGTCGCAATGGTGGTTGCTTCATGTCGACGCCATCGCCACCGTATCATCCGGCCTGGCATTCCAAGCTGCGCTGCTGGGTTTGCCCGTCATCGCACTGGGTGATAGCCATATCAATATCGTGGCCTCCGGTTCGTTAGCAGAAATCGAAATGCTGATTCGCTCGGAAGCCGATCCCGCGCCTGAAATTGACGCCGCCCTCTGGTGGATACTGACTCGCTATAATATTTTCCTGGATGAAAGCAGAGCATCCAGCGCCAATCTGGTCGCTCATTTTGCTGCCTTGCTACTGATGGGAAAACGTAGGGATGACCAGAATCCACTGACCTGGCCTAGACGATACGATGCCGATCAACTACTTCAACTATTCAACAAATGGTCACGTCTCGACCCCCTTCGCTCCTTGCTCACAGCAAGACAGATCGACAGTCAGCCTAGTGAGCTGCTCGTTAAGATCACTCAGGCCAAGGCGGTTAGTTTTGACCTGTTCGACACGCTGGTACAACGGCCGTTCATGGAACCCCATGACCTGTTCCAGATGATAGAAAGCCAAGTACGTAGGGCCACTGGCAATTCAAGACTGCATTACGCTCGGTGGCGCCGCCGAGCCGAAGAGGAAGCACGCAAGAAGCGCAACTGGAAAGAAGTGACCCTCACTCATATCTATCGCGAGTTCGCGAATCTGACAGGCTATTCCCATGATATGTGCGAGAAGATCGCCGAGATCGAATTCGCGGCAGAAACCGAAGTGCTTGCCCGCCGTGAACCAATTTACCGGATGTTCACGTGGGCTCGCCGTATGGGCAAAATCGTCAGCATCATTACCGACATTTATCTGGAACAGCCAGAGATCGAACGCTTGCTCGAACGCGTCGGCATCCGCGGCTTTAACCACCTGTACGTATCAGCAGAGCTGGACTTGCGAAAACATGACGGAACAATATTTCCCTACTATCTAACAGAACTGAAGAAGCTGGACGGCCTTGAGCAATCGCCAGACTGGCGCGCCTTGCTGCATGTCGGTGACAACCCTCGCGCCGACATCGAAAAAGCCCGCGAGCATGGCCTACGCGTGCACTGGATTCCTCGCCACTCCGAGTGCCTGAGGCAAAGCGCGCTAGCCGTACCGTTCGCCCGCAACCTAGCACACCGTTGGACCAGTGACTCAGTCGTGATGGGCTTGATCGCCAACCGCTTTGGTAGTCATCTGCCACACGCGCACAAGGACTGTCTGTTCGGTGGCTCTTTATACGCCTTTGGCTATATGGCTGGCGCGCCAATGCTGACTGCCTTTGTGCAATGGCTAGCCCATCGCATCCGTACCCACGGCTTCATACGAGTCTGCTTCATGGCTCGCGACGGTTACATGCTGCGTTTAATCTACGACCGCCTGCGTGAATCGACCGACTACGCTGATCTTCCTCCATCAGACTACCTGTACTTCTCGCGGCGATCTGCCGCACTCGCCTCGTGTCACAACACAGATGACCTGATTGAACTGCTACACCTGTCATTCAATACTCGCAAACTGGGTGACCTTCTGCTGCACCGTTTCGGACTTGAGGCAAACGATGTCCCTCCCGCCATACTCAAGCGTCACGCTCTACGCCTGAAAGACGAAATATCACATCACCATGACTTGGCAATACTCAGCACACTGATCCACGACCTTCAAGGCCCCATCTTGGAGCGGGCCCGCAGAGAACGCGAAGGGGCGCAGGCCTATCTAGATAGCAAAAATATCCATCAAGACGCAGGCAAGATTTGCATGGTCGATATCGGCTACTCCGGCTCCATCCAGCGTTACATTAACAAAATATTGGACAGTAAGATCGCCGGCTACTACATGCTGACCCATGAGGCTTCCCGCCAATGGTTCGACGGGATCACATTCGAAGGCTGGCTGGCCAGCTTCGATGAACAGCGTTCCGCCAACTACCACAAGCTCAACGATCACGTATTTCTGTTCGAAACCTTGCTGTCCTCGGAAGAAGACTCGGTGCGTGCCCATCTACTTGATGAAAACGGCAACAGTATCATCGAGTGGAATAGGGAGGAGCACAACGATGTACGGCTACACTTCATGCGGCAGGTTCATGCAGGCGTACATGCCTTCATCAACGACTTTGTCGGAAGCCTTGGTCGCTTCTGCTCCGAAGTCCAGATCGGCCGCGAGTTCGGTGAAAAACTGTTCCTGTACCTAGCTGAGCACCCTACTGAACAGGATGCCCGTCTATTTACTGGTCTATCGGTGGAAAACTGCTTTGGCGGCGGCGACGCGGTTCTACTCTACCATGTAGCCCCAGACAGAGTAGCAACGCTCACCAATATCGAGCGCAACTATGCCATTGGCAAGTCTCAATGGAAATCTGCTTCACTAGTGCTGTATGCCTCAAAACAGCGCCCCGTCATCGCCGGGCCAAAAGCAACACAGCATAGCTCCAAGCCGGCCTCCCCCCCTCCCCCGCCAATGTCACTAACATTAAAAACGCCACGCCATGAAGACATTCCCCCTGCTCTGCGCAAGTACCTAAAGTTTAAGCGCGACCCGTACACATTCTTCAATGATTCACGCAATATACTCGTACGACCACTACGCTTCCTCTACCGCAACTTCAACAAGAAACCTATTACCTGAAGTCTGCAAACATTGAATGCTCCCCACTACATCCGCGGATAACGATTTCGATTGGCGCACATGGTACACAACACCAAAAGCAGGCTTTGACTTGATTGCCCTAACCTCCACCGGCATCGCCCGAATCTCGTCATTAAGCGGCTTATTAGGACGTGACGCATCACTCTACCGTCCTTGGTCTCAACACCGCTTCTCCCTAGTCGCAGTCTGGGGGCACCGTCCTAGCGCGCGCAGAGGCGAGCGCCTAGCATCCCGGCTTCATCTGCCCATATTGAGACTTGAAGATGGGTTTCTCCACTCCATAGAGCGTGGGCACTCCCAAACAGCCACTCTATCTCTCGTGGTAGACGACCTGGGTATGTATTACGACGCCAGCAAACCATCTCGACTGGAATGTCTAATCACAGCCAAACAGCTGTCAGTCCAAGAAAAATACGAGGCCATCCATGGCATCTCTCTATTACGAGACAAACAATTATCTAAATACAACCACGCCCCAGCCCTTGCCTTGCCCTCCAAAGACGGACGCCCACGCGTGCTGGTGCTAGACCAAACCGTGGGCGACATGTCGGTGCGGCTGGGCGGCGCGGACACACGCACTTTTCAAACCATGCTGGAAGCGGCCTGCCGGGAACACCCCACGGCTGAAATCTGGGTAAAAAGCCATCCAGATGTGGTTGCCGGCAAAAAGCGAGGCTATCTGCCTTACCCGCCGCCCAACGTGAAGTTGATCGCAGAAGACGCCTGCCCTCAATCGCTGCTGACCCAAGTGGACGTGGTCTACACCGCCACCTCGCACATGGGCTTCGAAGCCTTGATCGCCGGCAGCCAGGTCGTCTGCTTCGGCATGCCCTGGTATGCGGGCTGGGGGCTGACCGATGACCGTCATTCAGAAATGCCCACACTAAAGTTGCGCCGGCACTGCCACCGGACTTTGGAAGAGTTGTTTCATGCCGCCTACCTGCAATACGCCCGCTATATTCATCCGGAAACCGGCAAAGCTGGCACCTTCTTCGATGTGGCGGAGTGGATTCATTTAAACCGAAGCTTGCGCCGGCAGACCAGCGGCGTGCTGTGGTGCATGGGCATGAGTTGGTGGAAACGCGCGGTGGTGTGGCCCTTTCTGAAACAACCCGGCAACCAGATCCGTTTCATCTCCAGACCTGACAGATTGCCGCCGCGGCTGCCTCCAGACAGCAAGCTGGTGGCCTGGGGCATGGCGCGGGACGCCGCCGCACTGGCGGCACGGCGCGGCCTGCCCTTGCTCAGGATGGAAGACGGATTCATCCGCTCTCTCGGGCTGGGCTCCGATTTGCAACCGCCCTTATCCGTGGTGGTGGACGACGCCGGCCTCTATTACGCGCCGACACCGTCCTCTCGCCTGGAACAGCTGCTCAGCGAACTCGAACCGGAGCCTCAGCAGATTCTCCGCGCCCAGCGCCTCAGGCTGCGGCTGCTGGAACTGCGAATCAGCAAATACAATGTGGGCGCCGCGTTTGAGCTCTCCGCCGAGGCAGCAGGAAAAACCATCGTCCTGGTTCCCGGCCAAGTGGAAGACGACGCCTCCCTCCGCGAAGCTTCCCCCTGGTTCACAGACAATCTATCGCTGTTACGCGAAGTGCGCCGGCGGCGTCCTCATGCCTGGCTGATCTACAAGCCCCACCCCGATGTCGCCTCCGGCAACCGGCGTGGAGCCATCCCCGATCAGGAAACGGCCCGCTTGGCGGACCAAGTGGCGGCCAAGGCCGACATCCTGGCCTGCCTGGCCGTCGCGGATGAAGTCCATACCATGACCTCCCTGACAGGCTTCGAAGCCCTGCTGCGCGGCAAGCCGGTGCATTGCTACGGCATGCCTTTCTATGCCGGCTGGGGCCTGACTCAAGACCTAAGACCCTTGCCCCATAGGCAACGCCGGCTCACTCTCGAGCAGTTGGTCTATGGGACGCTGATTGCCTACCCGCGTTATGTGATTCCGGGTCAGCCGGGCTTTGCCAGAGCCGAAGCCGTGGTAGAACACCTGTGGCGGCGCAAGCAGTCGCTCGGACCCGCTCAAACCCGCTCGCACTGGCTGGCGAGACAGTGGCGCAAGGGCCTGGGCCTGCTGCGCACGCTGCTTTGAGCTCGCGCCCGTCATACTCGCCGCTCAAGCCCTGCTCTCCCATCAACGCCTGCTGCTCTTGCAAGGGCCGATGGGCCACTTCTTCAATCAACTGGCCAGTTGGTTGAATCGCCACGGCGCGCACGTGGCCAAGATCAATTTCAACGGCGGGGACCGGCTATATCACCGGCATCTGGACGCCACCGACTACCGCGGGCGGCTGGAGGATTTCCCCCCCTGGCTACAGGCGTTTTTACGGGCCCAGCGTATCGACGCCGTCGTCTGCTTCGGCGATTGCCGCCGCTACCACAGCCTAGCGGCCCGGGTCTGCAAGGAACAGGCCATAGCCTTCTACGCCTTCGAGGAAGGTTATCTGCGCCCCGACTACATCACGCTGGAACAGGACGGGGTCAACGCCCACTCCCGCTTGGCCGCCAATCCGGCCGCGATGCTGCGATACGAAGCCAGCCAGCCGCCGGCCCCCACGCCCACCAGAGCGTCTTTTCGCCGGATGGCCTTCGACGCCGCCCGCTACTATGTCGCGGGCTGGTGTTGGCGCGCGCGCTACCCGCATTATCGGCATCACAAGGACTTCTCCCCTTTTCGCGAATGCTTCTTCTGGCTGCGCGCCGGCTGGCGCAAAGCGCTGTATCAGGCCCTGGAGCACAGACTGCGTCGCCATATCCTGCGCGAATGGGACCAACGCTATTTTCTGGTTCCCTTGCAGGTCTTCAACGACAGCCAGGTATTGCACCATAGCCCTTACTCGGATATGCGCGAATTCATCGCGGAGGTGATCTTTTCTTTTGCCCAACACGCCCCGCAACATACGGCTCTGGTGTTGAAACACCATCCGCTGGATCGGGGCCATAGAAACTATTCGGCCTATATAGCCAGGCTGGCCAGACAAAACCGTATCGCGTCCCGCGTGTACTATATGCACGACGGTCATTTGCCCAGCTTGCTGAAACATAGCCTGGGCGTCGTCACCATCAATAGCACCGTAGGCTTGTCCGCCTTGCATCACGACAAGCCCCTGATCACCTTGGGGCGGGCGCTATACGATATTCCCGGCCTGACTTGCCAAACCGGGCTGCATCAATTCTGGAGCCGGCCGCCACCGCCTCAGGCCTGGCTGTACCGGAAACTGCGCTCCTATCTCGTCAAACATACCCAACTGAACGGCGCTTACTTTGGCTATTCGCCTTGGCTGGAGCGATCTTTTCCTCTTGATCCGCGCCCAACTGCGACTCACCCGGTCCACTAGCCAAGCCTCCCGCTTCCCCCACCCTGTGATCTCGTATAGCGATAAAAATCATCGCCTACCCACCAACCGCGGCTTGCACTCTTCGTCGGCTGGTTTTGCTCACCCACGCCATCACAGAAAACGTATTGAACTCCAGAAGCTTTAAACTCAGAATTGGCGATCGAGGGGAAGCAAAGCCTAGGATTTTCCACACATGACAAACAACCGCCCTCTCTATATTTATTTTTGAGCTGCAGCAACACTGAAAGAACAATATGAGCATTTTGGTCACTGGCGGCGCCGGCTTCATCGGCGGCAATTTCGTGCTGGACTGGCTGGCGCAGAGCGATGAGCGCATCATCAATCTCGACGCGCTGACCTACGCCGGCAATCTCGACACCCTGAAAACCCTGGGACAGGACCCGCGCCATGTCTTCGTGCGCGGCGACATCGGCGACCGCGCGCTGCTCGACGCCCTGCTGGCCGAACACCAGCCGCGCGCGGTGCTCAATTTCGCCGCGGAAAGCCATGTCGACCGCTCCATTCACGGACCGGGCGACTTCATCCAGACCAATGTGGTGGGCACCTTCAATCTGCTGGAGAGCGTGCGCGGCTACTGGACAGGGCTGGCGGACGCGGACCGCGCCGCCTTCCGCCTGCTGCACGTCTCCACCGACGAAGTCTACGGCACGCTGGGACCCGACGACTCGCCCTTCTCCGAGCGCCACCGCTATGAGCCCAACAGCCCCTACTCGGCGTCCAAGGCCGCGTCCGACCACCTGGTGCGCGCCTGGCACCACACTTACGGCCTGCCGGTGCTGACCACCAATTGCAGCAACAACTACGGCCCCTATCACTTCCCGGAGAAGCTGATTCCGCTGGTGATCCTCAACGCCCTGGCCGGCAAGCCGCTGCCCATCTACGGCGACGGCAGCCAGGTGCGCGACTGGCTCTACGTCAAAGACCATTGCAGCGCCATCCGCCGCGTGCTGGAAGCCGGCGTGCCCGGCGAAACCTATAATGTCGGCGGCTGGAACGAGAAAACCAACCTGGACGTGGTCAAAGCGATCTGCGCGCTGCTGGACGAGTTGGCGCCTCAAGCCGACCCGGCGCGCCGCTACGCCGAACAGATCGCCTTCGTCGCCGACCGCCCCGGCCACGACCGCCGCTACGCGATAGATGCGCGCAAGCTGGAGCGCGAATTGGGCTGGAAGCCGCAGGAAACCTTCGACAGCGGCATCCGCAAAACCGTCGCCTGGTATCTGCAACATCAGGATTGGGTCGCCAACGTCAGCAGCGGCGCTTATCGCGACTGGGTGAACCAGCACTATGGCTGAGCGCTCACCCACCATTCTGCTGACCGGGGTCAACGGCCAGCTCGGCCATCGGTTGCGGACCGCACTGACGCCGCTGGGCGAGGTCGTCGCGCTCAGCCGGGCCGAACTGGACCTGAGCCGGGCAGACAGCGTCCGCCAGGCGCTGGAACGCCACCAGCCCGACATCATCGTCAATCCCGCCGCCTACACCGCGGTGGACCGCGCCGAGAGCGAGGCGGAACAGGCGCATGCGGTCAACGCCGCCGCGCCGGCGCTGCTGGCGCAATGGGCGGCTCAGCGTCAGGCGCTCTTGCTGCACTACTCCACCGACTACGTATTCGACGGCGCCGGCGAACAGCCCTGGCGCGAGGACGACCCGGCCCGGCCGCGCTCGGTCTACGGCCAAAGCAAATGGGCGGGCGAGGAGGCGGTGCGCGCCGCCGCGCCGCGGCACTTGATTCTGCGCACCAGCTGGGTGTTCGGCGCCCATGGCGGCAACTTTCTGAAGACCATTCTGCGCCTGGCGCAGGAACGCGACAGCCTGAAGGTGGTGGCGGATCAGATCGGCGCGCCCACCTCCACCGCCTTGATCGCCGACGTCACCGTGGCCCTGCTGCGCGACTATCTGCGCGACCCGGCCGGCTTCGCCTACGGCAGCTACCACCTGGCGGCGCAGGGCGAAACCAGCTGGCACGGCTACGCCCGCTTCCTGGTGGCCGAGGCCGGCAGGCTGGGCTATGCGCTGCGGCTGTCGCCGGCCGACATCGAGCCGATCACCACCGCCGACTATCCCTTGCCGGCGCCCCGTCCCGCCAACTCCCGGCTGGATTGCGCCAAGCTGCGGCAGACCTTCGGCCTTGCGCTGCCGCACTGGGAAAGCGGCGTCAAACAAGTGCTGGCCGAACTCGGCGCCCAGCCGCAACAGAAAGACATTCAATGACTCAGCCACGCAAAGGCATCATCCTGGCCGGCGGCTCCGGCACCCGGCTGTACCCGGCCACCATTTCCGTCAGCAAACAATTGCTGCCCATCTACGACAAACCGATGATCTACTATCCGCTGACCACGCTGATGCTGGCCGGCATCCGCGAGATCCTGATCATCTCCACCCCGCAGGACACGCCCCGTTTCGAACAACTGCTGGGCGACGGCAGCCAATGGGGGCTGCGGCTGCAATACGCGGTGCAGCCCAGTCCGGACGGCCTGGCCCAGGCCTTCATCATCGGCGAGGACTTCCTGGCCGGCGCGCCGTCGGCGCTGGTGCTGGGTGACAACATTTATTACGGCCACGACTTTTCCGCCTTGCTGCAAGACGCCAACGCCAAGCGCAGCGGCGCCAGCGTGTTCGCCTACCGCGTCAACGACCCGGAGCGCTACGGCGTGGTGGCCTTCGACGCCGACGGCAAGGCTCTGTCCATCGAGGAAAAACCAGCGCAGCCCAAGTCCAACTACGCGGTGACCGGCCTGTACTTCTACGACGAGCAGGTGGTGGACATCGCCAAGGCGATCAAGCCCTCGCCGCGCGGCGAGCTGGAGATCACCGACGTCAACAACGTCTATTTGCAGCAGGGCCAGCTCTCGGTGCAGACCATGGGCCGCGGCTACGCCTGGCTGGACACCGGCACCCATGAATCCATGCTGGAAGCCAGCCAGTTCATCGCCACCATAGAAAGCCGTCAGGGCCTGAAAGTGGCCTGCCCGGAGGAAGTGGCCTACCGTTCCGGCTGGATAGGCGACGAGCAGGTGCGCCTACTGGCCAAACCGCTGCAGAAGACCGGCTACGGCCGCTATCTGCTGGCAATGCTGGATCAGCCGGTCTATTGATCTTGACGAGCGACACATGAATATCATCGACACCCGCATTCCCGACGTCAAAATCATCGAACCCGCCGTATTCGGCGACGAGCGCGGCTTTTTCTTCGAAAGCTTCAATCAACAACGTTTCGAAGCCGCCGTCGGCTGCGCCGCGCCCTTCGTCCAGGACAATCACAGCCGCTCGGCCAAGGGCGTGCTGCGCGGCCTGCACTATCAGCTGGCGCCGCACGCCCAGGGCAAGCTGGTGCGGGTGATCGCCGGCGAAGTCTTCGACGTCGCCGTCGACATCCGCCCCGGCTCCGCCAGTTTCGGCCAATGGGTGGGCGTACACCTGTCCGCCGCCAATAAACGTCAGCTCTGGGTGCCGCCCGGTTTCGCTCACGGCTTCCTCACCCTGTCGGACAGCGCCGAGTTCCTGTACAAGACCACCGACTATTGGTTCAAGGAGCTGGAGCGTTCCATCGCCTGGAACGATCCGGAGCTGGCCATTGCCTGGCCGCTGGACGGCGAGCCGCAGTTGTCGGCCAAGGACGGCGCCGCGCCCGGCCTGCGTCAGGCCGAACTGGGCTGAGCCGGATCCAAGCCCGGAAATGAAAACAGCGCCGCTTGCGGCGCTGTTTCTCTATCAAGCGGCAAGACGCTAATGTTTGCGGCCGATAGCGCGCGCGCCGATGTCGCGGCGCATCTGCTTGCCGGCGAACTGAATCTGGTCGGCCAGCACGTAAGCCTTGCCCTGCGCCATCTTGACGCTGTCGCCCAGGCCCACCGCGCACAACACGCGGCCGCCGTTGCTGCGCAGCTGCTTGTCCGCGTCCAGGCTGACGCCGGCGTGGAACACCATGCCGTCCTCGCTCTCCGGCGGCAGGCCGCTGATCAGATCGCCCTTGCGCGGCGCTTCCGGATAGCCTTCGGCCGCCAGCACCACGCCCAAGGCCACGCGCCGGTCCCATTCCGCCTCCACCTGGTTCAGGCGGCCGTTGACGCCGGCTTCCAGCAACACGGTGAAGTCCGACTTCAGACGCGCCATGATGGGCTGGGTTTCCGGATCGCCGAAGCGGCAGTTGAACTCGATGGTGTAAGGATTGCCCTGCGCGTCTATCATCAGCCCGGCGTAGAGGAAGCCGGTATAGCTGTGGCCGTCCTTCTTCATGCCCAGCACCGTGGGCAGGATGATTTCGCGCATCACCCGGTTGTGCACCGCCGGCGTCACCACCGGCGCCGGGCTGTACGCGCCCATGCCGCCGGTGTTCGGGCCCTGATCCTGATCCAGCAAGCGCTTGTGGTCCTGGCTGGTGGCCATCGGCAACACGTGGTCGCCGTCCACCATCACGATGAAGCTGGCCTCCTCGCCCTGCAGGAAGTCCTCGATCACCACGCGCGCGCCGGCGCTGCCCATCTTGTTGCCCACCAGCATATCGTCGATGGCGGCGTGCGCCTCGTCCAGCGTCAGCGCCACCACCACGCCCTTGCCGGCGGCCAGGCCGTCGGCCTTGATCACGATGGGCGCGCCCTTGGCGTCGACATAGGCATGGGCGGCGGCGGCGTCGCTAAAGGTTTCGTACGCGGCGGAGGGAATGCCGTGGCGCTTCATGAAGGCCTTGGCGAAATCCTTGGAGCTTTCCAGCTGCGCGCAATACTGGGTGGGGCCGAAGATTCGCAGCCCTTCGGCGCGGAAGGCGTCGACCACGCCGGCCGCCAGCGGCGCTTCCGGGCCCACCACCGTCAGTTCGATCTTCTCCTGCTTGGCGAAAGCCACCCACTCCGCCACGCTGCCGAGCTCGACGTTGGTCAGATTGGGGTCCAGCGCGGTGCCGGCGTTGCCGGGCGCGACGAAGACCTTGGATACCCGGCGCGACTTGGCGATGCGCCAGGCCAGCGCGTGCTCGCGTCCGCCGGAGCCGATAACCAGTACTTTCATGTTCGATGCTCCACTCGTTTTTACGGCGCGTCGCAACGCGCCGGATTCTTCACTCAGCCCAACTGCCAACGCAGCCAGGCGAACAAGACATTGCCGTTGTTGTGCCCGCCCGGGATATAAGTGGCCTGCAAGGCCAGGCGGCGGTATTCCACCGACACCAGCGGCAGCACCGCCGGCAAGGGCGCGTAGCTGTAGTCCGAGCGCGCGGTGACGCCGGCGGTGAAGCCCGCGCCCAAGCGCCAACCGTCCAATGGGCGCCATACTTTCTGGAAAGCGTAGCCGACGAAGGGCTCGACATCCTTGTGCGAATCCAGGAAGGCCATCGCGTACACCGCGTGCCAGTCGCCGTCGGCGTCGTAGCGATAACGTCCCGCGCCCAAGCCCCACGGCCGTTCGTTGAATTGCCGGATCTTCTCTCTATCGTAGAAGGCGCGGTTGTGCCACGTCACCGCCGGCACGTACAACTCGTACTGGTCGGAACGCCAGGTCGCTTCGATATTGGCGCGGCCGCGTTGCCAGAAACCTTGCGGCTCGGCGGCCGTCTCTTCGGCCTGCGCCGCCAGGCTGGCGGACGCCAACAAGCCGGCGCCCAGCCAACAAACAATTGCTCTCATCGGAAAAACAACAAATCCATGTAAAGAAGCCGGCATGCCGGCCTCCTCCGGTTAATCGGAACCGCTCAGTGGCGGAAGTGACGCACCCCGGTCAGCACCATCGCGATGCCGTGCTCGTCGGCGGCGGCGAACACTTCTTCGTCGCGCATCGAACCGCCCGGCTGAATGATGGCCTTGATCCCCTGCTCGGCGATCACGTCGATGCCGTCGCGGAAGGGGAAGAAGGCGTCGGACGACGCCACCGCGCCCTGCAGGCTCAAGCCGGCGTCGGCCGCCTTGCGCGCGGCGATGCGGGTGGAATCGACGCGGCTCATCTGGCCGGCGCCGATACCGGCAGTCTGACCATTTTTACAGAAAACAATTGCATTCGACTTCACATATTTGGCCACGCGCCAGGCGAACAGCAGATCGGACAGCTCCTGCGGCGTCGGTTGACGCTGGGTCACCACGCGCAATTCGTCCAGGCCCACATTGCGGATGTCCGGCGTCTGCACCAGCACGCCGCCGCCGACGCGCTTCAGTTCGAAGCGGTTGGCGCCGATCTCCAGCGGGATTTCCAGCACGCGCACATTCTTCTTGGCGGCGATCACGGCCTTGGCTTCCTCGGTGAAAGCCGGCGCGATCAACACTTCCAGGAACTGGCCGGTCACCGCTTCCACCGTGGCGGCGTCCACCGGGCGGTTGAAGGCGATGATGCCGCCGAAGGCGCTGGTGGTGTCGGTGGCGAAAGCCAGCCGGTAGGCGCTCAAGGTGTCGCCCGCCACCGCCACGCCGCAGGGGTTGGCGTGCTTGACGATGACGCAGGCGGTGTCGTCGAAGGTCTTCACCGCCTCCCAGGCGGCGTCGGCGTCGGCGATGTTGTTATAGGACAGTTCCTTGCCCTGCAGCTGACGGTAATTGGCGATGGAGCCGGCGGCCGGGTCCAGATCGCGATAGAAGGCGGCCGCCTGATGCGGGTTCTCGCCGTAACGCATGTCCTGCACTTTGACGAACTGGGCGTTGAGGCGCTTGGGGAAGGCCACGCGTTCCGGCTTGCCCGCCAGCGCGCCGTCGGCCAGGCTGGTCAGGTAGTTGGAAATCGCGCCGTCGTAAGCCGCGGTGTGGGTGAAGGCCTTCTTGGCCAATTCGAAGCGGGTGGCCTTGGACAGCGCGCCGCCGTTGGCGCGCATCTCCTCCGCCAGCGCCGCGTAATCGGCGGCGTCGGTGACGATGGCCACGTGCGCCCAGTTCTTGGCGGCGGAACGCACCATGGTCGGGCCGCCGATGTCGATGTTCTCGATCGCGTCTTCCAGTTCGCAGTCCGGATTGGCGATGGTGGCTTCGAACGGGTAGAGATTGACGCAAACCAGATCGATGTTGCCGATCTCATGCTCGGCCATCTTGGCCACATGCTCCGGCAGATCGCGGCGGCCCAGGATGCCGCCGTGCACTTTCGGATGCAGGGTCTTGACCCGGCCGTCCAGCATTTCCGGAAAGCCGGTGTAGTCGGACACCTCGGTCACCGGCACGCCGGCGTCGGCCAGCAGCTTGGCGGTGCCGCCTGTGGACAGGATGTGCACCCCTTGGGAAGCCAGGGCCTGGGCGAATTCCAGAATGCCGCTCTTGTCGGAGACGCTGATCAGCGCGCGTTCGATTTTGCTCATGGTTCTCTACCGCGTTAACTAAAAAGGAACACAAAAAAAACCGGCCACCCTATTCGGTATGGCCGGTTTGTCTTCATATCAAATCATAAGACTTCATCTTTTTACGCAGGGTGTTGCGGTTCAATCCCAGCAACTCCGCCGCCCGGGTCTGATTGCCCTGGGTGTGTATCAGCACCACCTCGAGCAATGGCTTTTCCACGCAAGCCAACACCATGTCGTAGATGGCGGAGGGGTTCTCGCCATCCAGGTCCCTGAAATACTGTTCCATCGCCAGCCGCACCGACTGCGAGATATGGTCATTGTTCTGCATGGTTATTATTCTGTCCAAGTCTGATTGGAATTAGCCATCCACCACCGTCTCCGAGTCGTGGTCCAACGCTTCCCCAGCGCCATCCAAATACACCAGCCGTTCAGAGTCCCCGGCCAAACGGTCGAAATAGGCCGCCACGGCCAAGCGCTGCTCCGCCGTGGACTCGAGTTGGTACATCTGCTGGCGGAACGCGTTGCCGCCCTGCAGTCCCTTGGTGTACCAGGCGATGTGCTTACGGGCGATGCGGCAGCCCGAATATTCGCCGTAAAACTGGTATAGCTCATCCAGATGCCCCAGCAAGAGCTGGCGGATCTCGCTCACTTCCGGCGGCGGCAGGCATTCGCCGCTCTCCAGAAAATGCTGGATTTCGCGGAAAATCCACGGCCTGCCCTGGGCCGCCCGTCCTATCATGATGGCATCGGCGCCGGTATGTTCCAGCACCCACTGTGCTTTCTGCGGGGTATCGATGTCGCCGTTGGCGATCAGCGGAATCCGGATCTGCCGCTTCACCTCGCGTATCGTGTCGTACTCGGCCGCGCCGCGATACATATCCTCGCGGGTGCGGCCGTGCAAGGCCAGCGCGGCGATGCCGCAATCCTCGGCCAGCTTGGCCACCCGCAGCGCGTTGCGGTGTTCCGGGCTCCAGCCGGTGCGCGTCTTCAGCGTCACCGGCACGTCCACCGCCTTGACCACCGCCTCCAGGATGCGTCCCACCAGCGCCTCATCGCGCAGCAAGGCCGAGCCGGCGGCCACATTGCACACCTTCTTGGCCGGACAGCCCATATTGATGTCGATGATCTGCGCGCCGCGCTCCACGTTGAGCCGCGCCGCCTCGGCCATCTGCGCCGGATCGGAGCCGGCGATCTGCACCGAGATCGGCTCCACCTCGCCGGCGTGGTCGGCGCGGCGCAAGGTCTTGGCCGTGGTCCACAGCGCCTTGTTGGAGGTGATCATTTCCGATACCGCCATGCCGGCGCCCAATTGCTTGCACAGCATGCGGAACGGTCTATCCGTCACCCCGGCCATGGGCGCCACGATCAGCCGGTTTTTCAATGTGTACGAACCAATGCGCATGCTTGCGAAACTCTGGGATAGCTGACTGAAGGGCCGGTATTGTAAAGCTTTTTCCCAGGAACGTGGATTTTTTTTGCTTATTTTTTGAGCAAACCCCATAGCGTCAAGCCATGGGGTCGCGGGGATGAGGTGGAAGTTGGCCGATAAGCCGGGTCTTGTCGTTGGACAGTCATTCCTCTAGGCCTGCCGTTACCGACAGGCTCAAGCGACCTACCCGGGGATATACGCGAGCAACGTCAATTCCCCCTATTTGGTCTTGCTCCGGATGGGGTTTTGCCTGCCGTCCGTGTTACCACGTCCGCGGTGCGCTCTTACCGCAGAATAGGGCACCACACCCTATCTGTCCGACCGGGCTCTCGCCCGGCCAGTACACCTTTTCACCCTTGCCTGATCCGTCTCGCCGCTTGCGCGGCGAAATCAAGAGTCCACATCCTTGCGGACGCTTCCTCCGGCCATCGGCGGTTCAGCTCTCTGCGCCACTTTCCATCGCCTCACGACGTCCGGCCATTAACCGGCATCCTGCTCTGCGGAGCCCGGACTTTCCTCCCCGTCCGTTCTTGCGAACGAACGCAGCGACTGCCTGGCCAACTTCCGGCCGCCATTCTACCCGATTCCGCCCCGGCCGGCCCGACATTTTGCCATGACAAACGCGATAATCCCTTATACTGGCGGGTCCATCGAGCGATAACGACAAAAACATGGAGTTGAATCAGGCCAAGCTGTCCCGTCTGCAATTGTTTGGCACGCTCGCCATTGTGTTCATGCTGGCGCTGACCTTGTCCAGCTACTTCCTGCTGAGCAGCTGGAACGATTTCCAGGCCCGCCAGCACACCATACGCCAGGACGCTTACGCGCGCGCGCGCGACTACCTGCGCTCCTACGCCGACCACGCCGCGCAAACCCTGTCCGCGCTGCGCGAACGCACCAACGACACCCTGAAGCAAAGGCTGCGCGAACAGGTGGACCAGGCCTGGAACCTGGCCGACGCCATCTGGCGCCAGGAACGCCTGCGCCGCCCGCCGCATCAGGTGCAGCGGCTGATCGCGGAGGCGCTGCGGCCGCTGCGCTACTTCGACGGCCGCGGCTATTTCTTCATCGACGGCCTGGACGGACGCTGCGTGCTGCTGCCCACCGCGCCGCAGCTGGAGGGCGGCTCGCTGCTGGCCAACCGCGACGATCAGGGCCGCTACATCATGCGCGCGCTGATCGAATCGGTGGACAACCCGCAACAGCGCGGCTTCAGCTCCTACCGCTGGTACCAGCCGGGCCGCGGCGAGATGAGCGAGAAAGTCGCCTACGCCCGCCGCTTCGGCCCCTACAACTGGCTGATAGGCAGCGGCGAATACCTGAACAACGTCGAAACCGACATGCAGAAGCAAGGCCTGGAGATGCTGGCGCGCATGCGCTTCGGCCACGACAGCGGCGACTTCATGATCATAGACCGCCACGGCGTAATCCTGCTGGACCCGTCCAATCCGGCGATGAACGGCAAGCACTACTCCGCCCTGCCCGGCGCCGACCGCGGCCGCATCGCCGAACTGATCCGCCGCGGCAAGCAAGGCGGCTTCATGGAATACCTGATCAGCAGCCTGGACGCGCCGCAAGGCGAACGCTATCTGTCCTACGCGCGCCAGTTGCCCGGCTGGGACTGGACCCTGGTCACCAGCCTGCGCGTGCAATCGATAGAAGACAGCAGCCAGCGAGCGCGCCAGGAGCTGGAGCGCAGTCTGCGCGAACGCATCGTCGCCACCCTGCTGCTGACCCTGGCCGCCCTCTTGGTCGCCGCCGCTTTCTGCTGGTTCTTCCTGCGCTGGCTCAACGCGCTGGTGCAGCGCTACCGCCAGGACTTGCAGCAAAGCCACCTCTCGCTGGAACAGCGCTCGCGTGATCTGCGCCTCAGCCACTTCATGGTGGACAACGCCACCGATCTGATCGCGCTGCGCAACGCCGCCGGCGACATCGTCTACTGCAACCAGGCAGCGCGCCAACGGCTGGATTGCGGTTGCGACGCCGCGACGCTGACCCGCGCGCTGTTCCGCCCGGCCGCGGACGCCCTGCCCCATACCTTCGACGCCCGGCTGCAGTGCTGCGGCGAGGAGCAATGGCTGGAAGTCACCGTCAGTCCGCTCAACTACCAGGGCGAAGACTATCTGTGCGCCACCGGCCGGGACATCACCGCGCGCCGCCAGACCGACCGCCAGCTGCGCCTGGCCGCCAAGGTGTTCGAATCCAGCAACGAGGCCATCCTGGTCACCGACCCGGACAACCGCATCCTGGCGGTCAACCGCGCCTTCTGCGCGATCACCGGCTACGAGGAGGCCGAGGCGCTGGGCCAGACTCCCGCCCTGCTCGCCTCCGGCCGTCACGAACCGGCCTTCTTCGAAAACATGTGGCAGCAGCTGACCCAGCGCGGCCAGTGGTCCGGCGAGATCTGGAACCGTCGCAAGAACGGCGACATCTTCCCGGAATGGCTGAACATCAGCGTGCTGCAGAACGAACAGGGCGAGATCAGCCACTATGTGGCGCTGTTCACCGACATCTCCGAACGCAAGGAGCAGGAGGCGCGGGTGCAGCATCTGGCCGAATACGACGCGCTGACCGATCTACCCAACCGCGTGCTGATCAACGACCGGCTGCAGCAGGCCATCCGTCAGGCCGAGTTGCGTCAGGGCCAGCTGGCGGTGCTCTTCGTCGATCTGGACCACTTCAAGAACATCAACGACACCCTGGGCCACGGCCTGGGCGACGAATTGCTGAAACAGGCGGCCGGCCGCCTAAGCGCCGCAGTGGGCGCGCTGGACACCGTCGGCCGCACTGGCGGCGACGAGTTCGTGCTGATCCTGCCGTCCATCGACCAGCCCGGCGAGGCTGCGCAAGTGGCCGAGCGCGTGCTGGCCGCGATGCAGCGGCCCTTCGACATCGGCGCCCATCAGCTCAACGTCAGTTGCAGCATAGGCATCAGCCTGATGCCGGACGACGGCCGCGATCTGCAGAACCTGCTGATGAACGCCGATCTCGCCATGTACCACGCCAAGGCGCACGGCCGCAGCACCTTCCGCTTCTACACCCGGGAAATGAACGTGGAGGTGGCCGAAAGGCTGCATCTGGAAACCCGGCTGCGCCGCGCCATCGAACACGGCGAGCTCTACCTGGTTTATCAGCCGCAATTCAATATGAGCGGCGAACGCCTGCTGGGCTGCGAGGCGCTGGTGCGCTGGCGCGATCCGGAACACGGCCTGATCATGCCTTCGCGCTTCATCCCCATCGCCGAGGACACCGGCCTGGTGGTGCCGCTGGGGCGCTGGGTGCTGGGCGAAGCCTGCCGCCAGGCGGCGCAATGGTACGACAGCGGCCTGCGCCCGGTGCGCATGGCGGTCAATGTCTCGGCGCGGCAGCTAACGCGGCCGGACTTCGTCGACGATGTGCGCGACGCGCTGCAAAGCAGCGGCCTGCCAGGCTACTGCCTGGAGATCGAAGTCACCGAAAGCACGCTGATGGAGGACGCGGACTTCGCCGCTCGCCAGCTGGCGGTGATCAAGGCGATGGGGGTGCGGCTGTCCATCGACGACTTCGGCACCGGTTATTCCAGCCTGGCTTATCTGAAGCGCTTCGCGCCGGACACCATCAAGATAGACCGCTCCTTCATCATCGACCTGCCGCAGGACGAGGAAAACGCCGCCATCGTCTCCGCCATCGTCCACCTGGCCAACGCGCTGGGCATGGATACCCTGGCCGAGGGCGTCGAGCATCCGCAGCAGCAGGACTATCTGGGCAAGCTCGGCTGCTCGGCGATGCAGGGTTATCTGCTGGGCGCGCCGCTGTCCGCGGAGGCGATGGAGCAAAGAATGGACGCGCTGCGGCAACGGCTGTCCGTCTGAATCCGGCCCGGCGATGCCGGGCCGGCAAGCTCAGTCCAGCGGCCGGTTCGCCGTCTCAGGCACCATCGCCAGCCCTATCATCGACACCAGGATGCACAACACCGCGTACAGCGCTGGCGCGTTGGGATCGCCGGTCAGCCGGATCAGGCCGGCGGCGAAGAACTGGGCGAAGCCACCGAAAATCATCACGCCCACGCAGTAGACGATGGACATGCCGCTGGCGCGGATGCGGCGCGGAAACAACTCCGGCAGCACCGCGATGCTCGGCACCGCGGTCAACACCAGCGGCACCGTCAGCAGCACCACGACCAAGAGCAGCGTCGGCAGGCCGGGCGCGGCGTTCAACAGCATGAAGCCCGGATACAGCAAGAGCAGCAAGACCAAGCGCGGCCACAGAATGGAACGGCGACGGCCGACGCGGTCGCTCCAGCGTCCGGCCGCCACCGACAGCAGCACTTGCAACAGAGCCGCGGTCGACGCCGCCCAGATCGCCACCGCCAGCGGCATGCCCAGCACCGTCACCGCGTGATTGGCCAGATAGTGGGCGATGATGAAGTTGGGCCCGGTGCCGCCTATGGTCAGCAATACCCCGGCCAATATCTGCCGCCCGTGCCGGCGCAGCAAGGGCCCGGCCGGTTCCGTCGTCGCCTGCGGCGCCACCGCCGAGGCCGCGGTCTCGTCCAGCTGGCTGCGGATATACTCGCCCACCGGAATCGCCAGCACCCCGATGGCGAACACCAGCCGCCAGCCCCAGGCCTCCATCGCCGCCGCCGGCAACAGCGCGCTCAGCAAGCTCACCGTCAGCGTGCCGGCCAACACCCCCAGGCCCTGGCTGAACAGCTGCCAGCTGCAGTAGTAGCCGCGCGACTTGTCGTCGGCGTACTCCATCAACATCGAGGTGGCCGCCCCCACCTGGCCGCCGACGGCGAAGCCCTGCACCAGCCGCCCCAGCACCACCAGCGCCGGACCGAGCAGGCCGGCCTGGGCGTAGGTGGGCGCCACCACGAACAGCATGGAGCCTATCGCCATCAGCCACAGGCTCAGCCGCAGCGCCGGCTTGCGTCCCTTGCGATCCGCGTACAGGCCGATGACGATGCCGCCTATCGGCCGGCTGATGAAGCCGGTGCCGAACACCGCGAAGGACAGCATCAGCTGCAGCAGCGGCTCGTCGCTGAACGGAAAGAACAAGCGCCCCATCAAGGTGGCCAGCGCGCTGTAGACGATGAAGTCGTAGAACTCCAGCGCATTGCCCACGGTGATGGCGGTGATCGCGCGCCGGCTGGGCGCGGCCGGCCGCGCCGCCGACAACTGGGCGGCCGTCATTGCCCGCCCCCGGCCGCGCCGCCCAGATAGCGCTCCACCAGCTTGACCCAGTAGCTGGCACCCACCGGCAAGGCCTGGTCGTTGAAGTCGTAGCCGGGGTTGTGCACCATGCAGCCGCCCTCGCCGTCGCCATTGCCTATGATCAGATAACAGCCCGGCACCCGCTCCAGCCAGAAGGCGAAATCCTCGCTGCCGGTCAGCGGCGGCATCTCCGCCACCACCCCGCCCTCGCCCAGCCAGTCCACGGCCACCTGCCGCGCCAGCGCGGTGGCCGCCGCGTCGTTGACCAGCACCGGATAACCGTCCTGGTAATCCACCTCGGCGCGCGCGCCGAAGCCGGCGGCCTGGGCCGCGGCCAGCGTCTCGATACGTTGGCGCAGCAAGGCGCGCACCTGCGGCCGCAAGGCGCGTATGCTCAGCCGCATTTCCGCGCTC
Organism: Chromobacterium sp. CCUG 30098; assembly: GCF_059916605.1. Lineage (NCBI taxonomy): Bacteria > Pseudomonadati > Pseudomonadota > Betaproteobacteria > Neisseriales > Chromobacteriaceae > Chromobacterium > Chromobacterium sp. CCUG 30098. The sequence goes on along the minus strand of NZ_JAUCGS010000001.1, from coordinate 349,176 downwards.
TCCGGAATCACATTGGGGGCCTCCCCGGCCAGGATGGCCCCCACCGTCACCACCGCCATGTCCAACGGCGACACATTGCGCGCCACCACGCTTTGCAGCGCCATCACCAGGGACGCGGCCACCACCACCGGGTCCACCGCCTTGTCCGGCACCGCGCCGTGGCCGCCGGTGGCGCGGATGCGGATCACCGCGGTGTCGGCGGAGGCCATGAAGGGGCCGGGCCGGAAGCCCAGCTGGCCCACCGGGAAACCCGGCATATTGTGCATGGCGAAGATGGCGTCGCAGGGGAAGAGCCGGAACAGGCCGTCGTCCAGCATGCGCTTGGCGCCGCCCTTGCCCTCTTCCGCCGGCTGGAAAATCAGATGCACGGTGCCGCTGAAGCTGTCGCGCCGCGCCAGCTCGCAAGCCGCCGCCAACAGCATCGCGGTATGGCCGTCGTGGCCGCAGGCGTGCATTTTTCCCTCCACGCGGCTGGCCCACGGCAGGCCGGTGGTTTCCTGGATGGGCAGCGCGTCCATATCGGCGCGCAGGCCTATGCTCGGCCCCGCGCCGCGGCGCAGGGTGCCGACCACGCCGGTCACGCCCAGTCCTTCGTGGATCTCGTAGCCCCAGTCGCGCAGGCAGCGGATCACATGGCGGCGGGTCTCCACCTCCTCGAAGCCCAGTTCGGGGTGGGCGTGGATATCGTGGCGCAGCGCGATCATCGCCGGGGCGATATCGCGGATGCCGGGCAGAATGGGGGCGTTCATGGCGTCGTCTCCTTGGTGTCTATCACGCTCTTGTCGCACACTGTCGTGGCGACGACGGACGCGGCGCCGCGACTGCGATCCCAGACTAGCGGCAATAGTTAATAGGTGAATAGCCACAGAACGGTGATCGAGAACACTTCTGGTTGTCGGTTTGGAGAAGAGATGAAACTGCAGCAACTGCAAGCGCTGATCGCGCTGGCCGACGGCGGCGGCATTCGCGCCGCCGCCCGCATGTTGGATCTGTCCCAGGCGGCGGTCAGCAAAACACTGCGCGAACTGGAGGAAGAACAGCGACTGCCCCTGCTGCAACGGCACGCCAGCGGCGCGCGGCTGACCGAGGCCGGCCGGGCCTTGCTGATCCACGCGCGCCAGGTGGCGATGCAGCTGGAGCGCGCCCACGGCGAGATGGAGGCGCTGCGCGGCCAGCGCGACGCCAGGCTGTGCATAGGCGTCACGCCTTGGCTGGTGCCCACGCTATTGCCCGAGGTGGTGTTGCGCTTTCGCCAACGGCTGCCGGCGATCCGGCTGGAATTGTTCGAAGGCCTGCTGGCGGTGGCGCTGCCGCGGCTGCGCGACGGCCAGATGGATTTCGCCATCAGCCCGCTATTCGACCCGCTGGCTCAGGAGTTCCATTGCCAGCCGCTGTTCAGCCACGGCGGCCGGGTGTTCGCCCGCAACGGCCATCCGGCGCTGCGCGCGCAGTCCTTGGCCGAACTGCTGGAGCAGGATTGGGTGGTCAATTACAGCCCCTCCAGCTATCGCCACGTGCTGGACCGGCTGTTCACCCGCCACGGCCTGGTCATCGCGCCGGAACGGCTGATCTGCGCGCAGTCGATGGCGCTGCTGGCCGGCCTGGTCCAGGCCGGCATGCTCAGCTACGGGCCGGAGCCCTTGCTGCTGTGCCCGGAATTCGCCGGCAAGACCCAGGCCTTGTCGCTGCGGGAAGACATGGAGGATATCGTCATCGGCGTAATCAGCCTGCAGGGGCAGGCCCACGGCTACGCCGCCCGCTGCTTCATCGACTGCCTGCGGCAGACGCTGCGCCAGCGCATGCGCTCGGCCCGGCCGGAGGACCGGGCCTTGGCGCGGATGCTGACGCTGCGGTTTTAGAGGCCGTTCAAAGCCTGCGCGCTTCGGCGACGCCGCGTCGCGCTCAATCGAAGCGCAAGGTGTAGCGCGACTCCACCGAGGCGTCGGTGCCGGCCCGCAACACCACCGACCAGCCCCTGCTCAGCTGATACGCCAGCTTCACCGCCTGGTTCGCGCTGGTCACGCCGTACTCGTAGCCCAGATACAGTTCGCGGGTCAGCTGGCGGCCCACCGTCACCACCTGCTCCGCCGGACTCACCGTTCCGTTGGCCAGGGTCTTTTCCTTGCGGCTGGACACGCCCAGATCGTCGAACAGGCCGATCTGATCGTTGAGCGAGCCGGCCAGCATCATGCCGGCGGAGGCCGCCAGATCGTTGTCGTCGCGCTCGCCGCTGGCCGCCCGGCCCAAGACCAGCCAGGCCAGCTTGTCCTTTTCCGACATCGGCTCGTCGGCGATCAGCCGCACTTTGGGCACCGACACCGAACCGCTGACTTCCACTCCGGCGCCCACCGGCGACAGCCGGCGCTTGGCGCGCACATTGAGCAGGGGGTTGTCCAAAGGGCCGTTGAAGGTGATGGCGCCGTACTCGATGTCCAGATCCTGGCCATAGGCCTTGTAACGCCCCTTGACCACCCGCACCTGGCCCTTGGCGCCCGGCGCTTCGCCCGGATTGGCGCTGACGCGCACCGAGCCGGTCAGATCCACGTTCAGGCCCTGGCCGGAGAAGCGGAAGTGCTCGCCCAGGTCCAGATCCAGCGCCACCGTCAGCGGCATGCTGGCGAAGGCCGACGGCTCCGGCCCCGGCCGGCCCTTGACCATCACATCGTCGCCCAAGCTGGGCGCGCCGAACTTGGGCAGGCCGATACGGCCCTGGTCGGCGCGGATATGGCCGGTCAGCGACAGTTTGCCGGCCACCATCGCCAGCTCCGTGCGGCCAGACACCACCAGGCGGCGGTTGGGCCGGTCGAACACGCCGAACTTGCGCAATTCCACCGCCACCCGCGCGTCCGGGGTGTCGCCGCTGAGATCCAGCGCGCCGCTGGCCGCCACCTCGCCTTCGCCGCCGGCGAAGCGCAGACGGTCCAGCACCAGCTTGCGGCCGTCCAGCCGCGCCAGCAGGCTGCCGTCGCCCAAGCGGATGCCGGTGCGGCGGTCCGCCAGCAATAATTTGTCGCCGCGTATCGTCCCTTGGGCCATAGGCTGGCTCAAGGCGCCGGTCAAAGCCAGATTGGCGCTGATCTGGCCGCCCAGCTCCAGCGAAGGACCGGCGAAGCTGGCCAGCGTCGCCAGCGAAGGCACGCTGGCGCTGACCGTGGCGTTGAGCGGGGTCTTGGCGTCGATGGCGCCGCCGTTCCACGGCACCGAGCCCTTGCCTTGCGCTTGGGCGTAGCGGCTGTCCAGATTCAGGTCGAACAGCGCGCGCCCGCCGTCCAGCGTCAGGGTGACGGCGGCGGTCTTCAGACCCAAGGCCACGTCCTTGCCCTTGTCGCCCGGCAGCTGCACGTCGCCGCCGGCGCGACGCAGCGTGAACTGGCCCTTGGCGTTGGCCGCCAGATTCAGGTTCCAGTCGGAATCGAAGCTCAGATCCTGCTTCACCGGCAGGCTGAGCAAGGGCCCCAGCTCCGCCAGCCGCAGGCCGCGCGCGGAGCCGCGGGTGCTGAGCGCGCCGTTGGCGCCGCGGTTGAGTTCGGCCAGGGTGATGCTGCCGCCCAGGGCCGACAGCCGGGCGTTGCCCACCTTGATCTGCTCGCCCAGCTCCAACGCCACCGGCGCCAGCAGGCTAAGGCCGGGACGGCCGCTCAACTCCAGCTTGCTCAGGGTGCCGGCCCAGGGCCCGGCCTCGCCGCGCAGACCGCCGCTGGCCGCCAATTGCAGCGCGTAAGGGTGGTCGGCCAGGCGGAAACGGCCGTCCAGTTGCAGGCCGTGGCGCGCGCGCGTGCCGTTGGCGCTGGCGCGCAGCTGCTCGGCGCGGAAACCGCCGGCTTGCAGCGCGGCCACGTCCAGCTTGAGTTGGAACGGGCTGTTCTGGTCGGCCTTGACGTTGCCGCTGAATTGCATGCTCTGCACGGCGATATTGCCCGGTAGCTTCAGTCGGTCGGCTTGCAGATTGGCGCTGATCAACGGCGCCTTGGGCGTACCCGCCAACTCGCCCTGGCCCTTGACCACGCCGGAGAAGCCGGGGCCGATCAGGCCGAGATTGGGCGCGTCGATCAAGAGTTTGAGCTTGTCGCCGGCGGCGCCGTAAGCGCCGTTGGCCTGCAGCCGGTTCTGCGCTAGCTTCAGATCGGCGCTGAGCGACTTCAAGCGTTCGCCCTGCAGCTGCAGATCGGCCCCGCCGCTGAGCGGCGCGCCGGACAGCTTGCTGGGCGCGAATTGCAGCTTGGCCGCCACGCTCAGCGGGCTGGCCAGCTGGCCCTTGGCCTGCAAGCTGGCGTTGAGGTCGCCGCTGGGCAGGCCGGGCTTGAGTTTGGACGGGTCGGCGCGATTGAGCTTGCCGTTGAAATCGAACAGCTGCTTGCCGTCCAGGCCCAGTTGACCGGCCAGCGCCAGGGTGCCGACGCCGGCGGTCAACTCCGCCTGCCGGATCAGCAGCGCCGGATGCGGCGCCGGCGCGAAACCGACATCGGCCTTGGCTTGCAGGGTTTTGCCCTTGAGTTGGGCGAGGATGTTCGGCCCGCTCAAGGGGCCGTCCAGCGTCACCCGGCCGTCCAGGCTGTCGTCCGGCGCGTCCGCGTGCAATTGTCGCAGGCCCAGCTTGGAGATATCCAGCGCCAGCTTGAGCCTATCCGGCCGCAGCTGGCCGGCCAGGCCGATTTCACCGCCGGCGATCCGGGCGCGGGTATTGAACAGCTCCAGCGCCTTGTCGTCGGCGCGGAACTCGCCGGCCAGCAAGGACAGCGGCAGCCGCTGCTCGGACAAGGGGCCGGCCAGCTCATTGAGCAGGGTCAGGCCGCCCTTGACGCGCTGGCCGGCGTCCGGCTCGGCGAACACCGCCAGGCTGAGCTTGGCGCGCGGCCATTCCGGCAGGATGGCCTGCGGATTGATGCCGGCCATGCGCGCGTCCAGCCGGGTGAAACTGTTGAAGGGATTGCTGGCAAAGGGCAGCAGGCCGCCCTTGACGTCAGCCACCAGATCTTTGCCGGACAGCTCGCCGTCAAAGCTCAGGTGCAGCAGATTGCCACCCAGCGCCAGCCGCGCCTGATAGGGAATCTTGTCCAGCTCGCCGTCGGCGCTGAGCTTGCCCTGCAGTGCGAAGGGCTTGGCGTCGGCCAATTGCAGCGCCGCCGCGGCCTCGCCCCAGGGCGAGCCCAGGCGCTTGAGCTTGAGATCGTGGCGCCGGCCGTCGTAGACGTAGCCGGCTTCCAGGCCGTAGAGCCGCAGCTTGGCCGGCTCCAGCGTCACGCTGGCCACACTCAACCGGTCCAGGCGGACGCCCAGGGGCAAGGCCAGCGATTCCGGCGCGCCGCTGGATGGGGCGGCCGGCGTCGGCTTGACCGCCACCTTGACGTGGCCCACCGCCAATTGCCTCACCCACAATTGGCGCTGCCACAAGGCGCTCGGCCGCCAGTCCAGCTGCACGGACTCGATGTCCACGTCGCTGCCGGCGCTGCGCACGCGCACCTCGCTCAGTTTGAAGCCGTCCCACAGCGTGCCTTCGGCTTGCTTGACACTGACGGCGTTGCCGCTGAGGCCGCCCAGCGACTGCATCAGCCAGGCGAAGCCGGCGCGGCTGCCGGTCAGCCAGGCGCTGGCGGCCAGCAAGAGCGCGATCAGCAGCAAAGGCAGCCACAGCAGCCAGCGCCAGCGGCGGCGCTTGGGCTTGGCCGGCGGCGGCGGCGCGGTGTCGGGAGTTTGGGGAGTGTCGGTTTCGCTCATGAATGCATTCGGGTCAGAAAGCCAGGCCCAGGCTGAGGTTCCAGCGGATCTTGCCGTCGCGCTCCGCCTTGGCGAAGTCGAAGGCCAGCGGAGCCACCGGGCTCATCCAGCGCACGCCGACGCCGTTGGCGCGCTCCACTTGGAAGCCTTTCCAGCCCTGGCTGGCGTTGCCGGCGTCGGTGAACAGCGCCAGATACCAGTCCGGCTTGATCGGGATTTGGTACTCCAGGCTGCCGGTGGCCACCACGCGGCCGCCCAGCACCGAGCCGTTGGGGCCCGGCAGGCCCAGGCTCTGGTAATCGTAGCCGCGCACGCTGTTGGCGCCGCCGGCGCGGAACAGGATGGAGGATGGCACCGCGTCCTTGTCGTTGGCCCACACCTGGCCCAGTTCCAGCCGGCCGACGAAGGTGCCGTACTTGGGAAACGGCGACCAGTATCCGACGGTGCGGGCGTAGCCGCGCACATAGGAGGTGGAGGACAGGGCGCTGCCGACGGTGCCGGAAAGCTGGAAGTCCAGCAAAACGCCGGAGCGCGGCCGCATCAAATCGTCCACCGCGCGCTGGGTCCAGCCGTAGACCAGCTGCAAGGCGCGGGTGTCCTTATTGGACACGCCGCCGGCCTCTTCGCTTTCCAGCAGGTATTGCAGGCCGAGACGGGCCTCGATATTGCCGCGGGTGCGGGTTCGCCAGCCGCCCACGTCGCTGCTGCGGGTTTTCAGGCCCTGCACGTCATCGGTCTTGAAAGCGCTGGTGATGGAATGGGAATAGCCGTCGGACTGGCGCGGAAAGCCCAGGCCCAGCGACAGCGATTGCTGATTTTTCTTCCAGTTGGTCACCAAGGAGCCGGTGTAGCCGCGGCGGAAAATATTGTAATGGTCGTAGCCGACGCGCAGGCCGGGACCGTCGCCGGAGTCGTAGATCAAACCCAACTCCAGCTTCTGGCGCGGCATCTCGGTAACGTCCACCTCCACCGGCACCCGATGGGTGTCAGGGTCGATATGGGCCATGTCGGGGCTGACCACCACATTGGAGAAATGCGGCGCCTGCTCCAGCGCCGACTGGTAATCGAAGATCTTCTGCAGCCGGTAGGCGGTGCCGGGGGAGAAATCGGCCAGACCGGTGGCGATCTTCTCCGGATAACGCTTCATGCCTTTGACGGTGATCTCGCCGAACAGAATCACCGGCCCGCTGTCGATGTCCACCAGCAATTGCGCGCGACGGGTGGCCGGATCGATTTCCGCCGCGCTCTTGCTGATCTGCGCCTTGGGGAAGCGATCGGCGGTGATGAGCCGCATCACCGCGCGCTTGCTGCCGTCCCAATCGGACTGCCGGTAAGGCGCGCCCATGGGCAGCGACCAGGCCTCCAGCACCGCGGCGAAGCGTTGCTGGAAGTCGCCTTCGTCGCGTATCGGCCCGTTGAGGCGGATGACCACGTCGTCTATCAGCGTGGGCTCGCCGGGCTTGACCTCGACCACGTACTGCCGTGCGCTTTCTTCGCGCACATTGACGCGCGCGTCGAAATAACCCTCGGTCTCCAGCAGCTTGCGCGCGTCCTCCGGGGTGCTGCGCACCAACTCGGTCAACAGCGTCTCGTCCATTTCTTCTTCCAGACGGCTGGTGACCAATTCCAGATTGTCTTGCAGCAAGCCGGCCAGGCCGGAAGGCGCGTCGACGCGCACGCTGTAATCGAGCTTGGCCCAGACGGGCGTCGCCGACAGCAATAAGATCAATGAAATAAGCAGGCGGGAGCTTGGCATGGTCCGATTCGTTTGGTGTCGAGGCCATGGTAACGAAACTTGCGGCGGCTGGCGAGAAGCGGCGGGGCGGCTTCAAAATCGCGGGAACAGACCGGCGTTTTCTTAAACCAAAAGCTTAATTTATATTCAACCGTAATTCAGGTTCACACGCGACAGCCATACGTTTTTCTCATGGCGGCCGCTCACGCGCGCCGATTACGGGCGCAGGGCGGTGTGACAGGCGAAATCGGCAATAGTTTTGCCGCCCCGTCATTTAAGACAATGCGCATAAAAAAGGGCGGACCCGAAAGTCCGCCCCTCATCCTTGCCGCGCCGCGCTTACTTCTTGCGCTGCGGCGGCAAATCGGTGCAAGTGCCGTGCGCCACTTCCGCCGCCATGCCGATGGACTCGCCCATGGTCGGGTGCGGGTGGATGGTCTTGCCGATGTCGGTGGCGTCGCAGCCCATTTCGATGGCCAGGCAGACTTCGCCTATCATGTCGCCCGCGTGCGGGCCGACAATGCCGCCGCCGATGATCTGGTGGCTTTCGGCGTCGAAAATCAGCTTGGTGAAGCCTTCGTCGCGGCCGTTGGCGATGGCGCGGCCGGAGGCGGCCCACGGGAACACGCCCTTCTCGATCTTCAGGCCCTGCTTCTTGGCCTCGTCCTCGGTGACGCCGACCCAAGCCACTTCCGGATCGGTGTAAGCCACGCCCGGAATCACGCGCGCGTCGAAGTAGGACTTCTGGCCGGCGCAGTTTTCCGCCGCCACATGGCCTTCATGCACGCCCTTGTGCGCCAGCATCGGCTGGCCGACGATGTCGCCGATGGCGAAGATGTGCGGCACATTGGTGCGCTGCTGCTTGTCCACCGGAATGAAGCCGCGGTCGGTCACCGCGATGCCGGCGTTCTCGGCGCCCAGCAGCTTGCCGTTGGGCGCGCGGCCGGTGGCGTACAGCACCAGGTCGTAGCGCTGCGGCTCTTTCGGCGCTTGATCGCCCTCGAAAGTCACCCACACACCGTCATCCTTGGGCTCCACGGCCACGGTCTTGGTGTTGAGCATGATGTTGTCGAAACGGTGGGCGTTCCACTTCTGCCACACTTTGACCAGGTCGCGGTCCGCGCCCTGCATCAGGCCGTCCATCATTTCCACCACGTCCAGGCGCGCGCCCAGCGTGGAGTAAACGGTGCCCATTTCCAGGCCGATGATGCCGCCGCCGATGATCAGCATGCGGTTGGCCACGCCCTTCAGCTCCAGCGCGCCGGTGGAATCCACCACGCGCGGATCGTCCGGGATGAAGGGCAGCTTCACCACGCGGGAACCGGCGGCGATGATGGCGTTCTTGAATTTGACGATCTTCTTCTCGCCGCTCTCTTCGCGTCCCTTGCCGGTGGTGGCGGACACTTCGATATGATGCGGATCGATGAAATGGCCGTTGCCGCGCACGACTTCCACCTTGCGCGCCTTGGCCATGCCGGCGAGGCCGCCGGTCAGCTTGGCGATTACTTTTTCCTTGTAACCGCGCAGCATGTCGATGTCCACTTCCGGCTTGCCGAACTTGATGCCGTTGGCGGCCAGATGGCTGACTTCGTCGATCACCGCCGCATTGTGCAGCAGCGCCTTGGACGGGATGCAGCCCACGTTCAGGCAGACGCCGCCCAGGGTGGCGTAGCGCTCGACGATGACCACTTTCAGACCCAGGTCGGCCGCGCGGAAGGCGGCGGAATAACCGCCGGGGCCGCCGCCCAACACCATCACGTCGCACTCGATGTCGGCGCCGCCGCTATGGCTGGCGGCCACCGGAGCGGCTTGCGGCGCGAAACCGGCCTGGGTGGTGGCGGACGCGACGCCGGTGGTTTCCACCGGCTTGGGCGCGGCCGGAGCCGCGGCGGCGCCGGCGGCTTCAACGATCACGATCACATCGCCTTCGGACACTTTGCCGCCGACGGCGATCTTGACTTCTTTTACCACGCCGGCGGTTTCCGCCGGCACTTCCATCGTGGCCTTGTCGGTTTCCAGCGTGATCAGGCTGGCTTCTTTCTCGATCACGTCGCCCGGCTTGACGAAGACTTCGATCACGTCCACGTTGTTGTGGCCGCCGATGTCCGGGACTTTCAGTTCAATCAGATTGCTCATGGTTTTCCATCCGCAACGTAAGGCGGAAGCCCGGGGGCCCCCGCCGCTATTCAGCAGAGTCGTTCGCTTGGGCGGCGCGCTCCGGCCAGGCCGGGGCGTCCGCCCGGCTGGCGATTACAGAATCAGGCGGCGCACATCGGACAGCAGTTTGCCCAGATGCACGGTGAAGCGCGCGGCGGCGGCGCCGTCGATCACGCGGTGATCGAAGGACAGCGACAGCGGGCACATCAGGCGCGGCGCGAATTCCTTGCCGTTCCACACCGGCTTGATCTGCGATTTGCAGACGCCGAGGATGGCCACTTCCGGCGCGTTGACGATGGGCGTGAAGCTGGTGCCGCCAATGCCGCCCAGGCTGGAGATGGTGAAGGTGGCGCCCTGCATGTCGGTGGGCTTGAGCTTGCCTTCGCGCGCCAGCTTGGACAGATCGGTCAGTTCCTGGGCGATCTGGCGCAGACCTTTCTTGTCCGCGTCCTTGATCACCGGCACTACCAGGCCGTTAGGCGTGTCGGCGGCGAAGCCGATGTGGTAGTACTGCTTCAGCACCAGATTGTCGCCGTCCAGCGAGCTGTTGAAATTCGGGAAAGCTTTCAGCGCCTCGGCGGCTGCCTTGATGATGAAGGCCAGCGGGCTGATCTTCAGGCCGGACTTTTCCCATTCCTTGCCCACGGTCTTGCGGAAGTCTTCCAGCTCGGTGATGTCGCACTCGTCGTTGAAGGTTACGTGCGGGATCATCACCCAGTTGCGCGACAGATTGGCGCCGGAAATCTTCTGGATGCGGGACAGCGGCTTGGTTTCGATCGGGCCGAACTTGGCGAAATCGACTTTCGGCCACGGCAGCAGATCCAGACCGCCGCCGGAGGAGGCCGCGGCGGCCGGGGCCAGCGCCGCCGGGTTCTGCATCACGCCCTTGACGAAGGCTTTGACGTCTTCCTCGGTAATGCGGCCCTTGCGGCCGTTGCCCTTGACCTTGCCCAGGTCCACGCCCAGTTCGCGCGCCAGACGGCGCACGGACGGACCGGCGTGGGCTTTGGAGAAGGAGGCTTCGTCGATGGCGGCGGCGGCCTTGGCAGGAGCGGCGGCAGGCGCGGCGGCCACCGGGGCCGGAGCAGCCGAGGCGGCGGCAGGAGCCGGGGCGGCGACAGCTGCGGCTGCCGGAGCGGCGGCGGCGGCGGCGGCAACGGCGCCTTCGACCACCACAATCAGATCGCCTTCGCTGACCTTGTCGCCCACTTTCACTTTGACTTCCACCACGCGGCCGGCGGCGGAGGCCGGCACTTCCATGGTGGCCTTGTCGGTTTCCAGCGTGATCAGGCTGTCGTCGACGGCGATCTCATCGCCGACCTTGACGGTCACTTCGATCACGTCGACGCCGTTGTGGCCGCCGATGTCCGGCACGCGGATTTCGCTGCGGCCGGAAGCCGCCGGCGCGGCAGGCGCGGCGGCGGGAGCGGCTGCAACCGGAGCCGGAGCCGGGGCGGCTGCGGGAGCCGGGGCGGCTGCGGCCGAGGCCGGCGCGGACGCTGCAGCGCCCACTTCCAGGATGGCGATCACGTCGCCTTCGGAGATCTTGCCGCCAACGACGGCTTTGACTTCCTTGATCACGCCCGCGGTTTCCGCCGGCACTTCCATGGTGGCCTTGTCGGTTTCCAGCGTGATCAGGGAATCGTCCACGGACACGGTCTGGCCCGGGACGATGAATACTTCGATGATGTCTACATTGCTGTGACCGCCGATGTCGGGCACTTTCAATTCGATCAGATTGCTCATGAGCTTTCCATTCGTAAGGCGGAAGCCCCTGTCGGGGCTTGCCGCCGGATATCCGCTACAGATTCGCTTGCCATGCAAAGGCGGAAGACCCCGGCCTGAACCGGGGCTTCCGCTCTGCGATTACACCTTCCAGCTAGGCAGCTTGTCGGTCTTGATGCCGTACTTGGCGATCGCCTCGGCCACCTTGGACGCTTCGATCTTGCCGTCGCGCGCCAGTGCGGACAAGGCCGCCAGCGCCACGTGGTAGCGATCCACCTCGAAGAAGGAACGCAGGTTGGCGCGGCTGTCGGAACGGCCGAAGCCGTCGGTGCCCAGCACCACGTAACGGCCCGGAACGTATTCGCGGATCTGGTCGGCGTAGTTGCGGATGTAGTCGGTCGCGGCCACCACCGGACCCTGACGGCCGGACAACTGCTGGGCCACGTAGGAGGCCCGCGCTTCGGCGGTCGGGTTCAGCAGGTTGTGACGCTCGGCTTCCATGCCGTCGCGGCGCAGCTGGTTGAAGGAGGTCACGCTCCAGATGTCGGCGCCGATGCCGAAGTCGGCCTTCAGCAGATCGGCCGCGGCCATCACTTCGCGCAGAATGGTGCCGGAGCCCATCAGCTGCACTTTCACCTGAGCGTCGCCGCCGTCCTGCAGCAGATACATGCCTTTCAGGATGCCCTCTTCCGCGCCCGCCGGCATCGCCGGGTGAACGTAGTTTTCGTTCATCAGGGTCAGGTAGTAGAAGACGTCTTCCTGCTCCGCATACATGCGGCGCAGACCGTCTTGCACGATCACCGCCAGTTCGTAAGCGAAGGTCGGGTCGTAGCTGATGCAGTTCGGGATCAGGCCGGCCTGGATGTGGCTGTGGCCGTCTTCGTGCTGCAGGCCTTCGCCGTTCAGCGTGGTGCGGCCGGCGGTGCCGCCCAACAGGAAGCCGCGGGCGCGCATGTCGCCGGCGGCCCAGGCCAGGTCGCCGATGCGCTGGAAGCCGAACATCGAGTAGTAGATGTAGAACGGAATCATCTGCTGGCTGCTGTTGGCATAGCTGGTCGCCGCGGCGATCCAGTCAGCCATCGCGCCCGGCTCGTTGATGCCTTCCTGCAGGATCTGGCCGTCCTTGGATTCCTTGTAGAACATCAGCTGGTCATGATCCTGCGGCACGTAGTTCTGACCCTGGGTGGACCAGATGCCGTACTGGCGGAACATGCCTTCCATGCCGAAGGTGCGGGACTCGTCCGGCACGATGGGCACCACGCGCTGGCCGATGTTCTTGTCCTTCATGATGGTGCCCAGCATGCGGACGAAGGCCATGGTGGTGGAGAACTCGCGGTCGCCGGACGCTTGCAGCTGCGCGTCGAACACGGACAGTTCCGGCGTTTGCAGCGCGGTGGTCACCGGCTTGCGGGCCGGCAGGTAGCCGCCCAGCGCGGCGCGGCGTTCGCGCATGTACTTCATTTCCGGGCTGTCTTCGGCCGGCAGGTAGTACGGCACGTTCGCCAGGTCCTCGTCGGACACCGGAATGCCGAAGCGGTCGCGGAATTTGCGCAGCGAATCCAGATCCATTTTCTTGGCCTGGTGCGCGATGTTCTTGGCTTCGCCGGACGCGCCCATGCCGTAACCCTTGATGGTCTTGGCCAGGATCACGGTCGGACGGCCGTTGGCGCTGTTGGACGCCTCGTGGTAGGCGGCGTACACCTTGTGCGGGTCATGGCCGCCGCGGTTCAGCGCCCAGATCTCGTCGTCGGACATATTGGCGACCATTTCGCGCAGCTCCGGGTACTTGCCGAAGAAGTGTTCGCGAACGTAAGCGCCGTCCTTGGATTTGAAGGTCTGGTAGTCGCCGTCCACGCACTCGTCCATGCGCTTCTTCAGCAGGCCCTTGCTGTCCATCGCCAGCAGCGGGTCCCAACGCGAGCCCCAGATCACTTTCAGCACGTTCCAGCCGGAACCGCGGAAGTCGCCTTCCAGTTCCTGAATGATCTTGCCGTTGCCGCGCACCGGGCCGTCCAGACGCTGCAGGTTGCAGTTGACCACGAAGATCAGGTTGTCCAGGCCTTCGCGGGCGGCCATGGAGATGGCGCCCAGGGATTCCGGCTCGTCCATCTCGCCGTCGCCGCAGAAACACCAGACTTTGCGGCCGTGGGTCTTGGCCAGACCGCGACTTTCCAGGTACTTGAGGAAGCGGGCTTGGTAGATGGCCATCAAGGGGCCCAGGCCCATCGACACGGTCGGGAACTGCCAGAAGTCCTTCATCAGCCACGGGTGCGGGTAGGAGGACAGGCCGTTGCCGTCCACTTCCTGGCGGAAGCTGTCCAGCTGCTCGGCGGACAGGCGGCCTTCCATGAAGGCGCGTGCGTACACGCCCGGGGAAATATGGCCTTGGAAGTAGATCAGATCGCCGTCTTGCTCATCGTTCTGGGCGCGCCAGAAGTGGTTGAAGCCCACGTCGTACAGGGTGGCGGAGGATTGGAAGGAGGCGATGTGGCCGCCCAGCTCCAGATCCTTCTTGCCGGCGCGCAGCACCAAAGCGGCGGCGTTCCAGCGGTTGATCGAGCGGATGCGATGCTCCATCTCGTGGTTGCCCGGCGACTTGACTTCTTTGCCGAGCGGAATGCTGTTCTGGTATGCGGTGGTGGCGTCAAACGGCAGATGGGCGCCGCGGCGGCGGGTGCGCTCGACCAGTTTCTCCAACAGGTAATGCGCGCGTTCCGGGCCTTCGGCATCCAGCACCGACTCCAGCGCTTCAGTCCATTCCTGGGTTTCCAACGGATCGATATCGTCAGGGAAAGTTGCAGCCATCTCTGGTCCTCACAGCAAGGTGGATCGGGGGCCGTATGTAGCACTGCGCGGCCCCGCGTTATTGCAATCGGCTCGAATTCGAACCTATTTATTAGCTTCAGATTATAAACGAACGCAATCGCAAATAAAAATGTTCATTTGCGAAAAGAGCGCCGTATCTTGAGCAAGTGTACGTCTTCCGGCTTTCACAAAGGAATAGGTCAAGCGTACTAACGCTTGTTTCGGGGCGGAAAACAGCGGTTATTGCGCCGCACCATGTTGTTTTTTTGCGATTTACTGTCGCAAATTGAAACATTCGTTTCAGTTGCGCGCTTACTTCTTTCTCTCGTCCCGGACAAGCCGGTCCAGTTCGCGGATGCGCGCTTCGATTGAGGAGCGCAGGTAGAAATCGTCGCCCTTGGCCTTGCCGGCCAGTTGGAACTGCTCCATCGCCGGCTGGTAGCGCTGTTCATGATAGAAGGCGTTGCCCAAGGCCGCGTGGTAACGCAGCGGGTCGCGGTCGGCGTACAAGCTGGCCTGGCGCCGATACAGCCCCGGATTGTCCGGATGGCGGTTCAGCTGGGTCTTGATCAGGGCCAGCGCGCCCTGGCTGTCGCCGCTGGCGATGGCGACGTCGATGTCCAGCAACTGCAGCGACAGGCTCTGCGGAAAACGGGCCAGCCCGGCGCGCGCCGCGTTGCGGGCGGCCGGCCAGTCCTTGCGTTCGCGCTCTATCGCCACGTCCAGGCCCCGCAGCATCGGGTGGTCCGGCAGCTTGGTCCGCGCCTTGGCCAGCGCCTGGCGCGCGCCGGCGATATCGCGCTGACGCAGCTTGACCTGGGCCAGACCATACCACTGCGCGCCCTCGTTCAGGTACAGGCCGCGGTCCAGCGCCGCCTCGTAATAGCGCTCCCCTTCGTCCGGCGTCAGCGTCGCGGCGCGCAGTTTCTCGCGCACCAGCAGGTAATCGACGCTGTCGGCGCGCATCTTCACCGGGTAGTCCAGCGCTCGGTTTTCCGCTTCGCTGATGCGCTCCAGCGTCACCGGGTGGGTGCGCAGGAAGGCCAGCGCCGCGTTGTCGCTGTAACGCTCGTTCAGCTGCAACCGCTGAAAGAAAGCCGGCATGCTGCGCACGTCGAAGCCGGCCTGGCTCATGTATTGCATGCCGACGCGGTCGGCTTCGCGTTCGAAATCGCGCGAAAACGCCAGTTGGTTGGAAATCGACAGCCCCATGCCGGCGGACACCACGCCCATCGCGCCCTGACCGCTGCCGGCCTTGGCCGCCAGCGCGGCGGCGATGATGGTGCCCAACAACAACAAGGGGCTGGTGGCGCTGCTGGCCGCCTTCATCCGCGCGATGTGGCGCTGGGCGACGTGGGCGGTTTCATGCCCCAGCACCGAGGCGAGCTCGCCTTCGCTCTGGGTCGCCAGCAGCAGTCCGATATTGATGCCGATATAGCCGCCGGGCATGGCGAAGGCGTTGATGCCGCTGTCGTTGACGCAGAAATAGGTGAAACCGACGCCGGGCAGCTTGACGCCGCTGGAGAGCCGGCCGCCGATATCGTTGAGGTAATCGTTGACCTCCTGATCGTCGACGATGTCTCCCGCCTCCAGCATGGCGCGCCAGGCCTGGCGGCCGATGCGGTTTTCATCCGCCAGCGTCAGCGAGGCGTCCGACACCTCGCCCAGATCGGGCAAATCGGCATAGCTGACGGACGGGTGCAACAAGCTCAGCGCCAGCACGCCGGCCAGCAGGGTCTGTTTGGTCATCCGGCTATGATAGCCAGGTTCGCCCACAAGTTGCATGAGGCGGCGCAACATCAACTGTCAAAGAGTATGAGCTTCCCCGCCGTCCCGCCGCGGCGCGGTCAGCGCCTCCCACGCCGCTTGCGCGCTCAAGTGCACGCGGCCGTTGAAACCGGCCAGCAGGCCGCCGCCCTCCATCCGCTGCGCCACCGGCCCCTTGATCTCGGCCAGGTGCAGCGTCACGCCGCGCGCCGCCAGCTCCGCGTCCAGCCGCGCCAGCATCAGCAAGGCGCTGGTATCCACGCGATTGACCGCGCTCATGATCAGCACCAATCGCGTGCTTCCGGCCTGGGCGGCCAGCCGGCGCAGCGTCTCGCCGCGCACTTGGCGGGCATTGCCGAAGAACAGGCTTTCGTCCACGCGCAGAAACAGCGCGCCGGGCAGGCGCTCCACCGCGAAACGCAGCCGATTGCGGAAATGATGACTGCCCGGCAGCCGGCCCAGTTCGGCGATATGCGGCCGGCTGCTGCGCCACAACATGGCCGCCAGCGACATCAGCACGCCGGCGACGATGCCGGAGTCCACCCCCAGCCACAGCACCAGAACAAAGGTCAGCGCGAACGCCGCCGCATCGGCGCGATCGACGCGCCAGGCCAGGCGCAGGCTGTCGAAACGTATCATGGCGCTGACCGAAGCGATGATCATCGCCGCCAATACCGATAGCGGCAGCAAGGCCAGCGCCGCGGCGGCGAAGCCGGCCAGCAGCATGAGACCCAGGGCGGCGATCACCGAGGCCAGTTGAGTCTGGGCCCCGGCCTCGGCGTTGACCATGGAGCGGGTCAGCCCGCCGGTGACCGGGAAGCCGCCGGACAGGCCGGCGCCGATATTGCACAGGCCCAGCGCCAACAGCTCCCGGTCCGGATCCACCTCGTCGCCGCGGCGCTGCGCCAGCGCCTGGGCCACCGCCAGGCTCTGCACGTAATTGATCAGCGCGATGAAAAAAGCCGGCAGCGCCAGCTGCGACCACTGCTCCAGGCTCAGCCCCGGCCAGGTCGGCGCAGGCAGGCCCGGCGGGATCTCGCCCACCACCGGCAAGGCGGAGCGCAAATCCAGGCCGGCCACCAGCCCCATGCCCAGCAGCACCGCCAATAGCGGCGCCAGCCGCAGCCATAATTGCCGCGCCGGCGCGCTCAGGCCGCAGCGGCGCAGCAGCGGTTCGCCCAGCCAACGCGCCAGCAGCAGCAAGGCCAAGGCCGGAGCGCCGAGCAAGAGCGCGGCGGAATTGAACCCTTCGGCCGCTCGCCACAGCCCGGCCAGCAGCTGCGGCAAGGACGCGCCGCCGGCCTGCACGCCCAGCAAGGGCGCCAGCTGCGACAACACGATCAGCAAGGCCGACGCCGAAGTGAAGGCCGCCAGCACCGGCTCCGACAAGAGGTCGGCGACGAAGCCCAGCCTCAGCAGGCCCAGCGCCGCCAGCATCGCGCCGGACAACAGCGCCAGGCCGATGGCCAGCGCCAGATAATCTCCTGAACCCGGCTCGGCCAGCCGCGACAGCGTGGCCGCCACCAATAAGGAAGTCATCGCCATCGGCCCCACCGACTGCGCGTGGCTGCGGCCGGCCAGCGCGTAAATCAGCAAGGGCGCGATGCTGGCGTACAAACCCGCCTGCGCCGGCAAGCCGGCCACCAGCGCGTAAGCCAGCCCTTGCGGCGCCAGCAGCAGGGTCACCACCAGGCCCGCGCCCAGATCGCCCGGCAAGTAGGCGCGCCGGTAGCCGCGCAGCCAGGCAGGCAGCCAGAGCCTCATCCGCGCCGCTCCAGTCGTCCCGCCAGCCACAGGCCGGCCGCCATCGCCGGCAGGAAGGACGCGCTCTGCGGCGACAACATGCCGCCCAGCAACAAGGCCGGCCCCGGACAGATGCCGGCCAGACCCCAGCCAATGCCGAACAACAGGCTGCCGCCTATCAGCCGGCGCGTCAGCGGCGTCTTGGCCGGCCAAGACGCCGGCTCGCCCAAGAACGCGCGCGGGCGGCGCTCGGCCAGACGGAAGGCCGGCCAGGCCGCGACGACGGCGCCGGCCATCACCAACGCCAGGCTGGGGTCCCAAGCGCCGCCCAGATCCAGAAAGGCCAGCACCTTGGCCGGATTGGCCATGCCGGACAGCAACAGCCCCAGGCCGAACAACAGGCCCGCGCCCGCCATCGACAATAAGCGCTTCCACTCCGCCGCCATCTTCACGCCCCCCAATGTCTGAACACGGCCACCGCCACGAAGCCGGCGAACATAAAGGCCGCCGTCGCCGCCAAGGAGCGCGGCGACATGCGCGCCAGCCCGCAAACGCCGTGGCCGCTGGTGCAGCCGGAGCCCAGGCCCGCGCCGAGGCCCACCAGCAAGCCGGCGGCCAGCAAGCGCATGCCGCCGGCCTCGATCTTGACGACGGGCAATTCGCCCGCCGCCAGCCACCACAGCGCCGGCGCGGCCGTCAGGCCCAGAAGAAAGGCCAAGCGCGCGCGCCAGTCCGCCCGCCGTCCCAGCAGGCCGGCCACCATGCCGCTGATGCCGGCGACGCGGCCGTGCGACAGAGCCAGCCAGCCCGCCGCCGCGCCTATCAGCACCCCACCCGACAGGGCGGACCACGGCGTGAACGCCGCCCAATCCACGGCCATCACGCCGCCCCTGCCGGCTGGTCGGCGCAGAACAGCGCATGCAAGGCGTTCAGCAAGGCCAGGGCGTCGGCGCTGGCCACGCTGTAATACACCCATTTGCCTTCGCGCCGCGTCGCCACCAGACCCTCATTGCGCAATACGCCCAACTGCTGCGACAAGGAGGGCTGACGGATGCCGGTCAGACGCTCCAGCTCCGACACCGATTTCTCGCCGTCCACCAGCTGGCACAGCAGCAGCAGCCTGTCCTCGTTGGCCAGGCCCTTCAACAATAAGGCGGCGCGGCCGGCATTGGCGCGCAGCATGTTCAAATCCATATTCGTTCTCCCGCCGCCGCGATCCGGCGTCGCAAACATTATGTTTTATAATATAATGTAAATCAACTAACTGTTACCGCCTCGCCACACTGTCCGCCCGTCGCCACATGGCCTATCAGTCACCATCGCACCGGGAAAAACTGTTGTAGACTCAAGGCCATGAACCTATTTCCAGCCGCGGCGCCGGCCCGGCCCAGCACCGCCATGGCCTCCACCCTCCTCCCGCCCGCCCCCAGGCAACTGGTGCACGAGCGCGGCATTCCCGCCTTCGGCGTGTACCAGGGCATCATCGAGCGGCTGGACTGGCGCGCGCTGAAAACCACGCCTTACCAAAGGCTGACGCGCCGGCTGCATCACAAGCGCTGGCAATACGCGGCCATCGCCCATCCGGCCTTTTTCATCGGCGTCGCCATCGTCGACGTCGGCTGGACCGGCACCGCCTTCGCCTATCTGTTCGACCGCAAGAGCGGCGAAGTCATCGCCGCCGCCAGCGCCAACGGCCTGCCCGGCCTGTCCACGCGAATCGAAGACCGCGCCTTTGGCGACGCCGCCTTCCAGGCCGGCCGCTGCCGGCTGAGCTTCCACCGCGACGGCGAGCGGCTGGAACTGGCGGTGGACTCGCCGCAGTTGAAGCTGGCCGCGCACATTCAATTGACGGACATGCCGCCGGTGCTGGCGGTGATCGCGCCGGCCAACTGGCTGGCCCACTCCACCCATAAAAGCGGCGGCCTCAGGATCAGCGGCTTCGCCGACTGCCAGGACCGGCGCTACTCGCTGGACGGCGCGGTGGCGGCGCTCGACTATTCCAACGGCCTGCTGGCGCGGGAAACCCGCTGGCGCTGGGCCAGCGCGCATTCGCTGGAACTGGGCTTCAATCTGCAGCAAGGCTATATGGGCGACACCGAGAACGCCGCCTGGCTGCGCGGCAAACTGATCCGGCTGGGGCCGGTGCGCTTCGACTATCAGCCGGAGGATCCGCTGCTGGGCTGGCGCATGCAGAGCGACAACGGCTTGCTGGACCTGAGCTTCGCCCCTGAGGGGGCGCGCCGCGAAGACAAGAATCTGCTGATCGCCGCCAGCCGCTATGTGCAGCCTATCGGCCGCTTCAACGGCCAGATCCGCGACCCGGACAACGGCGCCGTCCATGTGGTCGACGACTTGCTCGGCGTGACCGAGGACCATCTGTCGCGTTGGTGAGCGTAGCCCGCTCGATGCGGCGCGCCAGCGCCCATTCGCCGCCATTGTCTGGAGTTCATCGAAATTCCCTGCTGTAGTCAGGGAAATCCCTGGTTTGCGAAAACACAAGACCGGCCGGAACAACAGTGGTAGGATGCGCCCGCAACCGAGTATTTTCTCTAAACGACCCAATGCAGCTTCAGAGCCTGTCCATGATCCTTTTGCGTCTCCGCGCCAGAACGCTCATGAACAGACTCTCAGTAGGAGATTGCCATCATGGATAGATTAAGCGCTCTGCTCGAACACAACCGCCACTTCGTGGAAAACCGCGAATACGAGCAGTTCAAGACCGACAAATTCCCCGGCAAAGGCCTGGCCGTCCTGGCCTGTATGGACGCCCGGCTGGTGGAACTGCTGCCCAAGGCCATGGGCCTGAAGAACGGCGACGCCAAGCTGATCAAGAACGCCGGCGCGCTGATCACCCACCCGTGGGGTTCGGTGATGCGCAGCCTGATCATGGCCGTATACGAACTGCGCGCCGACGAGATCTGCGTGGTCGCTCACCGCGACTGCGGCATGCGCGCGGTCGATCCGCAGCGCGTGCTGGACCATGCGTTGGAACGCGGCGTGTCGGAAGACACCATCGCCACGCTGCGCGCGGCCGGCATCGACCTGGACGGCTGGCTGAAGGGCTTCGACAACGTGTCCGACAGCGTGCGCCACACCGTGCACACCATCCGCAACCATCCGCTGATGCCCAAGGACGTTCCGGTGCACGGCATGGTGATCCATCCGTCCACCGGCCGGCTGGAAGTCATCGTCGACGGCTACCAGAACGACGACGCTCCGGAGTAAGCCGGTGCGTCTGGGCCTGTTCGGCGGCACCTTCGACCCCATCCACAACGCCCACCTGCGCATGGCCGACGCCTTCGCCGCGGAGCTGGCGCTGGACGAGGTCAGGCTGATTCCGGCCGGCCGGCCCTATCATCGCAGCCACGGCCCGTACGCCGCGCCGGCCCAGCGCCTCGCCATGGCAGAGCTGGCGGCGGCGGATCATCCGCGGCTGACGGTGGACGAGCGCGAAGTGCGCCGCCCCGGCGCGGCCTACACCATAGACACCCTGGAAGAACTGCGCGCCGAGCTGGGCCCCGCCGCCGAATTGTGGTTTTTGATCGGCGGCGACTCGCTGGCCACGCTGCACACCTGGAAGCGCTGGGACGAACTGTTGCGTTTCGCCAACCTGGCCGTAGCCTTGCGCCCCGGCTTCGATCCCGCCTCGCTGCCCGCGCCGGTGCGGCCCTTGTGGCGCGCCCGGCAAGTCTCTGATTTTTCAAATCGAACCGCATCCGGTACAATCCGCCCCTTGGCCTTGCCGCCGGTGGACATCGCGGCCACCGACATCCGCCAGCGCCTGGCGCGCGGCGACGCGGTGGACGATGTGCTGCCGCCCGCGGTACTGGCCTATATCCGCCAACACCGGCTATACCAGACAGTGTAGCCGCCGTGTCCGGCCACTTTCCGCCAGGCCGTCAGCAGACGGCCGGCAGCGATTCACTTTAAAAGCAATACGGCGGGTCTGCCGGCCGCTTGCGCGCGCCGGCCCGCCCGCCATTTTGCGGCCGCTTTGCGCCGGCTCTGGCCGACGCGGACCCCGCATAGGAAAAGGACATTATGGAAGTGCAAGACATTGCCAAGCTGGCGATCGAAGCCCTGGAAGACGTCAAGGGCAAGGACATCATCGAACTGGACACCAGCAAGCTGACCTCGCTGTTCCAGTGCATGATCGTGGCCACCGGCGACTCCAACCGCCAGGTCAAGGCGCTGGCCAACAGCGTGCACGTGAAGCTGAAGGAAGCCGGCGTGGACATCGTCGGCAGCGAAGGCCACGAAAGCGGCGAATGGGTGCTGGTGGACGCCGGCGACGTGGTGGTGCACGTGATGCTGCCCGCGGTGCGCGACTACTACGACATCGAAGCGCTGTGGGGCGGTCAGAAGCCCAGCTTCCTGCCGGCCGGCGGCCGTCCGTGGTCGGCGACCTGATCCGGCTGCGCTAAGCCGCCATCAAGAACGGGGACGCAAGTCCCCGTTTGCGTTTTACTTCCTGGCTCACACACGATGAAAATCACTATTCTCGCCGTCGGCACCAAGATGCCGCGCTGGGTCGACGAAGCCTACGGCGATTACGCCAAGCGGTTTGGCCGCGACATCACGCTGGAACTGAAGGAAATCAAGCCGGAGAAACGCGGCGGCGGCGTCACCGCCGAAAAAGGCATTGCCGCCGAACACGAGCGGCTGCTCGCCGCCCTTCCGCCGCGCGCGCGGCTGGTGGTGATGGACGAGCGCGGCAAGAACTGGACCTCGGTGCGGCTGGCCGAAGGCCTGAAGGAATGGATGGCCGGCGGCGACGATGTGGCCTTCATCATCGGCGGCGCCGACGGCCTGGCCGCGGAATTGAAACAACGCGCCGACGTGCTGCTGCAACTGTCCGCGATGACGCTGCCCCACGGCATGGTCCGGGTGATGCTGGCCGAGCAGATCTACCGCGCCTATTCCATTCTCAACAACCACCCCTACCATCGCGAATAGACGGACGCTGGCGGATCAAGCCGGCGGCGAGGCCTGGGCCGCCAAGGGCGGCGGCAAGGGCGGCGGCGCCAATCCGGCCCACTCCACCGTGACGGAATCCTCGCGCAGCGGCAGCGCCGAGCCCTCGGCGCGCGCCAGGCTGTCCAACCAATTTTCATTGCCTGAAAAAATCATGGCAGCTTCCTCCAGCCCTCATATTGCAAACGCCGCTCCACCGCGGTGGCGGATCGGCGGCAGGCCACCACCGGAATGCCCAGCGCGTGGGCGCTGTCCCGGTAATTGCGCATCACATTGTGTCCCAGGAAATCGGTGAGCAGGATCAACAGATCCGGCTTGCCCGGCAGCGGCGCCTTGCGCTGATGCGCGACGTTGCGCCCGCAGATGTGGCGGGAAATCCGGATATCGTAGCTTTGCAGAACCGCCGGAATATTCCCCAAGCTGTCCGCGCCTATCAGCAGAGCGTTCATCAGCCACCTCCTTCTCGCGCGGCGCGGCACGCCGCCTTGACATGTCCTCACTCTAAGCCGATGTAATGGCGCAGTAAAGATATATAAAATTAGTTTTTTATTTCCAATAAATATATAAATGCCGCAGCGGTCCCATCGCGTCATCCTCCGCGACGATGAATCGGCAAACCTTTGAAATCTCTAGGTAAAACAAGACGCCGCCTCCGCCGCCACGGCGGGCCTCATCTCGCGCCCCTCCCCCCGTCCTTGCCAGCAAAACTATCGACAGAAAAACCGAAACCCGCTACGCTGCGCGCCCTCGGCCTATCCGCCCAACCTATTGATCTGTATATACAAATGAACGCAGTTCTTCTGGCCGTCATCGTCATGCTCGGGCTGGCGCTCTTGCGCACCCACGTCGTCATCAGCCTGCTGCTCGGCGCCTTGATCGGCGGCCTTAGCGGCGGCCTGTCCCTGTCCCGCACGCTGGAAGCCTTCAACAACGGCATCACCGGCGGCGCCGCGGTGGCCTTGTCCTACGCCCTGCTGGGCGCCTTCGCGCTGGCCATCGCCAAATCCGGCCTGCCGCACGCGATGGCGGATCTGGCGATCAAGCGGCTGGAACGAGGCGGCGCGCAAGGCAAACTGAAATGGGCCTTGATCCTGTTGCTGGCCCTGGTCAGCGTCGCCAGTCAGAACCTGGTTCCCATCCACATCGCCTTCATCCCGCTGCTGGTGCCGCCGCTGCTCTATGTGATGGCGCGGCTGCATCTGGACCGCCGCCTGGTCGCCTGCGTGATCACCTTCGGCCTGGTCACGCCCTATATGGTGTTCCCGGTGGGCTTCGGCGATATCTTTCTGAAGCAGATCCTGCTCGGCAACATCGCCAAATCCGGCATGGACGTGCGCGGCGTCAATGTGATGCACGCGATGGCGATACCGGCTCTGGGCATGCTGGCCGGCCTGCTGTGGGCGGTGCTGGTCAGCTACCGCAAACCGCGCCAGTACGCGCTGGGCAAGATAGAAAACGCCGAGCGCACCCGCGCCAAGGTCAGCCGCAAATCGCTGGCCACCGCGCTGCTGGCGATCACGCTGGCCTTCGCGGTGCAGCTGTATACCGATTCGATGATCATGGGCGCGCTGGCGGGCTTTCTGCTCTTCCTCGCCACCGGCGTGGTGAAATGGAAGGACGCGGACGGTTTGTTCAACGAGGGAATGAAGATGATGGCGATGATAGGCTTCACCATGATCACCGCCCAGGGCTTCGCGGAAGTGCTGAAGGCCACCGGCCAGGTGGGCGCGCTGGTGACCGCCAGCGCCGGCCTGTTCGCCGGCAATCAGGGCATGGCCGCCTTCGCCATGCTGCTGGTGGGCCTGGTGGTGACCCTGGGCATAGGCTCGTCCTTCTCCACCGTGCCCATTCTCACCGCCATCTACGTGCCCCTGTGCATGCACCTGGGCTTCTCGCCGCTGGCCACCGTGGCCATCATCGGCACCGCCGGCGCGCTGGGCGACGCCGGCTCGCCGGCTTCGGACTCCACGCTGGGCCCGACTTCGGGCCTGAACGTGGACGGCCAGCACGACCATATCCGCGACACCGTGCTGCCCACCTTCCTGCACTACAACCTGCCTGTGCTGGCGGCCGGCTGGATCGCGGCCATGGTGTTGTAGAATGGCCGGCATGGATGATCAAATCGATGCCCGCCTGGCCGAAATGGAAGTGAAGCTCGCCTTCCAGGACGAACTATTGGACGCGCTGAACGCCACCGTGGCGCGCCAGCAAAAAGACATGGAGTTGCTGCAACAGCAGATGCGTCTGCTCTACCAGCAATTCCGTCAGGCCCAGCCGGACGACGCCGCGTCCGGCCTCAGCCTGCGCGACGAGGTTCCGCCGCATTATTGAGCCGGCGGCGGCTTAGAAGCGGTTCAACGTCTCGCGAGCTAAGGCGAGACCAGGCGAAAACCGCTGAGAAAGCGGAATGCGCACGTGGCGCATGAGCATTTCGAAGCGGTTTCAACACCCTGTATCTCATTATCCCGCCGATGCGCAGCAGGCTTGGAACAGGCGCTAGCGGTGGCCCTTGCGACGCGACACCGTCGCCTCGATATTCTTGCGGCCGATCAGCGGCGCCTGTTCCGGCATGTCCGGCGCGGCGTCGCCCAACCATTTGTACATCACCAGACAGTCCACCAGACCCAGCCGCGCGTGACGATAGGCGCGCGGCAAACGCCCCACCTGCTCGTAGCCCAGCTTGCGCCACAAGGCCACCGCCACCTCGTTGCTGGCCACCACGGAATTGAACTGCATCGCCAGGAAGCCGCTGTCGCGCGCCAATTGCTGCGAATGCTCGCACATCAGCCGCGCCACGCCCTTGCCGCGCGCCGCCTCGGCCACCATATAGCCGCAGTTGCAGACATGGCCGCCCGGTCCGGCGGCGTTGGGCTTGAGAAAATACGAGCCCAGCAGCGCGCCGTCCTCCTCCGCCACCAGCGTCTGCAAAGGCAGCCGCAGCCACAGCTCGCGCGCCTGCTCCCGCGTCATCTCCGGATCGAAGGCGTAGGTTTCCCTGGCCGCCACCACCGCGTGGAACACCGGCCAGAAACGCTCGAAATCGTCGTCGTTCATCGGTCTGATCGTAATCATGCTGCCTCCTGTTTCAATTGCGCCGTCCCCGGCTTCCTAGTCATGCGTCCGGACAACAGGCTGGCGCTGGCGATCAAGGCGCCGCCCGCCCATTCGCGCGGCGTCATCGCCTCGCCGGCCAGCAAATAGGCCGACGCCGCCGCGAACAACAACTCCATCAGCATCAACGTCATCGTCTGCGTCGCTGGCAGAATGGAAACCCCGTGCTGCGATATCACGCTGGTGCACAGCAAGGTGACGCCCAGGATGCCCAGCACCAGCCAGCTTTGCGGCGGTATCTGCAAAATGCCGCCCAGCTGCCCGGCCAGCGCCAGCTTGATCGCGCCGATGGACGCCACGCCGAACCAGATCGACGCCGATTTAACCGGCACCGGAATGGACTGGGCGCCGCGGCTGATCACATTGCCCAGCGCGAAGGCCATGCCGCCGGACAAGGCCAGCCATTCGTAGCGATGGCTGAGCGGCAGCTCCCCGGCGAACAGGCCGGGACGATAGATGAAGATGAAGCAGCCGAGCAGCGACAGGGCCACCACCAGCCAGCCGCTGCGGGTCAGGCGCTCCTTCAGGATCAGCCGCGACAGGAACACCGTCCACAGCGGCGACAGGTAGAACAGCAGCAAGACCCGCATCACTTGTCCCTCGGACACGGCCCAGGTATAGCTGTAGTTGCACCAGCCGAACACCGCGGTCAGCACCAGCAACACCGGCTGCAGCCGGAATTGGCGGCGGTAGACGTCGAAAAAGGTGATCACGCCCAGGGTGATGGCCACCAGATAGACCACCAGCGAGGTCATCGCCACGCTGACTCCGCTTTGATTGAGGCTGCGGAAGGGATACCACATCAGCCCCCACACCAGCGCGGTGGTCAGAATGCCGGTGGTGGCCAGAAACTTTTGTTTTACAGGTGTCATTGCTGTTCTTAAGATGTTCGCTGTTCGTTTGCTTGCGCCCGCTTTCCTGGAGATACCCGTGAACCCTCGCCTGGCCCAATTGCAGCCCTATCCGTTTCAACGCCTGCGCGCCCTGCTCGCCGGCGCGACGCCGCCCGCGGACAAGGCGCACATCAACCTGTCGATAGGCGAACCCAAGCACCCGACGCCGGCGCTGGTGGAACAGGCGCTGATAGCCAATCTGGGCGGCTTGTCGCAATACCCGGCCACGCTGGGCAGCGAAGCGCTGCGCCAGGCCTGCGCCGCCTGGATGCGGCGGCGTTATGATCTGAACCTGGATGCGCAAAGCGAGATACTGCCGGTCAACGGCAGCCGTGAAGCCTTGTTTGCTTTTGTGCAGACGGTGATCGACGCAAGCGCGGAGCCGGCGCCGGTAGTGATATCCCCGAATCCTTTTTACCAGATTTACGAAGGCGCGGCACTGTTGGCCGGCGCCGAGCCCCACTATGTCAACTGCCTGGCCGAACAGCGCTTCCAGCCGGACTGGAGCCAGGTGCCGGAATCGGTGTGGGCACGCACCCAGCTGGTGATCGTGTGCAGCCCCGGCAACCCCACCGGCGCGGTGATGTCGCTGGCCGATTGGGAAACCCTGTTTCAGCTGTCCGACCGCTACGGCTTCGTCATCGCCAGCGACGAGTGCTATTCCGAAATCCACTTCGGCCGGCCGCCGCTGGGCGGGCTGGAGGCGGCGAGCAAGCTGGGACGCGGCTTTGAGCGGCTGCTGATGTTCACCAGCCTGTCCAAGCGCTCCAATGTGCCGGGCATGCGCTCGGGCTTCGTCGCCGGCGACGCGGCGCTCCTGGCGAAATTCCTGCTCTACCGCACCTACCACGGCAGCGCGATGAGCCTGACGATACAGGCGGCCAGCGTGGCGGCCTGGAACGACGAGGATCACGTAGAGTCCAACCGGGCGCAATACATCGCCAAGTTCGACGCGGTCACCCCGCGGCTGGCGATGGGGCTGGAAGTGCGCCGCCCGGACGCCGGTTTCTACCTGTGGGCCAAGGTGCCGGACGGGAATGATGTAGACTTCGCCAAGGCGCTGTTCGCCGAAGAACACGTCACCGTGCTGCCCGGCAGCTACCTGGCGCGCGAGGCCCACGGCGTCAATCCCGGCGCCGGCTATGTCCGCGTCGCGCTGGTGGCCACGCTGGAGGAATGCGTGGCCGGCGTCGAGCGCATCGTCGCCTTCGCCGAGCGCCGGCAGCGCCAGACCCCCTGAATCCACGCGGCCCGCCTCCGGCGCGGCCGCTTGAAAGCGAATTGAATGACGACTTCCATCCACATTGCCAAAGGACTGAACACCATGCATCCGATCCAGACCCTGATCGAAGAAGCGTTTGAGAAGCGCGCCGAGATCACGCCCGCCACCGTCTCCGCCGAACTGAAGGCCGCCATCGGCCAGGTGATCGCCGAGCTGGACACCGGCCGCCTGCGCGTGGCGGAAAAACAGGGCGCCGACTGGGTGGTGAACCAATGGGTGAAGAAGGCGGTGCTGCTGTCTTTCCGCATCCGCGACAATGAAATCTCCGACGACGGCGTCAACCGCTACTTCGACAAGGTCGACACCAAGTTCGCCGACTGGAACCCGGCCCGCTTCCAGGAAGCCGGTTTCCGCGTGGTGCCGGGCGCGGTGGCGCGCAAGGGCAGCTTCATCGCCAAGAACACCGTGCTGATGCCGTCCTACGTCAATATCGGCGCCTACGTCGACGAAGGCGCGATGGTGGACACCTGGGCCACCGTCGGCTCCTGCGCCCAGATCGGCAAGAATGTTCACCTGTCCGGCGGCGTCGGCATCGGCGGCGTGCTGGAACCGCTGCAGGCCAACCCCACCATCATCGAAGACAACTGCTTCATCGGCGCGCGTTCAGAAATCGTCGAAGGCGTGATCGTAGGCGAAGGCTCGGTGATCTCCATGGGCGTCTACATCGGCCAATCCACCAAGATCTACGACCGCGAAACCGGCGAAGTCAGCTACGGCCGCGTGCCGCCGGGCTCGGTGGTGGTGTCCGGCAACCTGCCCAGCAAAGACGGCAGCCACAGCCTGTACTGCGCGGTGATCGTCAAGAAAGTGGACGCTCAGACTCGCAGCAAGACCAGCATCAACGAGCTGCTGCGCGGCGTGTAAGGCCCCGCCGTCCGCCGGCTCGGGCGGACGGTCGGCTCGCCCGCCGTCCGCCTTTTCTCCCCTCCGTCGTCGCCTCTCGGCGTCTCCGGCCGCATTGCAATGCAGCATATTTGCATCGCGAATGCTGTTGAAATTTGGCTAGTCCACGACAAGTCTATAAAATCTCCAGTTCGAAAAGAATCGGCAAAAAAGCGGCCGCTCTCCAAGCACCGCTCAGCCCAGGCCGCGAAGCGCCGCCAGCCAAGGCGCAGCGCAACGCCAGGGCTTGGGCGACGGGCTTCAAGAGCCGCTTTGCCTGAACGGCCCGCCATCGCACCGCTCCGGGTCCGCCGTTTCAACCGAAGCCGTCCGCGGCTTCACGCATGCTATCTGGAAAACTTGTGTCTTCTGACAATTTCATCGAGTTCAGAAACGTCAGCTTCGCCTATGGCGAACGGCCCATTCTGAAAAACCTCAACCTCGCGATTCCGCGCGGCAAGCTGGTGGCCGTCATGGGCGGCAGCGGCAGCGGCAAGACCACGCTGCTGCGGCTGATCTCGGGCCAGAACCGGCCGCAAAGCGGCGAGGTGCTGGTGGACGGCAAGAGCGTCGCCAAAATGAGCGCCGCCGAACTTTATCAACACCGCCGCCGCATGGGCATGTTGTTCCAGTTCGGCGCGCTGTTCACCGATCTGTCGGTGTTCGACAACGTCGCCTTTCCCATTCGCGAGCACACCAAGCTGCCGGACAGCATGATCCGCGACCTGGTGACCATGAAGCTGGAAGCGGTTGGCCTGCGCGGCACCCAGCAGCTGATGCCGGCCGAACTGTCCGGCGGCATGGCGCGCCGGGTGGCGCTGGCGCGCGCCATCGCGCTGGACCCGCAGCTGATGCTGTACGACGAGCCCTTCACTGGCCTGGACCCGATCTCGCTGGGCGTGATCGCCCACCTGATCAAGAAGCTCAACCACGCGCTGGGCACCACCGCGGTGATGGTCACCCACGACGTGCACAAATCGCTGGAGATCGTGGACCACGTGCTCTTCGTCGCCGGCGGCGAAATCGTCGCCCAGGGCACGCCGGACCAGGTGCGCAATTCGGATTCGCCATGGGTGCACCAATTCATCTGGGGCGAGGCCGACGGCCCGGTGCATTACGCCTATCCGGCGGAGCGCTCGCTCGCCGACGACCTGGGACTCAACGGAGGCCGCCATGCTTGACCTGATCGCCGCGCCCTTGCGCAGACTAGGCCATCTCGCCATCAACGCCGTCTGGCGGCTGGGCTTCGCCTGCCGCTTTCTGGTGGCCATCCTGCGGGGCAGCGGCCAAAGCCTGCTGCGGCCGCAGCTGACCATACGCGAGGTCTACTTCGCCGGCGTGATGTCCTTGATCATCATCCTGGTGTCCGGCCTCTTCGTCGGCATGGTGCTGGGCCTGCAGGGCTACAGCACCCTCGCCAAATTCGGCTCCTCCGACGCGCTGGGCGCGGTGGTGGCGCTGGCCCTGCTGCGCGAATTGGGCCCGGTGCTGGCCGCGCTCTTGTTCGCCAGCCGCGCCGGCAGCGCGATGACGGCCGAAATCGGCCTGATGAAAACCACGGAGCAACTGGACGCGATGAGCGTGATGGCGGTCGATCCGATCGCCCGCGTCGTGGCGCCGCGCTTCTGGGCCGGCGTGATCTCCATGCCCATCCTGGCCGCGCTGTTCAACGTGGTCGGCATCTTCGGCGGCTACCTGGTGGGCGTGGTGATGATAGGCCTGGACGTCGGCACCTTCTGGTCGCAGATGCAGGCCAACGTCGATCTGCATTTCGATGTGGTCAACGGACTGATCAAGAGCCTGTGCTTCGGCGTCGCCGTCACCCTGATCGCCGTGTTCGAAGGCTATGACGCCACTCCGACGGCCAGCGGCGTGTCCGCCGCCACCACCCGGACCGTGGTCACCTCCGCATTGGTCATCCTGGCGCTGGATTTCATCCTGACCGCCTTCATGTTCTAGGAAAAACCCGAATGAAACGCTCTACTATTGACTTGTGGGTAGGCATTTTCGTGGCGCTGGGCATTGCCGCCGTCACCTTTCTGTCGCTGAAAGTGGCCAATCTGGTCCCGCAAAGCGCCAACCAGACCTATGTGCTCTACGCCGACTTCGACAACGTCGGCGGACTGAAGGTCAAAGCGCCGGTCAAGGAAGCCGGCGTGGTGATCGGACGCGTGGCCGACATCCGGCTCAACCCGAAAACTTATCGCGCCCGCGTGACTCTGAATATTGACAAGACCTATCAGATCAGCGACGACGCCAGCGCGTCCATCCTGACCGCCGGCCTGCTGGGCGAACAATATATCGGCATGCTGCAAGGCGGCTCGGAAACCAATCTGGCCCCGGGCGGCACCATCACCATCACCTCCTCGGCCATGGTGCTGGAACAATTGATCGGCAAGTTCATAACGGGCTTTACCGATAGCAACAAGAGCGCTGACAAATAGCGCGGCACAAAGACGGGGCACCCCGCAACACACTGCCGGCCGGCGCGCTGCCCGCGCCGCCGGCTCACTCGCAATCGATTGGAAAAAAGATGAAAAAACTGCTCGCATTCTGCTGTCTGCTGTTCGGCCTGTCCGCCGCGGCCCAAGCCGCCGGCGACACCCCCACCGACGTGATCAAGGACGCTTCCCGCCAGGTGCTGGAAGTGCTGAAACAGGACAACGGCAAGAACACCAAGCAAATCCGCCTGCAGGCGGAAGCGGTGGCGGTGCCGATGTTCGACTTCCCGCGCATGACCGCGCTGGCCGTGGGCCTGGGCTGGCGTCAGGCCAGCGCCGAACAGCGCGCGCAACTGACCCAACAATTCCAGACCCTGCTGGTGCGCACCTATTCCGCGACCATGACCCGCTTCAAGACCGCCCAGGTCGACGTCAAGCCCAACCCGCTGATGAGCAACGGCGACCGCGACGCCACCGTGAAAACCACGGTGACCCTGCCGGGCAACGCCAACCCGGTGGCGGTGGACTATTCGCTGAACAAGGGCGCGCAAGGCTGGAAGATCTATAACGTTAGCGTGGAAGGCGCCAGCCTGGTCACCGTCTATCGCAACTCCTTCAACGAAGAAGTGCGCAAAAGCGGCGTGGACGGCCTGATCAAGCTGCTGCAGAACAAGAACGCGGCGCCGGCCGCCGCCGCGCCCGCCAAGGGCAACGCCTGATGCTGGAACGCACCGCCCCCGGCCAGGCCCGGCTCAGCGGCCAACTGAACATGGACAGCTGCGGCCCCTTCGCCGCGCCGCTGGCCAAGCTCGCCGGCGAAGCGCCCTTGCGCCTGGATCTGTCCGGCGTGACCGGCGCCGACTCGGCCGCGCTGGCCCTGCTGCTCGGCGCGCGCCGCGCCGCCGACGCCGCCGGCCACGCCCTGTCGCTGGAAAACTGGCCGAGCGGGCTCAGCGCCTTGCTGGACCTTTACTCGCTGGCGGAGCTGCTGTCCGCCCCGGCGGCGGATTGATATGCGGAGAGGATTTATGTCGTCCCTGAAACCCGCGCTGACCGGCTTGGCGCTCTCGCTGCTGCTGGCCGGCTGCGCCAGCAACCCGACGGTGCCTTACGACCGCTTCGAGCCCTATAACCGCGCCATGTACCAGGTCAACGACACCGCCGACCGCTACGTGATCAAGCCGGTGGCCGAGGGCTACAAGGCCGTCACGCCGTCGCCGGTGCGCACCGGCGTCAGCAATTTCTTCGACAATCTCAAAGACGTCTACAGCGCGCTGTCCAACGCCTTGCGCGCCGAGCCGGAAAAAGCGCTGAACGACGTGATGCGAGTGGCGATGAACACCGGCTTCGGCCTGTTCGGCCTGATCGACATCGCCAGCCAGGCCGGCCTGAAGAACAACAAGACCACGCTGGGCGACACCTTCGCCGCCTGGGGCTGGCACGACAGCAACTATCTGGTGCTGCCCTTCTTCGGCCCCTCCACCGTGCGCGACGGCGCCGGCCTGACCGCCTCGCTGGCCGGCCCGGGCCCGGAAAAAATGTTCTACGACACCACCTGGCAGGCGGTGGGCTTCTACGGCCTGTACGGCGTGAACACCCGCGCCCGCTACCTGGGCGTGGAAGCCATGCTCAGCACCGCGGCGCTGGATCCGTACAGCTACACCCGCGACGCCTATATGCAGTTGCGCGCGCAGCAGCTGGGCCTGCCCAACCCCACCCAGCCGGCGGACACCTTCAGCCTGGACGAACTGGTCGACTCGCCCGCCGCGACGGCGCCCGGCGACAAGACAGCGGCCTCCGCCGCGCAGTAAACCCACCTCTCCGCCGCCGGCCACTGGCCGGCGGCCTTCCTTTTTACTTATCAACAGGAAACGCCATGAGCAATCTGCCAGCCTGTCCGCAATGCAAATCCGAATACACCTATCAGGATGGCGCGATGTATGTCTGCCCGGAGTGCGCGCACGAATGGAACGAGCAGGCCGCGCCGTCCGAAGAGGCCCGCGTGATCAAGGACGCCAACGGCAATGTGCTGCAGGACGGCGACAGCGTCACCGTGATCAAGGATCTGAAAGTCAAAGGCTCCTCCCTGGTGGTGAAAGTGGGCACCAAGGTGAAGAACATCCGCCTGGTCGACGGCGACCACGACATCGATTGCAAGATCGACGGCATCGGCGCGATGAGCCTGAAGTCCGAATTCGTCAAGAAAGCGTAAATCCCGCGCGCCAAAACAAAACGCCACGGCCTGAGCCGTGGCGTTTTTCATTGCAAAAGCAAGCTTATCGCTTAGAGCCTGTTTACGATCTCGCGAGCTAGAGCGAGACAAGGCGAAAACGGCTGAGAAAGCGGAATGTACATTCGGTACATGAGCATTTCGAAGACGGTTTCAACGCCGTATCGCCGACGCGCAGCAGCTCGTAAACAGACTCTTAACTGATCCGTTCGATCAGCGCGCCCACCGCGCCCAGCTTCTTCTCGATATGCTCGTAGCCGCGGTCCAGGTGGTAGATGCGATCGACGATGGTCTCGCCCTCGGCCACCAGGCCGGCGATCACCAGGCTGGCCGACGCGCGCAGATCGGTGGCCATCACCGTGGCGCCGGACAGCTTCTCCACGCCCTTGATGATGGCGGTGTTGCCTTCCACTTCGATATTGGCGCCCATGCGGTTCAGCTCGGGCACGTGCATGAAGCGGTTTTCGAAAATGGTTTCAGTCACCACGCCGGCGCCCTCGGCCACGCAGTTCAGCGTCATCAGCTGAGCCTGCATGTCGGTGGGGAAAGCCGGGTAAGGCAAGGTGCGGAAGTTCACCGCCTGCGGACGGCGCTTCATGTCCAGCGAGATCCAGTCGTCGCCGCACTCCACCACCGCGCCGGTTTCGGCCAGCTTGTCCAGCACCGCTTCCATGCTCTTGGGCGCGGCGTTGCGCAGCACGATGTGGCCGCGCGTCATCGCGCCGGCCACCAGGAAGGTGCCCGCCTCGATGCGGTCCGGCATCACCGCGTAATCCGCGCCGTGCAGACGCTCCACGCCCTCGATCACCAGCCGGTCCGTGCCGATGCCGCCGATCTTGGCGCCCATGGCCACCAGACAGTTGGCCAGATCGGTCACTTCCGGTTCGCGCGCGGCGTTTTCCAGTACGGTGGTGCCCTCGGCCAGCGTCGCCGCCATCAACAGGTTCTCGGTGCCGCCCACGGTCACCATGTCCATGATGATGCGCGCGCCGCGCAGGCGGCGGGCCTTGGCCTTGACGTAGCCGTGCTCGATGCTGACCTCGGCGCCCATCGCCACCAGGCCCTTGATGTGCTGATCCACCGGCCGGCTGCCGATGGCGCAGCCGCCCGGCAGCGACACCGTGGCCTCGCCGAAGCGCGCCAGCGTCGGGCCCAGCACCAGGATGGACGCGCGCATGGTCTTCACCAGATCGTACGGCGCCACCAGGCTGTCCAGATGGCCGGCGGTGATTTCCATCTCGTGCACATTGTCCGTCATCACCCGCACCCCCATGCCTTGCAGCAGCTTCTGGGTGGTGGCGATGTCGCGCAACATCGGCACATTGGTGAAGCGCATGGTGTCGCCGGTCAACAGACTGGCGCACAGAATGGGCAGGGCGGCGTTCTTGGCGCCGGAAACGCGGATCTCGCCGTTGATCGGACCGTTGCCGATGATTTTCAATTTATCCATGACGGATCAGCCTTGCAGTTTTTGCCATTCGTCCGGCGTGGCGGCCTTGACGATGGACAGAGCGTGAATTTCATTGCTGGCCAGGCGGGTGGCGATCACCTCCTTGACCAGGCGGTGGCGGTCGATCAGGCGCTTGCCCTCGAAAGCCGCCGACACGATGGTGGCGTAGAAGTGGTGGCCGTCGCCTTCCACTTCCAGATGGGTACAGGCCAGGCCGGCCTCGATGTACTGTTTGACTTGTTGCGGAGTAATCATGAGAAATCCCGTGGATGCGCTCAATGGCGCAGTTTATAGCCAGATTTGATCAGCCAGAGCGTCAGGCCCGACAAGACGGCGAAGCTGCCGCCCACCACGCCGGCCGACAACCAGGGGCTGACGTCGGCCTGGCCGAAGAAGCCGTAGCGGAAGCCGTCTATCATGTAGAACACCGGGTTGAGATGAGACGCGGCGTACCAGAACGGCGGCAGGCTGTTGATCGAATAGAACACGCCTGACAGGAAAGTCAGCGGCATGATCAGAAAGTTCTGGAAGGCGGCCAGTTGATCGAACTTTTCCGCCCAGATGCCGGCCAGGATGCCCAGCGCGCCCAGCACGCCGCAGCCCAGCACGGCAAAGGTCAACGCCCACAGCGGCT
This sequence comes from Chromobacterium sp. CCUG 30098, assembly GCF_059916605.1. NCBI lineage: Bacteria > Pseudomonadati > Pseudomonadota > Betaproteobacteria > Neisseriales > Chromobacteriaceae > Chromobacterium > Chromobacterium sp. CCUG 30098. The sequence goes on along the minus strand of NZ_JAUCGS010000001.1, from coordinate 313,632 downwards.
GAGCCGGCAGCGGCAGGCCGAACCAGCCGGTGATCAGCAAGACCCCGGCGCCGACGGCCAAGCCGCGCACGACGGAGGCCAGCAGATAGGCGCCGAAGAATTCCAGCGCGGTCAGCGGCGGCAGCAGCAGGAACACGATGTTGCCGGTGATCTTGGACTGGATCAGGCTGCTGGAACTGTTGGCGAAGGCGTTCTGCGCCATCGACATCATCGCCAGGCCCGGAATCAGGAAGGCGGTGTAGCTGATGCCCGGATAGGCCTCGACATGGCGCGACAACACATGGGCGAAGATCAGTTGATACATCAACGCGGTCAACACCGGCGCGGCCACGGTCTGGAACGCCACCTTCCAGAAGCGCACCAGCTCTTTCTTGAACAGGGTCATGAAGCCGGTCATGGCTGCGGCCCTCCATTCATCATCTTGACGAACACGCTTTCCAGATCCGTCTCCACCACGTTCAGTTCACGCACTTCCACCGCCGCTTCGCGCAGCGCGGTCAGCACCGCTTCCAGCTGGCCCAGATGCTCCAGCTGCAACACCACGCGGCGGTCCTCGTCGCGCAGCTTCAAAGGCAGCAAGGCCGCCGGCAAATCACCGGACAGCAGCAAGGCCACTTCGCGGCGCGCGCTGTGCGCCAGCAGCTTGTCCTTGTTCTCCAGCGCCACCAGCCGGCCCTTCTTCAGCATGGCGATGCGCGAGCACAAGGCCTCGGCCTCCTCCAGATAATGAGTGGTCAGCACGATGGTGTGGCCGGCGCGGTTCAGTTCCTGCACGAACACCCACAGGCTCTGGCGCAGCTCCACGTCCACGCCGGCGGTGGGCTCGTCCAACACGATGACCGGCGGGCGGTGCACCAGCGCCTGGGCCACCATCACCCGGCGCTTCATGCCGCCGGACAGGGCGCGCATATTGCTGTGCGCCTTGTCCGCCAGGCCCAGCTTGAACAGCAACTCGTCGATCCAGTCGTCGTTGCGGCCCAGGCCGAAGTAGCCGGACTGGAAGCGCAGCGTTTCGCGCACCGACAGGAAGGGATCGAACACCAGTTCCTGCGGCACCACGCCCAGCGCCTTGCGCGCGGCGCGGAAATCGCCGACCACGTCGTGGCCCATGATGCGGATGCTGCCGCTGTCCGGCCGCGACAAACCTGCCATCGCGGAAATCAGCGTGGTCTTGCCGGCCCCGTTGGGGCCGAGCAGGGCGAAGAATTCGCCCGGTGCGACGGTAAAGCCGACCTGGTCCAGCGCCTGCAGCTGGCCATAGCGCTTGCTCACCGCCTGAATTTCAATAGCCTGGGGCATGAGAGAGGTAACACCGACAACGCCGCGCGGCTGAAGCCGCCAACGGCGCTAATGGTTTGACAAAAAAGGTCAATTATAGCGCTGGGCTACGCTTGAGGGGGAGAGTTCTTCCATCACTTCCGGCAGGAATATTCCACGGTAGACATATTGCAACAGTTGCGTGGCATTCTCGCCCAGATTGGTCTGGCTGCCGTCCGCCAGCCAGCGGTTGATCAGGCCGTGATGCATGGACTGCAACACCTCGGCCACCGTCTCCGGCGTCACGTAGGGCAAGGTCTGGCCGGCATCCACCGCCATCTGCACCACCAGGGTCAATTGCTCGCGGGTTTCTTGCATATGCGCAACACACTCGTCGTGAATGGGAGCCAGTTCGCCGACATGCTCGCTACGCATAAACAGAATGAGTAATATACGACGAACCTGTTGGTTCTCCCCAATCATGGTCAGCAGCCGGTGGCTATGGTTCCACAAGGCCAGAGCCGGACTCGAGTGTGCCGTTCTCAACAATTGCTCGCAGATGTCATCAAACTGCCCGCCCATCCTGTCCAGCATCGCCCGGTACAAGTCCAGCTTGTTCTGGAAATGCCAATACACCGCGCCGCGCGTCAATCCCGCCGCGCTGGCGATGTCTGCCAGTGTCGTTTTAGAGACACCCTTCTCGCTAAAAAGCTGCTCCGCCGTATCCAGCAGCAGATGCCGCGTTTGTTCGGCTTCTTCCCGGGTTTTGCGTGCCATGTTGAACGTATCGCTGATCAAAGGGGTCTGTCGGAAGCCCGCACCATAACACAATGCGTCGCTGGAAGCATTTTACATACGTACACGCATGTATGTAAAATGTCGCGACTCAAGATCGATCAATTCCCACTATCAAAGAAAAATTGCAGTACCTTTTACTTATAACACTCATACCCCCACATTCCTGAGGACATCCCATGAAGATGCAAGGAAACACCTTCGCCCAGAAAGGCGGGCACTGGCTGTTGCTCACCGCTCTGGCCGCCAGCCTGATGGCCTGCGGTCAAAAAAACGACCAGCACGCCGGCGCCATGCCGCCGGTGCCGGTAGGCGTGATTGAAATCACCCCTAGCGATGTGCCGGTCTCCTTCGAATTCGTCGGCCAGGCGGCAGGCTCGCGAGAAGTGGAAGTACGCGCCCGTGTGGGCGGCATTCTGCTCAAGCGCGCCTATACCGAAGGCAAGCCGGTCAAACAGGGCGACTTGTTGTTCCAGATCGATCCGGAGCCGTTGAAGGCGACGCTGGACCAGGCCCAGGGCAATCTGCAAGTGCAACAGGCTCAGCTGGTGCGCACCAAGCAGGACTTCGACCGCATCAGCCCGCTGTTCAAAGAGAACGCGGTCAGCCAGAAAGACCGCGACGACGCGGTCAGCGCTTATGAAGCCGCCAAGGCTTCCGTCGCCGCCGCCCAGGCCCAGGTGCAGCAGGCCAAGATCAATCTTGGCTACGCCCGCGTCACCGCGCCGATTTCCGGCATGACCAGCCAGGAAACCCGTTCCGAAGGCAGCCTGGTGTCCACCAGCGCCGACGGCAGCCTGCTGACCAAGGTATCCCAGCTGGACCCGGTCTACGTCAATTTCAGCATGTCCGACAGCGACATGATGAATCTGCGCAAGATGCAGGACTCCGGCCAATTGAAGCTGGCCTCCAACGGCCACTTCAACGTGCAGCTGAAGCTGACCGACGGCTCCACCTACGGCAAGAGCGGCCGGCTGAACTTCACCGACAGCCTGGTGGACGCCAGCACCGGCACCATCCGTTCGCGGGCCACCTTCGCCAACCCGGACGGCAGCATTCTGCCCGGCCAGTTCGTGCGCGTGATCCTGCAAGGCGCCCAACGCAGCAACGCCATCGCCGTGCCGCAGCGCGCGGTGCTGACCTCGCAGCAGGGCAAGATGGTCTGGGTCGTCGGCGCCGACAACAAGGTGCAGCCGCGTCCCATCACCGTGTCCCAGGACGTGGGTCTGAACGTATTGGTGGAAAGCGGCCTGAAAGCCGGCGACAAAGTGGTGGTGGACAACATCATCAAGCTGCGCCCGGGCGCCGATGTGAAGCCGCATCCGTTCAAGGCCGACGCCAGCGCGCCCGCCGCCGCGCCCAAACAATAAGGCAAAGGGGTAACCATCCATGTTTTCCGCCTTTTTCATCAGGCGGCCCATCTTCGCCAGCGTGATCTCCATCGTGATCACGCTGGCCGGCTTGGCCGCCCTCAAGGCATTGCCCATTGAGCAGTACCCGGAAATCGTGCCGCCGATGATCTCGGTGAGCGCGAGCTACCCGGGAGCCTCCGCCGAGGTGATCGCCAACACCGTCGCTTCGCCGCTGGAACAGGCGATCAACGGCGTGGACGACATGCTCTATGTGCAGTCCACCAGCTCCTCCAGCGGCAAGCTGTCGCTGAGCGTGACCTTCAAAATCGGCACCGACGCCGACCAGGCCACCATCAACGTCAACAACCGCGTGCAGTCGGTGTTGTCGCAGCTGCCGGAAGAAGTCCGCCGGCAAGGCGTCAACGTGACCAAGAAATCCTCGGCCTTCCTGCAGGTGATTTCGCTGTTCTCGCCGGACAAGACCTACGACACCCTGTTCATCAGCAACTACGCGCTGTTGAACGTGGTGGACGAGCTCAAGCGGGTGCCGGGCGTGGGCGACGTGATCAACTTCGCCGGCCAGGACTACTCGATGCGCGTCTGGCTGAAGCCCGATCGCCTGGCCCAGCTCAAGCTGACGCCCAGCGACGTGGCCGCCGCCATCCGCGAGCAGAACGCTCAGTTCGCCGCCGGCAAGGTGGGCGCGGAGCCGGTCAAAGGCAAGCAGGACTTCACCTACACCGTGACCACCCAGGGCCGCCTGTCCGAACCGGAAGAGTTCGAGAACATCATCGTGCGCTCCAACCCGGACGGCTCCGCCGTGCGGCTGAAAGACGTGGCGCGCGTGGAACTGGGCGCCTTGTCCTATGACTTCACCGGCACGCACAACGGCCGGCCCACCATCCCGATCGGCATCTTCCTGGCGCCCGGCGCCAACCAGCTGGCCACCGCGCAAGCCGTGGAACAGACGATGCAGAAACTGGCGGTGAGCTTCCCCAAAGGCCTGAACTACGCCATCCCTTACGACACCACCAAGTTCGTGGAAGTGTCGATCAAAGAGGTGTACTCCACGCTGGCCGAAGCCATGGTGCTGGTATTCCTGGTGGTGTTCCTGTTCCTGCAGAACTGGCGCGCAACCCTGATTCCCTGCCTGGCGGTGCCCGTCTCCATCATCGGCACCTTCGCCGGCATGTACGCCTTCGGCTTCACCATCAACACCCTGACGCTGTTCGGCCTGGTGCTGGCCATCGGCATCGTGGTGGACGACGCCATCGTGGTGCTGGAAAACGTCGAACGCCTGATGACCCAGGAAAAGCTGTCGCCGCTGCAAGCCAGCTTCAAGGCGATGGATGAAGTGTCCGGCGCGCTGGTGGCCATCGTGCTTGTGCTGTGCTCGGTGTTCATCCCGGTGGCCTTCCTCGGCGGCATCGCCGGCCAGATGTACAAGCAGTTCGCCATCACCATCGCGGTGTCGGTGTCGATTTCCGGCCTGGTGGCCCTGACCCTGACCCCGGCGCTGTGCGCGCTGCTGTTGAAGGAAGGCCATCAGCATCCGGCCCGCTTCTTCGTCTGGTTCAACAACTGGTTCGATCGCCTGACCCAGGGTTATTCCCGCGGCGTGGTGTTCCTGATCAAGCGCAGCGCGGTGGGCATCCTGCTGTTCGCCGGCCTGATCGCCATCTGCGTTGGCCTGTTCCGCATCATCCCGTCCAGCCTGGCCCCGGACGAGGACCAGGGCTACATCATCGCCGCCGCCTTCCTGCCGGACGGCGCGTCGATGCAGCGCACCTCGGCCACCATGACCAAGCTGGACGCGATGACCAGCAAGAACCCGGCGGTCCAGGACGTGATGAGCTTCGCCGGCTTCGACATCCTGACCGGCGGCAACAAGACCAACGCTGGCGTGTCCTTCATCACCCTGAAACCGTGGGATGAGCGCAAAACGCCCAACCTGTCGTCTCAGGCCGTGGTGGGCGACACCTTCGCCAAGGGCATGATGGGCATCACCGACGGCATCGTGCTGGCCTTCAACCCGCCGCCGATCTCCGGCATGTCCAACACCGGCGGTTTCGAGGCCTATGTGCAAAGCCGCGGCGGCGCCAGCTCCGTGGAACTGGGCGAAGTCACCAAGAAACTGGTGGCCGCGGCCGCCAAACGCCCGGAACTGAAAGGGGTGCAAACCACCTTCTCCGCCAGCGTGCCTCAGATCTACGTCAAGCTGGATCGGGCCAAGGCCAAGTCCCTAGGCGTGCCGGTCAACACCGTGTTCGACACCATGCAGAGCACCTTCGGCGCGCTGTACGTCAACGACTTCAACAAGTTCGGCCGCACCTTCCGCGTGCAGCTGCAATCGGAGGCGGATTTCCGCACCCGGGTTGAAGACCTGCGCAATATCTATGTGCGTTCGCAGGACGGCAATATGATCCCGCTAACGGCGCTGGTGACCATCAAGCACACCACCGGTCCGGAAAGCCTGGAGCGTTTCAACATCTTCCCGGCGGCCAAGCTGGTGGGCGGTCCCGCGCCCGGCTTCAGCTCCGGCGAGGCGTTGAACGTGCTGGAAGCCGTGGCCAAGGACACCTTGCCCGACGGCTACACCCTGGCGTGGACCGGTTCCGCCTTCCAGGAGAAATCCACCAGCGGTTCTTCCGCCGTGGTGTTCGGCTTCGGCATGATCATGGTGTTCCTGATCCTGGCGGCGCAGTACGAACGCTGGAGCCTGCCTATCAGCGTGCTGATGGCGGTGCCTTTCGCCATGTTCGGCGCGCTGATGGCCAACTGGATGCGCGGGCTCGCCAACGACGTCTACTTCCAGGTGGCCTTGGTGACGCTGATCGGCCTATCGGCCAAGAACGCGATCCTGATCGTGGAATTCGCCGTCCAACAAATGGAAGAAGAAGGCCTCAGCGTGGTCGAAGCCGCCATCGAGGCCGCCAAACTGCGCTTCCGCCCCATCGTGATGACTTCGCTGGCCTTCGTGCTGGGTTGCATGCCCTTGGCCATCTCCAGCGGCGCCGGCTCCGCCAGCCGCCACTCGATCGGCACCGGCGTGGTGGGCGGCATGTTGGCCGCCACCTTCATCGCCACCTTCTTCATCCCGATGTTCTTCATGCTCATCATGAAGTTCAGCAAACCGAAACAGCCTCAGCCCGCGGCCGAGGCAGGAGACAAGGCCGATGCTTAAACGCGCCCTGATTCCCTCATTGGTGGCGCTGGCGCTGACCGCTTGCGCGGTCGGCCCCGACTACAGCCGCCCCAAACTGGAGCTGCCGGACAGCGCCCAAGCCCAGAACCCGGCCATCGCCCTGGACTGGTGGAAGCAGTTCAACGATCCGGTGCTGGATCAGTTGATCGCCCAAGCCCTGGAACACAACCAGGACCTGGCCGCCGCCTCCGCCCGCGTCGACGAAGCCGCGGCCCAGGCCGGCATCGCCCGCGCCCAGCTGCTGCCGGCGCTGAACGCCAACGCCGGCTATCAGCGTGGCCGCGCTTCCAGCGCGACAAGCACACCGGGCGCGCCGCTGGTCAGCGACGTGCGCAACGCCAACCTCACCGCGTCTTGGGAACTGGACCTGTGGGGCAAGCTGCGCCGCGGAAACGAAGCGGCCCGCGCCGACTTCGCCGCCAGCCGCTTCGCCCGCGACAGCTCGAAGCTGGCGATCGCCGCGCAAACCGCGCAGACCTATTTCCAGCTGCGCGCCTACGACGCCCAGTTGGACATCGCCAAGCGCACGCTGCAAAGCCGCGAGGAATCGCTGAAGCTGCAGACCAAGCGCTTCAAGGGCGGCTTGATCTCGGAACTGGACCAGCAGCAGGCCGAGGCCGAGGCGGCCTCCGCCCGCGCCAAGGTGCCGCAGATCGCCAGCGCGCTGGAGCAGACCGAAAGCGCGCTGGGCGTGTTGCTCGGCCACTCGCCCAAGCAGCTGGTGGCCGGCGGCATCCAGCGCGGCCAAAGCCTGGACGCGCTGTCCGCCCCGCCGGAAGTGCCGGCCGGCCTGTCCTCCAGCCTGCTGGAGCGTCGGCCGGACATCGCCGCCAGCGAGCAGCAACTGGTCGCCGCCAACGCCCGCATCGGCGTGGCGCGCGCGGCCTACTTCCCCAGCATCAGCCTGAGCGGGGCGCTGGGTTCGCAAAGCCTGTCGCTGGACACCCTGTTCACCGGCCCGACGCGGACCTGGAGCTTTGTCGGCAATCTGGCGGCGCCGGTGTTCAACTTCGGCCAGACCGGTTACGCGGTGGACGCGGCCAGCGCGCGGCAGAAACAGGCGCTGGCGCAGTATCAGAAGACGGTGCAAAGCGCGTTCAAGGACGCGCTGGACGCGCTGTCCGGCTACGGCGCGGCGCGGGAGATCCAGGCGGCGCAGACCACGCAGTTCCAGGCCTTGAACAAATCGCTGCGCCTGGCCAATCTGCGTTACGACAACGGCTACGCCAGCTATCTGGACGTACTGGACGCGCAACGCAACAGCTTCCAGGCGGAGCTGGGCCTGGTGAGCGCCAAGCTGGACCAACTGAATGCCGTGGTGGGCCTGTACAAGGCGCTGGGCGGCGGCTGGGAAGCCCCGGCCAAGTCCTGATCCGCTATGTGCAAAGACAAACCCCGCCTTGGCGGGGTTTTTTTTAAGGCTTTATTTTTTCCAATGCTGCCGGATTGGCTTGCTCGCCTTTACTCCATTCTCGGCATGCATCGATAAACTGACCCATGGCAGCAATTTCAGCTTGGTTTCCGACCCTCAGGATATTCAGTTGACGATGTATCGGATAAATCGCCTCTATATAGGCCTTTGCCAAATTCTGACAATGCTCAGCAGGCCAGTGATACGCTTCCGTCAAGATATTATCTTTCATTGCCATGTCCTCAAATTGAAATATCAAAGTTGCTCTGACTAGCTCGATGGTCAAACCATCCCCAGCTCGGTTCTTCCTTATTCAATGGAAAATAGCCAGCCACTGCCGCGGGCCAAATCAACTCGACCTCGCCTTCATCGGACAGGCAGTGAGGGTGGCAATGAGCATAGGCCCCAGGGCGGCCGCGTGCCACATATTCACCACACAAGCTCCAATCGGACCCAGCCCCTTGCAAATAATAGCCACTTACGCTGCCTCTTAAAATTCGAGCATAACTTGCGACCGTATGCCCCGTTCTCATTGGAAGCACTTGAAAGGGTAGCAGCGTATTTTTTGCCCCTGGGTTTTTCTTCCATGTCAACTTCAATATCCGAATCATGGGCTGAAAATACTGTTCACCAGCCATCCCCATCAGAGTGAGGATTTTTTTCTCTTCTTCGTCTCTCGTACTCCATACCGCCCCGGAAACGATATCTCTTCGTGCCGATATGGTGACCGAGGTGCCCGCATCTACACCCCAACCCACCAAAGCATTATCAAGCACATTACCAAATTGATTCCTGGTCATACGCAACACAGGAAATTCATCACGGGCCTGATTGCGCCAACTTTCCAATTCCGCCACCTTAGTCGCGACACGTCGATCGATATCGGCAATCTTGCCGTTTACCGTGCCGGTCAGCGCGTTCGACGCCTGTACCAGTTCCGCGATATTGCTTTCCAAGCTCATCATGCTCTCCAATAGTTCATCACAGAGTTCGGCCGGAACCCAGGGTCCGACCATGCTTTTCGTCCACAGCAAGAAATGTATGAACGAACTCGAGACTGACAAGGAAGCATTCTGGCACTGGCAAAATACGCTGTATCTTAAAACATTTTAAAAAATCAAAGGAAGCCACCTCCCCAAGTGGCTTCTTATTCATCCCTTCCAATCAGGGTTGAATTTTCTCAAGCTCGTCAAAATCTGGGTTGGCACCACTTCTCCAAGCCAGAACCGCATCGATGAATGTGCCCATTGCTTCGACCTCCTCCTTTTTTCCTCTACGCACGATGTTCAACTGTTGTTGGATGCTATAGGCGCTAAGGATTTTCCCCTCCGCCGCTGCCCGCAGATAATGATCAGCATCCACCTCCGGCACCTCGGTGCCTTCTGCATAATCAAACCAGCCGCCATCCAAACTCAGGCCAGCCGCTTCTTCATCAAATTCATTAACATTTTCAATATGATCCATGACATTCCTCCTTAACTAAAAACGATGGTCGCGTTGGCATTACCTGCCACACCGCTACTCGCCGGGGAGTACTTGACTTTGTTTTCTATTGATTTGGCAGAGCTGCCTGTCGCATCAATGAATCCCCCCTTGATCGCCTCGTAGGCAATAAGCGAACAATAGCTAGCGGAGCTACCCACTACATGAGCGAGGCCAGCCAGGTCAACATAGAAACCCTTCTCAACATTTTGAATCACAATATTGTTGCCAAATACCGCCCCTTGATACCGTGCCCCAATCCCCACCTTGCAATCCTTGATGGTACAAGGCTCCCCATCATTTGGGTGAATCTGTACTTTTGAACCAGAACTGCTGTATATGCCATAGTTAGCGCAGCTTTTAATTAATGCCCCATAAGCATATATCACACTATTATTTCCAGCTCGCAGCCCATTATCACTGCACAGGCTAATACTAACTCCATGTGCTTCCACCAAAGAGCTTTGTTCTGCCCTCAATCCCGTTGACGCCACCTTCACGCCATTGGTGTAAGTCATTAAAAACTGCTTTCCCTTGCCAGAAAAAACGGCATCATTGATATAAGCTCGAGAAGCATGATGCGCCCTTAGCCCATCATAACCGAATCCCATACCACGCAAACCATGACAAACATATAGACTCCCCTCCGTCATTTCTATACCATGATTTACATTTTCAATTTCAATTGACTTATTATCCGACACCACATACGCGCCCCTTTGCAAAAGGATACCGCGCCAAGTGAAGTTTTTGTCGACATCCATCTCTCCAATGATTTTGAACCCACTAAAATTAACACCGCGTACCCCGTTAAAAATCACCCCATGAGAACGGTTAGCGCTATCCGGCACGAACTTAAGCACGCATGCTTCTGGATTTTTGATATTGCCTTCAATCCTGATCCGATGCGCATAGGGCTGCCCTCTCAAATGAATTGAAGTACTGGTGTGCACCCCGTCACTCACTTTAATTTTCACATCATGTCGCAATACCTTGCCACTCAAGGATGTCCACGCCTCATAAATCGTCTTGAAGGGCTTGCCCGGTCCCACTTCCAGAACCTGGCTCGCCGTGGTTCCCCAATTAGCCATCGTGCTGTCCATTTTAGCGACTTGAGCATCCACCCTTTTATCAATAGCGCCGATCTTGCCATTGACAACTCCAGTCAGTGCATTTGCTGACTTGACCAGATCTGCAACATTGCTTTCCAAGCTCATCTCTTTCTCCTTAAAGTCAAACAACAACACACAGCCATTTCGGCTGATATCAAAACCGCCTTTACCAACACTCTTCCATGACAATCCGACAATTAATGAATATTTAAATTAATAGATTCAATAAATGCCGAACTAAACAGCGAATAACCGTATTCATGAGATAGGCGGGGAAACCCTGCGACAAGTGCTGGATGCTGTCTTTTTACCGCATGCGATGTGCCAGCAACATCAGCACAGCTCGCCTAGACGGCTCAAAATAGTTTCATCCTCAACGCTTGGCTGCTCGCCGCCCCCCACGATCCGTTGGCTCAAATGCCCAGATGTTGTTTCACGAACAAATGCTGGAGACTGACGATGGCCGCCGCGTTGGCAGTGACCAGTTCCAGGCCAGCGCGTTTATCGGCGGCATGCTCCTGCTCCAATGCTCGGCTTTGGCTTTGCAGGGCGGCCACCTGCGGTTCCAGCGCCTGCTGCTTGTCCGCCTGCGCGCGGATGCGATCGTCGCGCTCCAAACCGCGGGTGGCCTCGCTGATCTGAGCGGCGGCCAAAGCCGCCAACTCGCTGGCCAGACTCAAATTGAGACCGGCGCCGCTGGACTGGATGGTGACGCTGTCCGGCGGCAGCGCGTTCAAGGCCAGGTCATAGGCCAGCAGCAATTGCACATCGGCGGCCTTATAGGCCAGCGCCGCCTTCGGGTCCGACCAGACCGCCAGCAAAGTGCCGTCCGCCAGAATGAAGCCGATCTCGCGCACCCAAAACGCCTTGTCGTCGTCGGCGATGGCGGTCAGATGGATCTGGGTATTGCCCAGCCGTTCGCCGCCGGCGATAGGGTAGCGCGCCTGCTCGCCGCGCAATTTGGTCTGGCTCTGCGCAGGCGCGTAAGCGCCGTCACCCAAGGCGATGTGAGTGATCTGCGCGGACACGCCGTCATTGCTGGCGCGCCAGATCGCGGCCAGGCCGGCGGCGGTGATAAGAGGTGCTAAAGGGGTGCTCACAACGATGCCTCCATGGTGACGTGGACCACGCCATAGATCTGCGCGGCGGATGAAAGGGTCAGCAGCTGCTGCGGCGCCAGCCGCATCGGCGCCGTCTCGGCGCTGCGGCGGATCAACGCGCGCGCCTGAGCGGCCGAAGCCAGGCCCAAGCGGCCGTTGAAGCGCGCGCCCAGCTTGAAGCGATAAGTGCTGCGCGCCGGCTTGGCGAGCTCCACCATGCGCCGCAGCCGGCGGTAAAGCTCGGGATTCAACAAGGCCTGGCCGGGCAACAGATTGTCGTTGGCCCAGGCGGTCAATTCGAAGGTATAGGGCGCGGCCGGCGGCTGGCGCTGCCACCACTCCTCCAGTTCCACCGTCACTCCGAGGATGCGGAACACTTCGCGCAGCGCCCAGGACGTGCCCTTGTGTCGGTGCAGTTCTATGCTCTGCTTGATCAGATCTCGGCGCTGCCGCTCGCTCTGGGTCAGCAGCCAGCCTTCATCGCCGTCGATATGGAACTGCTCAGCCAACAGGGGCAACAACTCCGGCTTGGCCGCGTCCACCAGATAGACCAGCAAGCCGCCTGGATCGATGTCGCCCAAGCGTTCGCTCAGCCGGGCCAGCGGGCCGAAGCGCGCGTCGCGCGCCAGCAGATTGGGAGTCACATCAGCCATCCTGGCCTCCGGTCATTTCCAGCTGAATGCCGGTGCAGTGCGACCAGCCCTGCGGCGGCACCACCTGGGTGGCGGCCGGCTCCAGCAAAGTCACCTGGTAAACGCCGGACACCGACAGCGTGGCGATCAGCTGCGACGGCACGATGTCGCGGCCCAGCCGCTCCGCCTGCGCCTGCACGAAAGCGCCGACGGCGGCCTGCGCCTGCTGTTGCACGGTTTTGGGATCGACGTCGCGATACGGCGTCAGCCGCGCGCGCACCCGGTAGCCGTAATCCTCCGGCGGCAAGACCTCCACCAGATCGGTCAGCGGCCGCACCCGGTCAGCGCTGCAGGCGGCGGCCACCACGCTGAGCAGGCTGTCCGGCGGCATGCCGGTCTTGGTAAGCGGGTATAGCCGCACCACGCCGGGCGGCACCTGATTGGCGCTTTGCAATTCGCCGTTCTGCTGTTGCAGACTGGCGCTGATCACCGCCACGTCGGCGATGTCCTGATGCGCGCGCAGCGCGTGGTGACGATAGGAGGCGGCGCTGCCGGCCACGCTGAACGACTCCGGCGCCAGCCTAATCCGCGCGCGCAAACGCTCGTCATCCTCGGCGTCGGCGCCGCCGGCGCTGGTATCGATATTGACCACGCTGGCGTCCACGTCCAGTTCATCCACCAGAGCGTTGATCTGGCCCGGCACAAAGCCGTTGCCGGCGGCACCGGCCTCCACCGCGCTGACCGGCACGTCGACGCTGCTGCTGCCGGCGGGCGCAATCTGGCTGGCCAGCGTTTGGAACTGCACGCCGCCGCCGGCCACCAGGGTCTGCGCCGGAATCAGCTGCGCCAGCGCCAGCGGCTGGGAGAAGGCGATGCGTACCGTGCAGCGCGCGTGCTGGGCCGGCAGCCGGCTGACGCCGACCAGTTCGCCCAAGTAGTCCAGCATCGGCGCGCGAGCGAAGGCCACCAGGTTTTGACGGCCGGCGTCGTTGAAGGCGGCGCGCACCACGCTTTCGCGGTAGGCGATCAAATCGATCAGCAAACGCTCCACCTGGCCGGGATAGAGCGTCTTGCCGCTCATCTTCTGGTAGGCGTCGATCAGCTCGGCGGTGACGAGATGCGGATCGTCATCAATGAACTTGGGCAAGTCTGGGGTCATGGAAGAACGTCCTTGAATGGGGAGCGACGGCGGCCAGGCTCGGCCGCCGCGGAGCGCCGAAGAGGAAGCGGATGGCGAAATGATCCGCCATCATGCTCCCCGCCGGCTTTTAAAGCCGTTTGGAAAAGAACTTGAACAGACTGCCGGCGCGGCCGGCTTCGGCTTCCGGCAAGGCGGCGGCGAAATTGCCGGCGGCCAGCTGCTGCAGCCGGGACACGGCCTCGTCGGTCGCCGCGCGCGCCGCCGTCTCGTCCGCGGCCTGACGCACCGCCTCCTTGCCCTTCAGCCGCGCGTCGCGGATCGCGTACAGCGCCTGTTCGCAGGCGGCCGCCTTGACCAGGATGCTGTCCGCCGCCTGCTGGCCGTCCCAACTCTTGGCTTCGGCCCAGGAGCGCACCGCCGGCGGCGCCTCGCCCTTGTAAGCGGCGTCCTTGAACGCCTGCGCCTCGGCGGCGGCGCGCTGGTATTCGGCCAGACGCGGCGGCGAAATCGCATGCCAGTTGGCAATCGCGTCCGCCTCGGCGTCCAGGCGCGCGCACTGCGCCAATTTATGCTGCTCCAGCCGCTCGGCTTGCAAGGCGGCGTCAAATCGCCATTCCGCACCGGTCCACACATGATTGTCGGAAGGCTGCGCCGGACGCAGCTCGCCATCGTAAGACAGCAGGTTTTCCACCATTCTCATCGCACCACCTCCCAAGTCAGCAAGGCATTGACGCAGTTGCTGTAACTGATGGCCAAGCCGTTGTCGTAATCGGCGGGCAACAGGTTCTTGGTGCCCTCCCCCATCAAATGCTCATCGCCGTTTGCGCCCGTGGCGTCGCCGATTTGATGCTCCATCTGCAAGACCTGCCACATCGACTTGCCGGCGATGTGCTCGAACATGCCGGTGCAGGTGGACACCACCATATCGCCCACCACGTTATTGGACGTGATGAGCACGGCGGCGGGGCCCGTCCAGTTCGAGTAACTGGACATGTTCGCCGTACCGCCGCCGGTGCCGGTAGGGCAGCCCAACCAATAGGCGGCGCCCGTCCAGCCCCCGCTGCCATGGCTAATTTGCGAAATTTGCGTCGGATGCGGCGTGATCGTCGACGCGGTGATCCGCCCGGTTTTGATGAAGGGATCGAACGGCAGATAGACGGTGCCGGAGCCATTCATCGTCGCGGACCAGCTGCTTGCGCCGCGATTGATCACTTTTTGCACAACGGGCGCGCTGCCGGCCGCGCCGGTGATCACCCTGGCCAAACAGATATCCAAGGCCGTGGAGAAAAAACCGCCTCCCGCCGCGCCATTGGCGGCCCCCTTCAAGGACGCCGGCGCCGCGTCCGTCAACGCCCCTTTCTGCACATAGCAAGTCAAGGTGCCGGACACAATCTGGCCGCGCAGGAAGTACTCGCTGCCGGGCGCCAATACCGGGCTGGTCCAGGCGCTGGTGACGAAGGTCCCCGCTTTGCCGGCGCCGGATTGAGTGTCCTGCCCCAGGCTGATGGCGATGCCGGCCGGCACCGACACCGTGCCGCCCTGGCCCGCCACCGCTGCCGCGGTCACCGCCATCCGGTTGTCCGCCGTCGCCACGCAGGGCAGCGGCAAGGCGGTCAGGGGCAAGTCCCGCTTCGCCAACTCCTCGGCGATGCGCTGCTCCACCGCGGAACGCGTGGCCAGCACCACGCTGGGGTCCACCAGCAGGGTGACCGCCGCGGTGTTGGACACTTCCAGAATCATCCGTACATAGAGCTGCTTGTTGGAGCCGGCCGCCAGCAGCGGCTTGTAACTCTCGGGAAATTTGCCGACGGCGATCAGATCGCCGCGGCTGTCGAACAGGCCCACCTCGCGGATGTAAAAACCGCCCACCGTATCCGGCAGCACCGCCTCCGCCACCACCCAGTTGGGGTTGTTCGGGTCCACCGCCAGGTGGTTGAGCGCGCCGCGCCAGGTTTCGTGCTTGAGCGCGGTCTGGCTCTCGCTGGGCGTGTAATACCCGCCGTTGTCGCCGTCGCCCACCGCCATCTGGCTGATCTGCAGCGGCGCGCCGTTGGCTTGCGCCGCCGCCAGCTTGGCCTTGCCGCTGGCGGTGAGAAGCGTGAAAAACTCATTGGCCATCGATTGCTCCTGGAAAAGATTCAAGGGGTCTCATGCTGCGGGATAAAGCGTGACCGTCTCGACGCTGGCGTGCGCCAGGCCCAGCGTCACCGGCGCCTGCTGCCGCAGCGCCGTCGTCTGAAACGGATAGACAGTAGTGGCCTCCACGCTGCCGATCGCCAGCGCGGCGTTCAAGCTGGCGCGCTGCTCCAGTGACACCGGCTGGAACGGCAGCACGGTGGCCAGTTCGCCGGCCTGGGTGGCCAAGGCCAGCACCGGAACGGCGCTGCGGTTGCTCAACACCAGCGCCAGCCGCTCCAGCACCGAGCGGGCGTTCTTGTACTCGTTGATCATCGCCTCCAGCGCCGCCAGCGTGGCGGCGTCTATGCCGCGGGCGGCCAGGTCGATTTGGATTTTGAAGTGATAAGGCTTGCCGCCGTATTCGAACCATTCGCTGATCTGGCCGGACAAGGCCAGCGTGGCCAGCACCTGTTGCAAGGACCAGCGCGTGCCCTTGCTGCGGTGCAGATGGATGGACTGTTTGATCAACTCGCGCCGCTGGCGCTCGCCCTGGCTCAGCCGCCAGCCCTCATCGCCGGCGACATGGAATTGCTCGGCCAGCGCCGGCAGCCAGCCGGCGTCCACCTGATCCACCAGATAGACCAGCAAGGTGCTCAGATCGGCGTCGCCCAAGCGGGTGGTGAGCTGCGCCAGTTGGCCGAAGCGTTCGTCCTTGGCCAAAATATTGGGTACGGTTCCGCTGCCCGTAGCCGCCGCGCTCATAGCCGCAACTCGGTTTCGCGGATCACGCCGTCGGCCAGCCGCCATTGCACGCTGAGCCGCGCGTCGCCGTTGCCGCCCACGCTGTAGAACACTCGCGCCACGGCTACGCGCGGTTCGCCGTACAAGGGGTGGCTGATCGCCTCCACCGCCTCGCGCACCACATGCGGCCGGGCCCGATCCACCGGGTAATCCAGGTAACGGAACAAATCGCTGCCAAACTCCGGCCGCAGCGGATCGCTGCCCTTGGGCGTGCCCAAGATGATGCGCAAGGCCTGATGGATGTCGTCGAGGTTTTCGACGATGTCAGCGGGGGATGCCTGATCGCGGGCCTGCAAGGCCGGCTGCCAGTGCAAGGAGGAGATGTCGGATATGCGGGTCATGGGCCTATGATGCCTCAAGGCCCGCCGCGGGGCTTTTAAAGCCGGTTAGGGAAACAATTGAATTACAAGGACAATTTCGCGGAGGCCACCGCATCCGGCGCAAGCCTTGCCTCCATGCCTTGACCCTCCGCACCCGGTCGGCAACAATCCCCCCGTTGCCGCCCACATGCGGCACACGGGATTGGCGTCCCGTTGCTATGAAATTACGCAAGCAGTACACCCATGGCTCTACCAACTTGGCAGGCGTGTGGTGGGAGAGTGCTATGCACTCGCCGGTTTCATAGCTCGGTACGCCAATCCTGCCACGCGCCTGCCCAATACCTCAGCCTTCCCCGGCAGGTGGTTTATCTTGTGTCACAGCAGGAGAAACACCATGCATCACGCTCAAAACTTCCCCCGTCGCCGCCGCTACAAACTGCACTCGCTGGAACAGCAGGAAGCCCTGCTTCCCTTTGTTCGTCTCTGCCCCGGCCGCACCTATCGGCATTACTGGCAAATGCCCACGCCCAGCAAGGATCTCCTCGCCGACCACGCTTATGGCCGCGAATGCGCGGCTCACCTATTGCAATGGCTGAAGGACAATCGGGAATACGTCGGCAAAGGCCTGCTCAGCCGCGTGGCGCGCGACATCGATTTTGACGACCGCGCCGGACGCGGTCAGTGGATGGGTTTCTTCAACTATCTGGAAATCATGATGCTGCTGGGCGCCGACCGGGTCCGGGTCTACCGCCATGTCGATAGCCAGCACCAGATCTACCTGGCGCTGGGGCAGCGCTTCAGCCTGGAAGCGCGCTTCCGCCGCATCCGCCTGCGAAACCGCTAAGCGTCTTGCGGTGGGTATCGCTACGCTCCACCCACCCTACGGTGGCTGGTTTGTCGGGGTATTTGTAGGGAGGGTGGAGCCGATAGGCGATACCCACCAAACCCCGCCGCCAAGGCCCAAGAATCGATCCCATCACGTTTCCGCGTGGGTATCGCTCGCCCCACCCACCCTATGATGGATGGTCTTGTAGGGTGGGTGGAGCCGCAGGCAAACCCACCAAACCCCGCCGCCAAGATCCAAGCATCGGTCCCATCGCGTTTCCGCGTCGGCATCGCCGCGCTCCGCCCACCCTAGGGCAGGAGGTTTGTCGGACGGATGGCGCCTTCAGAAACGGGCTGTTGAAACCAAGGCCTCCGCCTGTTCAAGCACCGCAGGCCAGGCGCACTTGCTCCAGCAATGCGTCCGCCCGCGCCCAGTCGCTGTAGCGGCTCGGGCGCGCCGCGGCCTCGTAATCCCGCATGGCCTCATCGATATAGTCTTGCAGGCCCGGCGTGGCCGGGCCGTACTCCGGCGCGCCGCCGGCGGTTTTCAAGGCCAGCAGGCCAGCCAGCTCATCGCGCAGCCGGACATCGTCCAAAGTCCCAGCGACCAATTCCGCCAGCGCCAGCGGCGGCATGCCGCGCCGCGTCTTCACCCATTGCGCCGCCAGCAAGGGCCGCAGCACGTACAGGTATTTTTTCAGTCGCAGTTGTTGCTCAAGCTTGCGGCCGCGGTAGTTCTTGCGCGCCACGGACAGATAATGCCAATAGGCCGCCTCGCCGGCGAAGTGCTCCGGCCCCAGATCCCGCAAGACCCGGCAGGCCGCCGGGTGCTGGCGGTAGACCTGCGGCGAGGCCAGCCACTCCAGTAGCGCGGCGTTGCCGCCCAGGCTCAGCCGCAGCGCCTTGCGCAGCTCCCAGCCGCTGATGTCCAGCCCGTCGGCCAGCGGCAGTTCGATCACGTCGCGCCGGTCGCCGGTCTCGTACCACGCATCCGGATGCAGGTAGACGAAGCGCACAT
Source organism: Chromobacterium sp. CCUG 30098 (assembly GCF_059916605.1). NCBI lineage: Bacteria > Pseudomonadati > Pseudomonadota > Betaproteobacteria > Neisseriales > Chromobacteriaceae > Chromobacterium > Chromobacterium sp. CCUG 30098. Next base: position 295,063 of record NZ_JAUCGS010000001.1, on the reverse strand, counting down.
CGTAATCGCTGTCCGGCGCGGCGTAGCCCCAGCAGCGGCTGCCGCCTTCGGCCGCGTAAAGGATGCGCACGCCGTGGCTCGCCTCCACTTGTTCCAAGCGCGCCAGCACCAGCCGCCGCGCGGCCTCCGCCGGGCGCTCGGCATGGTCCGGGCGGGTGCATGCTTCCATCGACATGCTTCGATTCTCCCTGTCTCGCCGCGGCGCGCCGGAAGATGGCGCGCCGTCCCGCCGATTGCAAAATTTCCCTTTACCCCATTTAAGCTATTTAATACAAATGGCGGCATGCCGTTGGAAACCGATGCCGCCGGCGGGCCCACACCATAATAACCGGGCCGGGAACCGGCGTCCGCTCGCAACGGCTTTTGGGGAAGAACACATATGAAGCGATGGGGACAACCATGATCACCACCATCAAGGGCAAGATTCTGGCCAGTTCCGGCCTGCTGATCCTGATCGGTTTTTGCGTGCTGGCCGGCGTCAATATCTACGCCAGTTATCAGAGCGCGGAGAAGGCGGTGCTGGACAACGCCAAGCTGTTGGCCGAAAGCGAGGCCGGCCAGGTGCAACGCTTGCTGGGCAAGACTTACGATTCGGCCCAGGTGGTGGCCGAGTCCGCGGTGGCGGTCAAGCACAATCTGCCGCCCAACGCCCGCCAGCTGGTATCCGACATCGTCAAAGGCCAGTTGCCCAATAATCCGGATGCGGTCGGCTATTGGGCGATCTGGGAGCCCAACGCGCTGGACGGCCGCGACGCGGAGCTGGCCGGCAAGGAGCACAACGACAAGACCGGCCGCAGCGGCGTGTACTGGTATCGCAAGAGCGGCAAGATCGACGTGGTGTGGGGCGGCGAGGGCGTGGACGACAGCGCCTACTACACCGAGCCGCGCAAAACCGGCAAGCCGATGCTGACCGAGCCTTACGTCGATCCCGACATCAAGATCCTGATGGGCACCATTTCCTTTCCCCTGTCGAGCAACGGCAAGGTCTTGGGCGTGGCCGGCTGCGATATCGCGCTCGGTCATTTGCAGGAGCTGGCCACCAAGGTCAAGCCTTACCAGAGCGGCTTCATGAGTTTGTATTCCAATAGCGGCGTGCAGCTGGCCGGCCGCGATCCGGCGCTCAACGGCAAGGCGGACGCCGGTCTGCCGGCGGCGGCCAAGACGGCGATCAAGGGCGGCCAGCCGGCGGAGTACGACAGCGACGACGGCTTCCGCCACTTCATCATGCCCATCACCGTGGGCGAGGCCGGCATGCCGTGGGCGGTGCGCATTTCCATCCCTTTGAGCGAGGCGTTCGCGCCGGTGCGCGCGGCCAGCTGGCAGTCGGCCTTGATCAGCCTGGGCATTCTGGCGCTGATCCTGTTGCTGCTGGGCGCCACGCTCAGCCAGTTGCTGCGCCCGCTGGGCCGGCTGCAATCGGCGATGAGCGAGCTGGCCTCAGGCAGCGGCGATCTGACCCGGGCGCTGCCCATCGCCAGCCGCGACGAGATCGGCCTGGCCGCCGGCGCCTTTAATACCTTCACCGGCTCGCTGCGCACGATGATGCTGGACGTGCGCCGCCACGCCGGCGATGTGCTGGGTTCGGTGCGCCAGTTGTCCGGCGACGTGGATCAGATCCGCGGCAGCTCGGCGCGCCAGTCCGAGGCCGCCAACGCCACCGCCGCCAGCGTGGAGCAGTTGTCGGTCAGCGTCAGCCACATCGCGGAATCGGCGCGAGTGGCGGAGCAGCGCGCGCGCGAGGCCGATACGCTGTCCAGCGAGGCTTCGGCCAATGTCGACGCCACCGTGCGCGAGATCGGCCGCATTTCGCAGACGGTGCGCGAGCTGGCCGAGGTGCTGAGCGGCATGCAGCAGCGCTCGGACCAGATCAGCGGCATCGTGTCGGTGATCCGCGACATCGCCGACCAGACCAATCTCTTGGCGCTGAACGCGGCGATCGAGGCGGCGCGCGCCGGCGAGATGGGCCGCGGCTTCGCGGTGGTGGCGGACGAAGTGCGCAAGCTGGCCGAGCGCACCGCTCAGGCCACGCTGGAAATCTCCGGCGTGATCCAGACCATGCAGCAGGACACCACCAAGGCCTCCGACAGCATGGACGGCGCGCTGCGCCAGGTGGACCAGGGGGTGAAGCTGGCCGAGGAATCGGCGCAATCGATCCAGCAGATCAGCGGCCACGCCCAGCAAGTGGTGGAATCCGTGGGCGACATCGCCGCCTCCACCTCCGAACAGTCCAGCGCCAGCCAGGAAATCGCCCGCCACATCGAAAACATTCACGGCATGTTGCTGCAAACCGACGAATCCATCAGCCAGGCGCAGCAGGCGACCACTTTGTTGGCGCGCCTGGGCGAGGAGCTGGATTCCCTGATTGGAAAATTCAAGCTGTAGCCGCGGCTTGGTCGGATTTTTTGATCGACTCTTGCGGTTTTTTGCGCTTTTTTCGCACCGCCCCGGCCCGTATAGTCCGTTCATGGCTGGCCGCCCTCCGCGGCCGGCGTCATCAATCAAGGCCGGCGCGCCGGCAGGAGAACGCAAGATGGACAAATGGATCGCATTGCTTGCCCGCGTGCTGTTGGCTCAGGTCTTCATCCTGGCCGGGATAGGCAAACTCGGCGCCGGCTACGCCGCCACCCAGGGTTATATGGCCGCGATGGGCGTGCCCGGCTTCTTGCTGCCGCTGGTGATCACTTTGGAAATCGGCGGCGGTCTGGCCTTGGCGCTGGGCGTGCGAGCGCGCTGGGTGGCCTTGCTGCTGGCCGGTTTCTCGGTCGCCTCGGCGCTGCTCTTCCACTGGGAACCGGGCAATAGCCAGCAAATGATCCAGCTGACCAAGAACCTGGCCATGGCCGGCGGCCTGCTGATGGTGTTCGCTCACGGCGCGGGCAAGCTGTCTTGGGACGGCCGCAAGGACTGAAAGCCGGCTCAAAATGTGCCGCGCGTCGGCGGGAGAGTGAGGCAGGAGCGTTGAACAGGCTCTGAGGCGGCTTGGACTCTGCACCGGCCCGGGCCGCGACGGCCCGCCCTCCTCTTGCCCGCCGACTCGTGCCACAATGCCGCATTGCATTGAATCGAGCGCGCCATGTCCCTGCATTTCCACGTGATTCCGGTCACGCCGTTTGCCCAGAACTGTTCCATCCTGTGGTGCGACGCCAGCGGCCGCGCCGCGGTGGTGGACGCCGGCGGCGATATCGAACGCATCGCCGACTGGACCGCCCGCCAGAACCTGACGGTGGAAAAACTGCTGCTGACCCACGGCCATATCGACCACGCCGGCGGCGCCGCGCGCCTGGCCGAGCAACTGGGCGTCAAAATAGAAGGCCCGCAGCGCGCGGAAAGCTTCTGGCTGGATCAACTGCCGCAGCAAGGCCATATGTTCGGCTTTCCGCGCAGCGAGGCGCTGACGCCGGACCGCTGGCTGGAGGAAGGCGACACTGTCAGCGTGGGCGAGGAAAGCCTGAACGTGATCCATTGCCCCGGCCACACCCCCGGCCATGTGGTGTTTCACAGCCCAAGCGCGCGGCTGCTGATCGCCGGCGACGTGCTGTTCCAGGGCTCGATCGGCCGCACCGACTTTCCAATGGGCAATCACCAGCAACTGATCGACGCCATCCAGCAAAAGCTGTTCCTGCTGCCGGACGACACCACGGTGGTGCCGGGCCACGGCCCTTTGACCACCTTGGGCGAGGAAAAGCGCAGCAACCCCTATGTGGCCAACCCTCGCTACCGCTGAGCCGCGATGCCTCCCGAATTTGAACGCAAGGTGATCGCGCTGCTGCTGGCGCTGCCGCCGGGCCGGGTCACCACTTACGGCGCGCTGGCGGAGCAGGCCGGCTATCCGCGCCATTCGCGCCACGTCGGCCGTTTGCTCAGCCATTTGCCGGAAGGCCTCAGCGTGCCCTGGTTTCGGGTGCTGGGCGCCGGAGGGCGCATCTCGCGGCCGGGCAGCGAGCAGGCCGACTGGCAGCGCTTGCTGCTGGAAGAGGACGGGGTGGAATTGAGCGCGGCCGGCAAGGTGGATTTAAAGCGTTACGGCTGGCCGGACGCGCATTTTTGTAGCAAAAAACTGTAGTTCCACAACATTTAATGTTTCATGCCAAATATCTATAGCTCAAAATACATCGCATTTACATAAAATGACAAAAATGCGACAGGCGCATTGTAAATACTTTGCAAACGAATATTTCTGAGCTAGTCTGCGCCCGCGCCGACAGGTCTGTCCGCGCGCACTACACGCTACACGCACAATATTCTGGTGAAACAATGAAAACTCGCAATCTGCTGCTGGCCCTGGCTCTGGTGGGCGGCTGTACCCTGGCGCAAGCCGGTGATTACTCCTTCGGCAATGTCAGCTTCAACCAGCTGAACTGGTCACCGAGCACCTTGGATCGCACGCAAGCCGGCCCGTTCGGCGCCAAGCGCAACTTCCAATACCTGGAAGCCGAAGGCGGCATCGGCCGTTCCTGGGGCGATGTTTACGGCTTCTTCGATCTGGAGAACTGGAACCGCAACGACAAGGAAATGCCGGCAGGCGATCGTCGCTACACCACCAAGGTAGTTGCGCGTTTCAACCTGGCTGAAGTCGGCGGCGTGCCGGTCAAGCTGTACACCCACGTATACGATACCCGCGGCCACAATTTCTTTGACCAGAACCGCGTAGTGGGCCTGGGCACCGACCTGAGCTTCGGCAAAGTCTGGTTCAAGCCTTTCCTCGGCTTCCACCAGGAACTGAAATATGGCGTTGGCGCCAATATGAACGGCTATATGGCCGGTTATGTCGCCGGTTTCGACTTCACCGCCTTCGGCCAGCCGTTCTCGGTGACCCAGTGGCACGAAACCGAATTCGACCGCGCCAAGGAATACACCACCCTGGCCACCCCGAACGGCGTAAGCGAACGCCGCACCGGCCAGAACGGCGCCATCGGCCTGTGGTGGACCCCGGTCAAATCCATGACCGCCGGTCTGCAGTACCGCTACGCCGTCAACAAGCTGGGCGTGGCCGGCAACGAAAACGCCGTCATCTACTCGCTGAAATACAACTTCTAAGCCCTATCGGCCTGGAAATGAAAGCCACCCTTCGCGGTGGCTTTTTTTATATTGGCCTTCTCCCGCGGCAAGCTTGGCCTCAAGGCCGATTGACACCTTACTTACTAGTAAGTATCTTCAACGCCAACACCGGCAAGCCCAAGCAATCAAACACTTGCCCGCCGCGCTGGCGCCGGACGACGGCCGCGGCCACAATGATCTGCGCGAGAAATCTACACGAGGATGAAAACATGACGGCATACCCGCACCTGTTGGCCCCGCTGGACCTGGGCTTCACCACGCTGAAAAACCGCGTGCTGATGGGCTCGATGCACACCGGCCTGGAAGAGGCCCCGCAAGGCTTTGAGAAAATGGCGGCCTTTTACGCCGAGCGCGCCCGCGGCGGCGTGGGCTTGATCGTCACCGGCGGCGTCGGCCCCAATCCGGAGGGCTGTGTCGCCGAAGGCGCGTCCATGCTGGCCGACGAGGCCGAAGTGCCGCACCACAAGCTGGTCACCGACGCGGTGCACGCCGCCGGCGGCAAGATCGCGCTGCAAATCCTGCACTCCGGCCGCTACAGCTTCCAGGAAAAATGCGTGTCCGCCTCGCCGCTGATCGCGCCGATCAACTTCTACAAGCCGCGCGAGCTGTCCGACGCCGACGTCTGGCAAACCATCGCCGACTTCGCCCGCTGCGCGCGGCTGGCACAGCAGGCCGGCTACGACGGCGTGGAGGTGATGGGCTCGGAAGGCTATCTGATCAACCAGTTCATCGCCCGCGCCACCAATAAGCGCAGCGACGACTGGGGCGGAAGCTTTGAAAACCGCATCCGCTTCGCCATCGAAACCGTGAAAGCGGTGCGCGCCGCGGTGGGCAGCGATTTCATCATCATCTACCGGCTGTCCATGCTGGACCTGGTGCAGGACGGCAGTTCCTGGGACGAGGTGGCGCATCTGGCCAGAGAGATCGAGAAGGCCGGCGCCACGCTGATCAATACCGGCATAGGCTGGCACGAGGCGCGGGTGCCCACCATCGCCACCATGGTGCCGCGCGGCGGCTTCGCCTGGGTTACCAAGAAGCTGATGGGCAAGGTGAAGATTCCGCTGATCACCACCAACCGCATCAACACCCCGGAAGTGGCCGAAGAAATCCTGGCCGGCGGCTGCGCCGACATGGTGTCCATGGCGCGTCCCTTCCTGGCCGATCCGGACTTCGTCAACAAGGCCGCCGCCGGCCGCGGCGACGAGATCAACACCTGTATCGGCTGCAACCAAGCCTGTCTGGACCACATCTTCCAGGGCAAGCTGACCAGCTGCCTGGTCAATCCGCGCGCCTGCCGCGAGACTGAACTGAACTACGAAAAAACCGCCCAGGCCAAGAAACTGGCCGTGGTTGGCGCCGGCCCGGCCGGCCTGGCCTTCGCCACGGTGGCGGCGGAGCGCGGCCATCAGGTGACCTTGTTCGACGCCGCGGCGGAAATCGGCGGCCAGTTCAACGTGGCCAAGCGCATTCCCGGCAAGGAGGAGTTCTACGAAACCCTGCGCTACTTCAAGCGCAAGCTGGAACAAACCGGGGTGGAGCAGCGGCTGAACACCCGAGTGGCCGCGGCGGACCTGGCCGGCTTCGACGAAGTGGTGCTGGCCACCGGCATCGCGCCGCGCACGCCGGAGATTCCCGGCGTGGACCATCCCAAGGTGCTCAACTACCTGGACGTGCTCAAGCACGGCAAGGCGGTGGGCAAGCGCGTCGCCATCATCGGCGCCGGCGGCATCGGCTTCGACACCGCGGAATTCCTGACCCACGAAGGCAAGTCCAGCTCGCTGGACACCGCCGCCTTCATGCGCGAATGGGGCGTGGACATGGCGGTGGAGCATCCGGGCGGCCTCAGTCCGCAAGGCCCGCAGCCGCACCCCAGCCCGCGCGAGGTCTACCTCTTGCAGCGCAAAACCAGCAAGGTGGGCGAAAGCCTGGGCAAGACCACGGGCTGGATTCACCGCGCCAGCCTGCAGATGAAGCGGGTGCGCATGCTGTCCGGCGTCAGCTACGACAAGATAGACGACGCCGGCCTGCACATCACGGTCAAAGGCGAGGCTCAGCTGCTGCCGGTGGACAATGTGATCATCTGCGCCGGCCAGGATCCGCTGCGCGAGCTGCAGGCGCCCCTGCAGGCCGCCGGCAAGAGCGTGCATTTGATCGGCGGCGCCGACGTGGCGGCCGAACTGGACGCCAAACGGGCGATCGATCAAGGCTCGCGCCTGGCCGCCCGCATCTGATTCCCGCCCGCCCTCTCGCCAGCCGGCCATGCCGTAAAGACATGGCCACCGGACTGTCCTAAGCAGGCTCTCAGGCCCGGCTCCGCCGGGCCTGTACGCTGCCCCCGCCGTTCCCGCCCGCGCGTCCCCGCGCAAAACACCGTCCTTTAGTACAGATCGGCCCTGATAAAACGTTTTAGCTCTTGTTTGACGTTCATTAATTTGTCATCGTTGCGGCCATCGAATTAATTCATATATATGACCATATGACCGACATGCGTCAGGCGGACCTCCGCCTGCCTCTGTACCAGCAAGTGCGCGACGCTTTGGCGCGCGACATCGCCAACCGGGTATGGAAGCCCGGCGAAGCGATTCCCACCGAGGCGGAGCTGGTGGGACGCTTCCACACCTCCATCGGCACCATCCGCAAGGCGGTGGATCAATTGGTGGCCGACGAGATGGTGGAACGCCGCCAAGGCAAGGGCACCTTCATCAAACCGGCCAACTTCCAATCCTCGCTGCTGCGCTTTTTCCGCTTTCACGACGCGGCGGGCAATTACCGCATCCCGGAAGCGAAAATCCTGCACCGCGAACAATTGACGCCGCCGCCGGCCATCGCCGACAGCCTGCAGCTATCGCCGGGCGCACAGGCCATCCACCTGACCCGCTTGCGCTATCTGGACCGCGAGCCCTTGCTGGCCGAGTCCATCTGGCTGCCGGCGACGCGTTTCCAGGCGCTGCTGGCCATTCCGCTACCCAGTTTCGGCGACCTGCTCTATCCGCTGTACGAGGATTGCTGTCATCAGGTGGTGGCCTCCGCGCGTGAAATCCTGACCGCGGAAGCCATCGCCTCGCCGCACGCGGAACTGCTGCAACTCGCGCCCGGCACCCCGGCCATCGTGCTGGAGCGGCTGGCCAAGGCCTATGACGGCAGCCCGCTGGAATGGCGCAGCGTGCGCGGCCGCGCCGATAAATTCCGCTATCAGGCGGACATCCGCTGATTCCGCGCCGCCCGCGCCGTGGCAGCGGCGCGCGGCGACGCATCGACAACAAGCAAGAACCATAAAGGGCAGCATCATGTTGCATTGGTATAAGCAGGTTTCGCCGGGCGAACGCAAGACCTTCTGGGGCTGTTTCGGCGGCTGGGCGCTGGACGCGCTGGACGTGCAGATGTTCAGCCTGGCCATCCCGGCGCTGATCGCCGCCTTCAGCCTGAGCAAGGCGGAAGCCGGGATGATAGGCAGCGTGACCCTGGTGGCCTCGGCGCTGGGCGGCTGGATCATGGGCGCGGTGTCGGACCGCGTCGGCCGGGTGCTGGCGCTGCAAATCACCATCGTCTGGTTCTCGCTGTTCACCCTGCTGTCCGGCTTCGCCCAAAGCTATGAGCAATTGCTGGTGTTCAAGGCGCTACAGGGCTTCGGCTTCGGCGGCGAGTGGGCCGCCGGCGCGGTCCTGATGGCGGAGATCATCCGGCCGGAACACCGCGGCAAGGCGATGGCCTCGGTGCAAAGCGCCTGGGCGGTGGGCTGGGGCGCGTCGGTGCTGCTGTACTCGGCGATCTTCCTGCTGTTCCCGGCGGAAATCGCTTGGCGCGTGATGTTCGGCATCGGCATCCTGCCGGCCTTCTTCATCATCTATATCCGCCGCCACATTCCGGAACCGCCGCGCCGCGAGCGCCAGGCCGCGCCCGCGGTGCCGCTGCTGGACATCTTCAAACCCGACGTGCTGCGCATGACCCTGATCGGCTCCTTGATCGGCGTCGGCGCGCACGGCGGCTACGCCGCGCTGATGACCTGGCTGCCGATGTTCCTCAAGACCGAGCGCCACTTGTCCATTCTCGGCACCAGCGGCTATCTGGCGGTGATCATCGTCGCCTTCTGGTGCGGCTGCATGGCCAGCGCCTACCTGCTGGACCGCATCGGCCGCCGTCTCAACCTGCTGCTGTTCTCCGTCTGTTGCGTGGCCACGGTGCTGATCTACGTGTTCGCGCCGCTGAGCAATCCGCTGATGCTGTTCCTGGGCTTTCCGCTGGGCTTCTTCGCCGCCGGCATTCCCTCCAGTCTGGGCGCGTTGTTCAACGAGCTCTACCCCAGCGGCATGCGCGGCGCCGGCGTGGGCTTCTGCTACAACTTCGGCCGCATCCTGTCCGCCGGCTTTCCCTTGCTGGTCGGCTATCTGAGCGACAGCTGGACCCTGGGTGCCTCCATCGGCGTCAGCGCCGCGATGGCTTACGCCATCGTCGCGCTGGCCGTGTTCTGCCTGCCGGAAACCAAGGGCAAGCCGCTGAACGACACGCTGCCGGACCCGCGCGGACCGGAAGCCCGCGACGCCCGCGCCTCGGCCTGAACGGCGGACGCGCCATTTCATTGAAATTGTGAGGTCACCATGGCATTAGACGAAATCGCCAACCAGATCACCGATGACGAGTTCGCCCTGGACACCATCCAGGGCGAGCGGGTCATCATCACCTCGCCCATCATCCTGGGCACGGCCGGCAGCGAATGGGAGGGCTCGCCGATTTTCCGGCGCGACTACCTGCTCGCCCTCTTGTCCCACAGCATCCGGCATAAAGTGCTGGACGCCGCCGACATCGATGCGGCGCTGGACCTGGGCGCCGTGCGCGGCGGTGCCTGTCAGGCCTGCGGCTGAACCCGGCGCCGATGATAGACGGGCACGCCCACATCTTTCTGCGTCAGCTGATAGGCACCGCCCCGCTGCGCTACAAGCCGTACCGGGACGCCCCCTTGCAAGCCTATCTGGCTCAGCTGGATCAGTTCGGCATCGCCGGCGGCGTCCTGGTGCAACCCAGCTTTCTGGGCACGGACAACTGCTATTTATTGCAGGGGCTGCGCGAGAGCGAGGGGCGGCTGCGCGGCATCGCGGTGATCGCCCCGGACTGTCCGCTGCCGGCCATGCGCGCGATGGACGACGCCGGCGTCGTCGGCCTGCGGCTGAACCTGATCGGCCGGCCGCTGCCGGACCTGCACTCGCCGGCGTGGCGCCGCTGTCTGGCGCATGCCGCCAGCCTGGACTGGCAAGTGGAGGTGCACCGCGCGGCGCAGGATTGGCCGGTCTTGCTGCCGCCGCTGCTGGACGCCGGAGTCAAGGTGGTCATCGACCACTTCGGCCGGCCGCATCCTGCTTTGGGGGTGGACGATCCCGGCTTCCGCCGCATGCTGGACGCCGGCGCGGCCAGCGGCCGCGTCTGGGTCAAGATTTCCGCGGCCTATCGCAACGGCCTGGCCGGCCGCGGCGAGGACATCGCCCGCGCCGCGCTGCCGCTGCTGGACAGCGCGCTGGGGCCGGGGCGGCTGCTATGGGGCAGCGATTGGCCGCATACTCAGTTCGGCTCCATCCGCTACGCCCGCACGCTGGAGCTGTTGGAACAGTGGCTGCCGGACGCGGAACGCCGCCGACGCATCACTCACGATACGCCCGCCCGGCTGTTCCGCTTCGACGCGGCTACAGAAAGTGGCGATCCTCCGCCAGATGACTGGCCGGACAGCTGAACATCAACACCAGCGGCGCGGCGCCGGTATTGCTGAGTTGATGCTGGGTATTGGCCGGCACCACGAAGGAGCTCCGCTCCGCCACCTCATGAGCGCGCGCCGCCCCGGTGGCCACATCCACCAGCCTCATCTCGCCTCGGCCGCTGACGATATGGTAGTGCTCGTCGCCATGACGATGATAATGACCGTTGATGGCCACCCCGGGGGCAATTTCGGTTAAATACGTGCTGAAGCCGGCGTCGCCGGCCAATTTCAAAATCTTGATGCCCACGCTCTTGTCGTAAACGCCGTTTTCAAGTTCCAACTGCCAATCAATCACCTTCATGATATTCCTAACAAACCGTAATAGCGGACAAAACAAACATTAAAAGCGAGCTATTATTTCAAACCTGCGCGCCTTATGCGCCTTCTCCGTGCGCCTTAATCCTTTAGTACAGTTAATCAAGGCCAAACGGCCATTCGCATTGACACTATCGGAACAAAAAATCTATAAGTGCCCAGCTTAGAGCCTGTTCAAAGCTTAGCGAACAAGAGCGAGACACGGCGTTGCGGCCTTCGGAACGCGCGCGCATACGGCGCGCCGCGTTTCAAAACCGGTTTCAACGCCATTCCAAGCATCTCGCCAACGCTCAGCAACCATTGGACGGCGGCCGACGCGACAGCGAGGCCAAGACAGCGCACCCCGACATGACCAACCTCCGCACCAGGCGCACATTATGGACTATCAGCTCGTCTCCCCTGAACGCTTCACCGAAGAGCAAAGCGAATTCGTGGCTCAGTTCCGCCAATCCGTCACCCAGATCTCCGGCCAGACCGACATGATCGTCGGCGCCAAAGACGCCAACTCCCGTCATCTGGCGTCCAGCGACGCCTACGCCAGAATCGTGGCGCTCAAGCGCGGAGACGACGTGGTGGACCGTCTGGACAAGGAAATGCCCTGCGAAGGCACCGCCCAGTTCGCCGATTGCTATGTGCAGGAAGACTTGGCGCTGATGCAAACCTGCGATCCGACACGCAAGGTCTCCATCCTCAACGTGCATGAATACGGTGACGGCCTCAAGGCGCGGGTGTTCTCCAAGCATCTGCTCAAGCACGAGGCGACGCGCTCCATCCTGGGCACCATCTATTACGCGCATGAAATCGAGATCGCCAACTTCATCAACCTGATGCCCAATTACATTTTGGAATTCGGCGCCGGCTGCAGCATAGAACAAGTGCAGGGCGAATTGAAACTGCTCGACGTGGAATTGACGGAATACGAACAGGAAGTCTGCTTCCTGATGCTGCTGAATTGGGACTTCAAGCAAATCGCCGACTTCATGAACAAATATCGGCCCAAGCCCAAAACCCGGGTGGCGGATTCTATTATCAAGAGCAAAAACTATATCTGCGAAAAACTGGGCCTGCCCTCGCAACGACGCGCCGAATTATGCGATGCGCTGATTGCCGCCGGCATGCACCGCAAAATGCCGACCTCGCTTTTTAGCCGGCTGATCGGCTCCAAACAGCTGTGATATCCAACTGGGTATTCTCCATTTTTCTGGAGTTACCCCATAAGCATAAAAACGCTATGCTCTGAGCCTGGAGCGGTACACCGCGCGGCCGGACTGCCATCCCATGCCGATATCGCCGGCCCATCACGCGGCGAAGCCGGGCGGCCGACGCATCTCGCCGGTTCGCGCCTCAAGCGCGACGCCGCGACGCACTATCGGGATGCCGGCCGCTCGACAATAAAAAAACTTGAAACGCCGCCAAATCCAGCCCTTGCGCAACGCCAAGCGCCTCCCGCCTGCGCGCCGCCTCAGGCGGGCGTCGCAAGGCGACGCCAGGACGGCGAAGCGGCGGCCATTTCAAGATCAACGCGGGCCAAAGAGAAACCATGATGCGACAGGAGTCAGCAATGAGCATACGCGCCTTGAATTATGGCAAGCATTCTGCAAGATCCTTATCGGGAATCGCCAGAAACGTGGAGGCCTTCGCGCTGGACACGATAGACGGCGAACGCGTGATCATCACCCTGCCCGCCATCCAGGGCGAGCAAGGCAGCGAATGGGAAGGATCGTTGATTTTCCGTCACGACTACCTGTTGGAGCTGCTGGCCTACAGCGTGGAACACGGCATCATCAAGCCCGGCGAGGTCAGCAAGGCCTTGATCGACGGCAGTTCGCGGCCCAGCCAGGTCTAAGACCGCGAACAGACGCCAAACCCGAACCCGAGCATCCTCCAACCGCCGCGCCCTGCGCGGCGGTTTTGCTTTCAGCGGCCGCCCCGGCGGCATATCGCCGCCAGTTCCCCGGCCGCGGCGGCCGGGTCCGCCGCGCCGAACACGCCGCCTATCACCGCGATCGCATCCGCGCCGGCCGCCAGCGCCTGTCCGGCGTTGCCGGCATGAATGCCGCCTATCGCCACCAGGGGCGCGCCCAAGCTGCGCGCCTCGGAAAACAGACCCAGCCCTGCGCGCGCCGCGTCCGGCTTGGTGCCGGACGGAAACACCGCGCCGAAGGCGAGGTAGCTGGCGCCGGCCTCCGCCGCCCGGCGCGCCCGCTCCAGGCTGTCGTAGCAAGACGCGCCTATCAGCGCGCCGGCGCCCAGCCGCCGCCGCGCCGCGCTCAGGGCGGCGTCGTCGCGGCCCAGATGCACGCCGTCGGCCCCGACGCGCGCCGCCAGCTCCACATCGTCGTTGACGATGAAGACCACGCCCTTGCGCCGGCACAGCTCGGCCAGCGCCTGCGCCTGCTCCAGACGCAAAACCGCGTCCACGCTCTTGTTGCGGTATTGCAGGATGTCGATGTGCGGCGCCGCCGCCTGCGCCAGGCTCAGCAGCCGCGCGCTGTCCTCGGTGTCCGGCGTGATCGCGTACAGCCCCTTAAGCCTGTCCGGCATCGTCGTCCTCGTCGTCGCCGCGCGCCCAGAACATCCGATCCGGCAGGAACTGGCCCATGCCGGGCCGGAAGCCGTTGATCAAGGATTGATAGGTATACTCCTGCGCCTCCCGCACCGCTTCCGGCAACAGCAGGCCGGTGGCCAGCATGCCGGCGATGGCCGAGGCCAGCGTGCAGCCGGAGCCGTGGTAGCTGCCCGGCAGACGCTCCCAGGCGTCGGAGCGCACCAGGCCGCCGGGACCGTACAGCTGGTTGACCACTTCCTTGGTGTTTTCGTGGGTGCCGGTGATCAGCAGGTGCGGGCAGCCCAGCGCCAGGATGCGCTGCGCGCACTGCTCCAGCGTCAGATCCTCGTCCTCGTCGGCGTCGTTGCTGGCGATGCGCCGCGCTTCTATGCTGTTGGGCGTCAGGATGGACACCTGCGGAATCAGCATGTCGCGCATCGCGGCGATCAAGTCCTCGTCGGCCAACTCGTGGCCGCCGCCGCTGGCCAGCACCGGATCCAACACCACCGGGATGTCCGGGTAGTCCGCGATCAGCTGCGCCACCACCGCCACGTTTTCCACACTGCCCAACATGCCGATCTTGAAAGCGGTGACCGGAATGTCTTCCATCAGAAAACGCGCCTGGTCATTGACCCAGTCCGCGTCCAGCACCATAAAGTCATTGATGCCGACGGTATCCTGCACCGTAATCGCGGTGATCACCGACAAGGGATGGCATCCCAGGCTGGCCAGCGTCAGAATGTCGGCCTGGATGCCGGCGCCGCCGGAAGGGTCCGAGCCCGCCAGGGTAAGGACCACGGGAGGAGTGGGCTGAGTGGTCAAGACGGAAACCTCTTCGTTCTGTATATGGGCGGAGCGGCCGGCGGGCGCATTGTCAGTGTCGCGGACCACTCTTAGAATAACTGTTTTACTCGATCACAAGGTGATGCGATGCGTACTTGGATGTGTCTGATCTGCGGCTTTATCTACGACGAGGAAGCCGGCCGTCCGGAGGATGGTATCCCGCCGGGCACCAAGTGGGAAGACATTCCGCCCAACTGGACTTGCCCGGATTGCGACGCGCGCAAAGACGATTTCGAAATGGTGGAAATCTGAGCCGGCGCCACCCGCGTCCGCCGCGATTTCCCGCCGCGCCGCAGCTCGCCGTCCAGGCGGCGTCCGGCGCTCAAGAGGCCATACCGCAATGAAAAGTTTCTGGAGCAAAACCCTGGCCGGCCTGCTGGTCGCCGCCGCCCTCGCCGGCTGTGCCCAGGTCAACACCACCCAGGGCGGCGCCGTCGGCGTCAACCGCGGTCAAACCATGCTGCTGTCCAGCCAGGAAGTGGAGCAGATGTCGGCCAAATCCTATGCCCAGCAGCTGGGCAAGGCGCGCGCCGGCGGCCAGCTCAACGCCGACGCGGCGATGACGGCGCGGGTGCGCAAAATCTCCCAGCGCCTGATCGCCCAGGCGCCGGTATTCCGTCCCGACGCGGCCAAATGGCGTTGGGAAGTCAATGTGATGCGCAATGACGAACCCAACGCCTACGCGATGGCCGGCGGCAAGATCATGGTCTACTCCGGCCTGATCACCAAGCTCAAGCTGAGCGACGCCGAACTGGCGGCCGTCATCGGCCATGAAATCTCGCACGCATTGCGCGAGCACTCGCGCGAAAGCATGAGCCAGGCCTACGCGCAGCAAGTGGGTCTGTCGCTGGTGGGCGCGGTGGCCGGCCTCAGGCAGAACCAGCTGGACATGGCGGCGATGGCCGCCGACGTGGCCTTGTCCAAGCCCAACAGCCGCACCATGGAATCCGAGGCCGACATCATGGGCCTGGAACTGATGGCGCGCGCCGGCTACGACCCCAACGCCGCGGTCAACGTCTGGAACAAAATGCAGGCGGCCGGCAATGGCGGTGGCGTGGAATTCCTGTCCACCCACCCGTCCGGCCCCACCCGCATCCACGACCTGCAGCAGCGCATCCCGCAAGTGATGCCGCTGTACCAGGCCGCGAAGAAAGGCTGAACATGCCCTTGCGCAAAGAGGATATGGACGCGCTGCTGGCCCAGGCCCGCGCCTTGCCGGGCGCCCAGTTCGACATCAAGTGGGAAACCCGGCGCGTGCTCAGCCTGGAAAGCAAGATGTTCGCCCTGTTCAACGACGACACGGTGATGTACAAGGTGGCCGACGACGATTTTCTCGTCCTCAGCGGCCTGCCCGGGGTGCGGCCGGCGCCGTATCTGGCGCGGGCGCGCTGGATAGAAGTGTCGTCGCTGGAGGCGCTGAGCCTGGAGCAGTTGCACGACGGCCTCGCCGACGCGCGGCGCCTGGTGCTGGCCAAGCTGCCCAAGGCGGTCAGACAGCGCTACGAGGCCAGCGCATGAGCGCAGCCGGGCCCATCGCCGCGGTGCTGATTCACGTCGCCGATTGGCGCGCCGGACTCGCCTGGTATCAACGGGCTTTTCCAGCGGCGCAAGCCGTAGACCTGCCCGATTTCGACTTCGCCTGCCTGGAATGGCAGGGCGTCCGGCTGGAAATCGTGCGGGCCGACGCCAAGGTGGGCTCCGGCGCGGCCGGCAGCGTCGTCTATTGGCGCAGCGGCGACCTGGACGCCGACATCCATCGGCTGACCGGCCTGGGCGCCGCCTTGTATCGCGGCCCGCTGGCGATAGAAGCGCAACAGGGCATCTGCCAATTGCGGGACCCATGGGGCAATTGCATCGGTTTGCGCGGCCCATGGACGCCCGCCACAAGGACAAGGACACCGTGAGCTACCTTTACCTGAAAGCCTTTCACATCTTTTTCGTGGTGTCCTGGTTCGCCGGGCTGTTCTACCTGCCGCGCCTCTATGTCAATCTGGCGCTGGCGGAACAGGACGCCGAATACCAGCGCCTGCTGCTGATGGCGCGCAAGCTCTACCGCTTCATGACCCCGCTGGCCGCGCTGGCGCTGGCCACCGGTCTTGGCCTGTGGCTGGGCTTCGGCATCGGCGGCGGCTGGCTGCACGCCAAGCTGACCCTGGTGCTGCTCTTGGTCGGCTACCACGGCTGTTGCGGCAAGCTCTACCGCGACTTCGCCGCCAAAACCAACCGCCGCAGCCATACCTGGTTCCGCGTGTTCAACGAACTGCCGGTGCTGGTCTTGCTGGCGGTGGTGATTCTGGTGGTGGTCAAACCGTTCTGAGGAGATGGATCGCATGCGCAAATGGATTGCATTGTGGCTGGGCTGCCTGCCCGCCTGGGCCGCCACCCCGCTGCCGCCCAAACCGGCGCTGCCGCCGGAAGTGGTGGCCACGCTGCGCCGCGACGGCGCGGAGCTGCTGCGGCTACCGATGTGCGTGGACGCCAAGGGCGCTTTTTCCGGCCAGCGGGAGGTCGGCGACGCCCTGCTCAGCATCGGCGGCACCGTCTCCGCGGCGCGCGCCCAGCACAAACCCTTGCTGAACGCCAACGCCAGCTGGAGCGACCAGGACGGCAAACGCGTGGTCAGCGCCCAGACCCTGATCGGCGCCCAGCCGGAATTGGTGGGGAGCTGGCCGCAACGCGCCACGCCTTACGGCCAGAGCAGCGGCGTAGTCTCTCAGCAAAGCAGCCTGTCGCTGTATCTGCAGATCTCGCCGCGGGCGGAAGCCTGCGGTAAACCCAAGGGCGAACAGATCGCCCATTAGAAGCTGTTCAATGTCCGCTGCACTGCGGCGATACAGCGTTGAACTGGCTGGAGTAGGTATAAAATGGCAGTGGAAATCGAACGCCGCTTCATCGTCGTAGGCGACGCCTGGCGCGGCCTGGCCCCAGGCGTGCAATACCGCCAGGGTTATCTGTCGGTGGAAAAGGAACGCACCGTGCGCGTGCGCGTGGTCGGAGATCAGGCCTGGCTGACGTTGAAAAGCAATATCAGCAACGTCAGCCGCCACGAGTTCGAATACCCGGTGCCGCTGGCCGACGCGCAAACCATCATGGGAGCGATGTGCCCGATGGTGGTGGACAAGCTGCGCCACCGCATCGAGCACGGCGGCTTCATCTGGGAAGTGGACGAATTTTTCGGCGACAACGCCGGCCTGGTCTTGGCCGAAATCGAGCTGCCGGATGAAAGCACCTCATTCGACCAGCCGGCCTGGATAGGCGAGGAAGTCACCGAGGACGGCCGCTACACCAACGCCTATCTGTCCAAGAACCCCTATAGCCGCTGGTAGTCTTGCCGGCCTGACGCCATGGATTAGCGATGGCTCGGATCAAGGCTATGCGAATGGGTTGCCATATTGCAGAACGTAATCATGGTAGCCCATTTTAAATAACTTATGCTCCATCTCTATTTCCGCCGAATCACCCGCGTGCAAAGATTTTAATACGCTTTCCGAAAACTCCATGGCCGCAGTTCCATTCGCTGTGATCAGGTTTCTATCCCGCACCGTTTGCGCTGCGATAAAGCCAGCGTGATGGCGATATTCCGGATATTCCGCCCACAAATGCTGAGCATTGCCGGTGTGGCGATAATCATTCAACAAGCCATTCCGCGCCAAAAAATCCACCGCGCCGCAAATTGCCGCCACGACAACCCCTGTTGCCAAGCAAGCGGCAACCCTCTCCCTCAACTCAGGGCTGTCCAGGCCCCAGGCGTTGCCGCCGACTAAAACCAACAGCGCGGTATCGCCGGGAATATCCATCAGAGCGTAGTCAACAACCGTTGTAAAACCACCCATGGATTTGCACACGCCCCGCTCCAAGGAGGCCGTGGCCACCGACCACTGCTTGCTCATCGCCAGCCGGCTGGCCAGAAAAGCGCTTTCCCACTCGGCGTACTCATCCAATAAGAAAAATACGGCTTTTTTCATGACGCGTTCTCTATCGAAAATGACATGGTCAAAAGCATATATCACTCATAGCCCACCTACGCCAGCCTCGGTTAAAATAGCGGCCAATGGCGGGTCCAGCGCCCGCGCCCAATCCGAACACACCCGCGGCCGCGGCCGCCCGACAAGGAAACGCACATGTCCCGCAATCTGGAACTGTTTGAACGTGGCAAGAAATCCATCCCCGGCGGCGTCAACTCGCCGGTGCGCGCCTTCGGCCAGGTCGGCGGCACGCCGCGCTTCGTCAAGCGCGCCGAAGGCGCCTACTTCTGGGACGCCGACGACAAACAGTATCTGGACTATGTAGGTTCCTGGGGCCCGGCCATCGTCGGCCATGCCCACCCGGACGTGGTGCGCGCGGTGCAGGAAGCGGCCGTCGGCGGCCTGTCCTTCGGCGCGCCCACCGAGGGCGAAGTGCTGATCGCCGAGGAAATCCGCAAGCTGCTGCCCTCGGTCGAGCAAGTGCGCCTGGTCTCCTCCGGCACCGAGGCCACCATGTCGGCGATCCGCCTGGCGCGCGGTTTCACCGGCCGCGACCTCATCGTCAAATTCGAAGGCTGCTACCACGGCCATTCCGACAGCCTGCTGGTCAAGGCCGGCTCCGGCCTGCTCACCTTCGGCAACCCGTCCTCCGGCGGCGTGCCGGCCGACTGCACCAAGCACACCCTGGTGCTGCAGTACAACGACGTCGAACAGCTGGACAAGACCTTCCGCGAAATCGGCGACCAGATCGCCTGCGTGATCCTGGAACCGATCGCCGGCAATATGAATTTGATCCAGCCCTCGGCCGAGTTCGTCCAGGCGCTGCGCAGCCTGACCGAGCAACACGGCGCGGTGCTGATCTACGACGAAGTGATGACCGGCTTCCGCGTGGCGCTGAACTGCGCCCAGGGCCTGCACGGCATCAAGCCGGACCTGACCACGCTGGGCAAGGTGGTGGGCGGCGGCATGCCGCTGGCGGCCTTTGGCGGCCGCGCCGA
Organism: Chromobacterium sp. CCUG 30098; assembly: GCF_059916605.1. Lineage (NCBI taxonomy): Bacteria > Pseudomonadati > Pseudomonadota > Betaproteobacteria > Neisseriales > Chromobacteriaceae > Chromobacterium > Chromobacterium sp. CCUG 30098. The sequence goes on along the minus strand of NZ_JAUCGS010000001.1, from coordinate 275,593 downwards.
CATCATGGCCTGCATCGCGCCGCTGGGCAACGTCTACCAGGCCGGCACCCTGTCCGGCAATCCGCTGTCGGTGGCCGCCGGCCTCGCCACCCTCAAACTGATCCAGCAGCCGGGCTTCCACGCCGAGCTGGGCCGCCGCACCGCGCGTCTGGCCCAGGGCCTGGCCGACGCCGCGCGCGCGGCCGGCGTGACCATGAGCAGCGACAGCGTGGGCGGCATGTTCGGCTTCTACTTCAGCGAGCACGCGCCCAAGTCCTACGCCGAAGCCACCCGCTGCGACATCGAACGCTTTAAGCGCTTCTTCCACGCGATGCTGGACGAAGGCGTCTACTTGGCGCCGTCCGCCTACGAAGCCGGCTTCGTCTCCAGCGCCCACAGCGACGACATCATCGAGCAGACCCTGGCCGCCGCAGCCCGCGCGCTGAGCCGCGTCTAAGCCTGAACGCCGCCGCCTCCGCGCGGCGGCGCCTTCCCGTATGCACACTCCCCCCACCCGCCTGGCCTGGCGGCTGCGCGTCGAAGCCTCCGGCGTGGAGCTGCAGCCCTGCGAGCAAACGCGAGGCCCCGACGGCTACGGCCGCGGCCGGCGCCTGCCGCTCACCAGACTGCTGGCGGAACAGGACGGCCTGGACTGGCTCGGCGGCCAGGACCGGCTGATCCTGCGCGCGCTGGCCGCCTTGCAGGCCGACATCGCCGCCGACGGCCACGCGGCGCTGGACGCGCTGGCCGCGCTGCCGCTGCTGGTCGGCCACCCGGCGCTGTACTGGGCCGACGCGCCGGAACAGCCGCTGCGGGTGGAGGCCGGCCAAGTGGCGCTGGAACTGGAGCGCCAGGGCGAACAGATCTCCCTGCGGCTGAGCCCGCCCGGCATCGCCGCATGCGCAGGCGTGCTGTGGCGCAAGCTGGCGCCGGACCGTCTCGCGGTCTACCGGCTGGACGAGGAGGTGCGCCAGATCGCCGCCCTGCTCGGCCACAGCCTGAGCCTGCCCTGGCACGCCCGCAAGAAAGTGCTGGACGCCATCCGCGACATCGCGCCGGAGCTGCCCTTGCACGACGTCAGCGCCAGCTTTGACGACAGCCTGCCCAGCCAGCCGGCCGACGCCGTTCTGCGCGCGCTGCTGCGGCTGGACGAGGCCGGCCTGCGGCTGCAGCTGAAAGTGCGCCCGCACCCGGCCAGCGCGCTGTACGCGCCCGGCCGCGGCGCGCCCGGCCTGGTGGTGAGCGCGGACGGCGTCGCGCTGCAGCTCAAGCGCGACCTTCCCGCCGAGCGTGCCCGCCAGCGCCGGGTCCACGCCGCCTGCCCGACGCTGGCCGCCGCGCGCCGCGACAGCGACGAATGGGTGCTGGACGGCCAGCAGGCGGCCTTGGACCTGCTGGCCGAACTGCAGACGCTGGACGCGGACACCCTGCAATGCGAATGGCCGTCCGGCCAGCGCCAGCGCATCCGCGCCGGCGTCGGCCTGCCGCAGCTGAAACTGAGCGCCAAGCGCAAGGGCGGCTGGCTGGAAGTGGACGGCGAACTGGGGCTGGACGACGGCAACATCCTGGCGCTGCGCCATCTGCTGGAAGCGCTGGCCGGCCAGTCCGGCCGCTACCTGCGCCTGTCCGACGGCGACTGGCTGGCGCTGTCCGACTCCCTCGCCGCCCGCCTGCGCCAACTGACGCTGCTAGCCGACCACGCCGCGCCCGGCGGCCTGCGCCTGAGCCCGCTGGCCGCGCCGCGGCTGGGCGAACTGGCGGCCGAGGCCGGCGCTTTCGACGGCGACGCCGGCTGGAATGAACAATGGCGGCGGCTGCAATCGCTGCAAAGCTTCGAACCCGAAATACCGGACACCCTGCGCGCCACGCTGCGGCCTTACCAGCAGCAAGGCTACAACTGGCTGGCGCGGCTGGCCCACTGGGGCGCCGGCGCCTGCCTGGCCGACGATATGGGCCTGGGCAAGACGGTGCAGACGCTGGCGCTCTTGCTCAGCCGCGCCGCGCTCGGCCCGCAGCTGGTGGTGGCGCCCACCTCGGTGGCGCTGAACTGGCTGGCAGAGGCCGCCCGCTTCGCGCCCAGCCTGCGGCTGCGGCCCTACCAGCAACAACGGCGGCTGGACAACGCCGGCCCCGGCGATCTGGTGGTGGCCAGCTACGGCCTGCTGCAACGCGACGCCGACACCTTCGCCGAGGTGCGCTGGGCCAGCGTGGTGCTGGACGAGGCGCAGGCGATCAAGAACGCAGCCAGCCAGCGCGCCCAGGCCGCCCACGCGCTCTACGCCGATTTCCGCCTGGCCGCCAGCGGCACCCCGGTGGAAAACCATTTGGGCGAATTGTGGAGCCTGTTCCGCTTCGTCGCGCCCGGCCTGCTGGGCAACGAGGACAAATTCCAGCAGCGCTTCGCCCAGCCCATCGCCGACGGCGACGAAGACGCCCGCGACGCGCTGAAGGCGCTGATCCGCCCCTATCTGCTGCGCCGCACCAAGCAACAGGTGCTGACCGAGTTGCCGCCGCGCACCGACATCACCCGCGCCGTCCCGCTGAGCGAGGCGGAAATGGAAGTCTACGAGGCGATGCGTCAGCAGGCGCTGGACAAGCTGGGCCAGCCGGGCGAGGCCGAGGGCGGCGCGATGCAAGTGCTGGCCGAACTGACCCGGCTGCGCCGCTTCTGCTGCCACCCCACGCTGACCCAGCCGGACAGCGCCTTGCCCTCCGCCAAGCAGGCATTGTTCCGCGAACTGATGCTGGAACTGCTGGACAACGGCCACAAGGCGCTGGTGTTCAGCCAGTTCGTCGATCACCTCGCCATCGTCCGCCGCTGGATGGACGAGCAAGGCATACGCTACCAATACCTGGACGGCGCGGTGCCCGGCCCGCAACGCAAGGCGCGCATGGACGCCTTCCAGGCCGGCGACGGCGAGGTGTTCCTGATCAGCCTGAAAGCCGGCGGCACCGGCCTCAACCTGACCGCCGCCGACTACGTGATCCACCTCGACCCCTGGTGGAACCCGGCGGTGGAAGACCAGGCCAGCGACCGCGCCTACCGCATGGGCCAGCAGCGGCCGGTGACGGTGTACCGGCTGGTGGCCCAGCACACCATAGAAGAAAAGATCGTGGCGCTGCACGCCAGCAAGCGCGAGCTGGCCGACAGCCTGCTGGACGGCGGCGATCTCAGCGCGCGGCTGGACGGCGCGGCGCTGTTGGCACTATTGCGCCAAAGCTGAGCATTGCCCTTTCGTCATAAAATGGGCAAGCTGGCGTCATTTCCTTGATTCCGGATTATCCATGCTCAAAGCCCTCCTGCTGTCCAGCCTGCTGCTGTCCGCGCTGCCCGCCTGGGCCGGCCTGTCCCAGACCGACACCGCCTCCGAGAAAATCTCCGTCGGCACCCTGTCCATCGTCGCCGCGCCGGCGATCAGCGTGGCCGGCAGCGCCCAGGGCAAGGGCGAATCGCTGCTGGCCCCGGTGCTGGCGGTGACCGGCAGCGCCTATGTGATCACCGGCCTGGCCCAGGGCGCCGGCGACACCGTCAAGATGTCGCTGGATGCGGTGCAAGGCGGCGCCAAGCTGGTGGTGGAGTTGTCCGGCAAGGCGCTGAAAGCCACCGGCGCCGCGGTCGGCGCCTCGGTGCAAGTCACCGCGGTGGCTAGCGGCACCATGCTGGTCACCTCCGGCAAAGTGCTGGCCTTCATCCCCAACAAGCTGGGCGAGGCCCTGCTGGAGCACAACCGTGTCCCGTCCTGACGCTCTGCCCGCCCGCCTCGCCGGCCTTGGCCTGGCGCTCTGCCTGCTGCTGCCGCACACCGCCCAGGCCGGCCGCAGCTGCGAGGAACAAACCATCACCCCGGCCACCTTCGGCAAGGCGATGGCCGCCGCCGAACAGCTGCGGCAAAAGCTGGACGCCAGCGGCGGCGGCGTCGCGGTGATCGGCCGCGTCGGCCAGGACCTGTCGCGCTTCAAGCTGCGCTACACCCATGTCGGCATCGCCTACCGCCAGCCGGAAGGCCGCTGGCGCGTCGCCCACCTGCTCAACGACTGCGGCAGCGCCAGCTCCGACCTGTGGTACGAGGGCCTGGGCAATTTCTTCCTCGACGATATGTATTCCTTCGAATCGGTGGCGCTGCTGCCGCCGCCGGCGCTGGCCGCCCGCCTGCGCGAACGGCTGCAGGCGCCGCCGCGGCTGCGCGAACTGCACACCCCGCAATACAGCCTGCTGGCCTATCCCTTCGCCACCCGCTACGAAAACTCCAACACCTGGGTGCTGGAAACGCTGGCGGCCTCGGCCAGCCAGGAAGCGCGCATCGCCAACCGCGAACAGGCGCAAATGTGGCTGAAGCTCAACGGCTACGCGCCGTCGGAACTCAAGCTGGGGCCGCTGACGCGGCTGGGCGGCCGCATGTTCAAGGCCAATGTCGCCTTCGACGACCACCCCAACGAGATGCGCTACGCCGACCGCATCCAGACCGTGACCGTGGATTCGGTGATGAACTTCCTGCAGGCGCGCAAGGAGGGCTGGCAAGTGTTGGACATCCCCGCGCCTTGACTTGGCCTCGAGCCTGTTCACGATCTTTTATGAGTACCTTGAGATGCTGTGTAGATACGTAGGAGACTTCGTATTCGACGCGCCCCGGCACCCTTCAAGCCTGCCGTCGGGGGGCGGGCCCGAGGTTTTAGCTACGCAACAACTTCGCTTCGCGGGTTTTAAGCGGCGGCTTGTTCGAGCACCGCGACCTTAGCGCCCCATCACTGAGAATCTTTGATTCGCTCAGCGATGGGGCGGCTGGGCCGCGCACATCTCCCTTTCCGTTTGATTTCCTCGCGACGCTTCGCTCGGTCAGGGCGGAACCGGCCCTAAATCATCATTTAGGCCATTAGCCCGATCTGAAATAATCAAAAACGAGCTCCAGCAGCAAAACCAGCCTACATAGCGCAGCGACGGGCCTGTGCCGCCGCCGCGCCTGGCCTCAACCGCTGTTGCGCAAGCCGGCCGAAGTGCCGTTGATGGTCAGATGAATCGCGTACAAGGCCTCGGCGTCGTCCGGCTGACGGCGCAGCCGGCTCAGCAACTCGGCCTGCAACAGGCCCAGCGCGTCCAGATACGGCAAGCGCGTTTCCAGGCTGCGGTGCAGCGTCGGGTTCTTCTCCAACAGCGCGCTTTGGCCGGTGACGGCGTAGAAAGCGTCCAGCGTGGCCTGCCACTCGGCCTGGATGCGGCCGAACAGCGCCTCGGCCAGCGCTCGGTCCTCCACCAGGCCGGCGAAGCGGCGGGCGATGCCCAGATCCGCCTTGGCCAGCACCTGCTCCATATTGGACAACACCACCTGGAAGAACGGCGAACTGCGATACAGGCTTTGCAGGCGCGCGCGGCCGGCTTCGCCGTGGCGCTCGATGAAGGCGCGCACCGCCGAACCGACGCCGAACCAGCCGGGCAGCATCACCCGCGATTGCGACCAGGAGAACACCCAGGGAATGGCGCGCAGGTCCTTGATCGAAGCCAGGCTCTTGCGCGAGGCCGGCCGGCTGCCGATATTGAGCTTGGCGATGGCGTTGATCGGCGTCGCCTCCAGGAAGTACTGCATGAAGCCCGGCGCTTCCACCAGCTCGCGATAGGCGCGGTAGGCGGCGTCCGACAGCTCGTCGAACACCGTCTCGTCGGTCTCGCAGCTGGCGCAGCCGCTGAGGCTGGCTTCCAGCGTCGCCGCCACCAGGGCTTCCAGGTTGCGGCCGCCGATGGCCGGGTCCGAATACTTGGATGCGATCACCTCGCCCTGCTCGGTGATGCGGATGCGGCCGGCCACGCTGCCGGCCGGCTGCGCCATGATGGCTTCGAACGACGGACCGCCGCCGCGGCCCACCGAGCCGCCGCGGCCGTGGAACAGCCGCAGCTTGACCCGGCCGTCGGCGAAACAGCGCACCAGCCGCTTTTCCGCCTGGTAGAGCTGCCATTGGCTGGTCAGATAACCGCCGTCCTTATTGCTGTCGGAATAGCCCAGCATCACTTCCTGCATGCGGCCGCGGCTGTCCAGCAGTTGCTGGTACCACGGCAGCGCGAACAGCGCCGTCATCACCTGAGCGCTGCGGTCCAGATCGGCGATGGTTTCGAACAGGGGCACCAGGTTGACGCTGGCGCGCGGCTGCCCGTCCACCAGCCGGATCATGCCGGCCTCCTTCAGCAGCAGCGCCAGCGCCAGGATGTCGCTGACCTGGGCGCAATTGGAAATAATGCTCTGGCCGATGGCGTCCACGCCGAACTGACGTTGGATCAAGGCCGCCTCGCGGAAGATGGCCAGTTCCTTCTCCGCTTCGGCGCTGTAGTCCAGATAGGGCGAATACAGCAGCCGCGGCGTGGCCAGCTCGCGCAGCAGCACCCGGGTCCGCGCCGCCTCGTCCAGCGCCGCGAACTCCTCCAGCCCGGCGCGGGCGAACAGCTCGCCCACCACCGCCTCGTGGCTGCCGGCGAACTGGCGCAGGTCCAGCGGCATCAGGAAGAAGCCGAACACGTCCACCGCGCGGATCAGTTCCGCCAGCCGGCCGTCGGCCAGCGTCGCGCTGCCGTGTTCGCGCAGCGAGGCATCCAGCACCGCGAGATCGGCCTGGAATTCAGCCTGGTCGGCATAGGGCCGGCCCGCCGGCCAGCGGCCGCTCAGGCTCACGCCCAGCCGCAGGCCGGTGGCCAGTACCCGCGCCTCCATTGCCGCCAGCGCGCGCCGATACGGTTCCTCGCGGCGGCTCTCCTCCTGGTCCGGCGTCAACGCCGCCAAGCCCACCAAGGCCGGGCTGACGCCGACCAGGCGCTGCGACAGCGACAGCTCGCGGTACAAGGCCGCCAGCTCGTACAGATAATGTTCGAAGGCCACTTGCGCCTGGCGCGTCACCGCGTGGCGCAGCACCACGGCGTCGACATTGGGGTTGCCGTCGCGGTCGCCGCCTATCCAGCTGCCGACGCGGATGAAGGACGGCAACGGCGTCGTCTGGCCCCAGGTGGCCTCAATCTGCCGGTCCAGGCGCTGATACAGCGCCGGCAAGGCCTGGAAGAAGGTCAGCGGGTGGTAGGCGACGCCGTTTTCGATCTCGTCCTTGACCGCCAGCTTGAAGTGACGGATTTCCGAGGTCTGCCACAGCGCGACGATCACGCGCTTGAGCTTGGCCTCCAGTTCCTCTTCTTCTTCCGGCGTCAGGTCCGCCGCCGCCAGCTTGCCCAGGAAACGGCGCACCGCGCGGTGGCCGTCCAGCACGCTCTGGCGCTGCACCTCGGTGGGGTGGGCGGTGAGGATGGCGCCGACATAGGCGTCGCGCAGGGTGTCGGCCAGCATGGCGATGCTGACGCCGTCCGCCTTCAGCTTGCCCAGCGCGCGCGACAGGCTGCCCTGCTGCGGCGCGGAACCGGCCTGTCGGTGGGCGCGGCGGCGGCGCACATGGTGCAGGTCCTCGGCGATATTGAACAGCTGGGCGTACAGGCCGCAGGCGCGCACCAGCGCCATCGCCGCCGCCGGGCTCAACTCCGCCGCCAAGGGCTGGCTGCGTTCCTCGGCGCTGCGGCCGGCGATGGCGCGCACCTCGGCGTAGACCTCGGGGCCGGCCTGTTCGCTCAACACTTCGGCCAGCGCGCGGTCCAGGCGCGCCAGATCGGCGCGCAGCGGCAAGTCCTTGTCTAAATCGCTCATTCGGTATTCCTTGATGATGACGAGCGGCCGTGGCCGCTCCTAGTTTTGAATCGGCTCAAGTCAGCGCGGTCGCTGACTTCAGACGATTCGTTTCGCATGCAAAACATCATAAGCAGGCTTGCCTCTGTAGTGGCAACACTACTGTCATTTAAGCCGTTAGATATTGACCTGACTGCGCATTGCGCAACATCAAGCTTTACGCCCCCGCCTGGACGATGCCGCGGCGCTGCGCGTCGGGCCGGCGTGCTAGAATGCCCGCCATCCAAGCACATAGCCCAATCGGAAACCGGTTTTCATGGACAAAATCGTCATCGCCAGCCGCGAGAGCCGGCTGGCCATGTGGCAGGCCGAACATATCCAGGCCCGGCTGCAAGCGCTCTACCCCCACCTCAGCGTGGACATCCTGGGCATGACCACCCAGGGCGACCAGATTCTGGACAAGACCCTGTCCAAGATCGGCGGCAAAGGCCTGTTCGTCAAAGAGCTGGAAGTGGCGCTGGCCGAAGGCCGCGCCGACCTGGCCGTGCATTCGATCAAGGACGTGCCGATGGTGCTGCCGGAAGGCTTCGCGCTGGCCGCCATCTGCGAGCGCGAAGACCCCCGCGACGCGCTGGTGTCCGCCCGCTGCGCGGACTTGTCGGAGCTGCCGGACGGCGCGGTGGTGGGCACCTCCAGCCTGCGCCGCGAATCGCAGATCCGCGCCCGCTATCCGCGGCTGGTGGTCAAGCCGCTGCGTGGCAATGTGCAAACCCGGCTGCGCAAGCTGGACGACGGCGAATACGACGCCATCATCCTGGCCGCCGCCGGTCTCAAGCGCCTGGGCCTGTCCGAGCGCATCCGCAAGGAGCTGCCGCCGTCGGAAAGCCTGCCGGCCGCCGGCCAAGGCGCGCTGGGCATCGAAATCCGCGCCGACCGCGCCGACCTGATGCGACTGCTCGCGCCGCTGAACCACGCCGCCACCCACGCCTGTGTCAGCGCCGAGCGCGCGCTGGCGCGCGAGCTGGGCGGCAGCTGCCAGGTGCCGCTGGGCGCCTTCGCCACCCTCAGCGAAGACACGCTGACGCTGGGCGGCTTCGTCGCCAGCCCGGACGGTTCGGTGATGCTGACCGCCAGCGCCAGCGCCCCGGCCGATTACGCCGACGCGCTGGGCCGCGTCGTGGCCAAGAAGCTGCTGGACGACGGCGCCGGCCCGCTGATCGAAGCGGTGCTGGCCGACCCGCGCTGAGACGGCGATGCCGCGCGTCCTGGTCGCCCGCCCGCTGGCGCAAAGCGCCGAGCTGCTGCGCCTGCTCGCCGCCGCCGGCTTCGACGCCGGCCATCTGCCGCTGATGGAGATCGCTCCGCAGCCGGATGCGCTGGCGGCGCTGCCGCGACAAGCGGCGGCGGCGGACTGCCTGGTCTTCGTCAGCCCCAGCGCCATAGATCAGGCCTGGCCGGCACTGCGAACGCTGGACCTCGCCGCCAAGCGGCTGGTCTGCGTCGGCCGCGCCAGCGCCGCCAAGCTGGCCGCGCTCAGCGGCCGGACGGCGCTGCACCCCGCCGAGGGCAGCGACAGCGAAGCCTTGCTGGCCCTGCCCGAACTGGCCGATATGCGCGGACAGCGCGTGCTGATCGTGCGCGGCGTCGGCGGCCGGCCGCTGCTGGCGCAAAGCCTGGCCGCGCGCGGCGCGGCGGTGGAGTTCGCCGAAATCTACCGCCGGCTGGACGGCGCGCCGGACTGGGCGGCCTTCGACCTCGCGCCGCCGGACGCGGTAATCGTCACTTCCGGCGAAATCGTAGAGCAATTGTTCCGTCTCGCTGGCCCCAGTCGAATCAGGACGTTACAATGCCTGCTATATTGCGTGCCGCATCCGCGCGTGGCCGACCGGCTCGCCGCGCAAGGCGCGACGCGCATCATGACAACCCGGGCCGAAGACAGCGCGCTGGTCGCCGGCCTTAAAAAATGGTTCTGTCGTCACCCATGAGCGAATCCCAGATCACCGAAACCGCCAAACCCGAGTCCAAGAAATCGCTGAGTCCGGCCTTGCTGATCGCCATCGCCGCGCTGGGCGTGTCCGGCTGGCAGTACTTCAGCACCCAGCAGGAACTGACCGCCGCCCGCCAGGAACTGGCGCGCCGGCTGGCCGAAGGCAGCGGATCCGCCAAGGAGCTGCGCGCGATGACCGAGCAGGCGATCAGCGCCAACCGCGCCACCGAAGGCCGGCTGGCGCTGATGGAGGCCCGCGTCAACGAATCCGCCGGCCAATACGCGACGCTGAACGGCATGTACCAGGAACTGACCAAGAACCGCACCGACTGGCTGCTGTCCGAAGTCGAGCACACCCTGGCCATCGCCAGCCAGCAATTGCAGCTGGCCGGCAATGTGCCGGCCGCCGTGTCCGCGCTGGAGATGGTGGACGCGCGCCTGGCCAAGTTCGACCGCCCGCAGCTGATCGGCGTGAAAAAGGCGGTGGCCACCGACCTGGAAAAACTCAAGGCCCTGCCCTATCTGGACAGCGTCGGCCTCACCGTCAAGCTGGACCGGCTGATGCTGTCCGCCGACAGCCTGCCGCTGGCGGTGGACGCCCACCGCCTGGCCAGCCAGAAACCGCAGGCCAAGGCCGCGACGCCGGCCAGCGCGCCGCTGTGGGAACGCTTGGTGGCCGACGTCAGCAAGAGCCTGGGCGAGCTGATCCATATCCGCCGCATGGACAAGCCCGAAGCGCTGCTGCTGTCGCCGGAGCAAGCCTTCTTCCTGCGGGAAAACCTGAAAATGCGCCTGCTGGACGCGCGCCTGGCGCTGATCCAGCGCGACGGCAAGACCTTCGCCGCCGACATCGTGGCCGCGCGCAGCTATGTGCAGCGTTACTTCGACCGCGACGCTCCGGCCGTCACCCAATGGCTGGGCACGCTGGGCGAACTGGAAGGCGCGCCGCTGGACGTGGCGCTGCCGGACATGAACGCCAGCCTCAAATCGGTGCGCGACGCCCAAGGCGCGGCAGGAGAATAAACCGTGAAATTCGCCTTGTGGATTACCGGGCTGTTTGCCCTCGCGGTGCTGGTCGGCCTGGCCGCCACCCTGAACACCGGCTACGCCATCCTGTTCCTGCCGCCTTACCGGATGGAAGTGTCCTTCAACCTGCTGATCGTGTCGGTGGTGGCGCTGATCTTCGTGGTGCACCTGGTGCTGCGCATGGTGGCGGTGGCCGCCAATCTGCCGGCGGAAGTGCGCCGCTTCCAGCGCCAGAAAAAGCTGAAAGCCTCCCGCCACGCGCTGCGCGAAGCCGGCATTTCCTACTTTGAAGGCCGTTTCCAGAAAGCCGAGCGCGAGGCCAGCAAATCGCTGGACGACGAATACTCGCCGGAAAACAAGGCGCTGGCGCTCTTGATCGCCGCCCGTTCCGCCGGCGCCGCCGGCGATCTGGACAAGCGGGACGGCTATCTGGCGCAACTGGACGCCATGCCGCCGCGGCTGCAGCTGGCGCGCCATATGCTGGACGCGGAACTGAAGCTGGAAGCCAAGGACCCGCTGGGCGCCTTGGCCGCCATCGAACGCGCGCGCGCGCTGTCGCCCAATCTGACCAACGCCTTGCGGCTGGAATTGAAGGTCCGTCTGTTGCAGAAGCAGCCGGAGGCGGTGCTGGCGCTGACCGAGAAACTGCTCAAGGCCGACGCGCTGGAGCCGGAACAGGCGCGGCGCTACCGCTTGGCCGCCTACCAGCAACAGCTGGTGACGCTGCTGGGCGGTCAGGAAATCCGCGACTGGCTGCGCCGCATTCCGGAAGCCGAACGCAGCAACCCGCAGCTGATGGACCAGGTGGTGGCGCGGCTGATCGTGCTGCAGGACTACGACTACGCCGCCACCTTGCTGGCCGGCGCGCTGGCCAACGACGACCACGACACCCCGGAGCTGTCTCGCGAACTGGGCAAGCTGGCCGAGCACCTGAGCGAGGACAAGCGCCTGGAACTGCTGAAAACCGCGGAAAACTGGCTGAAGAAGCGGCCGCGCGACCACTGGCTGCTGATGGCCTTGGGCCGTCTGGCCCTGTGCCAGCAGCTGTGGGGCAAGGCGCAGAGCTATCTGGAAGCCAGCGCCTCGATCTCGCCGACGCTGTGCGCCCACGCCGAGCTGGCGCGGCTGTTCGAAGCCACCGGCAAGGAAGAGCTGGCGGCTCAGCATTACAACAAGAGCCTGGAGCTGGCGCTGAAACAGGGCTGCTGACCCCGGGGACTCCATACGAAAAAGGACATGCTCGCGCATGTCCTTTTTTATTTGCCCTGATTGTTATCGGCTCAACTCGACAACAGCAGCACCCCCCAGGCCAAGGCCAGATAGCGCGCCGCCTTGCCCAGGGTCAGCCACAGAATGCTGGACCACCAGGGCAGGCGCAGCCAGCCGGCGGCCAAGGGGATGGCGTCGCCGATCACCGGCAGCCAGGACAGGGCCAGCACCGCCGGGCCGAAACGCTGAAACCAGCCGGCCAGCCGCGGCGGCAGCTCCTTGCGCGGCGCCAGCCGCCCCAGCCACAGACTGGTGACGCTGCCGGCGGTATTGGCCACCGTGGCCACCAGCAAGGCCGGCCACAGCCACTCCGGCCATTTGTACAGAAAGGCGGACAGCGCCAGTTCGGAATTGCCGGGCAGGATGGTGGACGAGGTGAAGGCCGACACCGCCAGCCCGCCCAGGCCCAGCCAAACCAAATGACTCATTCATCAAACCCGATGGTTTCGCCGCAGGCGGCGGCGATGGCGGCGCTGAGCGTGGAGAAGAACTCCGAACCGTCGCGCGCGGCGATCCAGCGGCCGTCGCGGAAGGCGAAGTGGTAGCCGCCGCTCTTGGCCGCGATCCACAGCTCCTGATTGGCGGTGTGGCGGTTGACGATGATCTTGGCGCCGTCGCTGAACTCGATGTCCAGCACATTGCCGGACACCAGGTAGTCGGCGTCCAGATCATTGTCGTCGATGGCGGCTTCGATGCGTGCGAAGATGGCGTCGGTGTGCCGCAGAAATTCGGTTTCGTTCATTGCGCTTTCCCGTTGAATGACGGCCTGGACGCCGTCTTGGCGCGGCTCAGGCCTTGATCGCCGGGCGCATCGGAATCACACGACGCGCCGCAGCTTTGCTAGTATCCAGATTTTGCCACATTGGAACTCATTCGTATGCGCACCTTGCTGGCTTGTGCAAGCCTGACCCTGTTCCTGGCCGCCTGCGGCTTCAAAGGCCCCTTGTATCTGCCCGCCCCCGCCGCCAAGCCGGCCGCCGCCGCGCCGGCCGTCAAACCCGCGGCCAAGGCCAACGCCTCCGCCCCGCGCGCCGCGGCCGAACCCGCCGCTCCCGCCGTCCGCTGACGGTTCCCGCCGCGCTTTGGGCCCGGCGCGGCGGCCGCGAAATGCCGAAGACATATTGATATTCCCACGCGGTTTCCTGCGCTTCAGTCATATCCTTTACACTCAAAGGCTGTATCTGCAGATAAAGGAGCCGCCGATGTCCCACTTCGCCCGTCATCTGGAACATCACACCATCGTCAACCCCTTTCCCGGCATCGCCAAGCTGGAAGCGGCCTTGGGTCACCGCATCGGCGCGCGCATCGGCTCCAATGAAAGCATGGCCAAGCCGGCCTCGCCGCTGACGGCGGAATTCGGCGAGATGATGACGGAGCTGGCCCGGCTCTACCCGGACCCCTACGCGCACGGGCTGCGCCAGCGCGCCGCCGCCCACAACCGCGTGGACCCGAGCCAGGTGCTGTTCGACACCGGCGCCGACAGCCTGATCCTGCTGGCGCTGCGCCTGGCCTGTAATGTCGGCGACGCGGTGGTGTGCACCGCCGGCACCTATCCCACTTTCCGCTATTTCGCCGAAGGCGTGGGCGCGCGCATCCTGGAAGTGCCCTACCAGCAGCAAGGCGACCGGCTGCAAGCCGATCTGCCGCGGCTGGCGGAGGTGGCGCGCGCCGAACGCGCCGCCGTGCTCTATCTCGCCAACCCGGACAATCCCAGCGGCCATTACTGGGGCGCGGACGATATCCTGGCGCTGCGCGAAATGCTGCCCTCGTCCACGCTGTTGATTCTGGACGAGGCCTACGTCGATTTCTGCGTGGACGCGCAGGACGCGCCGCCGCAAGGCGCGCTGCCCAACACGCTGCGGCTGCGCACCTTGTCCAAAGCCTATGCGCTGGCCGGCCTGCGGGTGGGCTACGCCGTCGGCCCGCAGCACATCGTCGCCAAGGCGGACCAGATACGGCCTCAATTCGCGCTGTCCAGCTTCGCCCAGCTGGCGGCTCAAATCGTGTTGGACGATCCGGACTACTCGCGCCAGCTGATCGCCGCCACCATCCATCTGCGCGACAAGCTGTCCGACGCCTTGCGCGCGCGCGATCTGGTGGTGATGCCCTCGCACACCAACTTCGTCTGCATCGCCTATCGCGACGCCGCCAGCAGCGAGGCCATTCACCGCCAACTGCTGTCCGACGGCATCGCCGTGCACCGGCCGCCGCATCCGGCGGTGCGCCATCTGCTGCGCGTCACCGCGCAGCCGCAGGCGCTGTCGGCCAAGGTGATGGCGGCGCTGGCGGAAGGTTAAGAAGCGGCTCAACATCCGATGCGCTTCGTGATACGAGGCGCGGCGAGCACCGCTTCGTAAATGCCCACGCGCTACGCGTGCGTTTCGCTTTCTCAGCGGTTTTCGCCTTGTCTCGCCCTGGCTCGCAAGACTTTGAACCGCTCTCCCGCCCCATAAAAAACGCCCTGGACCGGCTAGCGGCCCAGGGCGTGGTCTTTTCCCCGCCGTCCTCACTCCGAGGTGCTGGGGTTCCAGTAAGCCTGGCTGATGAAAGGCTGGGCCACCAGCTTGGCGGCGATCTCCTCCAGCTCCTCCCACTCCACCGAGGTGGACAGCAAGGTGGCGGTCATCTCCACCTCGTCGTCGCCGAAGGGCTCCACGTCCAGATCCCCCACCGGGTATTTGGACTCCTCCAGCAGATCGCTGAGCAAGGCCATCGCGTGCTTCTGGCCGGAACGGCTGGAAATCACGCACAGCTGGTAAGTGACTTCGCTGGTTTCGTCGTCGATCGGCTTGCGGTTGATGGAGTTCACCACCGGACGCAGCAAGGTGTTGCTGGCCAAGACGAACAGCGTGATCAGAAAGGCCTGCGGAATCTGACCGGCGCCGGCGCTGGCGCCGACCGCGGCCGAGCCCCACAAGGTGGCGGCGGTGTTCAAACCGCGCACATTCAGGCCTTCCTTCATGATGGTGCCGGCGCCCAGAAAGCCGACGCCGGACACCACGTAGGACGCCACCCGCGCCGCGCCGCCGGTGCCGTCCAGCTGCAAGGCCATGTCGACGAAGGCCGCCGCGCCCACCGCCACCAGGGTATTGGTTCGCAAGCCGGCGGTACGCTGACGGAACTGCCGCTCATAGCCAATGGCCGAGCCCAGGATGAAAGCCGTCAACAGGCTGAGCAAGGTTTGCAGCAGACCAGACCCGTTGAAGCCCAGAAACTGCAGTAAGGTTTCCACTTCTTATTCCTCCTGCGGTCGATTGAAAAAACAGCGCTCCCGTCGCGCCGGGAAACAGTCAGGCAGTTTGCCACATCCGCGTCACCGGGTCGTGTCCGACCAGGCGATTGCTGCGCGGCGAAGCACACGTGGCGCCGGCCCAAGCAGGAAAATTGACGACGGCGGATTCCTGCTGACAGTACGCTGTCAGCAGGGGGGCCGCACACTGTCCTCCAGGCCGCAACGCCGCCTCCGTCCCGCCCGGAAGCGGCGCCGGGATGTCCCCGGCCGGATCTCGATAAAACCTGTTCAAGGAGTGTGCCATGTCCCCCGTTCTACACTGGTTTGAAATTCCCGTGCTCCAATTCGAGCGCGCCGTCGCCTTCTATCAACAGGCGCTGCGGGTGGAGCTGCAAGAAGAGAGCTTCGACAATAATCGCATGGCCCTGTTTCCCCAAACCGGCGACAGTTGCGGCGGTGCGCTGCTCAGCTGCCCGCAAGCCCGCCCCCATGTCGACGGCGTGCGCGTCTATCTGGACGGCGGCGCCGATCTCGACGCCACGCTGGAACGGATAAAGAGCGCCGGCGGCATCGTGGTGCAGCCCAAGACCGCGCTGCCGGAGAACTGGGGCCAGATCGCGCTGTTTTCCGATCCGGACGGCAATCTGATCGGCCTGCACAGCGCCGCATGAGCCGGCGCTACTGGATAGGCGTGGCCAGCCGCGACCATGTTCGGCGCGGTCTGGCCGGCGGCTTCGCCCAGCTCTGCCACGGCAAGGCCGCGCCGCTCAGGCGGATGGCGGCCGGCGACGGCCTGATCTATTACTCGCCGGTGTTGAGCCTGGAGGGGCGCGAGCCCTGCCAGCGCTTCACCGCCGTCGGCCTGGCGGCGGACGCGCGGGTCTATCCCTTCCGGGTCAGCGCCGATTTCGAACCCTACCGGCGCGACATCGCCTTCTGGCCGGCGGAGGACGCCGACATCCGTCCGCTGCTCGGTCAATTGGCCTTTATCGAGGATCCGGCGCGCTGGGGCTACGCTTTCCGCTTTGGCCACCTGGAAATCGGCCGTGCCGATTTCCTGTTGATCGCGCGCGCAATGCGGGCGACACTGCCGCCATCCATGCTGCGGGAATCCGACTGAATGCGCCGAGCCGACCGACTGGTCCAAATCCTCTTGCTGCTGCGCGGCCGCCGCCGCACCACCGCCCGGCAATTGGCCGAATGGCTGGAGGTGACGCCGCGCACCGTCTACCGCGATATGGCGGACCTGATGGCCAGCGGCGCGCCGGTCAACGGCGAGGCCGGCGAGGGGTATTGGCTGGAAGCCGGCTTCACGCCGCCGGCGGTGGCGTTTTCCGCGCGCGAACTGGCGGCGCTGGAAGTGGGCGCCCGCATGCTGGCCGCCTGGGCCGACCGCGACACCGCGGCGGCGGCGCAATCGGCGCTGGGCCGCATCCACGCGGTGCTGGGCTCGTCCGGCCTGCCGCCGGAACCGCTGTACGCGCCGACGTCGGGCAATTACCCGCGCGAGCGCTTGGCGCCGCTGCGCGACGCCATCGTCTCCCGCCAGCCGCTATGGGTGGACTACCGCGACGAAAGCGGCCGCGGCAGCCAGCGCGCCTTGATGCCGCTGGCGCTGTTCTTCTGGGGCGACCGCTGGCTGCTGGCCGCCTGGTGCGGGCTGCGCCTGGACTACCGCAGCTTCCGCGTGGACCGGCTGCAAAGCTGGCGCGCCACGGACTTGAGCTGTCCGCCCGGGGTCAGCCTGGCCGGCTATCTGAGCCATGTGGACGCCGGCGGCCAGGCGCTGGCCTGGCTGGAACAACACCAGCGCCAACCCTGGCATCAGGAATAAGACCCGCTAACAAAACCCCTGATCCCGCGTTGCGCCTCCTTGTCGTACTACGGGTACTGCCTGCGTCGGCGCGCCTTGGCTCAGGTTCTCTGCGAGGTGTTGTTAGCGGCTCTAAGCGCCGCGTCGCCGGCTCAAGGCAGCAAGAT
The DNA here is from genome assembly GCF_059916605.1 of Chromobacterium sp. CCUG 30098. NCBI lineage: Bacteria > Pseudomonadati > Pseudomonadota > Betaproteobacteria > Neisseriales > Chromobacteriaceae > Chromobacterium > Chromobacterium sp. CCUG 30098. The sequence goes on along the minus strand of NZ_JAUCGS010000001.1, from coordinate 258,477 downwards.
GATGGAGCCGCTGGTCTTGCGTCCTTCCAGATCGCGGTGCGCCTGCGCCGCCTCGGCCAGAGGATAGCGATGCGAAGGCGCCACCTTGATCCTGCCGTCCGCCACTCGTTCGAACAGCGCCTGGGCCGAAGCCTCCAGCTCCGCGCGGCTGGCGATGTAATCGGCCAGCTTGGGCCGGGTGAAGAACAGAGAGCCGCGGCTGGTCAATTCCAGCGGCGCGAACGGCGGCACCGCGCCGGAGGCGTTGCCGAAGCTGACCAGCATGCCGCGCGGGCTCAGGCTGGCCAGCGAGATCTGGAAAGTGTCCTTGCCCACCGAATCGTAAACCACCGGCACGCCCTGGCCGCCGGTGATCTCGCTCACCCTGGCCACTACGTCTTCTCGGCTGTAATTGATCACATGCTGGCAGCCCAGACCGCGCACGATGTCGGCCTTGGCGTCGGAGCCGACGGTGCCGATCACCGTCGCGCCCAGCGCCGTCAGCCACTGCACCGCGATCTGGCCGACGCCGCCGGCGGCGGCGTGCCACAGCACGGTCTGCCCCGGCCGCACCGGGTAGCTGCGCTGCACCAGATACTCCACGGTCATGCCCTGCAACATCATGCAGGCGGCGGATTCGTCGCTGATGCCGTCGGGAATCTTCACCAGCACCGCCGCCGGCAACAGCCGCTCGCTGCTGTAAGCGCCCAGCGGGCCGCCGGCGTATGCGACGCGGTCGCCCACCGCCAGGCCAGACACCTCCGGCCCCAGCGCCTCCACCACCCCCGCCGCTTCCTGGCCCAGGCCGGACGGCAGCGGCAGCGGATACAGGCCGCTGCGCTGATAGGTGTCGATGAAGTTGACGCCGATGGCGGTGTGACGCACCCGCACCTGGCCCGGTCCCGGCGCGGCCAGCGTCTGGCTCTGCAGGCCCAGCACTTCCGGCCCGCCGGTATGGGAGAAAACGATGGCTTGAGTCATGGCGGCCTCCTCGGCGCAAAAAATCCAGTGTGCGGCAGCGCCCTCCCCCGGACAAGACACTGTCGCAGAACAGACTGTTTCGATGCTCAGGCCAATAATTGCCCGCGCCCCCAGGCCAGCGCCTCCGGCAAGACGCGCGGCCAGGCTTCAAGCCTGTGGTCGTCGCCGTTGAACACCGTCTGACGGCAGTCCAGATACAGCGCGGCCGCTTCGCGCCAGTCCAGCACCTCGTCGCGGCTGCCCAACAGCAGCCAGTAACGGCGCGCGGACGGCTGCGCCACGCGCTGCGCCAGCAAGGCCCGCATATCGGCGTCGCTCAGGGTATAGACCACGCCGGTATAGGGATTGGTTTGTTCGCCGATGAAGCGCGCCAGGTCGTCGTAAGGCCGCACCGCCGGGTTGATCAGCACCGCCGGGCGTTGATGACGCTCGGCCAGAAACGTGGCGTAATACCCGCCGAGGGAGCTGCCGATCAACAGGGTGTCGGCCGGCAAGGAGGCCACCAGGGCGGACGCCTGCTCAATCGCCTCGGCCGGATGCGGCGACAGCTGCGGACAATGCAGGGTCGCATCGAAAGCGTTCTGTTGCAGATAAGCGGCGGTTTCGTTCGCCTTCAGCGATTGCGGACCGGAGTTGAAGCCGTGCAGGTAAACAATATGCATGCGAATGGGAACAAACGGAAAAGAAAGAGTTCATTCTAAATGGCCATCGTCCCAAGAAAAACCCTGGCAGCCGCGGCTGGCAACCGTCCTTTCGACGGGCTTGCCAATACATTCGCATGAATGATACAAAAACGCGGAAAAAATAATAAAACCGACGATTTATGCCATTGAGCGCGGTTTACAAAGATAACAGGAGAACATTAATGCTTGCCACCCTGCCGGACAACGCCCTCGTCGCCGACGCCACCACCACCAAGCCTTACTCCGTCGCCAGCCTGATCATGGCTTGCGGCTTTCTGCACCACAGCGCGCAGGCCTTTCTCGACGACGTGCGCGCCGATCAGGCGCTGATCCGTTCCGGCTTCTGCCCCCGTCACCATGTGCATGTGGACCGCGACGGCCAGGCCACGGTGGACGGCTTCGTCCACGAGCAAGTGGGTTTGTTGCTGCAACACAACGCCTCCCTGCATTTCGCCCTGCATGAGATGCTGATGCAGTTTGGCCCGGACGCCTGCAACGACACCCTGGCCGGCATCATCGTGCGCGGCCTGTGCGGGGTTCAGGACTGGCAGGCCGCCTGCCAGTGCCTGGCGGCGATGCGCCGCGGGCCGGCCCGCGCCTGAAAGCCCGGCCTGGGTTTCGAGGCCTACTTGGCCCTCTTGGCCAGATCCAGCGCCTTGAGCCTGGCGCCGACGTCGCCCTGAACCGCCGCCTTGGCGTACCAGCGTATCGCCGCCGGCAGATCCCGCTCCACGCCGTCGCCGTGCTCGTACATGCTGGCGATCAGATATTGCGCGCCCATATCGCCCTGCTGCGCGGCTTTTTCGTACCAGTACGCGGCCAGCCGGTAGTCCTTGGCCGCGCCGCGGCCCAAGAAGTACTGGGTGCCCAGATCCAGCTCCGCCGGCAGATAATCCTGCCGCGCGGCCAACTGGAACCAGCGCGTCGCCTCGGTCTGCGATTTGGCCACTTGCTGGCCGCTTTCATACAGCGCGCCCAAGGCGTGCTGCGCCTGCGGCAGACCCGCGTCGGCAGCGCGGCGCAGCCAGCGCTCGCCCTGCGCCCGGTCCGGCGCGCCGCCTTCGCCGCGCCAATGCATCATCGCCAGGTCGAAAGCCGCCACCCGGTCGCCCGCCTGGGCCGCTTGCTCGAACTGCCGGCGCGCGGCGGCGAAATCGCCGCGCTGATAGCTGGCCCAGCCCGCCACGTCCGCGGCCAGGGACGCCAGCGCCCACGCCGCCCATATCCCGCCTGCCCACGCCTTCATCGCGCCTCTCCTCATCGGGCCCGTACTACCAAAGCTTAGAAGCTGTTCAAAGCCCGCTGAAGCGCCAATGCGCTACTGACGCATTCCGCTTTCTCAGCGGCGTTCGCCCTGTCTCGCTCTCGCTCGCGAAACTTTGAACAGACTCTTAGTCGGCGGCGGCTCGCCGCCCAGCTTCCTGTCGATGAACTCCAGGAAGGCGCGCGCCTTGGCCGGCACGTGCTTGCGCTCGGGAGACACCGCGTGCAGCGGCAGGGGATAGCGCTCCAGCAGAGGCAGCAGCCGGCCGGTAGCCCGGCGCAATGCTTGCTATGCTGAAAGTCCATCCCGCGCGACTAAACCACCATGGCTCCACCCCTAGGCCCTCATCCCGAGCGACAGCTGTACCGCGACGCGGACGGCCGATATTGCGCGCGTCTGGGCGGCTGTCAGCTCAGCAGCGTGTTCCAGCCCTTGTTCTACCGCAGCGGCGGCGTGTTCGGCTACGAGGCGCTGCTGCGCGTGCGGACGCAGGACGGCCAGACGCCGTCCCCCGACTCTTTTTTGTCCGGCCTGCCGCCGGAGCTGGCGCTGGAGGCCGATCAGCTGGCGCGGCTGATCCACATCCGCAATTTCGCGCAAAGCGGCCAATCCGGCTGCCTGTGCCTGAACCTGCTGGCCCAGACCGCGGTGGTGGACAACCACGGCCGCAATCACCTTCCCCTGCTGCAAGGCCTGCTGGACTCGCTGGAACTGGACAGCGGCGGCGTGATTTTCGAACTGCCGGAATACGAGGTGGAACACCACGGCCAACCGCTGATCAACAGCCTGCGTCTGACCGCCGAGGCCGGCTTCGGCCTGTCTGTGGACGATTTCGGCGCGGTGGCCGCTCGCCACGGCAAGGTCAAGTCGCTGTGCCCGGACCTGATCAAGATAGACCGCAGCCTGCTGCTGGACTATATGTCCGGCGAACGCCACCGGCTGCCGGTGCTGCTGGAGCTGGGCTGGCAGATAGGCTGCCGCATGGCGGTGGAAGGCATAGAAACCCGCGAGCAACACCAGGCGATGCAGGAACTGGGGGTCGAGCTCTACCAGGGCTTCTACCTGGGCAAGCCGGCCGAACTGCCGGTGACCTGCCAGCTGTGACCGGCGCGGTCCAGCCACAGGCTGAGCAAGGCCAGCGCGGCCAACGCCGCGCCCAGCCATACCGGCGCGCGCAGGTTCCAGCCGGCGTCCAACAAAGCGCCGCCGCCCCAGGAACCCAGCATCAGACCCAGATTGACCACCGACATGTGCAGGCTGTTCACCATAGGCCCGCTGCCGCCGGCGCGCACCACCCGCGCCACCATCGCCGGATTCATCGGCAGGCCGGCCAGGCCCAATAGCAGCACGCACGCCGCCGTCGCCGCCTGCCATTGCGCCAGCAAGGCCAACGCCACCAGGGCAGCCAGCAAGACCAGCAGACCGCCGCGCAGCACGGCGCGGGTGTGGCTGTCCGCCAGGCGGCCGCTGAACAGATTGCCGAGCACCGTCGCCAGCCCGTAAGCGGCGAACAGCCAGGGCAGCTCCGAAGCGGCGAAGCCGCTGACCCGGGTGAACAAGGGCGCCAGATAAGTGAAGGCGGCGAACACCGCGCCTATGATCAGGCCGCTGCTCAGATAAGCCGCCCACAGGCTGGGTCGCGCCAGCCGGCGGCCCTCCTCGCCCAGACTCAAGGTCTGCGGACGGACGCCGGACGGCGTCAGCGCGGCGATGCCCGCCGCGGCCAACGCCACCATGCCCGCCACCAGCCAAAAGCTCACACGCCAGCCCCAGCTCTGATCCACCCAGGCCGCCAGCGGCAGGCCGGCCACCGAAGCCAGCATCAGGCCGTTGAGCACCAGCGCGGCGGCGCGCGCCACCCGGTGTTCGCCCACCAGTTCCGCCGCCAAGGCCAGGGCCACGCCGAAGAAAGCCGATTGCGCCACGCCGCAGATCAGCCGCGACCACAGCATCTGCCGGTAATCGCCGGCCAGCGCGCCCAAAGCCTGCCCGGCCAGGAACAACAGCAACAGACCGATCAGGCTGTGCTTGCGCCGCGCCGAACGCAGCAGCCAAGTCAGCGCCGGCCCGCCCAGGACCACGCTGGCGGCGAAGGCCGATACCAGATTGCCCACCGCCGGCAAGCCGACGCCCAGGGCCGCCGCCAACGACGGCATCATCCCCGCCACCATGAATTCCGACGTCGCCATCGCAAAAATGCATAAGCCCAATAGATACACCGTCGCCGGCATCGCCGACTCGCCGCTCTTGCCTGTCATCCCGCTTCTCCCGTATCGCACATGAACGAGGGCTTATGCTAGATTCCTTGGCGATACGGAAAAATAGTCTTCAATTCCATACATAACGGAACTGTATTCCGTAATTTCGGGGCAAACCATGGAAAAAATGAGCGGCATCGAGCTGTTCGCCCACATCGCCCAACAAGGCAGCCTGGTGGCCGCCGGACGGCAACTGGGCATTTCCGCCTCGGCCGCCGGCAAAGGCCTGGCGCGGCTGGAGGCGCGCTTGGGCGCGCGTCTGGTTCAACGCAGCACCCGGCGGCTGACCTTGACCCCGGCCGGCGAACAATACCTGCAACGTTGCCTGCGCATTCTGGACGAAGTGGAAACGGCGGAGCGCGAGTTGCAACAAGAGCAGGCCGCGCCGCGCGGCCGGCTGAAGGTGGGCCTGCCGCACGAATGCGGCGTGCTGGCCCCGCTGCTGGCCGCCTTCATGCAAGACTATCCGGAGATCGAACTGGATCTGGACTACAGCGACCGTCTGGTGGACGTGATAGGCGAAGGCTTCGATGTGGTGATTCGCGGCGGCGAACCGGGAGACTCGCGCTTGAGCGCGCGGCGGCTGGGCGCTTACCGCATGCGGCTGGTGGCCGCGCCGGCCTACTTCGCCCGCTGCGGCGAGCCGGCGTCGCCGATGGATCTGACGAAGCACCGCTGCCTGCATTACCGCTATCCGCGCAGCGGCAAACTGGCGCCGTGGCCGCTGGCCGGCCAGGATGAAGACGCGCCGGCGCTGCCGGTCCATGCCTGCGCCAATACCGGCGACGCGCTGATCCAGCTGGCGGAGCAAGGCGCCGGCATCGCCTGCCTGCCGGACTTCACCGTGCGCCGCCAACTGGCGGACGGACGGCTGCAGGCGCTGCCGGAAGCCTGGGCCGAGCGCAGCGGCGTCCTTTATCTGCTATGGCCCGGTTCGCCCTATCCGCCGCCGCGGCTGCGCGCCTTCATCGACTTCTTCGCCAAACGCGGCTTCCCCGGCGGCTGAACCCCGCCGGACTCTGGCTCAGGGCGCCGACACCAGCCGGTCCGCCATCGCCTTGATCGCCCGCATCTGCACCCCGTTCTTCCAGGCGAAATTCACGCCGGTATAGCCGAACCAGTCCCAGCAGCCGTTCGGGTTGCCCGGCGGCATCGCCGTGGTCTGCGGATACAACACGATGATGCGATTGCTGTCCGCCCATTCGTTGTAGCCGGCATGGCCGTAGAAAGCGTCGCCGACCGCGCCCGCGTACTGGCGGCAACCGTGCAGCGCCACATGCACCTTGCAGGATTCGCCCTCGGCGCAGGCGCGCGGCACATAGACATAGCCCTCGTCGGCCAGGCTGCTGCCCGGCGGCGCGTACGGCTTCTGGTTGAAAGCGGACACCTGGCTGCTCAATTGGCCGGCGCGCGGCTGCAAGGGGCCGTAGATTTGCGTCAGGATAGCGCCGGCCTGGTCGTAGCCTTCGCCTTTCCAGTCGCAATGGTTGACGTAAGGCGACTTGGTCTCGCCGCAGTCATTGCCGTAAGCCGGCGTGATCTGGGCATGGCCGGCCGGCAGGCTGCGCAGGTAGTCGATGCTCGCCGCCGGCACCCCCAGCTTGCGGAAATAACGCTCGGCGCTGTCCACCACCGCCGTCTTGACGGTATTGTCCTGGCTGCCGCTGAACAGATAGACGCGGCGCTTGGCCAGGTTGGACAAGGGATCGATCTGTCCCGCCAGCGCGAACTGCTGCGTCGCCAGCACCAGGCCGCCCACCTCCGGCGGCGGACCGCTCATGCAGGCCGGCGCGCCCGCCAGCATGCCCTTGGAACAATAGTAAGGCCCGCCCGCCACCACGCCGACGCCTCGCACCGAGGCGGAAAACGCCACCTGATACTGCACCGCCATGAAGGCGCCGGACGACAGACCGGACACCGAAGACTGCCGCGCGTCGCCGCGATACGCCGGCAGCGGCTCCGCCGCCGCCATCTGCGCCAGCGTCAACGCCAGCGCCCCAGCCCACCACCAAGCAGGTTTCAACATAAGCCCTCCTTAAAGAACCCGTTCCCTGTCCGCCCCGCGTCGTCAAACGCGACACGGCGAGCGCGGCTTTGAAACGCCCATGAGCCACGAGCGCTCCGCGTGCTCGGCTGCTTCGCCTTCGCTCGCGAGACTTTGAACAGACTGCGGTATCGCGCGAGGATCGCGCTCCCGCCTGGATTATGGCGTCCCCAGCCGGCAAAAATCACCCCAATGTCATGAATCGTCGGCAAATCGGTCAGTTCCCGCCCTGCCCCCAACCCCTCTCTGCCGCCGGAGCTGTTCCGCGTCGCTGGTATTCCGTACTATTCCAGTTTCATCAATGACAAGAAGAACGGCATGCCCCCGCTCCCCGCGCCCCGTACCGCCGGCCTGCGCGTCTCGCTGTTGCTCGGCCTGACGCTGACGCTCGCCGCCTGCAAACCCCAGCCGCCTCCGCCCGCCGCCGAGCCGGCCGACACCGCCAGCGCGCCGTCCGTCGCCGGTCAAGTGCGACGCCTGAGCGCCGTGCCGGCCGGCGTCGAGCTGCGCGGCAAGCTGACCGCCGCCTACGGCTGGACGGACAGCGCCGGCGAGCACGTGCTGGTGCTGGCGGAGCGACAGGAAGCGCGCGGCGCCGACGGCGCGCAGAGCGCGACGCTCTACGCCGCGCAATACACGCTGGGGCAGGATAGGCCGCGACGGCAGTGGATGCTCAGCGACGGCGTGACGCGCTGCGAGTTCGACGCCAGCGCGACCTTCGATCTGGCCTCCATTGCTTTTCCGGACCTCAACCGCGACGGCGCGCTGGAAACGGTGGTCGGCTATCGCAGCGCTTGCGCCAGCGACGTCAGCCCCAACGACTACAAGCTGATTCTTCACGCCGGCAAAGCCAAATACGGCCTGCGCGGCCTGGATCGCCAGGGCGTGCGCTGGCTGGACCCGGACAGCGGCCACCTGACCGGACTGCCGCTGCCCGAGGACTGCAGCCCGCAGGGCCAGCGGGCGCTGCAGGCCAAGGGCTGGGAGAAAGACTTCGAACCGCCCTATCTGCCCGGCTGTTACACCGACGAAAACGACTTCGCCGCAGCGCCACCGGCTTTTGCCCGCCACATGCGCCAGCAGTGGTTCGCGCTGATGCGGCATCAGGAAGACAACTGGCTCAAGCAACAACAGGAATGAGCGCGCGGCTTGCGGCCCTCGCAAACCTGCCCTTCGGTAATTATGATAATAATTCTTGTTTGCAATAAAATCGGAGCCACCACCCGCGTCTATCCTAAGGATTTTCATGGCTTCCGATTTTTCCCGCCCGCGCCGCGCCGCGCTGCGCTTATGGCTGAGCGCCGGCCTCGCTCTGGCCTTGAGCGCCTGCGGCGCGCCTGAACAAAGCGCCGACGCCTCCGTCGCCGCCGCCGGCCAGTGGCCGCGCACCTTGAGCACGCCCAAGGGTCCGTTGACGCTGGAGCGGCCGCCGCTGCGCATCGTGTCCACCAGCGTGACCCTGACCGGCACCCTGCTCGCCATCAACGCCCCGGTGGTGGCCAGCGGCGGCAGCGCCGCCAATTCCAAAGTCACCGACGGCCAGGGCTTCTTCACCCAATGGGGGGCCGTGGCCAAGCAACGGGGCGTGCAGCCGCTTTACCAGGGCGAGCCCAATGCCGAAGCCATCATCGCCGCCCAGCCGGACCTGATCGTGATGGCCGGCACCGGCGGCGACTCCGCGCTGAAGCTGTACGAGCAATTAAGCCAGATGGCGCCGACTCTGGTGGTCAATTACGACGACAAGAGCTGGCAGGAGCTGGCGACGCTGCTGGGACGCGCCAGCGGCCGCGAGGCCGACGCCCAGGCGGTGATCGCCCGTTTCGACGCCGAAGTCGCGCAGTTGAAAAGCAAGCTGAAGCTGCCGCCGCAGCCCACCGCCGCCATGGTGTACAGCGAGGACGGCTCCGGGGCCAATCTTTGGACGCCGGAATCGGCCCAGGGCAAACTGCTGCAAGCGCTGGGCTTTACGCTCGCCACCGCGCCGGACAGCGTCAAGGGCAACACCAGCCAGGGCGTGCGCCGCGACATCGTGCAACTGTCCGGCGAGAAATTCGCCGAAGGGCTGCGCGGCAACAGCATCCTGCTGTTCAACGCCGACGCGCCCAGCGTGCCCAAGGTGCTGGCCAATCCCTTCCTGGCCGGCAACGCCGCGGTGCGCGGCAAGCAGGTCTACGCCGCCGGCTTCGACACCTTCCGCCTGGATTACTACAGCTCGCGCAATCTGCTGGCGCGGCTGGCGCGGCAATTCCAATAGCCGGCACGGCCGGCTTCCTTCCCGACAGGCTCGCGCCCGACACGGCGCGGGCCTGTTTTCACATTGATCGCCGCCATCCGGCGCCGCCTTCTCCATGAGCCGCCTTCCCATGACGGAGCAGTGTAATTTTTTTAAGTAAATAAACAATGTTACTCATTAAATAAATTACATTAATGGCAATCGATGGAAAAGCATCGATAGCAAAGCCTATTTAGCCCCCCATCTGAAATCACGGCCAAATCAGGAGGCTCCCACCACAAGCGCCGCTTGTCAGGCGCAAAAAAAGCCCCGGGCGCGGACGCGCCTCGGGGCACTTCAATGCATTCCATGCCGCGATCAACTTGATGAGCGGCCATGCCGGCGCACGGCGCCGCGCCACGCGACAAAAAAGGCCGCCTTGAAAGGCGGCCTGTTCGGCATGCGGCGCTTATAGCCGCCAAGCGGGATGATTCACGACCAACCCAGGCTGGCCAGCTCCTCCGCGCTCAGATGCCGCCATTCGCCCTGCGGCAGCTCGCCCAGCGCCACGCTGCCCAGGCTGATGCGGTGCAGCTGTTCCACCCGGTTGCTGGCCGCCGCCACCATGCGTTTGACCTGGTGATACTTGCCCTGGGTGATGGTCAGCAGAATCACATGGCTGTCCAGCCGCTCTATGCTGTCGGCGGCGAACTCCGCGCCTTCGTCGTTCAGATAAACCCCGCTTTGCAGCTTGGCGATGAACTCCTCGCTGGCCGCGTGTTTCAGCGTCACCTGGTAGCACTTGGGCACCAGCTTCTTGGGCGAGCTGAGCGCGTGCACGAACTGGCCGTCGTTGGTCAGCAGGATCAGGCCGGTGGTGTCCACGTCCAGCCGGCCCACGGCGGTGATGCCCAGATTGCCGAACTGATAAGGCAGCAGCCGATAAATGCCGGGATTGTGCTGCGGCTTGTGCGAGGTTTCGTAATTGGGGGGCTTGTGGAACAGCAAGTAGAGCGGCCCGGTCACCACGTCCCAGGGCTTGTCGTCCACCACCAGTTGCCGGATATCGGCCAGTTCCACCTGCTGACGGTAGTTGTCGACGATCTCGCCATTGAGTTCGACCAGGCCGTAGTCGATCAGCTGCCGGCATTCCTTGCGGCCGCCAAAGCCTTGTTGTTGCAGTAGTCGGTAAAGTTCCATCAGCGGATGGTAGCACACCGCCCCCGACGCGCCAGGCCGCCAAGCCGGAGCGTCAGGACACCAGCGGACGCATGGGATCCGCCACGCACACCCGGTCGCGCCCTTCCTTCTTGGCGCGGTACAAGGCCGCGTCGGCGGCGGCCACCACGCTGCCGGCGTCGGTGCCGTGCAGCGGGCACAGCGCCAGCCCCACCGACAAGGTGACGCGGATATCGTGCCCGCCGGCCACGATGGGCAGAACGCGCACATCGTGGCACAGCTGGCGCGCCTTGGCGTAGGCGTCGTTCAGCGACGCGCCGGGCAGCAGGATGAAGAACTCTTCGCCGCCGTAGCGGCAAACGATGTCGCCGCTGCGGAAGGCGTCGCTCAGATGCGCCGCCAGCGCCGTCAGCACCGCGTCGCCGCAAGGGTGGCCATACCGGTCGTTGATCTGCTTGAAATGATCCGCGTCGACCATCAACACCGCCACGTCCCTGTGCACCGCCAGCATATGGCTGAGGATGCGCGGCAGAATATCGTCCAGATGACGGCGGTTGAACAGGCCGGTCAGCGGATCGCGCAATGCTTGCTCACGCAAGCCCTGCTGCAGCAGTTCTATTTCATTCAGATTCTGGCGCAGCGCCTGGTTGGCCTGCAGCAAATCCTGCTCCAGCTGTTTGCGCTCGCTGATGTCGTTGACGCCGTTGATCACAAACCAGCCGTCGTCGGCCCTCACCACGGAACAGGAGATCAGCGCCCAGAACTCCCGGCCGTCGGCGGCGCGCAGCCGCACTTCGCGGTCGCGCACGCAACCGCCTACGCGCAGCAGCGCGGACACGCGCTCGCGCTCGGTTGGATCCACGTAGAAGTCCTGCACCCGCAGCGGCCGCCCGGGCGCCAGACGTTCGCGGAACAACTCCTCGGCGCGGGCATTGGCGTAGATCAGTTCGCCGCCCTGCAAACGGTTCATCGCCAAGGGGAAGGGCGCCGCGTCGGCCATCAGGCGCAAACGCGCCTCGCTGTCCGCCAGTTCGCGGGTCCGGGCGCGGACCTTGCCCTCCAATTGGCGGTTGACGCCGCGCAGCCTGGCCTCGGTGCGTCGCAGATCCACCGCCAGCGCGCCGAACACCAGCAAGGTGGTGGTCTGGATCAGCATCAGCATGCTGAGAGTCAGCAATGCCTGCTCGCCGTGCCCGAAAGCGCCGTGGCCGGACACGCCGCCGGCCAGAGCCAGCAGCAAAATCCCCAGCGACAGGCCATGGGCCAGCCGCAAGCGCTGGCGAAACGCGAACCACAGCAGAGGCAGGCTGAAGCAATAAGGCAGGGCGGCATAACGTCCGGTGCTGTCGTCTATGCCCAGCATGGCCAGGCCGGCGACCAGCAAGGTCAGCCAGGCGGTCAAACCGTCCAGCGAGCCGAGGCCGCCGTGGCCTTCGCCTGTCACCGCGCGCCTCAACAGCAGCAGACAGGGCGTCAGGCTGAAAATGCCGGCAAGGTCCGCCAGCCACCAGGCGATGAAGTGACGCCCCAGCGGCAATAAGAGTTGCGGCTGGCCATGCAGCAGGGCCGCCGTGCCGCCCATGGCGGCGATGGCCGCGGCCAGCGCCGCGCCGGCGATGAAGGCCTGGACATAGGACAGGCTGTGCAAGGGCAGGCGCCGGCCGCAGCGGTAGCGCACCAGCAAGGCGCCCAACAAGCTGCCCACCGTATTGGCGCCGGCGATCAACAAGGCGTCCGCCAGCGGCAACTGGCGCGACAAGAGGCTAAACAGCAAAGATCCCGCCGCCAGCCCCATGCCGTAGCGCTGGCCGCCGCGCAAGGCGACCGCCATCGCCAGACCGGCCGGAAACCAGGCCGGTGTCAGCCAGGTTTCCGCATTCATGAAGCCGGCCATCAATAGCCGCGCCAAGCCCCAATAGGCCGCGGCCACGCTCAGCTGCCGCCATGCGGCCGCCCAAAAGCCCGCGGCGGCATCCCTCCATCGCTGCATGCTTGTCTCCACCCTCCCTCAGCGCACAGCCGCGACGGCCGGCGAATGGGGGAAACCATCCGTCCCCCGCGCGCCGGCTTGAGCGCGACCGGTGTTCCGGGCCGTCCCCGGAACGGGGAGCAAGGCGGGAAACGCCGCTTTTTAGTCAATATAGATATATTGGATAAATTCCGCCGTCATTCCTTGGCTTTCTTGACTGCCACGCACGCAGGGGACGGGCGGGCTATCTTGCTGATTCACATCGCGATTGAATAAATGATAGCTATCATCTAAAACGGAATCACCGCTTCGTCATTGCGTTGCGTCACCCTCTAGCCGAACAGGAAGGTCAACGATGCGCTACAGCTCAACTCACAAGACCGAAACCCGTCAACGGATCCTGACCATGGCCTCGCTGCGTTTTCGAGCCGAAGGCGTGGCCAATGTCGGCATCGCCAATCTGATGGCCGATCTGGGACTGACCCACGGCGGTTTCTACGCCCACTTCCACAGCAAGGACGATCTGGTGGCGCAATCCTGTCGCCAGGCGCTGCTGGACATGAACGAGATTTGGCAGGCCCAACTGGAGCAGGCGCCCAACGGCGCCGGGCTGAAACGGCTGGCCAAGGATTATCTGAGCGCGGCGCACCGCGACTTTCCTGACTCCGGCTGCGCCGCCGCCGCGCTGGCCGGGGAGCTGGCCCGCCACGACAAAGCCACGCGCCAGGCGTTTTCCGAAGGCTTGCAGGCGCTGCTGCACACGCTGCGCCAGGCGCAACAATGCGACACGGCGGCCGGCTCGCGGCCGGCGCTGGCGCCCGAAGCCTGCCTGGCCCTGATGGTGGGCGCCTTGCTGCTGTCCCGCGCCATCTCGGACGAGACGCTGTCCGACCGGCTGCTGAAAACCGCGGCGGCGGCGCTGGCCCTGCAAGCCCGGGCGTAGAACCCGTTCAAAACCTCGCGGACAAGCGCGAGACAAAACCTTGCGGCGGAAGAAACGGAAGGAGCGCGCGGCGCGTGAACGTGCTGAGGCCTAGCCGCCGCGTGAGATCTCGCGCAGCGCAGCAGGCAGGAAACGGCCTCTTTAGACGATGTCGAGGTGGTCTATGCCTTCCAGCGGGTCCCTGGACTTGGAGCCTTCGCTGTAAAGCTTGATCTTCAACCGCAGATCGTTGATGGAGTCGGCGTTGCGCAGAGCGTCCTCGTAGCTGATCAGATCCGCCTCGTACAGCTCGAACAAGGACTGGTCGAAGGTCTGCATGCCGGTCTCGCGCGAGCGGCCCATCACTTCCTTCAGGCCGGCGATTTCGCCCTTGAAGATCATGTCGGACACCAGCGGGCTGTTGAGCAGGATTTCCACCGCCGCCACCCGGCCGCGGCCGCTTTTGATCGGCACCAGCCGCTGGGAAATGATGGAGCGCATATTCAGCGACAAATCCATCAAGACCTGTTGATGACGCTCCTCGGGGAAAAAGTTGAGGATGCGGTCCAGCGCCTGGTTGGCGTTGTTGGCGTGCAGCGTGGCCAGGCACAGGTGGCCGGTTTCGGCGAACTGCAAGCCGTAGCCCATGGTTTCGCGGTCGCGGATCTCGCCCATCAGGATCACGTCCGGCGCCTGGCGCAGGGTGTTCTTCAAGGCGATGTCCCAATCATCGGTGTCCACGCCCACCTCGCGCTGGGTGATGATGGACTTCTTGTGCTGGTGCACGTATTCGATCGGATCTTCGATGGTGATGATGTGGTCGTGGTTGTGGCTGTTGCGCCAGTCCACCAGCGCGGCCAGCGAGGTGGATTTGCCCGAGCCGGTGCCGCCGACGAAGATCACCAGCCCGCGCTTGATCAGCGCGATGTCGCGCAAGACCAGCGGCAGGTTGAGCTGGTCGAAGGTGGGGATTTCGGTGTTGATCTTGCGCAACACCATGCCGGCGTGGCCCTGCTGCACATAGGCGCTGACGCGGAAGCGCCCCAGGCCCGGCGGATTGATCGCGAAGTTGGCCTCCTTCTTGGTTTCGAACTCCTCGGTCTGCCGGTCGTTCATCACCGCGCGCACCAATTCCTTGGTGTGCTGGGCGGACAGGGGCTGCGGCGCCACCGGTGTGATCTTGCCGTCTATCTTCATCGCCGGCGGGAAATCGGCGGCGATGAAGACATCGGAGGCGTTCTTGCCGGTGGCGTGCTTCAGCAGATCCAGTATGAACTTGGAAGCCTGGTCTTTTTCCATGATGAGGTCCCGCGGGTCGCCGTTTCTAGTGTAGCGCAGCGCCCGCTCAGAATTGATCCTTGTTGGCGGCCTTTTGTCTGGCGTCCGCCGGCGACACCATATTGCGCCGCACCAGCTCCTGTAGACACTGGTCCAGCGTCTGCATGCCGTGCTGCTGACCGGTCTGGATCATGGAGTTGATCTGGGCGATCTTGTTTTCGCGGATCAGGTTGCGGATCGCCGGGGTGCCCAGCATGATTTCATGCGCGGCCACCCGCCCGCTGCCGTCCTTGGTCTTGAGCAGGGTCTGGGCGATCACCGCGCGCACCGATTCGGACAGCATCGAACGCACCATCTCCTTTTCCCCGGCCGGGAACACGTCGACGATACGGTCTATGGTCTTGGCGGCGGAGCTGGTGTGCAGGGTGCCGAACACCAGGTGGCCGGTTTCCGCCGCGGTCAGCGCCAGGCGTATGGTTTCCAGATCGCGCAATTCGCCCACCAGGATCACGTCCGGGTCTTCGCGCAGGGCGGACTTCAGCGCATTGGCGAAGCTGTGGGTCTGCAAGCCCAGCTCGCGCTGGTTGATCAGGCACTTCTTGCTGTCGTGGACGAACTCGATCGGATCCTCCACGGTCAGGATATGGGAGAAGTGGTTGTCGTTGATGAAATCAATCATCGCCGCCAGCGTGGTGGACTTGCCTGAGCCGGTGGGGCCGGTCACCAGCACCAGCCCGCGCGGAAAGGCGGCGATTTCCTGGAAGATCTTGGGCGCGCCCAGCTGCTCCAGCGACAGCACCTTGGACGGAATCACCCGGAACACCGCCCCCATGCCGCGGTTCTGCACGAAAGAGTTGACGCGGAAACGGGCGATGCCGGGCAGGTCGAAGGAAAAGTCGCACTCGAAGGTGTCTTCGAAGATTTTGCGCTGGTAATCGTTCATGATGTCGTACACCATGTCGTGCACGTCATGGTGGTCCATCGGCGGCAGGTTGATGCGGCGGATGTCGCCGTTCACCCGGATCATCGGCGGCAGCCCGGCGGACAGGTGCAGGTCGGACGCCTTGTTCTTGACCGTAAAGGCCAAGAGCTCCGAAATTTCCATAATATAATCTCCACGATGACTGCGCCGCCGCCATGGTTTCAGCCGCCAGGCGACCACTTGAAAAATAATGAAGAACCGCCCGCGTCGGCGACGCGCCCGAACGAGACCCCGGCATTTCCGGCTCTGGCGCTGATTGTAAGCTCAACTCAGCCATTTGGGATATCGCCGTCACCCCATATTATTAATGATGCGCGGCCATGATTCTTTGTAGAAACCCCAAACCCGGGCAACAAGCCTCACCGCCCGCAGCAAACCATTTCTCGACGCCATGACAGACTCCATCTCCCAACCCTTGCAGCAAGTCCGCCAACGCCTGGCGGACGCGGAACACGCCGCCGGCCGTCCGGCGGGATCGGTGCGCTTGCTGGCCGTCAGCAAAACCTTCCCCGCCGCGGACATCGAGCAAGCCTATCTTGCCGGCCAGCGCGCCTTTGGTGAAAACTACGTGCAGGAATTGCAGCAGAAGGCCGAGGCGCTGGCCGGCCTGGAGATCGAATGGCACTTCATCGGCCCGATGCAATCCAATAAAACCCGAGCGGTGGCGGAATTGGCGCACTGGGCCCACTCGGTGGAGCGGCTGAAAATCGCGGAACGGCTGTCGGCGCAACGTCCGGCGGCGCTGCCGCCGCTGAACGTGTGCATTCAGGTGAACGTGTCCGGCGAGGCCAGCAAGAGCGGCTGCGCGCCGGAACAGGCGCTGGAATTGGCGCGCGCGGTGGCGGCCTTGCCGCGTCTAACCCTGCGCGGCCTGATGTGCATCCCGGAACCCACGGAGGACACGGCGCGACTGGCGTCTCAGTTCGCCCAGCTGCGCAGGCTGCGCGAACGCCTGATCGCCGAAGGGCTGGCGCTGGACACGCTGTCCATGGGCATGTCCTCCGACATGGCCGTCGCCGTCGCCGAAGGCGCCACCCTGGTGCGGGTGGGCACGGCCATTTTCGGCGCGCGCCATTATCATTGAATGACATCGGCTTGAAACGATAGCGGTTTCAGGCCGGTTTATAAGGAAAAAGCATGCGGATTACCTTCATAGGCGGCGGCAATATGGCCAACGCCATCATCGCCGGCCTGATCAAGCAGGCGGCGCATCGCATCCACGTGGTGGACCCGGACGCCGGCAAAGTGGAACGGCTGCGCCAGGAATACGACGTCAGCGGCGGCGCGGCGCTGCCGGACGCCTTCGGCATCGGCGACATCGTGGTGCTGGCGGTCAAGCCGCAGCATCTGCGCGACTTGTGCCTGGAGCTTGAGCCCAGGCTCAACGGCGCGCTGGTGATCTCCATCGCCGCCGGCATCCGCCTGGACGCGCTATGCCGCTGGCTGGGCAGCAAGCGCGTGGTGCGGGTGATGCCCAACACCCCGGCGATGATAGGCAAGGGCGTGTCCGGCCTGTTCGCCTCGGTGGGCGTCAGCGAAGACGACCGCCAGGACGCCAACACCGTGATGCAGGCGGCCGGCATCACCGTCTGGCTGCAAAACGAACAGCGCATCGACGACGTCACCGCCGTGTCCGGCAGCGGCCCGGCCTATGTGTTCTATTTCATCGAAAGCATGATAGAAGCCGCCCAGCAAACCGGCTTTTCCGAAGCGGAAGCGCGCCGGCTGGTGCTGGCCACCTTCGAAGGCGCGGTGGAACTGGCCAAGCAAAGCCCGCTGTCCGTGGCCGCCTTGCGCACCAATGTGATGTCCAAGGGCGGCACCACCGAACGCGCCATCGCCCGCTTTGAGGCGGAAGGCGTCAAGCAGGCCATCATCGCCGGCACGCTGGACTGCCGCGACCGCTCCATCGAAATGGGCCAACAACTCAGCCAGGACTAAGCCACATCATGTTCTTCGACACTTTGCGCTTTCTGATCCACACCCTTTGCGGCCTGTTCGTGCTGGTGCTGCTGCTACGCTTCTATCTGCAAGTGGCGCGCGCGCCGTTCAAACACCCGCTGTGCCAGTTCGTGATGGCCGCCACCAATTTCGCGGTGCTGCCGCTGCGCAAGCTGGTGCCGGCGATGCGCGGCTACGACAGCGCCACCATGTTGCTGGCCTGGCTGGTGGCGCTGCTGTCCAATGTACTGGTCACCTTGCTCAGCTCGGTGCCGGAAGTCTTCACCTTTCCGCAAGTCTGGGTGGCGCTGTCGCTGCTGTCGCTGCTGGAAGTGTTCAAGCAATCGCTGACCCTGTTGATGGGCAGCGTCATCGTTCAGGCCGTGCTCAGCTGGGTCAGCCCCTACAACCCGCTGATGCCGGTGCTGGACGCGCTGACCCGGCCCTTCCTGCGCCCGTTCCGCAAGGCCAATATCGGCGGCGTGGACCTGTCGCCGCTGGTGCTGCTCCTGATCATCCAGGTGATCCTGATGCTGCCGGTGCGCATGCTGGAAGCAAGCTTCTTGACCCAACTCAAGGTAGTACTGTAGCAATTCAGGTTATTTGTCATATTTTTTCGCGGCCGCGCTTTGCGGCCGCTCGTTTGGCAACCGATTTGCATCACCACACCAGGAGACTTCCAATGAAAAAAGCCTTGCTCGCCGCCGCCCTGTTGAGCGCCGCCGCCGCTCCCGCCTTCGCCAATATGCAGCTGGCGCAAAAATACAGCTGTACCGCCTGTCACGCGGTGGACAAGAAGATCGTCGGTCCGGCCTATAAGGACGTGGCCAAGAAATACGCCAGCCAGAAAGGCGCGGAAGCCATGCTGATGGCCAAGATCAAGAACGGCGGCTCCGGCGTGTGGGGCCCGGTGCCGATGACCCCGCATCCGAACATCCCGGACGCGGACCTGCGCGCGCTGGCCAAATGGGTGCTGTCGCTGAAATAAGCCATCCCGACGCTAGAAACCCGGCACGCCGCACGGCGCGCCGGCTCCCGGAAAAAGGCGGCGGATTGCCGCCTTTGAACTGTCCGGGACATTTTATGTCTTAGCCTGTTGCGCCAATACCCTTTTAACGATGCCTCAGGCTTGTTACCGGAGTGAAACAACGCTATACCGATTGTCAGCAGCAGGGAGTTAATATCACCTAAGCGCCTAAGACAGTTGCAGAAATAGCGGGGCGCCGGTAATCTTCTCCGCCTGTTGCCAACTCTATGCTGGAAGCACCTATTATGGCCAAACTAACCGAACAGGATATCCTCAACTGGACCGGCGACGATTACATGAACGCCGACCATCTTGAGTTTTTCAAAGACCGGTTGTTGCAGATGCAGCAGGAGTTGCTCTCTAACGCAAATGCGACCGCCAATCACCTGCAAGAGCAGGAAGCCACGCCGGATCCCGCTGACCGCGCCACGCTGGAAGAGGAATACGCGCTGGAACTGCGCACCCGCGACCGCGAGCGCAAGCTGCTGCAAAAGATCCAGGCCTCGCTGCGCCAGATCGAAGACGGTTCTTACGGCTTCTGCGAAGACACCGGCGAACCGATCGGCCTGCGCCGCCTGATGGCCCGCCCCACCGCCACGCTGTCGGTGGAAGCCCAGGAACGCCGCGAACGCATGAAGCGTCAGTACGCCGACTGACCGTTCCGGTTCTCGCCCGCAAAACGCCCTGGCCGCATCCGGGGCGTTTTTCATGTCCACCTGTTCCCCGTCCAAGAAAAACAAGCAGATAAATCGGGAGCCGATAGCTTATCCCTAACGATCATCTAGTATGAATTTAGGGCATTAAAGCAGGCCGGCCGCTTGTCTAGCGTCGTGGAATCCGGTTATCTTGCTGCTATGCAAAAACTGAAATAGCAAGGAAGCCGCCTTTATGCAACGCCAGACCGACGACGTCAGAATCCGCGAAATCAAGGAATTGCTGCCGCCCATCGCCCACCTGTACGAACTGCCGATCACCGAGGCCGCCTCCGAGGTGATTTACGCCGCCCGCCGCGACATCTCCGCGCTCTTGCGCGGCGAGGACGACCGCCTGCTGGTGGTGATCGGCCCCTGCTCCATCCACGACACCGAAGCCGCCATCGAGTACGCCAAGAAGCTGGCGCCGCTGCGCGACAAGCTGTCGCAGGAGCTGGTGGTGGTGATGCGCGTCTACTTTGAAAAACCGCGCACCACCGTCGGCTGGAAAGGCCTGATCAACGATCCGCTGCTGAACGAATCCTTCGACATCAACAGCGGCCTGCGCATCGCGCGCCGTCTGCTGCTGACCCTGAACGACATGGGCATGCCGGCCGCCACCGAATTCCTGGACATGATCACGCCGCAGTACTTCGCCGACCTGATCAGCTGGGGCGCCATCGGCGCGCGCACCACCGAAAGCCAGGTGCACCGCGAACTGGCCTCCGGCCTGTCCTGCCCGGTGGGTTTCAAGAACGGCACCGACGGCAATCTGAAGATCGCCGTGGACGCCATCCGCTCCTCCAGCGTGCCCCACCATTTCCTGTCCGTGACCAAGACCGGCCACTCCGCCATCGTCTCCACCGGCGGCAACCCGGATTGCCACGTGATCCTGCGCGGCGGCAAGGAACCCAATTACTCGGCCGAGCACGTGAGCGCCGCGGCGGCGGAACTGGTCTCCGTGGGCCTGCCGCAAAAGCTGATGGTGGATTTCAGCCACGCCAACAGCCGCAAGGACTACCGTCGTCAAATGGAAGTGGCCGACGACATCGCCGGCCAGCTGGCCGCCGGCAACGCCAATATCTTCGGCGTGATGGTGGAAAGCCACTTGGTGGAAGGCCGCCAGGACCTGAAGCCGGGCTGCGAGTTGACCTACGGCCAGAGCGTCACCGACGCCTGCATCGGCTGGGACGACACGGAAAAACTGCTGACCACGCTGGCCGACGCGGTGAAGGCGCGCCGCGCGCGTCAAGACTGAGCCGGCGCCAAGCCGACAGCCTCGCGGCGGAGCATGCGCTCCGCCGTTTTCATTGGCTCAGCTGCTCGCCGGCCAGGCGGCCCAGAGTGGCGATCGCCCGCGCCAGCGCCGGCGACCACGGCTGGCCGAAGTTCAGCCGCAGGCAGTGGCCGAAACGCGGCTCGGCGGAAAACACCAGGCCCGGCGCGAAACTGATAGATTCGGCCAGCGCCCGCTCCAACAAGCGGCCCGCGTCCAGCCCTTCCGGACATTCCACCCACAGCAGCAGACCGCCCTGCGGCCGCCGCAGCCGCGTGCCCTTGGGGAAGGCCGCCAGCACTGCGTCGGCCAGTTGGCCCATCTGCCGCGCCAATTGCCGCCGCAAACGCTCGGCGAAACGCGCGTAGTCGCCGTCGGCCAACACGTCCGCCAATAAGCCCTGATACAAGGCCGAGCTCACCAGGCTGCTGCTATTGCTCTGCCGCGCCAGCGCCGCGTGATGACGGCCGCCGGACAACCAGCCCAGACGAAACGAAGGCGCGAAGCTCTTGGTGAAGGACGAGCAGTAAATCACCTCGCCGCGGCTGTCCCAGGCCTTCAGCGGCGTCGGATGCTGCTCGCCGAAGTAAAGCTCGCCGAACACATCGTCCTCGATGATGGTCAGGCCGTGACGGTAAGCCAGCTGCAACAAACGCTTCTTGGCTTCGTCCGGCATCAAGGCGCCGGTGGGATTCTGAAAATTGGTCACCGTCACCAGGCAGCGCGGCGCCGGTCCGTGGCGCAAGGCGAACTCCAGCGCCTCCAGCGACAGGCCGGCGTCCGGCGTGCACGGGATTTCAAGCGCTTTCAGTCCCAGGGCCTCCAGGGTTTGCAGCAGACCGAAGTACACCGGCGTCTCCACCGCCACGGTGTCGCCCGGCCGGGTCAGCAAGCGCAGCGACAGGCTGATCGCCTCGGTGATGCCGTGGGTGAACAGAATGGCGTCCGGCTCCAGCGCCAGCTGCCACTGCGCCGCCAGCCCGCACACCAGCCGATGCAGCCGCGCCTGCTCGCCGCGCGGCAGATAGGCGCCGATCAGCTCCGGCCGCTGGTTCAGCGTCTGTTGCAGCCGACGCGCCAGCGCCGCCGCCGGATACATGCTGCCGTGCGCTTCCGCCATGTGCAGCTGGGTGCCGATGTCCAGGCCCGACCATTCGATCAATTGCGACATGCGGCTGTCCACCCGCACCAGGGTCGCCGCCGACGGCAAGCCGTCGTCCCGGGCATGCGCCTGCTGCGCGCGGCTGGGCAAGGCGGCGAAAAAGCCGGCGCGCGGCCGGGCGCTGACGCGTTGCCGGCGCTCCAGATGGCGGTAAGCCGCCAGCGCGGTCAAGACGTTGACGCCGTGCAGGGCGGCCAGGCGGCGCACCGAGGGCAGCCGGCTGCCGGGCGGGTACTCGCCGCTGTCCAGCCCGCGCTCGATGTCCGCGGCAATGCGTAGATACAGGGAATCAGTCATCGCTGTTATATAGAACAGATTGTGCGCAGCATAAACTGTTTGCGTCGGCTGTGGGAAGGCGAGGCGCGGCGCTTGCGCTAGGCTGGCCCTACTTTTCATCGCAAGAAAGCGCATCATGCCGTCCACCTTCTGGCGCGACCTGTCGCCCTCCGCCGCGCTGGCCGCGGCGCTGGCCTTATTGGTCGGCTATTCCGGTCCCTTCCTCATCATCGTCCACGCCGCCCAGTCCGCCGGCTTGTCCCCGGCCCAGCTCGGCTCCTGGATCTGGGCGGTGTCCATCGGCTCCGGCGTGGCCGGCCTCTACCTGTCCTGGCGCTGGAAGGCGCCGGTGATCACCGCCTGGAGCACCCCCGGCGCGGCCCTGCTGCTGGCGGCCCTGCCCGGCGTGCCCTACGGCGAGGCGGTGGGCGCCTTCCTGGCCGCCGCCGCCATCGTCACCCTGCTGGGCGTCAGCGGTCTGTTCGACCGGCTGATGAAGGTGTTCCCCGCCGCGCTGGCGGCGGCGATGCTGGCCGGCATCCTGTTCCGCTTCGTCGCCGAACTGGCCAGCGCCGCCGGCCACGATCCGCTGCTGGTGGTCAGCATGGCCGCGCTGTTCTTCGTCGGCCGCCGCTTCTTCCCGCGCTACGCGCTGCCGGCCGCCATCCTGCTGGGCCTGCTGCTGGCGGCGGCGCAAGGCCTGTTCCAGCCGCTGCCGGCCCACGGCGGAGGCGGCGGCGGTCCGCTGTTCACCGCGCCGCAATGGTCGTGGAGCGCCTTCTTCAATCTGGCCTTGCCGCTGGCGCTGGTGGCGCTGACCGGTCAATTCCTGCCCGGCATGGCGGTGCTGGCCTCCTCCGGCTACCGCATCCCGGCCCGCTCGCCGGTGTCGCTGCTGGGCGCGGTGTCCATGCTGACCGCGCCCTTCGGCGGCCACGGCGTGGTGCTGGCGGCGATCACCGCCGCCATCTGCACCGGGCCGGAAACCCACCCCGATCCCAAACGCCGCTACGTGGCCGGCGTGATCTGCGGCGCGCTCTATCTGGCGATAGGCGCGGCCGGCGGCGCGCTGGCCAGCCTGATCCTGACCCTGCCCAAGGCGCTGGTGGCCACCGCCGCCGGGCTGGCGCTATTCGGCACCCTGGCGTCCTCCTTGAGCGCGGCGCTGAGCGACGAGAGCCGCCGCGAAGCGGCGCTGATCACCTTCGTGGTGGCGGCCTCCGGCGTCAGCATCGCCGGCCTGGGCGCGCCGCTGTGGGCCTTGCTGGCCGGCGGCGCGGTGGCCTTGATCCTGCGTCCGGCCAAGGCCCGGCAGGCCGAAGCCGCCGTCGGCCAGCGCGGCTGAACCGGCACTGGCAGCCCGGCGGCGGGCATGATAAGTTAAGGGACTGGATACAATATTCCGCGCGGCGACCGAACCGGGCGGACCCTGCCCACCCTCGAGGAAACCATGTTCGCTGCCACCGTATACGCGCAACGCCGCGCCCGTCTGCAAGCGGCCGGCCTGTCCGGCCTGCTGCTGTTTGTCGGCAATGTCGATTCGCCGATGAACTATCACGACAACACCCTGCCCTTCGTGCAGGACTCCAGCTTCCGTTATTTCTTCGGCCTGAACGAACCGGGCCTGGCCGGCCTCATCGACGCCGACAGCGGCGAAGCGACGCTGTTCGGCAACGATCCGGACGTGGCCGACATCGTCTGGACCGGCCCGCTGCCCAGCCTGGCCGAACGCGCCGCGCTGGCCGGCCTGACACACAGCCGCGGCTACGCCGAACTGGCCTCCGCGCTGAGCGCCGCGCGCGCCGCCGGCCGCGCCGTCCATTACCTGGCACCGTACCGCGGCGAGACCCTGATTGAAATGGGCCGCTTGCTGGACGTTCATCCGGCCAAGGTCAAGGACGGCTTCTCCGCGCCGCTGACCCATGCCGTGGTGGCGCTGCGCGAAATCAAGGGCGACGAAGAAATCGCCGAAATGGAAGCGGCGCTGGCGGTGACCCGCGACATGCACGTCGCCGCGATGCGCCACGCCAAACCCGGCGTGATGGAATACGAAGTGGTGGGCGAGATGGAAGGCATCATGCGCCGCCGCGACTGGCAGCTGGCCTATCCATCCATCTTCTCCCGCCGCGGCGAAGTGCTGCACAACCATCACCACGACAACCGCCTGGAAAGCGGCGACCTGGCGCTGAACGACACCGGCTGTACCTCCGGCGGCGGCTACGCCAGCGACATCACCCGCACCTTCCCGGTGGGCGGCAAGTTCAGCCCGCGTCAGCGCGAACTGTACAATATCGTGCTGGACATGCAGCTGGCCGCCATCGAGGCGATGAAGCCGGGCGTGCGCTATCTGGACGTGCACAAGCTGTCCGCGCGGCTGATGGTGGAAAGAATGAGCGCGCTGGGCTTCTTCCAGGGCAACGCCAACGCCATCGTCGAATCCGGCGCCTACGCCATCGCCTTCCCGCACGGCCTTGGCCATCAGATCGGCATGGACGTGCACGATATGGAAGGCCTGGGCGAAGACCTGGTGGGTTACGGCGAGGACACCGAGCGCAGCCCGCTGTTCGGCCTGGGCTACCTGCGTCTGGGCAAGCCGCTGAAACAAGGCATGGTGGTGACGGTGGAGCCCGGCATGTACTTCATCCCGGCGCTGATCGAAGCCTGGGCCGCCGAAGGCCGCCACAGCCAGTACATCGACTACGACAAATTCCGCGAATACCAGGACTTCGGCGGCATCCGCATCGAAGACAATGTGCTGGTCACCGCCGACGGCAGCCGCGTGCTGGGCGCGCCGATTCCCAAGACGGTGGAAGAAGTCGAAGCCGCGATGGCCGGTTGAAACCCGCCGCTCCCGCCTTCCAGCCGCCCATGGGCGGCTTTTTCACGCCCGGTCGCCTGCGCTCGCCCCCGCGTCGCATTCTGACCAGCCCCCGCCGCGGGCCGATGCTAGTGTCGGTCTTTCCTTGCGTCAGCATCGGGAGACCCCTACATGGCTGCATTACCGGAAACCGGGGCGACAGACCGCCTCAACCGCACGGTGTTCCTCGGTTCGTCCAGCTGCATTCTGGCGCTGGCGCTGTGGGCGATGCTGGACACCGACGCCGCCGCCCGCGTCATGGCCCAGGTGCTGGGCTGGATCACCGAGGGCTTTGGCTGGTACTACTTCCTGGCCGCCACGCTCTATGTCTTGTTCGTCCTCGTCATCGCCTGTTCCCGCTTTGGCAGCATCAAGCTGGGACCGGCCCATTCGCGGCCGGAATACAGCCTGTTCACCTGGGGCGCGATGCTGTTCGCCGCCGGCATCGGCATCGACCTGATGTTTTTCTCGGTGGCCGAACCGGTCACCCACCTGCTGGCCCCGCCCGAGGGCGCGCCCGGCACTCACGCTGCCGCGCGCCAGGCCATGTCCTGGACCCTGTTCCACTACGGCATCACCGGCTGGTCGATGTACGCGTTAATGGGCATGGCCCTGGGCTATTTCAGCTATCGCCATCAATTGCCGCTCAGCATCCGCTCGGCCCTCTATCCCATCTTCGGCCGCCGCATCCACGGCGCGCTCGGCCACGGCGTCGACATCGCTGCCGTGCTCGGCACCATCTTCGGCATCGCCACCTCGCTGGGCATAGGCGTGGTGCAGCTCAACTACGGCCTGCGCTTCATGTTCGACATTCCTGAAGGGGTGCTGGCGCAGGCCTTGCTGATCCTGCTGTCGGTGGCGATGGCCACCCTGTCCGTGGTCTCCGGCGTGGACAAGGGCATCCGCCGGCTATCGGAATTGAACGTGCTGCTGGCCATCCTGCTGATTCTGTTCGTGCTGTTCAGCGGCAATACCGTGTTCCTGCTCAACGGCCTGGTGCTGAACGTGGGCGACTACCTGAACGGCTTCGCCGGCATGACCCTGAACACCTTCGCCTTCCAGCGCCCGGTGGACTGGCTGAACGCCTGGACCCTGTTCTTCTGGGCCTGGTGGGTGGCCTGGGCGCCCTTCGTCGGCCTGTTCCTGGCGCGCATCTCGCGCGGCCGCACCCTGCGCCAATTCATCATCGGCACCCTGGTCATCCCCTTCGTGTTCACCTTGATCTGGATTTCCATCTTCGGCAACAGCGCGCTGGACCTGGTGCTGGCCGGCAACCAGAGCTTCGGCAAGACCGCGATGGAGACGCCGGAACGGGCGTTCTATTCGCTGCTGGCGCAATACCCGTGGACCGGTTTCAGCGCTCTGCTCGCCACCGTCACCGGTCTGCTGTTCTACGTCACCTCGGCCGACTCCGGCGCGCTGGTGCTGGGCAACTTCACCTCCATCCTCAAAGACCCGGCCAGCGACGCGCCCAAGTGGCTGCGCATTTTCTGGTCGCTGGCCATCGGCATCCTGACGCTGTCCATGCTGATGGTGGGCGGCGTGCCCACGCTGCAGAACGCCACCATCATCATGGGCTTGCCCTTCTCTTTCGTGATGTTCTTCATCATGGCCGGCTTGTACAAGGCGCTGCGGCGCGAAGGCATGCGCGAAGACAGCCGCCAGGCCAGCCTGGCCGGCTCGCTGTCCGGCCGCACCTACGCCCACTCCGATCCGCGGCTGAACTGGCAGCAACGGCTGAGCCGGGCGATGAGCTATCCGGACGCGGACCAGACCCGAACCATGCTGGAACACAGCTGCCTCCCCGCCTTGCGCGAGGTTTGCGCCGCGCTGCGCCAGCGCGGCGCCAAGGCGCGGCTGGAACAGGAAACAGACCCGCAGACCGGCCTGCCGCGGCTGGGCCTACTCATCGCCGGCGACGGCGACGCCGCCTTCCGCTACCGCATCCAGGCCGCCATGGCGGCCACGCCCTCCTTCGCCATCCGCGCCGCGCCCGGCCATTACTGCCGATTGGAAGTGCACTTGCAGGACGGCAGCCAGGGCTACAGCCTGTGGGGCTACCACAAGGAACAGATCATCGCCGACATCCTGGACCAGTACGAACGGCATCTGCACTACCTCCACCTCAGCCGGCAAGCGCAGTCCGCCGCCTCATAGACCTCCGCGCCGCCGGGCTGGACGCCGCCGCCGCGGCGTCGCACCATGCGCTATTCAATCCGGCATGATGGGAAGCGCGATGGAAACCGTGGAATGCGTGGTGATAGGCGCCGGCGTAATCGGCCTGGCCATGGCGCGGCAGTTGGCGATGGCCGGCCGCGAAGTCGTCATCGTGGAAGCGGAAAGCGCCATCGGCCAGCATGCGTCCAGCCGCAACAGCGAAGTGATCCACGCCGGGCTCTACTATCCGCCCGGCAGCCTGAAAGCGCGGCTCTGCGTGGCCGGCCGCCAGCGGCTGTACGACTACTGCGCCCAGCGCGCGATTGCCCACCGCCGCTGCGGCAAGCTCATCGTCGCCGCGAACGAAGCCGAACTGCCGCGGCTGCAAGCCTTGCAACAGCGCGCCGCCGCCAACGGCGTCGATGATCTGCGCTGGCTGGACGCGGAACAGCTCCGGGGGCTGGAGCCGGCCTTGCAGGCCCGCGCCGCGCTGTTGTCGCCGTCCACCGGCATAATAGACAGCCACGGCCTGATGCTGTCCCTGCTGGCCGACGCCGAGGCCCACGGCGCGACGCTGGCGCTGAACTCGCCGCTGAGCGGCGGCCGCGTTGGCGACGATGGGCTGGAACTGGACATCGCCGGCCTGCGGCTGCGCGCGCGTTGCGTGGTCAACGCCGCCGGCGCGTGGGCGCCGCGAGTCGCTGCCAGCATTGCCGGGGTTCCACGTGAAACCATTCCCACGCCCTATTACGCGCGCGGCGTCTATTTCGCGCTGCAAGGCCGCTCGCCGTTCCAGCGCCTGATCTACCCGCTGCCCGAGGCCGGCGGCCTGGGCACGCATCTGACGCTGGACCTGGCCGGCCAGGCGCGCTTCGGCCCGGACCTGGAATGGGTGGACGCCATCGACTACCAAGAGGACCCGGCGCGCGCGGAGCGCTTCTACGCCGGCATCCGCCGCTGGTGGCCGACGCTGCCGGAACAGGCGCTGGCGCCGGCCTACGCCGGCATCCGCCCCAAGATCGCCGGACCCGGCGCGCCGGACGCGGACTTCCTGATCCAGGGCCCGGCGCAGCACGGCGTGCCCGGCCTGCTCCAACTCTACGGCATCGAATCCCCCGGCCTCACCGCCAGCCTGGCGCTGGCCGAATACGCGGCGGCGACGCTGACGGCATAGCGCCGGGACGAGTTATCCGCTTACAATCGAACCGTCCCAACCCGCCGCCTCGCAGTCTATGCTCATTCTGAATCAACGCCAGCAGGAATTGCTGGCCATGGTCAAACGCGACAGCTACGTCAGCGTGGAAAAGCTGGCCGAACATTTTTCCGTCACCCGGCAGACCATACGCCGCGACATCGCGCTGCTGGCCGAGCATCAGTTGCTGCAACGCTATCACGGCGGCGCCAGCGTGCTGTCCAGCGTGGAGAACGTCGCCTACCAGGCGCGGCAGGTGCTGTGCATAGACGAAAAGCGCCGCATCGCCGAATGCCTGGCCCGCCACATCCCGGACAACGCCTCGCTGTTCATCAATCTAGGCACCACCACCGAGGAAGTGGCCAAGGCGCTGCACCAACACCGCGGCCTGCGGGTGATCACCAATAATCTGCACGTGGCGGACACCATGTGCGACTACCCGGACTGCGAAGTCATCGTGCTGGGCGGCATGCTGCGCAAACGCGACCGCGGCATCACCGGCGAGGCCACGGTGCAGCTGATCCGCCAGTTCCGCGTCGATTACGGCATCATCGGCATTTCCAGCATCGAGCTGGACGGCACGCTGCGCGATTACGACTACCGCGAGGTGCGCAGCGCCGAGGCCATCATCCAGCAATCCCGCCACGTGTTCCTGGCCGCCGACCACAGCAAGTTCGACCGCCCGGCGCTGGTGGAGCTGGGCCATCTGTCGCAGATAGACGCGCTGTTCACCGACCAGCCGCCGCCGCCCGCCGTCGTCGAGCTGATGCGGGAGGCGGATACCCAATTGTACGTGGCGGACTGAGCCGGCCTCGGAGCCCGCTCAAGGTCCGTCCGCCTTGCGCCGCGTCTCAGGGCTGCTGCCGCGTCGCCGCCAGCACGATCTCGCGAATGCACACATTCTGCGGCTGCTGATAGGCGTAGACGATGGCGCTGGCCACGTCTTCCGCCGCCAACACGCCGCCCATCTCCTGTTTCCAGGCTTCGTAACCGGCCTTGATCGCCTCGCTGCTGGTATGCGACAGCAACTCGGTGTCCACCGCGCCCGGCGCTATCGTCACCACCCGCACGCCGTGGTCCGCCACTTCCTCGCGCAGATTCTCAGACATCGCGTGCACCGCGAACTTGGTGCCGCAATAGGCCACATGGTTGGGGAAGGTCTTGCGCCCGGCCACTGAGCTGATATTGATCACCGTGCCGCGCTTGCGCTCCACCATGCCGCCCAGCACCGCGTGGATGCCGTTGAGCAGGCCGTGCACATTGACGTCGAACATGGTTTTCCACTCTTCCGGCGCCTGCTCGGCCATCTGCCCCAGCAACATCACGCCGGCGTTGTTGACGATGGCGTCCACCGGCCCGAAGCGGCCCTCCGCCTCCGCCACCGCGGCGGCCAGCTGGGCGCGGTCGGTCACGTCCACCGCGCGGCACAAGGTATTGGGCAAGGCCAGCGCTTCCAGCCGCTCCGCCCGACGCGCCAATAGCAAGAGCGGATGGCCTTGTTGCGACAACAAACGGGCGGTGGCGGCGCCGATGCCGGAGCTGGCGCCGGTGATGACAATGAGAGCCTTACTCATGGAACTTCTCCTTTAGCAATAGAAATAACTGATATCAAATCCTTGAGCAGCACTATAATTCGCTGACGATTCCACGAAAAATCGTTTATTCCACTTGCTGCCATCGGTTTAATTTATGGATATCCGCTCGCTCAAAGCCTTCATCGCTGTATTCGAAGAGCGCAACATCACCCAGGCCTCGGCGCGTCTCTACCTGAGCCAGCCTGCGCTGTCCGCCACCATCCGGCAACTGGAAGAACAGCTGGGGGCCGCGCTGTTCCAGCGTCAGCCGCGCGGGGTGGAAGTAACCGACGCCGCCCGGCTGCTGTACCCGGCGGCGCGGCGGCTGGTGGAAGAAGCCGACAGCCTGACACAGCTGTTTCGCGGCCGGCAGGACTGCCTGCCGCTGACGCTGGGAGTGGCGGCGGACCTGGGCCAGGCCGATGTGGCGCGCGTGTTGGCGGCAGCCTACCGCGCGGTGGACGGCTTGCTGCTGGAGCTGGCTGCGGGCTGCGCCGGCGACGCGCGGCTGGACGAGGAGGCCAATCGTTGCGAGGACGAGCTGTTCCTGCCGCTGTGGGAAGAGGATTATGTGCTGGCGATGCGCGCCGACGCGCCGCTGGCGGGACAGCCGCTGCTGCGGCCGGGACAACTGCTGGGCCAGGACCTGATCGCCTGCCCGGACCATCCGTCACACCAGCGCTTCGCCAGCCTGTTGGGCGAGGCGGCGCGGGAACTGGCGGTGGCGGCGCGCTGCGCCACCCTGCAACAGGCGGCGACGCTGGCCGCGGCCGGCGCCGGCGTCGCCTTCGTCCCGCAGGGGCTGGCCCTGGACCAACCCGGCCTGTGGAGCTGCCGGCTGGATCAGGCGGCGCTCAGCCGCCGCGTCGGCCTGTGCTACGCGCCGGACGCCTTGGCCAAGCCGGCGCTGGCCCGTTTGAAACAAGGCCTGGCCGCCGGCTGAGGACCTGTTTTAACAGCGGCTGACAAAACTCAGTTTTACGGCAGAGGCAAGACGCGCCGACGTAGGCAGTGCCTTGAGTACGACAAGCCGGCGCAGCACGGCATCAGCGGTTTTGTCAGCCGAGCTTGGTCTTAGAACCTGCTTACGATCTCGCGAGCTAAGGCGAGACAAGGCGAAAACGGCTGAGAAAGCGGAATGTACACGTGGTACATGAGCATTTCGAAGCCGCACTCACCGTGTCACGTCTCACGACGCGCAGCAGATCGTAAACAGGTTCTTACTGCACCGCGGCGAAAGCCTTGGCCACATAAGGCGCATTGGCGCGGGTCAAGCCGGCCACGCACATGCGGCCGGTGCCCACCAGATAGACGCCGAAACGCTCGCGCAGGGCGTCCACCTGGGCCTGGCTGAAGCCGGTGTAGCTGAACATGCCACGCTGATGGACCAGATAGGCGAAGTCCTGCTCCGGCAGCGCCTGCTTCAGCACTTCCACCAGAATGCCGCGCATCTCCAGGATGCGGCCGCGCATCTCGTTCACCTCGGACACCCACAGCGCTTTCAGCTCGGCGTCGCCCAGCACGGTGGCGATCAAGCGCGCGCCGGTGGTGGGCGGATTGGAGTAGTTGCGGCGCACCGTGGCCTTGAGCTGGCCCAACACCAGCTCCGCCTCGGCCTGGTTCGGGCATACCACCGACAGGCCGCCGCAGCGCTCGCCGTACAGCGAGAAGATCTTGGAGAAGGAGTTGCTGACCAGGAAGGACACGCCGGCGTCGGCCATCGCGCGGATGGCGTAGGCGTCCTCTTCCAAGCCGGCGCCGAAACCCTGGTAGGCGATGTCCATGAAGGGAATCAGCTGCTTGCGCTTGGCCAGCGCCACCACCTGATCCCACTGCGCATTGTCAAGATCCGAGCCGGTGGGGTTGTGGCAACACGGATGCAGCAGCAGGATGCTGCCGGCGGGCAGGGTTTCCAGCGTGTCCAGCATCGCCGCGAAGTCCACGCCGCGGGTTTGCGGATCGAAATAGGGGTAGCGATTGACCGCGATGCCGGCGCCTTCGAAGATGGCCACGTGGTTGTCCCAGGTCGGATCGCTGACCCACACCTGGGCGTCGGGGAAATAGCGCTTGAGGAAGTCCGCGCCCACTTTCAGCGCGCCGGAGCCGCCCAGGGTCTGGATGGTGGCGACGCGGCCGGCGGCCAGCGCCGGGTGTCCCTCGCCGAACAACAGCTCCTGCACCGCCTTGCGGTAGGCCGGCAGGCCGTCCATCGGCAGATAAGTGCAAGGCTGGGCCGGCTGGGCCGCCAGCTTGGCCTCAGCCTGCTGCACCGCGTTCAGGCGCGGAATGCGGCCCTGCTCGTCGTAATACAGGCCGATGCTGAGGTTGACCTTGTCGCCGCGCGCATCCTTGCCGAAGGCGTCGACCAGCGACAGGATGGGATCGCCGGCGTAGGCGTCGACGTGCTGAAACATGTGTTTCTCCTTGAGTAGTGTGGTATCGCCTCGTGCAGCCGTTTAGAACGGCTAACAAACCCCTGATGCTGCGTTGGACCGACTTGCCGTACTCAACGGCGCGCCATGCCTCAGGCGTGAAACCCATGTTTGTTAGCCGCTCTTAGAACGTGTTTACGATCTCGCGAGCTCAGGCGAGACCAGGCGAAAACCGCTGAAAAAGCGGAATGTACGAGTGGTACATGAGCATTTCGAGACGGTACTCGCCGTGCCACGTCTCACGACGCGCAGCAGATCGTAAACAGCTTCTTACGCCGCCCTCTGACGGGGCGGTAAAGATAGAGTATTGTGCCAGACGGATTCAGGACCCGGACGCCAGATCGTCGCGCTTCAGCGCCAGCATCATCGCCGCGATCCACGGCAGGATCAGCCAGCCGCCCAGCACATTCAGCGCCGCCACCAGCTTCAGCCGCGGGCTGCCCACCAAGGCGGCGGTCAAGGTCGGCACCAGATAAGCGCCGCCCAAGGCCAGCGCATTACCCAGATACATCGCCCATTGCTGCCACTGCGGCTCTCCGCTGTAAGCGCCGTAAGCCCACAAGGCCAACGCCGCCGCCAGCACCGTGAAGAACAGCTTGCGCGCCATCGTCAAAATCTTCATATCTTCCTAATCCGTTCTCGCCGCGACGGCGCCATCAGCCGCCGCCACAATGAAATGCCAAGCTTAATCAGGCTTGCGCCAATATGGCAAAAGCAATTGCATAAATCAGACAGTTTGCGCCACATTTTTACCAAACAGCGCAAGATTGATATGCATCAGGCAAGCATGGGATTCCCATTTCAACTAATGCGAACCATCTGCCTACAATCCACTTGCCCTCACCGCCAAACCGCCGCACGCTTAGCGCGCGGCCACCATGAGCCGTCTCGCACCGCGACTGACTGCTCAGAACCTGTTTACGATCTGCTGCGCGTCGTGAGACGTCACACGGTAAGTACCGCTTCGAAATGCTCATGTACCGTTTGTACACTGCGCTTTCTCAGCCGTTTTCGCCTTGTCTCGCCTTAGCTCGCTAGATCGTAAACACGCTCTCAGAGAAGAGGAATGCATCATGACGCCGCGCCCTACCCTGCTTGCCCTGGCCACCGCCCTTGCGCTGGCCGCCCCGCTCGCCGACGCCTGCTCATCGCTGATCGTCGGCAAACAGGCCTCCGCCGATGGCTCCATCATCATCGCCCGCAACGAAGATTATTACATCAATAACTGGAACAAGCGCCTGGTGCTGCATCCGGCGCGCGCGGCGGCCAAGGATGAGACGCTGAGCTTCAAGAACGGCCTGAAAGTGCCGGCGCCGGCACAGTTCTACCGCTACAGCGGCCTGATGGACTGGAACGGCGACAGCGCCGGCGGCGACGGTCTGTACGAGGAACGCGGCGTCAATGAATTCAATGTGGCGGTATCCGCCACCAATAGCGCGGAGATCAACGCCCGCGCCAAGAAAGCGGACCCGCTGCTGGACAGCGGCGTGGTGGAGGCGGTGATCCCCTCGCTGATCCTGCCGCAGGCCAAGACCGCGCGCGAAGGCGTGGAACTGCTGGGCCGCTATCTGAGCCAATACGGCGCCGGCGAAGGCAATGGCGTGCTGATCGCCGATCCGAACGAAGCCTGGTATATGGAAATCGGCTCCGGCCACCACTGGCTGGCCTATCGCGTGCCGCAGGACAGCTATTTGATGGTGGCCAACGGCCTGCGCCTGCACGACATCGACCTCGCCGACCGCGCCAATGTGATCGCCAGCCCCGGCCTGGCCGAGTTCACCGCCAAACACCAGCTGCTGGCCAAGGTGGACGCCAAGCGCTTCAACTTCGCCCAGGCCTTCGGCGTCACCGGCGACAAATACAATGTGGACCGCGAATGGCTGGGCCAGCATCTGCTGAACCCGGCGCTGCGCCAGGCCACGCGGCAGGCGCAATACCCGCTAACGCTGAAGCCGGAACACAAGATCGCGGTGGCCGACGTGGCCAAGGTGCTGCGCGCCACCTTCCACGGCACCGCACTGGCCAAACAGAAGGACGCGGACCGGCCGATGGGCGTGGACCGCACCATAGAAACCCACGTCATCCAGCTGCGCGCCGGCCTGCCCAAGGAATTGGCGGCGCTGACCTGGCAATCCTTCGGCAGCCCGGCCGGCGCGGTGCTGGTGCCAATGTACGAGAACGCGATGAAGGACATCCCCGCGCCGCTGCGCGCCGGCGCCGCCAATTACGAGAGCGGCTCCGCCTACTGGGCCTTCCGCGCCAACGCCACGCTGGCCCAGACCAAGCCGGACAAGTATCTGCCGGTGCTGGCGCAATGGCAGGCGCGGCTGGAGCGGCAGTTCCAAAGCCAGCAGCCGGCGGTGGACGCCATGCTGACCAGTCTCTACGCCAGTCAGCCGCAAACCGCGGTCGGCTTTGCCGGCCAGTGGAGCGGCGGCAATATGCTGAGCGCGGTGCAATCGGCGCGCGACGTGCACGCCGGCCTGCTGACCGACCTGACCAAAGCCAGCGAGAAGAAATACAGCCCGGAGGAGCTGGAAAAAATCAAAAACCTATAAGAACGTGTTTACGATCTCGCGAGCTAAGGCGAAACAAGGCGGAAACGAGCGAAACAGCGGAATGTACAGGTGGGACATGAGCATTTTGAGCGGGTCCTCACCGTGCAACGCTTCACGCCACGCAGCAGATCGTAAACAGGTTCTAAGTGGCTAGCAGCCAGGAGCGGCGCCGGCAAGCCCGGCCGCTCCCGCCAGTCCGGGCGTGTTATCTTTGATGGCATCCCCATCGCCCGGCTGGCTGCGCCATGACCCTCCACATCGACACCGATCCCGCGCGGCTGGACCGCGAACGCGTCTACCGCTACCTGTCGGAGCAATCCTACTGGGCGCGCCAACTGCCGCGCGACATCTTCGAGCGCTCGCTCGACCATTCGCTGTGCTTCGGCGCCTACGCCGCCGACGGCGAGCAGATAGGCTTCGCCCGCGTGATCACCGACTACGCCACCTTCGCCTATCTGGCCGACGTGTTCGTGGTCGAAGCCTGGCGCGGCCAAGGCGTGTCCAAGCAATTGATGGCGGCGATCGATAGCCATCCCGGCCTGCAGAACCTGCGCCGCATGCTACTGGCCACCGCCGACGCTCACGGCCTGTACGCGCAGTTCGGCTTCAGCCCGCTGTCCCGGCCGGAATGGATGATGGAAAAAAGAGACGCCGACATCTACCAGCGGCTGGCCGCGAATCCCGGAAGCGCGGCATGAGCGTGCGCAAACAGTTCTGGGTCGATCCCTACCAGACCGAGCTGCACACCACGGTGGCGCACGTGGACGGCTCGCGGGTCTGGCTGGACGCCACCCTCTTCTACGCCTTCTCCGGCGGCCAGGAAAGCGACACCGGCAACATAGCCGGCCGTCCGGTGCTGCGCGCGGAAAAACAGGGCCTGGACATCGCTTATACCCTGGCGGACGACCATGGCCTTGGCGCCGGCGACGCGGTGACGGTGGCGATAGACTGGCCGCGCCGCTACCGGCTGATGCGGCTGCACTTCGCCGCGGAGCTGGTGCTGGAAACCATTTGCCGCGAACTGCCCGACGCGGAAAAGATAGGCGCCCACATCGCGGAGGACAAGGCGCGCATCGATTTTGCGCTGGCCCGGCCCATCACCCCGCTGCTACCCGCCATCGCCTCCAAGGTGCAGGCGCTGATAGACGCCGATCTCGCCATCGTCAGCGCCTATTCCGACGAAGCAAACCAGCGCCGCTACTGGGAACTGCCCGGCCTCTACCGCGTACCCTGCGGCGGCACCCATTTGCGCCGCAGCGGCGAAGTGGGCGAACTGAAGCTCAAACGCAAAAACGTGGGCCAGGGCAAGGAAAGAGTGGAGATCACGCTGGCGCGGCCATAAGAGCCTGTTCAATGTCTGCTGCGCTACGTGAGTCGTGGCGCGGTGAGTACACCTTCGAAATGCTCATGTAGCACGTGTACATTCCGCTTTCTCAGCTATTTTCGCCTTGTCTCGCTCTTGCCCGCGAGACTTTGAACAGGCTTTAAGAAAAACCCGCGCGGGCATGCCCGGCGCGGGTGGTTTCACGTGGAACAGCAGTCTGCAAACGCTCAGGCAGGCTGCTTCGGCCAGTCCGCCTCGGCCAACTGCGGCCACGCGGTCTGCTGCGGCAGGCGCGACAGCTCGACGCAGTAACGCTTCCACGCCGTCAACAAGCCCTGCTCCTGCGTCGTCGCCAGCCCCAGTTCCTGCGCGTCCTCCAAGGGCCGGCGCTGAGCATAGGCAATCGCCAAACGCTGCTGCAACTCCTGCTGCGCCTGCGCCATTAGCGCCGCACGCTGCGCATCGGCATCCACTTTCCAGGCTTTCTTGTTCCACACCGCGAAAGGCGGCGGTTCCAGCTCGGTGGCCTGCAAGCTGTCCGGCGTGTCGCCGATTTGCGCCGTCACCGGCTGCGCGCTGGCCTTGCTCCACAGCTTAAGCGCGCGAAAATCCACCACCAGCAGCCAGCCGCCGTCGCGGTAGACCGCCGCTTGCTTGTCCCCTGCCTGCGGGGGTTGCTGCTCGGTGGCATTGGCCGGAATCAACCAAGTTTCCTCAACATCCAGCGGCGATAGATCCGCCGTAGTGGTGCCCAGATACTCGCCGGATTCCGGATGGTAGGCGTAGACGGTTTTCTGTTTGCGTTCTTGCATGGCGGTTTCCTTAGTATTTGATGCAGGCGAGCAGGGCTACGTTGCGGGGACGGGTTTCAACGCCAATGCCACTGTTTGCGCCCGTTACGAGTGTCATTTGATCAGATGACAACATCACTCTGCCGTATGCCCAGGCGCCACCGCCCGAGCCAGGAGTAAGCGCCAATGCACCTCCATCGTTTGGGCGTATGATTGTGTGGACATGAGGCCCGACAATCCCGACCTGCGCGCTCCCCAGCGCACGGCCCGGATCAACGTTGCCCCCATCATCCCACCCTCGCACAAACTCCCCGCGCAAATCAGGCAGATTGAACGTCGTCGAGCCATCTCCGGCACCATAAGAGGTTCCAATCACGGCAAACAAACCGGGGTAAGTGCTGCGACTAACCGGAGAACCGTCGCACTTCAACCAACCAGGCGGCGTATAAGGCATCGCGAAATGCCCTACCAGGCCCGGCGCGCCGGACATGGTCAGCAGATTGGTGATAGGGCCGTCCTCGCACTGGGTCAGGTCCACGTAAAAACCACGAGACTTGACGCCATCGTTGTTGAACACGCGGAACTGGTTGCCCCAGACATCGATATTCACGTCGCTGAGCTTGCTGTCGCTTTGCGGCGCTTGCAATTGCAGCTGGCCGCCTTCCTTGCCGCCCTCGGCCAGGAAACGAGAATTGGGCTGAAAATCCACCCGGCCATTCATCTTGCCGCCGCTCAACGGCAAAGCGTCGGTAATGCCGTAGCCGGCCAGCGTGGTCGGCTTGCTATTGCCGCCCCAGGTCAGCTTCTTCAGCGCCTGCAGTAACTGGTCCTTGCGCGCCGGATCAGCGCTCTGGCCGCTGTCGCGTATCACCGTCAACAGCTCGTCCTGGCTGGATTGGGCGGCGGACTGGACATTGTTCAACCACTCCGAGGTCACCACCGTGCCCAATTCGCCGGTGTAAGGGTTGCCGTCGTGGAATAGGCCGTCCGGGCTGTTGATCGGCTTCATGGTGTTTTGCATCGCGCTCTCGCTCCATTTACAGGGTTGGCCCGCTGGCCGGGCTGGCGGCCTGGTGCGGACTCCGGGCCGGGCGAGTGGTCCGTAAACCACCCGCTGACCTGCTTCGCTAGTGAATCAATACCGTCATTTTGCCGGGAAGCGACGCGCGTCAGCAGTGGACGGATGTCAGTAGTTTGGAGCGCAGCCACAAAGCAAAACGGCGGCCAAAGCCGCCGTTTTGCAGACACTTAACGCTCAGTTTTTAGACCGGCGCCGCAGGCCAGTCCGCCTTGCCCAGCTGCGGCCACGCGGTCTGCTGCGGCAGCCGCGACAGCTCAACGCAGTAACGCTTCCACGCCGTCAGCAGACCTTGTTCCTGCGTCGTCGCCAGCCCCAGTCCTGCGCGTCCTCCAAAGGCCGGCGCTGAGCATAAGCCGCTGCCAAGCGCTGCTGCAGCTCCTGCTGCGCCTGCGCCGTCAACGCCGCACGCTGCGCATCGGCGTCCACTTTCCAGGCTTTCTTGTTCCACACCGCGAAGGCCGGCGGCTCCAGCTCGGTGGCCTGCAGGCTGTCCGGCGTGTCGCCGATTTGCGCCGTCACCGGCTGCGCGCTGGCCTTGCTCCACAGCTTGAGCGCGCGAAAATCCTCCGCCAGCTGCCAGCCGCCGTCGCGATAGACCGCCGCTTGCCTGTCCCCCGCCTGCGGTGGTTGTTGCTCGGTGGCATTGGCCGGAATCAGCCAGGTTTCTTCAACGTCCAGCGGCGACAGATCCGCCGTGGTGGTGCCCAGATACTCGCCGGTTTCCGGATGGAAGGCGTAGACGGTTTTCTGTGTGCGTTCTTGCATGGCGGTCTCCTTAGTATTTGATGCAGGCGAGCAGGGCTACGTTGCGGGGGCGAATAGAACGTATAAAATCAGCCCCGTAGGGGGCACTACCAACTGATTTCGCATAGTGAAGATGCGCAACATTAACACTCGCCGGTTCATACCCTAGATTCACTAAGTTATTATTTGTCCAATCAGGCGCCCCGACAGCTTCGTTCGCATCATCATCAACCCAAACCTGGGTGGATATTTGGGCACTGCCAAACACACGTCCAGCATCAACCAATGGGCGGTCACTGCTCCAGCCGCGGATAAATTCTCCGCGCAAATCAGGCAAGTTAAACGTCGTCGCCCCATCTCCTATACCGTATCGCGTCCCAATGGCCTCAAACAACGCGGGATAAACAGTGCGGCTGGCCAAGGAGCCATCACATCTCAACCAACCGGACGGTGCGGATGGCATTGCAAAGTAGGTCACCTCGCCGGCGGGCGCCGCAGCACGCAATTGACTAGCCGTCGCGCCATCGGCAATGCCGTAACCCGCCAGCGTACCCGCCTTGTCCGCCTTGATGGAAACCTCGGCCTTAGTGGCCCCATCGGTAATCCCGTAACCCGCCAACGTTGTCGGCTTGCTATTGCCGCCCCAGGCCAGTTGCTTCACCGCCTGCAGTAATTGATCCTTGCGGTTGGCGTCCAATGCCTGGCCGCTGTCCTTGATCAAGGCAATCAACTCGTCCTGAGTGGCGGCAGTCGCCTGCTGCAGGCTGTTCAGCCAATCGGCGCTGACGATGGTGCCCAGTTCGCCGGTAGTGGGGTTGCCGTCATGAAACAGGCCGTCCGGGCTGTTGATCGGTTTCAGGGTGTTTTGCATCGCGCTCTCGCTCCTTAATTGAGTCTGCCCATGAGCCGGGCCGGCGACATAGGCGGGGTACGGACCACATTAGCCGTCGTCAGACCGCCAGTTGACCCGCTTCGCTAGTGAATTAATGCCCTCATTGTGCCGGGGAGCGACGCGCGTCAGCAGCGGACGGATGTCAGTGGCGGGCAGGCAAAAAAATGGCAACCCCGCAGGATTGCCATACTTGAAAACCAATGATGTTTACGGCGCGATCGGCGCTTTGTGTACGTAACCGCCATGCATACCGGACAGCGCTGCAGGCAAGGCCAGTTGGAAGACCGAGTTATTTTCGGCGTAGACATGACTGATGCTGTAGCCGCCGCCCCAATCCCCGACTCCAGCCAGATGCACCCAGCCATCGCTGGGCGTGATGCGCTTGTTCTCCGCAACCTTGCCATTACGATACTGGCCGTAGTCATAGTAGATAGAGCCGCTGATGCAACGCAGCCAATTCATAAAAGTGACCGGCCCTTCGGTGCCAACCCCGTACGCCAGCGCCACCGCCATATTTTTGCCATCCAACACTTGCGGCGAATAGGTCAAAGCGCCGCAGTGCACCTCCGCAATGTGAAACTCGTAACCATAACGTTTGTTTCCACGCTCCATTGCATTCAGCAAATCCACCACCGGCTGCGTCAGCTTCGGACCCGTGCCCTCAAACGAGCCATTATCGTGAATGAAACGCCCCACCGAACCGACACTCTGGCTATAGGAAACAGCATGCATGGGTGTAGCAAACGGCGCGGTAATCTGGTTGGTTCTCGCCTGCACCATGCCCTCGGGCGTGAACGGATCAAAGAAGCGGCCGCCATCCGCCAGCAGGTTGCGGCGCGGCAACATGGCCACGGTGATGCCATCCTGGATGCCATAGCCGGCCAGGGTGCTGGCCTTGTCGGCCTTGACCGACACCTCGGCCTTGGTCGCGCCGTCGCTAATGCCATAGCCCGCCAATGTGGTCGGCTTGCTGTCTCCGCCCCAGGCCATTTTTTTCACCGCCTGCAACAGCTGGTCCTTGCGGCTGGCGTCCAGCGTTTGACCGCTGTCCTTGATCAGGGAGATCAGCTCCTCCTGAGCCGAGCGCGTAGCCAGTTGCAGGTTGTTCAACCAGTCGGCGCTGACGATGGTGCCCAGTTCGCCGGTGGTGGGGTTGCCGTCGTGAAACAGAGTGTCCGGCGTGTTGATGGGCTTGAGTGCTTCTTGCATGGAATCGTCTCCCGCGGATAAGAAAAGGCGAAAAGAAAAATCGGCCGGAGGCCGATGACAGCTGTCGCTGCTGAAATGACTGGGAACGATTTTGCGGGAAACGCGCGCAAGGCGGCAGGCGACGGGTGTCAGTGCCATAGCCGCAAAAAAAGCCGCATCCGGAAAGGATGCGGCTGGCGTGCGCTTGGCCGACTTAACTGAAGCTGAGCACGCTGTTGGCATTGCCCGCCACGCCGCTGGTGGCCGGCGAATATACCGTCGGGCAACCGGTCGATGCGGCCTTGGTGTCGTAGGCCTCCAAATAACTGGTGCTGTAGGTCTCAAACCCCACCTGGCAGTTCTTTGCCCAACCGCCATTAATTACCATGGTCGTTCCGCAAAGCGCTCGGAACCCATTGTTGCAGTTTTCCGCAATGGCCATCGGCGCGTAAATCACCCCAGCCCAAACCGCTTGGAAACCCGTATCGCAATTGAGCGCCTTGCCGCGCCGCCCCTGCGGCAAAGACGGCACCGGTCCGGAACCATGATTCCATGTCACAGCGCCAGAATGCGCCTCGAAGCCGACCCCCGATTGCTCCACCACGCTGCCATCGCACCAGAGATAGGCGTTGCGGGCGGAGGCAAAACCAGTTCGCACCCCGGTAATACGCCCCTCGGTTACCCAAGCTCGGCTGGTATCCGCGCATATTATCCCTTGCGGATTGGTACTGCGGTCGTTGATATCCAGGCGCAATGGCACCTTGGTCAGATAGTTCTTACCCTCCCCGACAATGTTCAAGTTGTGCAGCTCGCAGTGGGAGCCGCCGCCGACAGCGGCGCCCCACTCTTTAACCTTGTTGACCCTCAGCTTGCTGTTGCTGAAGCGGGAGTTTTGCTCCACTTGCAGGCCATTGCTCGCGCCCTCCAGGATCAAAGAGCTTTCCGCGCCCCAAACCCAGGAGCCTTCGCCGATATGCAGGCAACGATGGGTCCAGTTGTTTTCGGTGGCTTCGCCGATCAAGTGAAAACCGGAAAATTCGACGCCGCGGGCATTGGAGAACACCACGCCGTGGCTGACCTTGTTGGCGTCGGCGATGAAGCGGATCTGACAAGCCGAGGGGTTGGCGATATTGCCGCGGATGCGGATGCGGCTGGCGAAAGGCTGGTTGCCCAGCCAGATGCCGGTGGCGGTGTATTGACCATCGTCCACTTTGATCAGCACATCGGTCTTCAGGGTTTTGCCGTTGAGGCTGTTCCAGGCGCTGGCAATGTCGGCAAACTCGCGGCCGGGGCCCACTTGCAGCTCCTTGTAGCCGTTTATCCCCCAATCGTCGGTCTTCATCGCATCGGTGATGCCGTAGCCGGCCAGCGTGGTCGGTTTGCTGGCGCCGCCCCAGGCGATCTGCTTCACCGCCTGCAGCAACTGGTCTTTGCGCGCCGGGTCCGCGTTCTGGCCGCTGCTTTTGACCACGGTCAACAGCTCCTCTTGGCTGGCGATGACCGCGGACTGGACGTTGTTCAGCCAGTCGGCGCCGACAATGGTGCCCAGCTCGCCGCTGCTGGGGTTGCCGTCGTGAAACAGGGTGTCCGGCGTGGGAACCGGCTTGATGACATCTTTCATCAGTCTCTCCAAAAAACAGTGAATGAATCAGGATAGGGACGGGGTTTGCTGGGATTGGCTGCCTAGGCGCGCCCAAACCTCCTGCTGCGTATCGAAGACCGAAGACGCCGGAACCGGCGCGGGGTCGGCCGCAAGGTCTTTGTTTTGATCGGGGTTTGCCGTGGATTGGGGGTCTTGCATGGAGCGCTCCTGAAGGAAGGGAAAGAGCACAGGCTCCCGCCCGCCGGGGCGGGGCTGTGAGGGGAAGGGAGAAAAGACGGGAAGGTCCGCGTGAGGCGCGGTTTAAGGCTGGTAGGCGAAGTAGACGTAGGTGTGGGCCGGCTTCAGATCCTTGAACAGATCTTCCAGTCGCGGATCGCCGAAGGTGGTCAGGCGTTCCCCGGCCAGCGACTGGCCGGCGCGGAAAAAGTACGGCCGGGTCTTGGCGCCGAACACGGTGACTTGCCACACCCAGGGGATGTCCGCCGTCCACAGCTGCTGGCCGGCGCGGTTGAGACCGGCGCGGAACGGCTGCGGCTCGCTGATGGCGATACGGTAGCCCATGCCCGACGCCAGCCGGGTGAAGTAAGGAATGGACAGGCCGCCGGTTTCCGCCAGCTTGGCCAACACCGCCTGCTGGCGCTGCTGGTAGGGCGCGTCCGTCGGCGGGGTCAGGCCGCAGACGCGCTCCCAGTCCGGCAGCAGGCCTTCGGCCAGCAGCGGCGTGGTGGCGCCCACCAGCTGCCGGGCGCCGTTCTGCACCCGGTCCAGCGCCGCGCCTTCGCTGCCCAGCTCGGCTTGCAGCCGCGGTCCGTCCGGACTGTAGCTGACCGGCGGCAACAAGCGCGTCAGCAGTTCGCTATGCGGGGTTTGCGGGCTCATTGCATCCCCCTCACCGTGAGTTTGCCCAGGCGCAGCCATTCCACCGTTTTCTCATTCACCGCCGGCGCGATATTGTCGGCGGGCGACAGCAATTGACGGTCCACCACGCCGGGCAGGTCGGAGATCAAGGCTTCCAGCCGGCTCTTGTACAGCTTGCTGCCGGGGGCCAGGCTGGAGAAATGGGCGGCCAGCACCTGACGCAGCGGCTCGGTGACGGCTTGCACAGTGGTGCCGTCCACCGTCAGCGCCACCTCGATGTCCACCGGACGCGGCGTGGGCGCCAGCACCAGGCAGTTCTTGGCGGTGACCGGGCGCAGGTCTTCGATATGGGCTTGCACCGCGGCCAGGGTGTCGGCCGAGGGCAGGCTGTCCTGGGCGGTGATCACCACGTCCACGGTGCCGAGGCCGCGGCGCAACGGGTAGACATAGGCGGCGGACACACCCGGCACCTCCAGCGCCCAGCGTCGGTAATCATGGCGGTTGCCGCCGGCCGGCGGACGACGGATCAGCTCCAGCAGCCGCGCCAACAAGGCGGCGTCGTCCTCTTCGTCCACGCCGCCGTCCATGCTGGCGAAGCTGACGCGGCTGGCCAGGCCGCTGGGCGCGGCCATCAGTTCCGCCACCGTGCCGGCCGGCACATTGCCGGCCAGGCCGGGCAGATCGGCGGCCACCGCCGCGCGGGCCTGGCCGTCCACATCCAGCTGGCCGCCGGCCTGAGTGGTGTAGAGCTGTTCGCCCAAGCGCACTTTCAGACCGGCGGCGAAGCCGGCGCCGGGATTGCCGCTCAGTTGCAACAGGCCTTTGGCCGCCACCGGCGGCTTGCGGCTGAGGCCGCGCACCCGGGCGTGCTGTTCCAGATAGTCGCGGTCGGCGCTGTCCGGGAAGATCTGGCGGGCGATCCAGCTTTGATGCTGGTACAAGCCTTCCACCGCGCTGGCGACCGAGCTGGCGCGCACGTAAAAGTCGCTGTCGGGACCGACGTCGGCGTCGGCGCGCAGGTTTTGCAGATCGCGCAGCAGCGCGCCGCGTATGGTTTCAAAATCCGGGGTGGACAAAGGCATCAGGCTATCCTCACATGGTGTTGGAAATGTCGGGTCTGGCCGCCGGCCTCTTCCACTTCGACCAACAGCAGCAAACGGCCGCTGCCGGGGCGTTGCGCCTCTACGCCGACGCGGCGGGCGCGTCCGTCGCGCAACAAGGGTTGCAAGGCTTGTTCGGCGTATTGGCAGGCCAGCAGGTCGATCTGGTTGCTGTCCTTGCTGCGAGACAATAGATGCAGGCGGGAGCCGAGTTCGGGATCGGCCCACCAGCCGCCCAGCGGGGTCATCAGCCTCAGGTAGACGGCATTGGCCAGGGTGTCGGTGGTGCCGCCGGCGTAATCGCCGGTGATGGGGTCCAATAGAGGGTCCATGGCGTTATTTTCCGGGTTTGCAGGGGTTGGGGATAAGGGACGCGGGTCAGTGCCGGCGAACATTCAAACAAGCGATATCAACAGCACG
Organism: Chromobacterium sp. CCUG 30098; assembly: GCF_059916605.1. NCBI lineage: Bacteria > Pseudomonadati > Pseudomonadota > Betaproteobacteria > Neisseriales > Chromobacteriaceae > Chromobacterium > Chromobacterium sp. CCUG 30098. The sequence goes on along the minus strand of NZ_JAUCGS010000001.1, from coordinate 213,581 downwards.
CTTGGTGAAAATCGTGTTTTACAACGGTGGACTGGTCGTACCGTGCACGCCGTTATGTTGGTGGCCCACCAGGCTCTTGCCGCCGGCCACCACGTCGCCGCTGACGGTGACGCCGCCCTGAATGGCCATGCCGCCATTGCCTTTGATCTGACCTTGCGCCACCAGCTGCGCGCTGGTGCTGAGCGTGGGCGTGGTAAAGCTGGCCTGCTCGCTGGCGTTGACCTGCCAGTTCTTGCAGCACAGGCTGAAGGTGTCGCACTCCACCTCGATCAAGCGGCCGCGTTTAAGCACGATCTTGCTGCCTTCGTCGCTGTACAGCGCCACTTCGCCGGGTTTGAGCTGCTTCAACCGGTAGTTGCCGTGCTCGGTGGCGATCACCACGCCGTGGCTGCTGCGCCCGCCCAAGGGCAGCACCACCGCCATGCTGCCCGGCGGCGGATTGGCGCTGTAGCCGTAATGCTGGAACAGCTCGGCGTCCTGCAATTGCTCGCCGGCCAAGGCGTCGGCCTGCACGGTTTGCACGTCGCCGGCGCTATCCACACGGGTCAGCACCGCGCGAAAGCCCTGCCGCACATTGCTGAAGGCGCGGCGAATTCTCTGGTCTACGTCATTCCACATCGTTTCAACCTTTCTTTGTCTCAGCGTTTGCGCATGACCGGCAGCCAGCGGCCGTCCTCTTTCAACGTCAGCCGGGTAGTGCTGCCCTGCCCGCGCCCGCCGCTGAAGGTGCGCGCCATCAGGAAATAAGTGCCGCCCTTGATGCCGTGCGGCTCGCTTTCCACCTGGATGCGCTGGCCGGGGGTCCACAGTTCGCCGGCGCTGTTGCGATGTCCGGCCACGGTGGCGCTAAGGGTGTAGCCGGCCAGCCGCGCGTCGGCCAGCATCTTGTCCGCGCGCGCCGCCAGTTCCGCCGGGTTGGCGGCGTCCGGCTCCACCACGATGCGCGGTTTGTGATACCGAACATCCGGGTCCGCGGACTGGTGCTTGAGATCGTGTCTGCCTGGGGTCAAGGCTTGACGATGGCCCTGGCCCAGCAGGGTCAGCTGCGAGTAGCGCGGCGCGTGGGAACGGGTTTCCGCCAGGCTGAGCACATTGTTGCCCTTGCCGTCGCGGCGCAGGATCAGCTTGGCCTTGGCCGGCGCGCTGTAGTCCGGTCCGCCCACCACCAGGGTGCCGTCCGGATCGAACCAGGCGGCCAGGCCATTGGCCGCGGCGGCGCGGGTGAGCACGTCCCAGGCGCTGTTGCCCGGGTCCACGCTGATTTTCTCGATCTGGCCCTTGCCCTTGGCGTCCACGCGCACCCGGCTGACGCCCAGCGGCTTGATCACGTTCTCCAGCACGTCGCTCAGCGTCATGCCCTTGCCGGTGAGCAGCGGCGCGCTGCAGTCCAGCAACATGCCGGCCAGATCCCGGCCCGACAGCGTCAGCTGGTGGCTGCCGGCGCCTATGCTGTGACTGATGTCGTCCACCCGCCCCTGCAGCACCACGTCCGCGCCCACCAGTACCTTGACCTCGGCGCCCGGCTCCACCGCCGGCGGCACCTCGCCGCCGGGCAGGCCCAGCGACACCTGCCAGGCGTCGGCGGCCACGGTCAGATCGGAGTCGATGCTGTACTGGGTCCAGTAACGATGAGCCTTGCCGGCGATCTCCAGGCTGACTTCATTCTTGGCCGAGGCGCTTTTAGCGGGCGTAACCATGGATCAGCTCTCCTGCTTGCAGATGGTTGGGATGCGCCAGCTGCGGATTCAGGCGCAGCAGTTCGGCGGCGCGGCCGCTGTCGCCGTACCACAGATGGGCCAGCTGACGCAGATTGGCGGCGGATTCCACCTTGCGGGTAATCAAGGGCGGCTTGGCGGCCACCAGGCCGGCGGCGCTGCGTTGCACCTGCAGGCCCAGATCGCGCAGGCTTTCAATCACTTGGCGCGCGTCCTCGCCCGGCAGCGCCTTGCGCCATTGCTCTATGGTCTGCTGCAAGGTGGCGCGCACGTCGCCGGCCACTTGCTCCAGCGCCGGCGGCGTCAATGTCGGCTGCGCGGCTTCCGAGCGGAACAGATCGGCGGCGGCGTTCGCCATCGAGGTGGACACGGTCAACTTGAGCAAGGCGTCGATGCGGATCTCGTCCTCGGTCCAGACCTCCAGCGCCTTGCCGGCCTGGCTCAAGCTGTCCGACGCGCGGCCGATTTTCTTGGACACGCCGTTGAGCCTGTCCTTCATCGCGTTCCAATCGGCCAGAGTGGCCTGCGGCAGCTTCGCTTCCGCCTCCCACTTCAGGCCCGGCCAGATTTCCAGCTTGACGCCAAAACGCCAGTTGGCGACCTCGTCCACCAAGGACGTCACCTGGCCGATGAAGGCTTGCGGATAGGCCAGCAAGTCCACCACCTGGGCAATGCCTTGCTGCGCCATGCCGGCAAGCTGCCGCACGGTATCGCTCAAGCGCACGCGCAGCGCGCCCAGCCGGGTCAGCGCGGTATTGGCGTTTTGCAGCAGGCCCTGAGCCTTGGCGAAGGCCTCGCCGCCCAGGCTGCGCGCCTTGGCCGCCAAAGCGCTGATGGCCTCCACCTGCTGCAAGGGCTGCTGGCTGGCGAAAAAGGGATTGCCCGGCGTGGCCTCCACCCAGTTCACTTCCACGGTGCAGGAATCCGGCGCGTCGGCCTCGTGACTGATCTGGTAATCCAGCAGTTGCGCCTTGGGCATGCTGCCGAATACCGGGTGGATCAACTCGCCCGGACCGGCCTGGTCCAGCGCGGCGACGAAGTCGCGCAGCCGCTGCTGATAATCGCGGCCCCAGAAGAAGACGCTGAGCGAAACCTTGCGCGCCTTGCGGCCCAGGTCTTCTACGTCGGCACCGTCCAGATAGGGGTATTCGTGCATCGCCTGGTCGCGCTGGGCGCTGTCCACGCTGCGCAGGCATTCGAAGCGCACCCCGCGGAAACTGGCGTCCACCAGCGCGCCGGCGGCGGAACCGGCAAACAGACTGAGATTGAACATCAGCTTCTCCTTTGTTGTTGGCTATTGGCGGTGTTGACGGCGGCGACGATATTGCCGTTTTGGACGTCGACGGTGATATTGGTGGGCTGCGCTAGATGGCTGACCAACTGGCTCAAGCTGGCCTGGATCTGCGACATGACCATCAGCAACTGCTCGTTTGAAGCATTAGCGCTTGGACCGTCGAGCATGCCGGTATTGGAGAGCGCCGGAGATGGTGAAGCCAATGCGGCCATCGCGACAGGAGTAGACAGGGCATCCTCTGCCCCAGGCTGCGCCATGCCTGCCGCAGCCGCCGTTTTCTTGGTTGGCTTTTGCGCTGGCTGCGCATTTTTGGGCGTGGTACGCGGCTTATCCGTCGCCGCTTTTTTCGCAGCCTCTTTAGGCGTGGTCTGCGCGCTGGTTTTTGGAGTCAAATTGACAGCCTTTCGCTGTTCCTGCTTTTCCAGCTTTGCCCTTGCCGCATATTCTTTTTCAACGGACTTAATATAATTTCTGTTCAGCTCGGCTATTTTCTCTCCAGTCATGACTTCCGTATATCTCGCGCCCATCAAATCGCTACGATCATTATGCGCAAACCAAGAGAATACTCCCGTACCATCGATATCCACCGCGGAATAGGCTTGGCCGTTTTTATCCACTAAGGTTTTTTTCAAATCGACATCATTAGGCAGCGTGCGAGGGGGTCCCCACTTATTAACATAATCTCCGCCGGTCATGCCTTGGGCGAACAATTTGACACTATCCCCCGCAGCCTTGCCCACAATGGCTTCCGCCGCGCGTTGCGCAGCAGCGCCTTTCACCAGTTTTCCAGCTTTACCCCCGACACTCATTGAAGCCGCAACTCCAAGACCCTCGGTCATTGCCTCATGGAATCGGCCATTAATGACATGGTCGCCAAACGCGATAACATCGTTTGTTGCGCTCAAGGCCATTGCCGCACCAGGCATCATGTCGGGAAGCTTGGGAATTAATTTTGCCAATGCACCCGGCACCGCCTCTTTCCCCAAAATTGATGCCGCCAATGTCGCGGCATCGGGAATCGCCTGCTTGCTGGCCACCTTCTTTCTTAATTGCTCCAGCTTGATTTTCTTCTGCCCTTCGGGCAGGTCCTCAAGAGTCTTGGCTGGGCTGGGAAGTTTTTTGGGCGCTTGTTTTTTCGGCCGTGCAGGCTCCTGATTTTTCTTGTCGCCAAATAGTTTTTCGTACAGTCCCAGCCCCGTGTCCGCGAGCGATCCTGTTATTTTATTTTCGAGTGGGTCGGTTATTTCGCTGACTTTGCTGCCAACCACATCCATCGAGCTTTCGGCTGCATTCAACAATGTGTCGGCAAGGCCGATCTTGCCATCCTTGGGCAGGGATACATGGTCTCCGCCCAAAGCAAAGGTATCGAAAGCGGTTCCAGGCCAGCTGCCTTCCGGCAAGTCAAAAGCCTCGGTAAAATTTTTGGCGTCCGCTTGCACTATTTTTTTGATATCCATCCCCTGATCCTTGAGGATCTGGGGGATCATTTCTTTGGCAAGCTTATTTGAGGCCTGATTGTAAATCGCATCGGAATATGGCTTTTCCCCATGCTTCTTCATTAAATTCTTGGTTGATGCACGGAGAAAAGAGTCATAAACATCGCCAGTCCCGCCATTGGTCGACTCCGCCACGGACAGCCATAGATACAGCCCATCCAGCTCCTGCGAACGCTTGATTGCCTTGGCTTTTTCATGCGGCAGCACTGCGCTTTGATGCGCTTCTTGCTTCATCTTTTCTGCAACCGCACCCTTCAGAAAAGAGTAAATATCCGCATAATTCCCTCTTTTCCTGGCGGCCATTTCTTCTAGCTTCTTCAACTGCTCCGGGCTTAATTTAAGCATAACTGCTCCAGGTCAATACTTCACCGCCCCGTGAAATCAACTACTCATCAGATAAGACTCTATATCTGTCAAAATGCACTGATGTTTTACCGCAGCTTAAAACTGCGTATTCGCTCATATGATTTTCTGAGGCGACAAGGCGGGAATATATGAGAAGACGGCCAGATGCTTCCTGTTAACCAACGCTCCACATCCAGCCGTTCATTATTTAATCAGCCGATTAAATAAGCTTGAACTCACTCCTGAACTTTACGCAGCGACAGCAGCTTGATATCGCGGCGCGCTTCGCTTTCCACGCCGTATTTCTCGCCCACTTCCAGCGTGAAGCAGTCCAGGTAGCTGGTGCGCTTGCCGCCCGGCGCCACCGGGAATTCGGTGAGCTTGGCGCCTTCGATCGCTTCCCAGTCCAGCTCGCCGGACAGCGGGATGGAGACGGTGACGGACAGCTCGTATTCCGAGATGCCGCGCGCGAAGCCGCGGGCGCGGCCGCTGCTGTTCATGGTTTTCACCAGCTTGCGGCCGGTCTTGCTGCTGACGTTCAGATCGATGACGTCGATTTCCTGGCCGTTGACTTCCAGTACGATCGAACCTGCGTATTCTTTCAAAGCCATGTGAATGTCCTTTTCGGTTTCATGTGGGCGGCCCGGCCGGTTTGACGGCGGGCCGCCGGATCAAGCGTTAACGGGGGAAAACTAGGTCCGCCCGGGTAAGCGCGCGGGAGCAAGACGGCGCGCCGCGGCACCCCGCGTGTTTACCCAGCGCCGCTTAGAGCCTGTTTACGATCTGCTGCGCGTCGGCGATACGGCGTTGAAACCCGCTTCGAAATGCTCATGTACCACGCGTACACTCCGCTTTCTCAGCCGCAACGCCTTGTCTCGCCTTAGCTCGCGAGACCGTAAACACGTTCTTACAGCAGCAGATCGATGCGGCCGGCGAACACGTGCAGGCCGTTGACCACGTCCACCGGGATCTTGGCGTCCAGACGGTTCACGTCTTGCGCGTCGCGCTCAACGATCAGGCCGTCCTTGTTGGCCTCCACCGCCTCGATGATTTCCAGCTCTTCCAGCTTGTAGAGCACGTCCAGCAGCTCGGATCGGACCTTGGACGGGGTGCGATCGGACAGTTTTTCGCGCGGGAAGCGCAGCGCCACGCGCTCGCGGCAGGCGCGGCGCACGTAGTCCAGGGTGCGGATGGTGGTCAGATCCAGCAGCGACACGTCGTCCACGCCCTGCGCGTCCTTGGTGTAGGTGCTGATGGAGCGCACGATCTGCACGCGTTCGCCCGGGCCCACTTCCAGCGGGGTCACGCCGTTGTAGAGGGCGTTTTCCTGCTCGGTGCGGCTGGTGCGGGCGGCTAGTTCCACCACATCCAGGCCTTTGAGCTCCAGGGTGTTGAGCGGACGGGCCGGATCTTCCTCGCTGGCGATCACCGCGGCGTAAGCGGCGGCCAGTTCGCCCGGCAGCTTGGCGGAGCCGCGATACCAGGCGGCGCTGACGCGGCCGCTGGCCAGTTTGGAGGCGACGGCGCTGACTTCCGACAGCGCGCCGACGGCGCCGACCACGCCGATGGCGCCGCGTTGCTCCATCGGACCGGACACGAAGTCCAGATGGGTGCGCAGCGCGGTGAAGGCGGTGTCGTTGTTGAAGGGGTTGACCACGATGTGGTGGCCGCCGCTGACCACGGCCGCCAGCGCCGGAGCGATGTCCGGATCGGCGGCGCCGCCCTTCATCGCGCCCACGGTGATGCCGAGGCCGGCGATCTGTTCCTGCGCTTTCAAGGCGACGGCGTTGCCGGCCGCGCCCTTATGGCGCGCGGTCAGGGTCAGCACTTCCTTGGCGGCGGCGGCGGTCACCGGCAGATCCGCCAACTTGTCGACGGCGGCCTTGGCGGCGGCGGCGATCTTGGCGGCGTCGTCGCCTGCGGCCACGGCCACGTCGATGCGGCGGCCGCCGATGAACAGGCTGGCCACGCCGGCGCCGGTGGCCGGGCCGGTGAAGGTGAAGGTGCCGACGGCGGCGGCGGCGCTGTCCGCGTCGTCAACCGCGATCACGCTGAGTTGCAGATAGGGATTGGCGTTGATGGCGGCGCGGGCCAGCAGATGGGCGTAGGAGCCGCGGCCGAAAGCCTGGGCGGCCTGCTCGTCGCTGAACACGTCCAGCGCGGCCAGAGCCGGCTGAGCGGAGTCGGCGAAACGCTGGCCGATCACCAGCACGCGCTGCGGATTGCCCGGCAGGGTGCGCACCGCCAGCTTGGTGTTGAACTCGAAGTATTTGCCCGGCTTGCGGATGGACGCCGGAATCTGGTCGAAGCTGATGTTGGGGCTGGCCATAAAGTATGGGCTCCTGATTGATGCGGTTGGGGGAAAGTCGCCGCGCCGGACAGCGCGGCGGGATACTGCGAAAAATCAAACGGCGGGCGACTTGGGCTGCAGCACGACATCCTGGGCCTTGACGGCCGTTTTACCGTCCAGGCTGTAGTCCAGCCGGGTGCTGCGCCATTCGGCGGCGGGGCCTTCCAGCCTGCCGCCGAAGCGGGCGAACAGCTGGTCCGGATCCGTCTCGCCTTGCGGCGACGGCCAGTGGCCGTTGTCCAGCGCCTCGTCCAGCCAGTGGGTGGCGAAATCGCAAGCCACCAGGCTCCAGGGCTCGCCGTCCCGCTGCGCCTGAGCCAGCGGTCGCACTTGCTCGGGAATCAGCGGCGACACCGCCAGGCCGAAATCCTGGGCCGCCAGCAAGCGACGCACCGCGTAAACCAGCTGCCAGACGCCGGCGCCGGCGTAGCCGCGATCCGCCTGCAGGCGGTCGCCGACGATGACGGTGAAGCGGGCCTGCGCCTTGTAGCGCTGGCGTTGGCTGGCCGAAGGCTGGCAGGCGATAACGCCGCCGGCCACGGTCCACAACGCCGGCAGGCGCGCCAGCGCCTGCGGATTCAGACCCGGGCTGCCCGCCGCCGGCGTCAGCCGGCTTTGGTAACGGCCTTGCGCCAGATCCAGCCCGCAGAGGCCGGTTTCGTCCAGATCGGCCGCCACTTCGCGCACCATGCGGCCCAGGCCTTGGCGCAGGCGGTCGGCGATGGCGTCTTGCAGTTGGATCAGCTGGGACATGATTTCCTCAATGATTCAGCGGTTTATCGATACGGCTATTGTCTCGCGCCCGCGGTTTTGGGCTTAGCTGAGCGATGTCAGTGGGGGCTTGCGGCCGCGGGCGCGGCCGAGGTGGATCAGGCCTTGATGCAGGCCAACAGGGCGAGGTTGCGAGGACGGATGGATCGGAGCGATTGGGCGTCGCCCACCGCTTGGCCACTAGGAGTGAGCTTGTGAACTTGAACGGATGAGGAAGTCGCCGGCTCATACCCCAACTCAAGCAAGTTATTGCTCTTGCGATCGATGACTCCAACCGCCAGAGCAACATCGTCGTCCACTAGTGCTTGCGTCGATGCTTGCGCCGAACCTAATACCCGACCTGCATCAACCTTACGTCCATCGTCCCAACCACGGATGAATTCGCCCCGCAGATCGGGCAATTGAAACAGCTCGGTGTTTTCCGGACGGGACGAGCCGGTTTGTTCACCCGGCGGAGTGAACTCGGCCTGGTAGCGGCACTTCTTGGAAATCATCCAATCCTGGAAGTAGCCGCCGGCGGAGTCGGCGTAAATCGGGTCGTGGCCATCCACCGAGAACACAATGGTGTTGTCCGGAATATTGACTTTCAGCTCAGTCTTCAGGCTCCACGCCAGCTTGCCGTCGACAAACAGGCGATAGGTCGCGCCGTCGTAACACAACGCGATGTGATACCAGCGGGCCTCAGGAAACGCATTGGCCTGGCCCTGTACGCCTTCGCAGATAAAACCGGAACCGGGACCGGCCAACCAAACCATCGGCGCCTTGGTCTGCGAATGGATGCCGAGACCGATCTCGCCCCAGGGCGCCGAAGCGTTCATGCCGAAAATCCAGTTGGGATGACCGGTGAACATCGGGTAATGCCAGCCTTCAATCGTGAACGCGTCCGGGTTGAACTTGCTTTGCACGGTGAAGCGGGCGTAATGGCCCTTGGCCTTGGTCTGCAAACTGGTTTTGCCGAATTTGCTTTGCTCGGAGCTCAGGTTCGCGGTGCCCACCAGCACCGCCTCTTTGCCGCTGATCAGATCGATCAATTTGTTGCGATCGTCAAACTTGAGCAGCGCCTGGATGTCCGTGTCCATTTCCTTGTTGGCGAACATATCGCCAATAGCCTGGTACAAAGAGGCATATTGCTGTTTGGACACCAGCGAGCCATCCGCCTTGATCCAGCCCGCCGGCGCTTCCTTGCGGGCGAAATACTGGATGGCGCCGCTCGGAACCGAAGCGCCCGAGTTTGCGCCGTCGTCGCAGCAGCACTGATTCATTTCGATACGTACGGGATTGGTTTCCGCTTGCCCCAGGACATTGACCTGGAATTGCGGCTTGATGCAGACAGTCGTGTTCGACATCTGGCTCTCCTTCTCTGGGTTGATTGAATACGAGGCAGAATCGGCGTCGCGCCTTGGACGCTGTTACCGATCCGCAGCGCGTGGGCGGGGGGAGGAAAATAACTTGGAACCGGTGTAGAAATGCACGCGCGGCATTTGCGCCAAAGCTGTTTGCGCGCTCAGTGGATCAAGCGCTTAAGGAACTCGCCCAGCAGCGTCACCGCCAGCGCGGACACCGCGCCGGACAAGGCGCCGCTGCGCGCGGCCTGGACTTCGACGTCGCGCAGGCGGCTGTCCAGCTCTTCCAGTTTTTTGTCTTGTTTGGCGAGGTGGGCCACGATCATGTCCAGCTTGCCTTCTATGCGGCCCAGGGCCATCAGATTGTCATGTTCCACGTGAAACCCGCCTTTCAGCCTTCGGCCAGTTGTTGGCAAATCACGCAGCGGGTGCAGCTGGGCATGATCGCCCGTCGCGCGGACGGAATGGGGTCGCCGCAATCCTCGCAGTGGCTGTAGCCTGTCTGGTCGAACTGCTGGTAATGGCGGGCAATCGCTTGCTCGCGGAACTCGGTTTCCAGCTCGCTGGCCCGATCGAAAAAGTCGCTCATGGTTGTGGTCCTTCGGAAGTAAACAGCCCGCCGAGCGCCGTCAGCCTTTGTTCCAGCTGCTGGCACCAGGCGCCGTAATCGGCGGCGTGGGCCAGGAGGTCTGCTGCCGGTAGCCCGGCGCCGGCGGAGGCGGCTTGATGGGGATTTGCAATAGATACGGAGTCGGTTGCGGGCACTGCGGCGGCGGAGTAGCCGAGGACTTGCCAGTAGAGGCGCAGGCTGTCAGGGCCAAGGCCGCCATAGCGGCCGCCATCCTGTTGCACGACATATTCGATCCTTTGTTTCTGGTCTCGCAGCCGCTGCTGCAGATCCTGTTGCTGACTCAACAAGCGCGCCTCCTGCCTGCCCAGCAGTTCGCGCAGACGTTGCTGCTGCTGCAAGGCCGCCTGCAGTTGCAATTGAGCGCGCTCCGCTTCCGCGGCCTGGCGGCCTTGATCCGCCGCCCGCTGTTCGGCCAAGCGCGCGCGCCAGTTCTCCGCGCCGTGACGCAGCCCCAGCGGGTAGGCCAGGCCCGCCGCCAGCAAGGGCGGCAGCAGCCAGCCCCCCAATTTCAGCCATGCGAAGCCCGGCCCCATCAGCGCCCGCCTCGATCGCGCCAGGCGGCGATCAGCCGCAAACCGGCGGAGTAGCCGCCGACGATGCCGAGATAAATCAGCCAGATATCCGCGCCCAGGGTGCCGCGCAGCCCTTCCACCACGAACAAGAGCGTGGCCGCCGCGCAGGCGATGTTCGCCCACAGCCGGGAATGGCTCAGCCGGCGGCCGCCGGGCCGGGTCAGCAAGTCGGACAGACGCATCATTTTTTCTCCTTGTCGAGGTCGGTCGGATTCAACTCAAAGTGGGGAAACTCGCGGAACGGCGCGTCCGGTCGGCCATACCAATTCAGGCCTAGCGCGGCGCCGATCTCGCCCATCAGCTGCCAGTGCGGATGGTGGGCGTCCCAGACCGGCTTGCCGCCGATCAGCGGCACCACGTCGAAGGCGCGCGCCGCCGGGCTGCCGTGCAGCATGGCGTTGTGCGCGGACTGGCCCGCGCGGGCGTTGGTCACCTTGAGCCCGGGCCGGCTGCGGCCCTGCGCGTACAAGGCGTCTTGTTCCGCTCCGGAACGCCAGGTGCAGGTGATCAAGGCCTCCACGCCGGCGTCGCGGCAGCGCCGCACAAACGCTTCGGCCAGGGGTTGCAACTGCGGGTGCAGGTCGGAAATAGCTCTGCTGGCCATGAAGACTCCTTTTGTTGACGAAACGTGGCTCATTGGCCGGCCGTCATGCGCGGCGCGCGCGCAGCCCTGCCAGGCGGACGGAACCGGCTTGAAACAAACAGGAGAAATCGGAAGAGAGGGGGAAGCGGCGTATCGCCTTAGTGCAGATCTTGGCTGGGCGTTTTCAGCACGCGCCACACCATGCGGTCGCTCAGTTGGAAACGGATGGCCAGCACGCTGACCGCCTCGTTGGCGCCCAGTCCCTGGTCCAGCAGTTGGTCGAAGTCGCTCAGCAATTGTTGATTGCGCGCCAAGCGCAAGGCCTGGCTGCAGCGCGGCACGTACAGGATGTCGCCGCCAAAATGATGAGTCAGGCTGGCTGCGGCGTCTTCGCCTATCACCTCCACCAGCGCGGCGAAGCGCAGTTGCCCCGCCTTGCTTTGGTTTTTGGAGATGGGCAAGGTAGTGCCGCCCAGCGCCTGCACCAATTGCAAGGTGCGCGGCAAACCGATCAGTTCCGCCACCAGGCGCATGGTTTCGGGCAGGGCCGGGGCGATATTGGCTACGGTCATCGCGGAAATCTCCTTGTAATCACGGAACAAAGACGATAAGTTCTAAATGAGTTATAATTAATCAAGGCCATGTACGCAGTTTGCATTTAGAACTGTCGTTCTAAACACTGGCAAGCCCATGAATTCTATCGAATACAGCCATTCATGCGCTGGCTCACACAAGGACCTTGCCTTGCGCCGACTTGTTTTGAACTTGCCTCAGATTCATAAGTGCTATTTTAGTTCAAAACGTAAAACCGATCAATTAGTACGATGTCACTACCTGTCCTTTAGTGCAGGTCATTTGACCGAGCCGTGGCGCCGGCCTCGCACGCCAAATGGAGTTCTATATGGAAAAAAACTTGGAACAAAGTGACTTCAAGCAACGGCTGGAGTTGCTGATAGGCGCGGAAAAGCCCTACGCCTGGGCCACCCGCATTGGAATCAACAAAGGTTCGTTCACCAATATGTGGTATCACGGCGGGGTGCCGCGCGCGGCCACAGCCAGCAAGATCGCGGAGGCCAGCGGCTGCAGGCTGGAATGGCTGCTGCACGGCAGCGGGCCGCAGTACGAGTCGGCGCCGCCGCTGGGCGCTTCGATCAGACTAGAACGCGATTCGGACTGTTTTGTACCCGACAACGTCCATGAAGAGTTCTGTTTCATCCCGCGCTATAACCTGAAGGCCTCGGCCGGCTTCGGTTCCAATGCCAGCGATGAAGCGCCGATGTTCTATATGGCGTTCCGAAAATACTGGATCAAGAACCATCTGAACGCGTCCGCCCGGGACCTGGCGGTGATCAGCGTCAAGGGCGACAGCATGAGCGGCGTGCTGGAGGACCGCGACACCATCCTGGTCAACACCGCGGAACACTCGCCCGGCGAGGGTCTGTACGTGATCCGCATGGGCGAAGACATCTTCGTCAAGCAGTTGCAGCGTTTGCCCGGCGGCGCGGTGCAGGTGCGCAGCGCCAATCCCTTGTACGAAACCTTTACCGTGGACCTGCAACGCAATACAGGCGAATTCGAAGTCATCGGCCGCGTGGTCTGGTTTGGCCGCCAGATCGGCTGACCCGGACCCGACGCGGGTGTAAACTGTTGTTTTGCCGCACCGCATGAAACGAGACACCACCATGATTCAACACATCGAAGCCAGCCTGAACGAGGCGCAAACCGCCTTGGCCAATCTGCTGGCCAACCCGGAAGCGCTGGCCAGCATCGACGCGGCGGCGCAAACCCTGATCGCCAGCCTGACAAACGGTGGGCGCGTCTTTTCCTGCGGCAACGGCGGTTCGATGTGCGACGCCATGCATTTCGCCGAAGAGCTGACCGGCCGCTACCGCAAAAACCGCCGCGGCATGGCCGCCGTCGCCATTTCCGATCCCAGCCACATGACTTGCGTGGCCAACGACTACGGTTACGAGTTCGTGTTTTCGCGTTATCTGGAAAGCCACGCCCGCGCCGGCGACGTGCTGATCGGCATCAGCACCAGCGGCAATAGCCAGACCATAATCAACGCCGCGCAAGTGGCCCGTGAAATGGGCGTCAAGGTGATTATCCTCACCGGCCGCGCCGGCACTCGGCTGGAGCCGCTGGCCGACGTCTACGTCAACACGCCCGGCGGTCAGTTCGCGGACCGAGTGCAGGAGTTGCACATCAAGGTGCTGCACATCCTGATCGAACTGGTGGAACGCCACTTCTGCCCGGAAAACTATTGAGTTTCCCCGCTTGGTCACGCTTGCCATTGTGCTGACGACGCGCGCCGCGCCATAAGCGACGTCCGTCAGTACAACGGCATTAATGCGACGCAAAAAAACCGCCGCCCGGTCTACCCGGCGGCGGTTCTGCTTTCCGGCGGCGCGCGCTAGCGATTGAGGAAGGCAGCGATGCGCTGATACACCATGCGGCAGACGTCCGGCACGATGGCCTCCAGATTGAGGAAGGCGTGCACCATGCCGTCCAGATGCAAATGCTCCGCCTCCACCTCCGCCGCTCGCAGCTTGTCGGCGTAAAGAAAGGCCTCGTCGCGCAGCGGATCGAAGCCGGCCGACACCAGCATGGTCGGCGACAGCTTGCGGCTGAATCCGCCATGCAGCGGCGAGGCCTGCAGGCGGTTCTCCGCGTGCTGGAAGTAGTTATCGAAATACCAGGCCACCCGCGCCTTGGTCAGCAGATAGCCTTCGCCGTTCTCGTCCACCGACGGCTGGCTCAAGGTGTAGTCGACGCTGGGATAGATCAGCACCTGGCGCTTGATCCGCAGCGAAGCGTCGTACTGCCCCAAAGCGCTGAGGCTGGACGTCAGCGCGCCGCCGGCGGAATCCCCGGCCAGCGACAGCTGGCGCAGATAGGGCAGCCCGCGCGCGTCCAGCGCCTGCCACAAGCCCTTGGCCACGACGGCGGCGTCCTGCAAGCCGGCCGGGTACGGGCTTTCCGGCGCCAAGCGGTAGTCGGCGGCCACCACCACGTGCTGGCTGGCGGCGGCCAAGCGCCGGCAGATCGGATCGTAAACGCTGACGCTGCCCACCATGTGCCCGCCGCCGTGGAAGAACGCCAGCACCGGCAGCGCTCGCTTCGGATCCGGGTGATAGACGCGCACCGGCACGGTGAAATCGCGGCCGGGCACCAGGTCGTCGTTGACCCAGGCGATGTCCGGTCCCGGCGTCACCAGCTGTCGGGTCAGATTGGCCAGCGCTTCGCGCGCGCCTATCGACGTCGCCTTGTAGCCTTTGGCCACCAACTCGGCCAGTTCGCGGTTGTATTCTTCCAGCCAGACGGCCAGAGCGGGATCGAGCTGATGCATGCAAGCTCCTATCGGCCCAGGCGTGACGGACGGCGCGCGGGCGCAGCGAGAGAAAGGGGACGGCCGGGCGCGGGCCGCCGCGGCGCCAAGCGCACGGCGAGCGGTCCGTTGCGGACTTAAACCGGTTCAAAGCCCAGCGAGCAGCAGCGAGGCCAAGCGAAAACCGCCGGGAAAACGGTTTTGCCCCTACGGGCTTGGAACAGGCTCTCAGCCAGCTTATACCATTGGTATTGCCACGCAAGCGTACAAGCGCGCATGGCCTCGCTGTTATTCCCGTCGGACCGCGCCGGCGCTCCTTCAACCAAACAGGCGCTCGAGCAGGCTGGGTTTGCGCGTTTGCAACAATTGCTCGGCGCCCAACAGCAGATCGTCGATCAGCCCCGGGTCGGCCCGCGGCTGGCGCGCCAGCGCCGGATTGGAGTGGCCGGACGGCGCCAGCTCCAGATGCGGCCCGCGTCGCGTCAGCCTATAGCCGCCGGCGCAGCTGGGACAGAAGATCTCCTCGCCGTCGGCCATGCCGCGCGGCACCGCGATGATGGGACCGCAGCCCTGACAGCATTGCAGCGGAATGCCCGGCTCGCTGTGGCCGATCACGTGATCGAACCGGCCGGCCTCGCCCAGCAGGATGAAGCGCTCGCCCAGTTCGCGGTCGAACTGGGTGCCCAGATTCTCCCGTACGATGGCCAGCGCGCGCTCCTTGGGCATGCCCCGCCGATACGGCCGGGTGCTGGTCATCGCGTCGAAGGCGTCGGCGATGCCGACGATGCGCGCCGCCAGCGGTATCTCCTTGTCCCTCAGCCCCTGCGGATAGCCGCGGCCGTCCGGCGTTTCGTGGTGGCGCAGCACCGCGTCCAGCGCCAGCTCCGCCAGCGGGTGATCGCTGAGCAAGTCCGCCCCCACCCGGGGATGGGTCTTGATCACCTCGTACTCGGCGTCGCTGAGTTTGTCCGGCTTGTTCAACACCGCGTCCGGCACGCCCACCTTGCCCAGATCATGCAAAAAGCCGCCCAGCGCGATGCGCTCCACCTCGGACTGCGGCAGGCCAAGATCATCGGCCAGCGCGTAGCTCAAGCGCGATACCCGCCATAAGTGCCCGCCGGTATAGGCATCGCGCGCCTCCACCATCATCGCCATCGTATACAGCGTTTTCAGCAGCTCCCGCGCTTGTCGCATTTCCGTCCCCGCATGCCGATGAAGCCCGGCCGCGAGAGCGATATCTGCAAGCGCTCCGGCGGCGACTCAGGCCGAATGATTTCAATATGGCATATCAATGCGGCTTTGCTGCGCTGGCAGCAATACGACAGTCAAACGCTTGGAAATAGAGCAATAATTCCATTTGCATGAAATTTTCATTTTTCTTGGCTAGCCTAGGCGGCACGCGGATTGCGCGCCGCCAGCGGCGCCGGTCCATGCGTTCGCGCCGTCGCCTGACGGCGCTCCACACGAGGAGACAACAATGAAATCGCTGCTATTGCTGGGCCTTGCCCTGAGCCCCCTGGCCCACGCCGCCGCCGCCGAACCCATCCAGCCCGACCCGCGCTACAGCCATGTGCTGTCCTCGTCCGGCCCGCTGAGCCGCGAGCAGCTGCTGAAGACGGCTCCGCCGGCGCCGCAGAGCCGCGCCGCGCGCGGCGACGCCAATGTCGAGCTGATGTCGGTGCCCGGCCCGGCCACCTACACCTATCTGCGCTGCTATTACCGCACCGGCGGCGACGCCGCCAAGCCCACCACCGACTACGTGTGGGGCCTGGACCCCAGCAGCGGCGACTACTACCGCCTGAACGGCTATTGGTGGTCCAGCAGCGCCTTGGACTGGAAGAACATGTATTACACCGACGTGGCGCAAAGCACGCTGCAATCGGTGTGCCGCGGCACCTTGCAGAAGAAGGGCATCCAGCAGAACCCGGCGATGGTGTTCGCCGCCGACAACCAGCTGTCGTTCAACTACACGGTGTGGACCAACGACAAGGCCGGCCAAGGCTCCGCCGTCAACAAGATCGTCGCCTTCGGCGACAGCCTGTCGGACAACCAGAACGTCTACAACGCCTCGATGTGGACGCTGCCCAACCGCAACAGCTGGTTCCTCGGCCACTTCAGCAACGGCCAGGTGTGGGTGGAGTACCTGGCCGGCCGCCTGCAGCTGCCGGTGTACAACTGGGCGATAGGCGGCGCCGGCGTGGACACGCAAAAGCTGGTGATCCCCGGCGTGCTGCAACAGGTGCAGTCGTGGAAGGACTACATGAAGCAGGCCCGCGACTACGATCCGGCCACCACGCTGTTCACCATGCTGATCGGCGGCAACGATTTCGTGAACTACAACAACTCGGTGGACAAGGTGATCAGCGGCCAGAGCCAGGCGCTGACCAGCCTGATAGACGCCGGCGCGCGCAACATCCTGGTGCTCAATCTGCCCGACGTGTCGCGGGCGCCGGTGTTCCAGTTCAAGTCCGGCGCGGCCCAGGTGGCCGTCCAGGTGCGCGACTACAACCAGCGCCTGAACGCGCTGGCCGCCCAGCTGCGCCTCAAATACGGCAGCGGCCTCAAGCTGAACGTGTTCGACAGCTACGCGCTGTTCAACAAGGTGCTGGGCAACCCCGCCGCCTACCAGTTCAACAACGTCACCCAGTCCTGCCTCAACATCAACGCGGACTCCAGCACCAACTACCTGAGCGCCCAGAGCCCGCGCGCCAACTGCGTGAATCCGGACAGCTTCGTGTTCTGGGACACCTTGCACCCCACCACCCGCACCCACAAAGTGCTGGCGGACGAGGTGTACGGCTTCCTGAACGGCTCCGCCGGCCTGGCCGCCCTGCCGCGACGCTGAGGACCGGTTCTAAAATCGATTGAATCAAGCAAGCGACCCAGCCCTTCCCCGACAGGCCGCTCACCGGCGGCCTGTTGTTTTGCAAGGGCTTTTCCGGACGCGCATTTGAGCGCGGCTGCGGCAAGGCATACAATGAAGGATTTTCCGGCGCGCCCGCCCTCAAGCAGCGAGCCGGCCCGGAACCGCAAGCGAAGGCCCCCGATGTCCTCCCTGACCCCATTGCTGCAGAGCGCCGAAGCCGCGCGCGCAGAACTGATCGCCCGGCTGCAAGCCGAAGACACCAATTGTTACCGCCTGTTCCACGGCAGCGTGGAAGGCGCGCCCGGCCTGACCGTGGACCGCTACGGCGAGCAGCTGCTGGCCCAGACCTTCCACCAGCCGCTGAGCGAGGACGAACTGGCTGCGATCCACGCCCACTACCAGGCCAGCCATCCCGGCCTGCCGCTGCTCTACAACGACCGCAGCGCCGGCAACTCCCGCATCGGCAACGCGCTGACGCTGGAACAACAGGCCGAAGCCGAAGCCGACCACACCATCCGCGAACTGGGCGTCAACTACCACTACCGCGCCCGCCACAAGGGCCAGGACCCGTGGCTGTTCCTGGATTTGCGCGCCGCGCGCCGCCGCGTGATGCAGCTGGCCGCCGGCAAGAGCGTGCTCAATCTGTTCGCCTACACCTGCGGCGTCGGCGTGGCCGCGGCCAAGGCCGGCGCCAGCTTCGTGATGAACGTGGACTTCGCCGAATCCAGCCTCAGCGTGGGCCGCGCCAACGCCAAGCTCAACCTGCTGGCCACCCGGCCGCGCTGCGTGCAGAGCGATGTGTTCGCCGCCATCCGCCAGCTGTCCGGCATCGGCCAGCCGGAGCGCGTGCGCGGCAAGAAAATGCCGCCCTTCCCCAAACTGGAAGCTCGCCAGTTCGACCTGGTGTTCCTGGATCCGCCGCGCTACTCCAAGAGCCCCTTCGGCGTGGTGGACCTGATCAACGACTACCAGGCGCTGTTCAAGCCGGCGCTGCTGGCCACCGCGCCCGGCGGCACGCTGATCTGCTGCAACAACGTCGCGCAGGTGGACGGCGACGACTGGCTGGAAGCGCTCAAGCGCAGCGCGGCCAAGGCCGGCCGCGAAGTGCGCTCGGCGGAATGGATCGCCCCGGACGCGGACTTCCCCAGCCCGGACGGCAAGCATCCGTTGAAGATCGTCGCGCTCAGCGTCTGATCTGTGCTCTTGACGGCTTAGGCCCCCGCCCTAGCTGCCGCCGTCACATCCAATCCCAGTGAACGCCCGCCTTCCGCGGGCGTTTTCGCATGAAAAACCACAGCGTTTAAGCCATATGGCATTTTTACGCATAACTTAAAATTACCGTTTATTTTCACCTGTAAATACTTAAATATCCCGATACGGCACCACGCCGCAACGGCCGCGCTAGACGGCATACAACAGACAGCTTGACTCAAATCACGTATCGGGAAAGTCGCTATGAAACCTCAACTGCTACGCGGCCTGCTGGCCGCCGCCGGCCTGTTCGCCGCCAGCCAGGCCCATGCCCAGCTGGACCCGCAATTGGACTATCTGTCTCCGGGCGGGCCGCTCAGCGAAGCCCAGGTCAAGGCCGCGGCGGCCAAGCCGGCCGTGGCGATGGGAGCCGCCACCTACACCTATCTGCGCTGCTATTACCGGCTGGACATGAACGCCGGCAAGCCGCAAACCAGCTACCACTGGGCGCTGGACCCCAGCAGCGGCGACTACTACCGCGTCAACGGCTACTGGTGGTCCGGCAGCATCGTCGCGCTGAAGAACATGTTCTACAGCGACGTGGCCCAGGACACCCTGGCCGGGGTCTGCCAGAAAACGCTGGCGGCCAAGGGCGTCAACCGCCCGGTGGCGCTGTACGCCGCCGCCAACAACCAGATGTCCTACAACCACACCATCTGGAGCCAGGACAGCGCCAGCCAGCCGGCGCGCGTCAACAAGCTGATCGTGTTCGGCGACAGCCTGTCCGACACTCAGAACATGTACGGCGCCTCGCAATGGCGGCTGCCCAACGCCAAGAGCTGGTTCATCGGCCGCTTCAGCAATGACCGGGTGTGGGTGGAGTATCTGGCCGAGCAGTTGAAGCTGCCGATCTACAACTGGGCGATCGGCGGCTCCGCCGGCGATCAGCACCTGGTGGTGCCGGGCTTGCTGCAGCAGGTGGAATCGTGGTCGCAATACATGCAGAAGGCCGCCAACTATCGGCCGGAAAACACCCTGTTCACCATGCTGATAGGCGGCAACGATCTGCTCAACTACGGCCGCACCGTGGACCAGGTGATCGCCGACCAGGGCAAGGCGCTGGAACGCGTCATCACCGCCGGCGCGCGCCACATCGTGGTGCTGAACCTGCCCAATCTGGCCCGCACTCCGGCGGCCCAGGCCAGCGGCAAGGCCGCCGCGCTGGCGCCACAGGTGCGCGATTACAACGCAAAACTGGCGCTGCTGGTGACGCAATTGCAACAGAAGTACGGCAGCACGCTGAAGCTGAACCTGTTCGACAGCAACACCCTGTTCGACGACTTGCTCGACAACCCGGCCAAGTACCAGGTCAGCAACGCCACCCAGTCCTGCCTGGACATCGCCGGCAACGCCAGCCTGCCCTATATCTGGGAGCAGAAACCGCGCGCGGAATGCGGCAATCCGGACGCCTTCGTGTTCTGGGACGTGCTGCACCCCACCACCCACACCCATAAGCTGTTGGGCGGCTACGTCGCCAACTTCGTCAAGGCGGCGGATCCGGCGGTTTCGGCCGCGGCGGCGCTGAAGGCGCGCCGCTAAAAGCCGCTAACAAAACTGCGCAGCGTCCCTTAAGCCAAGACGCGCCCGCGCGGGGACGGCGAGCGCCGCTCCCGTCCTTCGGCCGCCGCCCGCGCGCGGCGGCCGGCTTTGCGGCGCGGCGTCTTGCGGTAAGATGCCGGTTTTAGCCGGACATCCCGCCATGAACCAAGCCCCGCAAACCGTCCTCAAGCCCTGCCCCAAATGCGGCGCGCCCGCCCTGCTGGTCAAGGCCGGCTCCCGCCGCTTCTGGGTGCAATGCAGCCGCTATCCGGACAACGGCAACTGCGGCGCCATCGGCGCTCAGGCCGACAACAAGAAAGAAGCCGTCGCCAACTGGAACGCCGGCCGCTGAGCGCGCATCATGAATCTCTCGCCCTATCTGCTGACGCCGCTGTTGCTGGTGTTGTCCAATGTGTTCATGACCTTCGCCTGGTACGCCCACCTGAAGGACATGTCGTCCAAGCCCTGGTGGCTGGCCGCGCTGGCCAGCTGGGGCATCGCCTTGTTCGAGTATTTGCTGCAGGTGCCGGCCAACCGCATAGGCTACGGCGCGATGAGCTTGTCGCAGCTGAAGATCATTCAGGAAGTGATATCGCTGTCGGTATTCATACCGTTCGCGGTGTTTTACATGAACCAGCCCTTCCGCTGGGATTACGTCTGGGCCGGGCTGTGCCTGGTGGGCGCGGTCTATTTCATGTTCCGCGGCTGAAGCCGGGCTATTGGTTGGCGCGCACCCAGCGGTGCCATTGGGAGAACAGCTCCGGATTCAGCGCGGCGATGGCGGAGCGCTTCCAGATCACGTCGCTCCAGTAGTCGTCGCTGTTGAGGCTGGCGATCTGACCGCCGGCCTCTTCCAGGATCACCGCGCCGGCGGCGTAATCCCACAGCCGCTGGCCGCCGTGCAGATAAAGATCGTAGCGGCCGGCCGCCAGATAACACCAGTCCAGCGTGCTGGAGCCCAGATTGCGCAGGCTGCCGCAGGGGCAGGTGCTGCCGATGCGCGCGGCCAGCTTGCCGGAGCGCAGGTATTTGACCTCCACGCTGGCGATGGCGTCGCACATGGTGTTGACCACGGTTTTCAAGGGCAGGCGCTGGCCGTTCAGATAAGCGCCCTCGCCGCGGCTGGCGTAGAACATTTCCTGGGACACCGGGTTGTAGATCACGCCCAAGCGGCTCTTGCCGCCCACCATCAGGCCGACGGAGATGGCGAAATACGGCAGGCCGTTGACGAAGTTGGTGGTGCCGTCTATCGGGTCCACCACCCACAGGCCGTCCTGGTTTTCCGCCCACAGCCGGTCTTGCTCGGCCAATTCCATCTCCTCGCCCAGCACCGGGTGAGGCAGAATGCGCGGCAAAGCGGCCTGCAGCGCCTGCTGGCAAGCCATGTCGGCCTCGGTGAACAGCGTGCCGTCGTCCTTGCGGCTTTTGCCCACGCGCAAAAAGCGCGGCATCACCTCGTCGCGCGCCACTTCCCTGAGCACCTGCATCACCTGTTCCAGCACCTGCATTCGTTTTCCCCCAAGGCCGCTGCAATCCCATTTGCTGCAATCGCAGCAAACAAAGCAAAATACCGGTATCAACAGCGACTTTCAATACGTCATGCCCAGGTTTTACATTGACGCCGACCTTAGCGTCGGCCAAACGCTGGCCTTGCCCGACACCGTGGTGCGCCATGTCCAGGTGCTGAGGCTCAATGCCGGCGACGCCGTCACCCTGTTCAACGGCCGCGGCGGCGAGTATTCCGCCACGCTGGACGCGGTGATGAAACGCGACGCCCACTGCCGCATCGAAGGCTTCGACGAGGTTTCACGTGAAACGCCGATCTGGCTGGGCCTGGCCCAGGCCATTTCCGGCGGCGACAAAATGGAGTTCACCCTGCAAAAAGGCGTGGAGATGGGCGTGTCCGCGTTTCAGCCCATCGCCGCGGAACGCTCCATCGTCAAGCTGTCCGGCGAGCGCGCCGACAAGCGCGTGGCGCGCTGGCAGGAGATCGTGATTTCCGCCTGCGAGCAAAGCGGCCGCAACGCCATTCCTCAAGTATTGCCCATCCTGTCGCTGGAGCAATGGCTGAAACAGCCGCCGGCCGCCGACGCGCGGCTGATTTTGTCGCCGGCGGGCACCCAGCGCCTGGCCGACATCGCCGCCGCGCCCGCGCGCGCCTGGCTGATGGCCGGGCCGGAGGGCGGCTACTCAGCCCGCGAAGAGGCCGCGGCGCTGGACGCCGGCTGGACGCCGCTGAAGTTGGGGCCGCGCATCCTGCGCACCGAAACCGCGGCGCTGGCCGCGGTGGCGGCGATACAGACCGTGTGGGGGGATTACCGCTAGCCTGAGCGGCGCGGGGCGCTCCGCCCCGCTATAGGAAACGCAGCGGATCTATCTTCCACTTGTCCGGCGACTCATGCTTGACGATGCGGTCGCCGCCGCCGAAGCCCATGCCTCGCGACAAGTCCACCATCTCAGGCGGGATGTAGACATTGCTCTTGGTGCTGAAGAACACCTTCACCTTGGGCGAGATCAGATTGCTCTCGTTCTGCTCCACCACCACGCCCAGCCGGCCGCTCTCCAAGCGCACCAGGGTGCCGATCGGATAAATGCCTATGCTGCGCATGAAAGCCTGCACCAGCTGCGGATTGAAGTGGAACTTGGACCACTCGTAGATCTTGCGCAAGGCGTCGGTGGGCGCCATGCCCTTGTGGTAGCAACGGTCCGAAGTCAGCGCGTCGTAGACGTCGACGATGGCCGCCATCTGCCCCAGTTGT
The DNA here is from genome assembly GCF_059916605.1 of Chromobacterium sp. CCUG 30098. Taxonomy (NCBI): domain Bacteria; kingdom Pseudomonadati; phylum Pseudomonadota; class Betaproteobacteria; order Neisseriales; family Chromobacteriaceae; genus Chromobacterium; species Chromobacterium sp. CCUG 30098. The sequence continues at coordinate 190,738 of NZ_JAUCGS010000001.1, read as the reverse complement.
GAGATCTCCTCGCCCTTGAGCCCGGCCGGATAGCCGCTGCCGTCGTGGCGCTCATGGTGCTGGGCCGCCACCAGCACCGCGGTTTCGGAAATGCCGGTGGTTTGCAGCAGGATCTGCTTGCTCTCCACCACATGGCACTTCATCACCGAGAACTCCTGCTCGGTCAACTTGCCCGGCTTGTTGAGGATGCGGTCCGGAATCTTCATCTTGCCGATATCGTGCAGCATGCCGCCGATGCCGGCGTGATGAATCACCTCCTTGCTCATCCCCATCGCGTTGCAGAAGCTGACCATCAAGGCGCCGACGCTGACCGAATGCTGGAAGGTGTAATTGTCCTTGTCCTTGATCCGGCACAGCGACAGCAGCGCGCCGCCGTTGCGCAGGATGGACGAGGTCATCTTGCTCACCGAAGGCTCCACCATCTCCAGCTCCACCTGCTTGCCCAGGCGCACGTCCTTGAGAATGCCCTGGATGATCTGGTTGGCTTCGCTGTGGATCAGCTGGGCGCGGCCGAACTCGGCGCCGGCCTCCACCTGCCGCTCCAGGATGGTCTCGTTGCTGCCGAACTCGCGGATCTGCTCCTCCAGCTGCTTCTTCACCTCGGTGGCGGTGGGCGCGGAGGGCAAGTCCATCCCCTTGCGCGTGTCTATGTACACCTCGTGAATGCCGGAGTCGGCAATCTTGCGGATCTCTTCCTCGTCCTTGACCAGAAAACGCTTAAGCAAAAAGGGGTGCGACATCCAATCGCAGTTCAAGTCGTGGATGTACATGCCCACCTTAAGATCGGCCACTTCTATGCACTTGATCATTCTGTGCTCTTTATCCCGCCGCGCGCCTGTGCCGCCGGCCGCGCGCATGCGTCTCCGCCACCCTGTCACCGGGACCTCGCCGGCCGATATCGCCGGCGCAAATGGACCGGCCCGCCCGATGCCGCTTGGGCGCGCCTTTCTTCAGCATCAACTCCGCTATCGGCATTTGCAAGGTATACCATTAGCCCGGCGGCCAAATTAGCGGCCTCGCATGACATGCGAATTCACCGTCAAGCTCGCGCAAAGCCTGCTAGATAACGCGGCGCGCCGTCGCTTGTCACGCGGCTGTAAATATTGCCGCCGCGGCCCTTGTGGCGCGCTCCCCACGTTCCGCCGCGCGGCGGCCCGCTTTTAACGCATCGGCATGGACCGGCGCGAGCCTCTGGCTTTAATGTCTATAAATAAGGGCAAGACGCCGGGCTTCGCCTCCGCTCGCGCGCTGCCGCGGCAGACCGCCCTATAACAAGCTTCGCAAGGTATTGGGGAAAGAAGAATGGAACAGCAGAAATGGGGCCGCCTGAGCACCCGCATCATCCTGGTGGCCGCCGCCGCCATCGCCGTCGGCTTCGCCGTCATGATCGGCCTGATCGCCTGGCAGAGCTACAGCTCGGCGGTGGACCAGGGCTACAAGCTGGCCTCGGAACAGGCCAGCAGCTACGCCAAGGACGCGGAAAGCGACTTCGCGCGCAACTTCACCCTGCCGCGCCACCTGGCCGACGCGGTGCAGGGCATACAGCGCGTCGCCCACCCGGACCGCAAGCACACCGACAACACGATACAGCAGATGCTGGACAACGCGCCGCAATCGGTGGGCCTGTGGATGCTGTGGGAGCCCAACGCCTTCGACGGCAACGACAACGGCTTCCGCATGGACTGGCCGCGCCACGACCCCACCGGCCGCTACCAGCCCTACGTCACCAAGAACGACAAGGGCAAGGCGCAGATGGACGTGATGATGTCGGCGGACCGGGTCAAGGAATTCCCCAAGTTCAAGGAGCACCCGGAAAGCTATCAGCCCGACTACGAAAAACCGGGCTGGGGCGATTTCTACTACGTGCCCAAGCAGCGCGGCCGCGACACCATCACCGAGCCCTACCCCTACGAAGTGCAGAACCGCAAGATCCTGGAAAGCTCGCTGGCCGTGGTGATCAAGGACGCCGCCGGCAAAATGCTGGGCGTGTCGGCCACCGACATCGCGCTGGACGACCTGCAAAAGAAATTCGGCCAGATCCGGCTGTATGAAACCGGCTACGTCAGCATGCTGTCCGAAGGCGGCCTCTACGTGGTGAATCCGGAAGCCGGCCTGCTGGGCAAGCCGGCGCCCAAGGACAGCCCGCTGACGCCCTATCTGGGCAAGATCAAGCAGGGCGAGGACTTCGTCTACGAGGCCGGCGGCTTCACCCACTTCTTCCACCCGGTGAAAGTGGCCAATACCGGCCAGTTCTGGACGCTGGGCGTCAGCATCCCCACCGCCGCCATCACCGCCGACGCGCGCCGGCAAAGCCTGACCGCGGTGCTGATAGGCGCGGTGGCGCTGGCGCTGATCCTGCTGGTGCTGGCCGGCGTGGTGCGCGCGCTGACCCGGCCGCTGAACCACCTGGCCGCCACCATGGAACAACTGGCCTCCGGCAAGGGCGACCTGACCATCCGCATCCCGATCCGCAACCGCGACGAAATCGGCCGCACCGCCGACGCCTTCAACCGCTTCATCGCCAGCCTGCGCGACATGTTCGTGGAAGTGCGCGAGCAGAGCCAGGCGGTCACCGCCGCCGCGGTGTCCTTGCAGGAGTCCGCGCGCCAGGTGGAAAGCGCCTCCGCCTCGCAATCGGACGCGGCCAGCGCCACCGCGGCCGGCGTGGAGGAAGTGACCGTCAGCGTGCAGCACATCGCCAACACCGCGCAGCTGGCGGAAAGCACCGCGCGGGAGACCGGCAGCCTGACCGAACAGAGCGTCGCCACCGTCAACCAGGTCACCGCCGAAATCCGCCGCATGACCGACAATATGCACGCGCTGGCGGAACGGGTGAACGGCCTGGGCGCGCGTTCGGCCGAAGTCAGCACCATCGTCAACGTGATCAAGGACATCGCCGACCAGACCAATCTGTTGGCGCTGAACGCGGCGATCGAAGCCGCGCGCGCCGGCGAGATGGGTCGCGGCTTCGCCGTGGTGGCGGACGAGGTGCGCAATCTGGCCGGCCGCACCGCCGAGGCCACGGTGGAGATCAGCCGCATCGTCAACGCCATCGGCCAGGAAACCCGCGACGCGGTCAGCGATGTGCAAAAGAGCAGCCAGCTGGTGGGCAACAGCGTCTCCATCGCCGAAGACGCCAACCAGGCGATGCAGACCGTGCTGGACCGCAGCCACGGCCTGGTGGGCAGCATCGTCGACATCGCCTCCTCCACCCGCGAGCAATCCGCGGCCAGCCTGGAGATCGCCCAGAACGTGGAGCGCATCAGCAGCATGGCGCAAAGCAATAGCGACGTGGTGCGCCAGGTGGCCGCCTCGGTCGGCCATCTGCGCGAACTGTCGGCGCGGCTGGAAGCGCTGGTGGGCGATTTCCGCACCTGAGCCGCCGGACGACGAAAGGAAAAGCCCGATGATTGAAATCGACTGGTGGCCGTTTGTCGCCGCCTCGCTGCTGCTGGTGGTCACGCCGGGAGCCGGCACCCTGTCCATCCTCGGCGCGCTCGGCAGCGGCGGACTGCGCGCCGGCTACGCGGCCCAGGCCGGGCTGCTGGCCGGCGATCTGATCCTGATCGCGCTGGCCGGCGGCGGCGTGGCGGCGCTGCTGGCCGCCCATCCCGGCTGGTTCGAGCTGCTGCGCTACGCCGGCGCGCTCTATCTGGCCTGGCTGGGCGCGAAACTGTTGTTCCGCCGCGGCGGCGGAGCCGCCGCCGTGGCCGCGCCGACGCCGCGCAGCGCCGGCGCCTGCTTCCGCCGCTCGCTGTTGATCACCCTGGCCAACCCCAAGGCCATCCTGTTCTTCATGGCTTTCTTCCCGCAATTCCTGGATGCCGGCCGCGCCGGCCCGGCCGGCTTCGCGCTGCTGGCCGCGGTGTTCTGCCTGATCAATATGCTCTATCTGGCGCTGCTGGTGTGGCTGGCCGGCCATCTGCGCCGCCGCGCGTTCGCCCCCGGCGGCCGCCAGCTGCTCAACCGCCTGCTAGGCGTCTGCTTTCTGGGCCTGGGGATCAAATACGCGCTGCGCTGAGGATCTGTTCATAGTCTGCTGCGCGCGCGGAAGTGTCCCTTTTCTGCCATCAATTTCGATAAATGCGACACGGGTCTTACCGCCGATCCGGAATTGGGATTACAATCCCGCAGTTTTGTTCGGACCATAGGCAATGAACCACGCAACGACGCTTCCCGCACGACGCACCGCCCGCCACGGCGGCGATCTGGCGTTGGCGCGAGGCCTTGCCGTTCCCGGACCCCGACGCAGTAATAAAACAAGCTCCTGATGCCAGGGGCTTTTTTTTTACCCGCGACTCATAAAGCCAATATTGAAAGGACGCGACCATGGCCAACCCCCTCTACCGCAAACACATCATTTCCATACCGGACTTCAGCCGCGAGGAACTGGAGCTGGTGGTGGCCACGGCAGCCCGCCTGAAACAACAGCCGCGCAACGACCTGCTGAAGGACAAGCTGGTGGGCAGCTGTTTCTTCGAACCGTCCACCCGCACCCGGCTGTCCTTCGAGACCGCGGTGCAACGGCTGGGCGGCAGCGTCATCGGCTTCGCCGACGGCGGCAACACCAGCGCCAAAAAGGGCGAAACCCTGGCGGATTCGATCAAGATCATCGCGTCCTACACCGACGCGGTGGTGATGCGCCATCCCAAGGAAGGCGCGGCGCGGCTGGCCAGCGAATTCTCCGAGGTGCCCATCATCAACGGCGGCGACGGCTCCAACCAGCACCCGACCCAAACCCTGCTGGACCTGTTCACCATCCGCGAAACCCAGGGCACGCTGGAAAACCTCACCGTCGCCTTCGTCGGCGACCTCAAATACGGCCGCACCGTGCATTCGTTGACCCAGGCGCTGTCGCTGTTCGGCGCGCGCTTCTACTTCGTGTCGCCGGAGCAGTTGGCGATGCCGGACTACATCTGCGAAGAGCTGGACGAAAAAGGCATTCAGTACACCGTGGTCGGCAGCCTGGACGACGTGATCCCGCAAGTGGACGTGCTGTACATGACCCGGGTGCAGCGCGAGCGCTTCGACGAGGCCGAGTTCAAGAAAATCCAGGGCAAGTTCGTGCTGCGCGCCGACATGCTGCACAGCGCCCGCACCAATATGAAGATTCTGCACCCGCTGCCGCGCGTCGACGAGATCGAAACCAGCGTGGACGCCACGCCGCACGCTTATTACTTCGAACAGGCCAAGAACGGGGTCTACGCGCGCCAGGCGCTGCTGTCGCTGGTGTTGAACGAGACCGTCTGATTCAGGAAAAGGAAACCATCATGCAATACACCCGCACCGTAGAAGCGCTGAAGCAAGGCACCGTCATCGACCACATCCCGGCCGGCCAGGGCCTGATCATCCTGCGCCTGTTCAAGCTCAGCGAAACCGGCGAGCGCGTCACCGTGGGCCTGAACCTGTCCAGCCGCCACATGGGCGCCAAGGACATCATCAAGGTGGAGAACATCGCACTATCGGAGGAGCAGGCCAACGAGCTGGCGCTGTTCGCGCCGCAGGCCACCGTCAACGTGATCGACAATTTCGAAGTGGTGAAGAAACACAAGCTGGCGCTGCCGGACACCATCGAAGGCATCTTCTCCTGCCCCAACTCCAATTGCGTCTCGCACAATGAGCCGGTGACCAGCTTTTTCTACGTCAAACCCCAGGCGCGCGACACAAAAATGAAATGCAAGTATTGCGAAAAGGTGTTCAGTAGGGATATCGTTGCAGAGGTGCGCTAAGTCGTACAAGGGTGAATAGAGAAATATCAAGAAAACACTGCGTTCGACAGTGGTAAAAAGCACGAGCAAGCGCCGCAGTCATCTGCGGCGCTTCTCATTTCAGGCTCAGGACGCCGCCGGACCCTCGCTGGCGCCGTCGATGAAGCGCTGCAAGAACACCAGGTCCAGCCAGCGGCCGAACTTGAACCCCACCTGCGGCAGCATGCCCACCTGCTGGAAACCCAATTTTTCATGGAAGCGGATAGAGCCCGCGTTGGCGGCGTCCACCGCGCCCACCATGGTGTGTTTGCCCAGCGCCTTGGCGCGCGGGAACAGAGCTTGCACCAAGGCGGTGCCTATGCCCTTGCCGCGCGCGTCGGCGGACAGATGCACGCTGTGTTCCACGGTGAAGCGGTAGCCCGGCTTGACGCGGAAATCGCCAAAGCTGGAAAAGCCCAGGATCTTGCCGTTTTCCTCGGCCAACAGCACCGGATAACCGGCGGCGGTGCGGTCCTGGAACCAGACGGCGAACTCGCCGGCGGACAGCGGATCGTCGTTGTAGATGGCGGTGGTGGTGGCGATGACCTCGTTGTAGATATCGAGTATCGCCGCCAGGTCTTCCAGCGTGGCGTCGCGGATAATCATGTTCTGTCCCTTGCTGATGTGGCTTGTTGTTTGGATCGCGGGCACGGACGCCGACGCGGATCCTTAGAACCTATTTACGATCTGCTGCGCGTCGGCGATACCGCGTTGAAACCAACTTCGAAATGCTCATATACCACCTGTACATTCCGCTTTCTCAGCTGTTTTCGCCTTGTCTCGCCTTGTCTCGCCTTGTCTCGCCTTGTCTCGCCTTGTCTCGCCTTGTCTCGCCTTAGCTCGCCTTAGCTCGCGAGATCGTAAACACGTTCTTTAGGAATGCAAACAGTGTACCAGCAGCCGGTTCAGCCGGCAGCAGCCGGCTTTTTGCGCGGGCTGCGCTTCTTGCGCACCGGCGTCTCCGGCGTCGGCTCCGCCGCGGGCGGCGTTATCACGGGCGCCGCGAGCACGGATTCCCCGTCCTGTTTGAGCCGGATCTCGCAATGCAGTTTGGAGCCGTTGCGGCTTTCCTGCACCGTCAGGAAGTCCAGCTTTTTCACCATCTGCGACAGCCGGGAATGACCGTAAACCCGCGGGTCGAACGAGGGGTCGTTCTTGGCCAGATAAGTGCCCACCACCGACAGCTCGGCCCAGCCGCTGTCGCGCGACACCGCCTCGATCGCATTGGTGAACATGTCCTGCAGCGGATGGCGCTCCTTCTCCGGCTGCGGTTTGGCGCGGCTGCGCGCGCTGCGCGTCTTGGGCTTGTCGACCGCGCTCTTGGCCGCCGCCGGCTCCGGCCGCAGAATCTCGGTGAACACGAATTTGTCGCAGGCGGCGATGAAGGGCCGCGGCGTCTTGGACTGTTCGCCCAGGCCGATCACCATCAGCCCGGATTCGCGCAGCCGGGTGGCCAGCCGGGTGAAATCGCTGTCGGAGGACACCAGGCAGAAGCCGTCGAAATTGCCGGTGTAGAGCAGGTCCATCGCGTCTATGATCAGCGCGGAGTCGGTGGAATTCTTGCCCTTGGTGTAGGCGAACTGCTGGATCGGCGAAATCGCGTACTGGTGCAGCACTTCCTTCCAGCCCTTCAGCTGGCTGGTGGTCCAGTCGCCGTAGGCGCGCTTGACCACGGCGGTGCCGTATTTGGCCACCTCGGCCAGCAATTCGGCGATCAGCGCCGACTGCGCGTTGTCCGCGTCGATCAATACCGCCAGTTTGCGGTTTTCCATGCTTGCTTTCCCTTAGGCAACCGAGCCATGCTAAAACCGGCCGTCGCGGCTGTCAAAACCGGCGGCCGGACGCGGCGGTGAACCGCGGCTACGGCGGCGCGGCGCGCAGCGTCTGCTCCACAATGGCGGCAATCCGCCCCTCGCGCTTCATCTGCTCCAAGACGGCGTTCAGCTGCCGGATGAAATCGTCCAGATAGGGAAAACGCTGCTGGCCGTGCTTGGTGAAGCCGACATAGGCCTGCTCGCCGTTCAGGCTGGCCGCCGCCACCAGTTCGCCGCGCTGCTCCGGGCTGATCGCGCCGCGCCGCTGCAAGCGCTCCAGCACGTAGAGAATGGACAGCTTGTCGTTCAAATAACAGTCGGTGCGGCCATTGATCAGCTTCAGCAGATTGCCCTGGGTGTCCGGCGCCTCGTCCAGCTGGATGTCGCCGCGCTGCACCGCCAGCCAGAACGCCTTGCCGCCGGGACGGAAACCGGCGTTGTTGCCGAAGCGCAGGCCCACAAAGTCTGCCGGCCAGTGCGGACGCGGCGCGCGCATGATCTCCGCCCGGCAATACACCGCCAGCTGCTCCTGCCAGAACGGCGCCGAATATCCCATGTAGTCGCGCTCCGGCCGGTAATATGGCGGCGACAGCGCCGGCGCGCGGCCGGCTTCCAGCTCGGACAGGCCGCGCTTCCACGGCACCGGCCGCAGATCGATGCGATAGTCGCTCAAACGCTGCGAGGCCGCGCGCAGCACCTCGTTGTAAACGCCCTCCGCCCGGCCGTCCTTCTCGTAGGAATACGGCGGATAGCCGTTGTCGACCAAGACCACCACCTGGCGCGGCGGCGCGGCGGCGGCGCCCGCCGCCAGTCCGGCCAGCAACCATAACAACAAGCCCGATCTGATCATTTGAATGACATAATCCGTGTCGATAAACACGTTATAGCCGCTGCGCCGTCCAGGCGTTGGCACGAGTCTTGCAGCGTCGCAGGCATCGTCCACTCCCGCCGCGAGGCCCGCCATGAAACTGTTTTCGCGCCAAACGCCCGCCGCCGCCAGCGAGGTGGTGATGTTCAATTATCGCCGGCCGGTGCGCGCGCGCCAGGTGGCGCTGGGCGGCGGCGGCCGCCTGTGGCTGGTCGAGGCGCTGGACCCGACCCACAATGTCTGGGTATGGCAGGAAGAATCCAGCCAAGCGGAGGCCGCGGTGGATACCGCGCGCCGGCTCAGCCTGATGCTGAACTGAACCGGAATGGTGCGCCGCGGCACCAAGCTGGCGCGCGGACAAGCAAAAAGCCGCCCTTGGGCGGCTTGGATCGCACTACGCGTCTTCGCTTATTTCTTGGCGACGCTCTTGCCGAAGCTTTCCGCGGCGGCGCGCATCTTGGGCAGCAGCACCGGCTCGGCGGCCTTCAGCGTATCGCCGGCGATGGTGTTGATGATCTGCGGCTGCTGCTTCAGCAGTTTCTGACCGGCGGCGGTCTTGTAGAACACGTTGATCTGCTTGAGTTCGTCGGCGCTGAACTGAGCGCTGTAGGCCTTGGCCACGGTCTGTTCGAACTGCTGCTTGGCCGCGCTGGAACCGAAGTAATCGCTGGCCAGCTTGTGCACGTTCTCGCCGTAGGTCTTGAAGCCTTCCTGCGCTTTTTTCTGCTGGGCTTCGCTCAGCTTGATCTTGTTCTTGACGAAGTATTCCTGCAGCAGCGGCATGGCGCTGGCGGTGGTGCGCTGCGCCAGCTCCGGCAGCATATTGTTCAGGTTCAGCGTGGCGGACAACTCTTTGACGGCGGCGTCCTGGGCGGCGTCGGCGTGCGCCAGCAGCGGCAAAGTCAGCGCCAGGGCGGCCAGGCCGGCTTTGAGCGGGCGTGATGCGAACATGTGGAATCCTTTGGCTTGAGTTGGAAACAGCTGGCGTCGGCCAGGCCGACGCGGAAACACCGGCAGTGTGACACCGCCGCCGCCGCAGGTCAAAAAAGACCGGGAGCCGTCTCCTAGCGCGCCGCCGCGGGCGCCGGCGGCAGCTGACTCTGCCAACCCTGATAGGCGCCGATATTGGCGCGGGTGATCAGCTGCACCGGCACCGTCACCGTGCGCGGCTTGGCTTTGGGATTGTCCAGCAATTGACGGCCCAGCTTCACCGCCTCCACGCCGATGGCGTACGGGGCCTGGCTGGAGGACGCCACGATCTGGCTATCGCCGCGCAGCGCCTTCTCGATGTCCGGTGAACCGTCCACGCCGGCTATCATCACCTCCTTGCGCCCCGCCTCCCTCACCGCCTGCTCCGCCCCCAGCGCCTGGCGGTCGTTGCTGGCGAACACGCCGTTGATCTCCGGGTAGCGCCGCAGATGCCGCTCCATCAGCCGCTTGCCGCCCCAGCTGGACGCCAAGCCGCTTTCCTGGTGGCTGAGCAGCCGGATCTTGGGAAAAGCGGCCAGACTGCGGCGACAGCCGGCCACCCGGTCCCAGACCGAAGACACCGGCGGACCGCTCTGAATCACCAGCGCGCCGCGGCCGCGCATCCGCTCCGCCAGATAACGGCAAGCCAGCGCGCCGGCCTGGACATTGTCCGATTTGACCGTGCCGTCGGCGCCGGGCGCGTCCACGTCCACCGCCACCACCCGCACCCCGGCCTGATGCGCCAGCCGCACCAGCGGCGCCACCGCCTTGCTGTCCGCGGCCACCAGCAGGATCAGCTCCACCTGCTGGCGCAGCAGCTGCCGCACTTGTTCCTCCTGACGCTCCAGGCTGAAATTGGCGGACAGGGTGGTGACTTGCGCATTGGGATTGGCCGCGCGCGCCTCGTTCAGCGCGCCGCGCGCGACGATCTGGTAGAAAGGGTTGTCCAGCGCTCCCACGGAGATGCCGATGCGGCTCAAGGGCGCGGCGTAAACGGCTCCGGCCAGGGACAGCCAGCAACAGGCAAGGAATCGGCTCGATCTCATGGCCACCCAGGATGGTTAGATGCGTGTCACCCCAGTTTAGATCACGCCGACCCCGCTACGAAACCGGACTCGGCGCCGCCGAGCCAGGGCGATGCAAGGCCTTGCGGCCGAAGCCGCGGATAGGCGAGCCCGCTATCGCCCGCCGCAAGGCGGCAGACAGTCAACCGCTTCTCAAGCCGCCTGGTTCAAGCTGGCCCTCACCCTTTGCGCCAGCAAATCCAGCTGCAGCCAGCCCTCCTCCCACTGCCCGTGGCCGGACTCCACATTGATGTGGCCGGCCTGGCGCAGCCAGGCGATGGGCGCGCGCCAGTAACCGGCCAGCCGCGCCGCGCGCGGGGTCTTGCAGAAGGGATCATTGCTGCTCGCCACCATTCTGGCGGGAAACGGCAGGGCTTGGCGCGGCGTCGGCGCAAAGCCCATCAGCTCGCGCGGCACGAAGGGCCGCTCCACGTCCGCCGGCGCCACCAGCAAGGCGCCGGCGATCCGCCGCGGATGGCGCTGGGCGTAATGCGCCACCGCCACGCAACCCAGGCTGTGGGCGATGACGATGACCGGCTTGCGCGTCCGATCCAGCGCCTGATCCAAACCCCGCAGCCAGTCATCCAGCTGCGGCGCGTCCCAATCGCCCACCTCCACCCGCGCGGCGTTCAAGCGGCGTTGCCAATGGCTTTGCCAGTGCCGCGGGCCGGAGTTGCGCCAGCCGGGCTGAATGATCAAGTCGAAATCCGCCAGCGAAGGTTCCATCGCTCAGCTCCTCAAAGGGGGAACTCGCACTGTAGAATGACTTTGATATTCTTGGAAATGATATTGAACGAGAAACTTATTCCCGATTCCTCTAAAAGATCGCGCCATTACATAGACTTATTTGGAATTTAAAGATAAAAAACAATCACTTCTGGCGCTAAAACATTTCTGATTAGATGCATTCATCGCTTGCCTCCTCAGGACACCGCCATGCCACGTCATACCTTCCGCCACGCCCTGCTGTCTCTCGCCCTGTTCGGCGCCGCCGCGCCGCTGCTGGCCGCCGAGCTGCTCAACGTTTCTTACGACCCCACCCGCGAGCTGTATCAGGACGTCAACAAGGCTTTCGCCGAGCAATGGAAGAAACAGGGCGGCGACGTCGCCATCAAGCAATCGCACGGCGGCTCCGGCAAGCAATCGCTGGCCATCCAGCACGGCCTGGAAGCCGATGTGGCCACGCTGGCGCTGGCCTACGACATCGACGTGCTGGCGGACCAGGGCCTGCTGCCCAAGAACTGGCAAAGCCGGCTGCCGGACAATAGCTCGCCCTACACCTCCACCATCGTGTTCCTGGTGCGCAAGGGCAACCCCAAGGGCATCCGCGACTGGGGCGATCTGATCAAGCCCGGCATCCAGGTGATCACGCCCAATCCCAAAACCTCCGGCGGCGCGCGCTGGAATTATCTGGCGGCCTGGGGCTACGCGCTGAAGCAGCCCGGCGGCAACGAGGCCAAGGCCCGCGCCTATGTCGGCGAACTGTACAAGCATGTGCCGGTGCTGGACACCGGCGCGCGCGGCGCGACGCTGACCTTCGCCCAGCGCGGCTTGGGCGACGTGTTGCTGGCCTGGGAAAACGAGGCGGTGCTGGCAGTGAAGGAACTGGGTCCGGACAAATTCGACATCGTCACCCCTTCGCTGTCCATCCTGGCCGAACCGCCGGTGGCGGTGGTGGACAAGGTGGCCGACAAGAAAGGCAATCGCAAGTTGGCCGAAGCCTATCTGAAGTTCCTGTACACCCCGCAGGGACAGACCATCGCCGCGCAGAACTACTACCGGCCGCGCGACGCCAAGATCGCCGCGCAATACGCGGGCCAGTTCCCCAAGGTCAAGCTGTTCACGCTGAAAGACACTTTCGGCGATTGGCGCGGCGCCCAGCACAAACACTTCGCCGACGGCGGCGTGTTTGATCAGCTCATCACCAAGAAATAACCCGCCCCTCAACGCGAACAGCCCGGCAAAGCCGGGCTGTTGTCAATGCGGGAAACGCAGATCAGGCCGTCTGGCTTTCTCTCCAGGTCAGCCACACCCGCATGTCGAACTCCAGCTGGTGGTAGTCCGGTTCCATGTGGCAGCACAGCTGGTAGAAGGCCTTATTGTGGTCCTTCTCCTTCAGGTGGGCCAGCTCATGCACCACGATCATGCGCAGGAAGGGCAAGGGCGCGTCGCGAAACAGCGCGGCGACGCGGATTTCGTTCTTGGTCTTCAGCTTGCCGCCCTGCACCCGCGACACAAAGGTATTGGTGCCCAGCGTGCCCTTGACCGGGTGCTGCTGGCTGTCGTACCTCACCTTGGCCGGCAAGGCGGCGTTCTTCAGATAACGCAGCTTGATCTCGGACACGTACTGATACAGCGCCTTGTCCGTCTGCACATCGTGGCTTTCCGGATACTTGCGCGCCAGCCAGGCGCCCAGCTGGCCGGAATCCAGCAGCGCCTGCACCTGGCCGAGCAAGGCGGCGGGATAATGCTGCAAATAGTTGAGGGTAGACATCGCGCCATTGTAAAACGACTGCGCGATCAGGTGTTGCCGCGGCGCAAACCGGCATTACAGCAAGCAGGACGGATCGTCCCACTGATAGCTGAGCGCCAGCGCGCGCCGGCCGCCGACGGTGTCCACCTCGCAAGGCGAGGACGCCTCGCCGCCCAGCGCCCGGTAAAAGGCGCAGGCGTCCCGGTTGGCCTGGTAGGCCCACAGAAACAAGGGCCGCCCCGGCGCGACGCGCAAGGCCTCCGCCGCCGCCGCCGCCATCAGCGCGCGGCCGATGCCGCGTCCCTGCTGCCCGGCCTTCACATGCAGATTATCCAGATACACGCCCCGCTCCGGCGCCTCGTCCGGCAATAGGCAAACAAAGCCCGCCGGCTCATCCTGCCACAGCGCCAGCCGCACCCACAGCGCGCCCGGCGCGGCGAAGCGCTCCCGCCACATGGCCAGGCGTTCGTCCGCGGCGCGCAAATCCAGGTATTCGTCCGGCAAGATGCCGCGATAATGCTGTTGCCAACTGGCGACATGCAGCGCCGCGATCCGCTCGGCGTCCCGAGCGTCGGCCGCTCGCAACAACAAACCCTGATTCATGTTCGCTCCCCTTGCCGCGGTGGTTCCACACCGGCGGTCCAACTGGCTCTGGCCAAGGCCGCCGGCAATCGAGACAATACCGATACCGCCTACCTTATGCGAGGAAGACTTTCCATGCATGTCGTGATTTTTCGCGCCGCCACGCGGCAACTGGATGCGGAATACTCCGCGGTCGCCCAGCAGATGCGCCGGCTGGCCATGGAGCACTTCGGCTGCCTCGCCTTTGTTTCCGCCTGTGAGGACGGCCAGGAAATCGCCTTGTCCTACTGGCCAGACGCCAACAGCATCCGCGCCTGGAAGGCGCATGCCGACCACGTGCTGGCGCAGCAACTGGGACGGGAGCGCTGGTATCGGCAATACCGGGTGGAGGTGGCCTGTATCGAACGCAGCTATGAATGGACCTTGGACGCGTCAGACTGAGGTCCGCGGCATGGCGCTGTTTCACGTGGAACCGGACCGCGGCGCGACTAGCCGCTTTTTATCCGCGCCCGCGCTTTCTTTAGCCGCTTTTTACGCGCCGGAGCCTAGCATGCAGCCAAGATCCCACTGCGAGGCCCTTGCCGATGAGCGCAAGCAAACCCGTCCGCCGCGCGCTGCCGACGCGCGGCATTCCCGACTATCTGCCGGACGATGACGCGGCGCCCTTGGCGCTGCGCCGTTATATTCTCAACGCCCGCTTTCCGGCCGCGTCCGCCCGGACCCCGCCCGATGGCGGCTGGCGAGCGTCCTTGCGCGCCTGGTGGCGCTTGGTGAGCGCGCGGCGATGAAGCGCGGCGATCTCGCCCTGCGCCACCGCCGGCTATTGCACGCCTACGCCCAGGCCCGCCATCAGGATAGGCCCTGGCTCAAACGCAAGACGCGGCTGCCGCGCGCGGCCCAAATGGGCTTGCTGCAGCGGCTGCGCGCCTGGCTACGCCTTATTTGAGCCGCAGCGGCTCCACCAGCACATTGTTGGACTCGTCGGCCAGCCACATCTGACCGTCCTGGATGGTGGCGCTCAACTGCATGCTGCGCTGGCAGATGGCGACCAGCTCCGCCAGCGTGGCCGTCTCGACGCGAAACACGCTGAGCTTGTCCAGCCGGGCCAGCTTGTTCTCCATCTGCGGCCACCACACTTCGCTGGCGCGGCCGCCGTAGCTGTACAACACCACTCGCTCGGCGCGGCTGCACGCTTTCTTCAGCCGTTTTTCGTCGGGCTCGCCCAGTTCCACCCACAGCTCGATCTCGTCGGCATAGTTTTTCTGCCACAACTCGGGCTCGTCGTCGGCGCTCAGACCGCGGCTGAATTGCAGGGTTTCGCTAGCGTTGAGCGCAAAGGCGGCCAGACGCAGCATCATGCGTTCCACGGTTTCGGACGGATGCTGGGCCAGCGTCAGCTGATGACTGGCGTAATAGCCGCGATCCATGTCGGATACGGCGAGATTGGCTTTATAAATGGTGGCGGACAGGGCCATGCGGAAACCGGCTTTGCGAAAAAAGAAGCCATTGTACGGGGCCGCCGGCCATTGCGCCCGTTCAATCGCTAGACGGCGGGGCGCGCCGCCATGAACGGCCTCTTAAAACGCGTTTACGATCTCGCAAGCTAGAGCGAGACAAGGCGAAAACGGCTGAGAAAGCGGAGTGTACACACGGTACGAAGCGGTACTCACCGTGTGACGTCTCACGACGCGCAGCAGATCGTAAACAGGTTCTTAAGGCGAAGGCTGGCTGGAGCAGTCCAAAGGTTCGCCGCGCCAGGTGATGCTGGCCTCGCGGCCCTTGATCCACAGTTCCAGCCCCGGCGCCGCGTAACGCGCGCCGCTGCCGCTCAGGCCCTGATGCAGAATGGCAGTGGAGCCGTTGTACTCCAGCTTCACCGTGGGCGGGTGGGTGCGATAGAAGGTGGCCAGCACGGTGCGGGTGGCGTTGCCCTTGCAGACATAGCGCAAGGGCGTCAGCGACGGCGCCAGCCCCCAGGCCGCCTGCAATTGGGTGATGCGCATGATGTAGACGTCGCCCAGACACATATGCATGTCCTCGGTCTTGACGCAGTCCTTCAGACTTTTGACCCAGCGGCGCTGCTCGGCGATCAGCTTGGCCTCGGCCCCCGGCCGGCCTTGCTGGGCCTGTTCCAGCGCCAGGGCGTAGACCTTTTCCAGCCGATTGTCCTGGCGGGTCAGGCTGTCGTCCTGGCACACCATGGCCTCCACCGGATTGCCCGGCTTTTCGCAATTGAAATCGGTCGCCGCCGGCGGATTGGCCTCCGCCGTGTCCTCGGCGGTCCTGCCGCTCTCCGCCGCGCGGCCGTGGCCGCCTTCCGACCCGCCCTTGCCGGCGGCCAGCGCCAAGGCCGGACACAATATGATCAAGCCGACCAGCCTATGGGCGGATCCAGGCATACCGATTTCCTCTGAACTGCGTTATTCGCCGCCCATGCCGGGCGGACACATCAAAACAGGGCATCTCTCCGCCGCGGGCCGATGCGCTCAACCCCGGCGGCGTGACAGCATGATACCAGTTCGCCCATTCGCATTTATTAATAATATCGGCCGTCAAAAAGGCTTTTCGCGGCTCAGGATTCCGTTGGAATGGATATGACAATGCCGCGACAAGTTCCCAAACCGACAATTTGAAGGTAAACTCCGGCCTCTCGCGCGCAATTCCAATCTTTGCGCGTCGCGCGCGCTTCATCCCGAAGCGCCCATCGCATCCCTAACTTTTTCCCGTCAGCCTGGATTGGTTCGCACATACTGCGATAGGCCGTCGCAGGAGCAAACATGTCCACACTCACCTTTGCCGACCTCGGTCTGGCCGAATCCCTGTTGCGCGCCGTCAGCGAAACCGGTTACACCACCCCCACCCCGATCCAGGCCCAAGCCATCCCGCAAGTGCTGCAAGGCGGCGATCTGCTGGCCGCGGCCCAGACCGGCACCGGCAAAACCGCCGGCTTCACCCTGCCCTTGCTGCAGCTGCTGATGGGCAAGCCGTCCACCCAGCCGGGCCGTCCGCGCGCGCTGGTGCTGACGCCCACCCGCGAGCTGGCCGCTCAGGTGGAGGAGTCGGTGCAAACCTACGGCAAATACCTGCCGCTCAAATCCATGGTGATGTTCGGCGGCGTCAACATCAACCCGCAAACCCGCGAGCTGCGCAAGCCGCTGGACATCCTGGTGGCCACCCCCGGCCGCCTGCTGGACCACGCCGGCCAGCGCAACATCGATTTGTCCGGCGTTGAGATCCTGGTGCTGGACGAAGCCGACCGCATGCTGGACATGGGCTTCATCCACGACATCCGCAAAGTGCTGGCGCTGCTGCCGGCCAAGCGCCAGAACCTGCTGTTCTCCGCCACCTTCTCCGACGAGATCAAGGGCCTGGCCGATCGTCTGCTGGACAGTCCCAAGCTGGTGGAAGTGGCGCGCCGCAACACCACCAACGAGCTGGTGGATCAGAAGATCCACCTGGTGGACCGCGACCGCAAAACCGATCTGCTGATCCATCTGATCAAGGAGCACAACTGGTTCCAGGCGCTGGTGTTCACCCGCACCAAGCACGGCGCCAACCGTCTGGCGGAAAAACTGGACAAGACCGGCATCCCCGCCGCCGCGATTCACGGCAACAAGAGCCAGAACGCGCGTACCCGCGCGCTGGCCGACTTCAAGAGCGGCGAATTGCAGGTGCTGGTCGCCACCGACATCGCCGCGCGCGGCCTGGACATCGACCAACTGCCGCACGTGGTCAACTTCGAACTGCCCAATGTGCCGGAAGACTACGTGCACCGCATCGGCCGCACCGGCCGCGCCGGCAGCAGGGGCGAGGCGGTATCGCTGGTCTGCGTGGACGAGTTCAGCTTCCTGAAAGACATCGAGAAGCTCACCAAGCAATCGATCGAGCGCTTCGCGGTGCCGGGCTTCGAGGCCGATCTGTCGGTGAAGCCGGAACCCATCCCGATGGGCGGCGGCAACCGCCGCGGCCAGCCGCAACGCCAGGGCGGCGGCGGCAAACCGCGCCACCAGCCGGACAGCAAGCCCACCGGCCACGGCCATCGCTCGCCGGCGTCCAAGCCGCGCCAGGGTCAAGGACAGGGTCAGGCCAAAAACGCCACAACCGGCCAGCCGGGTCAGCGCTCGTCGCAAGGCCAGGGTCAGGGTCAGCGCGGCAAGCCCGCCTCCTCGCGTCCGAGCTCGGCGCTGTTCAGCCCGCCGAAAGGCCGCTAAGAACCAGTTCATAGTCTGCTGTGCTTCGGCGATACAGCGTTGAAAACAAGCTCAAGATGCTCATGTACCACGTGTACATTCCGCTTTTTCGCTTGTTTTCGCCTTGTCCCGCCTTTGCTCGCGAGACTTTGAACAGGCTCTAAGACCCGCTAACAAAACCCCTGATCCAGCGTTGCGCCTCCTTGTCGTACGACTAGTACTGCCTACGTCGGCGCGCCTTGGCTCAGGTTCTCTGCGAGGTTTTGTTAGCGGCTCTAAGCCCGCGCAAGCGGCGCCGCGCTTCTTCGCCGACCCCGCGGCGATGGAAGCGCTTTACGCCGGACGCCAAACCTGCCTACGATTCAGCAATAGGCCCTTGGGGCCGACAACAATATCGAGCGGAGACGGCGCGCGCCGCGCTCCGCACGGGCAGCACGCATGCCGCGCGCACAGATCGATCAAGGATTCGGGGAAATGATGAGACTTCGCAGCTGGCTGCTGGGCAGCCTGGCTGTAGTCCTGCTGGCGGCAGCTCAGCCGCAGGCCGCGCCACGTCTGAAAATCACCCTGTCCAACCAGGAGTGGCCGCCCTATATGGGCAAGGAACTGCCGTACGACGGCATTTTGTCGCGTTTGGTCAAAGAGGCCTTCGCCCGCTCCAACGTCGACGTCGCCTTCCGTTACTACCCCAACAACCGCACGCTGCAATCGGCGCGCAACGGCACCGTGGACGGCAGCTTCGGCTGGGCGCCGACGCCGGAACGCAAGCAGGACCTGCTGTTCACCCAACCGGTGTTGCATGCGCGCATGGTGTTTTTCCAGCGCCGCAGCGCCAGTTTTCCCTGGAACGATCTGTCCAATCTGCGCCACGCGCGGGTGGGCGTCACGGTCGGCAACTTCTATTCCGACGAGTTCAATCGGCAGGTCAAGGCCGGCCACCTGATTCCGGACATGGCGCCGGACGACGTCACCAATCTGCGCAAGCTGCTGGCCGGCCGCATCGACTTATTCCCCATCGACGTGGAAGTGGGCCAATACCTGATCGCCCGCAACTTCCAGCCGCGGCTGGCCCAGCAATTGGAGCCGCAGAGCAAATCGTTCTGGGTGGCGCCGCTGCACGTGGTGATCTGGCGCAAGCACCGCCAGGGCCCGGAGTTGGTGGAACGTTTCAATCGCGGCCTGAAGGCCTTGCAGGACAGCGGGGAGTTCGAGCGCATCGTGGCGGAGACCCGCGCCGCCAGCCTGGCCTACCACAAACCGATCAAGGCGCAGTGAAGCGAAAACGGCGCTAAGGCGCGTCCGCGCTGCTCAACACCACCGGCCGGCCGTGAAAATAGCCCTGGAACCAATGGAAGCCCAGCGCGCGGCAACGTTCGAACTGCTCGCGGCTGTCCACCTTTTCCGCCAGCAGGATGCCGTCGAAATCGCTCAATTGCGCCATCAGTTCCGGCAAGCGTTCCGCTTCCACCGCCGCCACGTCCACTTTGACGATGTCCACCAGCGGCAGCATCGCCGCCTGATCCGGCCCCAGGTGGATCACGTCGTCCAACGCCAGGCGAAAGCCGCGCTGGCGCAACAAGGCCATGCGTTGCAGCAAGTCCTGAGTGACGGTCACCGTTTCCAGGATTTCCAACACCAGCCGCTCCGCCGGCAATTGGTCCAGGATGGGATCTTGCAACAAATCGGCGCTGGCGTTGATGAAACCGGGGAACTGGCCCAACACATCCGCGCAGCCCAGCTCTCCGAAGGCGTTGCGCAGCACCTCGGCGCTGGCGAGCAGATCGTCGCGCACCAAGGCGAAATTGGCCGGGCTGGAACGGAACAATAGTTCATAGGCCACCAGCTGCTGCTGGCGGTCGACGATTGCCTGCCGGCCAAGATAACGTGAAGAATTAGGCATGCCGACGATACTACAGGATATTGCCGCCGCTGTTGGGCATCTCCTGCTGGTGCCGTCAAAAAATATGACAGCTTATGCCTGACCATCGTCATTAAATGCGGTAAGGTTGCAAATTACCCTCAAGTCAGCGAGTCCGCCATGTTGCCAACCCGACAAATTCCTCGCGAGGAGATCAAGGCGCTGCCGCTGTTCGCCGGCCTGACGCCGGAACAGGTGCGGCTGGCCGCCACGCCGGAGCTGGCCGCCGCCGCGTTGCGGGACCTGGCCGGCTGCGCGGAGCTGGGCTTCGACACCGAATCCCGCCCCACTTTCCACAAGGGCGAAAAACCGACCGGTCCGCACCTGGTCCAGCTGGCCTGCGACGACAGCGCCTGGCTGTTCCCGGTGCAGGACGGCCAGTGCGCGCCGGAGCTGAAAACCCTGCTGGAAGACCCTCAGCGGCTCTTGGTGGGCTTCGAGCTCAGTTCGGACCAGACGCTGCTGCAACAGCGGCTGGGCATCCGCTGCGGCCGGGTGCTGGACCTGGTGGACCACTTCTCCAGCGACGATGCGCGCATCACCGTCGGCGCGGTGCAGGCGGTGGCGCGGCTGTTCGGCCAGTACTTTCGCAAATCCAAGAAGCTGTCCACCACCAACTGGTCCAAACTGCCGCTGACGCCGGCGCAACAAGCCTACGCCGGCAACGACGCCTGGGTGGCGCTGCGGGTGTACCGCGAGCTGGACGCCCGCGGCGGTTTGCGGCGCGGCGGCTGAAGCCGCGCCGGAACATCAAGGCAGCCGCGTGATGCGGTTCAGCGCCGGCACCGCCACTGGCGAAGCGCTGGCGAAATAGCTCTCCAGCACGTCCACGTCCACGCCGCCGCCCACCCGGTTGCTCCCCTGGGTCAGCACGGTGAAGCCGTCGCCGCCGCCGGCGATGAAGTTGTTGACCTGCACCCGGTAGCTGGCCTGCGGATCGATGGCCACACCGTTGATCTTGATGCTGGCGATGTCCACCTTGGCGCCCGCCGGCGCCGACAGGCTCCAGCTATAGCTGAATCCCTTGGACACTTGCAGAATCTTGACCTTGGACGGATCGCTCCATTGCTGCTCCAGCAGCTGGTCGATCTGCGCGCCGCTCAGGGTCAGCGTGGTCATCACATTGCCGAAGGGCTGGGTGGTGAACAATTGGTTGTACGTCACAGCGCCGCCGACGCCGGGAAGGATGTCGGCGCGTACGCCGCCCGGATTCATGAAGGCCACCACCGCGCCCTGGGCGGCGCCGGCCGCCAATTGCGCGTCGGCCACCACGTCGCCCAGCACGGTTTCGCCGGCCGCGGACGGAGTGCGGTCCAGGGCGCCCGCCGCCTGGCCCACCACGCGGTTGGCCACCGGGGCCACCAAGTCCTTGTACAGCTTGACCAGATTGCTGACCGAGGCCAGCGGCGCGATGTCGCGCGCCACCACCCGGTTCTGCGCCTGGATGGAGCCGGGCTTGACGTCGCGGGTGGCCGGGTCCAGCACGAAGTCGATCTCGGTGAACAACTGACCGTAGTTCTTGGCGCTGGTCACCCGGCGGCCGTCGATCACGCAGTTGTAGGCCTGATGGGTGTGGCCGGTGACCACCAGCTTCACCGCCGGGTCCAGCTTCTTGACGATGTCGACGATGGGGCCGGACACGCCGTTGCATTCATTGAAATTGCCGCTTTGATAGCCGCCCTCGTGCACCACCACCACCACGGCGGACACGCCCTGACGTTTCAGTTGCGGAATCAGCTGATTCACCGTGGCCGCCTCGTCCTGGAAGCTCAGCCCCTTGATGCCGTCCGGCGACACGATTTCCGGCGTGCCTTTCAGCGTCATGCCGATGAAGGCCACCGGGATGCCGCCGAACTTCTTGATCTCGTAAGCGGGGAACAAGGTGCCGCCGTCGCTTTTCTTGACATTGGCCGCCAGAAACTTGAACTTGGCGCCGGCGAACTTGCCGTTCTGGCAGGAGGTGGTGGGCGCGCCCGTCTTGCAGCCGCCGTTCTGCATGCGCAGCAATTCCTGCTGGCCATCGTCGAACTCATGGTTGCCGACGGCGTTGAGGTCCAGGCCCAGCAGATTCATCGCCTCGATGGTGGGCTCGTCGTGGAACAGGCCGGACACCAGCGGGCTGGCGCCGATCAGATCGCCGGCCGACACCACCACGGTGTTGGGCGATTTGGCGCGCAGCGATTGCACCCAGGCCGCCAGGTAATCAACGCCGCCGGCGTTGATCTTGATCGTCTTGCTCGGGTCGGCCGGATCCGGCACCGTCAGTTGGCCCGGCATGTCCAGATTGCCGTGGAAATCGTTGAAGGCGATCATCTTCACCGCCACCGGCTGGCGCGAGACGCCGGTGTTCTGGTCGCCCGGCCCCCAGCCGCCGGAGCCGGCGGAACAGCCGAACAGCGCCAGACTCGCCGCCAGGCACAAGCTCATGGTTTTCAGTTTCACGAAACGCATCCTTGTCTTGTTTGTTGTCGCGCGCGCCGGCGCCGCCAGCCGCGACCGAATGAGGAGACGTCCGTCCACTGCCATGGACCGCGATGGACGCTCCGATCGCGCGCACTATAGCAAAACAAAATGACAAAGAGTTAAAACTTTCATGATGCGAAACAAATCGCCATGCGGCCTCAGTCGGCGCGCGGCTCCGCCTCCAGCGCCGCCAGCGCGTCCGCGGTGTTGAGATTGGGAAAGAGATGGTCGAAGCCGACTTCGACATGGTTAAGACCGGCCAGCCAACCGCGGATGGAACGGCCGCCGCCGGCCAGATAGGCGGCCAGCCCGGCGCGGAGGCCGGGCCCCAGCGCCAGCAGGCTGGGATGCCAGCCTTCGCGGTCGCGCGCGCTGGCGGCCTGGCGGCCGTTCGCCACTTCCGCCAGCAGCCGGCGCGAGAAATCGGCCGGCAGCCGCACCGCGTCGCAAGGCATCACCAGCCAGACCGCGCCGTCCTCGCGCTCCAAGGCCGCCAGCACCCCGGCCAGCGGCCCCGGATAATCCGGCAGACTGTCCGGCAGCAGCGGGCAGCCAAAGCCGGCGTACACGTCCAGATTGCGATTGGCCGAGACCCACACCCGTTCGGGCGGCGGCGTCTGCGCGGACAAGGCGGACAAGGCGTGCGCCAGCAGCGGCCGCCCGGACAATATCGCCAGGCCCTTGTCGACGCCGCCCATGCGCGTGGCGCGGCCGCCGGCCAGAATCAGCGCCTGGTGGTTCATTGCCAGCGTTCCGCCGCCTGGGCGTCGCTGTGTTTGGCCTCCACCCAGCGCTCGCGGCCGTCCGCCAGGATTTCCTTTTTCCAGAACGGCGCGTCCTGCTTCAGATAGTCCATCAGGAATTCCGCGGCGGCGAAGGCGTCGCGGCGGTGGCTGCTGGCCACCGCCACCAGCACGATGGGCTCGCCCAGCGCCAGCCGCCCCACGCGATGGATGACGGTGGCCGCCTGCAGCGGCCAACGCCGGCGCGCTTCCTCCACGATGGCCTCCAAGGCCTTTTCGGTCATGCCCGGATAATGCTCCAGCTCCAGCGCCGTCACATCGCGGCTGTCGCCGTAATCGCGCACCAGCCCGCTGAAGCTGACCACCGCGCCGCAGGCCGGGTTGCCGGACAGCGCGTCGATTTCCACGCCGGCGCTGAAACGCTGCGGCTGCACCCGCACCGTGAACGCGTCCATGCTCATCCTCCGGTCACCGGCGGAAACACCGCCACTTCGTCGCCGTCGCTCAGAACGGAGTCCAGGCGCGCCATCTGCTGGTTCACCGCCACGCGGAACACCCGGTCGGCGGCCAGTTCCCGCGACCAGGCTTCGCCGCGCAGCCGCAACTCCACCAGCAGTTCCTCCACCGTGGCCGCGTCGCTGTCCAAATGTTCGCTCTCCAGGCCGAACTCGTCCCGCAAGCGGGCAAAATACAAAAGATTCAGTTTCATCGCCTGCCTCTGCGCAGTTGAGCGGATACCGCAGTGTAAGCAATCCGCGCCGGGCCTCCAATACGTCAAGGTGGCTAGGCGCCCGCCCGCAAAAAAGCCCGCTCGCGGCGGGCTGATTCAAGAAGAAGAACTTGGCTTTACTTGACGATCTGCGCCAGCTCGCCCTTCAGGTATTTATTGGCCATGGCGTCCAGGTTGATCGCCTTGATCTTGCTGGCCTGACCGGCGGAGCCGAAGGCTTCGTAGCGGGCGATACAGATGTCGCGCATCGCGTCGGTGGACACTTTCAGGTATTTGCGCGGATCGAACTCGGCCGGATGCTGGGCCAGGAAGCGGCGGATGGCGCCGGTGGAGGCCAGGCGCAGGTCGGTGTCGATATTGACCTTGCGCACGCCGTGCTTGATGCCTTCCACGATCTCTTCCACCGGCACGCCGTAGGTTTCGCCCAGATCGCCACCGAACTCGTTGATGATCTGCAGCCATTCCTGCGGCACGCTGGAGGAGCCGTGCATCACCAGGTGGGTGTTGGGGATGCGGGCGTGGATCTCCTTGATGCGGTCGATGCGCAGTACGTCGCCGGTGGGCTTCTTGCTGAATTTGTAAGCGCCGTGGCTGGTGCCGATGGCGATGGCCAACGCGTCCACGCCGGTGTCCTTGACGAACTGGGCGGCTTCTTCCGGATCGGTCAGCAGCTGGCTGTGGTCCAGCACGCCTTCGGCGCCCACGCCGTCTTCTTCG
The DNA here is from genome assembly GCF_059916605.1 of Chromobacterium sp. CCUG 30098. NCBI lineage: Bacteria > Pseudomonadati > Pseudomonadota > Betaproteobacteria > Neisseriales > Chromobacteriaceae > Chromobacterium > Chromobacterium sp. CCUG 30098. The sequence continues at coordinate 166,460 of NZ_JAUCGS010000001.1, read as the reverse complement.
CCGGCCATGCCGGTTTCCAGGCTGCCCAGGCAGCCGATCTCGCCTTCCACCGACACGCCGCAGGCGTGGGCGAAATTAACCACGGTGCGGGTCACGTCCACGTTGTAGGCGTAATCGGCCGGGGTCTTGCCGTCGCTTTTCAGCGAGCCGTCCATCATCACCGAGGAGAAGCCGAGCTGGATAGAACGCTGGCACACGTCCGGGCTGGTGCCGTGGTCCTGGTGCATCACCACCGGGATGTGCGGAAACTCTTCCACCGCGGCCAGGATCATGTGGCGCAGGAAGGGCGCGCCGGCGTATTTGCGCGCGCCGGCGGAGGCCTGCACGATCACCGGGGCGTTCACCTTGTCGGCGGCCTCCATGATGGCGCGCATCTGCTCCAGGTTGTTGACGTTGAAGGCCGGCAGGCCGTAGCCGAATTCCGCTGCGTGGTCCAGCAGCTGACGCATGGAAACGAGAGCCATGGTGTTCAATCTCCGCAAACTGCTCCGCCGGGGCGGAGCATGGTTGGCGCCCGGACCGCGCGGCGGCCCGAGGCGAATTCATCAATTCAGTGTCTGGACACGCCGGACAACAACAGGCCGGCGCCGACGAAAGCGCCGCCGGACACTTTGTTGACCAGCTTGAGGCGCCGCGCGCTGTTCAGCCAGCCGGCCAAACGCGCGCCGCCGCCGGCGTAAGCCAGCTGCCAGGACGCCTCGATCACGTAAAACGTCGCCGCCAGGATCGCCAACTGCGGCCCCTGCGGCTGCTGCGCGTTCATGAACTGCGGGAACAGCGCGGTAAAAAAGATAAAGGCCTTGGGATTGCTCATCGCCACCAGAAAGCCGGTGCGGAACATGCCCCAGGGCGTGTGCTTGCCGGCCGCCGCCTCGCGGATTTCCTCCACCGGCTGCGGCTGGCTGCGCCAGGTCTTGATCCCCAGATAGATCAAATACGCGGCGCCGGCGTATTTTACCAAGGAAAACAGCAGTTCGGAGGTGGCCAGCACCGCGCCCAGTCCGGCGGCGGAGCCGAACATGATCAAACCCAGCGCCGTCATCAGGCCAAGACAAGTCATCAGCGTGCGCCGCACCCCGTAGTGAATGCCGTGGGTCATCGCCAGCAGCATATTGGGGCCAGGCGTGGCCGAGACGAAAAACACAGTGGTGACGAACAGCAACCAGGTATTGAGCGACATGGATATCTCCGGCGGGTGGGCCATCAGAATGAAACGGCGGCGAATACGCCAGTGTAACGCAAGCCATTCATCCCGATAGCCTTTTTCCCCTCAGCCCGCGCGCTCGCCCAGGATGGCCACCGCCGGCAACTCCTTGCCTTCCAGGAACTCCAGGAAGGCGCCGCCGCCGGTGGAGATGTAGCTGATATCGTCGGTGATGCCGTACTTGGCGATCGCCGCCAGGGTGTCGCCGCCGCCGGCGATGGAGAAGGCCGGCGAAGCCGCGATGGCCTGGGCCAGGGTCTTGGTGCCGCCGCCGAACTGCTCGAACTCGAACACGCCCACCGGGCCGTTCCACACCACGGTGCCGGCCTGGGCGATGATGGCGGCCAGCGCCTGCGCGGAATCCGGGCCGATGTCCAGAATCATGTCGTCGGCCTCCACCTCCGCCGCGCTCTTGGTCACGGCGGCGGCGGTTTCGGCGAACTCCTTGGCGCAGACCACGTCAGCCGGCAACGGCACATCGCCGCCGCGGGCGCGAATCTTGGCGATCACTTTTTTGGCCTCGTCCACCAGCTCGGCCTCGGCCAGCGATTTGCCTATGGCCTTGCCCTCGGCCAGCAAGAAGGTGTTGGCGATACCGCCGCCGACGATCAACTGGTCCACCTTGTCGGCCAGCGATTCCAGAATGGTCAGCTTGGTGGACACCTTGGAGCCGGCGACAATGGCCACCAGCGGCCGCGCCGGCGCTTGCAAGGCCTTGCCCAGCGCTTCCAGCTCGGCGGAGAGCAGCACGCCGGCGCAGGCGGCCGGCGCGAACTGGGCCACCGCGTGGGTGGAAGCTTCGGCGCGGTGGGCGGTGCCGAAAGCGTCGTTGACGAACACGTCGCACAAGGCGGCGTAGGCGCGGCCCAGGTCGGCGTTGTTCTTTTTCTCGCCCTTATTCAGGCGCACGTTTTCCAGCATCGCCACTTCGCCGGGCGCCACGCTGAGGCCGGACTGCCAGTCCGCCACCAGGCGCACCGGCCGGCCCAGCAGGCCGGACAGGCGCTCCACCACCGGCGCCAGGCTGTCTTCCGGCTTGGGCTCGCCCTCGGTGGGGCGGCCCAGATGGGTCATCAGGATCACGCCGGCGCCGGCTTTCAGGCACAGCTCGATGGACGGCAGGCTGGCGCGGATGCGGGTATCGTCGCCGATGACGCCGTTTTTCACCGGCACGTTCATGTCCACGCGGATCAGCACGCGCTTGCCGGCCAGGGCCTGTTCGGAAAGTTTATTGAATTTCATCGTTCGCTCGCTCGGGTTTGGATTCGCTTGTCGATTGATTCATCGGCGCAGGCTCCGGCTTGGCGCCGGGGCGGCCGCATTTTTTGCAGTACGGAAAAAAGGCGAAATTGCGCGCGCCGCAGTCGCAGCCGCGGAACAGCTGCAGGCCGCAGTGCACGCAGTAGTCGGCGTCGTCGCCGGCAATATTGTATTGATGGTCGCAGGACGGGCAAGTTTTCTTCTGGTAGGCGCCCAAGGCCTGGGCGTAGGCCACGTGGCGCGCGCGCTCGCTCTGGCTTTGCTGCAGCTCGGCGCGCTTTTTCTCGGCGTAGCGCTGGAAGGCCTGAATCATGCGCAGGCCGGCGAACACCGTCAGCGCGATGCCGACGGCCAGCCGCACATAGCCGCCGAAATTGGGCAGATAGGGCAGCAGTTCGACGAAGAAGGCGAACAGCGCGAACAGGCCGAAGCCGTAAACGAAGAACCAGTAACGATGGGTACGGTAGCGGCTGAACAGCCATACCGCCAGCAAGAGCAGCGGCAAGATCACCGCCAGCCGCAGCAGGAAGACTTTCAACTCGAAACGCTGGTAGGCCTGCTGGTAACGGTCCTGGGCGACGGCATCCACCCGGGCGATCTCTTCTTGCAGCGTTTGCCGGCTCCGCTCCAGCGCGCGCAGGCCGTCGCTCGCCCGGTCTTCCTTCTGCTGCCATTGCAGGATTTGCGCCTGCAGGGCGTCCAGCTCCCGAGTGCGGCGGCTGACTTCGGCGCTTTGCCGCGGATCGGCGCTGGCGGCGCGGCTGGCCAGCCAGTTGGCCAGGCCCTTGCGCTGAGTCTGGTAATTGCGCTCCAGCTGCTCGCGGGTGGCGCCGAGGTTTTCCAGCTGGGCGCGCTGCGCGTCGTTCTGGCGCTGCAAGACCTGCTGCCGCTGCCGCAGCGGCTCGATGCCGGCCTGCCGCTGCAGCGTTTCCAGCTGCGGCGGGCCGCCGTCCGGCACGTAGAACAGATCGCGGATCACCAGCTCGCCCAGATTGGACAGAAAGCCGGCGAACACCAAAGCCACCAGCCAGGAGGCCAGCCGGACCCATTTTTCCGGGCGGGACAATGCTTGGTTCTGTCGCATGCTGCTCTCCTGTGACGGCGGTTCAGCGGGGGGCGATATCGGCGATCGCCCGGCAAGTGTATGCCAAAAAAACGGCCCTACCTTAACACCAATCAAATGCCGGTGGATGTAGCGCCCGCGCTAGCGGACGCAAAAAATCCGGGCCGGCAACGCATGCCGGCCCGGATTTCCTGGATCACTTCGTCGTCAGCAAGCGAACATCGCGCGCGCGGTGCGCAGCATCTGGCAGCTGAAACCCCATTCATTGTCGTACCAGGCCAGCACTTTCACCATATTGCCGCCGGTCACCTTGGTCAGCGTGGAATCGAAGGTGGAGGCTTCTTCGGTGTGGTTGAAGTCGCCGGACACCAGCGGCAGGGTGTTGTAGCCCAGGATGCCCTTCATCGCGCCGTTGGACGCTTCCTTCAGGATGTCGTTGACCTCGTCCTTGGTGGTGTCGCGCGCGGCGCTGAACGTCAGGTCCACCAGCGACACGTTGATGGTGGGCACGCGCACCGAGAAACCGTCCAGCTTGCCCTTCAGTTCCGGCAGCACCAGGCCCACGGCCTTCGCCGCGCCGGTCTTGGTCGGAATCATATTGTCGGTGGCGGAGCGGGCGCGGCGCAGGTCCTTGTGCTTGACGTCGGTCAGCACCTGGTCGTTGGTGAAGGCGTGAATGGTGGTCATCAGGCCTTTCTTGATGCCGATGGCCTGGTGCAGCGCCTTGGCCACCGGGGCCAGGCAGTTGGTGGTGCAGCTGGCGTTGGACACCACGGTCATTTCCGGCTTCAGCACGTCGTGATTGACGCCGTAAACAATGGTGGCGTCGACATCGTCGCCGCCCGGCGCGGAAATCAGCACCTTCTTGGCGCCGGCGTCCAGGTGGGCCTGGCATTTTTCCTTGCTGGTGAAGGCGCCGGTGCATTCCAGCACCAGATCCACGTCCAGCGCTTTCCACGGCAGTTCCGCCGGATTGCGGGTGCTGAAGAACGGGATTTTGTCGCCGTTCAGGATCAGGTGGGCGTCGTCCTGCTCGACCTCGCCGGGGAAACGGCCGTGCACGGTGTCGAACTTGGTCAGGTGGGCATTGATGTTGAGATCGCCGGTGGCGTTGACGGCCACTACTTTGAAATCGTCATGCAGCTGGTTTTCGTAGATGGCGCGCAGTACCTGGCGGCCGATGCGGCCGTAACCATTGATGGCGATGCGGATAGTCATGCTTCTAAATCTCCTGGGGACGATCCGGAGCGCCCGGTTTCCCGGCCGGCGCTCCGCGTGTTGTGTAGTGCGTCCACTACATGAAACGGCGAACAAAAGGCCATTGCTTTCGCAATGGCCTGTCTTTACATCACAGCAGCGCTTTGGTCTTGGCCACTACATTGTCGACGGTGAAGCCGAAGGCCTGGAACAGCTGCGGGGCCGGGGCGGATTCGCCGAAGTGGTCGATGCCGACCACATCGCCGTCCAGGCCCACGTATTTGCGCCAGAAGTCCGGATGGCCGGCTTCGATCGCCAGCCGCGGCAGGCCCGCCGGCAGCACGCTGTCGCGCCAGGCCTTGTCCTGGCGGTCGAACACATTGGTGCACGGCATGGACACCACGCGCACGGCGACGCCTTCCGCCGCCAGCGCGTCCTGCGCCTTCAGCGCCAGTTCCACTTCGGAACCGGTGGCGATCAGCACCGCGCGGGCGCCGGCGGCGTCGCGCAGCACATAGCCGCCTTTCTGGATGGCGGCCAGCTGCGCCGCGTCGCGGGCGACGAAGGGCAGATTCTGGCGGCTCAGCACCATGCTGCTCGGCGTGGTCTTCTGCTCGACGGCGTGCGCCCAGGCCGCCGCGGTTTCGGCGGTGTCGCACGGACGCCAGGTGTGGTGGTTGGGGATGTAGCGCAGCGTGGCCACTTGCTCCACCGGCTGGTGGGTGGGGCCGTCTTCGCCCAGGCCGATGGAATCGTGGGTGAACACGAAGATCGGGTTGATCTTCATCAGCGAAGCCATGCGCAAGGCGTTGCGCGCGTATTCGCTGAACATCAGGAAGGTGCCGCCGTACGGACGCAGACCGCCGTGCAGGGTCATGCCGTTCATGATGGCGGCCATGCCGAACTCGCGCACGCCGTAGCTGATGTAGTTGCCCTGGCCGTCGCGGTCAATCCACTTGGAGCCGGACCAGTTGGTCAGGTTGGAGCCGGTCAGGTCGGCAGAACCGCCGACGAATTCCGGCAGCGCCGGCGACAGCGCTTCCAGCGCGATCTGGCTGGCCTTGCGGGTGGCCACGGTCTGGGCGGCGTCGGCGATCTTGGCCAGCGCGGCGGCCTTGGTCTCTTCCCAGCCGGACGGCAATTCGCCGCTCATGCGGCGGCTGAATTCGGCGGCCAGTTCCGGGAAGGCGGCGCGGTAGGCGTCGAAGCGCTTGTTCCATTCGATCTCGGCCAGCGCGCCCTTGTCGCGCGCGCTCCACTCGGCGTAGATCTCGGCCGGGATCTCGAACGGCGCGTGCGGCCAGTTCAGGCCTTCGCGCGCGGCGGCGATTTCGGCCGCGCCCAGCGGCGCGCCGTGGCAATCGTGGCTGCCTTGCTTGGTGGGCGCGCCAAAACCGATGGTGGTCTTGCAGCAGATCAGCGTCGGACGCGCGCTTTCCTTTTGCGCGGTGGCGATGGCGGTGGCCACTTCCACCGGATCGTGGCCGTTGACGTTCTTAATCACCTGCCAGCCGTAGGCTTCGAAGCGGGCCGGGGTGTCGTCGGTGAACCAGCCTTCCACATGACCGTCGATGGAGATGCCGTTGTCGTCCCAGAAGGCGATCAGCTTGTTGAGCCCCCAGGTGCCGGCCAGCGAGCACGCTTCGTGGCTGATGCCCTCCATCAGGCAACCGTCGCCCAGGAAGGCGTAAGTGTGATGGTCTACGATCTGATGGCCGTCGCGGTTGAACTGCGACGCCAGCATTTTCTCGGCCAGCGCCATGCCCACCGCGTTGGTGATGCCCTGGCCCAGCGGGCCGGTGGTGGTTTCAATGCCGGGAGCGTAGCCGTATTCGGGATGGCCGGGAGTCTTGGAGTGAAGCTGACGGAACTGCTTGAGGTCTTCGATGGAGAGGTCGTAACCGGTGAGGTGCAACAGGCTGTAGATCAACATGGAACCGTGACCGTTGGACAGCACGAAGCGGTCGCGGTCTGGCCAGTTGGGATTGGCCGGGTTGTGTTTCAAGTGATCGCGCCACAATACTTCCGCGATGTCTGCCATCCCCATCGGGGCGCCGGGGTGACCGGATTTGGCTTTTTCAACGGCATCCATGGACAGGAAACGGATGGCGTTGGCAAGCTCGGTACGGGTGACCATTTCGGGAAAACCTCAAGACTTGTGTGGAAACCGGGACGACGGCCGCGCCATCCGAACATGCCTCCGGCATGGACCAACCGTCGCAAAATCATGGAATTATCGCCGATTTTCACCATTGGCGGCAACCGCCCCGCCGCGCGGAATACCGCTGCGGCATGAAGGGGCATGAAAAATAGCCGGATGCGGCCGTTTTGCAAGATAATGCCCAGGCCGGCATAAAATGCATTTTGAATCAAAAGCCTGCGAGCGACTCCGCGCCGGGTTCCGCCGATGACGAATGGGCAGAATGCGCGACGGACGCGCCGGCAGGGAAACCCGCGACGCAAATCGCTGTCAGTCTGGCTCTGTCTTTAGCCGCGAAAAAAAACGAACCGGCCGACGCGGCCAAGCGCCGCCGGCTCGATCGCCACAACCTTTTTGGAGATTTCGATGCAATCATTCGATGCCCTACCCGCTCCGCGCAAAGTCGCTTTCGGACGCGGCTGGCGCTGGATCGTGGAGGCCTTTTACATCGTCCGCCAGCAGCCGCTGACCTGGGTCCTGCTGGCGCTGGCCTATCTGGTGATCAATTTCATCGTCAATATGATCCCCTTGCTGGGCGGCCCGCTGTCCTTCTTCCTGGCGCCGGTGTTCGCCGCCGGCTTCATCCTGGCGGCAAAGAAATGCGAGCAGGGCTCGGAGCTGGAACTGGGCGATCTGTTCACCGGTTTCAAGACCGCGCTGCGGCCGCTGATCAATGTGGGCATGCTCTACCTGGCCATCCTGATCGTCATCGGCGTGGTGCTGGGCCTGTTGATGGGCGCGATGGGCGTGAGCGTGGCCAAGAGCGATCCCAACGCGATCCCGGTGATCGCCGGCCCCATCGCGCTGTTCGCCTTCATCGGCGGCGTGGCCATCTTCCTGGTCAGCCTGGCTTACTGGTTCGCGCCGGCGCTGGTGACGCTGAACCAGGCCGGCCCGTGGCAAGCGATCCGCACCAGCTTGCAAGCCGGCCTCGCCAACTGGGGCGCGGTGCTGGTCAGCGGCCTGATGCTGGCGGTACTGGCCTTCATCGCGATGATTCCGCTGGGCCTGGGCCTCTTGCTGTGGTTCCCGGTGCTGTACGTGACCGCCTACACCGGCTGGAAGGATATCTTCGGCCAATCCGCGGCGCCGGCGCGTCCGGACGAGCCGGTGGTGTTCTAAAGGCCGTTGAATAAGAAAAGCCCGCCGTCAGGCGGGCTTTTTTTGCGGCTGCGGCGGCGCTTACAGCGAGGGCAGCAGGCCGGCTTCGACGAAGCGGTTGTAAGAGCCGCTGGCCACCAGCGCGGCGGCTTTCTCGATGTCCGGCGCGAAGTAGCGGTCCTTGTCGTAGAAGCTCACCTGTTCGCGCAGCTCGGCCTTGGCCGCTTCCAGCTTGGCCGAGGTCTTGTGCGGCGCGCGGAAGTCCACGCCCTGGCAGGCGGCCAGCAATTCTACCGCCAGGATGCCGGCGGTGTTGCCTGCCATGTCGCGCAGACGGCGGCCGGCGAAAGTGGCCATGGACACGTGGTCTTCCTGGTTGGCAGAGGTGGGCAGGCTGTCCACCGAGGCCGGGTGCGCCAGCGATTTGTTTTCCGAAGCCAGGGCCGCGCCGGTGACCTGGGCGATCATGAAGCCGGAGTTGACCCCGCCGTTGTTGACCAGGAAGGGCGGCAGCTTGGACAGATTGCTGTCGATCAGCAGCGCCATCCGGCGCTCGGACAGCGAGCCGATTTCGGCCAGGGCCAAGGCCAGGTTGTCGGCGGCGAAGGCCACCGGCTCGGCGTGGAAATTGCCGCCGGACAGGATGTCGTTGTCGGCGGCGAACACCAGCGGGTTGTCGGACACCGAGTTGGCCTCCACCGTCAGCACCGCGGCGGCCTGGCGGATCTGGGTCAGGCAGGCGCCCATCACTTGCGGCTGGCAGCGCAGCGAATACGGGTCCTGCACCTTGCCGCAGTTCTCGTGCGAGCCCTCGATCTCGCTATGCTCCAGCAGATCGCGGTAGATGCGGGCGGCGTCGATCTGGCCGGCGTGGCCGCGCACCGCGTGGATGCGCTCGTCGAACGGGGTGCGGCTGCCCAGCGCGGCTTCCACCGACAGCGCGCCGGCCACCGAAGCCGAGGCGTACAGGTCTTCGGCGGCGAACAGGCCTTCCAGCGCGAAGGCGGTGGACGCCTGAGTGCCGTTCAGCAAGGCCAAGCCTTCCTTGGGCGCCAGGGTGATGGGTTCCAGGCCGGCGGAGCGCATCGCCACCGCGCCCGGCACGCGGGTGCCGTTGACGAAGGCTTCGCCCTCGCCGATCAGCACCGCGCTCATATGCGACAGCGGCGCCAGATCGCCGGACGCGCCCACCGAGCCCTTCTGCGGGATCACCGGGTAGATGCGCTGGTTGAACAAGGCGATCAGCGCCTCGATCACCAGCCGGCGGATGCCGGAAAAACCGCGCGCCAGCGAGTTGATCTTCAAGGCCATCACCAGGCGCACCGTGGATTCGTCCATCGGCGCGCCGATGCCGGCGGCGTGGGACAGCACGATGGAGCGCTGCAACAGCTCCAGCTCTTCCGGCGCGATGCGGGTATTGGCCAACAGGCCGAAACCAGTGTTGATGCCGTAGGCGGTGCGGCCTTCGGACAGCACCCGCGCCACGGTGGCGGCGGAGGCGTCGATGCCGGCGTGGCTGGACGGGTCCAGATGCAGTTGCAGATCGGTTTCACGTGAAACGCGGCGCAGCTCGGCCAGGCTGAGCGTGCCGGGAACGATGTTCAATACCATCTTGAGATTCTCCTTCTAAAGCGTTTGCAGCGCCGCTTGCCGCGGTGAGCGCTGGTCTTGTGTTATCGCGCCCTGCCGACAAGCGGCTTGAATGTTCCGGCGAGCCCGCGCCCGCCGGACAGAAAACCTTGCGCCGCGCCTTTAGGCGGCGTCGCGCCGAGCCTCAGCCTCCGCGCCGGGCGCCAGCACCCGGCTCCACAGGAAGTGGCCGGCCACCACCAGCGCCACCCAAGCGGCGCCCACCAGCAACGCGGAGCGGGTATCCTCGAAGTAACCGAGCACGCCGATCACGAACAGCATGAACCCTATCGCCGCCAGCGGCGCGTACGGCCAGAACGGCACCGGGAATTTCAGCTCCGCCGCCTGCTCCTTGCTCATCTGGCGACGCATCGCCACCTGAGACAGCAGAATCATCAGCCATACCCACACCGTGGCGAAGGTGGCGATGGAGGCGATCAGCAGGAACACGTCCTTGGGCATCAGGTAGTTGAGCACCACGCCCAGCAGCAAGGCGGCGGCCATCACCAGCACCGTCATCCACGGCACGCCGTTGGCCGACAGCTTGGCGAAGCTTTGCGGTGCCTGGCCCTGACGCGCCATGCCGTACAACATGCGGCCGGCGCCGAAGATGTCGCTGTTGATCGCCGAAATCGCCGCCGAGATCACCACCGCGTTCAGAATATGAGCGGCGGCGGGAATGCCCAGGCTTTCGAAAATCTGCACGAAGGGGCTGCCCTGGCTGCCGATCTTCGGCCACGGGAAGATGGACATCAGCACGGTCAGCGTCAGCACGTAGAACAACAGGATGCGCACCGGCACCGCGTTGATCGCACGCGGGATGGTGCGCTGCGGGTCCTGCGCCTCGCCGGCGGAAATGCCGATGATCTCGATGCCGCCGAAGGCGAACATCACCACCGCGAGCGAGGCGATCACCCCGCCCCAGCCATTGGGCATGAAGCCTCCGTGCGACCATAAATTATGCAGGCCGCTGGCCTCGGCGCTGCCGAAGCCGAACAGGATGATGGCCACGCCGCCTATGATCATCGCGATAATGGCCCCCACCTTGACGATGGACAGCCAGAACTCCATCTCGCCGAACACCTTGACGCTGCACAGGTTCAAGGCGCCGATGAAGAAGATGATGCTCAGCACCCAGACCCAGCGGTCCACTTCCGGAAACCACAAGCTCATATAGATGCCGAAGGCGGTCACGTCGGCCAGGCAGACGATGATCATCTCGAAAGCGTAGGTCCAGCCGGTGATTACCCCGGCCAAGGGGCCCAGGTAGCTGGTGGCGTAATGGCCGAAGGAACCGGCCACCGGATTGTGCACCGCCATTTCGCCCAGCGCGCGCATCACCATGTAAACGGCGGCGCCGCCGATCAAATAGGCCAGTAATACCGCCGGACCGGCCATCTGTATCGCCGCCGCCGAACCGTAGAACAAGCCGGTGCCGATGGCCGACCCCAGCGCCATGAAACGGATGTGACGGGCGGACAGGCCGCGCGTCAGTGTTTGTGTTTGCATCTCTCTCCTCCTGGGCATGGCTGCGCTTGCCGACCGAACGCGGATGCGCCCGCTACGCCGCATCCCGCGGCCCGGCATGTTTCGTTGAGCAACCCAGCGCCGGCAAACTGTAGAGCCAGCGTGGGCGGATCACAAGACCAAGACGCGGAAAGAGCGGCCGGTCATGACGAAGCAATGCGGACTGCGGGCGCGAACGCGCCGGTGCGTCTCAGTGGACGGGCAAGAACAACATGACCGTTTTTTCCTTTGCAAGACGATTGCCAGCCCCGCCGCTTATTTGTACAAGCTTGTCGTGCGGGACCGCGGATCCGGGCCCTCCCGGATGCCGCCAGCCGCCACCGGCGTGAGCGCGGCGGCGTTCCTACATTCAGAACAGGTTTACGATCTTGCGCGCTAGAGCGGGACAAGGCGTGGCGGCTGAAGACACGGAATGGTCATATGGCACATGAGCATTCTGAAACGGCTTTCAACGCCCTTTTCCATCTATCCTGCCGACGCGCAGCTGATCGTAAACAGGTTCTCAGCGCTTCAGCATCGGCAGGTCCAGCCCTTGCTCGCGCGCGCAGTGCTCGGCGATCTCGTAGCCGGCGTCGGCGTGACGCATCACCCCGGTGCCCGGGTCGTTGCGCAGCACGCGGCCCACCCGCTTGGCCGCGGCGTCGCTGCCGTCGCAGACGATGACCACGCCGGAATGCTGGGAGAAACCCATGCCCACGCCGCCGCCGTGATGCAGCGACACCCAGGTGGCGCCGCCGGCGGTGTTGAGCAAGGCGTTCAGCAGCGGCCAGTCCGACACGGCGTCGGAGCCGTCCTTCATGCTTTCGGTCTCGCGGTTGGGCGAGGCCACCGAGCCGGAGTCCAGATGGTCGCGGCCGATCACGATAGGTGCTTTCAATTCGCCGTTCTTGACCATCTCGTTGAAGGCCAGGCCCAGACGGGCGCGGTCTTGCAGGCCGACCCAGCAGATGCGCGCCGGCAAGCCCTGGAAGCTGATGCGCTCCTTGGCCATGTCCAGCCAGTTATGCAGATGCGGATCGTCCGGGATCAGCTCCTTGACCTTCTGGTCGGTCTTGTAGATGTCTTCCGGATCGCCGGACAGCGCCACCCAGCGGAAGGGGCCGATGCCCTCGCAGAACAGCGGACGCACATAGGCGGGCACGAAGCCGGGGAAGTCGAAGGCGTTGGCCACGCCCTCTTCCAGCGCCATCTGGCGGATGTTGTTGCCGTAGTCCAGCGTGGCGGCGCCGCGTTCTTGCAAAGTCAGCATCGCGCGCACCTGCGCCGCCATCGATTTCTTGGCGGCGGCGGTGATTTCGGCGCCGGAGGTCTTCTGCTTGGCGCGCCATTGCTCCACGGTCCAGCCCTGCGGCAGATAGCCGTGCACCGGGTCGTGGGCCGAGGTCTGGTCGGTGACCACGTCCGGGGTGATGCCGCGCGCCACCAGCTCCGCGAACACGTCGGCGGCGTTGCCCAGCAAGCCCACCGACACCGCCTTGCCGCTGTGCTTGGCCTCGTCGATGATGGCCAACGCCTCGTCCAGGGTCTTGGCCTTGCGGTCCACATAGCGGGTTTTCAGGCGGAAATCGATGCGGGTCTCGTCGCATTCGACGGCGATCATGCTGAAGCCGGCCATGGTGGCGGCCAGCGGCTGGGCGCCGCCCATGCCGCCCAGACCGCCGGTCAGAATCCAGCGGCCTTGCGGCTTGCCGTCGAAATGCTGATTGGCGACGGCGAAGAAGGTTTCGTAAGTCCCCTGCACAATGCCTTGCGAGCCGATGTAGATCCAGGAGCCGGCCGTCATCTGGCCGTACATCATCAGGCCCTTCTTATCCAGCTCGTTGAAGTGCTCCCAATTGGCCCAGTGCGGCACCAGATTGGAGTTGGCGATCAAGACGCGCGGCGCGTCGGCGTGGGTCTTGAACACGCCCACCGGCTTGCCGGACTGCACCAGCAGGGTTTCGTCGTCCTCCAGACGCTTGAGCACGTCCAGGATGGTGTCGTAGCACTTCCAGTCGCGGGCGGCGCGGCCGATGCCGCCGTACACCACCAGGCTTTGCGGGTGCTCGGCCACTTCCGCGTCCAGATTGTTCTGGATCATGCGGTAGGCGGCCTCGGTCAGCCAGCTCTTGCAAGTCAATTCGCTGCCGCGCGGCGCGCGGATGTGGCGGGTCGGATCAAAACGCGGGTCGGACATCGGTATTCTCCTTTGTAGGCCCGCCGCCGGTTGTGGCCCGGCGGGCGGGGAATGACGCTATCGCTATCAACGGGTTCAGGGCTGTTTCAGATGCCGGCCTATGCTCCACGCCAGCCGGGCGGCGGTTTTGGCGCCGTGGCTGTCGATGTCGAAGGCCGGGTTCAGTTCCACCAGGTCGGCGGCCGCCAATTTGCCGCTTTCGGCCAGACGCCGGACCAGGGCCTCGACCACGGGCAGCGCCACCCCCATGGCGGCGGGGGCGGAAACCGCCGGCATCACGCTGGCGGGCAATACATCCAGGTCTATGGTCAGGTAGACGATGTCCACCTGATCGACGAAGGCCATCATCGCGCTGCGCACCGTGGACAAGGTGTCCAGCGTCATATCGCTGTCCAGCGTCCACTTGACGCCGAGCGCGCGGGCGCGGGCGAACAAGGCCTGGGTGTTGGACGGCTCGGCCACGCCCAGGCACAGATAATGGAAGGACCGGCCGGCCTGCGCGCAGTCGGCGGCGATCTGGGCGAACGGGGTGCCGGAGGTGGCTTCGGCCGCTTCGCGGATGTCGAAATGGGCATCGAAATTGACGATGCCTATCACCTTGTCCGGATGCGCGGCCGCCAGTCCGCGCCAGGTGCCGTAGGCGGTTTCGTGGCCGCCGCCCAGCACCAGCGGAAAGTGGCCGTCGGCGCGCAGCCGGCGCACCTGTTCGCCCAAGCGCGCCTGCGCGGCGTCCAGGTCGCCGTCGGCGCAGGCCACGTCGCCGGCGTCGCACAAGGGCAAGGCCTGATGCCAGGCCAGATTGGCCAGCGCCTTGCGGATCGCCGTCGGGCCGGCGGCGGCGCCGACGCGGCCCTGATTGCGGCGCACGCCCTCGTCGCAGGAGAAACCGACGATGCCGACGCCCGGCTCCAGCCCGGCGGCGTAGGGACGCGCCAGCTGATGCCAGCGCCGCGCCAGATCGCCCTCGCCGGCGTCGACCCGGCCGCTCCAAACACTCATGTCCACGCTCATGCTTCAACAGCCTTTCATATGCTGCGCCACGCCGCGGAACACGCGCTGACGCAAAGGATTGTCGCCCAGGCCGTAAACGATCTCGGCCGGCGAATCGATGTCCCACACCAGCAAGTCGGCGACATGGCCGGCGGCCAGCCGGCCGTGGCTGGCGCCGCGGCCCAGGGCTTGCGCCGCGTGGCGGGTGACGCCGGCCAGCGCCTCTTCCGGCGTCAGACCAAACAGCACGCAGGCCTGGTTCATCGCCAGCCGGATGGAGGCGAACGGACTGGTGCCGGGGTTGAGATCGGTGGACACCGCCATCGGCACGCCGGCGGCGCGCAGCAGGTCCACCGGCGGCTTTTGGGTTTCGCGCAGGAAGTAGAACGCGCCCGGCAGCAGCACCGCCACGGTGCCGGCGGCCTTCAGCGCGGCCACGCCGGCGGCGTCCAGGTATTCGACGTGATCGGCGGACCAGCCGCCGAACTCGGCCACCAGTTCGGCGCCGTGCAGATTGGACAACTGCTCGACATGGCCTTTGACCTTGAGGCCGTGCGCGCGCGCCGCTTCGAACACGCGGCGGGTCTGCGCCGGGCTGAAGCCCACGCTTTCGCAGAAAGCGTCCACCGCCTCGGCCAGGCCGGCGCGCGCGGCGGCCGGCAGGATGGCGTCCACGATGTGGTCGATGTAGGCGTCGGGCCGGCCGGCGTACTCCGGCGGCAGCGCGTGGGCGGCCAGCAAGGTGGCGGACACCTCCACCGGCAGCTCGTCCCGCAGCCGCCGCGCCGCGCGCAGCTGCTTGAGTTCGTCCTCCAGGCTCAGGCCGTAGCCGGACTTGATCTCCACCGTGGTCACGCCCTCGGCCATCAAGGCGCGCAAGCGCGGCTTGGCGGCGGCGGCCAGGCCGGCTTCGTCCAGCGCCCGGGTGGCGCGCACGGTGGAGACGATGCCGCCGCCCTCGGCGGCGATCTGCTGATAAGGCACGCCGTTGAGGCGCTTTTCCCATTCGGCGGCGCGGTTG
Source organism: Chromobacterium sp. CCUG 30098 (assembly GCF_059916605.1). Classification (NCBI taxonomy): domain Bacteria; kingdom Pseudomonadati; phylum Pseudomonadota; class Betaproteobacteria; order Neisseriales; family Chromobacteriaceae; genus Chromobacterium; species Chromobacterium sp. CCUG 30098. Next base: position 151,092 of record NZ_JAUCGS010000001.1, on the reverse strand, counting down.
CCGCCGTAAACCAGGTGAGTGTGGCAATCGATGAAGCCGGGCGTGATCCAGGCGCCCTTGGCGTCGATCACCGCGCCGTCGAAGCCGGCGGGGTCCACGTCCGCGGCCGCCGGCAGCGCGACGATGCGGCCGGCTTCCAGCAATAGCGCGTGGCCGTCCAGCGCGCCGTAAGGCGCCGGGCGGCTAGGGTCCATGGTCGCCAGCCTGGCGTTGATCCACAGGCTGCGGCGATCCGTTTCGGCTTGACTCATGGTGGGCTCGCTGCGGGTTATTTGTATATACAATTAATCCTATCCAAACAGCCTGTCAAGTTTGAAGCGGTGATTTTTGTAAACAGGCCGAATTGGCAGATTTTACTTATAGTCCAATCACTTGATGTTGCATGGCAACAAAAAAGCCGCCCGGCGGCGGCTTGAGGCGACTGGAAAATTCAGCCTCAATTTGTATATACAATATTGCGCTCAAACAAGCGCGGCAAGCTGCGGCGCAGCATCCCCGCCGCCGCTCAGCGCTTGACCCGGGTTTGCGAACGCAATTTGTAGCGCGAGCCCGGATGCGTCAGCCGCGCGAAGCTGACCAGCTTCTTGTGCGACCAAGTGCGGCGCAAAACCAATAGGCAAGGCTCCTGCGCCCTCATGTCCAGCATCGCCTGCTCGGCCGCGCTGGGCAGCACCGCCTCCACGCTGTGCTCGATGTCGGTCAGCGGGCAGTTCTTCATCAGGTAGTCGTTGGGCGTGCGGCTGCTGAAGTCCTGCTCCAGATAATCCGGCGCGAAAGCGGGATTGACGTAGCGGTCTTCCAGCTGGATGGCCACATCGTCCTCGCGGTGGACGATGAGCGAGCGGAACACCGTGCTGCCCTCCTTCACGCCCAGGCGCAGCGCCACGTCTTCGGTGGCCTGCACGGCCTTGAGTTCGTAGACGTCGGCGCTGTGGCGATGGCCGCGCGCCTCGATTTCTTCGGAGATGTTGTTGATGTCCAGCAGCGGGGACTCCGCCTTGCGCTCCGCCACATACGTGCCGTCGCCGGCGAAGCGCAGCAGAATGCCGGCCTCGGCCAGATCCCGCACCGCCTTGTTGACGGTCATGCGCGATACCTGGAACTGACGCGCCAACTCCAGCTCGGGCGGAATCTTGCCGCCTGGCAGAAACTGGCGGGAACGAATGCCTTCAAGGATGTATTCCTTGATGCGCAGATAACGCGGTTGTGCTGTGGATGACACCTTGGGAACCCAGACATTAACGGTTGGCAAAAGGATTGTAGCCCAAGGCGACGCGCAAGCCCCTGATCCAGCGCAGACAAAACCGGCCGCGGGCATTGCCGCCGCCGCTTGTCTGCGCCAAGATGGAAGCCCGTCGCCCGTTTGCGAGGCCTGACATGACGCTTGAGCAATGGTTGCAAGAGTATGATCTCAGTCACCGCCATCCCGTCAATATCCGCATTCATAAAATCTGCGTGCCCGCCATCGTGTTCGCGCTCTTGGGCCTGCTCTCCAGCGTGCCCTCGCCGCTGAGCCTCGCCTGGCTGGCGGCGGCGGCCGGCCTGGCCTTCTATTGGCGGCTGGGCCGCGCGCCCGCGCTGGCGATGGCGGCGATGTGCCTGCCCATGCTCTTGCTTCTGGAGGCGGCGTCCCGCGCCGGCCTGCCACTGGCGCTGCTCTCTCTGGGGCTGTTCGTCGTCGCCTGGATCGGCCAGTTCGTCGGCCACGCGATCGAGGGCAAAAAGCCCTCCTTTCTGCGCGACCTGCAATTCCTGCTGATCGGCCCGCTGTGGACGCTGCGCCGCTGGCTGTAGCGCGCTATCATCGGTTTTTTGCCCGGAAGCTCCGTATGTCCGTCGCCCTGCCTCCCGCCGCCGCGCTGTCCAGCCGCGCGCCCGGCGTCGATATCCTCGTCATCTCCACGGCGGATTTTCACGCGGAAATCTCCTTGCTGGGCGGCCAGTTGCTCAGCTTCCGCGCCGCCGGCCAGCAACCCTTGCTGTATTTGTCGCCGCAGGCGCGCTACCAGCCGGGCAAGGCCATACGCGGCGGCGTGCCGCTGTGCTGGCCCTGGTTCGGCCCGCACCCCGACGACGCGAGCCTGCCGGCCCACGGCGTGGCGCGCACGCAAGCCTGGCGCCTGGACGAGGTCCGCGAGGACGCCGGCGCGTTCCACGTGAAACTCTCCGGCCCGGAATGCGACGGCCTGACGGCGGAAATGGAATACCGGCTGGGCGCGGCGGTGGACGCGGCGCTGACCACCCGCAACCGCGGCGACCGCCCGCAACGCCTCGGCGCCGCGCTGCACAGTTATCTGGCGGTGGGCGACGCGCGCCAAGCCGCCTTGTCCGGCCTGGACGGCGAGCGCTGTCACGACAAGGTGGCCGGCCGCGAAAGCCGCTGGCCGGACGGCGAATTCCGCTTCCGGGGCGAGGTGGACAGCATTGTTTACAGCGAGCGCCCCGCCTTGCTGCGCGACCCGGTCTGGCGGCGTTGCATTCGCGTCACAGCGGAAGGCGCCGGCAGCGTGGTGGTGTGGAATCCGGCGGCGGAGAAAACCGCCTTGCTGGGCGACTTGCCGGACGCCGCCTGGCTTGATTTCGTCTGCGTGGAAACCGCCAACGCCGGCGACGATGTCCGACTGCTCGCCCCCGGCGCCAGCCACCGCCTGGCCTGCCGCTTGACGCTGGAACCCTTCCACGGCGAGGCCGGGGTATAATGAGGGCCGATGCCGCCGCGGCGCACAGCCCGGCGGACCGCGTTTTTCAGTTCCGGAACCCCTAGCGATGGCCAGACCCGACAAGATTTCCCGTTTCCTGCCGATTTCCTTTGCCAACGGCAACAGCGTGCGCCGCTTCGGCAAACACTGCCCCAGCTGCCGCGCGATGGTGGGCTCGGAGCATATGGAAGGCATCGCCAGCAAACAGCAGGACAAGATCTTCCTCGCGGCCCAGGCACGCTGCCCGTCCTGCGGCGCCGGTTTCCCGGTGCGTTGCGTGATCACGGACGACAAGCGCGTGCACCGCGTGCTGCTGCCGCATTGGGCCTTCCGCATGTGGCTGCACATGGCCACCCGCAACGATCCGCAGCCGCCCGGCGACGAAAACTGGACGCTGGAGGCAAGCCCGTCGGAAACGCCGCAGCAAGGTTTCGTGCTGCCCGACAACGCCTTCGTCACCCGCTCGGAAGAAGTGCTGGGTCGTTTTCAGGGCGAGCCCATCAACGCCTGGATCGAATATCAGGGCCAGCGCTTCGTGTTCGAACGCGCCGCGCCGCCCAGCGGCGACGCCCGGCTGGATTCAAGCGAGCTGCTGTTTGAAGGCCGGCTGATCTACCGCCAGGCCTGAAGTCTATAGCGCGGCTTCGGCTTCTGAGCGAGGACAAAGAAAACGGCAGCCCTTGGGCTGCCGTTGTCATGCGCGGCCTCAGAACGTGTTTACGATCTCGCGAGCTAAGGCGAGCGTCTGAGAAAGCGAAATGTGCACATGGTACATGAGCATGTTGAGCTTGTACTCACCGTGTAACGCTCCGCGACGCGCAGCAGATTATGAACAGCTTCTCAGTGCGCCGCGGCCGGGTAGCGCTCTCTGACCCAAGTCTCGAAACGGCGGCACATTTCCGCCTCCCCGGCCTCGTTGTCGGCGATCAGCTCGGCGCCGTGCACCAGCCGTATCGTCGCGTCCAGCCGCTCCGGGTAATCCTGCGCGTAGTTCCGCTCCGCGGCGGCGGCGATCTGCCGCTCCGCCTCTTGCCAGGCCTCGGCCGCGCTGCGCTTGCAGGCCTCGGCCAGATAAAGGGCGTTGAAATGCTCGCCGGTCAGGCTCAGCAAGGTGGCGTCGTGGCTGAGGCTGTTGCCCGGCGCCCAGTAATGCTCGGCCAGCAGCGGGCCGATCGCAGGGTTGTCGGTCAGATAGCCGTATTGGCGCAGGAAATGGGCGCGAGTCTGGTACACCGCCATATGCGCCAGCAGATAGCCGTGATAGGACGCCGCCGATTCCTGATTCAGCAGATGCGGAATCGCCAGCAAGGGCCTCGGACCGCATTCCACGCCCAGAATCTCGCGTTCGCAACGGCGCGCCAGCGCCAACACCGTCTCCGGCTTCAGTTCCACCTCCGGCAAGCGGTACAGTTCGCGCTCGAAGTAGGCGACCACGGCGATGGAGCGCTCGGAGAAGGCGAAGAAAGGCTGGACCGCTTCGATGCGCGCGCGGATCAAGGCGTCCGGCATCGCCTCCCCCGCGGCGTTGCGCGCGTAGCGCTTCAGCCAGTCGGCGTCGTTCAGCAGGCTGTCGCAGAACATGCTCTGGGTTTCGGCGTAAGCCATCGAAGTGGGCGCGAACTCCTGGGAGAAGCACGGCGCGTTCTGGATCACATTGGCGAAGTGCGCGGCGTGACCGCCTTCGTGGAACAGGGTGTTGATCGCGCGCGCGCCGCTGCCCACCTGATCCGGCGTGGCGTCGGCGGTGAAATTGATCCGGCCCGGCACCCAGCGTCCATCGTCGTAAAAGCTAGGCACCGGTCCGTGGCAGAAACCGTTCTGATACTTGCCCTTGCGCTCCACCAGGTCCAGCTGCATCGTGGCTTGCCGGTATTGCACGCCCAGCCGGCGGAAACTCAGCACCCAGCGCTCCACCGCCTTGGAGAACGGCAGATAGGGGTCCATCTGCCGGGTGACGTCGCCGCTCATGTGAAAACGCAGATTGTGCGGCAGCAGCGCGTCCTCGCCCTTGTCGTCGGCCAGACGCCGCAGCGCTTGCTGATTGGCGTCGCGGGTGCGCGCCTCGAAATCGTCGAGCACGGCGAACAGCGCCTCCGGCGTCATCTGCTCGTTCTTGCGCACCTTGTGCTCGAAATAATCGGCGCTGCCCAGGCTGCGCGCCAGCGCGTTGCGCTGTTTGACGATGTCGAGGAAGCCGTTGTCCAACACCCAGCGCTCGAGATCGAGCAAGGCGTCGTGCGAGCTCTTGCGCGCGGCGGCGTCCGGGTTGGTGGTCATATTGATGCTCAACATGGTCAGCGTCGCCTCTTCGCGCTCGCCGCGCTCGTTGACGTGGCTGAGCGCGAGGTCGCGGCGCTTGGCGAACAGCGCGGCCTCCATCTCGATCAGCCGGCGCATCTGCTCCTGCGCCGCCTCGCTGTCGACGATATTGCTCTCGAACAAGGCCAACCATCCCCGATAACCGTGCAGCAGGGCGTCGCGCTCCGCGCCGGCCGGCTGCGCCTGCAAGCCCTCCAGCGCCGCGCGCACCGCCGTCAGCCGCTCCGGGCTGGAGATGAAGGCCTTGTAGGCGGCTTCCGCGCGGGCGAAACCGTCGTGGTCGTCGGACACCGCCATATAGGTGTCCCAGAACAGGTCTTCCTTGGTCTTGTGCACCGCCAGGTAATCGCGGTTGAGCTGGTCGAAGCCCGCGCGCAGTTCGGCAATCGCTGTCATCTTGCTCACTCTCCTTTGCGCTGTCCGTCGGCCGCTTGTGGCGGGCCGGAACAGTCTGTTTATGAAGTTTGCATTAAGTGTGCGCGAGCGTCCTCCGCCGGTCAAGCGCGGGCCGCGCCCAAGCTAGCCGCGCGCTTCCGCCGCCCATTGCAGGACTTCCCGCCGCGGGCCGGCGAAGGGCGGCGGCACCGCGGACAAGAGCAGGCTCAGCCTCGGCTCAGCGCCCAGCGGCTGCACCACGAAACCCAAACGCCGCGCCAATTGCAGCATGGCGATGTTGCCGGGCGCGCAATCGGCCCAGATCCGGTGCCAGCCCAATTGGCGGTAGCCGAAGTCCAGCATCATCCGCGCCGCCTCCAGCGCGTAGCCCTGGCCCCAGGCCGATTCCGCCAGTTCGATGCCGAAGCCGGCTTCGCCGCCGCGTCCCAGGCCGCGCAGGCCGACCGAACCGAGCAGCGCCTTGTCTTCGACGCGCACGATGGCCAGCTGCCAGCCGCGGCGGGGGGCGTCGCGCTGCTGCTCTAGAAAGCGCAGCAACAACTGCCCGCTGCGCGCAGGCGTGAGTTCTTCCGGCGGGTAATGACGGGCGAACTCGCGGCCGCTGCGCGCCATCGCGTAGGCGGCGTGGTCGTCCGGGCGGAAATCGCGCAGCATCAGACGCCGGCTGTAGAGCAAGGGGCTCAGCATAAGCCGCCCTTCTCCAGCCGTAGCCGGTGAATGCGCTGTTCCAGCTCCTGGCGACGGTGTCGCTCTTGTTGATCCTGGTGTTGAGTCTGGCTTCTCAGCCATGCTTTATCGGTCAACGCCGCGTGGTCGTCGCCGAGAATGTCGCGCAGCAAGTGCCGCGACAGGGGAATAAAGAACAATGCCATGATGGCGTAACCTGTAAAGAACGATAAAGATCATGGACGGCTGGCCCGCGGGGAGCGGGAAGGCGTCCGGCATGCGTCGTCCGGCTTGTGGGGCCGAGCGACGCTGCGCAGTCTGCTACCGGGATGGCATGGCGTCAAGCATAATCTGAGCGAAACATACCTATGGCATGGAGAGAGGGAAGCCGTAGCCGCTAAATCCGTTTACGCTCCTCGCGAGCGGGAACGAGACAGGCGAACGCCGCCGAGAAAAGCGTAGGAGCGGTACGAAGGGGCGCGCCGCGCCCGGCGGGCATGGCGCAGGCGCTCAGCGCCACCAGCCGAGATAACGGGCCAGGCTGGTGGAAATGGCCGCGTCGGTCAGGCCCAATTGCAGGCCCACCATCGCCGCGTAGAGCTGCATGCCGTGTTCGTCCGGCATATAGGGCAGCGCCCAATCGCTCAACATCGGATACAGCAAGCACGCCAGCAACAGGCCTGCCGCCAGCGCCGCGCCCACCCAGGCGCGGGAACGCGCGCGCAGGGCCAAGCGGATCAGAAGATCCGAACCGAAGAAAACCACGCTAACCAGATAGAGCGCCATGACGCGCCTCCTTGCAAAATATTGACCATGTCACTCCGCTGCCGGCGGCACGAGGGCGGCTCGGAGCGAATGCTTGTTTTTGGGGCAATCAGGGGCGGCAACGCATTGCAATGATGCATGGGCGGCGCGGTGCAACCGCGCTCGGTGCTTTTGAACGGCTGGCGCGGGCCGGATTCGGCTCGGCAATGGGCCGACGCCGGAAACACTCGGCGACGGCCCATTGAGTGGTTTATAGCAGACTCTCCTAATGAAAACAGCCCGCGTTTCTTGCGAAACGCGGGCTGCTCCAAACGCGGAAAAACTCAGGTCGCGGCGGCGCGTCGCCCCTGCCACATCTGCAGCAGACCGGCGGCGGAGTACAGCAGCAGGGCCGCCCAGATCAGGCCGAAACCCAACGCGCGGCCGCTGTCGAACGCCTCTCCGAACAAGAGCACGCCCAGCGCCAGCTGGATGCTGGGGCCGATGTACTGGATCACTCCCACCGTCGCCAGCTTGAGCCGGCGCGCGCCGGCGGCGAACAGCAGCAAGGGCACCGCGGTCACCACGCCGGCGCCTATCAGCAAACCGGTCTGCGCGGCGGAGCCATGGCCGAAAGCGCCCTGCCCCTGCCATTCGAACCAGACCAGGGCCAGCGCCGCCAGCGGCGTCATCAGGAAGGTTTCCAAAGCCAGGCCCTCCAGCGAGGCCAAGGGCGCCTTCTTGCGCAGCAGGCCGTACAAGCCGAAGGTGGCCGCCAGCGACAGCGCGATCCACGGCAAGGCGCCGGCGCTGTAAGTGATCCAGGCCACGCCGGCCGCCGCCAGCAGCAAGGCGGCGTTCTGCAGCCCGCTCAAGCGCTCGGACAGAAAGATCCGGCCCAACAACACATTGAACAGCGGATTGATGAAATAGCCCAGGCTGCCCTCCACCACGTGGCCGGCGTTCACCGCCCAGATATAGATCAGCCAGTTCAGCGACAGCAGCAAGGAAGACAGGCCGAAGATGCCCAGCTTTCGCGGCTCTCGCACCGCAGCCGGCAGCCAGCCCCAATGATTGCGCGCGGTCAGCACCGCCGCGACGAACACCGCAGACCAGACAATGCGGTGGCACAGAATTTGCAAAGCCGGGACATCGTGCAGCGGCTTCCAGTACAGAGGAAACAGACCCCAACAGATGAAGGCGGCAACGGTGAAAACGACGCCGCGGCCGCTTTCGGAGGTAGAAGAAACTGAACTCATGGGATTTCACACAGCAAGGGAGGGGGTCAGGATGACAGCTTAACCAAATTGCCTCAGCGGAAAAACCGCTATTCAATCAACAGATTGTTCAATATTTAAAACAATGACTTTCCGGATGGCAAACATGCTGCGCTGGCACAATCGCCGCAGTCGCCGTCCAATTCAGTCAATCTCTTTGACGTTGACGTAAACGTAACTTATAGTCCGATCAAATAGAGAAAAGACTCTAGAAACCAGCCCCGGACCAGGGACCGCGCCGGCATGCAGAACATGCCGGCGATCAAAAAAACACCGGCTGGAAGATGGAGCTCAACCGCTGACAGCAAAGGAGAAGCCGTCGGCGCCGCACAGACCGCACACATGCGGCGGGCGCAGACACACCGGGTCGCCGCCCTTGCATAGAACCTGTTCAATGTCTGCCGCGCTCAACGCGCGAAACTTGAAACAGGCTCTCATAAGGGCGGTGACACCGGGCCAGCGGGTCTAAAACTTAAGGAGAAGGCCGGCCGAACGCGCCCACAAGGCGCAGGCCGGCCCCATCGCCACAAGCGATGGGACGTCCGCCGCGCGGCGGACGCGCCCGAGAATGACAGGAGGAGAAACCATGTCGATCCGCCACGCAGACCTGGAAGAAAAATACACGGCCCCCACCGGCCAGGTGCTGATGACCGGGATTCAGGCGCTGGTGCGCCTGCCCATGCTGCAACAACAACTGGACCGCGCCGCCGGGCTCAATACCGCCGGCTACGTCACCGGCTACCGCGGCTCCCCGCTGGGCAATGTCGACCAGACCATGCAGAAGGCCGGCAAATACCTGAAGGAACACAATGTGGTGTTCCACCCCGGCCTCAACGAGGACCTGGCCGCCACCGCGGTCTGGGGCACCCAGCAGGTGAATATGTTCGACGGCCCCAAATACGACGGCGTCTACGCGCTGTGGTACGGCAAGGGCCCGGGCGTGGACCGCTCCGGCGACGTGCTCAAGCACGGCAACGCCGCCGGCACCAGCCGCCACGGCGGCGTGCTGCTGGTGGCCGGCGACGACCACGCGGCCAAGTCGTCCACCTTCCCGCATCAATCCGACCACATCCTCGCCGCCAGCATGATTCCGGTGCTCAGCCCGTCCGGGGTGCAGGAAATCCTGGACTACGGCCTGCACGGCTGGGCGATGAGCCGCTATTCCGGCTGTTGGGTGTCGATCAAGGCGATCTCCGACACCATTGAAAGCTCCGCCATCGTCGACATCTCCCCGGAACGGCTGCAGTTCAAGATTCCGGAAGACTTCCCCTTGCCCGAGGACGGCCTCAACATCCGCTGGCCGGACGCGCCGCTGGCGCAGGAAAAACGCGTGCTGCACCACCGCCTGTACGCGGCGCTGGCCTATGCCCGCGCAAACAAGCTGAACCACATCACGCTGGATTCCCCCAAACCGCGGCTGGGCATCATCACCTGTGGCAAAAGCTATCTGGACGTGATGCAGGCGCTGGACGATCTGGGCATAGACGAGGCGCTGGCCGCCGACATCGGCCTGCGCATCTTCAAGGTGGGCATGGTCTGGCCGCTGGAGCCGGAAGGCGTGCGCCAGTTCGCAGAAGGCCTGGAAGAGATCCTGGTGGTGGAGGAAAAACGCCAGATCATCGAATACCAGTTGAAAGAGCAGCTGTACAACTGGCGCGACGACGTGCGCCCGCGCGTGGTGGGCAAGTTCGCCGAAAAAGGCGAATGGGCGCTGCCGCACGGCGACTGGCTGCTGCCGGCCGCCGGCGAGCTGACCCCGGCGATGATCGCCCGCGCCATCGCCGGCCGGCTGGCGCTGATCTTCGACAGCCCCATCATCCACGACAGGCTGAAGTTCTACGACGACAAGGAAGCCCAGCTGGTCAAACCGCGCGAGTCCATCGCCCGCGTGCCCCACTACTGCTCCGGCTGTCCGCACAACACCAGCACCAAGGTGCCGGAAGGCAGCCGCGCCGTCGCCGGCATCGGCTGCCACTATATGGCGCACTGGATTCAGGCAGACAGCACCAAGACCTTCACCCAGATGGGCGGCGAAGGCATCACCTGGGTGGGCCAGGCGCCGTTCACCCACACCAAGCACATCTTCACCAATCTAGGCGACGGCACCTACTTCCACTCCGGCTTGCTGGCCATCCGCGCCGCCGTGGCCGCCAAGGTCAACATCACCTACAAGATCCTGTACAACGACGCGGTGGCGATGACCGGCGGCCAGCACGTGGACGGCTATCTGGACGTGCCCATGATCACCCGCCAGCTGGCGGCGGAAGGCATCAAGCGCATCGTGATCACCAGCGACGATCCGGACAAATACCAGAACGTCCAGGGCCTGGCGGCCGGCGTGGAAGTCTTCCACCGCCGCGAACTGGACCGGCTGCAAAAAGAACTGCGCGAAGTCGAAGGCACCACCATCCTGATCCACGATCAGACCTGCGCCGCAGAGAAGCGCCGCCGCCGCAAACGCGGCGACTACCCCGACCCGGCCAAACGCGCCTTCATCAACCAGCAGGTCTGCGAAGGCTGCGGCGATTGCGGCCAGAAATCCGGCTGTCTGTCGGTGTTGCCGGTGGAAACCCCGCTGGGCCGCAAACGCAAGATCGACCAGTCCAGCTGCAATAAGGACTACTCCTGCGTAGAGGGCTTCTGCCCCAGCTTCGTCACCGTGGAAGGCGGCCAGCTGAAGAAATCCGCCGGCAGCAGCGCCAGCCTGGGCGCGATGCCGGCGCTGCCGGAACCGACGATTCCGCAACTCCACGAACCGTTCAGCATCATGGTCACCGGCGTCGGCGGCACCGGCGTGGTCACCATAGGCCAGGTGCTGGGCATGGCCGCCTATCTGGACCGCAAGGGCGTCACCGTGCTGGACATGGCCGGCCTGGCGCAGAAAGGCGGTTCGGTGTGGTCGCATGTGCGCATCGCCGACAGCCAGGACAAGCTGCACGCGGTGCGCATCGCCGCCGGCGACGCCAACCTGGTGCTGGGCTGCGATCTGGTGGTCACCGCCGCCGAGGAGGCGCTGGCCAAGATGCGCGACGGCTTCAGCCACGCCATCGTCAACAACTACGAATCGCCGACCAGCGCCTTCCTGAAAAACCCGGACGTGCGCTTCCCCAGCAAGGCGATGAAGGACGCCGTCGTCGAATCGGTGGGCGCCGGCCGCTACAGCGAGGTCAACGCCACCCGGCTGGCCACCTCGCTGCTGGGCGACGCCATCGCCAGCAATATGTTCATGCTGGGCTACGCCTGGCAAAAGGGTTTGGTGCCGGTGACGCTGGAAGCCATCATGGAGGCGGTGCGCCTGAACGGCGCCGCGGTCAAGTTCAATCAGGACGCCTTCAGCTGGGGCCGTCACGCCGCCCATGATCCGGCGCGCATCGAAGCGCTGGTCAGTCCGTCGGCTGTGGTGGCCTTCGTTCCACGTGAAACGCCGGACGCGGTGCTGCACCACCGCTCCAGCGCGCTGACCGCCTACCAGAACGCGGCGCTGGCCGAACGCTACAAGGCGCTGGTCGGCCGCGTGCGCCAGGCCGAGGAAGCGCTGAACCCGGCCAGCAGCGCGCTGACGCTGGCGGTGGCCAAGAACTACTACCATGTGCTGGCCTACAAGGACGAATTCGAAGTGGCCCGGCTCTACACCGACGGCGGCTTCCAGCGCGAGCTGGCGCAGCAGTTCGACGGCGATTACCAGCTGCGCTTCCACATCGGCGCCGGCTGGATCACCGGCGGCCAGCCGCGCAAAGTGGCTTTCGGCCCCTGGCTGCTGACCGGCATGAAGTGGCTGGCCAAGCTGCGCTTCCTGCGCGGCACCCTGCTGGACCCGTTCGCTTGGCAGGCCGACCGCAAGCTGGAGCGCCGGCTGATCGGCGAGTTCGAACAACAGGTGGACGCCTTGCTGGGCAGTCTGACGCTGGACGCGCTGCCGCGCGCGGTGGAGCTGGTGAAAACCTGGGAAGGCGTGCGCGGCTTCGGCCACATCAAGGAGCGCAACTACCAGCAGGCCAAGAGCAAACAAACGCAGCTGCTGAGCGAGTTGAAGCCGGGGGGCAAAAACCGCCAGGTGGCCTAAGAACCTGTTTAGGATCTGCTGCGCTTCGTGGAGCGTTGCACGGTGAGTACAAGCTCAAAATGCTCGTGTACCACGTGTACATTCCGCTTTTTCACTCGTTTTCGCCTTGTCTCGCCCTGGCTCGCGAGATCGTAAATAGGTTCTAAGTTGAACAGATTGAAGTTGCTGTAAACGTAGTACCCGAGTGTTCCTACAGCTTGCGGGCGTCGACCAAGGTCGACGCCCTTTTTTTACCCATTCTTTCTGCCGGTCGCGCCCTGCTCGCATTGAAAATGCCAAAAGCATTTCCTAGCCTCAAGACTGGCGCACTCTCGCGCCGTCCCATCCCAAGCTTGTCCGCATAGGAGACCCCATATGTCCCTGAACTGTCGCCACTGGCTGCTCGCCTCCGCCTGCGCGCTGCTATTGGGCTGCGCGTCCACGCCCGGCAGCGACCGCTGCGCCGGCCTGACCCAGCCAGCCCTGCCCGGCATGGCCGCGGTGGACAATCCCGATCTGCTGAACAGCGCATTGGGCCAGCCCGGCAAAGGCGGCCTGTGCGCCGGCCAGGTACGGCGCCAGGAGCCGGCGGATCAAACCGTGACGGTCTACCGCGTGTACGACAGCGCCAAGGCCAATTCGCGGCTGGGCCGCTGGTGGTCGTTCAGCCAGCCGCAAGGGCCGGTGGCCGCCTACCGCGCCGCCAACGCCATCTGCCCAAGCTGGAGCCAGCTCAACCGCATGGTGCGCTGCCAATTGAAAGTGGGCGCCCAGGTGGCGGTGGGCCCGGGCCAGAGCGCCGATTGCGCGCCGGACGCCAACTATCCGCCCTCGCCGGTCAACCAGGTCTACATCCCCAACGCCAGCCCAGACAGCCTGCTGGTGGAGCGCTGCGAGGACCTGGGAGATTTCCCGCCGGCCTCTTGAGCGAGACCCCACTCAATTGACGCCAACCTTCTAAGCCATCAGCATGGTCGTTTATTCCAACAAGAGAAACGACCATGCGCCTTAAGCCCCTTCTCGCCGCCGGCCTGTGCGCCGCGCTGTTCCACGCCGGCCCGGCGTTCGCCGCCGAAGACAGCGTCGCCGCCGCCAAAGCCCTGCTGCGGGCGATGCGTTACGACGAGATCATCGCGCAAACGATGCAACAGATGGAAGCCTCCATGCAGCAGCAAATGGAGCAGCAGCTGTGGCAAAACCTGCCAAACTGCGCGGAAACGCCGGACTGCAAAAGCAAGGTCGGCGCTTTTCTGCAGCAGGTGATGAAAACCCAGCAAGCCTATTTCCAATCCCCCGAAACCCGCAAATTGATGAACGAAGTGCAGGTCCAGGCGCTGAGCAAGAATTTCAGCGTCGCCGAGATCCGCGAGATGAGCGCTTTCTATCAGACCCCCACCGGCAGCAAGATGCTGCGGCTGATGCCCAAGATCACGGCGGAAATCGGTCCGGTGCTGATGAAGGACATCGGCCAGCGCTTGATGCCCGAGCTCAAGCAGCAGATGGACGAGTTCGCGCGGCGGAACGACGTCCGCTAAACCGGCCAACACGCAGCAAAACGGGGCCAGCGGCCCCGCTATTGTTGTCCAGCGCCCGCGGCGCTCAGCTCTGACGCACCACCATCGCCTGCTCCGGCGCCGGGAAGCCGCCGGCGGCCAGGGTCTCGCGAATCACGCGGTTGCTGTCGAAATACACCTGCCAGTAATCCTGCGGCTTGCAATAAGGCCGCACCGCCAACACCGGTCCCAAGGGCGTGAACTCCAGCAGGCCGATGTCCGGCGCCGGGCTGGCTAGCACATTGGGCACCTTGGCCACCGTCTCCCGCAGCAAGCTCATCGCCGCGGCGTGATCGGCGCTGGCGGCCAACTGGGCTTTCAAATCCACCCGCCGCTGTTCGTTAACACTGAAGTTCTGGATGGTGTCGGAGAAGATCTTGTTATTGCCGATCAGGGTCAGCACCCCGTCCGGCGTGTCCACCGCGGTGGCGAACAAGCCGATATGCTTGACCGTGCCGATCACGCCGGCCACGCCCACCAGATCGCCCACTTTGAACGGCCGCAACACCACCAGGAAGATGCCGGCGGCGAAATTGGCCAGCAGTCCGCTCCAGGCCATGCCCACCGCCACGCCGGCGGCGGCGATCACCGCGGCGAAGGTGGTGGTCTGCACCCCGAAGAAACCGAGGATGCCGATCACCAGCACAATGGTCAGCGTCACGTCCAGGAAGGACTTCACGTACTGGCGGATGGTGTGGTCCAGCGACTTGCTGGCCAGCTTGGCGTCCAGCAGCCGGGTGGCGAAATTGATCAGCCAGCGGCCCACCAGCCACAGCAAGATGGCCGACAAGATATTGAGGCCGATCTTCACCGCCAGATCGGTCCAGTGAGTCCAGTTAATGGCATCCATTTGTAAATTCCCCTTTTGAACGGTTTTGCAACATGTTTAAAGATAGGAGTTTGCCACAGAAATACCAAATGAATTTTAAATGCGAAACCGCCTCGTCGTTTTTTAGCACCGGTTCAAAGTCCCGCGAGCCGACGCGCGGCGGGCCCTGCGCCGCCTCTCAAGCGTCGGACAAGGCGCGGCAGGTCTCCCCGATGCCGCCCAGAATGCGCAGGTCGAAAGCGTGCTCCATGCGCGTGGGCGTGTAATTGATCAAGGCGGTGGCCACGCCGGCCTGCGCCGCCTCCAGCGGGATCAGATTGACCGGCGACACCTCCAACGACGAGCCCATCACCAGCAGCAGGTCCGCCTGCAAGGCGGCGTCGAAGGCCAGCTCGATCAAGGGCACCGCCTCCCCGTACAGCACCACGTCGGGCTTGAGCACGTCGTGACACAGCCGGCAGACCGGCAGCGGGTGATGCAGCACGTAGTCCAGCGCGTGAGTGGTGTCGCAGCTGGGGCAGCTGGCGGTCAGCAAGCTGCCGTGCAATTCCAACACCTGGCCGCTGCCGGCGCGCGCGTGCAGGCCGTCTATGTTCTGAGTCAGCACTGTCACCCGCTTGCCCTGCTGCTCCAATTCCGCCAGAAACTGGTGGCCGGCGTTGGGCCGGTAATCGCCAATCAACTTGATGCGGAAGATCTCGCGAAACGCCTGCCAGAACGCCTCCGGATCGCGACGAAAATAATCGATGGACACCACTTCGGCCAGGCTCATGCTGCGCGACCACAGGCCGTTGGCGGAGCGGAAATCCGGGATGCCGGATTCGGTGCTCATGCCGGCGCCGGTCAGCGCCACAATGGTTTCCGCCTGCTCCAGCATCTGGCGCAGGCGGTGGATTTGCTCGGACATCTATGCATTCCAGCTATTGATTGAATCCACTATAGAAGCTGGCCGCGTCATGCACTCGCGTACCGTGGCCTCAGCTTAGCCGTTTTCATGCCATACGCTCAGCCGGCCGTTGGCACAGGGTATTTGACGGCGTTCTTGGCCATTTTGTCGCGTACCGCCGCGTCCAGGTTCACTCCCGTCACCATCGCCAGCCGCGTCAGGTAGAGCAGCACATCGGCGATTTCCTCCTGCAGATGGGTGAAGCGCGCCGGATCGTCGCGCAGCGCGGCGGCTTCCTCGTCGCTCAGCCATTGGAAGATTTCCGCCAGTTCGCCCACCTCGCCCACCAGCGCCAGCATCAGGCCGCGCGGCGTGTGGTAGCGGTTCCAGTCGCGTTCATCGGCAAAACGCTGCAATGCGGCGGTGAGTTTTTCAGTAGCAATCAGGGCTTCGGTCATCGCTCAATCCGGGTTTCACGTGGAACATCAGGCGCTTGCCGCCTCAGAGCCTGTTCAAAAGCTCGCGAGCGAAACAAGGCGTTGCGGCTGAGAAAGCAGAGTGTACATACGGTACATGAGTATTTCGAAGTTGTACTCAACCGTGCCACGTCTCAGCAGACTTTGAACAGGTTCTTAAACCTTTCTCTTATTCCACCAGCTCCAGGCTCACCGAACCGTCGCCATGCTCCGCCGCCAGGCGGAACTGCGGCTGGCGCGCCAGATAGCGCAACGCGCCGGCACCGGTGTCGAAGCGCATGGCGACGCCGGCCACCGGCAGGATGCGCCAGGCCGGCTTGGCCGCCGGGTCCACCACCTTGCGCTCGGCCAGATAGGCGGCCACCGCCGCGCGGTTTTCGTCCGGCGAATCCACCACCACGCGGCTGGAGTCTATGCCGGGGAAGTGGCCGCCGCCGGAGGCGCGGTAGTTGTTGGTGGCCACCAGGAAACCGGCGTTCTCGTCTATCGGCTTGCCCTGGTAGCTCAGCTTGACGATGCGATGGCTGTCCGGCGCCGCCAGCTTGCCGTCGGCGTCGTAGCGCGCCGGCCGGCTGACGTCGATCTCATAGCTGACGCCGGCGATGCTGTCGAAGTTGTAAGAGCGGAATTCCGGGTTCAGCAGCGGCTGGGTCTTGGGGCCCTTGGGATCGATGCGCAGGAACTGCCCGGCCGACATCTCCAGCCACTCGCGCACTTCGCGGCCGCTGACCTTCACCACCTTCAGCGTATTGGGATAGATGTAGAGATCGGCCAGATTGCGGATCGCCAGCGGACCGGCCGGGATTTCGGTGTAGTAATTCCAGCCCTGGCGGCCGCCGGCCTTGAACGGCGCGGCGGCGGACAGCACCGGCAAGCCTTCGTACTCGGTGCCCTTGATCGCGTTCTTCACATACCAAGCCTGGGCCTCGGCCACGATCTGCACCGAGGGATCGTCCGCCGCCTGGGCGAAGTAGCTGTAAATCGGCGCGCGGGTTTCCGCCACCTTGCCGCGCACATAGTCCAACGTCCGGCGGTGTTCGGCGGCGATCAGCTCGGCCACCTTGGGCTCGGCGGCCGCCAGCGATCGCTTGGCCTGCTTGTCGTAGACGGCGCGCAAGCCGGCCTGTTTGCCGCTCACCTTCCAGCCGCCGTCGCCGCGCTCCAGCACCAGGTCCACCACGCCGATATGGTCGCCCCAACGTCCCGGCATCACCGCCGGCACGCCGTTGATGGTGCCGGCGGCCAGGTCCACCTTGGGATAGCCGGCGAAGGCGGAAGACGGGAATTCCGCGTGAGCGTGGCCGAACAAGATGGCGTCGATGCCGGCCACCTCGGCCAGGCCGGCCACCGAGTTCTCGGCGAAGCGCGCGCTCTCGCCTTTTTCGAAACCGGAATGCGGCACCGCAATCACGATGTCGGCGCCCTTCTGCTTGAGTTCAGGCAGATAGCGGCGCGCGGTGTCGACGATGTCCCTCACCTCCACCTTGCCCTGCAGATTGGCCTTGTCCCACTGCATGATCTGCGGCGGCACAAAGCCGATCACGCCGATGTTCAGCGTCTGCGGCTGGCCGTCCTCGTCCTTGAACTCCCGCTTGAGCAACACATAGGGCTGGAAATACGGCCGGCCGGTCTTGGCGTCCACCACATTGGCGTTGACGTAGGGAAAGGCCGCCGTCTTCAGCGCCTGACCCAGAAAGGGCAAGCCGTAATTGAACTCGTGGTTGCCGATATTGCCGGCGTCGTAACCCAGCCAGTTGAGCACTTTGTAGGCGGGATGAACCTCGCCGGCGCGCAGCGGCTGAACCTTGGCCACCAGATCGCCCAGCGGATTGCCTTGCAACAGATCGCCGTTGTCTATCAGCAGGCTGTTGCGCGCCTCTTGCCGCGCCGCGCGGATCAGCGTCGCCGCGCGCGCCAGGCCGAAGTCCTGCGTCGGCTTGTCCTGGTAGTAATCGTAATCCAGCAGGTTCATGTGCACGTCGGAGGTTTCCAGCACCCGCAGCTTCAGCGGGGCAGCCCAAGCGTTCACGGCCGTCGCGGCCAACAGGGAGGTGAGGAGGAGAGGCGCAAGTTTCACGGGACAGCCTTTTTCTGGTTTTATCGCGCCCGCATTATACGCCCGCCGTCGGCCGCTCCAGATAGAAAGCGCCCCAGGCGCACATCGCGTCTATCACCGGCCGCAGCGTGTCGCCCAGCTCGGTCAGCCGGTAATCCACCCGCGGCGGCACTTCCGCGTAAACCGTGCGCGCGATCAGGCCGTCGCGCTCCAGTTCGCGCAGTTGCTCGGTCAACACTTTCTGCGACACCCCGCCCAGCAAGCGGCGCAGTTCGCCGGTGCGCCGGCTGTCTTCGGACAAATGGCAGAGGATCGCGCATTTCCATTTGCCGCCCACCAGCCGCACGGTGGCGTCGATGGGGAAATTCAGTTCGCTCATGCGGGCACAGTTACCTCTTGGTGCTTATGAAACAAAAAAGTGCATACTTATCAACAACTTGATCCGTTGTTAGCATGCCCTCTCCCATTTTACAGGAAGCGCCATGAAAACCCTGATCATCGTTGCCCACCCCGATCTGGAACAATCCCGAATCAACCGCCGCTGGATGGCCGCGTTATGCCGGCACCCGGAGCGCTACACCGTGCACTCGCTCTATCAGGCCTACCCGGACGGCAATATCGACGTGGCGCGCGAACAGGCGCTGCTGAACCGCCACCAACGCATCGTGCTGCAATTCCCGCTGTACTGGTTCAGTTCGCCGCCGCTGTTGAAAACCTGGCAGGACCAGGTGCTGGACGAGGGCTTCGCCATCGGCGCATGGCCGGAAGACTGGCGCATGCGGGACAAGCGCATCAGCGTGGCGGTATCCACCGGCATACGCGAGCGGGACTTCGCGCCCGACGGCCGCTATCTGTACCGGATGGAGGAAGTGCTGCGGCCGTTCGAGCTGACCTGCCGCTACCTCCGCGCCGAATGGCTGCCCGGCTTCGCGCTGCACGGCGCCGAGCACGATCTGAGCGACGCCGAGATCGAGGCCAGCGCGGACGCGTATCTGCGGCACCTGCAGGCCGAGGCAGTATAAATCCACTCGCCATGAAAAATGCCCGGCCGAAGCCGGGCATGATCTTGTCTGGAACGGAGAACGTATTCCCGTTCCAGTTGGAATTATTCCAGCAAGCCTTCCGCCTTCAAGGCCTGCTGCACGAAGGGCAGCACCGCCACGCGTTTCTGGAAATCGATCAGCGCCGGGAAATCGCCCAGCGAGCGCTGGACGAACTGCGCCCAGTTCAGGCAGGTGAACAGATAGGCGTCGGCCACGCTGAAACGTTCGCCCAGCAGATAGGGCGTTTTCGCCAGCTGCTGTTCCACCAGTCCCAGGCGGCGGGTCAGCTTGTCCCAGGCCTGCTGCTTGAGCTCGTCGCTATTGGGATAGAACAGCGGCGAGAAGCCCTTGTGCACCTCGGTGGAGATATAGTTCAGCCACTCTTGCAGCCGGTAGCGCTCCAGCGTGCCGTTGGCCGGCGCCAACTGCTTGGCCGGCACCTGATCCGCCAGGTATTGCACGATGGCCACGCCCTCGGCCAGCAGTTCGCCGTTGTCCAGCTGCAAAGCCGGCACATAGCCGCGCGGATTGATGGTGGAGAAGTCCACCCCGCCCTCGGTCAGATGCGGCTGAACCTTGAGATTGACCTTCTCGGTGTCGAACGGCAGGCCGCTGGCGAACAACACGATATGCGGGGACAGCGAGCAGGCGCCGGGGGAAAAATACAGTTTCATCGCTTTTCTCCAGTTCAGAATGTCTCGGGACAAAACGCAGGATTGCGGAAAACCCGGACAGCCTGATCCAAATCGATGACAGTTGCAACCCTGCCGCCGATAGGGCCGCAGCCTCGGCGGCTCAGCCCAGCAAGGAAACGATCCAGCCCGGATGGATGTTCCAGCCGGCAAAGCCCGCCAGCCAGAAAAACACGCCCAGCGCGCCAAAAGCCCAGGCGCACAAGAGCGGAATGAAATTGGCGGCCAGCGCCGCCACCGCGGCGCAAGCCACGGCGATGGACAGGCCGGCGTCGCTGACGTCGAACAGCTCATGGCGAGCGTTCAACTCCTCGAAGCCCTGCTCCTTGGCCTTGGCTTTCTGCTGCAAAGCCTGCGCCTCCGCCGCGTAGCGGGCGATATCGCCTTGAATCGCCGCTTGCTCCGGCCGCAAGGCCGCCGCCGCCGCCGGATTGGCCAGCGCCAGCAAACGCGCCTGGCGCAGGCTGCTTTCCGCCAGATGCTGTTTGATCTTCTTGGATTGGTATTCGGACCAGCCGTCCACGGCGTCCGCCTTCAAGAGCTGGCGCGCCTGCACGATATTGTCGTCCTTCAGCTTGCCCAGTCCCATGAACACCGACAGCAGCACCACGGTCAGCGCCACCAGGCTGTTCAAGTACTTCTTCTCCGCTTCCACGCTGATTTCCAGTTCCATCTCACGCTCCCGGCTGACGATAGGGGGTTCCCATCGCCATAACGCAATACAGCGTCAAACCGTGGACAGGGACAATGGATCGTCAGGACGATTTTTTGGAAAACAGCCGCGGACGGGAGTCCGTTCCGGAACCGGCGGCCGCCTGCGGCCGGGTCTTCAGCGCCACGAACAAGTCTTCCACCTGCTGGCGCGCCCACGGGGTGCGGCGCAAGAAGGCCAGGCTGGATTTGACGCTGGGATCGTGATTGAAGCAGCGGATCTGGATGCGCCGGCCCAGCTCCGGCCAGCCGTAGTGGCCGACCAGCTGGTTCAGCATCTGTTCCAGCGTGACGCCGTGGGTGGGGTTCTTGGCTTGCGATGCGTTCATGATCGTGTTTTCTGGCTTGGGCGGGCGCAGTGTACCTTGCGCCCGCCGCGCCGCAAAGCCACCCTCACGCGGCCGGCTTGGGCTTGCGTTGCCGCGGCGCGCGCTGGGGCGCGGGCTTGACGGGCGCCGGGGCCGCGGCGGGAGCGGCGTGCCGCTGCGCCAAGCCCATCGCCAGCGCCAGCCGGCCCAGCCGCTGTTGTTTTTCGCCGCTGATGGGCCCGGCCGCCTGCAGCAACAGGATGGCCAATTCCAGCGAGAACTGGCGCTGCTCCTCGGTGGGCAGCAAATGCTCCAGCGTCGCCAGCGCGCGTTTCTCGTCGTTGCGCACCAGCCAGGTTTGCCGCCGCACCGCCTGCTTGAACTGCTCCAGCGTCAAATCCTCGCCCAGGGCGGTTTCCTGCATCACCCGGCGGATGGCGTTGAACGGCCTCACGTCCACCACGCCGTTGCCGATGGCGACATAGATCAGCAGCCGCAAAAAGCCGTCCACCGGCCCGCCCTCGGCGTAATGGGCTTCCAGCTCCTGGCGCTTGAGCCGCAGCATCTCGCTGCGCTCCCAGCTGCCATCCGCCTTGCGCACTCCGTATTCGCGCTGCGGCTTCAAGCCGGTCAGCGCCGCGCTCCACGGCGATTCGAACAGGCTACGGAAACTCAGTTCCTGCCAGGCGTCGCGGCCGTCGCGCCAGCCGTCCAGCGCGGTCTCCATCAAGCGCGCGTAGCTTTGCTGCCATTGCCAGAAGGGATTGTCCTCCGCCGCCGGCCGCCGCTCGTCGCGCACTTGCTCCGCCCATTGCCTCAGCCCGGCCAGCCAGGGGTTGCGGCTGGAGAACCAGCGCCGCTCCAGGCGCGACGGGTGCATTTCGCGCCACCAGCGCGCGGTGTGCTCATTACCGTACAAACGCAGCCAGGGCGAGACGAAGGTGTCGTACAACTGCTGGTTGACCTCGCCCACCCGACGCACCACTTCGAAAGCGGCCTCGCCCTGGCGGCCGTCGCCCAGGGCCAGGATGTCGTCGATGTCGCGCGGCTCGAAGCGGATCACATAGCGCCCTTGCAGATATTCCAGCCCGGCCATTTCCGGGTGGGTATCGGTGATGATGGCCTCGTACAGGCCGGGCGGCAGCACGTCGATCAGGTCCAGCGCGCTGGCCAGTTCGCTGTGCTCCTTGTTGGCCACGCCGGCGGACACGAAAATGCCCAGATGGCCCACCTGTTCGTGCAGGCAATAGACGATGGTCTGCTCATTGACGCGGATGTCCTCCACGCTGTGGTACAGATCCGCGATCCAGAACAAGGCCTGCTGCGGCGGCGTGATGTTGTCGCCCCAGGAGGCGAACACCACGATGGGCGAACGGATATTGCGCAAATCCACCGCCTGCCGCCCCTGCTCCAGCGTCACCTCGCCGTGGCTCAGCCGGTTGCCGACGAACAGGTTCTGCACAATCCACTCCATTTCCGCCTTGTTCAGCAGATAGTGGCCGCCCCACCAGCGTTCAAACTCCAGAAAGCGTTCGCGCTCGCTGTCCACCTTGGCGTACAGGGTGTAAGGCTTTTTCCAGTAGGTGTTAGCCGGGTCCAGCTGCTCGAAATTGCTGACCAGATGGGCGCCGTCGAACTGGCCGTGGCCCAGGTCTCCGGCCAGGGAGGCCATCCAGGTGCCGCCGTATAGGCCGCCGGAATAACGCATCGGATTCTTGCCGGCCACGCCGGCCCAGTAGGACAAGGGCGAACCGGCCAGCAGAATGGGGCCCACCAGTTCCGGCGCGGTGGCCGCCAGCATCGCCAAGGCCCAGCCGCCCTGGCAATTGCCGATGACGAAGGGCTTGCCGGAACTGTGCGGATGCAGTTGATTGACCTTTTGCAGAAAGATCTTCTCGGCCCGCCACACGCATTCAATCGTCTGCTTGGGCTCCGGCACCGGGAAGAACATCACGAAATAACAAGGATGGCCTTGGCGCAACGCGATGCCGATCTCACTATCCATCTTGAAACCGCCTATGCCGGGCCCGTGGCCGGCGCGCGGGTCTATCACCACGAAGGGCCGTTTGGCCGGGTCCGGTTTCGGGCAGCCGTCCGGCGGACGGATGGCCGACAAGGCGTAATTGACCGGTTGTTCCAGTTCGCGGCCGTCGACGATGATGTCATAGTCGAACACCAGCACCGGCGGGTGGCCGGAGGCGGCGTGCTCCAGATAGGTGTCGCCGCGCTGGCGCAAAATATCGCAATACAGCACGGAACGCTGCCAGGCATCGATCCAATACTCCACCAAGGCGCCGTTCAAACCGCCCGCGCCCAGCGCGGAGAACCAAGGAAATGAAGAGTCAGGCAGGCTCATGCGAAAACGCTCCGGCGACGATAAGGGAATGCCGCAATTCACTCTAGTTCAAATCCCCGCGCCGGTCGGGAAAAAGCCCGTAGGCAAAACGCTTGCGGACGGGCTTTACATTTGGTAACAATTGACCCCGGCCAACTCATACTTAATTGACAGTCGCCATCCAGAATAATGGAGTGATCCTGCCGATGCCGTCCGCCCGCGTCGCAGCCATCAATGGAATGGCCCGCCTATGAAACCGCAGATACCCTTTATACTCGCCAGCCTCGTCGCCGGCGCCGCTCTGGCCGCGCCGCCGGAGCCCGCATGCCCGCCGATGGGCAACTTCGCCGGCCGGTCGTGGAAGATAGACCCGGCCAAGCGCGACGCCTTCATCGCCCAGCACCAGAAAGCGCTGCACGACAAGCTCAAGATACAGCCGGCGCAGGAAGCCGCCTGGCTGGCCTTCGCCAGCGCCACCCGCCCCGGCCCGCCGCCGCCTTGCGAAAACGCGTCCACCGCGCCCGAGCGCATGGAGCAGCGCGTGCTGATGGCGCAGCGCCACCTGCTGAACCTGCAAAAGCGGCTGGAAGCGCTCAAATCCTTCTACGGCCAGCTCACGCCCGAGCAGCAAAAAATCATGGACCAGGACAGCCCACCGCTGATGGGCGGCCGAGGCCAGGGGCCGATGCGCAAACTGCAGGCCGGCCAAGGCAATGAGTCCCACAACTAAGAAGCGGTTCAAAGCCTCGCGAGCAAGATCGGGGCAAGACCTTGCGGCTGAGAAAGCGGAAAGCGCCCACGGCAGATGGGCCGGTCGCGTCTCACCAAGCGCAGCAGACTTTGAACAGACTCTAAGCATCGCTTAATCGCCTCGCCGGCAGGACAGAACCTTAAGCAGCCGGCCCCCGACGACATCCCTCCGCGCATTGTTGCAAACTGCTAAGCCGGCCGGCCCGGTTAACACTCGATAACAAGCCCCGCCCTAGCCGCAACACTTGCCAGACATCCGTGGTCAATACTGGCTGCATGATCAACCTCGGTAGGAGTCTTCAATCATGACCAAGCTGTTCAAGCCCATGCTGATCGCCACGCTGCTGGCCGCCGGCGTTGCCGGTTCCGCGCTGGCCGCCGGCGAGGCCCCGACGCAAAGCCCGATGCCGATGATGGAAAAAGGCCGCCACATGGACCCGGCCCAGCGCGAAGCCATGGCCGCGCGCCATCTGCAAGGGCTGCACGATCAACTGAAGCTGCAGGCGAACCAGGAAGCCGCCTGGAAAACCTTCGCCGCCTCGATGAAGCCGGGCGAACGGACGATGCCGCCCAAGCCCCAGGCCGGCGACACCGCGCCGCAGCGCATGGAGCGCATGCTGGACATGATGAAACAACATCAGGACGCGATGCAGAAGCGCCTGGACGCGCTGAAAACCTTCTACGCCCAACTGACGCCGGAGCAACAGAAGGTGATGGACCAATGGCACGGCCAGATGGGCCGCCGCATGAGTCCGATGGCCAAGCCGCAACCCAAGTAAGCGCCGCGCGCCGGCCAAGAAAAACGGCAGCCTCAGGCTGCCGTTTTTAGCGTGTTGGCTCCGCGCCCATCATTCAAGCGCGTCCAAACCACTTGTCGCCGAAGTTGACCAACAACACCCCGCCCACCACCAGCGCCGCGCCCAGCAGCCGAGGCGCGTTCACCTCGCGCAGCGGCATCGCCAACCAGCCGAAACGGTCGAACATCAGGGATACGCACACTTGGCCGGCGATCACCAGGGACAGCATGGCCGCCACGCCCAGCCGCGGCGCCAGCAAGGTGGTGCCGAACACGAACATCGCCCCCATCGCGCCGCCCAACAACATCCACCACTCTACCCGGCCCAATTGCGCCAGATCCTGCCATTTTTGACCGGTGGCGACGGCCAGGCCGGCCAGACACAGGCTGCCCACGGAGAACGACACCAGCGCCGCCAGCAGCGTGCTATTGCCCAGCACGCCCTTGAGCTGGTTGTTGATGGCGGCCTGCAGCGGCACCACGACGCCGATGAGGAAAGCGAATAAAGGATAAATGGGGTTCATGACAATCCAGTCGAATCAACGGAGGGTTTCACGTGAAACAGCGTTCACGCCGCGGTGTTGCGATGGAAAGCGATCTTCTGCGGATTGCGGGTATACGCGCAAAAGCCCGGCTTGGGGCCCACCTTGGGATGGTTGCGGCAGGTATTGGGCCGCCGCTCGTAGATAGTGCACAAACGGGTCTTCTGATCCAGGTGCATGCAATCGCCGTTGGCGCGCCGCGCCAGCGTGAACAGCTCGCGCTTGAAATTGAAATGCTGGATCAGCCGCTGCTTTTCCAGGCGCTTGGCGATGTTCTTGATCGGTTCTTCCAACTCGAACTCGTCCACCACGCCCATGCGCACCAGATCGGGCAGCCGCACTTCCACCGGCATGGAACAGCAGCTGCCCATGCAGTCCTCGCATAAACCGTTCTTGTATTTGACCCAGGTGTCCAGGCGCTCGATGTCGGCCACGTTTGATTCCCCGTGCTGCCGGCGTGGCCGGCGATCGTTTATTAAAGGATTGTTCCAAATAGGAAAAAAGGAAAGAGGCGCATTTTACGCGCCTCCCCGCCGCCGCAATCGGCGCGCCGGCCGTTTCAGACCGGCAATCCAGCACTCAAGACTGCGGACGCTGCTTGAAGAAGGTCAGGGGCGCGGTGTAGGGCACCTCGCTCGGCGGCGCCGCCTTCAGGATGTGCTTTTTCATCTTGCCCATCACATGCATCTCGCAGGGCCGGCATTCGAACTTCAGCGTATAGGTCTCGTTGCCGGACTTCAGCGTCATCGGATCGGCGCGCACCTGGCCCATCACGCCCTTCACGCCCTTGGCCTGCTTCGGACACAGATTGAAGGAGAAGCGCAGGCAGTGCTTGGTGATCATCAGGCTGACCTCGCCCTCTTCCTCGTGCGCCTCGTAGGCGGCGTCGATGAGCTCCACCCCGTGCTTGCGGTAGAACTGCCAGGCCAGGTTGTTGTAGACATTGGCCAGATAGCTCAGCGTCTTTTCCGGATACGGCGCCGGCGGCTCCAGCGCCGCCTTGCGCGGCTGGCGCGGCCAGGCCTGCAAGCGCGCGGCCTCCAGCCGGGCGATGGCGTCGCGGCGCAGCGCGTTGATCGCCGAGGCCGGCACGAACCACGGCTGGGACAGCTGCAGCGTCACCTCGTGGGCGACGAACATGGTGTTGCCCAGCTTGCCCAGATTGTCGCGCAGGCCGGCCAGCGCCTTGTCGGCGTCCTTGGCCGGCTCCAGCGCCAGCGGGCTACAGGCGGAGGCGCTGACGCCGTCCTCGTCGGTAATGCTCAGTTCCAGGCCTTCGGCGTTTTCGCTCAGCGTCATCCACACGCCCACCTTGCGTTCGGCGGACTTCTTCAGCAGCGCCAGTTCCCAGGCGTGGTCGCGGTTGCGGCTGATGTCCACGCCCGGCTTGAGGCCGGCCAGCACCGAAACGTCGTTGGGAAACACCCGCCACAACAGCTCGCCGTCCGCGGTCTTGCCCACTTGCTGCACGGTGTTGGCCTGCACGCCCACCACTTCGCGCTTCTTCATGAAGTTGATGCCGTCGCCGTTGCTCATGGTTTCGCCGGTGGCGATCTCCAGCCAGTCCGAGCCCACCTTGCTGACCACGCCCAGGCCGACGCCGACGAATTTGGGCGAATCGAAAGCGCCGATGTCGATCTTGCGGCCGGTGGCGAAGTAGTCGGTGCCGCCGCGGTGGAAGGTCTTGTCCGGGTCCGGCGCGAAGAAGATCTCGCTGTCGCCGCTGGAGGCGCGCGCCAGCTCCGGCCGCCGCTCGATGATCTCGTCCAGCAGCAGCCGGTAATGGGCGGTGATGTTCTTCACATAGGACACGTCCTTGTAGCGGCCCTCGATCTTCAAGGAACGCACGCCGGCGTCCAGCAAGGCCTCCAGGTTGGCGCTCTGGTTGTTGTCCTTCATCGACAGCAAATGCTTGTCGAAAGCCACCACGCCGCCATCCTTGTCGGTCAGCGTGTACGGCAGCCTACAGGCTTGCGAACAGTCGCCGCGGTTGGCGCTGCGGCCGTTGTCGGCGTGGCTGATATAGCACTGGCCGGAGAAGGCCACGCACAGCGCGCCGTGGATGAAGTATTCGATGGTGGCGTCGTCGCCCACCGCGTCCGCCGCCTTGCGGATTTGCGGAATGGTCAGCTCGCGGGCCAGCACCACCTGGGAGAAGCCGGCGTCGGACAGGAAACGCGCTTTTTCCGGCGTGCGGATGTCGCATTGGGTGGACGCGTGCAGCTGGATAGGCGGCAGATCCAGTTCCAGGATGCCCATATCCTGGATGATCAGCGCGTCCACGCCGGCGTCGTACAACTGCCAGATCAGCTTGCGCGCCGGCTCCAGCTCGGCGTCATGCAAGATGGTGTTGAGCGTGGCGAAGATGCGCGCGTGGTAGCGGTGGGCGAACGCGGTCAGGCCGGCGATGTCCTCCACGCTATTACAGGCGTTGTGGCGCGCGCCGAAGCTGGGCCCGCCGATGTACACCGCGTCGGCGCCGTGCAAGATGGCCTCGCGGCCGATTTCGGCGGTCTTGGCGGGCGATAGCAACTCGATCTGGTGCGACAACAGGCTCATGGCGTTTCCTGACATTTAGTATAGGTGGCCGCGTCGGGCGATGGCGGCCGCAAAGGGGCGGAATTATAACGGAATCATGTAGTTATAGGTAGAATTTTGCAGCAGCGGCTTTTAAGTTAAACCCCCAGGTTCACGGCCTTGCCATGCCGCCGTCACATGCCGCGACTACACCTCCAAATAGTCAAAATCGGTTTTATGCATGTAAAAACCAATTCGGAGAGCGTCATGTTCAACCGCCTGACCATCGCCCAGCGCCTAAGCGCGCTCGTCGCGGCCCTGCTGGCCATCACCATCCTGATCAGCCTGTTTGGCCAGCACGCGCAAAAAGGCATACTCGACGACTTCGCCACCACCTACAACGACCGGGTGGTCTGCCTGAAACAGCTGAAAACCGTGGCCGACAGCTACGCGGTGGGCATTGTGGACGGCGCGCACAAGCTGCATGCCGGCGCCATCGACGCCGCCGGTTTTCTAGGCGGCATCGACGCCGCGCAGGCGGCGCTGAAAAAACAATGGGGCGATTACCGCGCCACCTATCTGACCGCCGAGGAAAAAACCCTGGCCGACCAGGCCGAGGCGGCGATGCGCCAGGCCGACGCCAGCGTGGCGCGGCTCAAAAGCCTGGCCCAGACCGGGGACCGCGCCGCGATGCAGCTCTTCCTGGACAAGGAAATGTACCCGGCCATCGATCCCATCGCCAACCGCATCGCCGCGCTGATCGACTTGCAGCTGCGGGTGGCGGCGGAAGAGTTCGCCAAGGCGCAGGAACGCGCCGCCGCCAGCCGCGCCGTCGCCATCGCGCTCTTGATCTGCGGCGTGGCGCTGGGCGCCGTGCTGTCGCTGATCATCATCCGCTCGCTGATGGCCGAGCTGGGCGGCGAGCCGCGCGACGTAGTGGCGCTGACCGAACGCATCGCCAACGGCGACCTCAGCCAAAGACTGCAGGTCAAGGCGGGCGATCAACACAGCGTGATCGCCTCCATGGCGCGGATGCAGAGCGGCTTGATCCGCATGGTGCGCGCCATGCAGCAGATCATCAGCCAGCTGAGCGCCAACGCCACGGAACTGGCGGCGGCGGCGGAGCAGGTGGCCGCCAGCGCGGAGGAACAGACTCGCGCCGCCTCGTCGATGTCGGCGTCGGTGGAACAGTTGTCGGTCAGCATCTGCTCGGTGGACGACAACACCACGGACGTGGCCACCGAATCCGTCTCCACCGGCGAACTGGCCACCCGCGGCGAATCCATCATCGACCAGACCCTGCACACCATAGAATCGGTGGCCGACATGGCACGCGCCTCGCAAGACCAGGCCGACCTGATGAGCAGCCGCTCGCAGCAGATCGCCAACGTGATCCAGGTGATACGCGACGTGGCGGACCAGACCAATCTGCTGGCGCTGAACGCCGCCATTGAGGCCGCGCGCGCCGGCGAACAGGGCCGCGGCTTCGCCGTGGTGGCCGACGAAGTGCGCAAACTGTCCGAGCGCACCGCCCAATCCACCTCCGAAATCGGCGCCAGCATCCGCGAAATGCTGGATAGCAGCGCCCACGTGGTGCAGAACATCCACCACACCGTGGACCATATGGAAGTGGGGCTGCAACAGGCCAGCGACGCGCGCGCCGCCATCACCGGCATCAACGACAAGGTGGCCAGGGTCAAGCAATCGCTGAGCGCGATCTCGGTGTCCCTGCACGAGCAGCAGGCCGCCGGCACCGGCATCGCCGCCAATGTGGAGAAAGTGGCGCAGATGTCCGAGGAAACCAGCGCCGCCGCCAGCCAGACCGCGGACTCCGCCAGCCAGATGGAACAGATGTCGCACGAGCTGCAATCCAGCATCAACTACTTCACCCTGCCTCAGGCCGGTCAAAGCCAGGGCGGCGAAACGCCGCTGCAGACCGGCCATTCGCTGGCGGCCGCCGGCTGAAGCGCCGCTTACCTCCTCTCCGCACTTGGCCTGGCGCTTGCCAGGCTTTTTTTTAGTCTGGCAATGGCCGGTGGCCTATGGGTCAGCCGGAGCCGGACTTGGCCTCAAGGTCATGCTGCACAGCAGCAATGTCGACAAGCGAACATTCTCCGCGCCCACACACGCTATCGCGACTGAAAACGCATAGCCTCCACGGCCAGTCATTCGTTGACGCTCCAAATTTTGTTCGTAAAAACAAAAAGCAGATGCCTTTCATTCGCATTCAGCGTCCATCTGACGTCAAAGAACGGCTACTTCCTGCAAACCCATGTGCATGGCAGCATTGCAACAATATGACGAATTATTTTGCAATACCAATGAGATACCAATTGAGCACCAGTAAAAGACCAGATAGTTTTAGCGCAGGACATCCGCCAGAGGTGTCGCCACGTGATTGGAGTGACTGAAATGCCTAAGCCGACCAAGCTTGCCCTACTGCTGTTGACCGCCCTGCCCTGTGTCGTCATGGCGGCGGAAGACTCGATTCCGACCAACGACACCTCGCCCACCCAGGGCGCGCCGTCCACCTTCGAACCGGTGGACGTCTACGACTTGATCACCAAGTCCGAAACCACCGTCAGCGCCATCTATTACGGCCGCAACCGCCAGGCGGACTGGCCGGCCCCGCCCAACGGCAAGAACCGCGACGACATCACCGTCAACGCGCTCAACCTGGGCCTGAACTTCCGTTCCGGCTACGCCTGGAACAAGCTGGGCTTCGACGCCGCCGCCCACGCCGCCATCCGCCTGGACAGCGGCAAGGGCTGGTCGGAAGTGCTGAATCACGACGTCAACGACAGCTCCCAGCCCGGCGGCGTGGACAAGAGCGCCGCGGTCTTAAGCCAGGCGGCGCTGAAATTCCGCCAGCACGAGGACGGCCAGGGCTTCTCCGCCCGCGCCGGCTACACCCCGATAGGCATCGGCACCCTGGGCACCTCCGGCGGCCTGCAATCCCACGCCTACCGCGGCGTGGAAATGAAATACAAATTCGGCGACTTCGAAGTGGGCTACGGCTGGGCCGACCAGTTCCGCAACGAATGGGACACCCGCTTCCGCGACATGAGCAACTCCTGGGAACAGGGCCGCAGCAACGGCAGCGCCGCCAAGCGCGTCGACTACGTCAACAGCCTGGGCTTCCGCTACGCGCCCAAGAACGGCTTCGTCGACGTCGGCGTAGGCGAAGGCAAGGACTACCGCCGCAACGCCCAGATCGCCGGCTCCTACTCCTGGCAGCTCAACGGCGACGACAAGCTGACCGCCACCGGCTACTACTTCACCGGCAAGTACCAGACCCAGCTCTCCGGCATCCAGAATCCCAAGAACGAATACCACGCCAGCGGCAGCGTCAGCTACGCCACCAACGGCTGGACGCTGATGGGCGGCCTGGGCTACACCAAGGCCCCGGACTCCGGCGAACTGAACTTCCGCATGACGCCGTGGGGCAATAGCGACAACCGCAACTTCATCCAGACCTGGGGCCAGCTGGACGACTTCGTCTGGGACGGCACCACCGTCTACAAGCTGGGCGTCAACTACGACCTGGCCAAGGTGGGCGTGCCCGGCCTGACCGTGGGCCTGTCCGGCAACTACGCCACCGGAATGAAAAACCCGGGCAAGGCCGACACCAAGGCGCACGAAGTGGACTTCAGCATCGGCTACAGCGTGCAAAGCGGCATGTTCAAGGGCGCCAGCATCGGCGTCTACCCGGCCTGGCTGCGCACCGACGGCTTCTACGGCAAATCCGACCGCAACGACGTCAAGGTGATCGCTTCCTACAGCAAGACCTTCTGATCCGCGCGGCCGGCCGGGGCCCTTCCTCCCCCGTCCGGCCGTCGGCTCACTGGCATTGAACTGGTCTCGCTTTCATTGACACCACTTCAATGCCACAATGCGGAAAAACGCCAATCAAATGGCATAACAACACAGCAAGCCCGCCGTCAGACTGGCCGCCCGCCAGCGCCGGCCCCCAAGGAGAAACCATCATGAAACTCAACGCCTTCGCTCGCGCCGCCCTGCTCATCGCCGGCTGCGCCGTCGCCCTGCCGGCGCTGGCCGCCGACAAACCAGTGCTGGAAGTGTGGACCATGAGCTTGTCGCCCAAATTCGACGGCTACTTCAAGGACCTGGTCGGCAAATACAACGCCCAGAACCCCAATGTCGAAATCAAATGGACCGATTACCCCTGGGACGTGATCCAGTCCAAGTTCACCGCCGCCGTCGGCGCCGGCAAACCGCCGGCCCTGGTCAACCTGAACGTGCCCTGGGCTTACGACTACAAGCAAAGCGGCCTGCTGCAGCCGCTGGACGGCGTGATCAACAAGGGCCAGTACGTGGACGGCGCGATCAAGGACGTGACCTTCGACGGCAAGGTCTACGCCTTCCCCCACTACAACGGCGCCAACGTCATCGCCTATAACGCCGAACTGTTCAAGAAAGCCGGCCTCAACCCGGCCAAGCCGCCCAAATCGCTGGACGAGCAGCTGGCTTACGCCAAAACCATCAAGGCCAAGACCGGCGTCGCCGGCTTCGCGCCGGCGCTGGGCCCCACCAAGATCGAAGGCTTTCTGATCCAGAACGGCCTGCCCTTGCTCAAGGACGGCAAGCCGGTGTTCAACAGCCCGGCCCACGTGGCCATGCTGAAAAAACTGGGCGACGCCTACAAATCCGGCGCGCTGCTGAAGGACAATCTGTTCGCCCAGGACAACTTCCAGGTCTCCATCGCCGCCTACAACAGCGGCCGCATGGCCATGCTGGTCACCACCCCGGCCTCGCTGACCCGGGTGCGCGACGAAGCGCCCAAGCTCTACCAGTCCACCCAGGTGGCTCCGGCGCCCATCGGCCCCACCGGCATCGCCGCCGGCGGCTGGATGTTCAACTTCGGCGTGGCGCGCAACGTCAACAAGGCGCTGCTGCCGGAAATAGGCAAGTTCGGCAACTACCTGACCAACGCCGACAACCAGCTCGCCTTCGCCAAACTGGCCGGCACCCTGCCCACCGCGCGCAAGGCGGCGCAGGACCCCTACTTCCAGAAAGTGGCCAATGACGCCGGCGCGGCGGAAAAAGCCGTAGGCGTGGCCGCCGCCAGCCTGGACAAGACCCGCACCATCTACCTGGCCGGCGTCAAGGATCCGGACGTGCTGTCCGCCCGCCTGGCCGCCGCGGTGGAAAAAGCCGTCACCGGCCGCCAGGACCCCAAGGCCGCGCTGGACGAGGCGGCGGCGTTCTGGAGCGGCAAGCTCTGAGAACGTGTTTACGATCTCGCGAGCGAAGACGAGACAAGGCGTTGCGGCTGAGAAAGCGGAATGTACAAGTGCTACATCAGCATTTCGAAGCGGTACTCACCGTGTGACGTCTCACGACGCGCAGCAGATCGTAAACAGGTTCTGATACGCGCTTGAACGCGGCGGCGTCCCAGACCCCGCCGCCCCGCAACCCGCAGGCCGACGCCGCATCCCGGCGCCGGCCTGCCGCTACGTCACAAGGTTCTGCCCATGCGCACCAAGACCACGCTGCAAGCCTATCTGTTCCTGGCCCCGGCGCTGCTGCTGATGCTGGCGTTCTCCTTCTGGCCGGTGGGCTTCGGCAGCTTCATCGCCTTCACCCAGTACAATCTGATCGACAGTCCGCGCTGGGTGGGCCTGGACAATTTCCGCGATTTGTTCGGCGACGAACTGTTCCTGGCCTCGCTGAAAAACTCCGCCGTCTACCTGCTGGTAGTGCCGGTGATCCAGATCATCGCCATGCTGCTGGCGGTGCTGGTCAACAACCAGCTGCCGGCGATCAAGTGGTTCCGCGCCGCCTACTACCTGCCGGTGGTCACCTCGGTATCGGTGATCGGCATCATCTGGAACTTCATGTACACCGAGGACGGCGTGCTCAACGCTGCGCTGCACTGGCTGCGGGTGATCAACGAACCGGTGGGCTGGCTCAACGACGACCGCATCGCGCTGTTCGCGGTGATGTTCATCACCATCTGGCGCGGCCTGGGCTGGTATATGGTGCTCTACCTGGCCGGCCTGCAAGCGGTGCCGGCCGACATCTACGAAGCCGCGCAGCTGGACGGCGCCAATGCCTGGCAGCGCTTCTGGCGCATCACCGTGCCGCTGCTGGCGCCCACCATCCTGCTGTGCTCGGTGATGTCGGTGCTGGCCGCGGTCAAGGCCTTCGAAGAGGTGCAGATCATGACCAAGGGCGGACCGATGCAATCCACCTACACCGCGCTGTTCTACGCCTACGAGTTCGGCATCAAATCGCTGAATTTCGGCCGCGCGCTGGCCGCCAGCCTGGTGATGTCGGTGTTCTGCGTGGCGCTGGCCTGGTTGAACTTCCGCTATCTGCAGCCGCGCGACGCTTAAGGAAACGCCATGCACAACACCGCCACCCTCGCCGCGCCCGCCGCCCGCCGCCACAGCACCCGGCTGAGCAAGCTGGCCGGCCGCGGCCTGCACTATCTGGTGCTGAGCCTGATCGCCGTCGTCACCGTCTATCCGTTCTGGTGGACGCTGGTCACCGCGCTGTCCACCGAGGGCGACGTGTTCGCCTTCCCGCCGCCCTTGCTGCCCAGCGCCCCCGGCCTGGACAACTTCAAGGAGGCGGTGTCCAGCATCGATCTGCTGGCCTTCTACAAGAACTCCGTCGTCATCGCGCTGGCCACCGTGGCCGGCACCCTGCTGGTCAGCGCGCTGGCCGCCTACCCGCTGGCGCGGATGCGTTTTCCCGGCCGCAAGCTGGTGTTCGGCGCCATCCTCGCCACCATGATCCTGCCCAGCGAAGTCAATTTCCTGGTCAACTTCATCACCGTGTCCAAGCTGCAGCTCACCGACAGCTACAGCGGCGTGGTGCTGCCCACGCTGGCGGGCGCGGTGGGCATCTTCCTGATGAAGCAGGCCTTCGAAGCCGTGCCGCAGGACTTGATCGACGCCGCCCGCGTCGACGGCGCCGGCGACTGGCAGATCTTCTGGAAAATCATGCTGCCGCTGTCGCGCCCAGCCTTGGCGGCGCTGACCATACTCACCATGGTGTCGGCGTGGAACCAATACATCTGGCCGTCCATCGTGATGTCCAGCCCGGACAAATTCCCGCTGTCGGTGGGCGTGCTCTACCTGTCCGGCGCCTTCAGCTTCAAGACTCGGGTGGTGGCCGCCGGCGCGGTGCTGACCGTGCTGCCCATCCTGCTGGTCTTCCTGTTCACCCAGCGCTACTTCCTGCGCGGATTCGATGGAGCCGTCAAATGAGCGATACCCTGCAACAACTGGCCGGCCAGGCGCTGATGGTGGACGTGGCCGGCCCGCGCCTGGGCGATGAGGAAGCCGCCTTCCTGCAAGAATTGGGCGCGCGCGCCATCTGCCTGTTCCGCCGCAATGTGCCGGACGAGGCCAGCATCCGCCGGCTGATCGCCGATCTGCAATGCGCGCTGGGCGAGGACATCCTGATCGGCATGGATCAGGAAGGCGGCGCGGTGATGCGCACCCTGTTCCTGCCGGCGGCGCCGTCGGCGATGGCGCTGGGCGCGGTGGACGACGCCGAGCTGGCCGAGAAAGTGGGCGCCGCGGTGGCGCGCGGCCTGGCCAGCCTGGGCGTGAACTGGAACTTCGCCCCGGTGCTGGACCTCAACAACAACCCGGCCAATCCGGTGATCTCGGAACGCTCCTTCGGCGAGGACCCGCTCAAGGCGACGCGGCTGGCGCGCGCCTGGATCAACGGCCATCTGTCCGAAGGCGTGGCCTGCTGCGTCAAGCACTTCCCCGGCCACGGCGACACCCATACCGACTCCCACCTGGACCTGCCGGTGGTGGACAAACCCAAGGCCGAGCTGCGCGATTACGAACTGTCGCCGTTCGCCACGCTGGCCGACCTCGCCCCCGGCATGATGAGCGCCCACATCCGCTTTCCCACGCTGGATACGGACTGGCCGGCCACGCTGTCGCCGGCCATCTTGCAGCAACTGCTGCGCGAGCAGCTGGGCTACCAGGGCGTGGTGATCACCGACGGCATGAATATGAAGGCCATCCGCGAACGCTGGGGCCAGGCCCAGGGCAGCGCGCAGGCGCTGGCCGCCGGCGCCGACCTCAGCCTGGTGCTGCAATTCCCGGACGAAATGGAGGAGAGCAAGCAGGCCTTGATAGCCGCCGTCGCCGCCGGCCGGCTGAGCGAGGCGCGGCTGCAAGAAGCGGCCGCGCGCGTGGACGCGCTGATCCGGCGCTACCCCAGCCGTCAGCGCGATTACGACGCGGCGCAGCGCGCCGCCGACGCCGACTTGTTCGCCGACGCCTGGCGCCGCGCGTTGACCGCCCACGGCCAGCCGCAACGGCCGCCGGCCGGCGCCACGTTGCGCCTGGTGGTGCAGGACCAGGCGCCGTCCGACGGCGTGTCCGAGGCCGGCCTGTCCGCCGACGCGCTGATCGCTCGGCTGATCGCCCAGCTGTCGCGCCGCTTCAGCCTGGAAGTGATCCGCTACCAGCGGCGCGAGGAACTGGACTGGCGCCGGCTGCCTCAGGACGGCCGCTACACCGTGGTCGCCTCCACCACCCGCGAACGCTACGGCGCGCGCGAGCGCGCCGAATGGCGGCCGGACCTGCACCTGGCCTTGTGGAACCCCTACGCCGCCGCCGATCTCGACGCGCCGGCGCTGATCAGCTACGGTTTCGCCGACGCGGCGCTGGACGCCGTCGCCCAATGGCTGGCCGGCGAGATAGACGCCGCGGGCGCGCTGCCGGCGCGCCTGCACTAAAAGGATTCGATATGGCCCACCTCAAGCTCAGCAATATTAAAAAAGTCTACGACGACGGCAACGCGGTCATCCACGGCGTCGACCTCGCCGTCCGCGACGGCGAATTCATGGTCTTCGTCGGCCCGTCCGGCTGCGGCAAATCCACGATGATGCGCATGATCGCCGGCCTGGAAGACATCAGCGCCGGCGAACTGTGGATAGGCGGCCAGCTCGCCAACGACATCCAGCCGTCCAAACGCGGCGTGGCCATGGTGTTCCAGAGCTACGCGCTCTATCCGCACATGACGGTGCGGGAAAACATGGCTTTCGGCCTCAAGCTGGCCGGCAAAAGCAAGCAGGAAATCGCCGCCGCCGTGCACCGCGCCGCGCTGACCCTGCAGATAGAACACCTGCTGGACCGCAAACCCAAGGCGCTGTCCGGCGGCCAGCGCCAGCGCGTGGCCATCGGCCGCGCCATCGTGCGCAAGCCGGAGGTGTTCCTGTTCGACGAGCCGCTGTCCAATCTGGACGCCGCGCTCAGGGTGCAGATGCGCATCGAACTGGCGCGTCTGCACAAGGAACTGGGCAGCACCATGATTTACGTCACCCACGACCAGGTGGAAGCGATGACCATGGGCGACCGCATCGCCGTGTTCAACGCCGGCCGCATCGAACAGGTGGGCACGCCGCTGGAACTCTACCAGCGCCCGGCCAACCGCTTCGTCGCCGGCTTCATCGGCTCGCCCAAGATGAACTTCCTGCCGGCGGCCATCGCCGCGGACGGCCCGGCCGGCCTGGCGCTGGAACTGCCCGGCGGCCACCGGCTGAGCCTGCCCTTCCAGGGCCGCGCCGGCGACGCCGCCACCCTGGGCGTGCGCGCCGAACACCTGCGCTTCGCCGACGCCGGCGTGCCGGCGACGGTGCAACTGGTCGAACACCTGGGAGATGTGCAGATCGTCTACGTCCAGGCCGACGGCGTAACCGAACCCATCGCGGTCAAGCTGGGCGGCCAGGACGCCGCCCCGCCGGCCGGCAGCGCCTGCCGCCTGGCGCTGGACGCCGAGCACTGTCATCTGTTCGACGCCCGGGACCAGGCCTTGCCCCGGCTGACGACTCAAGCGCAGGCCCAGACCGAGACGGTGTGAACAACGGCAGCGCATACGCAAAAAGGACGCGATCGCGTCCTTTTTCATTTATCCACAGAAAACCTTATCCTGCCGTTTTATCCACAAGCTGCCATCGCCGCGCGACGATGCTCGACTAAAAAACAGGCCTGCGCGACTTACCCACAAGCCGGCATCTTCACGCCGCTTTATCCACAGCGGCCAGTTCAAAGCTCGCCCGCGCCGCGTCCAGTTCGAAACGCAGCAGCCTTCCGGCATGCGGCCGCAGTTGCTCAGCCAGCCAGTCCATGCCCGCCGCGCCGGAAGGAAACCCCTGATCCGGCCGTTCGCTGACGAAGACCACGTCGCGGCTGCCGGCGTCCAGCTTGAACAGGTCCGACTCCAGCCAGTTCAGACAGCGGCACACCACCCGCCGCTCGCCGTTCAGCCACACCGCTTCGCCCGGCTGCGGCGTTTCCGCCTGATCCCGTCCCAGCGGCAGGAAGGACTCGTCGCCCACCGCCAGATCCAATTGCAATACGCCGCCCAGCTTGGCGATGTCCTCGCCGCCAAACGGGCTCAGGCTCGACAAGGACGCCTGATTGTACAAGTCCACCAGCGGCAGAATGCTGCGCAGCTTGTCCTTTTGCGCCGCCTTGACCAGGTATTCCAGCGAACAGCGCGCCTTCTTGTCGCCGGGCAAGTCCTTGTACAACTGCTTCCAGGCTTGCAGCAACGCATCCAGATCGCGCTCCGGCTCCGGCAGCGTCGGCAAGCGCGCGGGCAAGGCGGCGGCGTCTATCTCCAGCGCGATCAGGCCGCTGACCTGGATCTGCGGCAGGCGGGACAATAAGGCGGGGCTCAGGGCAATCTGCATCTCGGACTTTCCACGGTTGAATCCGCCTCAGCATAGGCCCGCCGCGGACAAAGGGGAAACGCGTTTTTTTGCTGGGGCATTAGAGAAACTGAATCCATTATGATTTTTGGCTGCCCATTCAATAAAAACCATTACTTCCAACAAATAACCCATCATTAAAAACAAGCAAAGCATCAATCATTTTTAATGTATTTATTTTTTTATATAAACGCAATGGAATGCAAATAGAAATACTAGTCTTTAAGCCAGTTGCCCGTGCCTACTATTAAATAAACCATCGTTATTTTTAATTGATGGAAAAGTAAAAGGCGGCGATATGAGCTTACGCGCAGTTATCCGCGAAGGGGACTCCTCCTCTCACGGCGGAACGGTGTTGGAATACTTCCCGAAATTTTAATATTCGCGGCAAGAACGCTGCGGGCGTCGGCCACAAAGGCTATTGCCCGCAATGTAAAAAAGACTTCGTGATCGTGGAGGGAGTAGAACACTTCACCTTCAGGGGTAAAAACGTTGCAGTTGAGGGCATGCGGACTTCTTGCGGGGCGATATTGATCGCTTATCAGCATGCGTTTCGTATTGCAGCCTAGCCAAGGGCTGTTCAGATGGTTCCAGGCCCGTTGAGCGCGATGGTAACGGCGGGGGTGCCCTTGTCGGCGGAAGGTCCGAACTGGATCGAGTTCGCCTTACGCCGGCCAGAAAACTACCGGGGCTTGGCCTGCATGATCAACTTCAACAACGGCAGCACCAAAAACATGGTGTTTGACCAAGAGGGTTGCTTGCGGATCGACTCCATGGCGGAGGTGGCGGGCATCCATGTTGAAATTCCAGAAAATAGCGAAGATAGCGACGCAAACCTTGCCAGCCAAATCCTTAATCTGATCGAGGACTGAGACATGAACGATTCCGTAACCTATGGCAGAAGCCGCAGCACCGGCACCTCCACGACCAGCGGGAATAGTTTTCCCGAGTATAAGATTGAATACCGTGGCTATTATCAAGTGAATAAGCGGCATGAGCTGGAATCTCCGCTCAAGAAAAGTCTTGAAAATCTTGAAGCGGCGGCGGCACGTTTTGCGACGGATGCAATTAGTGATGGGAATGTGCGTGCTTCGTATCAGAAAAATATTCAAAGAATGGCACAAGCCGTGCTTGAGGATGTAGACACAGGAAAAATTTCTGCTAAAAGTGGAATGGAATTTTCCAATAAAATGCGCAACCAAATTATGATAGAGCACCGGACGGTGACTTCTGCTCAAGGAGTTGCCGTTGCTGAAAAATATAAGAAAGATGGCAGAACCATAGAGCACCTTTTAGACAAAAAATCTAGAGAAATTTATGGCAAGGGATTTTATTTGCTAACAGCAACGGAGCAAAATAAAATTTACTATGCCATTATAGAGTCATCAGCAAGATCAAGCGCTATATTTGACAAGAGCGCGAAAAGGTTAAGTGTAATGGGGAAAGTAGGATGGATTGTGACGGCTGCTCTTGCTGCACATGCTGTTTTGGATGCTCGCAATAAGAAAAAAGAAGTTGTCAGACAGGGAGCCTTGATTGGAGGCGGAATGGCTGGAGGAGCTGCGGCTGGTTTGCTGGTTACACCAATATGTGGGCCAGGCGCACCAATCTGTGCAGTTGCCGTTGTTTTGATCGGTAGTATCATTGGTGGAGTGGTATCAGAAGACGCCGTAGATAGTTTGGATGAGGAGCTAGAGGAATTTAGTAAATGGCAAATGAAATAAACTGCTTTGGATTGATTAAAAGTAAAAAAATGGAAGAGGGTGGAGGGATATATTATCATCTCACGCACAAGGAATTTGACATTGGTATTAAGGATTTTTTTGAAACCATATTTGCACAATATGAGTTGAATGATGGAAGGTTTTTTATTGTTTTACAAAATGCTCCTTGGGAAGAGACAAATTATAAATTTTATATTTTATCGAAAGATTTTATGATTTTGGATTGTGTGCATCTGTACTCTCCACCAGATAGAGATGATGGCTTAATTGAGAGGTACAGCTTAGAAGGAAATATATTTACCTTTCAAAAATATGACAATAATCATCGTTATGCAGTAAAAATAAACGATAAAGGGGAACGCCACTATTCTATCAGTGATTTAAAACACCGGTCTCTAGCAAGTTTTTTAAAGCTACGTAAACTGTTGATCCTGAGTAAGTTGTAAGCCTGGGCCACTCAACACTAATTTATATTCCGGCAAGAGAACATGAGGGATTAGAGGAAAAGTGGAAAATGCAATGACAGACCTCAGCTTAGGATAGGTATCCTGGGGTGGAGAGACTCACCAAAGTGATGTTATCCAATATTTAAATAAATATTGCAATAAAGCAACAAAAGCGCTTACTGATTAAAGTACCAAGCAAACCCTGAAGTGGTGGCGGAATTGATGAAATGGAACGAGGTCTTTGGCATCGTAGAATGAAACCCACAGGCTGGGTTACCGATACTCGCCCCCTCCTAGACATGCAGGCTTGGACGCTGTGGATAAGAACAGCCCGCAGCTAAGCGGCGTCAGCTTCTAAAGCAGCATGCTGCAAACCAAGCAAGCCGGGCACAAATAGCAAGCCCGGCGCCATGGCCGGGCAGAAACCGCAATGGCGCGAGCTCAGTGGATAGAGCCACCCGTCTTGCCATCCGCGTCCAGGAGTTCAACCGCGTTGAGCACCGCCTCTTCTATCAGCGAAAAAAAGCCGGCCCAGTATTCGCCTTCCAGCCCTTCCGCGGTGAAATCGGCGTGCTCCGCCATGCGCGCCAACAACGAATCTTCCGCATGGCAGGGGTGCTCCGCCACGTAGGCCATGTAATGGCCGGCAAACGCGCGGCCCATCCGGTAAGCCTCTTGATTGCTTGCCGTGGCTGGCACCAACTGGCAGTACAAACGCAAACGCGCCGGCAGACACACGGCGAAAGAGGGCTCCTGCAAGGACTCCGTCTGGGCGACGGAATGCTCATCATGACGAAATGGACGTTTTACGGACATAAAGCCTCCCATTGGTCGTAGAACCTGTTCAATGCCTGCGCTGCGCGAAGCTTTGCGCGGCGAACGCCGCTTCAGAACGCCCACTACCGTATTCTTCAGCGCTAACGCCTTGCCTCGCTCAAATTGATCAGGCTCCCACTGCATGCCTGGCTTCAGGCTAGGAAAGCAAAGAGTAGCAGCTTTGGCGCGGCAAGGCCCGCGCATGCCGTCCCGGCCCCGCCGAGGGCGGGCGGCGAGCGATCAAACCGGCCGCTTGCCTGCGCTGTGGATGAATCCGGGTTTCAGGCTTGCCTGTGGATAAATCCGCTACAGTCCGCATCGCGCCGCCCGCCAAAGAACCGGCAAAGAAAAAGCCCGGCGCAAGGCCGGGCTGTTCTGGCTTGAAACCGCCTTGAATCAGGCGGTCAGCCGCTGCTCGCGCGCGGCGGCCTGGCCCAATAACCAGGCGTCGATCACCTGGGCGGCGTGCGCCGGCAGGTGCAGCTTGAGCTTGGAACGGCGCCACAGAATGTCCTCGCTGCGCGTCGCCCATTCCTCGTTCACCAGATAACGCAACTCGGCTTCGTACAGGCCGGGCAGCAGTTCCGCGCCCAATTGCTCCAGGCCGGCGGCCTCGCCTATCAATCTAGCCACGCGGGTGCCGTAGGCGCGCGCCCAGCGTCGCGCCAACGCTTCCGGCAGCCACGGATATTGCTGGCGCAGGCTTTGCAGGAAGCGCTCGAAATCCGCGCCCGGCATGTCGCCGCCCGGCAGCGGCGCGTCGGCGGTCCAGGTGGTCTTGTTGTTGCCCAGCAACGGCGCCAGCTTGTCCACCGCCTCTTCCGCCAGTTTGCGGAAGGTGGTGATCTTGCCGCCGAACACCGACAGCAGCGGCGCGCCGTCCAGATCCATTTCCAGCGAGTAATCGCGGGTGACGCTGGCGGCATTGCTGGCTTCGTCGTCCAGCAGCGGGCGCACGCCAGAATAAGTGGACAGCACGTCGGCCGGGCTGATCTGGGTCTGGAAGTAGCGGTTGCTCATCTGGCACAGATACGCCACTTCCTGATCGTCTATCGCCACCTTGGCCGGATCGCCGCGGTATTCCACGTCGGTGGTGCCGATCAGGGTGAAATCCTGCTCGTAGGGAATCGCGAAAATGATGCGCTTGTCCGGGTTCTGGAAGATGTAGGCATAAGGGTGGTCGAACAGCTTCTTGACCACGATGTGGCTGCCCTTGACCAGACGGATGGACTTGCCGGACGGCAAGGCCAGCGTGTCCTTGATCAGGCTTTCCACCCACGGGCCGGCGGCGTTGACCAGCGCGCGGGCGCGCGCCTGGCTGCGGCTGCCGTCTTCGGCCTGCAGTTCGCACAGCCAGTGTTCGCCGTCGCGGCGGGCGCCGACGCAGGCGGTGCGGGTCTGCACGCGCGCGCCGCGCTCGGCGGCGTCCTTGGCGTTGAGCACCACCAGGCGCGCGTCCTGCACCCAGCCGTCGGAGTAGACGAAGCCGCGCTTGAACGCCGGCTTGATCGGCTGGCCGGCCGGGTGGCTGGCGAAGCTGACGGTTTCGGAGCCGGG
The DNA here is from genome assembly GCF_059916605.1 of Chromobacterium sp. CCUG 30098. Classification (NCBI taxonomy): domain Bacteria; kingdom Pseudomonadati; phylum Pseudomonadota; class Betaproteobacteria; order Neisseriales; family Chromobacteriaceae; genus Chromobacterium; species Chromobacterium sp. CCUG 30098. The sequence goes on along the minus strand of NZ_JAUCGS010000001.1, from coordinate 108,201 downwards.
CAGCACTTCGCGGCGCGCCAGGTGATCGTAGAGGAACAGGCCGCAGCGTATCATCCATTCCGGACGCTGGTTCTTGTCGTGCGGCATCACGAAGCGCAGCGGCCAGATGATGTGCGGCGCGGCCTTGAGCAGCACTTCGCGCTCTTGCAGCGCTTTGCGCACCAGGCCGAATTCATAGTATTCGAGATAGCGCAGGCCGCCGTGAATCAGCTTGGTGCTGGCGGAGGAGGTGTGCGCGGCCAGATCGTCCTTTTCGCACAGCATCACCGACAAGCCGCGTCCGGCCGCGTCGCGCGCGATGCCGGCGCCATTGATGCCGCCGCCGATCACCATCAGGTCGTAAATCTCCACTGCCATCTTCCCTACCTCTTTCTTTCCAGGGGCCTGCTTAGAGGCTGTTCAAAGTCTGCTGCGCGTCGTGGAGCGTCACACGGTGAGTACAGCTTGTACCACGTGTACATTCCGCTTTCTCAGCCGCAAGGCCTTGTCTCGCTCTTGCTCGCGAGACTTTGAACAGCTTCTTAGCGCCGTTATTCCCTCGCCGGCGCGCGTCAACGCCCCAGCAATGCCATCCTACCCAGAATAATTATAAACGAACAAAAATACAACATTTCACTTTCGTTTTTACGTTGTTAGCACGCGATTTTGTCTTTTTGACTGCTTAAACGCGGAAATACGCAAAAAAACAGGCGGCAACCAGGGTCGCCGCCTCGTAAAGCGCCCGGCAGCGCCGGGCCCTGCGGGATCTACACCCGGTTCAAGGCGGCGTCCTGATCGCGCCCATGCCAGGTGGTCAAAGCCAGCAGCACGATGGCGGCGACGCATGAGCCCACCATCAGCATGAAGCCGCCGTCCCAGCCAAAGTGGTCGACGGTGTAGCCGACCACCGCATTGGCGGCCACCGAGCCGCCCAGGTAGCCGAACAGGCCGGTGAAGCCGGCGGCGGTGCCGGCGGCTTTCTTCGGCGCCAGCTCCAGCGCGTGCAGGCCCACCAGCATCACCGGGCCGTAGATCAGGAAGCCGATGGCGATCAGCGCCAGCATGTCCACGGTGGGGTTGCCGGCCGGGTTCAGCCAGTACACCACGGTGGCCACGGTCACCAGGGCCATGAACAGCATGCCGGTGGCACCGCGGTTGCCCTTGAACAGCTTGTCGGACATCCAGCCGCACAGCAGGGTGCCGGGAATGCCGGCCCATTCGTACAGGAAGTAGGCCCAAGACGATTTATCCACCGAGAAGTGCTTGACCTCTTTCAGATAGGTGGGCGCCCAGTCCAGCACGCCGTAGCGCAGCAGGTAGATGAAGACGTTGGCGAAGGCGATGTACCACAGCAGCTTGTTGGGCAGGATGTATTTCTTGAAGATGTCGCGCGCGCTCAGTTCTTGCTCGTGACTGGCGTTGTAGTCTTCCGGGTAGTCGTTCTTGTAAGCCTCCACCGGCGGCAGACCGCAAGACTGCGGGGTGTCGCGCATGGTCAGGTAGGCGAAGATGGCCACGCCGATGGCGGCTGCGGCCGGCACGTAGAAGGCCGCGCGCCAGTCGTTGAACCAGCCCATGCCCAGGATGAACAGCGGGCCGATCAGGCCGCCGCCCACGTTATGCGCGCAGTTCCAGATCGACACGATGCCGCCGCGCTCCTTCTGCGACCACCAGTGCACCATGGTGCGGCCGCTGGCCGGCCAGCCCATGCCCTGGAACCAGCCGTTGAGGAACAGCAGCACGAACATGATGCCGACGCTGGAGGTGGCCCAGGGGGCGAAGCCCATCAGCAGGAAGATCGCGGCGGACAAAATCAGGCCAACGCTGAGGAAGACGCGGGGGTTGGAGCGGTCGGACACCGCGCCCATCAGGAATTTGGAAATACCGTAGGCGATGGCGACGCCGGACATGGCGAAGCCCAGGTCGCCGCGCGAATAGCCTTGCTCCACCAGGTAGGGCATGGCCAGGGAGAAATTCTTGCGCACCAGGTAATAACCGGCGTAGCCGATGAAGATGCCGAGGAAGATCTTCCAGCGCAGTCTCCGGTACAAGCTGTCTTGCTCAGAGGAGGGCAATAGCGGCTGATGCGCCGCCGGACGGAACATGCTGATCATGGGAACACCTCATTTTTTAGTGTGGCAACTACGGTCCGATCTGCGCCGGCTCCGGATTACAAGCGCGGCGGCTAAAACGCCGCCGCGCGAAAACTGCGGCCGGTTCCAAGGAACCGGCCAGGCATCACAGGGTATAGGCCAAGGCCGCCAGCGCGCCGCCGATCAGGGAGCCGACCACCGGCACCCAGGCATAGCCCCAGTCGCTGTCGCGCTTGCCGGGAATCGGCAGGATGGCATGCATGATGCGCGGCGCCAGATCGCGGGCCGGGCTCATCGCATAGCCGGTGGTGCCGCCCAGCGACACCCCGATGCCCAACACCAGCAGCGCCACCGGCAGCGCGTCGATGGCGCCCAGCGACATCTTGGGCGCCACCATGCTGAGGATGGCGAACACCAGCACAAAGGTGGCGACGATTTCGGACACCAGATTGCCCGGCAGGCTGCGGATGGCCGGGCCGGTGCAGAAGGTGGCCAGCTTGGTGTCGGCGCAATCGGTGCTGTCAAAATGCTTGCGGTAGATCAGCCACATCAGGCCGGCGCCGCTCATGCCGCCCAGCATCTGCGCCAGCACGTAGCCGGGCACCTTGGCCCAGGCAAACTTGCCGGCCACCGCCAGCGCCACGGACACCGCCGGGTTCAGGTGGGCGCCGCTGATCGCCGCCACGCTGAACACGCCGACGAAGACCGCCATCGCCCAGCCGAAGGCGATGACAATGAGGCCGCTATTGTGGCCCTTGGTGTTTTTCAACAGCACATTGGCCACCACGCCGTTGCCCAGCAACACCAGCAAGGCGGTGCCGATGAATTCGCCCATTAAAGGATTCATGATTGTTTCTTCCGGATAAGGAGTGCGTCCGCCGCGCCCGGGCGGCGGAACCTATCAGTCGTCGCGTCCGAGACAGGCCGCGTTCATCAAGCCTGTTCGTCGTCGGCCCAGACCTTGGCGGCGTTCACCGCGCGCCGCCAGCCCTTGACCTTGCCGGCCACGTGAGCGGCTTCCAGCCGCGGCTTGAAGCGGTGGTCCAGCTGCCATTGGCCCTGGACGTCGTCGACGTTCTTCCAGTAGCCGACGGCGAGGCCGGCCAGATAGGCGGCGCCCAGCGCGGTGGTTTCGGTGATCTTGGGGCGCACCACATCCACGCTCAGGATGTCGGACTGGAACTGCATCAGCAGTTCGTTGACGGTGGCGCCGCCGTCCACGCGCAATTCGGCGATGTCGAAGCCGGCGTCGGCCTCCATCGCCTTGAGCACGTCCATGGTCTGATAGGCGATGCTGTCCAGCGCCGCGCGGGCGATGTGGGCGGCCTTGGTGCCCAGGGTGGCGCCGACGATGGTGCCGCGCGCGTTCGGATTCCAATGCGGCGCGCCCAGGCCGGCGAAGGCCGGCACCAGGTAGACGCCGTCGTTGTCGGCCACTTCCTGGGCCAGCGGACCCACGTCGGCGGAATGGCGGATGATGCCCAGGCCGTCGCGCAGCCACTTGACCACCGCGCCGCCGATGAAGATGGAGCCTTCCAGCGCGTACTGCACCTTGCCGTCCACCTTCCAGGCGATGGTGGTCAGCAGATTGTTCTTGGATTCGATCGGCGCGTCGCCGGTGTTCAGCATCATGAAGCAGCCGGTGCCGTAGGTGTTCTTCACCATGCCGGGGCGGGTGCATTGCTGGCCGAACAGCGCCGCCTGCTGGTCGCCGGCCACGCCGGCGATGGGGATGGCCACGCCAAGGTGGGCGGCGTGGGTGTGGCCGTAGACTTCGCTGGAGCTTTTCACCTCCGGCAGCATGCTGGCCGGAATGCCCATGATGTCCAGCAGCTCGGCGTCCCATTCCAGGGTATGGATGTTGTACAACATGGTGCGCGAGGCGTTGGACACGTCGGTGACGTGCACCTTGCCGTGGGTGAAATTCCAGATCAGCCAGCTGTCCACGGTGCCGAAGGCCAGCTTGCCGTCGCGGGCGCGTTCGCGCGCGCCCGGCACATTGTCCAGAATCCACTTGATCTTGCTGCCGGAGAAATAGGCGTCCACCAGCAGGCCGGTCTTAGAGCGGATCAACTCGCCCAGGCCGCGCCCCTTCAGCTCATCGCAGAACTCCGCGGTGCGGCGGTCCTGCCATACGATGGCGTTGTAGACCGGGTGACCGGTTTCGCGGTCCCATACAATCGTGGTTTCACGCTGATTGGTGATGCCGATGGCGGCGATGCTGCGGCCGTCGATGCCGGCCTTGGCCACGGCCTCGGCCGCCACGCCCACCTGGCCGCCCCAGATTTCCTGCGGATCGTGCTCCACCCAGCCCGGCTGCGGGTAGATCTGACGGAATTCCTTTTGCGCCAGCGACACGATGTCGCCGCTGCGATTAAACAAAATGGCGCGAGAACTGGTGGTGCCTTGATCCAAGGCCAACACGAATTGATCCTGCATAGGGTTTCTCCTGTTCAGCCGGTGGGCGGCCTGGTGTCTGTTCGTTCGTTGCATGCGGCGGTGGATGCCGGTTGCAGACCGTGCTCCATCGCTCAAGTTATTGATAATGTTTCTTTTTGTACTTATGACGTTCGTTTTATTTTCGAGCCATTCTAGGCCCCGGCCAAAGCTTGTCAATCGTTCTTCGTAAAAAAATCTTAATATCGCGACTTTCCGCGCCGCTCCAATGTATGCTGCAAAGCAATAACAGCAAGGGTTTGCTCCCTGTAGCGCTCCACTACAAAGGGTGCCGTTTCAGCAAGTTATCGAGTAAAAGCCCTATGTTGCAGCGCATTGGCCGCCATGATTCTCCACTGACTCTGTGTTGCAACAAAGTTTTTGTCTTTATCTGGAGATAAAATAACCCTGCTCTGGTCCCAAGATCCCCCTAGGGCCAGCTTTTCGGCGGCTTCTCTCGCTTGCCGCTGAAAAGGGTAAAACGCGCAAAAAACGAACATTCACCCTGATCCAGTGGCGGGATTCGCACACAGGCCGCGCGTTTTCCGGCCTTAAACGCCGCCGGCCTTACGTAGTCAAGCCGCTACAGTCCGACTGTGGCAGCATGACAGACAGTTCCATCAAACGCGGCGCAGCCTAGATGGAAAGACGCACGGATGTGATTGGCAAAACAACACCGCCCACGCCAGGCCGCGCAACGCCTCGCGGCCGGACCGGGCATAAAGGACTGTCATGCTTCGCAATACCAAAATCCTAGCCACGCTGGGCCCGGCTTCCAGCACGCCCGAAATCATCCTGGAACTGGCGCGCTCCGGCGTGAACGTGTTCCGCCTCAATATGAGCCACGGCAGCCATGACGATCATCGCGCGCGCCTGGCCTCCATCCGCGCCGCCGAAGCCGCGCTCGGCCGCCCGCTGGGCGTGCTGGTGGACCTGCAAGGACCCAAGCTGCGCATCGGCCAGTTCGCCGTGCCGACGATGGTGAACACCGGCGACGCCTTCGACTTCGTGCTGGACGAGGTGGACGGCGACGCGCAACGCGCCAGCCTGCCGCATCCGGAAGCCTTCGCCGCGCTCAAGCCCGGCCATCGCATCCTGGTCAACGACGGCAAGCTGGCGTTTCACGTGGAACAAGTGGAAGCGCGCCGCATCGCCACCCGGGTGGAGGTGGGCGGGGAGTTGTCCAGCCGCAAGGGCTTCAATCTGCCGCAAACCATCCTGCCCCTGTCCGCCATCACCGACAAAGACCGGCTGGACGCCGAATTCGCGCTGAAGGAAGGCGCGGACTGGCTGGCGCTGTCCTTCGTGCAAACCGCCAACGACGTGCGCGAGCTGCGCGAACTGGTGGGACAGAAGCTTGGCATCATGGTCAAGATCGAAAAACCGTCGGCGGTGGACGAGCTGGACGCCATCACCGAACTAGCCGACGCGGTGATGGTGGCGCGCGGCGATCTGGGCGTGGAGCTGCCGCCGGAAGACGTGCCGGTGGTGCAACGCCGCATCGTCCATCAGTGCCGTCATCTGGGCCGCCCGGTCATCGTCGCCACCCAGATGCTGGAATCGATGATCACCGCGCCCACGCCCACCCGCGCCGAGGCCAACGACGTGGCCACCGCGGTTTACGAAGGCGCCGACGCGGTGATGCTGTCGGCGGAAACCGCCGCCGGCCAGTTCCCGCTGGAAGCGGTGCGTATCATGGACCGGGTGATCCGCCGCGTGGAAAGCGCGCCGGACTACCGCCGGGTGATGGCGCTGGATTACAGCGCCGCCGACGCGCCGGACCGCGCCGACGCCATCGCCGCCTGTGTGCGCAAAGTGGGCTCGCTGCTGCCGGTCACCGTGTCCGCCGCCTTCACCACCAGCGGTTCCACCTGCCTGCGGCTGGCGCGCGAGCGCCCGCACACCCCCATACTCGGCATCTCGCCGCGGCTGAACACCGCGCGCCGGCTGACCCTGGTCTGGGGCGTGGTGGCCTATAACGGCCCGGACGCGGAAAACCTGGAAGACATGGTGGTGAAAACCACCTTCGCCGCCACCAAACTGGGCCTGGCGGAACAAGGCAAGCCCATGGTGATCATCGCCGGGGTGCCCTTCGGCACGCCGGGCACCACCAATTTGCTGCGCATCGTCTACCCTTGAACGCCGGCTGAGCGTCACAGCAAACGGAACCTTAGGGTTCCGTTTTCGTTTGCCCGTCGTCGGCCGCGGCAGCGGCTATGCTTAGCTGATCAGCACGTTCCGGATTCCTCTCGATGATCGCTAGCATCCGCCGCCTCGGCCTGACCCTGCTGCTGCTCGGCGCCTGCCTGACCGCGCCCTGCCGCGGGCAAGACGCGGACATCCTGACCGTGGCGGTGGACGCCAACGCGCCGCCCTTCATGTACGAGGAGAACGAACGGGTCGGCGGTCTCTACCCGCGCCTGGTCAGCGCCGTCTGCGATAAAGCCGGCATTCCCCATGCGTTTCGAGCCCTGACGTGGCGCCGCGCGATCTTCGAACTGGACCGCAGCGCCATGGCGGCGGCCGGCATCTATAAAACCGTCAACCGCGAACAGCGTTACGACTTCAGCCTGCCGCTGTATCAGGAACGCATCGTGGTGGTCTACCTCCGCCAACGCCCCATCGATTTTCGCAGCCTGGCGGATCTGGACAATAAGCGCGTCGGCGTGATGGCGGGCTGGAGCTACGGCGACGAATTCGACCGCGCCCGCGCCGACAAGCGTTTCAGCGCCTACGACGGCGACTCCGACCGCCAGAACCTGCAACTCCTGCAGCGCGGCAATCTGGACGCGGTGCTGGCGATACAGGAGGCGATGGACGCCAGAATGCAAAACGGCGCCTACGCCAATCTCGCGGTGGCGCCGGCCATCCTGGCCAGCAAAGCCACTTATCTGGCCATCAACAAAACCTCGCCGCAGCTGCCGCTATTGCAGCGCTTCAACCAGGCGCTGGAGAAAATGCGCCAGGACGGCAGTTATCAACAATTGGTGAAGCAGTTCTTCTCCGGTCGCCCCCCCTCCAAACCCTAGGCCGGACTTAGCGCCCCCCCGAGCAAAACGGTTTTTGCTATAGTCATCCACTTGTCCTACCGATGACCATGCCATATCCATTTTGCACCTGTCGCCGCAGCAAGCCCGCCATCTGCAACTGGCCGCCCAAGGCCTGCTGAGCCCGCCGCGCCGCAAAGCCGGCAAGGCCGACGTGCTGGCCGCCATCCGCCGCATGGCCTTATTGCAGATCGACACCATACACGTGGTGGCGCGCAGCCCCTATCTGGTGCTGCACAGCCGGCTGGGATCCTACGATCCGGCCTGGCTGGACCAATTGCTGGCCGAAGGCCGGCTGTTCGAATACTGGGCGCACGAAGCCTGCTTCGTTCCCGCCGAGGACTACGGCCTGCTACGCCACCGCATGCTGAATCCGGAAGCGATGGGCTGGAAATTCTCGCTGCGCTGGCTGGAGCAGCACCGCGCCGACATCGACGCGCTGATAGACGGCATCCGCGTCAACGGCCCGGCGCGTTCGGCGGACTTCGAACGCAAGGACGGCAAGGGCAACGGCTGGTGGGACTGGAAGCCGGAGAAACGACATCTGGAAGTGTTGTTCACGCTGGGCCGGCTGATGGTCAGGGAAAGACGCAATTTCCAGCGCGTCTACGATCTGGCGGAACGGGTGAAGCCCGGCTGGGACGACGCGCGCGACCTGCCCACCGAAGAACAGGCGCAATGGCGGATGCTGCGCAACAGCTGCCGCGCGCTGGGCGTGGTCAAGGCCGGCTGGGTGGCCGATTACTACCGGCTCAAGCGCGGCCGCTACGACGCCATGCTGCACCAGATGGCCGATGCCGGCGAACTGATCCCGGCCCGCATCGACGGCTGGCAGCACGACGTCTTCGTCGACGCCGATCTGGCGGAACGCCTGCCCCAAGCCGTCTCCGGCCAGCTCAAGGCCACCGCCATCCTGTCGCCGTTCGACCCGCTGGTCTGGGACCGCAAGCGCGCGTCGGAACTGTTCGACTTCGACTACCGCATCGAATGCTATACCCCAGCGCCCAAACGCCAGTACGGCTATTTCGTGCTGCCCATACTCAACCGCGGCAAGCTGGTGGGCCGGCTGGACGCCAAGGCCCACCGCGCCCAAGGCGTGTTCGAGGTCAAGGCGCTCTACCTGGAGCCCGGCGTTCGCCACAGCGCGCGGCTGAGCGCCGATCTCAAGACCGCGCTGCAAAAGCTGGCCGACTGGCACGGCGCGCCGCGGCTGCACGTGGAGCGCGCGCCGGGGACGCTGGCCCAGGCATTGAACAGTTGATTCAGCCCTGGGAGGCTTCCAGCGGCTTAACCCCGTATCGCTTGAAAGCCGCCTCCCGTTGTGAAGCTTCCGTAGTCCCGGCGATCAAGCGGTAACTGGGCGCCACAATATCGCTGACGCCTTCCACGGCAATGGAGATCAATCTCCTAATGGGAAACTGGCCCTGTCCCATGGCGAGCAGCGGAGCGGCCAGCGCCAAAAACTCGGGCTGGCCCTGCTCTATGATGCTGGCCGTGCCGCGCAATTTGCAGCCTCTTTGCGCGAATATATCCAGCAGAGCCACGCATACCTGGGGATTGACGCGAATATTCGCCACCGACCGGGGAGAAGCGATGTCCGCGATCAGCAGATGAGAGTCGTCCACCGCCATGAACATTTCCTTGGGCGAAACATTCGGCAGGCCATTTCCGTCGCTCGTAGCCAGCCAGCACAATACCGAACGTTCGGCCCAGTATTCCACGCTATGCGTTGACATGGTTGCTCCTGATCGCCCGTGACGGCTATAGGGTCTTCCGGTACTGGATATAACCCAGGTTCTCCGCCAATTGATCGTAAAGCCGCCGCGCGGTGGCGTTGGTCTCATGGGTCAGCCAATACACCCGCGAACACTCGCGCTCGCGCGCCCACCGGTACACCCATTCGATCAGTTGCCGCCCGGCGCCCAGGCCGCGGCAATCCTCGGCCACGAACAAATCCTGCAAATAGCAGTAATCGCCCAAGGTCCAGCTGCTGGGGTGCAATACGATGTGCACCAGCCCCACCGCCCGCTCGCCGTCCCAGGCCAGCCAGCCGCGCATCGCGTGATCCGGCAGCAGATAGCGCCGCCAGGTCCCCATGACCGTGGCCTCGTCCATCGTCACTTGGTAAAAACGCTGATAGCCGCGCCATAGCGGCAACCAGGCCTCGTAGTCTTCGGCCCGCAACGGGCGGATGGAAAGCGTATCGCTCATGCCGATCTCCAGTGGCGGCGCAAACGCGCCCAATGCGCGCATTGTGGCCCAAGCAAGACGGAGTCATAAGAACCACTTGGCCTTGCAGCCAGGAGCCACCCCGGAACTTCGGCCTTCGCCGGCGCTCAATACAGCATTTTCCCCAACGAGGACGTTTACATGCGCGCCACGCTTTTGATCGCCGCCGCTTCCGCCCTGGCTCTGGCCGCTTGCAGCGAGAAGCAAACCAACCAATTGCAAGAGTCCGCCTCCAGCGCCATCGGCACGGTGCACAACACGCTGCAGGACAGCAGCGCGCCGCTGGGCCAGCTCAAGGAACAGGCCAGCGCCGCCATCGGCGTCGCCAAACAGGCAGGCGCCGCGGCCGCCGCGCTGAGCCCGGAACTGAAAGAGCAGGTGAACAAGCTGAAAGAACAGGCTTCCGCCGTGAAGGGCGCGCTGCAGGCCCAGGAGAAAAAGGCCGAGCAGCCGCAATCCGAGCAAAAATAAGCCCGGCCGCGTTGGCGGCATTTTTATGCCGCCGCGCGTTTTCTTTAGCGGATCTTTAGCCCCTGCTGACTAGGATGAGGTCGCACCCCTAGCCAAAGGAGAAATCCGCCATGCTGACCCTGCCCGACCTCTGCGGCCCGCAAGACATCCTGCTCAATCAAACCCTGGCCGACAAGGCCGCGCTGCTGGAACACGCCGCCTCCCAGCTGGCCCAGCGCCACGCCCTGCACCGCCCGACGCTGGCCGCCGCGCTGCATGAGCGCGAACAGGCCGGCAGCACCGCGCTCGGCCACGGCCTCGCGTTGCCGCACGCCCGCATTGAGGGCCTGACGGAAGCCCGCGCGCTGCTGCTGCGGCTGCAAACCCCCATCGCCTTCGACGCCCCGGACCAACAAGCGGTGCATACCGCGCTGGTGCTGCTCCTGCCGCGGCAAAGCCGCGAGGCCCATCTGCATATTTTGGCCAGCTGCGCGCGCATGTTCGCGGAACGGCCGTTCCGCCAGGCGCTGGAACGCTGCCACAGCGCGCAGGCGCTCTATCACCTGCTGTGCGACTGGGCCGATCCGGAAGAACTGAACGACCCGCACTTCCTGCTGGACAGCAACCGTTACTTCATGGACAGCGAAGCCAGCCTGCGGCCGGATTACACGGTGAAGCGCAAGATGGTGGCCCGCTTCTGATCACAGCTTGCCGATGGACACGCCGCCGTCGACGAACAAGGTGGTCCCGGTGACGAAGCTGGACGCGTCCGACGCCAGGAACAAGGCCGCCCGCGCGATCTCCTCCGGCGCGGCCATGCGCTTGAGCGCGTGCAGGCCGGCCACCGCCTCGCGCTGCTCCGGCGTCGCCGCCGCGGCGCGGCCCATCTCGGTGTCGGTGCCGCCCGGCAACAAGGCGTTGACGCGCAGGCCCCGTGCGCCGTATTCCGCCGCCAGCGTGCGCGCCAGCCCCACCAGCCCCGCCTTGCTGGCCGCGTAAGCGGCCATGCCGGGAAAGCCGATGGCGTGGCCGACAAAGGACGAGGTGAAGATCATCGATCCGCCGCCGCTGCGCAACAAGGCCGGCAGTTGGTGCTTGGCGCACAGAAAGGCGCTGCTCAGATTGCTGTCCAGCGTCTCGCGCCAGCCGTCCAGCGACACCTGGTCCAGGCTGCCCAGCGCGCCCAGGCTGCCGGCGTTGTTGAAGGCGACGTCCAGGCCGCCGAATCTATCCAGCGCCAGCTCCACCGCCTCCCGCGCGCAATCCTCCGAGGTCAGATCGCCGGCCAGAGCCGCCGCCTGACCGCCGCCGGCCACGATTTCCGACACCAGCCGATCCAGCTTGGCCGCGCGCCGCGCCACCAGCACCACGCGCGCGCCTTCGCTCGCGAACAGCCTGGCCGCCGCCATGCCGATGCCTGAACTGGCGCCGGTGACGATGGCGGTTTTATTGATCAATGCGCCCATTGGGTTTCCTCCTGAAAGTGAATGAGGCCCGCGCCGGTCTTCGGCGCGGCGACAGCTTCAGTTTCAGGCCGATCAACCCGTTTGGCATTCCGATTCTTGCTGACTTGATGCGCGGTTTCGACGCGAAAACCGTTTATCATGGCGCGATTCCATTTCTATCCGGATTTTCGTCATGAAAGCATTCAAGGTTCAGTTAGTTGGCGCGCTGCTGGCGCTGAGCGCCGCCGTCCACGCCGCCCCCGTTCTGGACGCGGCGCCGCGCACCGCCGTGGTTTCGGCTTTCGGTCCGGAGGAAACCCTGCTGCTGAACCAGGCCGTCGATAAACGCGAATACCGCGTCAACGGCGTGCGTTTCACCACCGCGCAACTGGAAGGCCGGCCGGTGCTGCTGTTCATGAGCGGGGTCAGCATGAGCAATGCGGCGATGAACGCCCAGCTGGCGCTGGACCGCTTCAATGTGAGCCGCATCGTGTTCAGCGGCATCGCCGGCGGCGTGGACGACCGCTTGCGCATCGGCGACGTGGCGGTGCCACGGCGCTGGGGCAATTACGCTGAAGCCATCTACGCGCGAGAAACCGCGCCCGGCCGCTACGCGCCGCCGCCGTACGCGGACCCGGCCGCGCGCGCCCACTACGGCATGATCCACCCACGAGACGTCAAGCTGGCCACCGCCGACGGCGGCAGCGAAACCCGCTTCTGGTTCGAGGTGGACCCGGAACTGCTGCGGCTGGCCAAGAACTTGCCGGCGGACACCCTGCGCGGCTGCGACGTCGCCCAGCGCTGCCTGTCCGCGCCGCCGCGCATCGTCGCCGGCGGCAACGGCCTGTCCGGCCCCATCTTCATGGACAACGCCGGCTACCGCGATTACCTGGCCAAGACTTATCAGGCCCAGGTGGTGGATATGGAAACCGCGGCGGTGGCCCAGGTGGCGCACGCCAACCGCGTGCCCTTCATCGCCTTCCGCAGCCTGTCCGATCTGGCCGGCGGCAGCGAACACGCCAATGAAATGGACACCTTCATGCAAATCGCCGCCGACAATGCCGCCAATACGGTACGGGGGCTGCTGCGCACGTTGAAACCCTAGCCCAGCTGCAACAACACCGCCAGCTCATCCACCTCCTCGCTCCAGTCCGCGTCCTCGGCCAAGGCCTGACGCAGAAAATCCGCCTGCGCCGGCGTCCAGAACGGCGCGTCGGCCAGCACCGCGTTCCGCGGCAAGGGATGGCTGGCGATGAAGGCGCGGATGGCGGCGGGCTCGTCCGCTAGGCCCAACTGGCGGAACAGCCCGGACAGGGAATGTTCGCTGGTGTCCATGACGCTTCTCCTATGAGGGGATGTCTGATGATAGACCCGAATCGCCGCCGCCGCCGCCGACCCTTGCGCCATGAAAAACGGCGGCCGCGGCCGCCGTTTTCTCCTGACTCCGGGCTCACACCTTATCGTAAAGCTTGGAGCCGCCCTTCAGAAACTCCACCGACTTGACCTCCATCCCCCGCGCCAGCGCGTCCTGATCGCTGATGCCCTGCTTGGCCGCGTATTCGCGCACGTCCTGGGTGATCTTCATGCTGCAGAAATGCGGACCGCACATGCTGCAGAAATGCGCGACCTTGGCGCTGTCCTTGGGCAAGGTCTCGTCGTGGAAGGCGCGCGCCTTGTCCGGATCCAGGCCCAGGTTGAACTGGTCTTCCCAGCGGAATTCGAAACGCGCCTTGGACAGCGCGTTGTCGCGGATCTGCGCGCCGGGGTGGCCCTTGGCCAGGTCGGCCGCGTGCGCGGCCAGCTTGTAGGTGATGATGCCTTCCTTGACGTCGTTCTTGTCCGGCAGGCCCAGGTGTTCCTTCTGAGTGACGTAGCACAGCATGGCGGTGCCGTACCAGCCTATCTGCGCCGCGCCTATCGCCGAGGTGATGTGGTCATAGCCGGGCGCGATGTCGGTGGTCAGCGGCCCCAGGGTGTAGAACGGCGCCTCGTGGCACCACTCCAGCTCCTTGTCCATATTCTCCTTGATCAGCTGCATGGGCACGTGGCCGGGGCCCTCTATCATCACCTGCACATCGTGTTTCCAGGCGATGGCGGTCAGCTCGCCCAGCGTCTTCAATTCCGACAGCTGCGCCTCGTCGTTGGCGTCCCAGACGCTGCCCGGCCGCAGGCCGTCGCCCAGGCTGAAGGCCACGTCGTAGGCCTTCATGATTTCGCAGATGTCCTCGAAATGGGTGTAGAGGAAGTTTTCGCGGTGATGGGCCAGACACCATTTGGCCATGATGGAGCCGCCGCGCGACACGATGCCGGTCATGCGGCCGGCGGTCATCGGCACATAGCGCAGCAATACGCCGGCGTGGATGGTGAAGTAATCGACGCCCTGCTCGGCCTGTTCGATCAGCGTATCGCGGAAGATTTCCCAGTTCAGGTCCTCGGCCTTGCCGCCCACTTTTTCCAGCGCCTGGTAAATGGGCACGGTGCCGATAGGCACCGGCGAATTGCGGATGATCCATTCGCGGGTTTCATGGATGTTCTTGCCGGTGGACAAGTCCATGATGGTGTCCGCGCCCCAGCGTATGCCCCAAGTCATCTTATCCACTTCTTCGCTGATCGAAGACGTTACCGCGCTATTGCCGATATTTCCGTTGATTTTGACCAGGAAATTGCGGCCTATGATCATGGGTTCGGATTCGGGGTGATTGATGTTGGCCGGCAGGATGGCGCGGCCGGCGGCGATCTCGGCGCGCACGAACTCCGGCGTGATCTCCTCCGGCAGCGCCGCGCCGTAAGCCTGGCCGGGATGCTGGCGCGTCATCAGTTCCGCCAGCCGGCTGTTCTTGCCGCCGGCTTCGCGCAGCGCGTCCAGGTATTCGCGGCGACGCAGGTTCTCGCGGATGGCGACGAACTCCATTTCCGGCGTGACGACGCCGCGGCGCGCGTAATGCATCTGGCTGACATTGCGGCCCGGCAGCGCGCGCCGCGGCTGGCGCGTCAGGTTGAAACGCAGCTCGGCCAGCTTGGGGTCGGCCTCGCGGGCGCGGCCGTATTCGCTGGACAGGCCGGCCAGCTGCTCACAGTCGCCGCGCTCGGCGATCCAGCCGGCGCGCAGCGGCGGCAGGCCGCTCTGGATGTCGATGCGGGCGTCCGGGTCGGTATACGGGCCGCTGGTGTCGTAAACGGTGATGGGCGGGTTGGCCTCGCCGCCGAACTGGGTGGGCGTGTCGCTTTGGCTGATCTCGCGCATGGGCACGCGGATGTCCGGCCGGCTGCCGGCGACGTGGATCTTACGGGAATTGGGCAAGGGCTGAATGGCGGCGGTGTCCACCACCATGGCTTGATTGGGTGTTGCGGGCGCGTTCATCGGGCGATTCTCCTGGTCGATGAATGGCGCAAGGAGCGGACCGCCGCTTGGGCGGGCTGCGGGCCGGTCCGACAAGACAATGCCGGGCCGAAGGCAGCTGACGCTTCCCTACGCCGGTATTATCCGGGTCAGGTTCCAAGGGTGTTTCTCACCCGCGCAACAATCTTTAACGATTATCCTATCCTTTCAAGGATATGGATCATCTTGCCGACCGTCGCGCAGGACCCCTAGCGATGCTGTGAAGGTACGGCAAATGTGGGATAATCGCAAGTTATCGTCATGACACGCCGCCGCTTTTTTCACTCGGCGGCAAGCCCCTCCGGAGTGAGCTGATGGATTTTGAGAATGCCCGTTTCAACATGGTCGAGCAGCAGATTCGTCCGTGGGACGTACTTGACACGAACGTGCTGGACCTGCTGTTTCACGTGAAACGCGAGCAGTTCGTCGCCGCCGACAAACGCAGCCTGGCCTTTGTCGACACCGAACTGCCGCTGCCCAACGGCAGCTTCATGCTGCAGCCCAAAATGGAAGCGCGCCTGGTTCAGGACGCCGCCATCCAAGCCAAGGACAAGATCCTGGAAATCGGCACCGGCAGCGGCTATCTGACCGCGCTGCTGGCCAAGCAGGGCCAACATGTCTACAGCGTGGAAATCGACCCCGCCCAGCGCGAAGCCGCGGCCGCCAACCTGAAACAGGCCGGCATCGCCAACGTGACCCTGGTGGAAGGCGACGGCGTGCTGGGCCTGCCGCAACAAGCGCCCTTCGACGTGATCGTGGTCGGAGGTTCGCTGCCGGTGGTGCCGCAGGAACTGAAAGACCAGCTGGCCGTGGGCGGCCGTCTGATCATGGTGGCGGGCGATCTGCCGGTGATGACCTGCAAGCTGATCAAGCGCGAAACCGAAGCCAGCTTCAGCGAAACCGGCCTGTTCGAAACCTGTATCGCCCGCCTGGCCAAGGCGGAAGCGGTAGAGCCGGAACGCTTCGCGTTTTGATGGTTCAGGAAATCCGCGCCCGCGATCTGGCGGCGGCGCTGGCCGACACCACCGCGGAACCGCCGGTGCTGCTGGACGTGCGCGAAGCGTGGGAAGTGCAGCTGTGCATGATTCCCGGCTCGCGGCACATCCCGATGAATCTGATTCCGCTGCGCATGAGCGAGCTGCCGGACGCGCCCATCGTGGTGATCTGCCACCACGGCGTGCGCAGCGCGCACGTGGCGCGTTTCCTGCTGGACGCCGGCTTCGAACAGGTGCTGAGCCTGGCCGGCGGCGTGGAAGCCTGGGCCGCGGAAGTGGACCCGCAAATGGCGCGCTACTGACTTAGCCGCCGCGCGCCGTCGTCGCCAGCCGTTCCCGTGGGAACGGCTTTTTCATGGAACGAAACCGGTCTGCCGGATTCCAATCCCCCACACGATAGCAAGAGCCGTAATTTTCCATGCAAGCATTGTCTTACCTGTCTCCCGCCCTGGCCCGCGTTCATCCCGACTGGGAGAAAGTGCTGTCAACGCCGGTTATTCAACAGCAATTGGCCGGCATAGACCGGGAACTGCAAACTCAGCAAGCGCAGGGCAAAATCCTCTTTCCCCCTGCGCCGCTGACTTTCAACGCGCTGACCTTCACCGCGCCGGCCGATGTGCGCGTGGTGATCCTGGGGCAAGACCCCTACCACGGCGACGGCGAGGCGATGGGCTTGTCGTTTTCCGTGCCGCCCGGCGTGCGGGTGCCGCCCAGCCTGCGCAATCTGTACAAGGAGCTGGCCGCGGATCTGGGCTGCGGCGTGCCCAATAGCGGCGACCTGACCCACTGGGCGCAACAAGGCGTGCTGCTGCTCAACAGCGTGTTCACCGTGGAGCGGGACAAGGCCGGCAGCCACGCCAAGCTGGGCTGGCAAATGGTCAGCGACGCGCTGATCGACGCCGTCAACGCGCAAAGCGCCGGCTGCGTGTTTCTGCTGTGGGGCAATTGGGCCAAGACCAAGGCCGAACGCATCGACGCCAGCCGCCACCTGGTGCTGGACGCCGCCCATCCCTCGCCGCTGTCCGCCAGCCGCGGCTTCCACGGCTGCCGCCATTTTTCGCAGGTCAACGCCTGGCTGCTGTCGCGCGGCCGCGGCGCCGTCCAGTGGGGCGCGCCGGCGCCGCAGAACAGCCTGTTCTGAGCAGGATGGCGGGCAGGCCTCCCCTGCCCGCCCTTCTTGTCTCGCTCTTGCTAGCCAGACTTTGAACTGGCTCTTAGACTCTTTTCCAGCGCGCCGTCATGGCCTAAGCTAGGGCTCCCTCTCCTCAGCCCCAGTCCTCGCCGTGGAAATTCTCGTTCTGCTGTTCCTGATTCTGCTCAATGGCCTGTTCGCCATGGCGGAAATCGCCATCGTCTCTTCCCGCAAGGTCCGCCTGCTGCAACGCGCGGACGACGGCCAACGCGGCGCGCAAGCCGCGCTGAAACTGGCCAACGACCCCAGCCGCTTCCTGTCCACGGTGCAGATAGGCATCACCTCGATCAGCATCCTGTCCGGCGTTTACGGCGAGGCCGCGCTGTCAGAACAACTGCGCCGGGCGATGCAGGACTATCCCTTGCTGGAGCCCTACAGCAAGCCGCTGTCGGTGGCGCTGATGGTGTTCATCATCACCTTGCTGTCGCTGATCTTCGGCGAGCTGGTGCCCAAGCGGCTGGCGCTGCTCAACCCTGAGGCGGTGGCCACCGCGCTGGCGCGGCCTATGCTGCTGCTGTCGCGGCTCAGCGCGCCTCTGGTCCAGGCCCTGAGCCGCTGCACCGACGGCCTGTTGCGGCTCTTGGGCGCCAAGAAGAGCAGCGATCCGTCCATCACCGAGGAGGAAATCCGGGTGCTGATGGAACAAGGCGCGGACGAGGGGGTGTTCGACCGCGCCGAACAGGAGCTGGTGACCAATATCTTCCGGCTGGACAACCGCAAGGTGGCCGCGGCGATGACGCCGCGCAAGGACATCGTGGCGCTGGATCTGGACGACGCGCCCGAACTGAACCACCGCCTGCTGCAAAACCACCATTTCAACCATTTCCCGGTCTGCCGCGGCAGCATCGAGCAGATCGTCGGCGTGCTGCACGCCAAACGCGTGCTGGACCGCATGCTGGCCGGCCAACAAGCCGACGTCGCCGCCGAACTGTCCCAGCCGCTCTACGTGCCCGCCAAGATCACCTTGATGCAGCTGCTGGAGCAGTTCAAGCAGACCCGCCATCACATGGCGCTGGTGGTGGACGAGTACGGCGAGCTGGAAGGCCTGGTGACGATGAACGACGTACTGGAAGCCATCGTCGGCGACATGCCCGCCATCAGCGCCGAAAACGACGACATCGCCCAGCGCGAGGACGGCAGCTGGCTGATAGACGGCATGCTGTCGCTGGACCGCTTCAAGGAGTTTTTCGACATAGACGAGGCGCTGCCGGGCGAAGCCGGCGGCAATATCCACACCCTGGGCGGCATGGTGATGTTCCAGCTGGGCCGGGTGCCCAGCGTCACCGACCGTTTCGACTGGAACGGCTTCGGCTTCGAAGTGGTGGACATGGACAAGACCCGGGTAGACAAGATTCTGCTCACCCGACTGCCGACGCCGCCGGCGGCGCTGCCGGCCGACGACGGCATTTAGAACCTGTTTACGATCTCGCGAGCCGGAGCGAGACAAGACGAAAAGCGCTGAGACAGCGGCATGCACAGGCGGTAGGCGAGCATTCTTAAGCGGTTTTCAACGCCTCCTGCTTAAAGTCCCGCCGCAGCGCCGCAGACCAAGCGTTCAGCCCAGCAAGCGCCCGCACACCGTGCTGCGACGGCTGCCGCCGGCGCGGCGTTCCCAATCGTCGAAGCTGGCCAGTTCGACGAAACCCGCCTTGCGCATCATGCCGCCGGACGCGGCGTTTTCCTCGTGGCGGTCCGCCGTCACCCAGCGCGCGCCGCGCGCGGCCAGATCCTCGCAAGCCTGTCGCAACAACAAGCTGCCCAGGCCCTGCCCGGCCTGATCGCGCCGCACCACCGCCTCCATGATGTAGCCGGCGGCGTCCGCCGCCACCTCGGCCGGCCGGTGTTGGGGAAAAGCATCGTGCAGCCGATACAGGATGGCGGCCCCCAGCAGGCCGTCTCGCTCGAACAAGGCCGCCCAGGCTTCGCCGGCAGCCACCTGGCGCAAACTCCGCTCCACCCCGTCCGCCGGCAGCCAGTTCCACGGATTGGGTCCGTGCTCCGTGATCAGCGTCCGCAACGCGTCCACATCCCCCGCCCCGGCCAAACGATATTGCCAACTCATGCGCATCCTTTCGCAAAACGCAGCGTAGCCTGGCCCGCGTCTACTTCCAGTTCGGCCCAGGCGCCGTTCATCAATGTCCATTGCGGCGGCACATGGCCGATATCGGCGTCCACCGCCACCGGATACGGCAGTCCGTCCAAAGCCGTTTCCACGGCCTGGCTGTAGCTCAAGGCGTTCGCGTCCGCGGCGTCCGGCCCGCCGCTGCGGCCCAACACCAGCCCGCTCAAGCCGTCCAGCGCGCCGGACAGGCGCAGGCCCAGCAGCGCGCGCAGCAACTCGCAAGGCCTCAGCTCGCAGTTTTCCAGGTAAAGCAGCGCGGGTTCCCGTTTGAACGCGCGCAAATCGAAATAAGGGCTGCCCTGCAGCCGGCTCAGCGTATCCAGGCAGCCGCCTATCAGCCGGCCGGCCATGCGGGCCCTTTGCGCGCCCAACACGCGCAGCGTGGACGGATAAGACTCTCCCGGAGAGTCCCAGCGCCAAAACGCCTTGTAATGGCCTTGCTGAGGCGGCAAACCGTGGCGCAAGACGTGCAGCAGCGCCGAATTCTCTTCCATCCGCTGCGGATTGCCCAGATCGAAGAGGTTCGGCCCGTGCAAGGTCGCCCACCCCGCCAACAGGGTCAGCGGCGTCAGCACGGTGGAAATATCGGAAAACCCGGCCAGCCATTTGGGCGGCAAACGCGCCAAGGCGGCGAAATCGATGCCGGCCAGCAATTCCATCGCCCTTTCGCCGCCCCAGGGCGGCAGGATGGCGCGAATCTCCGGATCGAAAAGAAAATGGTTGAGCTCCGCCAGACGTTGGGCGGCCGGCGCGCTGGCGTCCTGGGATTCGCCGCGCAGGCAAGCCCCCTCCACCACTTGCCAGCCCTGATCGCGCAGACATTGCAGCGCGCGATCCAGTTGTCCGTGCAAGACCGGAGGCACGCCGGAGGAAAAAGCGGTGACGGCGATGCGGTCGCCTGGCTTCAAGGGCGCGGGAAAAGCCGTCATCGGCGATTGCTCCTGTGGATAAACATCAAGGCAGGACGGCTTCCTCGCTCAAATCCCGCGCAAAGCTATGGCTGGTCTTCAGTTGCCGATAACCAAGATGACGATAGAAGGCATGGGCTTCGACGCGATGAACGCTGGAGCGCAGGCGGATGTGCCGATAACCGAGTTGCCGCGCCCAGGCTTCGCAAGCGCTGAGCAAACGCCGTCCCAAACCCTGGCCCTGACAAGCCGGGCTGACCACGATGCCGACAATCTCTATCGCCGACGGCGCTTGCAGCAGGTGCACGCCGCGGCAATGCGCCCAAGCAAGCACGACGCCGTCTCTTTCGGCCACCCAAACCTGGTTGTCCGGCAGTGTCGTCAACCTGGCGAAACGCTCGCTGATGTCCGCTTCCGTCGCTTCATAGCCCAGATCCAGGCATAGCCGCGTCGCGGCGGCGGCATCCGCCGCCCGCATTGTCCTGATCTCCACCATCTGTCTTCGCCTAGTTGCTCAAGGAAATGACATTGTCAGCATAAGGAGGGATAACCGGCAAGCCGGTTATTTGTTCTTCAGCCGTCGCAGTTCGATCAATTTGGCGTATTTGATGTAGCTGTTGAAGCAACCGATGCTGATGTGGACCAAACCGGGGACGCCGTCGAGAAAACCGCGGCGAAAAAAATAGAACTTCACGAAGCGCAGCAGCGGGCTGAGGATAAGTTTGGCGATACCCACACGTTTTCCCCTTTGCAACAGCTGTTCCGCCTGCAAGCTGGTATAGCGGTTCTGCTTGCTCAGATACAGCGCGATGTCTTCGCCGGATTCGTGCATCAGCTCGTGACACAGCTTATGCACAGGGCCGTCGGCGATCACATACTCGTGAACCAGATCGTCGGACCAACGCGCGTGAGCGCGATGGAACAAGCGCAAGGACCAGTCCGGATAGCCTTCTCCGTGTTTCAGAAAACGACCCATGAAACGGTTGCAACGCGGGAACTGGTAGGCCGCGGCCTGTGGATTGTCCAGCAGTTCTTTGATTTCATTGACTAAATTTTCCGACAACCACTCGTCGGCATCCAGGCACAGCACCCAGTCGTGGCTGGCCGCCCTTACAGCCAATTGTTTCTGAGGACCGAATCCCAGCCAGCCTTGGTGGATAACTTTTGCCTTATAGGCGGAAGCTATCGCCAATGTCCTGTCAGTGCTGCCTGAATCCACAAGCACGATTTCATCGGCGAAGCCCACGCTGTCCAGGCATTTTTCCAGCGAGGTTTCCGCATTCTTGGTGATTAGCACCACGCTAATTCGCGCACGCATCTTGTTATATGTTTTCCCATATGTAATTTGAAGAAACTGGTAGAAGGCGTCCCATTTCTGTGGATAACCCTGTTTTTTTCATTGTTTTCATCATGTTGTACAAGCTGAAATCTTGTTGTTCACCCTGCGTTTTGTAGACGGAAGACTTGTGGATAAATCTGAGAGAACGGTGAAGTCCCTGCTTGTCCACAGCTCCGATCCCCTTTGTTCCCACCTGCTTGTGCATGGCGTGAATTTGCCTGCCTAGCTGCTACAGCCACCGATAACTCTTTAACGCAATTTTATATTGATGAAACTGATATAGTCGGCCATTGCTGTGGATAAGCGACAAAAACTTCAAAGGGTTCAGTTACTTGTCCTGTTGATGGGCTTTGGATAGTTTAGGTGCGCTGCGGCATTGCAAATTGTGGATAAATTCGCGCTCAGTTGTCCACAGCGCTTTATCCACAATTGAACTGCAGGGATTTTACTTGGTTAACCACAGCCATGCTCGGGTACAATGCGCGCCATGATGAATGTGCTGATTGTGCGCACCTCGTCGATGGGCGACCTTATCCACACCTGGCCCGCCATTTCCGAGTTGAAAGCGCATTACCCGAATTTCCGCATCAGTTGGCTGGCCGAAGAGGCTTTCGCCGACATTGCCCGTTTGCATCCGGCGGTGGACAGGGTGATCGCCTTGAATGGGCGGCGCTGGCGCAAACGCTGGTGGCTGCCCTCCACCTGGCGCGAGATCCGGGCTTTGCGCAAAGAACTACGCGACACGCCCTGGGAATTGGTGGTGGACAGCCAGGGCCTGTTGAAAAGCGCCTTGCCGGCCCGCTGGGCCAAGGCGCCGCTGACCGGTTACGACTGGGGCAGCGCGCGCGAGTCTCTGGCCAGCTGTTTTTACGATAAGCGCCACAAGGTGGACTGGAGCTTGTCGGCGATAGAACGCAACCGGCTCTTGTTCGCGCGGGTGTTCGGTTATCAGCCGCAGGGCGAGCCCCGTTTCGGGGTGCCGGCCGGCGAACGGCCCGCCTGGGTGCTGTCCGGCCGCTACGCGGTATTGCTGCACGCCACCAGCAAGGCGTCCAAGGAGTGGCCGGAAGGCCATTGGGTGGAACTGGGCAAACGCCTGTCCATGCAGCATGATCTGGTGATGGTGCTGCCCTGGGGCAATGAACGCGAACGCGAGCGCGCCGAAAGGCTGGCCGCGCGGATGCCGGCCGCGGTGGTGGCGCCCAAGATGGGCCTGATCGAGGCCGCCGGCCTGCTGGGCCACGCCAACGCGGTGGTGGGCGTGGACACTGGGCTGACTCATCTGGCCAATGCCTTGAACGTGCCCTTGGCGGCGATTTACACCGATACCGATCCGGCCGCCACCGGCGTGGTGGAAACGCCGTGGGCCACCAATTTGGGCGGCATAGGGCTGTGCCCGTCGGTGGACGAGGCGCTGCAAGCCTTGTTCGCGCGCAAGGACTGGACATGAACTGGCAACGCAGACTGTATTCCTGGGCCTGGCTGCTGGCCACGCCGCTGGTGCGGCACTATCTGAAGAAGCGGGCGCGCAAGGCGCCGGCTTATCTGGAACACTGGGACGAGCGTTTCGGCAGTCAATTGCGGCCGCGCGCAGAGGGCGCGATCTGGATCCACGCGGTGTCGGTGGGCGAAACCCGCGCCGCTCAGCCCTTGGTGGCGGCGCTGCGCGAAGCCTGGCCGGACGCGCCGCTGCTGATGACGCAGATGACGCCCACCGGGCGGGCCACCGCCTTGCAGCTGTATCCCGACGCCGAAGTGCGTTATCTGCCTTACGATTATCCGCAAGCCGCGCAAGCTTTTCTCGCCGCCTACCGGCCGCGCCTGGGCGTGTTGATGGAAACCGAGCTGTGGCCCAATCTGATTCACGCCGCGGCCGAGCAGCAGGTGCCCTTGTTCCTGGCCAATGCGCGCTTGTCTGAAAAATCGCTGAACGGCTATCTGAAAATCAGCGGTCTGATTTCGCCCGCGGTGGCGGCTTTGAGGGCCGTTGCCGCGCAAACGCCGGAAGATGGCGAACGTTTGCGTCAATTGGGCGCTAAATCCGTCGAAATCTGCGGCAACACCAAGTACGACATTCAGCCGCCGCCGGCGCAGCTGGCGCTGGCGGAAGCATTCAAGTCCAGGATAGGCCGACGCCGGGTCCTGGTCTGCGCCAGCACCCGCGACGGTGAAGAGGCTTTGATTCTGGATGCCTGGCGGGCTGCGGCCCAAGCGCTGGGCGACGCGCTGCTGGTGTTGGTGCCACGTCATCCGGAACGGTTCGGCGAAGCGGCCGCGCTGGCCGAGAGCCGCGGCATGAAAGTGCAGCGCCGCAGCGACGGCGCGCCGGTGGACGCCGCCACCCAGGTTTGGCTGGGCGACAGCATGGGCGAGGCCTTCGCCTATTTCGCCTGCGGCGACCTGGCCTTCGTCGGCGGCAGCCTGCTGCCCTTGGGCTGTCATAATCTGATCGAACCGGCCAGCGTGGGCGTGCCGGTGCTGTTCGGTCCCTCCATCTTCAATTTCAAGCAGGCGGCGGCGCTGGCGCTGGCCGCCGGCGCGGCGCGCCAGGTGGCCAATGCGGCGGACTTGATCGGCGCCGTCGTGGAACTGCTGGGCGATGAGCGCCGCCGTCAGGCGATGCGCGAGTCGGCGCTGGCCTTCAGCGGCGCCCATCGCGGCGCCAGCCAGCGCATGAGCGCCCTGTTTCGCCGCAAGCTGAGGGCCGAACGGGACGAATGACGGACCCGCGGCCGCGTTTGCGAAAAAATTAATCATTCGCCGGCTGATCTGCGCCGCGCCTTCTTCTACTCTTCAAACAAGAGCCGCGTCGCCGACGCGGTTCTCCCGAGGCCGCCGGCCCGGGAAGGACGTGCAAAATCCAGTCATGCCCCAGGCCGGTCCACGCCGTCGGAGAACTTCCGAGCGGACAGATCGAATATGACGGGCGCAAAGCGCCGCCGCATCGACTCCGCTGTCTAAGAAGACAAGGAGCTACCATGTTAGCCAACTACAGCGTGTTGCCCACGATGAGCCTGCCGTCCACCACCGACCTGGTGCGCCTGGATCAGCGCCCGCACCCGCCTATCACCCTGAACAGCCCGGCTCTGGACGTGATGACCGATTTGCGGCTGATCAATCCGGTGGGCATTCATCAGAACGCCAGCTTGCGCGAAGCGCACGACCGAATGATCAGCCACGGCATCCGGCTGCTGTTCGTCCACGATGGCGACGGACAGTTCGCCGGCCTGATCACCGCCACCGATCTGCTGGGCGAGCGGCCCATCCAGTGCATGAAGGAACACGGCAAGCACTATGCGGACATCGGCGTGGGAGATGTGATGACGCCGCGCAAGCAGCTGGAAGCCTTGAACCTGGGCGATATCGAGCACGCCAGCGTGGGCCATATGGTGGCGACGATGAAGCAGATGGGACGCCAGCACGCGCTGGTGGCGGAGTTCAACCCCGGCAGCGGCCATCACGAATTGTGCGGCCTGTTCTCCACCTCCCACATGGCCAGGCTGCTGGGCATGCCGCTTTCCTTCATCCGCGTGCCGCAGGCCCTGTCGGAAATTCAATATTCCTTGCTGCACGCGATATGAGGGGCGCGGCGCGCAAGTGGGCAAGAATCGGGTCGCCGCGGCGGCCCGATCTGCTTATGCTGGGGCTGTGATCGAATGGAGAGCAGACCATGCACGGCGAAATTCTCGAGGAAGACCGCGACTACGGCCGCATTCGCGACGCCATCCGCTATCTGGTGGCCAACGCCGAGCGCCAGCCGGAGCTGGCCGAGCTGGCTGGTGCGCTGCACCTGTCGGAATCGCGCTTGCAGCGCTTGTTCACCCGCTGGGCCGGCGTCAGCCCCAAGCGCTTTTTACAGCATCTGACCTGCGAGGCCGCCAAGGCCAGGCTGGGCGGACAGGCCTTGTTGCCGCTATCGCATGAACTGGGCTTGTCCGGCGGCGGGCGCTTGCACGATCTGTTCGTGACGCTGGAGGCGATGACCCCGGGCGAATACCGCAACGGCGGCGCCGGATTGGCGATCGAATGGAGCGTGGAAGCCAGCCGTTTCGGCCCGGTGCTGGTGGCGCGGACCGCGCGCGGCGTGTGCGCGGCGCAATTCGTCGCGGACGAGAAAGAGGCCGTGGCCTGGCTGAGCCGGCGCTGGCCCAAGGCCGCGTTGAGCCATGTTCCCGGCGGCGGCGCCGAGGTGGCCGCGGCCATGTTCGAGCCGTTGCGCGCCGAAGGCCAGGCGCCGCTGGCGCTGCGGGTGCAGGGCAGCAATTTCCAGATCCAGGTCTGGCGCGCGCTGCTGTCCATTCCCTACGGCGGCTTCGCCAGTTACGGCCAGATCGCCGCCGCGGTGGGGCGGCCGCGCGCCGCGCGGGCGGTAGGCAGCGCGGTGGGCGCCAATCCGGTGGCCTGGCTGATTCCCTGCCACCGGGTGATACGCGCCGAGGGCGCTTTGGGCGAATACCGCTGGGGCGCGGAACGCAAGGTGGAGTTGATAGGCTGGGAAGGCGCGGTGATGGCGGGCTTGCAGCCGGCCTAGACCGCGAACTGGCCCAGCGCGCGGAAGAACAGCCGGGACAGCAATTCCAGCCCGTCGTCGTCGCGCTGGCGGTAGAGCGCCAGCGGCACCGCCGGCAGCGGCGGCAGGCTGTGTTCCGGCAAGGGCCGCAGCTGCGCGGAGACGGCGTCGGGAAACAGGGCGCCCACGCCCAGGCCCGCTTCCAAGGCCGCTTGCACCGCCAGCTGACTGGTGCTTTCGAAGACGATGCGATAAGGCTGGTCAAGCTGGTGCAAGGCGCGCAGCATCGCGTCGCGCCAGCTGCAGGGCGCGGAGAACATCACCAAGGGCAGGACCTCCGCTTCCGGTTTCACGCCGTCGCGCGCCAACCATTGCAATGGGTATTCCAGCACCCAGCTCGGCGTCCGCTCCAGCCCGCACTGACGCGGGTTGGCGATCAGCAGATCCAGTTCTCCCTGGCGAAAAGCCGGGCTGAGTTCCCGTTCCAAGGCCACCCGCACTTCGAGCTGCCACTGCGGCTGGGTGGCGGCGAAGTCGGCCAGCACCTGCGGCAGATGACGGCTGATCACATCCTCGATCAGGCCCACCCGGCAACGCCGCGCGGCGGCGGGCGCGGCCGTCGGCTGCATCTGTTCGGTCAGGCTGACGATGCGTTCGGCGTAGGGCAGCAATTGCAGCCCCGCCGCGGTGAGGCTGACGCCGCGCGGAGAGCGTCGCAACAGGGTCTGGCCGCAGTGCTGTTCCAGTTTGCGCAGTTGCAGGCTCAAGGCCGGCTGCGTGCGCCCCAAGTCCGCCGCCGCGCGGTTGATGCTGCCGTGGCGCGCCACCGTGATCAGCGCGCGCAGCAAGCCGGTGTCCAAATCTCCAGTCATGATTTTTTCTTATAACAATGCCCTGATTTTTCAGTCTACCTATAAGCGGCGGGAAAGTTTAGCCTAGGGACGGATATTTCTCATGAGGCGTTCAAACATGTTCATCGCGGCTTTATTGCTGGCGGTCGCCGGCTCCGTCGTCTATCACCTGTCGATCAAGCAGGTGCCGGAGGCGGCGAATCCTTTCTTTTCATTGGCGGTCAGTTACGGCGTGGCCATGCTGGTGTGCGTGCTGGGGATGTGGTGGCTGCCCGGCGGCGGCCAGCGCGGGCTGGCCGCGCTGAACTGGAGCAGCCTGGGCGTGGCGGCGGGTATCGTCGGCATCGAACTGGGCTTTTTGCTGGCCTATCGCGCCGGCTGGCATGTCGGCTACGCGGCGCTCAGTTCCAATGTGCTGACCGCGCTGGTGTTGCTGCCGCTGGGCTATCTGCTGTTTCGCGAACAGCCGTCGCTGGGCAAGCTGGGCGGCATGGCCTTGAGCATGGGCGGGCTGTGGATGATGCTGCGCTTCCGCTGAGCGCCGCCCGGTAGACGGGCGACGCTCGGACCGCGTTATCAAGCGGCGTTCAGCGGCAGATGCACGGCCAGCTTGAAGCCGTCCGCCTGATCGCAGAACTCCAGCCGGCCGCGGTGTTGCTTGACCACGCGGCTGACGATGGCGAGGCCGAGGCCGCTGCCGCCGTCGGTGCCGCGGTGTTCGGCCAGCCGTTCGAACGGCGCCAGCGCGGTTTCGCGCAGCTCGGCCGGAATGCCCTTGCCGTGGTCCAGCACGCTGAGCACGGCGAAGCCGTTGTCTTGTTCGACGCAGACCTCCACCGGCGGCGCACCGTAGCGGCGCGCGTTTTCCAGCAGATTGGACAATAAGCGCTCCAGCGCCAGCCCGTCGCCTTGCAGCTCCGGCTCCGCCAACCGCTTCAGGCGCACGTCCATGCCCTCGCGGGCGAAGCGCGACACCACGCTGGCGGCGAGGTCGGCCAGCGCCACCGGCTCCAGCCGGGTGGTTTCCTCGGCGCGGGCGAAGTCGATGAACTGGCGGACGATCTGCGACAGCTCGTCGATGTCGGCCAGCATATCGTGCTGATCCGGGCTGTCCTGCTGCAGTTCCAGCGAGAGCTTGAGCCGGGTCAGCGGCGTGCGCAGATCGTGGGACAGGCCGGCCAGCATCAGCCGGCGCTCGCGCGCGGCGCTGTCCAGCGCTTGCGCCATCAGGTTGAAATTATGCGCCAGCACCTTCACCTCGCGCGGGCCGTCCTCCGGCACCGCGGCCGGCATGGTGCCGGCGGCCAGTTCCCGGCTGGCCAGCACCACGCGGCTGATCGGCCGCGTCACCCGCCAGGCGACGACGAAGGCCAGCAGGCTGGCGACGATGGAGGCCAGCAGCGCCGCCTGCATGATGGTGTTGATCGGGCGGTCGCTGTAGCGGCCGAAGGGCAGCACCAGCCAGTAGGCCTGGTCCAGCACGTGCACATTGACCCACAGCTCGCTGCGATCGTCGATCTGGGCGTGGCGCACTTCTATCGGCTCGTTGAGGCCGTGCGACAGCCGCTGCGCCAGGGTCTCGCCCAGGCGCGGCACGTAGTCGGTGAAATTGACGCCTTGATCGGCGTTGATCGGCAGCAGGCGCGGCAGGCCGGGCCGGTTGTAGCCGGCCAGGAATTCGGCGCGCTCGGTGTTGGTCATCGCCTCCATCGTGCCTTCCAGGAAGGCCAGGGTGTCCACCGTCTGCGAATACAGCTGCTTGTCCAGCAGTTTGTGGCGTTCGCCGGCGGCCATCCACAGGGTGACGAACTGGGTGGTCAGCACCACCAGCACCACCAGCACCGCCAGCCGGAAAAACAGCGAGCCGGTCAGCTTGCGCACCGCTTACTCCCGCGGCGTGCCGTCCGGCACGAACACATAGCCGTAGCCCCATACCGTCTGGATGAAGCGCAGCTGGCTGTCCCCGCTTTCCAGCGCCTTGCGCAACCGGGAGATATGCACGTCTATGCTGCGGTCCAGCGATTCGCCGTTGCCCTTGCCCAGCGCCATTTCCATCAATTGCTCGCGGGTCAGCGGCCGGCGCGGATGGCTGACCAGCACCGACAGCACCGCGAATTCCGCGCTGGTCAGCGTCACCGGCTGGCCGGCCTTGCGCAGTTCCCGCTGGCCCAGATTGAGCACGAATTCGCCGAAGCTCACTTCCTCGTCGGCGTCGTGGCGCGCGCCCAGCGCCGGCGTGGCGTGATGACGGCGCAGCACCGACTGGATGCGGGCGGTGAGCTCGCGCGGATTGAACGGTTTGGGCAGGTAGTCGTCGGCGCCCATTTCCAGGCCGAGGATGCGGTCGATGTCCTCGCCGCGCGCGGTGAGCATGATCACCGGAATGGTCTCGCCCTGGGCGCGCAGCCGGCGCACCACGGCCAGCCCGTCCTCGCCGGGCATCATCACGTCCAGCACCATCAGGTCCGGACGATTGCGCGCCAGCTTGCGGTCCAGGTCCTTGGAGTCCGGCAGGGCCTCCACCGCGTAGCCTTGCTGGCTCAGATAGCGGGTGAGCAGCTCGCGCAGCTTGGCGTCGTCGTCGACGACCAGTATCTTATTGTGTTCCATGCGATTTTTCCTCGGAGCGGTGTGTCAGCTTAGCGGCTGGCCCCGGGCTGCGGCAGCGCGCCTGATGAAGATATGTTAAGCCGGTTCCCGCGATCACACACCTTAACAAATCAGCGATTGTCGCTCATGTCTGCCTCATGCCGCGAGTCTAGGCTGCCTAATGAGGCGTTCCGGCGGTTTGGCCGCGGGGAGATGCCTTTGGCATCGGCGGCGCATGGTGTATGCTGTCCGCCCTCGCCGGCCCGGATCTTGGGACCGGACGCCCCTTTTCCAGCCCCTTCGACAGGATAAAAAAGCTTTCATGACGCGGTTGCCGATTCTTCTCATCTTTGCCTTGCTGCAAGCGCTCGCCGGCGCGCCGGCCCTGGCGCGAGGGAAGGAGCGCGGGCCCATGCCGCCGGACCTGGAGCCGGCGCCGGGCCGCCGCTGCCAGGCGCAGCCGGATCCGGACTGCAAGGAATTGCGCCGCCTGCGCAATTTGCGCCTGCGCGAAGCGGTGCAGGATGGCGATCTGCCGCCGGAGCTGATGCATCGCGCGCCGCCGCCGTACTGGCGGATGAACCCGGACGGCGCCGCGCCGCCGCCGCCGGATCGCGTCAAGCCTCATTTCTGGCGCGACCGCCGCAAACATGGCTCGGAGTGAGTCTCCGACGCGTCAAGCCCGGCTGGCGAAGCGGGATTTCTATTGATAAGCTTTGAATAGAGTACGCCAGCCTTTTCATTCCAATTCCAATTCTCATTTGCCGGAACGGTTTGCGGAGCAAAACGATTTCGCCGGCATGAGCCGGGCTGGCCGTCCGTCGCGCCGTTAGCGCGCAGCGTCGTTTTCGCCCAATAAAAGCGGTTCACGCTCTCGCGAGCGACAAGGCGTTGCGGCTGAGAAAGCGAGCAGTACACGCGGCGCATCAGCATTTCGACATTGAGCGGATCGTCAACAGATGTGCTTAGGCGGGCGTGGAGATAAGCGGTCATGCGCAAGGGGCATGCCTTGAAAAACAATAGGGGATACGGCGCGTTGCGGCGCGCCTGGGGATGGGGGCTGGTCTTGTGCTGGCTGGCGGACGCGGCGGCGGCGCAATGGGATTGCAGCCGCGCCACCGCGCCGCAGCGCTGCGAGCTGCACCGTCAGGGCACGATGGCCTGCAATGATTTGCCGGTCAACGGGCGGCACGCCTGCCTGGAATTTTACACGCCGGCCTTGAGCTGCCTGCGCGAGCGCGACGCCAAGCGTTGCGAAGCCTTGCGGGCGGCGCACAGCTCTTGCGACGGGCTGGAAGGCAAGGCGCGCCGCGTCTGCATCAACGAGCGGCTGCCGCCGCCGGATTGCGCGCGTTCGGCCAACCCCGCGCGCTGCCGCGCCCGCGCCGAGGCCGAGCTCAAGTGCGCGGACCGCGAGATCGCCCAACGGCTGTGCGTACGCCAGGCCTTGCAAGCGGAGTGAGCGCTTTTATTTGGCCGTGGTCGGATCGAACCACAGGCCGCGGTCGGCGAAGGGCGTGCTGGGCGGCAGGAAGGGATTGTCGATGCGGATCAGCCGCCGGTGCTTCAGGTCCAGCCGCTGGATCAGCCCGGCGTGGTATTTCTGGAACAGCCGCTGGTATTCGCCGTTGCGCATCATAAGCCGCATGCCCTGTTCCGCGCGTTGCGCCAGCTTCTGCCCTTCCGCGTCGCGGCCGAACCAGAAATAGGTGGGCAGCGGGTAGTACAGCAACAAAGACCGCTCCAGCGCGATATGCTTGTATTGCGGCTGGTAAACGCGAATCTCCTCCTCCACTTCCGCCACGCCGCGCGAGAACGCGTCGCCCAGCCCGCGTTCCAGCATGCGGAACAGGCCCTCGTAATTGGGGTCGGTCACCACGGTCAGCCCGGACTGTTTCAGGATGGCGTTGTCGCCCCAGCCGTCCCCCTGGATGACGCTGAAACGGCGCAAGTCCGCCAAACTCGTCACCGCGTCGAAATCCGCTTGCCGCGCGTCGCGGATCAGCAGCACGCGATAGCCGAGCAGGCCGCGGTCTATCGGAATCCGCACCGGCAGATAGCGGCGTTCGTAGTCGCGGTTGGTTTCGCGGATCACCACATTGAGCCGGCCGCGCGGATGGCCCAATTCCTGCAGCTGGCGGGCTTCGTTCATCCGAGGCGCGAAGCGCAGGCTGTAATCTCCCCAGCCCGCGCGGGTGGCGTCCAGCGCCGCGCGCAGAATCGCCCAATGGTAGTCGTAGCGCTCGTCGGCGGCGGTTTCCGGCGCGTGGCCGACGTAGATCATTCCGGCCGCCTGAACGGATGGGGACACGCTGCCGGCCAAGGCGATGAGGACGGCCAGCCAGCAGCCGGCCAGCCGGCGAAGGAATAGGGATTGCCGCATCGGAATAACCTCGAGATGGCGCGCGGAAGCTGCGCGCCGCCCCTTCATGATGGATAGCCGCGCCGCGCCGCGCAAGGGCCGCTCGCCGTTGCCGGGTTTGCGCGCGGTCAAGCGCTTATGCAAAACCAGGACTAGCAGTGAATATTCATATCGACATGAATATATCTGCCTCCTATCATCTCCCGGATGCCGGAACGGCCTTGTCGGCAAGCGGCATTCACACTCGGGGGACGATTTATGCAATTCAAGAAAACACTGCTGGCCTTGTCGCTGGGCCTGGCCCTGGCGCCCGCGCTGACCATGGCGGCGCCGCCGCTGACCGCGGCCAACAGCGGCTCCACCGCGGAAGCCGCGCGCGGCAACGCCTGGCTGGAAATCGACAAGGCGGCGCTGGATCACAATCTGGCCGAACTCAAGCGCCTGGTGGGCGCCGACACCAAGGTGTGCGCCATCTTGAAGGCCGACGCCTACGGCCACGGCATCGCCAACGTGATGCCGTCCATCATCGCCCAGGGCATTCCCTGCGTGGGCATCGCCAGCAATGAAGAGGCCCGCGTGGCCCGCGCCAGCGGCTATAAGGGCGTGGTGGCGCGCGTGCGCAGCGCCACGCAGGAAGAGATAGCGGACGGCCTGCAATACGATATGCAAGAGCTGGTGGGCAATCTGGAACTGGCGCGCCAGGCGTCCGCGCTGGCCAAGCGCCAGGGCAAGACGCTGCAAATCCATCTGGCCATCAACTCCGCCGGCATCAGCCGCAACGGCGTGGAACTGGCCAGCAAGCAAGGCCGCCGCGACGCGCTGGCCATGCTCAAGCTGCCCAATCTGCAAGTGGTGGGCATCATGACCCACTTCCCGGTGGAGGATAAGGCCGACGTGGAAAAAGGCCTGGTGGCCTTCAAGCAGGAAAGCGCCTGGCTGATCAAGGCGGGCGGCCTGGACCGCAGCAAGATCACCCTGCACTGCGCCAACAGCTTCGCCACGCTGGAAGTGCCGGAAGCGCGGCTGGACATGGTGCGTCCGGGCGGCGCCATCTTCGGCGACACCGTGCCCAGCCATACCGAATATCTGCGCGTGATGGCCTTCAAATCGCGCGTGGCGGCGGTGAACCGCTATCCGGCCGGCAACACCGTCGGCTACGACCGCACTTACACCCTGAAGCGCGAGTCCTTGCTGGCCAATATCCCGGTCGGCTATTCCGACGGCTATCGCCGCGCCTTCACCAATAAGGCGCATGTGCTGATCAACGGCCAGCGCGCGCCGGTGGTGGGCAAGGTGTCGATGAATACGCTGATGGTGGACGTGACCGAGATTCCGGGCGCCAAGATCGGCGACGAGGTGGTGTTGTTCGGCAAGCAGGGCAAGGGCGAAATCGGCGCCGCCGAGCTGGAGGACATCAACGGCGCCTTGCTGGCCGACCTGTACACGGTGTGGGGCAATTCCAACCCCAAATTGCTGGTGAACCGCTAGCGCCGGTTCAAGGCCGCGCGCGTTTTGAATAGGCGCTGAGCCTGGCCGCGCCGCCGCCGTTCGCGGCGGCGGCGTGTGAGTCTTCACAGTCTGCTGGCGAATTGCCCTGGTTTGGACTTAGATGAATCATGTTCACGCATCAGGAGTGCGCCATGCAGTTCGACGAAGTTCGCCCAGAGCATTTCACCACGCTGTCCCGCAACCCGTTTCCGCATATTCTGATCGACCGGGCCTTGCAGCAGATCGCCGGCGGCAGCGCCGATGGCTCGCAGTTCCGCAAGGACGTGCTGGCCGCGGCGGGCTGGAGCCATGGCGGGCTGACGCCGTTCGGCAAGTATCCGGCCGACGCCTGCGTGGCGTTCAACCGCATCCGCAAGGTTCTGGAAGTGACCCAGGAGCCTGGCGCGATTCTGGCGGAGCTGGAGAAGGACGCGCCCACGGTCTGAAGCCCGGCGCGCATCATGCAAAAGCCCGCCTGTCGGCGGGCTTTGTTCTTGCGCGCAGACGCCGGATTTAGCCGGCGGCCTTTCTCAGGATGATGTACAACTCATCCTTCAGCCGCAGTTTTTCCTTTTTCAGGGTTTCGATTTCGAAGTCGACGGAAGGCTCGATGCGCGCTTCCATATTCTTGATCTTCTGGTCCAGGTCGTTGTGTTTGTTGAACAGGCGGGTGAAGTGCTCGTCTTCGGTTTTCAGCTTGCTGATCAGTTCGCGGTATTCGGGAAACATGGGCGACTCCTTGGGCGGGTGGATACATGGAGCGGCTGACGACGCGGACCCGGGCGAAGCCTAAGGGCAAAAACTGCGGCCGTCAGCGATCAGATACTGCCAAACCATGCTAACACCGCGCGGCGGCGAAGGTTATTGATCCAGAGCAGACACCCACCCTTAGGCCAGCCGGGCGCGGCAAGGCGCGCTCAGAGTCTGTTCAACGCCGTATCGCCGAAGCGCGGCAGACTTTGAACGGGTTCTCAGGGCTTGAACCAGGGGCGTCCGCGCTGGGTGGGCAGCTGGTAGCGTTCGGCCAGCTTCTCGTAGCCGCCGGCGGCGGCGAAGCGGCGCAGGCCCTGGTTGAAGCGGTCGCGGTCGCGGACGTCGCGGAAGGTCAGCCGGTAATGGGTGGGGGTGAACAGCGCGTACGGGCAGAGCTTGGCGCCGACGTCGATTTCCCGGCGCAGCTCGTGGCTCAACTGCTGGAAGATGTTGACGTCGGAAATCGCCACGTCGGCGCGCTCGCTGTACAGCAGGCGGTTGAGGGTGACCTGCGGCGATTCTTCCCGGTAGGACGTAATCTGCGGCGCCAGCGCGGCGAAGTCGGGGCCCAGGTAGAGGTGGGCGCCCTGGAAGGCGGCCACCCGGAAACGGGCCAGGTCGTCCAGCCGGCGCAGGCGGATGCGGCGTTTGCACAGCGTGATCGCCATGTTCTGGTAGACGATGTAGGGCTCGGAAACATGGCCGCCGCTATTGGCGATGGCGGCGTCCACCTGGCCGTTGGCCAGCCAGTTGTGCGCGCGCAGATTGGGGCCGAAGCGGATCTGGGGCTGATAGCCGGCCTGGATCAGGGCCTGGCGGACGATATCGTATTCCACGCCTTTGGCGCGCTCTGCGTCGATATAGGGCTGCTTGGTTTCGCCCAGCGCCACCCGGATTGACGGCAGCGCGGCTATCGGGGCGCTGAGCGCGCCGAACAGCAGGGCCGGCAAGGCGCGGCGGGCGAGGTGGAGCGGCGAGAAAGCCATGGGGCGGTAGCGGATATCGATGTCTTGCAATGGCGCGCGCGCTTGGGCGGTGCCGCCGAATAGATTATTTATAGCCGCTGGTCCGGGTCCGGTCTTGTCTGATGCGCGGACGCGGGCCGCGGCTGCCGCATTGTAGCGATTGCGCGGCCGGGCTTCCCGGCTTTCCGGCAAGGGGCCGGCAAAAAGCGAGAATATGGCTTATCCACAGGATTTGGCGCAATGCCGTGCTTATCCACAACGTGCTTAGCGCAGAGCCTGCTGCGCGTCGGCGATGCCGTGTTGAAAACCCTTCTTATTTGATGCCCAGCCTTTCCATCCGATAACGCATAGAGCGGAAGGTCACGCCCAGCTGCTTGGCGGCCTGGGTGCGGTTGAAGCGGGTGCTTTCCAGCGCCTTGAGTATGGCCTCGCGCTCCACCCGGTCCAGAAAGTCCTGCAGCGCCTCGCCGTCGGCGCATGTCGGCGCTTCGCCGTCGCCGTGGCCGCCGTGATCGCCTGGCAGCAGTTGCAGGTCCGGCAATTCGATGCGGGCGTCGTTGGCCAGCGCCACCGCGCGCTCCAGGATGTTTTCCAGTTCGCGGAAATTGCCCGGGTAATTGTATTCCAGCAAGGCCTTAAGCGCCGTCGGCGCCAGCCGCGGTTTTTCATCGGGGGAAAAGCGTTCCAGCAGGCCGGCGATGTAGCGCGGCAGATCCTCGCGCAGTTCGCGCAGCGGCGGCATGCGCAGCGGCAGCACGTTCAGCCGGTAATACAGGTCCTGGCGGAAGCTGCCGGCGTCCACCCGCGCCGCCAGGTCTTTGTGGGTGGCGCAGATGATGCGCACGTCCACCGCTTCTTCCTGGGCGTTGCCGAGGCGGCGCACTTTCTTTTCCTGAATCGCGCGCAGCAGCTTGACCTGCATCGCCAGCGGCAGATCGGCCACTTCGTCCAGAAACAGCGTGCCGCCGTTGGCTTGCTGAAAGAAGCCGTCGCGGTCGTTGTCGGCGCCGGTGAACGCGCCTTTGCGGTAGCCGAAGAATTCGCTTTCCATCAGCGTTTCCGGGATGGCGCCGCAGTTGACCGGAATGAACGGCCGTTCGGCGCGCGCGCTGTGCTCGTGTATCATCCGCGCCGCCTGTTCCTTGCCGGTGCCGGACTCGCCGCTGAGGTAGACCGCGGCCTGGCTGCGCGCCAGCTTGCCGACCAGGCGCAAGGCTTCCTGGATCGCCGGGGATTCGCCGTCCAGCCGCACCGCAGCGCCGGGCTTGCCGTTGTCCACGCGCAGCACGGACTTCACCAGGCTGCGCAATTGCGCCAGGCTGACCGGTTTTTGCAGGTAGTCGAAGGCGCCGGCCTTCATCGCCAGCACCGCGTTGTCGGTGTTGCCGTAGGCGGTGATCACCGCGATGGGCACGTCCAGCCCCTGCTCGGCGATATGGCGCACCACCTCGATGCCCTCGCCGTCCGGCAGGCGCATATCGGTCAGCGCCAGGTCGAAGGGCTGGCTGTTCAGGCTGAGTTTGGCGGCGCCGACGCTGGCGGCGGTGGCCACGTCCAGCCCCATCTTGATCAGGGTCAGTTCCAGCAGTTCGCGGATGTCCGGTTCGTCGTCGATCACCAGCACGCGCAGGGAGGATTTAGCCATAAGCCTTGTGACAGATCAGACGGAACACGCCGCCGGGCGGGCAGTAGTCCAGCCGCGCGTCGTTGGCTTCCGCCAGCTCGCGCGCAATGTACAGGCCCAGTCCGGTGCCGGCGCTTTCCGTGGTGAAAAAGGGTTCGAACAAGCGGGCCTGGGCATCTTCGCTCATGCCCGGCCCATCGTCCATGACCTTGATGGTCAGGTGGTTTTCCACTTCGCCCACTTCGATGCGCACCGCGCCCGGCTGTTTGCTGGAGTAGCGCCAGGCGTTGGCCAGCAGATTATTGAGAATCTGGCCGAAATGACCGCGGTCGAACTGGACCGCGGCGGCCTGCGCCTGGTAGACGCAGCAGATCGCGCCGGCGGCGGCGGCCTCCACCACGCCGAAGTGGTCCAGCAGTTCGTCCAGAAAAGGCTGCAGCCGGATGGGCTCGGGCTTGATCCGATCGCGGCGGTTCAAGGCCAGCACTTCCTGCACCATGTGGTTGATGCGCTTGCTATTGCCTTGCACGATGCGGATCAGCCGCTGGCGCGCGGGATCGGTTTCGTCTTCGGCCAGCAGATCCGCCGCGTGGTTGATCGCCGACAGCGGGTTGCGGATTTCATGGGCGATATTGGCGGTGAGCCGTCCCAGCGCCGCCAGCTTCACGCGTTTGCCCTCTTCCGCCATGTCGGCCATATCGCGCATGAACAGCAAGAGCGCGTGGTCGTCGCCCATCAGCACCGGCACCATGCGGCCCACCAATTGGCGGCCGCGGATATTGCGGTCTATGAAGCTGGGATTGGGTGGGCAGCCGTTGTGCCGCCAGCGCTCCACCAGCGGCAGCAGTTCCGGGACGACGTGGCCGCGGCGCATGGCGCCGAAGTAGCGCGCCGCCTGGTTGTTGAACTGGCGCAGCAGGCCGGACGGGTCCAGCACCACCACCGCGTCGCGCTGGCTTTGCAACACCAGTTCGTTCAGGCGGTTGAGGTTGGCGATTTCGCCGCCGCGGCGGGTGGCCAAGGCCTCGGAGTCGCGCGCCACCCGGCCCAGCTTCCAGGTGACGATGGAGGTGATGAAGCCGGCGGTGGCCAGCAGCGCGGAGTAGTAGAAGTCGGAACCGCGGCCTATGCCCAGGTATTGCTCGACGCCGACGAAGGACAGCAGGATCAGCGTGGCGATGGAGGCGTAGAACAGCGCGTAGCGGCCGGAGGACAGCAGGCCGGCCACCGCCAGATAGGGCAGGAGCAGGATGCCGTAGCCGCTGCGCACGCCGTCGTTGATGCCCATCAGCAGCACGATCATCGCGATGTCGGCGGCGATGGCCAGTGTCAGTTGCAGGGTGTGGGCCAGCCGGCCGTTGCGCAGCAGGAACCAGGCGCCGATCAGCGCGGCGTAGACGCCGCTCCACAGATAGAAGGCCTTGCCGCCGGCCACCAGCGATTCGCCTTCGCGGTTGGCGAACAGCGACATCGCCAGCAGCACCAGCAGCAGCGCCGCCCGGAAGCTGTTGATGAAGACCAGCCCGCTGCGCGGGGTCAACGGCGTGGGCGGGCGGTCCCGGTTCATGTCGTCGGCAGCTCGCTGATGGCGCCGACGCTCCATTTCTTGGGCATCAGCTTGCCCTTCTTGCCGCGCTTGCCGGCGAACTCCGCCAGCGCCAGTTTTTCATCGGAGGCCTTGCCGCGCACCGACAGCGTGGACAGCAGCGCCTTGTCGCCGTTGACGAGGCCGACGGCGGTGAGGGCTTCGCCGTTGTCCAGCGCCATCAGCATCAGGCCGCGGCCCTTGGCCAGCTCCTTGAGCTCGGCGGCCGGGAAGGCCAGCAGCCGGCCGTTGTCGGCGGCGGCCACCAACTGGGTGGCTTCGACTATGCCGGCCGCCGGCAGCGGCGCCGGGGTCAGCACGCTTTCTTCCGGGTTCAGCGTCAGGAAGGCCTTGCCGGCCTTGACCCGGCCGGCCATGTCGCCCAGCTTGGCGATGAAGCCGTAACCGCCGGAACCGGCGACGACGAAGCGGGCTTCGTCCTTGCCGGACAGCATCTGCGCCGGCTTGGCGCCGTCCTGCAGGTCCACCAGCGAGGCCACCGGCACGCCGTCGCCGCGGCCGGTGGGCACGTCGGCCGGATCCACGGTGTAGGCGCGGCCCTTGGAGTCCAGCACGATCACCGACCACACGGTGCGGGTTTCCACCACGGTGTGCAGCGCGTCGCCGTCCTTGAAGGCCAGCGCGGCGAGGTCTACGTTGTGGCCGACGCGGGCGCGGATCCAACCCTTTTGCGACAGGATGATGGTGACCGGCTCGTCGGCTATGGTCTGGGTCAGCACCGCGCGCTCGGCGGTCTTGATCTCGCTGCGGCGCTTGTCGCCGTATTTGGCGGCGTCGGCCTGGATTTCCTCGCGCATCATGGTGCGCAGCGCGTCCGGGGTGTCCAGCACGTGGCGCAGGCCTTCGCGCTCCTCGCGCAGGTCGGACAGCTCTTTCTCCAGCTTGAAGCCTTCCAGCCGCGCCAGTTGGCGCAGGCGGATTTCCAGGATGTCCTCGGCCTGGATCTCGGTCAGGCCGAAGGCCTTGATCAGGTCCGGCTTGGGCTCGTCGGATTCGCGTATCACGCGTATCACTTCATCGATGTGGATGAAGGCGATCATCCGCCCTTCCAGGATGTGGATGCGCTTTTCCACCTGGGCCAGCCGGTGCTGCAGGCGGCGGGTGACGGTGGTGCGGCGGAAGTCCAGCCATTCGCTGAGGATGGGCTTGAGGCCTTTCTGACCCGGCCGGCCGTCCAGGCCTATCATCACCAGGTTCATCGAGGCGTTGCCTTCCAGGCTGGTCTGCGCCAGCAAGGTGTTGATGAACTCGTCCGGGTCCTGGCGGCTGGATTTGGGTTCGAACACCAGGCGCACCGGGCACTCGCTGTCGGATTCGTCGC
Source organism: Chromobacterium sp. CCUG 30098 (assembly GCF_059916605.1). NCBI lineage: Bacteria > Pseudomonadati > Pseudomonadota > Betaproteobacteria > Neisseriales > Chromobacteriaceae > Chromobacterium > Chromobacterium sp. CCUG 30098. The sequence goes on along the minus strand of NZ_JAUCGS010000001.1, from coordinate 68,518 downwards.
GCACGCGGTCCAGCAGCGACAACATCAGGCTCTTCAGGTTTTGCTGGTCCTGGGTCAGCGCCTTCTTGCCGGTCTTGACCTTGGGATTGGTGGCTTCTTCGATCTCCGCCAGCACTTTCTGCGCGCTGGAGCCGGGCGGCAGTTCGGACACGATCACGCGCCACTGGCCGCGCGCCAGTTTTTCCACTTCCCACTTGGCGCGCACGCGCACGCTGCCGCGGCCGCTCTCATAGGCGGCGAGGATGTCTTCGGCCGGGGTGATGATCTGGCCGCCGCCGGGGAAGTCCGGGCCGGGCACGTATTGCATCAGCGCCGCGGTGTCCAGTTCCGGATCGTCCAGCAGCGCGACGCAGGCTTGGGCCACTTCGGTCAGATTGTGCGGCGGGATTTCGGTGGCGAGCCCCACGGCGATGCCGGAGGCGCCGTTGAGCAGCACCATGGGCAGGCGCGCCGGCAGCAAGCGCGGCTCTTCGAAGGCGCCGTCGTAATTGGGCACGAAGTCCACGGTGCCCATGTCGATTTCCGACAGCAGCAGATCGGCGATCGGCGTCAGCCGCGCCTCGGTGTAACGCATCGCCGCCGCGCCGTCGCCGTCGCGGCTGCCGAAGTTGCCCTGGCCGTCGATCAAGGGGTAGCGCAGCGTGAAGTCCTGCGCCATGCGCACCAGCGCCTCGTAGGCGGAGCTGTCGCCGTGCGGGTGATATTTACCCAGGATCTCGCCAACTACGCGCGCGGATTTCACCGGCTTGGCGCCGTGGGCCAGGCCCATGTCGCGCATCGCGTACAGGATGCGGCGCTGCACGGGTTTCTGGCCGTCGGCCACTTCCGGCAACGCGCGGCCCTTGACCACGCTCATCGCGTATTCCAGGTAGGCGCGCTCGGCATAAAGGTCCAGCGGAATCCACTCGCCGTCGTCGGCGTCTGCCGCGGGCGGAGTGGGCGGAGTGGGCGGCGGCGGGGTCAGGGCGGCGGCGCCGTCCGGCGTAATCTCGGCAAACAGATCGTTATCGTTCATATGGGCAAGGCAGGAGTTGAATCGGTTAGCGTTCATCGGCCGGCGTTTGCGCCACGGCAAAGCCTGTCCTCACGGTTATAGCTGGCAAACACGCCTTGTCGTAAGCTTGGCCCGGGCGCGCCGCTAAGCCGGCCGATGATAATGAATCAGTTCAGGGGAATTCTACTATGGCAAACCGAGTTGCGTGGCACTGCCACCGTTTCGATGGTTTTACGCCGCTGGCGCTGTATCGGGCCTTGCAGTTGCGCGACCGGGTGTTCGTGGTGGAGCAGCAGTCGATTTACGGCGACGTGGACGGCGTGGACCTGCACTGTCTGCACCTGTCCGGCCACGACGACGGCGGCCGGCTGCTGGCTTACGCGCGCCTGATCGCGCCGGGGGAGAAATATCCGGACGCGGCGGCGATAGGCCGGGTGGTGGTGGCGCCGGAGGCGCGCGGCCAGGGCCTGGGCAAGGCGCTGCTGGCGCAGGCGGTGGCGCAGTGCCGCGCGCATTTTCCGCAGGCGGCCGTCATGTTGTCGGCGCAGACCGACGCGCAGGCCTTGTACGAAAGTTTCGGCTTCTGCGCGGTGTCCGAGGCTTACGACGACGGCGGCATTCCGCATGTGGACATGCGGCGAGAGGCCGGCGTCTGAGAACCTGTTTACGATCTGCTGCGCGTCGGCGGAATAGTTAGACAAGGGCGTTGAAAACGCTTTCAGAATGCTCATGTACCACCTGTACATTCCGCTTCTTCAACCGTTTTCGCCTTGTCTCGCCTTAGCTCGCGAGATCGTAAACACGTTCTGAGCGCTCGCGGCATGGCCCACAATGAAAAACCCACCCCCGGGAGGGGGTGGGCGCATTGGACTGCGCTTGGGGTCAGCGCTTGACCGCCGGGCCGTCGCTGCCCAATTCCACCGCGTAGGCCAGCGCCAGTTGCGAGAACTTCAGCGCGTGGCGAGCCTGGTTGCCGGCGCTGGCGAGGGTGTCGCGCACGGTGTGGATATTGGGGTTGGACTGGTTGAAGGCGGACTCGAACGGGAAGGACGCCGGGTAGCCGTTCTTGTGCCAGGAGGCGTGGTCCGAGCACGCGTAGCCGCACGAGCTGTAGCCCACTTTCAGATTGGGCAGATAGACCTTGGCCAGGTTGGCGAGGAAGGTGTTCTGCGACGCGTTGGTGTAGTCGGTGAACAGGAAGATGTCCTCCGCGCTGCCCTGGTAGTTGGTCATGTCCATCTGCAAGGCGCCCACCACGTTGACCTTCTGCTGCTTGTAGCGGTTGGCGATGTCGGAGGAGCCGCGCAGGCCCACTTCTTCCGCCGCGTAGGCCATGAACTTGATGGTGCGGCGCGGCTGGTAGTTGTTGGCCATCAGCACGCGGATCACCTCGGTCAGGCTGGCGATGCCGGAGGCGTCGTCGTCGGCGCCCGGCGCGCGGCTGGTTTCGCCGGTGCCGTTGCCCACGGTGGAGTCCAGATGCCCGCCCAGCACCAGGGTTTCGGCGGCGTTGTCCTTGCCCTTGATGGTGAGGATCACCGATTTCTGCGGCCAGGCGCTGTGGGCGAACTGCTCCACGCTCACGTCGCCGCGGCCGGCGGCCAGCTGCCGCCATTGGCTGGCGATCCAGTTGGAGGCGTTGACGCCGTGGCTGGTGGTGTAGAAGCGGTTCTGGTAGTTGGACAGGGACTGGATGGTGCCGAGGATGTTGCTGTCCTGCAGCTGCGGCAACAGCTTGTTGACGGCAGCCTGGTCGTTGATCTGGTAGCTGGGCAGCAGCGCGCTGGCCACCGGGGCCTTCAGCGCGGTGCGCGCGTCCTGCAGATCCTTGTGCACGATGAAGCCGCCGCAATGGCGCAGGCTGTGGTGGATGGCGTCCGACAATTGCGGCAGCACGCTGTCGTCCACTTGCACCAGGTGGACTTTCTCGGTGGCCACGCCCTTGGCGGACACGCCGGCCGGCAGCGCGCTCACCGCCAGCTGGCGGCTTTCCTGACTGCGGCTTTTCGGGCTGACCTGTTGCAATAGCTGGTAGGCGTCGTCGCCGATGGAAATCCACACCGGGGCGGCCTGGGCGGCGCCGGCCAGGCTGGTGGCGGCCAAGAGCGCGACGAGACTCGGTTTGAGAGTGAGCATTCCGGAATTCCTGAGCGATGCCGGCCATGGACGGGCCATGGCCGGCGGATGGGAGAAACGGCGCGGGCCGTCATGGCCGCGCCGTCAGGCGGTCATCAGCTGCCGCAAGCCACGCCCACGGCGGTGAAGGCCTTGGTCACGTCGGCCTTGCTGTAGCCGCGCGCTTCGGCCGCTTTTTCAACGCCGCAAGCGGCGCTGTTGTAAGTGGCGTTGGAGGTCCAGTACAGGCGGTTGGCGTCCACGAACACTTCAAAGGCCTTGCGGGTGTTCCAGCCGGCGCTGGTGGCGATCAGGTAGAAGGCCTTGTTGTACACGCCGCTGGAGTAGTGGACGTCCAGGCCGCTGGTGTAGTCCTTGGCGTGGCCGATGGAGCGGCCGTCCTTGGTCGGATCGGCGAAGTAGCGCAGCGCGCCGGTCTGCTTGAAGATTTCCGCGCCCACCAGGAAGTCGTTCTTGCCCTTCATGTAGTACTCGGCGGCTTCGCCGGCCATGTCGGAGAACGCTTCGTTGATGCCGCCGGACTGGCCGCTGTAGACCAGGCCGGAGTTCTGCTCGGTGAAGCCGTGGCTGACTTCGTGAGCGGACACGTCCAGCGACACCAGCGGATAGAAGCGGGTGGCGCCGTCGCCGAAGGTCATCGCGCTGCCGTCCCAGAACGCGTTTTCATAGTTGCGGCTGTAATGCACCTTCATCAGCAGCTTCTGGTTGATCGGACGCAGGTTGAACCAGTCCTTGTACAGATTGAACACCACGTTGCCGAAGTAGTGGGCGTCGTTCAGCGGCGAGTAGGCGCCGTTGATCTGCTTGTAGGTGTTGGTGGGGCAAGCGAACTTGTACGGGGTGGTGCCGCTGGTGCCGCCGTTCAGGTTGATGGTGGCCACGTTGCCGCTGTCCATCTTGCAATCGCTGGTGACGATCAGCGGGCCGTAGTTGGTGCCGTACAGGTATTTGCCGGTCTTGGCGTTGCCGCCGGGGCCGTTGGCTTCGGCGTGGTTCAGGCCTTCCCACTGCTTCAGCACCTGGCCGCTGTTGGCGTCGATGATGAGGTGCGGGCGGCTGGGCTCCTTGCCGCCTTCCACCAGGAAGGACACCAGGTAAACCAGCTGGGCGGTGTTGTTGTCCAGACGGACCACCAGTTCCGTCTTCTCATTGCGGGTTTCGTAGCCGTTGGCCTTCAGCGCCTTGGCGCTGGCCAGCACCTGGGAGGCGCTGAGCGCCGGCTTGACCGAAGCCAGGTCGGAGCCGATGCCGCGCACATAGTAGCCGGACAGCTTGCTGGCCGCGGCGGTGGACGAGCCTTTGGCGAACTGTTTTTCCTCCACCACGGCCTCGCCCCACACCGGCACGCCCTGATAGAACTGCTGGTAGCGGGTGACGACTTTGCCGTTGGGGAACTGGGCGCTGCGCTGCGCTTTCAGTTCGCCCTGGTTGATGCCGGCGGCGCTGAACACGCTGGCGCCGTCGACGAGTTTGCTGGATTTGGCCAGCGCTTCCAGGTTGACGCGCTCGGCGGCGTGGGCGGAACCGTAAGCCAGGGCGAGAGCGGACAGCACCAGTACGCGAACCATCGCAGTTTGGGTTTTCATCACGACTTTTTCTCCAATGTAGATCAGCAGGACACGGTAATGCCCCGCGTCAAGCCGGCGGGTCTTGCATAAAGGCCGCCGGCGCCAGACAGGCTTGCGCCTGCCCTTTCGGACGCTTGGAAACCGTTCCCTCAAGATGGCTGCCGCCATCGGGCGGGGAGGTTTTCGCCGCGTCCCTTATGCATTCCCGACATGGGACGTCGCTCTGAGCATGGGAAAGGAATTGCTGAAACCAGAGGACGTTGGCTTGGTTTGTTCTGACGACCACTTGCCAAATGCATAAATTATGTATTGGTTTTTCCGACTTGATATGCATCTGTTCTAAGTGCCAGTTGCCTGGGCATGGCCGGCGGCGGGCATGACCGAAATCAAAGCGGGGCGTCGAATCCTTGGTAGACAAGGAGAAGAGAGGGAAACATCAAGAAAATGAAAAGCCGCATCATCCCGATGCGGCTTGTTGTGATGCGGCAACATCCAAATCGCTATAAAAGCGGACAAACTGTCTAATTTGAGATGGTTGCAGTTTTTTGAATATGCGTAAAACTCATTATTTCAATGAGTTGTCCTCACTGGAGACCGGTTCACGGCGCCAGCCGCGCGATCTTCCAGCCGCCGTCTTCCCGCAAGGCGTACTGCACCCGGTCATGCAGCCGGCTGGGTCGGCCCTGCCAGAATTCCAGCCGGTCCGGCGTCACCGCGTAGCCGCCCCAATGCGGCGGCCGCGGCACGTTCAGCGGGTGTTTGACCCCGAACATCGCCGCGCGCGACACCAGCACGCCCTTGGAGCCGATCTCGCTGCTCTGCTCGCTGGCCCAGGCACCTACGCGGCTGGTGTAGGGCCGGCTGGCGAAATAGGCGTCGGATATTTCCGGCGCCACCTGGGCGGCGCGGCCCTCGATGCGGATCTGCCGTTCCAGCTCCGGCCAGAAGAAGGTCAGCGCCACATAGGGGTTGTCGCTCAGCTGGCGGCCCTTGCGGCTCAGATAATTGGTGTAGAACAGCAGCTGGCCGTCTTCCACGCCCTTGAGCAACACGATGCGCGATGTGGGGCGTCCGTCCGCGCCGGCCGTGGCCAGGTTCATCGCCGTGGGTTCCGGCATCTGCGCGGCGATGGCCTGGTCCAGCCAGCTCTCCAGTTGGGCCAGCGGGTCCGGCAGGCACTCCTCCGGCGACAATTCTTTCTTGGAAAAATCCTTGCGGATGTCTGCGAGGTTCAGCGACATTTCGTCCTCCTTGATGGGGCTTATCTTATGCCAGCTTCGCTTGGCCCATATAGGGGTTTGCGCAAGAAGAACGCGTTATTTGGGACGCGCGCGGCGCCGGATTCTGCTATGTCGTATAAGGCGCCGGCGACGGGCCGGCGCGGCTTGCCGCCGCGGCGCAGGACTTGCGGTTCAAGTTAGGCTAAAATACCCCATTTCGTTCCGCGGCTTATCCGCCCATGCATCTGTTCGCCCTTGGTTTGAACCACCATACCGCACCGCTCTCCATCCGGGAAAAGCTGGCTTTTCCTGCGGAGGTGTTGCCCAAGGCGCTGGACAGCCTGGTCAGCTCGCATGCGGCGCGCGAGGCGGCCATCGTCTCCACCTGTAATCGCACCGAAATCTATTGCACCGGCGGCGATCCGCAGGCGGCGCTTAGCTGGCTGGCGCAATATCACGGCCTGGCGCTGGCGGAAATGCAGCCCTATCTGTATCAGCTGGACGAGGCCAACGCCGCGCGCCACGCTTTTCGCGTCGCCTCCGGCCTGGACTCCATGGTGCTGGGCGAAACCCAGATCCTGGGCCAGCTGAAGGACGCGGTGCGCAGCGCCGAACACGCCGGCACCATGGGCACCCTGCTCAACGGCCTGTTCCAGCGCACCTTCGCCGTGGCCAAGGAAGTGCGTTCCAATACCGCGGTGGGCGCCAGTTCGGTGTCGATGTCGGCGGCGGCGGTCAAGCTGGCAGAGCAGATCTTCCCCACCATTGGCGAACTGAACATTCTGTTTGTCGGCGCCGGGGAAATGATAGAGCTGGTGGCCACTCACTTCGCCGCGCGCAATCCCTCCTGTATCACCGTGGCCAACCGCACGCTGGAGCGCGGCCAGCGGCTGGCGGAGCAGTTCGGCGGCAACGCCGTCACCCTCGCCGAGCTGCCGGACATCCTGCCGCGCTACGATGTGTTGGTCACTTCCACCGCCAGCCAACTGCCCATCATAGGCAAGGGCATGGTGGAGCGCGCGATCAAGGCGCGCCGTCATCGCCCCATCTTCATGTTGGACCTGGCGGTGCCGCGCGACATCGAAGTGGAAGTGGGCAAGCTGGCCGATGTGTTCCTGTACAGCGTGGACGACATCGCCAGCGTGGTGGAAGTGGGCAAGGAAGCGCGTCAGAGCGCGGCCGCGGAAGCCGAAACCATCATCCAGGCCCGGGTTTGCGAGTTCAGCGACTGGCTGAAGAAGCGCGAAACCGTGCCCTTGATCCGCGCGCTGCGCGACGACGCGGACCGGCTGCGCCGCGCCGCGCTGGACGCCGCGCTCAAGCAGCTGGCGCGCGGCGAAGCGCCGGAGCGGGTGTTGGAAACCCTGTCGGTGCAACTGACCAATAAATTGATGCATCCCCCCACCCGGGCCTTGTCGTCCGGTCGCGGCGCGGAGCACGACGCGCAGGTGGAAGCCGTGGCGCGTCTTTATCGTTTACACCCGGAGTCGTAATGAAAGCGTCAATTGCGGCCAAACTGGCGCAACTGGCCGATCGTCTGGAAGAGGTGACCCACCTCCTGGCCAGCGAGGCGGCCACTCAAAATATGGATGCGTTCCGCAAGCTCACCCGCGAGCACGCCGAACTCAGCCCGGTGGTGGAAACCTACCAAGGCTACCGCCAGTGCGAAAGCGACATCGCCGCGGCGGAAGACATGTTGTCGGACCCGGAAATGAAGGAGTTCGCCCAGGCGGAAATCGCCGAGGGCAAGGATAAGCTGGCGGTCTTGGAGCTGGAGTTGCAGAAGCTGCTCTTGCCCAAGGACCCCAACGACGAGAAAAACATCTTCCTGGAAATCCGCGCCGGCACCGGCGGCGACGAGGCCGCGCTGTTCGCCGGCGACCTCCTGCGCATGTATACCCGCTACGCCGAACGCAATCGCTGGCAGGCGGAGATCGTCTCCGCCAGCGAATCCGACCTGGGCGGTTATAAAGAGGTCATCGTGCGGCTGATCGGCTTCGGCGCCTATTCCCGGCTCAAGTTCGAATCCGGCGGCCACCGCGTGCAGCGGGTGCCGGTGACCGAGACCCAGGGCCGCATCCACACCTCGGCCTGCACCGTGGCGGTGATGGCCGAGGCCGACGAACTGGCCGACGTGGTGCTGAACCCGTCTGATCTGCGCATCGACACCTTCAGGGCCAGCGGCGCCGGCGGCCAGCACATCAACAAGACGGATTCCGCGGTGCGCATCACCCATATTCCGACGGGGATTGTGGCGGAGTGTCAGGACGGCCGTTCCCAGCACGCCAACAAGGCCAGCGCCATGCAAGTGCTGGCGGCGCGCATCATGGACATCCAGCGCCGCGAACAGCAGCAGAAGGAAGCGGCCGAGCGCAAGAGCCTGATCGGTTCCGGCGACCGTTCCGAGCGCATCCGCACCTATAACTTCCCGCAGGGCCGCATCACCGACCACAGGATCAATCTGACCTTGTACAAGCTGGATTACGTGATGGACGGCGATCTGAGCGAACTGACCGGCGCCTTGATCGCCGAGCAGCAGGCGGAACTGCTGGCGGAATTGGGCGAGTGAAAGCCGGGCGGTACTAGCCAGGATTATTGCGTTGCCGCTGTCGGCGCAACGCGCTACACTCGCAAACTCAAACTCAAGAACGGGCGGTTCGCCGCCCGCGCCCAAGCGACGTTCGCGCCGCCTGGGCTTATTCTCCGAACTTTGGGCCACTCGCGTGGCCTTTTTTCTTGTCCGCTCGCCGGAGCGCGGGCAAAAAAAAGCCGGGCCCTGTCTGAACCCGGCAATGCCCAACGTGGATTGGCAGTTAATCTGGCGACGCCGCCGCAGTTTCGGCGACACGCGATAAGCGGTGGAAAATTCTCCGTTGCAAGCGGATGTCATCCTGTAATATTTATAATCCGTTACTATTTCAGTACGGATAAAGCCTTAGGCTCGGGAATGACGGTTCCGTTTCCGGGAAAGCCAAGGCCGGGCTTGGTTTTGGCTGCGGGCGCCGCGCTGGAAATCGGGGAGCGCGGCAGGGACGGTTCGATCAACGCGGAGCGGCGGTCTTCATGCTATTGACGCATGGCGGCGGCTTGCATGCCGCGGTCCGCCGTTCCAAGCCCAGCCATGCCCGGCATGCCTAGCATACGATGTTGCGCCTGGCATGACAAAGCAGTTAATTTCATGATAACCATGATAAAAAGGCATGTAAGATGAAGCTGCCACCGCTGAATGCATTACGCGTATTTGTCGTCGCCGCCGAGCATTTGTCCTTCACCCGCGCCGCCGCCGCGCTCAGCCTGACCCAAGGGGCGGTCAGCCGCCACGTGCAAACGCTGGAGGAATACTACGGCGCCACCCTGTTTACCCGGCAGGCGCGCGGCCTGTCGCTGACCGCCGAGGGCGAGGCGCTGATCAAGCCGGCGCGCGAGGCCTTCCAATTGCTGAACGAGGCCAGCGAAGCGCTGCGGCTGCGGCAGAGCGATCTGCGCGTGCGCATGCCGCCCACCCCGGCGATGCGCTGGGTGCTGCCCAATCTGCCGGACTTCCAGACCCGCTATCCGGAATACACGCTGCACCTGGTGACCCAGCTGATTCACGACAAGCCGTTCAACCGCGCGGAGTACGATCTGGCGGTGGTGGGCATGGCGCGCGCCGAAGTGGCGCCGGACCTGCGCACCGAATGCATCTGCCGCGAAAAACTGATCCCGGTCTGCTCCCCGGCCCTGCTCAACGGCAAGCACCCGCTGAACACCCCGGACGATTTGCGCCATCACACCCTGCTCCACCCCTGGCGCGATCAGGACACCTGGAAGCGCTGGCTGAAACTGGCCGGCGTCAACGGCGTGAATCCGGAAAGCGGCGTCACCTTCGACGCCTCCGAATACGCGCTGCACGCCGCCGTCGCCGGCATGGGCGTGACCCTGGCCCAGGTGTCCATGGTGACCCAGGACCTGGATTCCGGCCGGCTGGTGATGCCTTTCGACACCGTGCTGGAGACCGAGTGGAGCTACTACCTGGTTTATCCGCACGAGCTGGCGGAACTGCCCAAGGTCAAAGTGTTCCGGGACTGGCTGGTGGCCATTCTGGCCAAGAGCGAGGCCAGCAGCTGGCTGGCCCGGCGCGGTTACTGAAGCGCGCGGCGGCGCGTCCGCGCCGCCGCCTAAGAACCCGTTCTAAGTTTGCGGCGCTTTGGCCGGATAGTTTAGACAAGGGCGTTAAGAACGCTTTCAGAATGCACAGGTACCCGCTGTACATTCCGCTTCTTCGATCGTTTTCGCCTTGCCCCGCTCTTGCTCGTGAGCCTTAAACAGGCTCTAAGAGCCCCTGCTTTGTAAATCTTTGTGTCCGCCACTGGATTCCTGGCCCTTCTCGGCGCAAAATAGTTGACTAGTCAATTATTGATGGATCAACAAAAATGAACACCTTAGCCGCAACCGCTGGAGCGGCCGGCGCGCTGGATTTCCGCCAGAAAGTGCTGGCCATGCTCGGCCTGTGCTTCGTGCTGCTGATGGTGGCGCTGGACCAGACCGTGGTCGGCACCGCCATGCCCACCGTGGTGGCGGAGCTGCACGGTTTCGATCTGTACGCCTGGGTGGGCACCGCCTACCTGCTCACCTCGGTCATCACCGTGCCCATCTTCGGCAAGCTGGGCGACGATCACGGCCGCAAGCCCTTCGTGCTGACCGCCATCATCCTGTTCACCGTCGCCTCCATGCTATGCGGCCTGGCCCAGAACATGCTGGAACTGGTGCTGGCGCGCGCGCTGCAAGGCGTGGGCGGCGGCATGCTGGTGGCCACCACCTTCGCCTGCGTGCCGGACATGTTTCCGGAAACCGCGCAGCGTCTGCGCTGGCAAGTGATGCTGACCGCGGCCTTCGGCCTGGCCAACGCGGTGGGCCCGACCCTGGGCGGCTTTCTCACCGAATACCTGGGCTGGCGCTGGGTCTTCTTCGTCAATCTGCCGGTGGGTCTGGCCAGCCTGTGGTTCGTCTGGCGCTATCTGCCGGCGATGCGCCGCGCCGGCGCCGCGTCCAAGCTGGACTGGCAGGGCGGACTGCTGATCGCCGCGCTGCTGGGTTCGATGCAATTGCTGGTGGAATGGCTGCCGCTGCACAAGCCGCTGTGGCTGATGGCCGGCCTGGGCCTGAGCGGCCTGGCCGCGCTGGCCGGCCTGCTGTGGTGGGAGCGGCGCTGCCCCAACCCGCTGCTGCCCTTGGACATGCTGAGCCACCGCAGCCTGGCGCCCTTGTTCGGCCTGTCGCTGTTGCTGGGCGGCGGCATGTTCGCGGTGATGTACTACGCGCCGCTGATGTTCCAGGGCGGCTTCGGCCTGTCGCCCAACCAGGCCGGCCTGCTGGTGACACCGCTGGTGGTGTGCATCACCCTGGGCAGCATCCTGAACGGCCGCATCGTCACCCGGTTGCGCCGCCCCACCTTGCTGCTGGGCCTGGGCTTGCTGCTGTTCGCCTTCACCGCCGGCGCGCTGGCCTGGGTGGACGCCGGCACCGCGCACTGGCTGGTGGCCGCGCTGATGGCGGTGGGCGGCTTGGGCCTGGGCCTGTTGCTGCCCAATCTGACCATCTTCGTGCAGCAGAGCGCGCCGCGAGAGCAACTGGGCGTGGCCACCGCCATGATTCAGTCCACGCGGATGATAGGCGGCATGTTGGGCACCGCGCTGGTGGGCGTCTTCGTCACCCACCGCTACGTCGCCGGCGTCGACGCCCTGCCGGCCGCGCCGCAGTGGCAGGCCTGGCTGCGTGATCCGCAAATCCTGCTCAGCCCGGACACCGCCGCCCGTTTCGAACAACTGACGACGGCGGCCCGGATCAACGGCGGCGCCTTGCTGGACGCCTCGCGGCTGGCGCTGGTGGACGCTATTCACCTCAGCCAGTGGCTGGTGGCGGCGTTGGCGGTGCTTGGCTTATTGCTTGTGCGGCGAGTCCCGCATGTAGAATTGCGCGATGTCAAAACCAAGACGGCGGTAATCCATGACTGAACGCGCTCCCAATCTGCTGCAGCAAATCGGCCGCACCGGCCGCGCCATGTACGCGGCGTTTGAACAGCAGGTGGGCTATCCCTTGCCGCGCTGGCGCATTCTCGCCGCGCTGACCGATCTGGAGCAGGCGACGCAGAAACAGCTGGCCACCCGGCTGATGATGGATCCGGGCGCGTTGACGCGGCAGTTGAAGGGCATGGAGGAGGAGGCTCTGGTGCGGCGCATCACCGATCCGGCCGACAACCGCCAGACCCTGGTGACGCTGGCGCCGGCCGGACAGGCGCTGATAGAGGAGGTGCAGCCCAAGCGCGAGGCGTTTTTCCGGCATGCGCTGGCGGATATTCCCGCCGAGCAGATGGAAACCGCGCTGGAGGTGATGCACCGGCTGGAGCAGCGCTTCCGCGGCCAGGATTAGAGCCGGCGCCGCCGGCCGGCGGCGCTCATTCCTGCGGCTGCCACTGATAGGTTTTCAACACCGCCTTGATGCGGCCGCTTTTCTGCAGACGGTCTATCGCCTGGTTCAGCTGCGCCACCTTGATGTCGGAATGCGGCGCCACCGCGCACATGGTGGGCATGAAGGTGACCACCAGCGGGTGCAGCTTGAACTGCGCCGCGTCCTGCGGCCAGTTGCGCGCCCAGGCGGCGAACTCCAGTTCCGACACGATGGCGGCGTCGCTCAGCCGCTTTTGCACCGATTTGATCAGCAGCTCCATCCGCGCCTCCTCGTTGTGAGAGGCCGGGTTGCCGCGCCAGAAGCGCTCCAGCGTCGGGTAGTTGTAGCCGCGTATGGTGACGATGCGCTTGCCGGCGAGGTCGTTCACCTGGCGCACCTCGGTGGCTTGCTTGAGCGTCAGCGGACGCTCCAGCTGCGGATAGATCTCATGGGTCCAGCCCAGCCGCGCGGCGTTGCCGAACCAGTCCGGATTGGCGTTGCAGACGATGTCCACCCGGCCCGATTCGATGGAGGCCTCCACCCGCTTGCGGGCGATCAGAATGAATTCCGGACGCAGGCTCAGCTCAGCCGCCAGCATCTCGCCGATATCCTTGGACAGGCCGCCGCGCAGGTGCTCGCCGTCCGGCGACAGCATCACCACCGGCGCCGCGTCGGTATCCGCCACGCCTATCCGTAAACTGCCCGCCGCCCACGCCTCCCCGCACCATGCCGCCGCCAGCCCCGCGAGCAGCCACAGCTTATTCGTAATGGCCATATGGATGTTCTCTCTTTATTCTTAAGCAAGCGCCCGGACAGTTGATTGCGAGTGTTAAGATGAGCTTTTGAGTCCGTTGCGCTTGTTATCGTTGTAGACAAAAAAAGTTCAGCCGCCATGACAAAAACATCCTCGCATCCCCTCCGGCAACACCTATCCCAACGCATTCTGATCCTGGACGGCGGCATGGGCACTATGATCCAGCGCCATCAGTTGGAGGAGGCCGATTATCGGGGCGAGCGCTTTGCCGATTGGCCCAGCGACGTCAAGGGCAACAACGATTTGCTGGCGCTGACGCGGCCGGACGTGATCGGCGGCATTCACCAGGCCTATCTGGACGCCGGCGCGGACATCATCGAAACCAACACCTTCAACGCCACCTCCATCGCCATGGCGGATTACGCGATGGAAAGCCTAGTGTGGGAAATCAATCATGCCGCGGCCAGGCTGGTCAAGGAACTGTGCGAAAAGGCCAGCGCCGCCAATCCGGCCAAGCCGCGTTATTGCGCCGGCGTGCTCGGTCCCACCAACCGCACCTGTAGCATCAGTCCGGACGTCAACGACCCGGGCTACCGCAACGTCAGCTTCGACGAACTGGTGACGTCCTACACCGAGGCGATAGACGGCCTGGTGCAAGGCGGCGCGGACCTGCTGCTGGTGGAAACCATCTTCGACACCCTGAACGCCAAGGCGGCGGTGTTCGCCATTCACAAATACTTCGACGAGCGGCCGGACACGCCGCGGCTGCCCATCATGATCTCGGGCACCATCACCGACCAATCCGGCCGCACCCTGACCGGTCAGACCACCGAGGCCTTCTACAACTCGCTGTCCCACGCCGACGCGGTCAGCTACGGTCTCAACTGCGCGCTGGGCCCGGACCTGCTGCGGCCCTATGTCGAGGAGATGGCGCGGGTGTCCGCCGGCTATGTGTCGGTGCACGCCAACGCCGGCCTGCCCAACGCCTTCGGCGGCTACGACCTGGAGCCGGAGGCGATGGGCGTGTACGTCCGAGAATGGGCGGAGTCCGGCCTGATCAACATCGTGGGCGGCTGTTGCGGCACCACGCCGGAACACATCGCCGCCATCGCCCGCGCGGTGGACGGCGTCGCGCCGCGTCCGCTGCCGGCGATAGAGGCCAAGTGCCGGCTATCCGGCCTGGAGCCGTTCAACATCGGCGACGGGGATCTGTTCGTCAACGTCGGCGAGCGCACCAACGTCACCGGCAGCCGCGCCTTCGCCAAGCTCATCCTCAACGGCGACTACGCCACCGCGCTGGACGTGGCGCGCCAGCAAGTGGAGAACGGCGCCCAGGTCATCGACATCAATATGGACGAGGGCATGCTGGACGCCCACGCCGCCATGGTGCGCTTCCTCAACTTGATCGCTTCCGAGCCGGACATCGCCCGCGTGCCCATCATGATCGACTCCTCCAAGTGGGACGTGATCGAGGCCGGCCTCAAGTGCATACAGGGCAAGGGCATCGTCAACTCGATCTCCATGAAGGAAGGCCGGGACAAGTTTGTCGAACAGGCGCGCTTGATCCGCCGCTACGGCGCCGCGGTGATCGTCATGGCCTTCGACGAAGCCGGCCAGGCCGACACCTACGCCCGCAAGATAGAAATCTGCGAGAACAGCTACCGCATCCTGGTGGACGAAGTGGGCTTCCCGCCGGAAGACATCATTTTCGACCCCAATATCTTCGCCGTGGCCACCGGCATCGAGGAGCACGCGCGCTACGGCCTGGACTTTATCGAAGCCACCGGCTGGATCAAGCAACAGCTGCCGCACGCCAAGATTTCCGGCGGCGTGTCCAATGTCTCCTTTTCCTTCCGCGGCAACAACAAGGTGCGCGAGGCCATCCACGCCGTCTTCCTCTACCACGCCATCCAGCGCGGCATGACCATGGGCATCGTCAACGCCGGCGCGCTGGAAGTCTACGACGAGGTGGACCCGGAACTGCGCGAACGCATTGAAGACGTGGTGCTGATGCGCGCGCCCAAGGACGGCGGCGACGCCACCGAACACCTGATCGCGCTGGCGGAAAAATACAAGGGCGAAGCCGCCGGCGAGAAAAAGGGCGAAGACTTGGCCTGGCGCGCGCTGCCGGTGGAAAAGCGGCTGGAGCACGCGCTGGTCAAGGGCATCACCACCTTCATCGTCGAAGACACCGAGGAAGTGCGGCAGAAAGCCGCGCGCCCCATTCATGTGATCGAAGGTCCGCTGATGGACGGCATGAACGTGGTGGGCGATCTGTTTGGCGCCGGCAAGATGTTCCTGCCGCAGGTGGTCAAATCCGCGCGGGTGATGAAGGCCGCCGTCGCCCACCTGGAGCCCTTCATCGAAGAGGAAAAGATCCGTCTGGGCCTGGCCGACGCGCCGGCCAAGGGCGTGATCATCATGGCCACGGTCAAGGGCGACGTCCACGATATCGGCAAGAATATCGTCGGCGTGGTGCTGCGCTGCAATAACTACCAGGTGATCGACCTGGGCGTGATGGTGCCCTGCCAGAAAATCCTGGACGCCGCCATCGAACACAAGGCCGACATCATCGGCCTGTCCGGCCTGATCACCCCCAGCCTGGAAGAAATGAGCCATGTGGCCAAGGAAATGCAGCGCCAGGGCTTCAGCGTCCCGCTGCTGATCGGCGGCGCGACCACATCCAAGGTCCACACCGCGGTCAAGATCGCCCCGCACTACCAGCACCCGGTGATCTACGTGCCGGACGCCAGCCGCGCCGTCGGCGTGTGCTCCAACCTGCTGTCCGACACCCTGCGCGACGGCTTCGTCGCGGAAAACCAGGCCGAGCAGGACCGCGCGCGCGAAGGCCACGCCAATAAGGCGAGCCGCAAGGTGGTGAGCCTGGAACAGGCGCGCGCCAACAAGGAGGCGATAGACTGGGCCGTCTACCAGCCGCCCACGCCGCAATGGCTGGGCGTGCGCCGTTTCGAGCGCTACCCGCTGGCCGAGATCGCCGCCTACATCGACTGGACGCCGTTCTTCCAGAGCTGGGAGCTGGCCGGCCGCTTCCCGCGCATCCTGAACGACGAGATCGTCGGCGAATCCGCGCGCGCCTTGTATGAGGACGCGCAAGTGATGCTCAAGCAGATCATTGCCGAGAACTGGCTGGGGGCTAACGCGGTGATCGGCCTGTTCCCGGCCGCCAGCGTCAACCACGACGATATTGAAATCCGCGATCCGGACAAGCGCGCCAGCCTGATGAGCTGGGTGGGCCTGCGCCAGCAACTGCCCAAGATGGACGGCAAGGCCAACTGGGCGCTGGCCGACTACATCGCGCCGCGGGACAGCGGCGTGCAGGACTATATCGGCGCCTTCGCCGTCACCGCCGGCATCGGCATCGAGCCGCACGTCAAACGCTTCGAGGACGCCGGCGACGACTACTCCTCCATCCTGCTCAAGGCGCTGGCGGACCGGCTGGCCGAAGCCTTCGCCGAACTGATGCACGCCCGTGTGCGTCGCGAGTTCTGGGGCTATGCCGCCGCCGAGCAGCTGGACAACGAAGCGCTGATCGACGAAAAGTACCAGGGCATCCGCCCCGCGCCCGGCTACCCGGCCTGCCCGGACCACACCGTCAAGACCGCGCTGTTCGAGCTCTTGGACGCGCCGGCCATCGGCATGACGCTGACCGAAGGCTATGCGATGCTGCCCACCGCCGCCGTGTCCGGCTTCTACCTCAGCCATCCGGCCTCGCGCTATTTCGGCGTGGGCAAGATCGAGCGCGACCAAGTGGCCAGCTACGCCCAACGCCGCGGCGTCAGCGTGGAACAGGCGGAACGCGACCTCGCCCCCAATCTGGGCTATGACGCCTGAGGCGGGCAAGCCCTGGCCCAGGCTGCTGTTGGGCAGCCTGATCTTCGGCGTCGGCGCCTGGTTGCTGTTCAGCTTCCGCGACCGCTACGTGGTGCTGTTGCTGGCCGGCGCGCTGCTGGCCTGGCAAGCGCTGCCGGCCGGCTTTAAAACCCGCGCGCTGCTGTTGAGCGCGGCCGCCTGTCTGCTGGACTTAGCCGTCTCCGGGCTGGGTCTGTACCGCCTCGTCGGCGTCGGCGGCCTGCCCTTGTGGCGAGTCGTCTTGTGGCTGAGCTTCAGCTGTTGGTGGTTGCGGTTGCTGGCGGTCTGGCGGCCGTCGCCGCGTCTGCTGGCGCTGGTCGGCGCGCTGGCGGGGCCGCTGCTCTGCTGGTGCGGCTTGCAACTGCGCGCCCTGCAAGCCGGCGCGCCGCTGTGGCTGACGTTGCTGGCCTTGGCGCCGTTATGGGCGGCCTTGCTGGCCTGGACGCCGCGCTTGCTGCCGATGGACCAAGGATCGGCGGCGCAGGCGTGATTGTGGATAAGAAGGCGGTTCTTGCCGACCTGTGGATAAACTAATGCGTTGTCGCGTTCATGCCTTGAGCGCATTTGGCGTCCCCCTGAATAAAAACCGCATCGTTTACGATGCGGTTTTTATTTATTTAATCCGAAAAATCATAATTCAATCCAAAGTTAATTAAATATGGATTATTAAAACTGTTTGGGAAGCGGTGAAAATTAACAAAGCGGCTATTTCAGTTTCAGCACAATCGTATCGCGGCGCGTCACAGGCGGATTAGCCGTGTGCGCAGTAAGAAGTTTTAATAAAAACTTATGACTTTGTTATTTTAACGGCGGCCTGGCATGGAAAATTCACACATGAAAATCATTTCGAAAATCACATAATCATTGCAACCGGACGGCAGGCTCGCAACGAGGAATTGGCAGATTCCGAGCGAATCAAGGCGGCCTCGTCCGGTATTTTTGGATGATGAAAACCGCAATAACGATTTTGAAAAGGATATTCCGTGAATAAACTCATTGTCGCCGCATGCCTGTTGGCCAGCGTGCAATTGACCGCCGCCGCGCCGTTCTCTCCCACCGAAACCCATTACGTCAAATTGGATTTCCGCGGCTCGTCCGGCGGCAATATCTGCGGCGGCTCGCTGGTGGGGCCGGACCTGGTGCTGACCGCCTCGCACTGCATTCTGGACAACTGGAACAGCGTGACCGCTCATTACGGCCGTCACTTCGCCCAGCGCGTGGAAACCGCGCGCAACAACGCCAAGCCCAACTGGATCAAGTTCGACCACAACGGCGTGGCGGTGGACCTGGCCCTGCTGAAACTATCCCGCCCCATCGCCGGCCTTGACGGCGCCAGAACGGTGCCGGTGGTGGCGCAGGAGGACTGCAACGGCGCGATAGGCGCGATGCAAGCCAATCTGCGGATGGCGGAGACCGGCGGCCAGCTGGCGGCCAGTCTGATGGACGTCCGCGTCGCCAATATCCAGCGGCTGGGGCCGTCGCCCTTGGCCAACGGCGTGTCCCTGCTGGCCAACGGCACGGTGGGCCGCGGCGGGGACTCCGGCAGCCCGTTGCTGTCGCCCAAGGGCGTGCAAGTGGGCGTATACAACGGCAACGCCGGCAATGTCTCCGCCTACGCCGCATTGTGCAAATACGCGGGCAGCATCAAGGCCTGGTCCGATGTGCTGAGCCCGTCCGGCAGCCAGACCCCGCCGCCCGGCGACTGGGTGTGGCCGGACGCCGCGCGACGCTGAAACCGCGCGTCCAATACGAAAGCAGCCCTTGGGCTGCTTTTTTTGCGTTGGAGTCGTTGAACAGCTTCTTCGCCGTTCAGAACACCTCGATATCGGTCAGATGATGGCGGCCGGTGCGGTTTTCCTGGCAGAAAACCTTGACGCGCACGGTCAGGCGCGACTCCGGTTTTCCTATCCTCGACATGCTTCTTGTACGAACAACTCTACAAACGCATAATCTGCCGTTTTGAAAATAATTCTCAATTACAAAAATGCACTCGCGCCTTGCTCTCTCTCTCATTCTGGCGGGCAGCCTGGCTGTGGCCGCCTGCTCCGGCGGCCCGGCCGCCCAGCCGGTCCGCACCGGCGTCTTCGTCGATAGCCCGGTAGCGGGCCTGGACTACGACAGCGGCAGCCATGCCGGCAAGACCACCGCCAACGGCGAATTCCGCTATCTGGACGGCGAAACCGTCGTCTTCCGCATCGGCCAGCTGGAACTGGGCCGTAGCCTGGGCGCGCCCCAGCTGACTCCGCTGCAACTGGCCGGCAGCCAGAACCCGGCGGATCCCAAAGTGCTGCGCCAAGTGCAGCTGCTGCTGACGCTGGACGAAGACGACAACCCCAACAACGGCATCCAGATCAGCGCCGACACCGCCGCCCGCTTCCGGCGCAGCATGCGCTTGGAACAGGCCGGCGATCTGCAAACCCTGCTGGACAGCGCCGGCATCGCCCGCAGCGTGGTGGCCGCCGACTACGCGGCCAGCCACTTCCGCCTGAGCCTGGCCGTGCTGCACGAACAGCCGCCCGGCCCGCGCTTCACCGCACTGGCCGAAGCGGACGGCGCACCGCTGACCGACGCCGGCGAACGCGCCGGCTGCGTGAAAGACAAGCAGACCGGCCTGATCTGGGAAGTGAAATCCGTGCAAGGCCTGCGTAGCCAATTCCACAGCTATTACGCCAGCGCCAGCCGCAATCCGGAACGCCCGGCCCAATGCGAACCCGGTCAGGAAGACTGCCTGGCCGTCACCTACACCGAAGCCGTGAGCAAGCAAAAACTATGCGGCTTCGAAGACAGCGAAGAAGACATCGCCGCGGAACGCGGCTGGCGGCTGCCCACCGAGCGCGAACTGAAAACCCTGCTGGACTGGAGCCAGTACGACCGCTCGCGCGGCCTGCCGGCCATGGACCGCCACGTCTTCCCGGACGCCGAAGCCGCCTTCTACTGGACCGCCACCAGCCGCCGCGGCGAAGGTTCGCTGGCGGTGGCCTTCGACGACACCCACCGCACCCTGCCCAGCGTCAGCCTCAGCCTGGGCCAGCCGGCGCGGCTGCGCCTGGTGCGTGGCCCCAAACTGGCCGACGATCCCAACCCGGAACAGAATCCGCCTAAGCCGCCGGCCTACATTCCGGTCAGCGCCGACGGCCAACTGGCCGCACCGGCCCAGGCCGCCTGCGTCGACGACAACCAGCATCCGGACGGTTGGCGCGACATCATCCTGTGGCAGGCCCGGCCGCGGCCGGCCGGCGCGGCCAGCCTCAACCCGGCGCTGGCCGCGCTGCAACAGCAGCGGCTATGCCAGCAGGACAACTGGCGGCTGCCCACCGTGGCCGAGGCCATCCGCTGGCTGCAACTGCAACAGGACCCGGACTATCCCGGCGCCAATGCCGCCGCGCGGGTATGGGCGCGCGACGCCGGCGGCGAACTCTACGGCCTGGACCGCGACGGCGGGAAACAGAGTGCTGCCCGGCTTGCTGCTGAGGCCGAGCAGCCGCTGCTGGTCGCCCTCTCCATCCGTCCGGCCAAACCGCCGCTGCCGGACAGCGACGGCGAGGCGCCGGACGCCGCCCAGCTGGCGCAATGGCGGACCAGTTACAGCCAATACCAGCCAGGCGCGGAGCGCCAGGCGGCTTGGCCCGCGCCCACGCTGGACGCGTCGGCGCAAGCCGGCTTCCGTGATCTGGGCCTGCTGCCCGCGGCGCCGTTTCCGGCCGACAACCCCTATAGCGCCGCCAAGGTTGCGTTGGGCGACAAACTATTCCGCGATCCCCGGCTGTCCCGCAACAACCGCATCGCCTGTATCAGCTGCCACGCGCCGGAACACGGCTGGAGCGATCCGCGTCCGGTGTCCCAAGGCCACATCGGCCAATTGGGCGGCCGCAACGCCATGACCCTGCTCAACACCGCCTACGTCGGCTCGCTGTTCTGGGACGGCCGCGCCGTCAGCCTGGAAGAGCAAGCCAAGGGCCCGGTGGTCAACCCGCTGGAAATGCATCAGCCGCTAGGCCAGGCGGTGGCCAAGATCGCCGCCGTGCCGGAATACGCGCCGCTATTCGCCGCCGCCTACGGCGACAGCCGGGTGGATCTGGACCGCATGGCCAAGGCCATCGCCACCTTCGAGCGCACCCTGATCAGCCAGGACAGCGCCTTCGACCGCTTCCTCAAGGGCGAGCGCGCCGCGCTGAACGACCAGGCGCTGTGGGGCCTGCACCTGTTCCGCACCAAGGCGCGCTGTATCAACTGCCACAACAGCCCGCTGCTGTCCGACAACCAGTTCCACAACACCGGTCTCAACTACATCGGCCGCGACAAGGAAGACCTGGGCCGCGGCGGCGTCACCGGCTTGCGCGCCGATCTGGGTAAATTCCGCACCCCCACCCTGCGCGATCTGCTCTACACCGGCGACTACATGCACACCGGCGACATGCCGCTGGATGAAGACGGCGCCGGCGTGATCGAGTTCTACAACAGCGGCGGCAATCTGGTGGAAGCGGTGGGCGTGGAAAAATACACCCTGCCCAAGCCCTCGCCGCTGCTCAAGCCGCTGGGCCTCAGCACCGCGGAAAAGCAGGCGTTGCACGCCTTCCTGCAAGCCTTGTCCGGCCCGCCGCGGCTGCGGCCGGCCAGCGAAGCCGAGCTGTTCCACCGCTGAGAAACGCTTACGCTCAGCCATGGCCCGGCCTCGCCGCCGGGCCGCGTTCGCGCTGGAATCCACTGGCGCAAACGCCGTTTACGGTTTATTTCAAAATATCGCGCCATGACATGCGCGTGTTTTGCAAGTGGAAACCGTGAACAACAAGGGGAGATGCGATGGCGTGGTCTTTGCAAAGAGCTTTCAATAACGCCGGGAACGGCGCCAACGCCGCCGGGGTGTGCGAGGCCGCGGTCTGCCTGTGGCTCAAGCACATCCAGGACCGCGTGGGCAAACGCAACTGGGGCAGCAGCGCCGGCGACTACCTGCCCACCACCCAACAGGCGGACGCGCTTTACCAGCAGTTCGACAACGGCGCCTATCTGTTCCGCTTCGCCTCCTACCTGGAGCAGCAGGTCTATCCCTCGGTGGCCGCCCACAATCGGGTGGGCGACGCCAATCACGCGGAAACCTTCGGCCTCACCTTCTGCCACTACTGCAACAACGCCCACGGCGCCAGCGCCCAAGCCTGGCAAGACATCATCGAAAATCGGATGGTGCGCGGCGACGCGCTGTTCCTCAACCTGATGCATAACGGCGGCGCTTCCGGCCACGCCGTCGGCGTCTATAAGGGCAGCGACTATATCTGGGTGTTCGATCCCAATAGCGGGCTCTACCGCGGCAATGTCAGCGCCGGCTGCTGCCGTGCGGCGGACTTGTTCCGCGCGGCGCAATACCTGGCCGGGCTGACTACCGGCTACTGGAACGAGACGGTTTACTATGGGCTGCATATGCGGGCCTGAGCCGAGCGCCGCGTAAGACCGCGGCGTGCGGGCGGGTGAGCGAAATTTGATAGCAAGGAAACAGGGGTTTACTCACTATCGAAACCATTCGCTTCATCATCCCGCTCGTTTCAGCCCATGACCACACTCAATCTCAATACCTTCGTCCAGGCGGCTAGGCTTGGCGGCAGAGTCGTCGTCAATGAAAAGACGCCTGAACCCACGGTGACCGTCGCCAGCCAAGGCTTCAAGGGTCGGCTCTATGCCTGCCTGTCCCAACTACCGCTGCTGAAAAACCTGGAAGCCGTCAAAAGCTATAGCCAGCGCGTACAGGCTGAAAACCAAACCGCTCTGGGCGTCTTCATCAACACGCTCTCCCGGCGTTATGGCCAGGAAAGCGCCCAAGCGGCGCTGGACAGCATGGGCCGGCTCCAGGGCGCGCCGCTCAAGCAGCGGGTGGTGGAGCAACTGATTGCCGTGGCCGAACGCTTTCATGGCCAGGGCGACGCCAAGCCCTTGGCGCGGCAAGTCGTATTCCGCTCTTGGGAATGCAAGGGCATGGATCATCCCGGCCACGCCTCCGTCACCATCAAGAACAAAATCGATGTGAACGCCAATAAGCATGTGCAGGAGCACATCAGCTGGTGGCCGTTTAGCGACGCCCAGGGCGGGCAGATCGGCCGTCTGTTTGGCCAGCGGCAGGGTGGTTCCCTGAGTAGCTACCGGGAAGACAAGCAAGAAGAGGTTTCCAGCCGAACCGCGCAGAAACTCAGCGACGGCGAAGACGCGCGTCAGCAACTGGGTACCGCGGGTTATAAAGCCGCCAGCCAGGAGCTGATGGCCAAAGCCCAGTACTACCCCCGCGCTGAACAAAAACGCACGCGGGACGGCGGCTGGGGCGTCAGCGCCCGCAAAGTCTATCTGCCGATGATGGGACGCAATAAAGAAGTCGCCGCCAGCGGCAAAACCGCCAAATTCGTATTGTTCGGCCTCAATGAAAAAGCCATCCTCCACGAGGCCCGCCACGTCAAGCAAGAAGCCGCTGAAGGCCGGATTGGCTATACCCTGGCCAGCACTGAGGAAAACTGCGCTTCCATGGCGCTGCGCATGCTGCGCGCCGGCGGCGCGGAAAACTTCGTGCCGTTCAGCGCCAGCTGGGTAACCGAAGACCCCAACAAGGCCCATGCCTATGCCGAGCGCCTGCAAGCCAGGATGGACAGCCTCAACCGCCAGGTCGCCGACATCGGCGAGCGTTGCAGCGGCATGCTGCAACAGCCCGGCGTCAAAACGGAATGGGACGCTTTCCTCAATCAGGGCCGCATGGGCGAACTCAAGAGGGAAATCAGTCAGCTCAAGCAACAAATCAACAAGGAAAGAAGACCGGAAGCCCAAGCCGTGCAACGCCAAGCGCTGAAGGAGCGCAATGCCCAGCAAGTCTTTCGCATCGGCGCCCACTTCGAGCAACTGGCCGTCGGCAGAGCGGACGCCCTGGCGCTGGCCAAGGCCATGCGGGAAGGCGCCCCCAGTATTGACGACGACGCGGCCGTCCTCACCCGTAAAACCGCCGGACTGGTGGAGGCGTTGCACCACTATCAGGAGAGCCATCCCCAAGGCGCGGAGCAACTGAGCCTTGCCGCCCACGCCATGATCAAACGCAGCGAAGAGCTGATGGGCCTCGCCATTCAATAAGCGTTGTGGACCCTTGCCGGTTTGCTCACAAGGTATCTCTATGGACAAAAATGCAGAACTTCTAGACAGCCTGGGCCGCGCCATCGGCATGGAACTTACGCTGGACCCGCACGGCCAGTGTTTCCTGCTGCTGGACCAGCGCTTGATGCTCTCTATTCGCAGCCTGCCCGACAGTCTCATCCTGTACGGCATGCTGGGTGAATTCAGCGCCAACGGCAGTGCCGGGTTCTGGCAACAAGCGCTGGCCCTTAATCTGACGCTGGCCGAGGCCGGCGAGGGCAGCTTGGCGTTTGACGACAGCACCGGAGCCGTCATGCTGGTCAAACACTTGCCCAGCGATACGCTATCGTCCCATGACTTCATCGAAGCCGTGGACCGATTCGCCGCTCGCTTGGAACAGCTGATCGCCTCGTTGGGAGAGATGGAAAGCTTCGATGCGCCCACCGGCTTGCGTTGCTGATTGAGGAAGTCTACCCCCAGGCTTCCTCCTGCTCTTGACCCCACCCGCCACAGCGGCAACAATCCGCCCTGTGCCGCGCAATGGCGGTACTGGGTAGAGCAAACCCGATTTTAGTAAGGCCAGACACCTCGTTCGCGAGGTGTCCGAACGTCATTGGCACGACCTTTTCAAGGGCGGGCAATGGCGGGGAGGCCTATGGCCTGCCGGTCCTTACTACCGGTTTTGCTCACCCTGTCATGTGCCCGCCACCCTGAAGCAAACGGGGTGTTCTGGAATCCCTAGTAAGGAGGTCCTGCCATGAGTAATCCGTATTTTCCCCCGCGCCGCCGCTATAAAGGCGTATCAAGAGAAGCCGTCGAAACCCTGTTGCCCTTCGTCAGCTTCATCCCCGGCCGCACTTATCCCCATTACTGGCAGATCGAGCCCAGCTACGACTCTTATCCACAGGCCTGCGCCGACGGCCGCGAATACGCCGCCCATCTGCTGCAATGGCTGAAGGACAATCCGCTGTTGGTCGGCTCCGGCCTGCTCGGTCGCATCGCCCGCGACATCGACTTCGCCAATGCGCAGCAGCGCGGCGTTTGGGTGGCCTTCTTCAACCATCTGGAACGCGTGCTGGCGTTGGGTCTGCGTCGCCTGGACGTGTTCGCCCATGTCGATGGCCAGCACGACTACCACCGCGCGGTGGAGGCGAGTTTTGAGTTGGAGGGGAAGGTGAGGAAGGTAGCGTTGACGCTTAAGTAAGCCAGAGAGGAGGAGAAGCCCGGCGTTGCTGGGCTTTTTTTCAGTTAAATCCATACTCTATTAGATCAATAAAGCATATGAGTTTTCTAAAATAAGTTGCATAGGAAGAAGCGGAAATTTTATTTTCATTCTCTAAAATGAAAAGCTTTACTGTTTCGATGTCTATTTGATCAGTTTTTTGAAATGGGATCAAGATGGCTGCTTTTTCTGCAGATGTTGATTCTATTATTTCTCTAGTGTTTTTTTCATGAAAATAAGAAGAAAAATATTTCTTATATTGACTGGTTCTATAGCTTTCTATGCTGTGTCTAAAGAGTAGTTTTCCAATGGGTGAAAATTCTGATTGATTCAATTCATCTGATGAATTTATATTGCATGACCGTAAATACCTAAAGCCAGGGATGTATTTGTTCGGTAATTTTTCAAAGGAGGGGTATGATTCTCTTAATAAGTCATCTGGTTTGAATTTGCTATCTTTTCTTATTATATCAAGGAATATGTCATTAATTGATACTCCTTTATATCCTGTTTTGGCTAACTCTTGTTGTTTTGATGCTACGCCAACACCAACTACAAATTCGACGTCTTCCTTGTTTTCAATTTCATCAATGTCGACGAGTGCGAGTCTCTTTTCTGGTTCACTTGATTTTACCAAATCATACATTTGTTCTTTGCAGTATCTTAATATTCTAGCAGGGATCTTCCTTTTTGTTGTTTCTATAGCCTCATATATGTCAATAAAGTCATTGGTTTTTATTACGGTGATATTGAGTCGAGAGTCACCAATTGCCATTAAGGATGGTTGTATAGAGGGGGTGTTGTCTGTTGACCTTTGGATGAATATTAAGTTCTTCCCGAATGCATCTAGCTTATCTTGTCCAAGGCAGTTTACAATTGAGGAAATAATGTTTTGAATATTTTTATCACTAATTGAATATCCAATAAATATAATTGGATGTTCAATGAATATGGTTATTAGTTTGGCAGCAAGGTATGGGTTTTTTTTATCAAAGCTTTCATAATCCTCTTTCGTTAAGATGAGAGAGTTTGGTTGGCTAGAGCAGCCATGTATTTTGTAGATTTCAGCAATTGACTGAGGGTTTGAAAAAAGCAACTCTTCTTGGCCAATAAAAACTTTGTAATCTGGAAATAGTTCTTCTAAAAATAAATCCCAATTGGTTGTTATAATGCCGTCGACGTTTATATTTGATAGCGCTTTTAGCTCTTGGCTTAGTTTTTGATCCTTCGGTTGGTTGTGACTCAGGTTTTTTAGGTAATGTGCTATTTCATGCTTTAAAGCGGAAGAGACTCCATTTATGCCTTGGGAGAATTTTTCTCTTGAGGTTCTGAAGCAGTCTTCTTTCCACCAAGCCTCATTAAAATCTTTTGACATTTCACTTGCTGCACTTGGCAAGTCTTGATTGTGCTGCGAAGAGTAATAGCCAAACTCTTTAATGGAAGTGCAAAATTTGCGTAGGAGCTCATCCCATTGTTCAAGGCCTATATATCGTCTTGAAAACCCAGAGCCGATAAATAAAAAGGGGGCACCAGAGTTTTTCCCTAACAAATTTGTCAACGCTTGGGTAATATGGGAAGTCATATATCGCCATTTGC
The DNA here is from genome assembly GCF_059916605.1 of Chromobacterium sp. CCUG 30098. Taxonomy (NCBI): domain Bacteria; kingdom Pseudomonadati; phylum Pseudomonadota; class Betaproteobacteria; order Neisseriales; family Chromobacteriaceae; genus Chromobacterium; species Chromobacterium sp. CCUG 30098. Next base: position 41,640 of record NZ_JAUCGS010000001.1, on the reverse strand, counting down.
TTGGAATAATTTGAAAAAAGCTTAATACAATTAAGCCACACCCACACTTCCATGCGTCACAAACCCCGGCCGTTGAATCAGGCGCTGATAATAGGTGTGCGCATGCGGCAGTTCCGGCTTGTCGAAAGGCGTCAGTTGCCAGCGATGGATGGACAGGCCGAGCACGATGTCGGCCAGGGTGAAATCGTCGCCGCAGATATAGGGCGTATCCTGCGAAGCCAGTTGGCGGTCCAGGATGGCCATATAGTGGCCCCACTGTTGAATGCTGGCCTGGATCCGCGCCGGGTCCTGATGTTCCGGGCTGTGGCGGCTGAGGCCGTGGAAGGCGTAGCCCCAGGAGCCGTTCAGCTCGGTGGCCTGCCAGTCCATCCACTTTTCCACCTGGGCGCGGCTGCGCGGATCGGTGGGCAGCAAGTGGCTGGCCCGGCGCGAGTCGGCCAGGTAGCGGCAGATGGTGTTGGATTCCCACAGCACCAGGCCGTCGTCCACCACCGCCGGAATCAGCGCATTGGGGTTGAGCGCCAGAAATTCCGGGCTGCTGGCCGGCTGGAAGCCGCGGCCCCAGTCTTCGCGTTGGTAGTCGATGCCGATTTCATGACAGGTCCACAGCACTTTGCGGACATTGATGGAACTGGTGCGGCCCAGGATGCGCAGCATGGAAATCTCCGGCGATGATGTTGGGATGGACCGGAGCAGTGTAGTCCTGCAGAGTGGGGGTATGCCATTGAAATGGCGAGTTGTGGCGAGGATGCGCCAGCTTGGCCGGGAGCCGAGGGGTCGGGCTTGGCAAGTGCAAGGCCCTTGTCATATGATGGCTGTCGATTTGGGCCGATAGCTCAGCTGGGAGAGCGCTGCGTTCGCAATGCAGAGGTCGGGAGTTCGATCCTCCTTCGGTCCACCAATTCCCCCTTCTTGTTTTTCCTGCGTGCAACAGGCACGAGGGAGTTCGTAAGCATCGGGATAAGGTCCGTGCCTATAACACTGAACTGCGTATCGCTATCCATGCAAACCCGCCGAACGGCGGGTTTGTCGTTGCTATGGTGTGCTTATTTTGAAGTCGTCGTCCAGCGCCACTCTCTAAGAATGTGTTTACGATCTCGCGAGCTAAGGCGAGACAAGGCGAAAACGAGCGAAAAAGCGGAATGTACTCGTGGTACATGAGCATTTTGAGCTCGGTTTCAACGCCGTATCGCCGACGCGCAGCAGATCGTAAACAGGTTCTAATGGACGAAGGTTCGGCCAGGGCGGTAATCCCCCTCAAGGAAAGCAATGATAGCTTCCAAGCTACTGCTACTGGCTGAACACCAGTGCTGGTCCGCCCTAGCGAGTGCTCATCAACCTAGCGGCGGTGTGCGCGGCGGGATCAGGCGCTTGTTGCCGGTGGCTTCAAAGGCGCCAGCGAAGCGCAGCAGGGTGTTGTCATCATAGGCGCGCCCCGCAAAAGTCAGCCCCACCGGCATGCCGATATCAGCCATTACCCCCATCGGTACGGTAACCGTCGGGACGCCAAGATGACGGATGGCGAGGTTGCCATTGGCTACCCAGACGCCGTTGCTCCAGGCGATGTCGGCGGAGCGCGGATTGACGTCCGCGTCCGCCGGGCCGACGTCGGCCACGGTGGGAAACAGCACCGCGTCCAGCTTTAGCTGATCCATCCAGTCTTCCAGATCCAGCTTGCGGGTCTTTTCCAGACCACGCAGACCATCCGGCACGCTTTCAATCCGGTCATAGGACTTGAGGCCCCGCTTGGCCATGTTGACGTACTCGTCCATGCCGGCGGCCAGGTCTCCTTCGCGGTTTGGCAAGGTGCCCGGATCGTGCGGGAAGATCTTCGGACCATCCACGTCAGCCAGTTTGTTGAGCTTGGGGTCGCCGTTGGCGCGCAGGAACTCATCGAAGGCCCAACCGGACAGCTCCCACAGCTCGTCATTGAGGAACTCGGCTGAGACGATGCCGCGGTTGAATACGGTGGGCGCGCCGGGACGATCGCCTTCACAGTTGGAAACCAGCGGAAAATCCACTTCGATGACTTCTGCTCCGGCGGCTTCCAGTGCCTGACGGGCCGCGTCCCAGAGATCGATCACCGACGCGCGGGTATGGATGCGCTGTCCGGTGGGGCCGCCAATGCCAGGCGCCTCGCTGGTGCCGGCCAGTTCGTCCTTGTTGATGTACATGCGTGGTATGCCAAAGCGCTTGCCTTTGAGTATCTCGGGCTGAGCCAGCAGGTCGGAATAGGAATCTGGCCGGACCGCCGAGGCTTTGGGAATCTCCACCCAGGACTGCAGGCGCCATAGGTCGCCACGGCTAATCGAGTCGTCGGCGACGATGACGTCGAGCACTTCGAGCAAGTCTGCCATGGTGCGGGCGTACGGCACGACAACGTCCATGGTCGGTGTCAACGGCCAGTTGCCGCGTACCGAGATGACCCCGCGCGACGGTGTATAGGCGCACAGGCCATTGTTCGAGGCCGGGCCGCGGCCGCTCGACCAGGTCTCCTCGGCCATGCCGAAGGCGGCGAAGCTGGCGGCCGTAGCGCTGCCGGCGCCATTGGAAGAGCCGGAGGCAAACGGTGCGGTCAGGTAGTTGGCGTTGTAGGGGCTTTCGGCGCGGCCGTAGCAGCCGCGCTGCATGCCGCCATTGGCCATGGGCGGCATATTGGTCTTGCCTAGGCAGATGGCGCCGGCTGCGCGCAGGCGCGCTATGGTGAAGGCATCGTGTTGGGCGACCAGATCCTTGAACGCCGGGCTGCCTGAAGCGGCGGTCAGCCCCTTCACCAGATAGCTGTCCTTGGCGGTATAGGGGATGCCGTCCAGCGGGCTCAGTGTTTCACCACGGGCGCGACGGGCATCGGACGCCTCGGCCTCCTTGATAGCATCCGGATTACGCACCACCACCGCATTGAGCCTAGTCTCCGTCGCGGGGCCATCGTAGGCCTCTATCCGCGCCAGATAGGCCTTGACCAGTTCAACCGCTGTCGAACGCCCGGATTCGAGCGCTGCGCGCAGCTCGGCAATGGATAGCTCGGTCACCTCGATCATGCTACTACCTCCACTAATAAGACGGATTTCACCCCGATCGGGGTGACCGTTTCCTGCATGCACAGGCGGGTCATGCCGCACGGTAGCCGGCGCACGCATGGGTTGTTCTGCAATATGGCGGCTAATCTACAAGAGATAGCGTCATGCGGGAAAATGATTCATTTTGATGTACTTATTCATACGGCGAATACCGGGGCGGCGTCATGTTGTGCGCCGCATCATCGGATTCGATGAGCTTGCGCATCAAATCGCGCAGCCAGTGCAGCGCAGGATTACTATCCTGTACTGGGTGCCAGATGCAGTTAAGGTGATAGCCTGGCAGTTCTTCCGGCAGCGCAACCATTTTCAACGGCCAGTAGCCCGCTATCATCGCCGCTACTTTCTTAGGCAGGATAAACAAATGATCGGTGTTGCTGACAATGGCGGCTGCAGCCATATAGCTTTGGCTGTGCACCGAAATCTTGCGTTGCAAGCCGCGCTCGGCAAGAAAATCATCCATTGGCGACTCCTGATTGCCTAGCGGCGCGTGGAAGACATGCGGCAAGGCAATCAGATCCGGTAGTGTCAGCCTATCGCTCTGGAGAGGGTGGTCATGGCGCAAGATGCCGATCAGCGGCTCCTTCAGCCAGGTTTCCCGGCACAGATAGCTGGGGATGGACATGTATTCGTCAAAACCCAGCAGGAAGTCGATTTCACCGTCGGCAAGCGCCAGTTCCGGAATGTCTTCCCGCAGGATGGTGATGTCGATATGAACGTTAGGCGCGGCCTCCGCCAGTTTTTTCACCAGGGGCGGAATCAGCACGCACTCTACATAATCCGTGGTGCACAGGGTGAAGCGACGCACCGATGTTGCCGGGTCAAAGGCCTCCGGCTGGCTGAAATGGCTTTGCAGCAGGCTGAGCGCCTGATGGACGCCCTGTTGCAGATAGAGCGCTTTTTGTGTCGGCAGCATGCCATGCGGCGAGCGCACCAGCAGCGGGTCGTCGAAGAATGTCCGCAAGCGATTGAGCGAGTGGCTCATCGCAGGCTGGCTGACAAACAGCTTCTCTGCCGCCCGTGTGACACTGCGCAGACTGATCAGGGCATCCAGTGCCAGCAGCAGGTTCAGATCCAGTTGATGCAGTTTCACACTATTCACCGTATTTATGAAAGTATTCGTATTGTTCATTTGCTGAATAGTTTGGCTCTCCATAGACTGCGTCTGTCAATCACTTCGTCGTTCATGGCAGAGGAAATCTGCCGTTCGAGAAGGCTGATCCGCCCGGCGAATGTGCATTGGTCGAGCTTCCATATCGCGCAGATCGGGAGACGTGCCGAGTCTGTCATCCGCAACTGCACGATCTATTGAATACTTCTGATGGCATTTATCAAGTCGATGGTGATCAAAATGAACAGTAAAACGCACAATAACAGTCTACCTGCCGCCGATGGTTTTCACATGCCGGCCGAGTGGGCAGAGCATCAGGCGGTATGGATGATCTGGCCGCAGCGCCCGGATAACTGGCGTCATGCCGGACGCGAGGCGCAACAGACCTTTGCCGCCATCGCCAAAGCCATTTCGGCGGCCACGCCTGTGTTTATGGCCGTGCCGGAACCGTTCATGTCACAGGCGCGCGCCGTCATGCCGTCCGAAGTCTCCCTGGTGGCAATGAATAGCGATGACTGCTGGATGCGCGACAGCGGACCGACCATGGTGATTGATCAGGCGGGCCATCTGCGTGGCGTGGACTGGAAGTTCAATGCCTGGGGCGGCTTCAATGGCGGGCTGTACCATCCTTGGGATCAGGATAGTGAAGTTGCGAGCCAGGTGTTGGCCCACCATGGCTTTGACCGCTACCTGGCTCCGCTGGTGCTGGAAGGCGGCTCGATTCATGTCGATGGTGAAGGTACGCTGCTCACCACCGCGGAATGTCTGCTCAATCCCAATCGCAATCCGGATTTGTCCCAAACCCAGATTGAGGCCTTGCTTTCCGAGTATCTGAATGTGACGCACTTCATCTGGCTGCCGGAAGGCGTGTTCATGGATGAAACCGACGGTCACATCGACAATATGTGCTGCTTTGCCCGTCCAGGGGAGGTTGTGCTGCACTGGGTCGACGATGAGCAGGATCCGCAGTATCCGCGTTCGCAGGCCGCCTACGAAGCGCTGTCCAAAGCGCGCGACGCCAAGGGCCGCCAGCTCAAGATCCACAAGATGCTGGCTCCGGGCCCCTTGTTCTATGAGCAGGATGAAACGGCTGGCGTGGTGGCGAGTGGGCAGGCAGTGCCGCGTGAGGTTGGCGAGCGCATGGCCGCTTCTTATGTCAATTTCCTGATCAGCAACGGACAGATTATTTTCCCGCTGCTCGATGAGCGTACCGATGCCGCGGCAGCCAGCCGGCTGCAGGAGATCTTCCCTGAGTACCGAATTGTCGGCGTCCCGGCACGCGAGGTACTACTTGGCGGCGGCAATATTCACTGCATAACCCAGCAGATTCCGGCAGGCAAGGCTAGCTGAGGCGCTATCGTACACGGCGGGTGAATTCCCGCCGTTTCTGTTTGCCATGAGCCGAGTTTGCGTAGAGTTTTGCGTACGGTCGGCTTATGGTTCCCAAGCGCGGGCAGCATGGGGTGTCGGTCGCATATCTCCCCATTAGGCCAGCCCCTGGCGCGCGAAAAAGTGCGCCGGCGAGTCGCCGAAGGCGCGCCGGAACATCGCGATGAAGTTGCTGGGCGAGGCATAGCCCAAGTCGTCGGCCACCTCGGCCACGGCGACGCCGCGCGCCAGCATTTCCATGCCGCGTATCAACAGCGCCTGCTGCCGCCATTGTCCAAAACTCATGCCGGTATGCGCCTGGATGTGGCGGCGCAGGGTGCGCGGCGACATCGCCGTCGCGTCCGCGCAGTCGGCCAGCGCGTGTTGGCCGGCCGGCCCGGTCAGCAGGCGATGGGCCAGCTCCGCGATGCGCGGATGCTCCGATATCGGCAAGCAGAGCGCCTGATGCGGCGCTTGCCGCAACTCGTCCAGCAGCACCGCGGCGATGCGTTCCTGCTCCGGCCGCCATTGCGCGTAATCCGTCCAGGCCACCGCGCGGCGCACCGCGGCGCGCATCAGTTCGGTGATCGCCAGCACCTGCGGCTGCGGATTAAGCGTCCGGCTCCAGTCCGGGCTCAGCAGCAGGCTCCAGCCGGTCAGCGCGCCGCTGACGCGCACCCGGTGCGGGACGACGGGCGGAATCCAGCCGGCGCGGTGCGGCGGCAGGACCCAGGCGCCGCGCGGGGTGCGGATCTGGATCAGGCCGGTTTCCACGCATAGCAGCTGTCCGCGCGCATGGCTGTGCCAGTCGTATTCGCGGCTGCCCAGCCGGTAATCGCTGTCTTCCCGGTCGTTGCCGGGGACGGCGATCAGCGGCGGGCCGCCGGTCCATTCGCTGAGGTCCGGCGCGTCTTCCGGCGGCGTGACGTCGATCTTGGCCATTTTTCACCATTTGTTGGCAAAACAGCGTTATAGCAGCTTTGGCGGAGGCGCGCACAATCGTCGGCAAGGGTCGGGATGGCCGCCGGTGCGGCGGCGGTCCTGACCGGGTTTCCTCCTGATGAGCAAAGGACAAGCTATGCAATCTCTACGCATTGGCATCGTCGGCGCCGGCCTGGGCGGGCTGTGCCTGGCCCAGGGCCTGGCGCGCGCCGGCGTCGCCGCCACGCTGTTTGAACGCGACCAGGCCGCCGACAGCCGCTGGCAGGGTTATCGGCTGCGCATCGACGGCGATGGTCAGCAGGCCTTGCGGCAGGTCTTGACACCGCGGCTGTTCGAGTTGTTCCGGCAAAGCTGCTCGCTGGGCGGCGACGATTGTTTCGTCGATCCGCAACTGCGCGCCTGGTCGGAACGCAAGCCGGCGCATTGGCGGCCGTCGGCGCAGGACGAGGACGCGGCGGAGCGCGATCTCAGCGCCAACCGCCAGACACTGCGGGAAATCCTGAGCAGCGGCCTGGAGGACCGGATCCGTTGGGGGCACGCGCTGCGCGGTTTCAGGGAGACGTCCGGCGGCTTCTTGCTGGATTTCCAGGACCGGCCTGAGTTCGAGGTGGATGTGCTGATCGCCGCGGACGGGGTGGCGTCGACGGTGCGCCGGCAGCTGGCGCCGGACGGAGATCCGGCGGACGAGGGCGCGGTGGTGCTTTACGGCCTTACGCCGCGGGACGCGCTGCCGTCCGAGGCGTTGACGCCGGAGTTGGGTCAGGGCGTGTGCGTGGTGTTCGGCGACGGTCTGACGGCGGTCATCGAGGCGATGCGTTTTCGCGCGCCCTTGCCGGAGTTGGCGCGGCGGCTGGCGCCGGAAGCGGCGCTGAGCCCGTTGCCGGATTACTGGTATTGGGCCTGCGTGGCGCGGGCCGAGGATTTGGGCGGCGCGCTGCCGGCGGAGCGCTTGAGCGGCGACGCGCTGCGGGCGCGGGTGCTACAGGCGACGCGCGGCTGGCATCCGCGTTTGCAGGCCGTTTTCGCGCATGGCGATCCGCAGTGCCTGGGCGCGCGCGCCATCCGCATGGCGGCCGAGGTGCCGGCCTGGCGGGGCGAGCGGGTGGCCTTGCTGGGCGACGCGGCGCACGCGATGAGCCCGGCCGGCGGGCTGGGTGCCAATACCGCGCTCTGCGACGGCGCGGAACTGGCGCGGGCTTTGGCGCCGGCGGGCACGGCGGCCGAGGCGGCGGCGGCGCTGCGCGTTTGGGAGCGGGACATGCGGCGTCGAGCCGAGCGCGCGCTGGGGGCCTCGCGCGAGGGCAGCGCGCGCTTGCTGCAAAGAACGGCCTTGTGAGACGCGGCCGCCGCCATGGCTTGGCGGCGGCGGGCCTTACTTGCCGTTTTTGATGATGTGCTCGATATTGCGCTCGGCCAACGCTGAGATGGTCAAGGAGGGGTTGACCGCGCCGGCGCTGCCGGGGAGCAGCGCGCCGTCCATCACGTACAGGCCGGGATGGCCGATGACGCGGCCCCAGGCGTCGGTGGCCTTGCCTATCACCGCGCCGCCCAGCGGATGCGCGGTCCAGTTCATGCCGGTGACGCCGGCTATGATTCCTGGAAAGCCCGGGACGGTGCCGGTGGCCGCGGCGATTTTATCGTTCACTGTTTTGGCCGCGGCCACGCTGTCGCGGTTGCCGTTCTTCGGCCAGTTCAGCTCCACGCGGTCGGTGGTCGGGTTATAGCTGAAGTGCCCGCGATTGCTTTGATCGAAGGCCATGCCCAGCGAACCGATCACCGTGGTCAGGTCCAGCGGCAAGCCCGGCACGTACCAGTTTTCCAGGGTGAGCGGCAGCCCGCTGTTCGAGTCGTGGATGCGGGAGGCGCTGGGCGTGCCTTGGGTGGCCAGCGATATCGTGCTGAAGCTGCGCGTGACGATGGTGTCGCCGTTGCTGCCCCAGCCTTGGCCTATGTGTTCGTTGAGATTGCGCAAAGTGCCCTGCGCCCGCGCCTTGACCAGCAGTTCCGAGCTGCCGATGGAGCCGGCGGCGAGAAAGAGCCGGTCGCAGTTGAGCCGGTAGCGGTCCAGTTGCCGGCCGTCGGGCGCGCGTTTGACCACGTCGACCTCGTAGCGGCTGCCGTCCCAGGCGATGCTGAGCACCTCGTGGCCGGGATAGATCGCGGCGCGGCCGGTGGCCTGCGCCTGGGCCAGGTAGTTCTGGTTGAGGTCGAATTTGGCGCCGTTGGAGTTGCCGTGGTTGGACATGCCCATGGTGGCGGAGGGCCAGGATTGCGTGCGCAGTTCTTGGCGGATCACGTCCCAGTTGAAGATGGAGTCGTTGGCCGTGGTGGTGTAGCCGGCCTTGCGCACCTGGGCGTCCCAGACGCGGGAATGGTGGAAGGGGATGCTGCTGTAGATGTCCGTCGGCATGGCGTCCAAGCGCAGCATTTGCCGGACTCTGGGGTAGTAGGTCTGGTTCATTTCCGCATAGCTGACCCAATGGCCGAACAGGGCTTCGAAATAACGCTGTTCCGGCTGAATCATCACCCCGGTGAACACCACCGATCCGCCGCCGACGCAGGCGCCGCGCCAGACGTTCATATTCGGGTAATCGGTTGAATCCAGCACTCCGCCGAAGGAGTCGAAATACTTGTTCACGCCTATCAGCATCTTGGCCTGGCGGCGATGCCAGAACGCGCGTCCGTCCGGGAAGGTGTCGTTGGAGAAGATGTCGCGTTTCGGGCCCTTGGGCCAGCGGTGACCGCGTTCCAGCACCGTGACCTGCTGACCGGCCTGGGCCAGACGCAGCGCTGAGATGGCGCCGCCAAAGCCGGAGCCTATCACCAGATTGGGGGTGTAGGCGGGCGGACGCGGCACGGGCTGGAACAGTTCGGGAATCAGCCGCTGGTATTTGGCCAGCTGGAAAGCGCTTGAGCCGAGGAAGGCGGAGGCGGGCGCCGGCAGCATCAGGCCGGCGGCGCCCGCGCTCGCGCCCAGCAAGAGCTGGCGTCGGTTCAGCTGCGCGGCGAGCGGGGAGGAGTGTTCATTGTCCGGGAGGTAAGCCATGGAATCGCCCTTTCTTGTGGAAGAGCCTATTCAAAGCCCGCTGTGCGTCGTGAGGCGTTGCACGGCGAGTCGCGCTTCTCGCTCCGCCGTTTTCATCTTGTCTCGCCCTTGCTCGCTAGGTTTTGACCGGGCTCTAAGCAGCCATTTCGGCTAAACAATTTGCTTATTAAGTAAGCGGGTAGATTCTTGTCTAGCCATGAGAGTGGGCGATACTGTCATTTATGACAATTATTTAATTGACATTAAATCATTTTTGAAACAATTAAATTGATAATAAGCCATCAAGCCGCAGTGTCGGGCTTGGTTTCAGAACCCTGCGGCGGGCGCGGTCCCAGCCAGCCCGGCCGCCGCAGCGGCGCGGACCGGCTCGCTAAACCGTTTAGGCCGTGGCTTCAAACGCCGGAGGGTAGCTGACGCTGCCGGAAGGCAGCGGCGCGCCCAAGCTTTGCGCCATGAAGTATTCGGCCGGCACACCCGGCAAAATCAGGCCTGGCCGCGCTTGGAAGCCGAAGCGCGCGTAGTAGCCGGGATCGCCCAACACCACGCAGCCCGACGCGCCCAGCTCGCGCAGCGCGGCCAGCGCCTGTTTCATCAGCAGGCTGCCTATGCCCTGGCCCTGTCGCTCCGGATGCACGGACAGCGGGCCGATGCCGTGCCAGCCGGCGGCGCCGGAGGAGACGAGCACCGGCGAGGCGGCGATGTGGCCCAGCAGACGTTCGCCGTCCAGCGCCACGATGGAAAGCGTGAGCTGGCCGCTGCGGCGCAGCGCGTTGACGATGAAGTGCTCGGTGTGGCTGGAGTGTTCTTCGGCGAGGAAGGCGGCCCGGGTCAGTTCGAAAATGGCGTCGATGTCGCGGTCTTGTTCGTTTCTCAGCATGAGAGTCATAGCGTTCTCCTGGCGCGCCAGCGCGGCCGCCGCTTTTGCGCGGCTGCGCGGCGGCGGTGGTCATTGGTTGTCGAGTTGGCCGCGCACGGCGCGCAGGCCGGCCTTATTGATTTGGTAAGGCTGGCCGTTCTTGGAGCTGATCAGGCGTTTGGTCCTGAGCTTCTGGAACACGAGCAGGGTGCAGTCGGACAGCAGATACCCTTCACGGGTATAGCATTCCACGGTGAAGATACGGCCCGCGTCGTCGCGCAGGTGCGCGATGCGGCCGCCTTTGGCCAGGACGTGCAACGTCCTTTGCTCCGGCTTGGAGATATTCATATTGGATGATCGTTCGGCAATCAAATGCGAAAACGGGCAGCCGCCGCGATGCGGGCGCTACCAGCTCAGGGGCATTTTGATAACGGCCAGCCGGGAAACCGGGCGGCGTTATCGGATTGCTGCAATCTCCAACATGCAAAGCCTTTGCGAGGATGAAAGAAGGGCGCTCATCAAGATGAGCAGGTCAAAATTCTAAGCGGATAGCTAAGTAAAATCAACAGTCTGCGCGCTCAGCGCCAATTCCAGCTGACAATCGAAAGGCTCCAGCGCCAGTTGCGGCGCGTACGGCCAGCGAGCGGGCGCGCAGCCGCAGGCTTCGTAGAAGTCGACGGTTTCAACGGCGGAGTGCGAGGAGATGTAGAGCGCGTCCGCGCCCAGCGCCTGGCCGGCGTCGGCTGCCGCCGCCAGCAACGCGCGCCCCAGCCCTCGGCCGCGCCAGCGGCGGTCCACTTGCAGTTCTTTCAATTGCCGGTAGCCGCCGTCCGGGCCCAGCGCTTGCGGGTTGATGGCGGCGAAGCCGGCCAGGCCGCCGTCCATGTCCAGCGCCAACACCGCGCCGTCGGCGGCGATGCGCGCCAGTTCCCGCGTCAGCTCGCGTCGTTCCGCTGGGGACCAGTCGTCGATGAAGGGCTCGGCCACGCATTGCCGGCCATCGGTTCCGGCGCGATAGACCAGATCAACATCCTGACGGCGCTGGAAGGCGTCCAGCCAGTTGGCGGGGATGTCGCGCGGGCTCAGCCGGCGGATGGGCGGTGCAGACGGGCGGATGGACATGGCTCGGATGAGGGTGGCAAGAACGGAATTATCTCAGAAGCTGTTCAAAGTCCGCTGCGCTTTGTGAGACGCGGCGCGGCGAGCGCGCTGGGGCTGGATGGTTTTGGCGCCGGCTCCGGAAACGCGGCGTGTAAGCCGTTGATATCCTATTTGAATTTTATCTATCAATCATGCGTATTGATAGATAAAACGAATTAATCGATTCAATTATTTCAATTTTCACAGATATTAACAGAATGTTAGGATTCATAAAAATCAAAGGCATAGCGTAGCCCCGCCGCGCCGAATAAGGGTTTGCAAGAGCTTGCCCTGTTCGAGCGCGGCGTGTCGCGAGCGGAGTGCCTGAATGCAGTGACAAGCCAGCGCCGCCGGCGGAGCCGCGTCGCGCCCCTGGACCGAACCGCGGCCGGCCATGGGTTTTCGGCGGGAATGCGCGTCTTCGCGTTTATCCCGCCCTAAGCCTGGAGCCGGCGGCGGGCTTGCCTGCAAAGACTTGCCTTAAGTGAATTCCATCAATCTGAAGAATGTGGTCTGTGAAATGAGTAATAAAGCATCTGAAGCAAAGCGTTTGTCCTCGCCCTCCCTGGCCTTGAGCGCAGTGAGCCTGGCCGTGGCCTGTTCCTGGTCCGCCTTGGCGAGCGCCGACACGATCTCCAGCGTCGGCAGCAATAATGTCTACGGCGCGGGTTCGGTGGACCCGGCGGTGGCGAGCAACAGCAATAACTCCATCTATGGCGTGGGCGCCGGCAGCAATATGAACGGCACCAACAACTCGGCCTTTGGCGCCGCCGCCGGCGTGAATGTGACGGGGAGTTACAACACCTCGATCGGTCAGAACGCGGGCACCAATGTGCAGGGCAACAATAACGCTTTCATGGGCAACGACTCCGGCTACAACGTGACCGGCGACGCCAACGTGGGCACCGGCATCAACACCATCCGCAACGTCACCGGCACCGGCAACACCGGCAGCGGGGCCAATGCGGCCCAAGACATTCAGGGCGATTTCAACGCCGGCCTGGGCAACAACTCCAACCGCAACGTCTCCGGCAGCTACAACACCAGCAGCGGCACCTTCTCCGGCTGGAACATCAAGGGCAGCAACAATACCGCCAACGGCGCGAATGCCGGCAGCAATGTCACGGGGGACAACAATACCGCGGTGGGCAGCTATGCCGGGCGCGGCGTGACCGGCAGCGGCAATTTCGCCGCCGGCAACCAGGCCGGCCAGAATGTGTCCGGCAGCAATAATGTGGCCATCGGCAATCATGCCGGTTCCAACACCAATGCCAGCAATGCGGTGGCGGTGGGCGACAATGCCGCCGCCAACGCCAACAATGCGCTGGCGCTGGGCAGCAACGCTCAGGCCAGCAACGTCAACGACGTCGCCTTGGGCGCCAACAGCCGGACCGCGGCGGCCAATCCCACCGCCAGCGGCGTGGTGGACGGCGTAACCTACAGCTACGCCGGCGCGGCCCCTTCCAGCGTGGTGAGCGTGGGCAGCGCGGGCAATGAGCGTCAAATCAGCAATGTCGCCGCCGGCCGGGTGAGCGGGACCAGCACCGACGCGGTGAACGGCAGCCAGCTGAACGCGACCAACCAGGCGGTGCAGCGGGTGAGCGCCAAGGTGGACAACGCCGGCGCCGGAACCGCGGCGGCCTTGGGCGGCGGCGCGTCCTACAACGCTCAGACCGGCGCGGTGAACGGTCCGAACTACACCGTTTACGGCAATACCGTGAACAATGTCGGCGATGCGATCGACCGGCTGCAGAAAAGCGGGCCGGTGCAGTATTCCGATCCCAGCGGCCGGACGACGACGACAAGCGCCGGCAACGACGTCACCCTGGTGGGCGGGGACGGCGGCAGGCCGGTGACCATCCACAATGTGGCGGCGGGCGCGCAGGGCACGGACGCGGTGAACGTGGACCAGCTGAATGCGGCCAACTTCAACAATCAGCAGCAATTCAAGCAGCTCAGGTCCGATCTGTCCGATACGCGCCGCGACGCGCTGGGCGCGGCGGCCGGCGCGATGGCGATGGCCGGCCTGCCGCAGGCATTCCTGCCCGGCAAGAGCATGTTGGCCGTGGCCACGGCCACCACCGGCGGCGAGTCCGCCATCGCGGTGGGCTTGTCCTCGCTGTCCGACAACGGCCGCTGGGTGGTGAAGTTCTCCGGCTCCACCAATACCCGCGGTCAGGGCGGCGCCAGCCTGGGCGCGGGCTTTCAGTGGTAAGCGGCAGGCAAGATCAATCAGCTGATAGTGAATGAGAGAGATGATGAAACAAGCGATATTCGGCGGCGCTTTCCGCTGCCTGCTGCTGGCGGCCGCCGGCGCGGCCTTGATGGGTTGCGGCAGCAGCCGCCTGAGCAAGATCACCGACGACGGCCGTCTGGCCGAACAGGCCAGTCCGGTCTGGCCCGGCATTGAAGACAACCGCTGGCAGCCGGAAGGCAGCGTGCCCAATCCGGACAATCTGGCCAAGGTGCAGCCGGGCCTGAGCAAGGAACAGGTTTACGGCCTGATCGGCCGCCCGCATTTCGCCGAAGGGATGATCGATGTGCGGGAGTGGGATTATGTGCTGAATCTGAGCCCCAAGGACGGCGGGCAAGCTCGGGCTTGTCAGTACAAGCTGCTGTTCGACAAGCGGATGAAGCTGGCTTCGGTGATCTGGCGGCAGGAAGCCTGCGCCAAGATCGCATCCTAAAGCCTGATCCGACGCCGGAACCACGAAACGAAGCGCCTTGACCGGCGTTTCGTTTTTTTTGCGCGCACAGTCCTTGCTGAGCGCGGCGCAAAAAAACGCGCGGCCCAGAGACCGCGCGTTGCTTGCAGGGACGAGCCGCGCTTATTTCAGATCGAAGCGGTCCAGATTCATCACCTTGTTCCAGGCGGCGACGAAGTCGCGGACAAACTTCTGCTGCGCATCGTTTTGAGCGTAGACCTCGGCCAGCGCCCGCAGCTGCGAGTTGGAGCCGAACACCAGGTCCACCCGGCTGCCGGTCCACTTGAGCGCGCCGGTTTTGCGGTCGCGGCCTTCGTACAGCTCATTGGCGCTGGAAGCCGGCTGCCAGGCCACGTTCATATCGAGCAGGTTGACGAAGAAGTCGTTGCTCAATACGCCCGGACGAGCGGTGAACACGCCGTGCGGCGCTTGATCCGCATTGGCGCCCAGCACGCGCAGGCCGCCCACCAGCACGGTCATTTCCGGCGCGCTCAGCGTCAGCAGCTGGGCTTTGTCCACCAGCAGCGCCTCCGCGGGCAAGGAATAAGCCTGTTTCTGATAATTGCGGAAACCGTCCGCCTGCGGCTCCAGCACGCTGAAGGATTCCACATCGGTCTGTTCCTGGCTGGCGTCGGTCCGGCCCGGCGCAAACGGCACGCTGACCTTGTGGCCGCCGGCCTGGGCGGCCGCTTCCACCGCCGCGCCGCCGGCCAGTACGATCAGGTCGGCCAGCGACACTTGCTTGCCGCCGCTCTGCGCGGCGTTGAAGTCCTGGCGGATGGCTTCCAGCGCTTTCAGCACGCGGGCCAATTGCGCCGGCTGGTTCACCGCCCAGTCTTTTTGCGGGGCCAGGCGGATGCGGGCGCCGTTGGCGCCGCCGCGCTTGTCCGATCCGCGGAAGCTGGAGGCGGAGGCCCAGGCGGTGGACACCAGTTCGCTGACCGACAGGCCGGAGGCCAACACTTTGGCCTTGAGCGCGGCGATGTCCGCGTCGTTGATCAGCGGTTGACAGGCCGCCGGCAGCGGGTCTTGCCAGATCAGGTCTTCGGCCGGCACTTCCGGCCCCAGGTAGCGGGCCTTGGGCCCCATATCGCGGTGGGTCAGCTTGAACCAGGCGCGGGCGAAGGCGTCGGCGAAGGCGGCCGGGTTTTGATGGAAGCGGCGGGCGATGGGCTCGTAGATCGGGTCGAAGCGCAGCGACAGATCGGCAGTGGTCATCATCGGCGGGTGTTTCTTCGCCGGGTTGTGAGCGTCCGGGATCAGGTGTTCCGGTTTGACGTTCTTGGCCACCCACTGATGGGCGCCGGCCGGGCTCTTGGTCAGTTCCCAGTCGTAGCCGAACAAGGTGTCGAAATAGCCGTTGTCCCACTGCGTCGGATTGGGTTTCCACGCGCCCTCGATGCCGCTGGTGGTGGTGTATTCGCCCTTGCCGTCGCCCAAGCGGTTGATCCAGCCCAGGCCTTGCGCTTCCAGCGGCGCGGCTTCCGGCTCCGGGCCCACCAAGGCCGGATCGCCGGCGCCGTGGGCTTTGCCGAAGGTATGGCCGCCGGCCACCAGGGCCACGGTTTCTTCATCGTTCATCGCCATGCGGGCGAAGGTTTCGCGCACGTCGCGGCCGGAAGCCAGCGGGTCCGGGTTGCCGTCCGGGCCTTCCGGGTTCACGTAGATCAAGCCCATCTGCACCGCGGCCAGCGGGTTGTCCAGCTGGCGGTCGCCGGAGTAGCGGCTGTTGGCCTCGGCGCTGGTGGCCAGCCATTTGGTTTCCGCGCCCCAGTAAACGTCTTCCTCCGGCTGCCAGATGTCCTGACGGCCGCCGCCGAAACCAAAGGTTTTGAAGCCCATGGATTCCAGCGCCACGTTGCCGGCCAGGATCATCAGGTCGGCCCAGGAAATCTGCTTGCCGTATTTTTGCTTGATCGGCCACAGCAGACGACGCGCCTTGTCCAGATTGCCGTTGTCCGGCCAGCTGTTGAGCGGAGCGAAGCGCTGATTGCCGGTGCCGCCGCCGCCGCGGCCGTCGGCGGTGCGGTAGGTGCCGGCGTCGTGCCAGGCCATGCGGATGAACAGGCCGCCGTAATGGCCCCAGTCGGCCGGCCACCAGTCCTGAGAGGTGGTCATCAGCGCCTTGAGGTCGTTTTTCAGCGTGGGGTAGTCCAGCTGTTGGAAGGCGGCGGGGTAGTCGAAGTCCGGGTCCAGCGGATTGGAGGCCGGGGCGTGCTGGTGCAGGATGTTGAGGTTGAGCTGGTTGGGCCACCAGTCGCGGTTGGATTGGGCGTTGACCACGGCCGGATTGCCGGTGGCGTGATGGAACGGGCACTTGGACGCGCTGCTCATGACAGACTCCTTAGGTCAAGGTGTTCAATGACTTGCTGGGATCAGCTTAGTGAAGCTTGCCGCGGGAAGCCATTGAGCAATTTCAATCAGCTCTATGGCTTCCGTCAATCAATCATGCTTTGGCGATAGTTAGTTCATTGGGCGCGCCGCATAGTTCCTGGGCTTGGGAATTAAGACGCGGCTTCAACGCCCTTGTCTACAATCCCGCGGAAGTACAGCGGACCCTGAGCAGGCTCTCCGAGCCTGTTCAAAGTCTCGCGAGCAAGGGCGAGACAAGGCGAAAACAGCTGAGGAAGCGGAATGTACGCGTGGTACATGAGCATTTCGAAGGTGTTTTCAACGTCGAATCGCTGAAGCGCGGCAGACTTTGAACAGGTTCTAAGGGTGTGCAAGGCGTGGGCGGATGCGCTCGCGCTCGTGCGCCAGGAGCCAGGCCTTGCGCTCCAGCCCCCCGCCGTAGCCGGTGAGCGCGCCGTCTTTGCCCAGCACGCGGTGGCAGGGGACGATGATGGAGAGGCGGTTGGCGCCGTTGGCGGCGGCCACGGCGCGGACGGATTGCGGGCGGCCCAGCCTTGCGGCCTGTTCCTGATAGCTGCGGGTGCGGCCGTAGGGCACGCTCAGCAGCAATCGCCAGACCGCCTGCTGGAAGGCGGTGCCGGGCAGGTGCAGCGCCACGTCGAAATCGCGGCGCGAGCCGGCGAAGTACTCGCCGATCTCGCGTTCGGCCTGGCGCAATAGCGGGCTGTCGCCGTCGGTGATCTCGGCGGACAGCAGGCGGCGCAGCGCCGCCAGCTCCGCGTCCACGATGGGCCGGTCGGTGAACTCCAGCAGGCACAGGCCATCCTGGCTGGCGCAGGCGATCATGGCGCCGAGCGGGCTGTCGAAGCGGCGCAAGAGCAGCGGCCCGGCCTGGCGGGCGGCATGGACGTGAATCGCTTGGGGCATGGTTAAGCCGGCTTACTCGCCGTTGCCGACCGCGTCCGGCTCGGCCGGCACCAGCTGCAGCAAGTCGCCCGGCTGGCAGTCCAGATACAGACAGATCGCCTCCAGGGTGGAGAGCCGGAAGCCCTTGACCTTGCCTTGCTTCAGCAGCGACAGGTTTTGCTCGGTGATGCCGATGGCCTGGGCCAGGTCCTTGGATTTGACCTTGCGCTGGACGAGCAGCATGTCCAGATGGATTTTGATGGGCATGTGTCGCTTTCAGATGAATTGCTTATTTTCGCACGCCAGCGCAATGCCTTCTCGCTGAATGCGCGCAATGATCATGACCACCGCGGCAATGAACAGGCTTTCCAGGTTTTCGGTGTGGAAGCTGACGGCGATCAGCCGCTGTCCCTCCGGCCGCATCATGGTCAGCCAGGCGCTGATCATCGGTTGGGAGACGAGGTCCGCCAGCACCCAGAGCGCCACGCTGGAGCCCACCTTGGATAATAAGGACGCGGAGCGTTCCGTAAAGTATTCCCTGCGCGCATAGAGCTTGAACAAGCGGTGCAAGGCATACAGGCCTTGGGCCAGGATCAGCAGCGGGATGCAGGACAGGACCGCGCCGCCGGCGCGTTGCCACAGCGGCAAGCTAGGGAGATCGAACTCGCTTGAGCCGTAAAACCCTCTGACGGTGTCAACCGTGACGGTCAAGCCGGCGTCGATGATGGACTTGGGAAAGAGCCAGAACAGGATGTCCAGCAGCAGCATGGCGCCAATGCCCAAGACGGTGATGTAGGCCATGGCGGCGCAATAGCGGCTCAATCGCGTGGAGTTCATGAGGGTTCCTTGTGACGGGTTGGAAAGACAATGAGGCCGGAATTATGAAAGTATCGCAAAACAATTATTTTTTATTGTAAAACGATCATTTTTTGCTGTGCAAGTTTGATTTGCATGCTGTTGCGGCAAGCACACGGCTTGGGCCCGCCGCCGTGCGGCGCGCGGTGAGCCCTCAAGCCTGGCTGGGCGCGGCTTTTGGATTGTTTGGAGGCGTGTTGCGTAGCAGATACATATGGAACGACAAATTATTATCGTTTAACAATAATTAGTTTATGTAATACAGTCATCGTCTTTTGCGCGGAGGCGGACCGCCCTCGCGCGCTGTCTCAAACCCTGCCCGGCGCGTTTAGGCGCCGGTGCAAAGAAAGAGCCTGGACGATGAGCGATGCAAATCAAGCGAGCGGCGCGCCGGAGCCCCCGCCTGGGCGGGCGGCCGCATGGCCGGCGCCGGCCCGTGTTTAAGACCTTGGGCCGCGGCCGGCGCGCGCGCCTGCTGTGCGTCTTGCTGGTGTGGGGGCTGGCGGCCTGCAGAGGAGAGGGCGCAGGCTTGAGAGCGGCGATGTCGCGGCCGTTTCAGGCCTTGACCGCGCTGGCGCGCGGGCCGGCGGGTTCAGCGGTCTATCCGCGTGGTCATCAGGATGGCGGTGCTGGTGCGCTCCACGCCGTCCAGCGCGCCGATGCGGTCGATCAGCCCGTCCAGCTCGGCCACGCCGGCGGCCTCCACGCCGGCGATGAAGTCGTGGACGCCGCTGACCGAGTGCAGGGTGCGGACCTGGGGCAGCCGGCGCAAGGCGCTTTCAATCGACGGGCTTAGCCGCGGCTCGGCGGCGATCATCACCAGCGCGCGCACTTGGGCGGCGTCGTGAGCGGCGCTGGTGCGCACGCTGTAGCCCAGGATCACGCCGCCGCGCTCCAGTCTTTCGATGCGGCTTTGCACCGTGGTGCGGGACAGGCCCAGCCGGCGCGCCAGCTCCGCGGTGGGCGCGCGGGCGTTTTCGCGCAGCAGCGTGAGCAATTGCTGATCGGTGGCGTCCATGGCGGCTCCGTGCGGGGTGGGCGATTTGGCGCTATGCCGGACTTTTCGTCAATCCGATCAATAATATCCGACAGTTCGTCGCTATGCGCGCTGCAATTTGCCGAACTTGATTCGAGAATGAGGCTTCCCCTGAGACGAGGAGCGAAGCGATGCGGGATGCGATCATTGTGGGCGGCGGCCACAACGGCCTGGTGTGCGCCCATTACCTGGCGCGGGCCGGGCTGAAGGTGACGGTGCTGGAACGGCGCGGCGTGGTGGGCGGCGCGGCGGTGACCGAGGAATTCCATCCCGGCTTCCGCAACTCGGTGGCCGCCTACACGGTGTCGCTGCTCAATCCCAAGGTGAGCCGCGACATGGAGCTGGCGCGTCACGGCCTGAAGGTGGTGGAGCGGCCCTTGTCCAACTTCCTGCCGCTGGACGACGGGGGCTATCTGAAAGTGGGGCCGGGCCGCACCGCGGCCGAAGTGGCGCGTTTTTCGCGCCGCGACGCCGAGCGGCTGGACGATTACGCGCGGCATCTGGACGCCGCCGCCGAGCTGCTGCGCGAGCTGGTGCTGCAAACGCCGCCCAATGCGGTGGCGGGCGGCTGGCTGAACGCCTTGCCGGAGCTGCTCAAGGCCGGCCGGCTGGGGCGGCGGCTGGGCAAGCTGGAACTGGCGCAGCAACGCGAATTGCTGGACTTGTTCACCAAGTCCGCCGGCGATTATCTGGACGGCTGGTTCGACAGCGATCCGATCAAGGCGGTTTACGGCTTCGACAGCGTGGTGGGCAACTACGCCAGCCCGTACGCGCCGGGTTCGGCCTATGTCCTGCTGCACCATGTGTTCGGCGAGGTCAACGGCCGCAAA
This sequence comes from Chromobacterium sp. CCUG 30098, assembly GCF_059916605.1. Lineage (NCBI taxonomy): Bacteria > Pseudomonadati > Pseudomonadota > Betaproteobacteria > Neisseriales > Chromobacteriaceae > Chromobacterium > Chromobacterium sp. CCUG 30098. The sequence goes on along the minus strand of NZ_JAUCGS010000001.1, from coordinate 21,419 downwards.
GGCGCGTGGGGCCACGCGCTGGGCGGCATGGGCGCCATCACCCAGGCCATGGCCCGCTCGGCGCGCGAGCGCGGCGCGGAGATCCGCACCGACAGCGCGGTGCGCGAAGTGTTGCTGGACAAGGGCCGGGCGGTGGGCGTGGTGACGGACCGCGGCGAGCGGCTGGACGCGCGCGTGGTGGTGTCCAATCTCAATCCGCGGCTGCTCTACACCCAGCTGCTGGACCCGGCGGCGCTGCCGGCGGATTTCCTGCGTAGGATGCAGAGCTGGCGCTGCGGCTCCGGCACCTTCCGCATGAACGTGGCCCTGTCCGAGCTGCCGGATTTCAGCTGTCTGCCGGGCAAGGCGCAGGCGGAGCACCATGGCAGCGGCATCATCATCGCGCCCAGCCTGGCCTATATGGAGCGCGCTTATCACGACGCGCGCGAACGCGGCTGGTCCGGCCGGCCCATTGTGGAAGTGCTGATCCCGTCCACGCTGGACCCGTCCTTGGCGCCGCCGGGCCAACACGTGGCCAGCCTGTTTTGCCAGCACGTGGCGCCGCAATTGCCGGACGGCGCCAGCTGGGACGATCACCGCGAAGAAGTGGCGGACCTGATGATAGACACCGTCGCCCGCTACGCGCCCAATTTCAAGGGCGCGGTGCTGGGGCGGCAGATCATGAGCCCGCTGGATCTGGAGCGCACCTTCGGCCTGGTGGGCGGCGACATTTTCCACGGCGCGCTGGGCCTGGATCAGCTGTTCTCGGCGCGGCCCATGCTGGGTCACGCCGATTACCGCGGCCCCATTCCCGGCCTGTACACCTGCGGCGCCGGCGCTCACCCCGGCGGCGGCGTCACCGGCGCGCCCGGCCACAACGCGGCGCGCGAGGTGCTGCGCGATCTGGGGCGCCGCATGGCCTGAGCGCCAGGCAAAAAAAAGCCCGCGGCGCGAGCCGACGGGCCAAAGGGCTATCAAGAGGGAATCAGTAGAAGCGGTAATCCAGGGTCAGGCCGACGGTGCGCGGCGCGCCGACCACGCCCAGATTGTTGCCGCGCGCCGGCAGCTGCGCGTACAGCACGCCCTGGTTGCCCAGATTGTTGATGTAGCCGCGCACCGTCCAGGCGGCGCTTTCGTAGCCGGCGTTGAGGTTGGCCACGGTGTAGTCGCCGGCGGTGCGGCTGCGTTCATTGTTGATGTCGGAGTAGTAAGACCCCACGCGGTTCAGGCTGCCGCCGACGAACAGGCCGTGATCCAGCCGCTGTTTGAAGCCCAGGTTCACCGTCAGATGGGGCGCGTAGTTGAATTGATTGCCCTGGATGCCGGGGTTGGCGGCGTCGCTCTGAGTCACCTTGGTGTTCAGCAGACCCAGGCCGGCGCTCAGCATCAGCCGCGGCGTGGCCCGCGCCTTGGTTTCCAGCTCCAGGCCGTAGCTTTCGCCCTTGGGAATATTGGTGAAGCGCGAGCCCAGGATGGCCTGGTAGCCGGTGTACTGGTTGAAGAAGGCGTTGACGTTGAGGCTGAGACGCTGCTCCAGGAAGCTGGAGCGGCTGCTGGCCTCGTAAGCGGTGACTTCTTCCTTGTTGTAGGTGTAGTACTCGTTGTTGTTGTCCAGGCCGGAGCCGCCGGCGTTGTAGCCTTTGCGCACCGAGAAGCCCAGCGTGGTGTCCGGGCTGTATTTGTAGCTGAGGCCGGCCTTGGGCAGGAACAGCGTTTCGCCGATATCGAAGTCGGCGCGGGCCTGCTTGGGCATGCCCGGCTGCAGCGTGGTGTTGCGGCGCTGCGTCTCCCGCTCCACGCGGCTGCCCAGATTGAGGCTCCAGCGTTCGTTCAGCGCCAGCGTGGCCTCGCCGTAGACGGCCAGGGTTTTCAGCTTGTCCTTGGCCGCCACGCGCGGCGCCGCGTTCATGTCCTGATCCCTATCGTAGTAATACGCGCCCACCACGCCGCTGAGCGCGCCGTTTTGCGGCGCATAGCTCAGCCGCGCCTCGGCGGTATTGCTCTTCTCATCCAGCCGCATGCGGAAATCGCTGCTGTCCACGAAGGCGCTGACGTTGTCGGCGTGGCCCAGCAGCAACTGGGCGCTCCAGGCGTCGTTGAACTGGTATTGCAGATCGGTGCTGACGGTGTTGTTGAAGGAATCCTGATAACGCGCTTCGGTGGACAGGCGGTGGTATTGGTAATCGAAGTAATTGCCGTCCACATAGTTCAGGTATTCGCCCTTGTTCTTGCGGTGCGACACCGTCAGCTTGGCGCTGAAGCCGGGCAGGGCGTGGGGCTTCCACAGCAGTTTGCCGCGCGCGCTGCTGTGCTTGAGGTCGGACGGGTCCCACGGCGTGTTGCCGCCCGGATAATTGACGTAGCTGTGGCCGTTCAGGCCTTCGGCGGCGATGCGGAAGGCCAGCTCCTCGGTGATCGGCCCGGACACCATGCCGGCCAGCGTGGCCTTGCCGTTCTTGTTTTCGTAGCCGGCGCGCAGCGCGCCCTCCCAATCGAAGCTGGGGTCCTTGGTGTTGATCACCACGGCGCCGGCCAGCGTATTGCGGCCCTGAGTGGTGGACTGCGGGCCGCGCAGCACTTCTATCTGTTCCACGTCCCAGGGGCTGGCATCCACGTAACGCTGGCCGTTCCAGCTTTCCGGCATGCCGTCCACCGTGGTGCTGACCCGCGGGCGGGAGCCGGAAACCAGGGTGTTGTAGCCGGTGCCGGGGCCGGTGCCTTCCACGCCGCGGATATTGACGATGCCGGCGCCGTTGCTGCTGGCGTTGGGCGTGGCGGCCACGCTGTCGTACACCGATTTGTCGCCGCCGTGATCCATGTCGCGGATCACCGTCACCGCGGTGCTGGTGTCCTTCAGCGAGCGTTTGAGCTTTTCACTGGTGACGGTGACCGTGGGCAGCGCGGTTTGCTGGTCCTGAGCGTCGGGCGCCGCCAGCGCCGTGTGCGAGAGCGTCAGGCCGCCGATGCCGGCCAGCGCCAGCCGGGCGGACAGGGCAAGGGGAAGGCGTTTCAGATTGTGTTCCATCGTGCTGCGATTCCTGTTTTTTTTGTGCGTGACTTGAGATCGGCGCGCTTCTGAAGTTCGGCGGCGTCGTCTGGCTGGCGAGGAATCGTTGGCTATTGCGGCGAGGGGAACGAGGAGCGCGGACGGCCCTTGCGGGTCGTTGCGATCACCAGGGGCAAATGATAGTATTTCTCATTCGCATTATGCAAATAAGGTGCGAACATTCTTGCTCAAGCACCGCGGAAAACGCCAGGAAACAAGATGCAGACAATGGAAGAAACGGCGTGGAATCAACACGCTGCGCGCAGTGCGGCTTGCTTGCAACACCCTGAGGCGGGCCAGCCGGCCTGGTGGGAGCGTCTGGCCACCGTGGGCGCGCCGCTCACCGAACGCCTGCCGGACGGCAGCGTATGCGTGACCTTCCTCTGGCGGGACCCCAACGGACCCGCCGCCCGTTCTCCGCTGGCCCGCGTCTACGTGGACGTCAATTCCGTCACCGATCACCATCGCGCCCAGCCGCAGTCGCTGGCGCGGCTGGGCGACACCGACGTCTGGTGGTGGCAGACCGAGCTGCCGGCCAACTGGCGCGGCAGCTACGCCTATATTCCGGTCACCGCCGAGCAGGCCCCGCCGGCGCCGGACGCCGACGCGCGCGCCAGCCGGCTGCGCCACCGCCAATGGTGGCTGGACATCATGAGCCGGGCGGCGGCGGACCCGCTCAACCCCCGCGCCGGCTATGTCAGCAGCTGGGGCGCGCCCTTGTCCGCGCTGCACCTGGACACGGCGCCGGACCAGCATGCCTGGCAAGCCTGGGATCTGCGCCGCCAGGGCGCGGATCCGGCGCGGCTGAGCGTGATCCAGTGGGACAGCGCGCGGCTGGGCAAGACGCGCAGGGTCTGGCTGTACCAAACCGGCGCGCTGCCGGCCAAGGAGCGCGGCGAGCGGCCGCTGGCCATTTTGCTGGACGGCCAGCACTGGGCCGAGCGCATGCCGGTGTTCGCCGCGCTGGACGCGGACACCCGGCGCGGCCGGCTGCCGCCGGCGGTTTATCTCTTGGTGGACGTTATCGACAACCGGCATCGGGAGCAGGACCTGCCCTGCAACGCCGATTTCTGGCTGGCGCTGCAACAGGAACTGCTGCCGCAGGCGGAGCGCGTCGCGCCGTTCAGCGCGCGGCCGGAACGCACGGCGGTGGCGGGGCAGAGCTACGGCGGCCTGGCGGCGATGTTCGCCGGCCTGCGCTGGCCGGAGCGCTTCGGCTGCGTGCTCAGCCAGTCCGGCTCCTTCTGGTGGCCTTACGTGGAACTGCACGAACGCGCCCGCGCCGTCAGCGAACGACGGCTGCCCGGCAGCCGCGGCCGGCTGACGGAACAACTTGAGGCCGGCGAACTGCCGCCGGGACGGCTGCGGGTTTATCAGGAAGTGGGCAGCCGCGAAGAAGTGATGCTGGACGTCAACGCCAGCCAGCGCGCGGCGCTGGAGCGCGCCGGCCATTGCGTGCGCTACCAGGCGTTCGAAGGCGGCCACGACTGGCTGTGCTGGCGCGGCGGCCTGCTGGACGGACTGGCCTGGCTGTGGCGGGAGCCGGCGGAAGGTTGAGCCGGCGGGAGGGGGCTGAACTCCGGTTCTCAAGCCCCGCGCGGAATCACCATCGGCGTATGGCTGACCGGATCGTCGATGATCAGGCAGCGCAGGCCGAACACCTGTTCGATCAAATCCGCGGTGACGATGTCGCGCGGCGCGCCCTCGGCCACGATGCGGCCGTCGCGCATCGCGATCAGATGGCTGGCGTAGCGACAGGCGTGGTTGATGTCGTGCAGCACCGCCACCAGCGTGCGGCCGCCGTCGCGGTTCAAGCGGCGGAACAACTCCAACAGCTCAATCTGATGCGCGATGTCCAGATAGGTGGTCGGCTCGTCCAGCAGCAGCAGCGGCGTTTGCTGCGCCAGCGCCATCGCCACCCACACCCGTTGGCGCTGGCCGCCGGACAATTCGTCCACCAGCCGGTCCGCCAGCGCGTCGGTGCCGGTGGCCGCCAGCGCCAGGCTCACCGCCTCCTCGTCCTCCCGGCTCCATTGCCGCAACAGGCTCTGATGCGGGTAGCGCCCGCGCGCCACCAGGTCCGCCACGGCGATGCCGTCCGGCGCCACCGCGCTTTGCGGCAGCAAGCCCAGCTGCCGCGCCACCGTCTTGGCCGGGAAACTGTGGATGTCGCGGCCGTCCAGGCACACCTGGCCGGACAGCGGCTTCAACAGCCGGCTCAGGCTGCGCAGCAAGGTGGATTTGCCGCAGCCGTTGGGGCCGATGATCACGCTGAAGGAGCCGTCGGGGATCCGCACGTCCAACTGCTCGCAAATGGTGCGCTGGCGGTAGCCCAGCCGCAGGCGCTCGCCGCGCAGCCGCGGCAGGTCCGCGCCGGCCGCCGGCGCGGCGTCCAGTTTCAAATTCAGGGAAGTCACGGTTTTCGGGCTCCGGTTTGACGCAGCAACAGCCACAGCAGATACAGGCCGCCAATGCAGATGGTGACGACGCCCACCGGCAGCTGACGGGGATAGAAGAACTGCTGGGCGCCGTAATCCGCGGCCAGCAGCAAGAGCGCGCCGGTCCAGGCCGCGGTCAGCGGGCTGGTGGCCTGGGTGCGGCGCAGGCGCAGCGCGATTTGCGGCGCGGCCAGCGCGATGAAGGAAATCGGCCCGGCCGCGGCGGTGGCGGAAGCGATCAGCGCCACCCCCAGGCCCATCAGCCACAGCCGGGTGCGCTCCGCCGGCACGCCCAGCGCGCTGGCGCAGTCGTCGCCCATCTCCAGCAGGCGCATGCGCTGCTGCAGCGTCAGCGCCGCCGCCATCGCCAGCAGGCAGCACAGCGCGGAGGGCAGGCCCTTGTTCCAGGTCATGCCGTTGAGCGTGCCCGCCCCCCAGGTGGCCGCGCTCATCGCCGCCTCCAGGCTGGCGTTGATCAGCAGCCAGTGATTGAGCGCGCTCAGCATGGCGCTGACGGCGATGCCGACGATGATCAGGCGGAAGCCGTGCGCGCTTTGCCGCCAGGCCAGCAGATACACCAGGCCGGCGGACAGCAGGCCGCCGGCCAGCGCGCCGCCGGCGATCTGGAAATGGCCGCCGTTGAACAGGGTGATCACCACCAGCGCGCCGGTATAGGCGCCGGTGTTGAAGCCCACCACGTCCGGGCTGCCCAGCGGGTTGCGGATCAAGGACTGGAAAATCGCGCCGCTCATGCCCAGCGCCGCGCCCACCACCAAGGCCATCAATACCCGCGGCAGCCGCCATTGCTGCACCACCGCCACCTCCAGCCGGCCGCCCTGGCCTTGCAAGGCCTGCCACACTTGTTCCAGGCTCATGGGCAAGGCGCCGGCGCGCAAGCTCATCGCCGCCAGCGCCGCGCAGGCGGCGGCCAACAGCAAACAGGTCCACAGCCCGCCCAGCGCCAGCCGGCCGTTGCAGCGGCCGTCCGGGCTGCCCCAGCTCAACACCGCCGGCTTCACGAGCGGCCTCCGGGCGCGGCGTGGCGGCGCGCCAGCCAGATCAAGGCCGGCGCGCCGATGAAGGCGGTGACGATGGAGACTCGCAGCTCGCCCGGCGTCAGCAGGCGGCCGACGATGTCCGAGCTCAACAGCAGAATGGGGGCCAGCAGCAAGGTGAAGGGCAGGGTCCAGCGCAGATCGGCGCCGCCCAGCCAGCGGGCCAGATGGGGAATCATCAGGCCGATGAAGGCGATGGGGCCGGCCACGGCGGTGCTGGCGCCGCACAGCAGGGTGATGGCCAGCACCGCGCCGGCCTGGATCAGCAGCGGCCGGCCGCCCAGGCTCACCGCCAGATCGCTGCCCATGCCCAAAGTGTTCAAGGGCCGCGCCAGCAGCAGCGCCAGCAGGCCGCCGGCGGCGATGACCGGAGCCACCAGCGCCACCGGGGTCATGCTGCGCACGTCCAGCGTGCCGGCGTTCCAGTAGCGCAGCTGATTGAAGGCCAGCGGGTCCAGCAGGGTGATGGCGGTGGACAAGCCCATCAGCACCGCGCTGACGGCCACGCCGGCCAGCACGAAGCGCAGCGGGTCCATGCGGCGCCCGCGCGCGCCCACCGCGTACACCAGCAAGGTGGCGCCCAGCGCTCCGGCGGCGGCGCAGCCCAGATAGCCCAGCTGGCTGTCCACGCCCCAGGCCGCCACGCCCAGCACCATGGCGAAGCTGGCGCCGGCGTTGACGCCCAGCACGCCGGGGTCCGCCAGCGGATTGCGCGACAGCGCCTGGATCAGCGCGCCGGACAGGCCCAGCGCCGCGCCGGCCAGCAGGCCCAGCAGGGTGCGGGGCAAGCGGCCTTGCAGCACGATCACGCTGTCCGGATCGCCGCCGCCGTGCAGCAGGCTGCGCCATACGACGGAGGCCGGAATCGATTTGGCGCCCAGCATCAGGCTTAACAGGGCAATGGCCGCCAGCGCGGCCAGGCAGCACAGCAACAGAGTCAGGCGGCGGCTTGGCGGCGCCGTGGGCGCGAGCAGGGCCGAGGCGGGACGGATTGACATGATCAAATGCAAATGATTCCTAATACAGACTGCTGATGTTACCATGCGGCATCCATAACGGAACACCATCTTGCCGGGCGCGCGCGGGAAGCAAACCACGCCGTCCGCCGGGCGCGCCGGCGCATGCCAAGCGGCCTCCACCCCTGTCGAGATAAAACTTTGTCATGAAAAAGTCGCCTATCTTCGTTGATTTCAGCCTGCTCAGGCTCAACCCGCATTTCCGCTCCATCTTCATCGCCCGCATGATCTCGGTGTTCGCCTTCGGCATCCTGATGGTGGCGGTGCCGGTGCAAATCCATCAGCTCACCGGCTCCACGCTGCAAGTGGGCGCGGCGATGGCGCTGGACGGCGTCGGCATGTTCGCCGGCCTGATGTGCGGCGGCGTGCTGGCGGACCGCATGGACCGCCGCCGGCTGATCCTGCTGGGCCGCTCGCTGTGCGGCCTGGGCTTTCTGGCGCTGGCGCTCAACGGCTTCATGACCAACCCCTCGGTGCTGGCGCTCTACGTGGTGTCGGCCTGGGACGGTTTTTTCAGCGGCATCGGCATCACCTCGCTGATGGCGTCCATCCCGGTGCTGGTCGGCCGTGAAAACCTGCCGGCCGCCGGCGCGCTGAGCATGCTGACCATGCGCATCGGCGGCGTGCTGTCGCCCTTGCTGGGCGGCCTGATCATCGCCGCCGTCGGGGTCAACTGGAACTATCTGCTGGCCGGCGTCGGCACCCTGGCCACCCTGATCCCGCTGACGCGTTTGCCGTCCTTGAAGCCGCAGGGCGGGGAGCCGGCGCACCCGCTGCGTTCCTTGCTGGAGGGTTTCCAGTTCCTGTGGCAGAACAAGGTGGTGGGCGCGGTGGTGGCGGTGGGCACGCTGCAAACCCTGCTCAGCGCGGTGCGGGTGTTGTATCCCTCGCTGGCAGAGGACGGTTACGGCGGCGGCGCTTTCGAGGTGGGCCTGATGTATTCGGCGGTGCCATTGGGCGCGATGATAGGCGCGTTCACCAGCGGTTGGGTGGGCGGTTTGAGCCGCCCCGGCGCGGTGATGTTGAGCTGCGTGCTGGCTTCGTCGCTGAGCATCGCCTCCTTGGGTCTGGTCCATCATCTGGCTTACGGCCTGCTGGCCTTGGCCTTGCTGGGTTATTTCGGTTCGATCGCGTCCTTGTTGCAGTTCACCTTGGTGCAGGGCAATACGCCGGATCATTTGCTGGGCCGGGTGAACAGCCTGTGGAACGCGCAGGATGTGGTGGGCGACGGTCTGGGCGCTTTGGGTCTGGGCGCGCTGGCGCGGGCCTTGGCGCCGTTGACGGCGGTGGGCTGGTTCGGCGCGGCGGCCGCGGCGGCCAGCCTGGCGATGTGCGGGGCTTTTGCTTCTTTGCGGCGTTTGGCCGGCGGCGCGGCCGCCGAGGCGGAGGCGGCCGGGGAGCCGGCGCGGCAGGGGGCGGGGTCCTAGCGCCAAGGGTTTGTGGATGCTGATGTGCTTGCAGGGCGGAAACCTCGGTTGGGGTTTTCGCCCTTTTTGCATCCTCTGATATGAAGCACTGCCGGGTGCGGGGAGTTTGAATCCGCTGCGCGGATATTGATTTAGGTGCCGCTTTCCGCGCTGACCGAGCGAGGCAAGCGCAGCGTCGCGAGGGAATAAGACGGGGAGGGGGCGGGCCGCCGCCCCCTTCCATCCCCGCTCGTCCCCCAGGACGCGAAACCCCGAAGAAAAAGGGGCCTGCAAGGCGCGGCTGAACTCGCGATTTGCTAGCGTCAAATCGCTCAAACAAAGCAGCCGCTTAAAACCTTGCAGACCCCTTTTTCTCCGGCGCGCCCCGAGGGGACACTTGGTCGCTACACGAGGTGGTCTTTTTTCGAAAAGAGAGAGTGATTTAGCTTCGTGGGTTATTTTTGTGGATAACTATCCAGTTTGACCCTGTCTGTGGATATCTAGGGCAAATCAAGAAGAAGCCATGTACTCGACACGCCCCTAGTCCCTTCAAGCCTGCCGTCGGGTGGCAGGCCCGAGGTCTTAAGCGGCTGCCTGTTCGAGCCGCGCGACGTTAGCGCGCCATCACTGAGCGAATCAAAGATTCGCACGTAGAGAGTTCAGCCGCGACTCGGGCCTGACGGGAACCGGGGGGAAGCCGTAGGCCAGGCTTGCAGGGCGGCCTTTGGGGTAAAGGGGAATTTGGCCGAGCAAATTCCCCTTTCCGTTCGCCGGGCGGAACCAGCCCTAAATCATCATCCGCGCAGCGGATACAAAACCCATACACCTCGCCAAAGCAACCACCCCACCTTGACCCAAGACCCGCCCTCGGCAACAATCCTCAGGTTGCCGCCCACATGCGGCACACGGGATTGGCGTCTCGTTAACAAACTCGGATATAGGCCTCCGCGCATATATTCGTCATCTCTCCATGGCTGTACCTGATTGGCAGGTGCGTTGTGGGAGAGTGCCTGCACTCGCCGGTTAGTTTGTTCCGGTACGCCAATCCTGCTCCGCGCCTGCCTAATACCTCAGCCTTCCCCGGCAGGTGGTTTATCTTGTGTCACAGCAGGAGAAACACCATGCATCACGCTCAAACCTTTCCCCGTCGTCGTCGCTACAAATTGCGCTCGCTGGAACAGCAGGAAGCGCTGCTCCCCTTCGTCCGCTTCTGCCCCGGCCGCACCTATGCGCATTACTGGCAAATGCCCGTGCCCAGCAAGGACTACCCCACCGACAACGCCTACGGCCGCGAATGCGCGGCCCACCTGTTGCAATGGCTGAAGGACAATCGGGAATACGTCGGCAAGGGCCTGCTCAGCCGCGTGGCGCGCGACATTGATTTTGACGACCGCGACGGACGCGGCCAGTGGGTGGGTTTCTTCAACTACCTGGAAATCATGATGCTGTTGGGCGCGGACCGGGTCCGGGTCTACCGCCATGTCGATAGCCAACACCAGATCTACCTGGCGCTGGGACAGCGTTTCAGCCTGGAAGCGCGCTTCCGCCGCATCCGCTTGCGAAACCGCTAAACGTCTTGCGGTGGGTATCGCTGCGCTCCACCCACCCTACGGTGGAGGGTCTTGTAGGGTGGGAGGAGCCGAGAGGCGATACCCACCAAACCCCGCCATTGAGACCCAAGCATTGATCCCATCGCGTTTCCGCGTGGGTATCGCTGCGTCCCACCCACCCTACGGCGGATGGTCTTGTAGGGTGGGTGGAGCCGCTAGACGATACCCACCGACACCGTTTGCCGCCGAGCCGGCGCACGCAAAAAAGCGGGGCAGCCCAAAGCGGCCCCGCTTGATTCCTGCTTGCTTGAATGTCCGCCGAGGTTCCAATGCCTCATGCCGATGTGGCAGACACTGTCGCGCGGCTTACTGGCCGTGCTTCTCCTCGCCCAGCTTGTCCAGATAACGCAGGATGCGGCCGCTGTCCTGCTCCAGCTTCTGCATCCGCTCGACGATCTCCTGCTCGTCCAGCGGGCCTTCCTGGCCAAACACCGCCAGCGCGGCGCCGATGTGCTGGCTGGCCTGCTGCTCGGTGGCCGCCAGCTCGCTCCAGGAGCGGGTCTGGCCAAAAGACTGCTGGCCTTGCAGTTGCAGCCAGCCTTGCAGCTCGCTGCCCTGCTCCAGCGGCTTGGCCTCCTCTATCGAGTGATAGGCGGTCTGCTTGAAGATCACGTGGCCCACCTTTTGCAGGCTGAGCTGGGATTTGTCGTGCACGCGGTTCACCTGCGCCATCACCTGCTGCGACTGCTCCACCTGGCTGCTGAAGCGCTGGCGGAAGGTTTCCACCGAGTCCTTGACCTGGCTGGCCACATTGCCGGCGGCGCTGGCCTGGGTCTGCATATTGCCGATGCGCAGCGACAGGTTTTCCAGCACGTCCTGCACATTGTTGGCGGTGCTCTTGCTGCGTTCGGCCAGCTTGCGCACTTCGTCGGCCACCACGGCGAAGCCGCGGCCGGTTTCGCCGGCGCGGGCGGCTTCAATGGCGGCGTTCAGCGCCAGCAGATTGGTTTGGTCGGCGATGGCGGAGATGTCGGCCAGCGAGGTTTCTATGCCCTGCCATTCCTGGGCCAGCGCGGTGCTGGCGGTGTCCATGCTGCTGACGCTGTCGGCGATGGTGTCCAGGTGGCCGGACAGGTGTTGGGCGGTTTCCAGGCTGACGCGCGCGCCGTCCGCGGTGTCCTGGGTGATGGCGGCCACGTCGGCCATGGCCTGGCTGATGTCTTCCAGATCGCTCTGATTGCTGGCCAGATCCTTGCGCAGATGCGGGTTGTTCAGTGCGGCCAGCTGCGAGGACAGGCGGTTGCGGCGGATGTAGCCGTCGTTGTCGGCCATGGTCTGGATGGCGTGGTTGACGCTGCCCAGCGAGCTGGCCAGGATGCCCGGCAGGCCCTGGCTCAGCGGGCGGCGGCTGTAGTCGCCGGCGCTGATGGCCTTGAAGCAGGTGTTGATTTCCTTGAAATAGGTTTCGATCAGGTCGAGGAAATCGTTGAGCTGCCAGGCGAGCTTGCCCACTTCGCCCAGGTTGCGGGTGCCGGTGGCGCGGTGGTGCAGTTCGCCGGAGCTGGCGTAGCCCAGTTGTTCATGCAGGGTGTTGAGCAGGCCGAAGATGCGGCCGCTGTGGCGCCACAGCAGCAGGGACAGGGCGATGGAGACGGCCAGCAGCAGCGCGTCCACGATGTGGCCGACGATTTCCGGGAACAGGAAGCCGTCCAGCAGCGAGAAGGCGACCAGCAGGTTGAAGCTGATGATGCACCAGCCCAGCTGGGTGCGCAGGAAGGGCGGTTTTTTGTCGTGGTTCATGCGGCGACTCCCGGCGCTTGCAGCACCTGGGCGTTGAGGGACAGGATGAAGTCCTGATAGCTGACGCCTTTTTCCGCCAGCACTTGCAGCAGCCAGGCCACGGAGGCGTCAGGTGCGGTGGCCTTGTTGTGGCTGGCTTCGATCTGGCGCATCTGGGCGTAGACGGGTTCTATGGCCTTGATCGCTTCCTGGCTGGGCGGCCGGCGCACGGAGTAATAGCCTTGCAGTTGGCCGCGCAGATCGTAGTCCGGGGTGACGTTGGCCAGCACCCAATAGTAGTCGCCGTTTTTGCTGTGGTTTTTCACCACGGCGAAGAACTCCTGGCCCTGTTGCAGGGTTTTCCACATCAGCCGGTAGGCGCCGCGCGGCATGTCGGGATGGCGGATCAGATTATGCGGTTTGCCCAGCAGTTCGTGCTCGGCGTAGCCGGCGATGCGCATGAACACGCGGTTGGCGTAGGTGATGTGGCCGGTGGGGTCGGTCTTGGTGATGATCAGTTCATGAGGAGCGAGCCGGATTTCCTTGCTGGCCGGGCCGGCGGCGGGGTGCGTCATGGTCTGTTTCTCTCTTATTTGTCGATTGCATAACCTCTAAATGTTCATTTTCGGCCACTGGCCCAGTAGGGGCAAGCGTTTATTTATTTGTACTGCCCATGCTTGACAGGGTGCTGCTTAAATTACTTCTTAATAATCCAGTTCTTACAAAAACAAAAGGATGCCTTCGGCATCCTTTGCGGCGCGGGTGGGCAGGGCGTCAGAGCCGGTTCAATATCTTGGGGCGCGCGGCTGGCATGGAAGCGGTTTTCAGAGTTTGACGATCTGGCGGATCTGGGACACGCAGGCGCGGGCATCGTCTATCAGCTTGGCGAATTCCGGGCTGTTGATCTCGGCGTGGCTGAGCCAGCGCACCTTATTGCTGATCCGGTACTGGACGCGGATGCCGGCCGGGGTTTGCTGCTGCTTGGCGTTCACCTCGTACCAGGGGGAGCTGACCTTGCACTCGAAGGCCGGCTGGATGGCCTTGGCGCCCTTGAGCAGCACGTCGGACTGCATGGCGCTGGCGTCGCCCAGGTAGACGTCGGCCAGGTTGCCGTTGCGCTTGTAGCTGTCGAAGCTGTCCCACACGCCCTTGAAGTGGGAGTCGTAGAGAAACAGGCCGGAGATCTTCTCCAGCATGCGCGGGTCGCGCACGCTCATGCGCAACGGGTAGACGGACGGCACCATGAAGGAGGTCTTGTCGCGCTGGACCTTGCAGCCTTCCGGTTGATTGCTCAGCCGGTTGCACAGGCTTTGGTCGGTGGCGCTGACGCCCTGGTAACGGTCTTGCAGAATGGTGTCGATCAGCGTGGAGTTGCCCAGTTCGATATCGGCGCGGACCTCGGCGCTGCCGTCGGCCTGCAGCGCGTTTTCGCGTTTGATGTTCAGATCGGTGCGCGCCGGCTCCATCGGCACCTGGGTCTGGCTGACCACGCCGTCCTTGCCGATGATGAAGGCCCAGCGGTCTTGCAGGTCAGACATGATGCGGCCGGGCTGGAAGAAGGGGTTGGTCGGGTCCAGCCACCAGGTCTGGCCGGCGATGTCGGCGCGGACGATCATGTGGTTGGGCGCGCCGATGCCGGGCAGCAGCAGCGGCGGGGCGAACTTGCCGCGGTAGATCAGCGCCGGCTCGGCGGCGACGCCGGAGCGGCGCAGCATGGCGGTCAGCAGGGTGGAGAGGTCTTTGCAGTCGCCGTAGCCGTGCTTTTCGATTTCCGCCAGCGTGAACGGCACCAGGCCGCGTTCCGCCAGACGGGTGTCGTTGAGGTAGCGGTAGTTGCGGTTGATGTGCTGCATGAAGGCGGCCGCCTGCTCCGCGGCCGGCTTGCCTTGGTTGGCGGCCACCACGGCGGCGGCGGCCGGCGGCAGCGGCGCGGCCAGGATTTCGTTGTAGCGGCGGGCGTGAGCGCCGAAGTGGTCTTGCGGCTGGTCCGAGGTGGCGATCACCAGCTGCGGCCATTCGCGCAGCGCGCTGTTGTTCCACTCGTTGATGTAGTTGAGGTAGCGCGGCCGGCGCAGCGAGACCTTGACGCGTTTGCGGTCCGCGCTGGCGTCCACCGCGTAATCGTCCAGCATCATGCCGCGCCAGATCAGCGGGCGCGTGGACTGGATGTCGAAGTTGAAGCTGTCTTCGCGCGCTTTTTGCGGGCCCAGGTCCAGTTGGTAGCGCAGCTGGCGCACCAAGGGCTGCGCCACGCTGTGGGTCTTGATGCGGTAGGACACGGTGCTGCCCACCGACAATTCCGGGAAGGCCATCCAGGTTTGCATGTCGCGGCTGACGCCAGCGTCCGGATTGGGCGCGGCGCGGGTTTCGATCTGGGATTTGCCCAGTTTGATCACTTTGCCGTTGGGCTGGATCACTTCGGCCTGTTCCACCCGCAGGCGGTCTTCGGCCGGGTAGGTGAAGTCGATGCGGGACAGCTGTTCGCGGCCGGAGGGGTGCAGGATGGTGAATTGCTTGCTGGTGACGCAGTCCAGGCTGTTGTCTTTATTGTGCTGGCAGCTGATGGCGGTTTTGACCGCCAGCGGCGCTTCGCTGACCGGTTGCAGCGCGGCGGCGCTGAAGCTGCTGTAGAGGCCGGCGGCCAGCCCGAGAGTGAGTGTACGCATAGTGGAATCGAAAAGTGTGATGTTGCGGTGATGATTATACGGCGCGAGGGCGGAGAAAACGCGCATCCGGCGTCCGCGCCGCCGGATGGGGTCAAGCGTTCCATATTCGCATATTAGCGCTTGCGAATGTGTGTGCTTTTTGTGTGAACGGCGTCATAGCGCCGCAGAGTCGATAAGGGGGTAGGGCTCGTCGGCAGGCAATGCTGGGCTGACAGACGAGCGGCCGGCGGGCGCCGGCCTGCTCGCAGGCGGTCTTTACGGCGCTTCGGTGGCGAAGCCGATCTTGCTGATGCCGCCTTGTTGGGCGCTGGCCAGGGTTTTGGCCACGGTTTCGTAACGCACGCTCTTGTCGGCGAACAAGTGCAGCTCCACTTGCGGGTTGTCGCGGGCGGCGGCGGCGAAACGGGCGTCCAGCTCGCCTTCCGGCACTTTGACGTCGTTCCAGAACACCGCGCCGGCGGCGTCTATGGCCAGGCGGATTTCCTTGGGCTGGCTCTGCTGCGCGGCGGCGCTGGCCTGCGGCAGATCCAACTTGACGGTATTGGTCAGCAGCGGGGTGGTGATGATGAACACCACCAGCAGCACCAACATCACATCCACCAGCGGGGTGGTGTTGATGTCGGCCATTGGGGCGGAGCCGCCCTTGTCGAAACTACCGAAGGCCATCGATCTCTCCGGACTGAGTCAGCAGCTGGGCGTGCAGATCGTGGGCGAAGTAGTCCATGTCCTGAGCCATGATGCGCTGCATGCGGGTCAGGGCGTTGTAGGCCAGCACAGCGGGGATGGCGGCGGCCAGGCCGGCGGCGGTGGCCACCAGGGCCTCGCCGATGGGGCCGGCCACCGCGGCGATGGTGACCTGGCCGGCCGCGCCGATGTTCACCAGCGCGTGGTAAATGCCCCATACCGTGCCGAACAAGCCGATGAAGGGCGCGGTGGAGCCCACCGAGGCCAGCACGGTCATGCCGGTTTCCTGTTTGCCGTTTTCCTGGGCCAGGCCCTTGCGGATGGCGCGGGTCAGGAATTCGTCCAGATCGCAGCTCTGGCCCAGCGGGCGCTCAGCCTGGCTGCGGTAGTGGCGCAGCGCGGCCAGGCCCTGGCGGGTGAGGTTGGCGAAGGGCGCGCGGGAATCCTGCAGCTGGGTTTCCGCCTGTTTCCAGTTGGGGGCGTCCCACAGCGCGGCCTCGGCCTGCTTGTTGGCGCGGCGGATATGCCAGGTGCTGACGCCGCGAACCAGGATCAGGTACCAGGTCAGCACCGACATCAGGACCAGGATCATGAACACCGCGACCAGCACGGCGTCCCCTTGTTGGAATACAGTCATTAGATTCATGGTTTTGCAGGCTTCAAAGAAAATTCAATGGGAACGAGAAAAGTGGACGGAATGGGCTTGCCGCCGCGTTGGGCAGGAACGAAGCGCCAGCGTTTGACAGCTTCCAGCGCAGCGTTGTCCAGCCGTGGGAAACCGCTGCTGGTGGCCAGCGTCACATTCCGTGGCTGGCCCTGGGCGGATACATGCACCCGTAGTCGAACGGTGCCGGTTTCGCCTTCCTCGATGGATTGTGCCGGGTAGACGGGCTTTGGGTTGTTCAGCTGTCGGTCGCGGAAATAGGGTTTGCGAGTAGCTGTCGTCGTCCCGGCAGCGGAATCAAGAGTGTGCTCGGCTACGGTGGGGGCAGTTGTTGCCATGGTGCCACTGATCAGGGCCAAGACGATGGTCGTGGCCACCAGCATGGAGCCATGCTGATGAATTGCCGCTGCGGATTTCATGATCGGCCAGACTTCAAAGAAAATTCAACGGGAACGATAAAGGTGTAGGCGATAGCTTCATTGCCGCGTTTGGCCGGGGTGAAGGTCCATTTCTTCACCGCCGCCAGGGCGGCGCGGTCCAAGCGCGGGAAGCCGCTGGTGTTGGCCAGCGCCACGTCCAGCGGCTGGCCTTGGGCGGATACGTGCACCCGCAGCTGCACGGTGCCGGTTTCGCCTTCCTCGATGGACAGCGCCGGGTAGGCCGGCTTGGGATTGTTCAGATAGCCGCCCCGGTACATCGGCTCGGTGATCGAGGGTTTAGCGTCGGCGGACTGGCCGCGCGAGCTGCCGCCCTCGGCGGAGCTGGTGGCCGCGCTGGGCTTGCTTTCCGCCGCGGGGGCGGCGGTGGGCACGCTGATGGCCTTGGCGCTGGGCGCGGCCGGCGTGGGCGTGGCCATTACTTTGGGTTTGACCGGAGTCGGCTTCGGCGTCGGGGTGGGCTTGACCTGCGGCGTCGGCTTTTTCTCGGGCTTGGGCTGCTGCTTGGGTGCAGCCGGCGCGGCGGCCTTGCTGGGCGCGGCCAGGCTGATCATTTCCATGCTGGCGACGCGCGGCAGCGTGATCGGCGCCTGCATCGCCACTGCGCCGCCCATCAGCACGAAGACCAGGGCATGCAGGCCCACGGTGCTGGAGAGCGCCGAGTATTGAAGAATTCGCTGGTTCATGACGGTGATGATAATACAAACTATTCTCATTATCCAAGCTGGAAAACGCGTATATCCTCACGTCATTGATGTGGGTAAATAAATGACGGGAAAAGGATTTTGCCAAGCCTCGCGTCCGCCGGCGCGCCGGAGCGGCCCGGCGCTTGCAATCCATGGTTTTGCCTGCATATTTTGCAGCATTGGCCACGGCGGAGTGCCGGTGGCGACATTATTGGAATACAAAACATGCAACAGTTCGACGGAACCACCATCGTGTCCATTCGCCGCGGCAATCGCGTGGCGCTGGGCGGGGATGGCCAGGTCACCCTGGGCAACATCGTGATCAAGGCCTCGGCGCGCAAGGTGCGCAAGCTGCACGGCGGCAAGGTGCTGGCGGGCTTTGCCGGCGGCACCGCCGACGCCTTCACCCTGATCGAGCGTTTTGAAGCCAAGCTGCAAAAACATCAGGGCAATCTGCTGGTGTCGGCGGTGGAACTGGCCAAGGACTGGCGCACCGACCGCATGCTGCGCCGGCTGGAGGCGATGCTGATCGTCGCCGACAAGAACAGCACCCTGATCATCACCGGCAACGGCGACGTGCTGGAACCGGAGCAAGGCATCGCCGCCATCGGCTCCGGCGGCGCCTACGCCCAGTCCGCGGCGCGCGCGCTGTTTGAAAACACCGATCTGGCGCCGGAAGTGGTGGTGAAGAAGTCGCTGGAGATCGCCGGCGACATCTGCATCTACACCAACCACAACCATGTGATCGAGCTGTTGGACGACGCCGAAGAGCCGGAAGGCAAAGAGCCGGCAGCCAACTGAGCCGCCCGATTCAAGAATCAAATCGCCGGGAGCGCCGCTTCCGGCTGGAGAATGTCATGACGCAAATGACCCCGCAGGAAATCGTCCACGAGCTGGACCAACACATCATCGGCCAGAACGCCGCCAAGCGCGCGGTGGCGGTGGCCTTGCGCAACCGCTGGCGCCGCCAGCAGGTGGCCGAGCCGCTGCGCAGCGAAATCACCCCCAAGAACATCCTGATGATAGGCCCCACCGGCGTGGGCAAGACCGAGATCGCCCGCCGCCTGGCCAAGCTGTCCGGCGCGCCCTTCATCAAGATAGAAGCCACCAAGTTCACCGAGGTGGGCTATGTCGGCCGTGATGTGGACACCATCATCCGCGACCTGGTGGAAGTGGCGATCAAGGACACCCGCGACGCCGCCATCAAGCGCAACCGCCCGCGCGCGGAAGACGCGGCGGAAGACCGCATCTTGGACGTGCTGCTGCCGCGCCCGCGTCAGCAGGCCGGTTTCTTCGGCGGCGAGCCGGAAGCGGAGGCCAAGCCGGAAGACGGCGCCACCCGCCAGAAATTCCGCAAGATGCTGCGCGAAGGCGCGCTGGACGATAAAGAGATCGAAATCGAAATCGCCGCGCCGGCGGCGCAGATGAATGTGATGGCCCCGCCGGGGATGGAAGATTTTGCCAGCCAGCTGCAAGGCATGTTCCAGGGCATGGGCTCCGGCAAGAAACAGACGGCCAAGATGAAGGTGACGGAGGCGCGCAAGCAGTTGATCGACGAGGAAGCCGCCAAGCTGGTCAACGACGAGGAACTGCGCGCCGAAGCGCTGAAGAACGTCGAGCAGAACGGCATCGTGTTCCTGGACGAGATCGACAAGGTCACCAGCCGCAGCGAAGGCCAGGGCGGCGCCGACGTGTCGCGCGCCGGCGTGCAGCGCGACCTGCTGCCGCTGGTGGAAGGCACCACCGTGTCCACCAAGTACGGCATGGTCAAGACCGACCACATCCTGTTCATCGCCTCCGGCGCCTTCCAGCTGTCCAAGCCGTCGGACCTGATTCCGGAACTGCAAGGCCGTCTGCCCATCCGCGTTGAACTCTCCTCGCTGACCGTGGACGACTTCAAGGCCATCCTCACCAGCACCAACGCCTGCCTGACCCGTCAGTACCAGGCGTTGATGGCCACCGAGGGCGTGGAACTGGAGTTTGCCGAATCCGGCATCCAGCGCCTGGCCGAGATCGCCTGGCGGGTCAACGAGAAAACCGAGAACATCGGCGCGCGCCGTCTCTACACCGTGATGGAAAAGCTGTTGGAAGAAGTGGCGTTCGACGCCAAGGCCGGCCGCTGCGAGATCGACGCCGCCTATGTCGACAGCAAGCTGGAGCAGGTGGCCGAGCGCGAAGATCTGGCGCGTTACGTGCTCTGATCCACTCCATATATAGAAACGCGAACGGCGGCCGATGGCCGCCGTTTTTGCATCCGTCTCAGCGCGTCTCACAGGCCGGCTTGGCGGCGGCTGGCACGGCCGCCAAATCGCGGAACGCCTCCGGGTGATGCCGCCAATACCAATCCTTCACCTCCTCGTGGTCCAGCTCCAGGAAAGCCTTCAAGCCCGGCAACAGCAGCATGGGCAGCACGGTGGCCAAATGCAGCAACGCGAATATCAGATAAACCCGGTCCAGCGGCAGCACATGCAGCAGCGCTCCGGCCAGCGCCGGCCCCAGCATCGAGCCTATCTTCACCAGCATCACATTGATGGCGGAAAAGCGCGCGCGGTAATTCTCCGGCACCGCCAGCGTGCGGTGGGTCTGGCCGATCAGCTGGTTCAGCGCGAACATCAGCCCCATCACCGCGAAACAGGCCAGGATCAGCCAAGGGTTGTCGCTGAGCGCCACCACCAGCATCAATACGCCGCAGACCAGCATGCCGAGGGTGCGCGCCTGGTAACGGCTGAAGCGGCGCAGCAGCACATGGGTGAACCATAGCGAACCCAGCAGCATGCCGGCGCTGATCGCCGCCTCGCAACCGCCCAGCCAGGCGGCGGACAAGCCCAGCGCATGCAGCTTGACCGGCAGCAGGGTGGTCACCAGCGGCATGAAGGCCACCAGGGTGATGAATACCGCCAAGGTCCAATAGCGTTCCAGCGGAATGCGCCAGCGCGCGTACAAGCCGCTGCGGATATCTTCCAGCCAGGGGCTGCGGACGGTGCCTGCCGCGCGCGGCGGCACGCGCACATATAAGGAGGCCGCGGCGGCCACCACCAGCAAGAAGGCATAGGCCAGCAGGGTCAGGGTGGGCGAGGTCGCCGCCATCAGGCCGCCGCCCAAGACCGGGCCGATCAGATTGCCCGCCGACTGCGAGCTTTTCTGCAAGGACAGCGCATCGCCCAGCCTGGCCGCCGGCACCATCTCGGCGGCGATGCTCAGCATGGACGGCAGCACGATGGACCAGGCCAGCATGGCCAGCGACTCCACCGCAATCACCCAGCCGATGCGATACCAGCCCATGGCCGCCATCAGCGCCAACAGCAGGGCGCTCAACATCGCCAACAGCATGCCGCCGCCTATCAGCCGGTTCTTGGGCAGGCGGTCGCCCAAGGGCGCGGTCAGCGGCAGCGACAGCAACATCACCAGCGCGGTGATCGAGCCGAACCACGCCATATCGCGCGCGCCGCCGGATTGCACCACCCACCAGCTGATGGCGACGTAACCGGCGCCCATCGCCAGCCCGCTCAGCACGTCGCTCAGCATCAAGGCGTAAAACGGCGCGGGCAGGCCCTCCAATCGTTGACGCAAGGTTTGCTGCATGAGGAGGGCTCCTGGGCGGTGGGGATGCGCTTAGCTTAACAATTAATGACTAAGGCATAAAGTCTGCGTCGAATAATTTGCCGGAAAGCGGGTTTTTCGGAAAAAACGGGGAAAATCTGCCCGCTTTCGCAGCTTATCTGCCGACGACAACAAGCTGGGAAGCCTTGTTTTCCGGCTTGCCCAAAAGTTCTTGTAAAATCCTTTATGGATGATATTCATTTAAATCATTAACTTAGGTGTTGATATCTTAAAAATCCTCTCTTTTTTCAAAATAGGTGTTGACGGAGCGAGGGCTGTAACGTATATTTCACCTCCTCAGCAGACAACGCAGCGGCGGAAACGAAGCGCAGCGGCCTGCACCGATCTTTAACAGAACGAATAACCGATAGGTGTAAGTGCTCGGTCGATGACCAAACACTTGCACTGCAAGA